>JAIEMJ010000006.1 GCA_019752335.1 Bryobacteraceae bacterium
TCCCGCGGACTCAACCCCGACAAAGCCCTCGCCGAAACTCCCTTCACCGGACTCGCCGGCACCTTAGAGGAAAAAGCTATCCACCACACTTTCTTCCGCTACCAGAACGAGGTCAACCGCTCCTTCGAACGCGCCCGAAAGGCTGTAGAATCAACCACTCGCCGGTCCGTTTCGTCACCCCCAGGCTCACGCCAGGCTGACGCGCCAAATTCAGAACCCGTGCTTCGAGAAGCCACCCTCCCCATGGACCAACCGGCGCCCGTTGCCTCCTACCAAAACAGCAATCATCATGCCCCTGTCCCCTCGTCCGGCGAAACAATTGGCGGAGTTTTGGTCTGAGCGCTCCCGTAAGTAATTGATAAACAGCAGCAAGAAACGGACAGAACTTCGGCGGCCCCGTTTTGTACACTGCCCTCCATGTCCCTGAACCCGCACCTGAATGACCATGGCTACGCCTTGCTTCCCGGCCTGCTCCCACCCGCCGACTGCCGCGCCCTCGCCGCCACCTACGACAATGACCCGCTCTTTCGCAGCCGCGTCGTCATGGCGCGCCATGGCTTCGGCCGCGGCCAGTATGCCTACTTTGCGTACCCCTTGCCGGCCCTGGTCGCCCAGTTGCGGACGGCCCTCTATCCGCCGTTGGCCGCGATTGCCAATCAGTGGCACGAAGCTCTGGGGCTGGCGGCGCGCTTCCCTCCGGAGCATCGCGACTACCTCGAACGCTGCCACGCCGCCGGACAGACGCGGCCCACGCCGTTACTGCTTCGCTACGGCCCGGGCGACTACAACTGCCTGCACCAGGATCTCTACGGCGACCTCATCTTCCCCCTGCAGGTCGCTATCCTGCTCGCCGACCCGCGCACCGACTTCACCGGCGGCGAGTTTGTCCTCACCGAGCAGCGGCCGCGTATGCAGTCCCGCGTTCAGGTGGTGCCGCTGGGCCTGGGCGATGCCGTCGTCTTCCCGGTCCATCACCGGCCCGTTACCGGCTCGCGTGGTGTCTATCGCGTCCACATGCGCCACGGCGTCAGCGCTCTGCGCAGTGGACATCGCCATACCCTCGGCCTCATCTTTCACGACGCCGCCTAAATCCGCCGCCCCGGCGATTTCGTATGCCTCAAGGAAGCGGCAATATTGCCGTGTAACTTCCTTCAGGAGAAATACCGATGCCACGTTGGGCCTCTACCCTCGCCGCCCTCACTCTATGCGCCGCCTCTGCTTCCGCGGAGCGTATCTACGCCGTCGACTCGCGCGCTGTCTTAGTCACTTTCGACTCTGATCGACCAGGCGCCATCCTCTCGATGAACATCATTCGCGGTTTGCGTCCCGGCGAAAGCATCGCTGGCATCGATTTTCGCCCCGCGAATAAAAAACTCTACGCCCTCAGCAGCACCTTGCGCCTATACCTCATTGATCCAGCCACGGGTGCCGCTACCCCCGTAGGTGGCGGACCGATTACGAGTAACTTGACCGGCACCCGCTTCGGCTTCGACTTCAACCCCACCGTCGACCGTATTCGCATTGTCACCAATACCGGCCAAAACCTGCGCGCGCACCCCGATACCGGCGCGTTAGTCGCCAACGACGGCCAGCTTTATTACACCGACGGCACGGCGCCAAATATTGTCGCCTCGGGTTACACCAATTCGGTCGCCGGAGCCACCAGTACGACGCTCTATAACTTCGACTTAGCCCGGCGCGCCCTCGTCATCCAGTCACCGCCCAACGACGGATTACTCACTCCCTTTCTCACCATCCGCGGCGACTTTTCCGATGTAACTGGCTTTGATATCTCGCCCACTGGCAATCGCGGTTACTTAGCCACGCGAGAGAACGGCACGGCCCGCGTGCAGCTCTACGAAATCGACTTCGCCAGCGCCCGCGCCACGCTTACCGGCACCATCGGCACGCTCGACCAGGTCACGGCCATTGCGGTGGAGCCCGCCGGAGTCCCGTCGCTCTTTACGAATATCGGAGGACTGCCGGCCATCAGCGCCGTGATCGACGATTTCCTCGGTGTCGTGGTCGCCGACAACCGGATCAACAAGTTCTTCGCGCAAACCGTAGCCAGCCCAGCCCGCGTCGCCGCGCTTCGCCAGAACCTGATCGACCAAGTCTGCGCCGGCGCCGGTGGACCCTGCGCCTACACCGGCCGCGACATGAAGACCGCCCATCGCGGCATGCAACTCACCGACCTTGAGTTCGACGCCCTGGTGGAGGACCTGGTCATCTCGCTCGACAAGTTCAAGGTGCCGCTCCCGGAAAAGGCCGCCCTGCTCGGCGTCCTCGCGCCCCTGCGCGGCGACATCGTCGAAAAGAAGCAGATGCAACTGCTGGGCGGCCAGTAGCCTAACGTTTGCTAAAATCGGAGGGTTCATCAATCGCTGATCCGCGAGTGAGAAGTTCCGAGGGGGAACTTGCCAGCCAAACCGCTCATGATCGGCGGCACGACGTCGCACGCTGGCAAAAGCTGGATGACGACCGCCATCTGCCGCCACCTCCGCCAACGTGGCTTCCGTGTCGCGCCCTTTAAGGCGCAGAACATGTCGAATAACTCGTTCCCTTGCCCTGGCGGTGGCGAAATCGGCCGGGCGCAAGTGGCCCAGGCGGAGGCGTGCGGACTGGAGCCCCACCCGGACTTCAACCCCATCCTCCTCAAGCCCAACTCGGACATGGGCAGCCAGGTGGTGCTCCACGGTAAGGTCTGGCGCAACCTCCGCGCCCGCGAGTACTACACGCACTTCGACTTCCTCTTCGCGGAGGTGCTGGCCGCCTACGAACGCCTCTCCGCGCGCTTCGATTACATCGTGATCGAAGGCGCGGGCAGCGTCGCCGAACTGAACCTGAAGTCGCGTGACCTGGTCAATCTGAACCTCGCCCGCGCCGTCGGCGCCCCGGCCCTGTTGGTTTCGGACATCGACCGCGGCGGCGTCTTCGCCGCCATCATCGGCACCATCTCGCTGCTGGAGCCCTGGGAGCGAGACCTCGTCCGCGCCTTCGCTGTGAATCGTTTTCGCGGCGATCCCTCGCTCTTCACGGACGGCGTCGGCCTGCTCGAAGCCCGCTCGGGTAAGCCTTGTCTGGGCGTTTTTCCTTACCTCAAAGAGTTCACGATCGACGAAGAAGACGGCGTGTCGATCGAGGGCCGTAGCGCGAGCGCGAGCGACGTCGCCATCATTCGCCTGCCGCGTATCTCGAACCTGACCGACTTTCGCCTGTTGCCCGATGCCGCTTGGGTTACGCGTCCGCTCCACCGGCAGTTCTCCACCGTGATTCTGCCCGGCACGAAGAGCACCCTGCCCGACCTCGCGTGGCTGCGCGAACAAGGCCTGGACCGCTGGATTCAAGCCCAGCACACGCAAGGCGCCCGCATCATCGGCATCTGCGGCGGCTATCAGATGCTGGGTAACGAGATTCTGGATCCGCTGCGCAGTGACTCGGAAATCGAGGCCGGCCTAGGCCTCGGCCTGTTGCCGGCGCGTACCGTAATGGCGGGCGAAAAAACCACGCGCGCTGTCCGCGCGCGCACCGCCAGCGGACACGAGTTTGCCGCCTATGAAATCCACATGGGCGAGACCGCGACGAGTTGCGCGCCGTTTGTCTCGGTGGAAGGAAAACCCGAGGGCGCCTGCACTGACAATGTTATTGGCACTTACTTACACGGCGCCCTCGAAGATGAGCACTTACTTAGCGACTTACTCGGCCGTCCAGTAACTGCGGGCCCGAGTAAAGAGGCCTCTTACGACGGGCTCGCGGCTTGGTTTGCCGCGCACGCCAACTTACAGCGATTCGAAGAGGAATTCCTATGACGTCCGGCACCCAGTTACTCTGCGGCGCCGCGTTGGACTTAGCGCTCGGCGATCCCCGCTGGCTGCCGCATCCGGTGCGCGGCATCGGTTGGCTGATCGTCAAGTTGGAGCCGCTCTGCCGCCACCTGCCGCTCTACGCTGGCGGCATACTGCTTTGGCTATTGGTCGTCGGTACCACCGCGGGCATCGTCTGGCTCACGCTGCCTTGGTTAGCGATCTTTTGGATCTGGACTTTCCTCGCCGTGCGCGACCTCGACGTGCAAGCCATGCGCGTCATCGCCGCCTTGCGCGACGGCGACCTCGCCGGCGCTCGCGAGCGCTTGTCGATGATCGTCGGCCGCGACACCGCTTCGCTCGACGAACCCGAGATCCTGCGCGCCACCGTCGAGACAGTGGCCGAAAGCCTCAGCGACGGCATCGTCGGGCCCTTGTTCTACCTGGCGCTCGCGGGCCCGGCCGGCATGGCCGCCTTCAAAGCGGCGAGCACGCTCGATTCGATGTGCGGCTATCGCAACGTGCGTTATCGGGAGTTCGGCTGGGCCTCGGCCCGGCTGGATGACGTCGCGAACTTCTTGCCGGCGCGGCTCAGCGTCGCGTTGGTCGCCGTTGCGGCGCTGCTGATGGGCTACGACGCGCGCGCCGCGATTCGCTGTGCCCTGCGCGATGGCGCCTCGCAACCGAGTCCGAATTCCGGCTACCCGGAAGCCGCCGTCGCCGGGGCCCTCGGAGTGCGGCTCGGCGGACTGAATTACTATCAGGGCGTGCCCTCCGTGAAGGCCACGCTCGGCGAACCTCGCCGCCCGCTCTCGCTCGAAGTATTCCGCGCCACGCGGCACTTACTCTACGGAACGTCGGCCCTGGCGGTGTTACTCGCCTGGAGCGTCAGCCGATGACGATTACCCACGGTGGCAATATCTATGCGCTCGCCCGGCAGTTAGGCTGCGCCCCGGAGGAGATACTGGATTTCTCCGCCTCGATCAATCCGCTCGGGATGGCCCCAGGAGTAAAAGAAGCTCTGATAGCCGCTGTGTCGCGTGTTCCGCACTATCCAGAACCGCAGTCTCTTACCTTGCGAAACGCTCTTGGCGGCCAATGGCAACTCCCTCCAGAGTATATCCTCACGGGCAACGGCGCGACGGAGTTGATTCATTTTGTGGCGCGCACTCCCCGGCCCGTTACTCTCCTGATTCCTACCTTCAGCGAGTTCCACCGCGCCTATCCCGAGGCAAAGTTAGTCAAGCGCTGGCCGGACCTCGACGGCCTCGCCGTAGTCACGCGGCCCAATAATCCACAGGGTGACTTACTCCCGCTCGCGGCCATCGAAGGCATCTTGCAAGCCGGTCATGCGTTGATCGTCGACGAGAGCTTTATTGAATTTACCGAGGCGGAATCCGCCTTGTCGCTCATCCCGAAGTACGCGGACTTACTCGTCCTGCGCTCGCTCACGAAGCTCCATGCCCTGCCGGGGCTGCGCATCGGCGCCCTGGCCGGCCAGGCGATTCCCGCGATGCTGCCCCGCCGCGAACCCTGGCAGGTGAGCGTCCTCGCCGAAGCCGCCGCGCTCGTCGCGATCGAAGCGACTGGTCATCATCGTGCGACCAGAGAGTTCGTCACCACGGAACGGGCCTGGCTTACGCGACAGCTCACACTGCCCGGCCTTAGCCCGCAGCCCAGCGTCGCGAACTACTTGCTTGTGAAAACTGCGCAGAACCCCGCTGACTTAGCGAAATGGCTCGCCGCCCGCCGCGTCCTGGTGCGCGACTGTACTCACATTCCCGGCGTCGACGAGCCCGCCATTCGTGTAGCCGTCCGCACCCGGCCCGACAATCTACGGCTGATCGACTTACTTCAGGAGTACCTATGCGCTGCACAGTAATTCTTCTCTTTGCCAACTTACTCGCTGCGCAACAGCGCGTCGTCTCTCTCGCCCCCAGCGCCACCGAAATGCTCTACGCGATGGGCTGGGGCGACCGCGTCGTGGGAGTTACGAAATATTGCCACTACCCGCCCGAAGCGCGGAAGAAGACTCAAGTGGGCAGTTACCTGCGGCCTAGCTTAGAGGCGATCGCCGGGCTCAAGCCGGACCTCATCATCTCGGATCCCACCACCACGCGCGTCACCTTGCCCGGCGTCGCGATGGCGGCGATTGAACGGAAGGATCTCGCGGCGATTGAGCAATCTCTCCACAACATCGCCAAAGCCATGGGCGACCCCGCGCGCGCCGTAAAGCTTGCGGGAAGTATGCGCCGCGACCTCGACGCCATTCGCGCGCGCAACGCCGGCAAGGCAAAGCGAAAAACGATGTTCGTGGTGGGCCGCAATCCGGGCCAACTTACTGGCCTCATCGTCGTTGGGCGTGACTCTTACCTGAACGAACTTATCGCCCTGGCCGGAGGCCAGAATATCTTCGCCGATGCGCCGGTCTCCTATCCGAAGATCTCGGTCGAGGAGATTCTCGCGCGCCAACCTGAGGTCATCATCGACATGGGCGACATGGCCGATACCGACGCCGTCCCTCCGGGCCACTTAGCCGAAGTACGTGCGCTCTACAACAAGCTCCCGACGAAGCGGCAGCGCGTCTTCGCTGTCGCCTCGGATATCTTTGTCGTGCCGGGTCCACGCGTCGTCGATGCTGCCCGCGAATTTGAAAAGATGATCCAGGGTAAGCCATGATCTTCCGCCTGTCCCAAGCCGGCATGAACTACGGCGCCGCGCGCGTGCTCGCCGACGTGTCAGCCGAGTTCGTGCGGCCGGAGTTTGTCGCCGTATTGGGCCCGAATGGCGCGGGCAAGTCGACGCTGATGGGAATTCTGGCCGGAGTGAAACCGGGTTACACGGGGCTTTGCGAGTACCGGGGAAAGTCGGTACCGCAATGGCCTCGGCGGGACTTTGCGCGCGAAGTCTCCTTCTTGCCGCAGAACGTACAGATCAATTTTCCCTTCAGCGCCGAGGAGATTGTGCTGATGGGGCGTACGCCGCACGGCCGAGGTTGGCAGGAGTCGCCGGCGGACCTCGCGGCGGCGAAGCGCGCTATGGAACTTACCGACGCGAGTAACTACCGCTGCCGCGACTTTGTGTCGCTCTCCGGCGGCGAACGCCAGCGCGTCATCCTGGCGGCGGCCTTGGCGCAAACGCCGCGCGTGTTACTCCTTGATGAGCCTTCCGCCTTCCTTGACCTCTCCCATCAGGTCGCGCTCTATCGCCTGCTGGCCCGTCTGCCGCGCGAAGAGGGCATGCTGGTGATCGCCGTCACCCATGATCTCAACTTAGCCGCCGCTCACGCTGACCGTTTGTTGATCCTGCACCAAGGCCAGCTATCCGCTGACGGCGCGCCCATGGACGTATTGAACGAAGCTTGTCTACGCGACGTATTCAACGTGGACGCGGTAATCCAACAAAATCGCGCCTCGCGCCCGGTGATCCTTTATGAGTAAGTCGAGTTGGCTGTATCTTGGCGTCGCCGCCGTGATCGCGAGCGCGATGTTACTGCCGTTAGCCGGTTCGGCGAATGTATCCTTGGCGCAAGCCTGGGCCGGCGTGTCACCCGACAAGGAAATCGTCTTCGACATCCGCTTGCCGCGCGTCTTACTCGGCTTACTGGCGGGCGGCGTCCTCTCCGTCGCCGGCGTCCTTTGCCAGGCCCTTTTGCGTGATGCTCTGGCGACGCCGTACACGTTGGGCGTGGCCAGCGGAGCCTCGCTGGGCGCGGTGACCGCGATTTGTCTCGGGCTGAACGGTGTCTGGTTAGCGGGAATCGTGGGCGCGGCCTTTGCGGTGGCAGGCGTAGTCAGTTTAGCCAGCGACGGCGGCCGGTTATCGACATTCACTTTGTTACTCGCCGGAGTTACCTTGAATAGTATCTGCCTCGCACTAATTCTCTTTCTCCAAAGCGTTACCAGCTTCGGTAAGTCACTGGTGATTGTGCGCTGGCTGATGGGCGGCATTGATACGGTGGAGTACGGAACACTAGCTTGGCTCACCGTCCTGATCACTCCCGTCTTAGTGCTCCTCCTGTTGCGGGCCCGCGACTGGAACTTACTCGCCGTCGGTGAGGACTGGGCTACCGCCCGCGGCGTGTCCGCGCAACGCGCCATCTGGGGCGGTTACTTCGCGATCTCGATTCTCACCGGCTTAGTCACCGCGGTTACTGGCCCCATCGGCTTCGTGGGCCTGATTGTGCCGCACGCGCTCCGCATGAAACTCGGCGCTGACCATCGACTTCTACTGCCCACTTCTTTCCTCTACGGGGCCGTGTTTCTCGCCTTCTCCGACACTGCAGGCCGATTGATTCTCGCCCCCGCCGAGATTCCGGTCGGCGTACTGACGGCCTTACTGGGTGGGCCTTTCTTCATTCTCTTGCTACGCTCGAAACGGAGAAGCACATGGCTCTAATTCTGGTAGGCGGCGGGAGCCGCAGTGGCAAGAGCACTTACGCGCTGACCTTGGCGCGCGGCAACCCCGGGCCCTATGCCTTTATTGCCACCGCGCAAGCCTTCGATGACGAAATGCGCGAGCGCATCGCGAAGCATCAGGCGGAGCGCGCACAGGAATTCATCACTTACGAAGAACCTTTTGACTTAGCTGGCCGGCTCGCGCAGCTACGAGAACCCGTCATCATCATTGATTGCTTGACGCTCTGGCTGACGAACTTACTGTTGCAGGAAGAAGCGGCGATGGAAGGACGCATCAATGACTTCTTGACAGCTGCAACCGCGAGTGCAGCTACGGTGATTGCCGTGACGAACGAGGTGGGTTGTGGGATTGTGCCGGAGAATGCCCTGGCGCGCCGTTTTCGCGACTTACAAGGGCGGCTGAATCAGGATGCGGCGAGGGCGGCGCGCGAAGTCTACTGGATGGTGTTTGGCTGCGCGCTGAAGGTGAAGCAGCCATGATCCGTTTCCTGGGTGCCGTACAGTTTTTGACCGTGCTGCCCGTCCGCAGCTCCACTTGCGCCCCTGGCGAAGCCGCGGGCTACTTTCCGATCGTGGGTGGCTTGCTTGGATTGGCCGCCGGTGGCTTCCACTTACTACTTACCGGCTATGTCGCCGAGCCGGTCAACGCCTTGCTGACGGTTCTTCTATTGATTATACTCAGCGGCGCTCTGCATGAAGATGGCCTTGCCGACTGTGCCGATGCCTTCGGCGGCCAACGGCCGCCCGAAAGAGTCATGGCGATTCTCAAGGATTCGCGCATCGGTGCTTTTGGCGCGTTGGCTTTGGTCTTCTCGGTCGGCCTCCGCTGGCAAGCGATTGCGCAAACCAGCAGCCACTTACTCGAAAGCCTGGCGGCGGCCGGCGCGCTGAGCCGCACGTCCCAAGTGGCGCTAGCGTGGATTAGCCGCCCGGCCGGCGAGGGCTCGGGTAGATTGTTCGCGTTGAGCCTCATCACCCCGCGCGCCGTCGTGGCTATTTTGCTGGCCGCCGTGATCACGATACCTTTAGGCGTCATCGCGCTGCCGGCCTTGGTGGGCACGGCTGGCCTTACCCTCATCGCCCGCGACTTCTACGAAAGACACCTCGGCGGCGTAAATGGCGACTGTTGCGGCGCGCTCAGCCAAGTTGTGGAAGGGTTCATCTTACTGCTATGCGCCTCTATCTGGTAAGGCACGCGGAACCAACGTTGGCCGGCCGGTTTATCGGCCGGACGGATCCGCCGCTCTCGGACAACGGCCGCACGCAAGCGGCAGCGTTGGTGTCGCTTCAGGTGGACCAGGTCTATGTGAGTCCGTTGCAGCGCGCCCAGCAAACTGCGGCTTTTATCGCCGCCCCGCAAACGACGTTGGACGAACTCGCCGAGTTACACTTTGGAGACTGGGAGGGGCTCACCTGGGCCGAGATCGCGGCGCGCGATCCGGAGTTAGCCGAACGCAAGTTGGCGAATTGGTTTAGCGTGCCAGCGCCAAATGGCGAAACACTGGCTGAGTTGCTGGTGCGCTTGGGCCGCGCGCTCGAGAAGATTCCGCCCCAGCCACGCGTCGCCATCGTGGCGCACGCCGTGGTGAATGGCGCCCTGCGCTCACTGCTTACGGGCGGCGACCCGGCCTCCTACCGGCAGCAGTACGCCGAGGTGATCGAGATCGAGACATAATCGAGGAAGCGTGACAATCAGCAGCGAACGAATCAACGAATTGCGGCAAGTAGGCGCCTTCAGCGAACTAAGCGACGATCAGTTGCGTTGGTTTCTGGAACGCAGCGAGGAGCGTTGCTTCGCGGCAGGCGAGACGGTCACCATGATCGGCGATGAGGCCAACACGCTGACGGTGGTGCTGGAGGGCACGATGCAAGGCCACCGGCGCGAGAATGGCAGCGACACGTTCGTCTATATGGTGGAGAAGGGCAGCGTCACCGGTGCGCTGCCCTTCTCCCGCATGAAGATCTTCCCCGCTACCACGCGCACCGTGGTACCGACTCGGCTCCTTCTGTTCCCGCGCGCGCTGTTTCCCGAGATGTACGTTGAACTGCCCGAACTGATTCCCAAGCTCGTCGGCATTCTGACGGACCGCGTGCGCGAGACGGCCAAGACGATTACGCAGCACGAGAAACTCGCGTCGCTCGGCAAGCTCTCCGCCGGCTTGGCGCACGAATTGAATAATCCGGCTTCGGCGGCGCGGCAAGCCAGCCTCTCCGCGCGCCGCGCCTTTGAGCAGTTTCAAGCCGCGAGTGACGGCTTCTTGTCCGTGCGTCCTACCGACACTTTTCTCAAAGAGGTAGTCGCGCTCGAGGCAGCCGCGGCCGCCGGTATCCGCGACGCACCCACGCTCGACACGCTCACCCGCAGCGACCGGGAAGAAGCCATGGGCGACTACCTGCAAGAACTCGGCGTCGCCGAGCCTTGGGATCTCGCGGCCGCCTTTGTCGATGCCGGCTTGGTCCGCGAAGAGCTCGAAAGGCGTACGGTCGATTGGGCCCATGATTGCCGTGCCTTTGGTTTGCAGCGCGTGGCGGCGGCGATTCAGATGGAGCAGGTGCTGGCCCAGATGCTCACCGCCACCACGCGTATCGCGGACTTAGTGAAGGCCATCAAGGATTACTCCTACATGGACCGCGCGGCGCTGGCGGAGATCGACTTACACCACAGTCTCGATACCACGCTGCGTATGTTCAGCTTTCGCTTCAAGGAGGGCGTGCGCGTAGAGACCGACTACGATCCCCACTTACCCAGGATCTGCGCGCAAGGCGGCCAACTCAATCAGGTGTGGACGAATCTGATCGACAACGCGATTGACGCCATGCTCAACTACCAGGAACGCCAAGGGCCAGCTTGCCTGAAGGTGCGCACGCGCGTGGAGGTGGACTACGCCGTAGTGGAGTTCGCCGACAATGGCAGCGGTATTCCCGAGGCGATTGCGACGAAAGTGTATGATCCGTTTTTCACCACCAAGCCGCAGGGCTCAGGCACGGGGCTGGGCCTGGATACGGTGTATCGCATCATTCACCAGCACTACGGCACGATCGACTTTGAGTCGCAGCCGGGTAATACTGTATTCACGATCCGGCTGCCGCTGCAGCCGCCCGCATGATCCGCTTCGCCGGAGTTAGTTGCGAACGCGATGGGCGTCCGGTGCTACGCGGCATAGACGCGGAGTTTCGCGCCGCCGAGATCACGGTGTTACTCGGACGCAGCGGCAGCGGGAAGAGCACTCTGTTGCGCCTGATGAACCGCTTGCTGGAGGCGAGCACCGGAACGGTGACCGTCTTGGGCCGCGCCGTCGCGGAGTGGGACGTCTACGCCTTGCGACGCGCCATCGGCTTTGTCCCGCAGAATCTAGGGCTTTTCCCGCACCGTCGCATCGGGGAGCAGATGCATCTGGCCGGCGCGGAGCGCGCCACGGCCGGTGACTTACTCGAACGCATCGGACTTCCGGCCACTTACCTGGATCGCTACCCGCACCAACTCAGCGGCGGCGAGCAGCAGCGGGCGGCTTTGGCCCGCGCCTTGGCCGGCTCGCCCAAGTTACTCTTGCTCGACGAGCCATTTTCCGCGCTCGATCCGGTAACCCGGCGGCAGTTACAGCAACTGGTGAAGTCACTCGCCGTGACGACGGTCTTCGTTACCCATGACCTGCGCGAGGCCTTCGCGCTCGGCGACCGCATCGGCTTCTTGTCGGCCGGAAAACTCGCGGCCTTCGGTAGCCGCCAGGATCTTGAGGCGAGCCAGCAGCCGGAGTTACGTTTGTTCCTGGAGACGCTCGCATGAATATCGCGGCGGCGGCGGGCGAGCACTTACTCCTGGTATTGGTGGCGGTGGGTCTGGCGGCCCTGCTGGGCCTGCCCGCCGCAATCTGGGCGGCGCGGAATCCGCGCCCCGGTAACTACTTACTCCGCACCGCGGACCTGGTGCAGACGATTCCGGCCTTAGCCTTATTCGGATTGTTGTTGCCGGTGATTGGGATTGGGCCGCGCATGGCCGTGGTGGCGCTATTTGCTTACGCCCTGCTGCCAATTCTGCGCAATACGGTGGCCGGCCTGGGGAGCGTGCCGGAAGCGGTGAAAGAGGCCGCGGTCGCGATGGGGCTTACGCCCCGGCAGGTGTTGCGGGAAGTCGAGTTACCCCTCGCCGCGCCGTCGATCGTGGCGGGATTGCGCATCGCGACGGTGACTACCATCGGCACAGCGACGGTCGCCGCGGCGGTGGGCGCGGGCGGATTAGGCACGTTTCTCTATCGAGGACTCGCGACCCTGGAGCCGAACTTACTTTTGGCCGGTGCGATTCCGGCGGCGTTGATGGCCATTCTGGCGGACTGGATTTTGGGATGGATCGAAAACAAGCTATCGCAATACTAAGCGCGGGCCTGGTGAGCTGCGGCCGCGCGGGACTCACCGTGGGCGCGAAGAATTTCACGGAGCAGGATATTCTCGGCGAAATTCTGCGCGCGCATTTATCGGCGCAGTTGGGCTTCAAGGTGAACTCGCGCTTGCATCTGGGCGGTAGTTACTTGGCGCATTCCGCGCTATTGCAGGGCGACATTGACCTATATCCGGAATATAGCGGCACGGCGCTGACGGCGTGCCTCAAGTTACCCTTGGAGCGCGATGCGGCCGCGGTGTTCGCCAAAGTCCGCGCGGCTTACTTTGAGCGGCACGATGTGGAATGGGGTTGGCCGTTGGGTTTCGAAAATACGTTCGCCATGGTAATTCCGAAGGCGCTAGGTTTTCGCACTTTGAGCGAAGCCGTGGCGGGCAAGAAAGATTGGCGGCTCGGGATCGGCTACGAGTTCGAAGCCCGCGCCGACGGCTGGCCACTCTTCCAAAAGACTTACGCTTTGCGCCTGGGCGCCGCACTCAAGACCATGGACCTCGGTCTACTCTACCGGGCGCTCCAAGCTGGTGACGTCGACATGGCAGCGGGCAACACGACAGATGCGGCGCTGTCGTCCGGCGAGTTTATTGTCCTCGCGGATGACTTGCACTTCTTCCCGCCGTACCAGACCTGCCTCGCTGTACGCCGCGCGGCGTTGAATCTGCATCCGGGTCTGCGGGCCGCGCTGGACGAGCTTACCGGCGTGATCGCCCCCACGCTGATGCGGCAGATGAATGCGGCTGTCACGCAAAAGAAGCAGGAGCCCGCCCAGGTGGCCGCCGATTTCCTGCGAAACTGGAAGGAAGAGTCTAGTGCCAAAACCCTACCTATTGACCGTCGATGATGACCCGGAAGTGCTGCGCGGCATTGAGCGCGACCTGCGCCGGCGGTACTCCGCCCAGTACCGCATTCTGCGCGCGGATAGTGGACAGGCGGCTTTGGAAGCTCTGCGTCAGATTGCGGAACGCCAGGAAGACGTCGCTTTGCTGCTGGCCGACCAGCGCATGCCCGAGATGGACGGCGTTACGTTCCTGAACGCGGCGCGTGAGCTTCACCCCGAAGCGCGGCGGGTGCTGTTGACGGCCTATGCCGACACCGACGCGGCCATCAAGGCCATTAACGACGTTCGCCTGCATCACTACCTGCTGAAGCCGTGGGACCCGCCGGAGCAAAACCTCTTCCCGGTGCTCGACGACCTGCTCGATGATTGGCACTACACCTTCGAGCCGCCCTTCCGTGGCATTCGCGTGATTGGGCATCGTTGGTCACAAGACGGGCACCGCATCAAGGATTTCCTCGGCCGTCATCAGGTGCCCTTCCGCTGGATCGACGTCGAGGTGGCGCTCAAGGACCCGTCGCTCGAAGGCGCGCTGGCCGGGCGCCCGAGCCTGCCCTTGATTCTCTTCCACGACGGCACACAACTGGCGAGCCCCAGCACCGAAGAGATCGCGGTGAAGCTGGGCTTTAAGACCCAAGCCGACACGACGTTTTACGATTTCCTGATTGTCGGCGCCGGCCCGGCCGGCCTGGCCGCGGCCGTCTATGCGGCCTCCGAAGGTCTGCGGACACTACTCGTGGACCGCGAAGCTCCTGGTGGCCAAGCCGGGCTGAGTTCCCGCATTGAGAATTACCTGGGCTTCCCGGCCGGACTGAGCGGTGGCGACCTCGCGCGGCGCGCCGTCGCGCAGGCGCGTAAGTTCGGCTGTGAGATTCTCGCGCCGCAGGAGGCGTTGGCGATGCGAACGGATGGCGCCTTCAAGCTCGTCACGTTGAGCAGCGGCGCGCAGGTAGCGGCGCACGCGGTGTTGATCGCGACGGGCCTCGCTTGGCGCCGGCTCGACGTGCCGGGCATGGAGCGGCTGCGCGGCAGCGGCGTCTACTACGGCGCGGCGATCACCGAGGCGCTGAGTTGCCAGGACGAAGATGTCTATGTGATCGGTGGAGCCAACAGCGCCGGGCAAGCGGCCATGCACTTCTCGCAATACGCCAAGCGGGTGCATATGCTGGTGCGCGGCGAGGGCTTGGCCGCGACGATGAGCCAATACCTGATTGATCAGATCGCCAGCCGGCCGAACATCGAAGTGCTGGCGCGCACGGAGGTGTTGGAAGCGCACGGCGAGGAGCATCTGGAAGAGATCACGCTGCTCGACAATGCGACGCAGGAGAAGCGCCGGGTGCCGGCCAGCCTGCTGTTCATCTTTATCGGCGCACAACCGTGTACCAGTTGGTTGACGGGGCAAGTGTGCATGGATGAGCACGGCTACGTCCGGACGGGCCCGGCTCTCAAGGCGGACGGCAAGCTGACGCGGCAGTGGCCGCTGAAGCGCGATCCTTACTTGCTGGAGACGTCGATCCCTGGCGTTTTTGCGGCGGGGGATACGCGTTCCGGCAGTGTGAAGCGAGTGGCGAGCGGCGTGGGCGAAGGCAGTGTCGTTGTGCAATTCGTGCACCATTATTTAGCGACCATCAGCTAAACAAGCATCCCAGGGGGCCGATAAGCGAAATATGCGCGTGGCTCCCTCGCAAGCTCAAATCCTCGACAAACTCTCTGAACTTCCTCCGTTCTCACCCGTACTCGTAAAACTGCTGGGCACCTTTGGCCAAGCCAACATCTCGTGCGGCACGCTGGCCGGCTTAATTGAGCAGGACCCGGTGATGGCCGGCAGCGTGCTGCGGCTGGCCAATTCGAGCCTGTATTCGCAGAAGTCGACCGTGACGTCGATCGCGGCGGCGATCAACCTGATCGGGACGGACCGGTTGCGCAACGTGGTTACGGCGCTGTCCGTCAGCCAGATGTGGAAGCGTCTTCCCGCGGTGGAGGGCTGGTCCACGGCGGACTTCAATGAGCACGGACTGGCGGTGGCGATTCTGGGCGCGACCCTGGCGGACCAGATGCCGAACGACTTCGCGGAAGGCGCATTTCTGGCGGGCTTACTGCACGGCGTGGGCAAGCTGCTGGTGGTGATGGCGGCGCCGGACGACTATCGCGAAATCCTACGCCGCTATGAGGCGGAAGGCAATACGAAGAGTTGGGTGCAACTGGAGCGGGACGTGCTGGATACGGATCATCCCAGCCTTTCGGCCCTGGCGTTGGAGCAGTGGAAGATCGCGGAACCGATCCGGCGCGCCGTGGCCTGGCACCAGGATCCGGAGCTGGGCAAGCTGAGCCAGGTGATCTGGCTAGCCGACTCCCTGGCCAATGCGATTGGCTATTCCGTGTTGCCGCCCAAGGCCGTCTTGCTGGAGCAGGATCCGGTGGAGACGGTGGGCCCGTGGTTACGGCAGCATTGCCCGGGGCTGCCGCCGGGAGAATTGCTCGATACCTTCCACCATGAGATGGACGTCATCCGCGGCGCGCCGCGGACCCTACGCTCTTAGTACCCTGCGCTCTTAGTAAATCAACTTCAGACCGAACTGCACAATGCGCGGGAGGTTATTCTGCGCGTTGACCACACCGAATTGCGGATTGCCGAAGCTTTGATTCGGCGGCGAGAAACGAGCCGTATTCGTGATATTGAAAACCTCGGCGCGGAATTGTAAGTTGAGTTTTTCGAAGAGGCGGGTGTTTTTGGTCAGCGTCGCATCGGTCTGCGCGGTGCCATCGGAGCGCAGGCCGCCGAAGGTGCGGGAGGCGTTGCCAAAGGCGTAGGAAGGCGGGTTCGAGAACTGCGTCGTGTCGAACCAACGCGTGGGAATTGGCGAGTCGAGTTTCGCGCTGACTCCGGTCCAATTCGGCCGTTGGCCGCCGCCTTGGGAGAACGTATTGTTGGTCGCCGCGGTGATGCCCAGCGGGCCGCCGCTAAAGGCTGACCAGATGCCGCCCAGTTGCCAGCCGCCCAGTAGCACGTTCTTCTTGAAGAAGGGCAACTCGTAAACGGCGTTGGCGATGAAGCGGTGGGTTTGGTCCAGCGTGGAGGGGCTCCATTCGGCGCGCAGGTTGGTGTTGTCCTGAATGTTGGAGCCGCCCACGGTCTCGCCGGCGAAGGGTCCGGCGCCATAGTCCATTTGCTTCGAGTAAGTGTGGGAGAAGAGAATACTCAAGCCACTCGCGTAGCGCTTCTCAATTTTGGTCAACAAAGCGTGATAGTTGGATGCTGCCCAGCCGGTGTTCTGCGCAGTAATTCCATCGAATTGCGGGTAGGGCCGGAGTAACTGGGCACGCGTGACGGTGGCTTGCGCCAACGGCCCGACGGTGATTTGTCCGAAGAAAGGATTGGGGACTAACTGACGCAAGTCGTTGCCTTGGCGAAGAAATTCCGGGGAAAGTTGATTCCACGCGCGGCCTTCAGCTAAGTGGTAGCCACGGCTGCCGGCGTAGCCGACTTCGAGGACGAGTTTACCGGGCAGTTCGCGTTGGATATTGAAGTTCCACTGCGCGGAAGAAGGCGTTACATTGGCGCGGTCAGTAAAGCTGATGCCTTGGCCGAGTAGAGTCGAAAGGCCCTGGGTGGAACCGGACGGACGGTTGAAACCATTGGGATACGGGTTACTCCAATTCACCACCGGCGTGACGCCGTCCAGGCTGGTGAGAATCGAGGTGGACGTCTGAAAACCGCTGGTGCCGAAAGGCACGGCGCCGCCGCCGATGCCGAAGCGGGTGGAGTAGAAGAGTCCGGCGCCGGTGCGAATGACGGTCTTGGCGTTCAGGCGGTAGGCCAGGCCCAGGCGCGGGGCGAAGTTGTTGCGGTCAGGGTTGACATTGCCGCGGGGCAGTCCGCCCTGATTCACGAACGTAAGTCCGCCGCGCGGAGTAAGTCCGGCGGCGCGGGCCGGGGAATTGGCCTGGAAGTCGAAGTTCGTGAGTTGATTGAAGCGGTCGGTTAACGGGCTCTCATACTCATAACGCAGTCCCCAGTTCACGGTCAGCTTGGTGGTGGCGCGCCAGGTATCGGCGAGGAAAATGCCGGAGTATTTACTTGTCAGCGCCAAAGCCGGAGCCGGAGTGACGGAACCGGAAGCGACACCGAGCAGAAAAGTCGCCAGGCCAAGTCCGGCCACGGGGCTGGAGGTATTCGCATTCGGGCCTTGAGTCCAGGCGGGCGTGAAGCCGAAGTTGGTCGCGGTATCGCCGGTCTGCAGATTATTGAACTGAATCACACGATACTCGGCGCCGAATTTCAAGGTGTGCTTCGACAGAATTTTCGTCATCGTGCCCTGCAGTGACTGCGTGGTGTTGCCAAAGGCAATTAAGTCCGTGGCGCCGATTACGCCGCCGACGATCGTATTGGGCACCGAGCCGGTCACGTTGTAGCCGGTAATGGTGATCGCCGGGAAGGAGAGCGGGTCCACCATACCCTGGCGCATGTAAGCGGGCAGGCCGAGCGAAGTAATGTCGAAGTTATCCGAGTACGGGCGCCGGTTATTCAGCAAGCGCGTGGCCGAGTAACGGACGGTAGAAAGCAAGGTCGGCGTGAAGATGTGATTGTCTTCCACCACCGTATTCCAGCGTGTGAAGGTCTGCGGACCCGCCGTCGGCGCGACATTGCGAAACTGCGGGCCGTAGGCGGGGGCGCGCAGAAACGGCGTATCGTCGTAGGAGTAGCGGGCGAAAAAGCGATTCTTCTCGTTGAAATTGTGATCCCCACGGAAGCTGTAGGAAGTCTTGTCGACGCGGTTCCCATCCGTGCGCGTGTAATTCACGGCGCCCAGTGACGGCGCGCCGCTCACGTTGGGCGCGGGAAAGAATTTCAGTACATTGCGGGCCACGGGATCGATGCGGTTGCCGGGGATGATGTTGCCGGCAAAAGGAGTCCGGTTGAAACCGCTCACGCTGGCGGGATCGAAGATGGTCACGGCGCGGCCGTCGGCGAGCCGGGCTTGGCTGAAGTCGCCGGTAAGCTGGCGGGGATCCGGTAAGGTGCCGGTGAAGGTAATGCCTTGGACGAATTTCACGATTTCCGTATTGACAAAGAAGAAGGTTTTGTTGCGGCCGTTGTAGACTTTCGGAATCACCACGGGCCCGCCGATGGTGCCGCCGAATTGGTTAAAGCGGAACGGGGCGCGTTGCGTGCCGCTGCGATTGGCGAACCAGTCGTTGGCGTTCAGCTTGTCGTTGCGGAAGAATTCGTAGGCGGAGAAGTGTAGCTGGTTCGTGCCGCCGCGCGTGACAACGTTGAAGACGCCGCCCGCCGCGCGGCCGTATTCGGCGCTGAAGTTATTCGTTTCTACTTTGAATTCCTGCACCATGTCCGGGTTGGCATTGATCACGGGTTGATTCTGGGCGGGCGCGGTGTTGGGTGCGCCGTCGAGGAGAAACTCGTTGGCGTTGGAGCGCATGCCGTTGATCGAGTAAGCGACGGTGGAGATCTGATCAATCACCAGGTTATTCACGCCGGAACTTGGACGCACGCCCGGCACTAGCATCGCCAAGGCATACGTATTGCGGCCCAGCAGGGGCAGTTCCGTCACCTGCTTGTTGCTGATCACTTGGCCCAGCGTGGCGTTCTCGCTTTCGAGTACCAAGGCTTGCGCATTCACCTCGACGGTCTCGGCGACGGCACCAAGTTTCAGGACGAAGTCCAAGCGAGCGCCTTGCTGGACGGCGAGTTCGAGGCCGGTTTGCTTGATGGTGACGAAGCCCGTTTTCACGACTTCGAGGTCATAGCGACCCGGGGGAAGCGCGGGCAAGGAGTAATAGCCTTCGGTGCTAGTATCGGCCGAGAAGGCAGCGCCGGAGGCCGGGTTGCGAGCAGTGACCTTCGCGGCGGGAACGACGGCGCCGGAGGAGTCGGTCACGCGGCCACTGACGGAGGCATTCTGCGCGCAGAGCGTCGCGAGCATGAGCGAGAGGACCAGCAGGAAGCGGAGAGTCATCCCGCTTTTGTATCACATTGGGCGGAGAAGTGACGTGGGTGTGGATTCTGCTTACCATGGAAGGAGCATGCATCGGATCCTCCTTCTTCTGCTCCTCACGACCCCAGCCTTGGCCTGGAATCATGTTGGCCACAAGGCCATTGCGGGTATGGCTTATGACCGGTTGACGTCCACCGCGCGCGCCAAGGTGGACGCCATGATTCGCCAGCATCCGGACTACGCCAACTGGCTGGCGAACGCGCCCAGCGACGAGAAGGCGCGGGCACGGCATGCGTTTATGCAGGCCGCGTACTGGCCCGACACCATTCGCGGCGACGCGCGCTTTTACGACGAGAGCCGGCAGAATCAACCTGCCACGCCTACGCTCGCCGGCTTTCCGGACATGAAGCGCCGCACGAATTGGCACTACATCAACGTCGCATTCTCGCCGGATGGCACGCCGTTTCCGCCGCCGCCGGAGGTGAATGTCCTCTCGCAGATCCGCGTGATCCTGAGCGCGATCGGCGCGCCGCCGCCGGCCCCGGGCAGCGTCCCCGCGGAACAGGATCCTACTTACCTGCTGCCCTGGCTGCTGCATCTCGTCGGCGACGTCCACAATCCCATGCACTGTACGTCGCGTTGGAAGCGGGATCAGGTGGATCCGAAAACCGGGAAGCCTTGGAGCGACCTCGGCGGCAACGGCGTCTCGGTGGTGGGCGCCTTTAACCTGCATGCTTTCTGGGACGATGCCCTCGGCATCACCGATACGCCAGCTTATGTGAACGGAGTGGTTCACTCGCTTCGCAAGAAGGGCAAACAAGGCCGCAAGATCGTCGATCCGCAGCTTTGGGTAGACGAAGGCTCGCGCATCGCACAGATGGTCTGCTACAACTACGGTACGGACGGTGCAGGGACGAAGGAGAGTCCGGCGAAGTTGTCGGAGGCCTACATCATGCAGTCGCGCACGGTGGCGCGGGAACGCGCCGCTCTGGGCGCCCGGCGCTTAGCGGCGGTGCTGAACGCGCGCTTGCAATAGGTTTAGTCGACCGGCAGGAAGACCCACAGCTCTGGCCGTCCGGCGTTGCAGTGGACCGCGCGGCTCAAGAGCCCTAAACAAGGCCAGGCGAAGAAGAGCGCGTAGCGGGCGGCGTTCCAGGCGCCGGGTGGCGTCGACACTGGCTGCAGAAAGCGATGGAGGCGCTCGTTGACGCCGGGTAGCGGGTGGAAGATCGTCTCGACGCCGGGGGAGCGTTGGGGCTCGTCGTCCTGTAAACGGTCGCAGGCGATGACGGCACCGGTGAAGTCGCTGAGGGAGAGCCCCAGGCGGCGGGCATACTGGTCGACTTCAAAGACACCCCAGCGGCTCACGGTGGGCAGGAGCAGGAGCCCCAGAAAGCTCCACAGTGTAAAGCCCAGGATGGTGCGCAGCAACTCCGTTTCGGTGGTAACTCCAGCGCCCGGCAACCACGAACTCGCGGTGAAGCCGGCTAGATTCCAGAGGATGGCTAAGCACCAGCCGCGCGTGCGGCTGCCGCTCTGGCAAGCCGCTTGACGGCGCCGGCTGACCACTTGCCCGACATCCTCGGGCCAAGCCGTGGGTAACACGACTTGCTCGCGCCCGGGGAACCCGGCGATGCCGCCGGTGAAGCCACGGTCCTGCTCTTCCGTACCCCCAATTAGCTGAGCAAGGGGCGCTTGTGCGGCGGCGCACACCAGGATGAGTACGAGTTGCAGGAAGAAGACCGCCGGGCGGCCGCCCCACGATCCCACCGCGAGAATGGCGTAGGCGAAGAGGGCGAGGCAGCCAGCATGCAGGAGTGCGCCGCGCAGATAGCCAAGCCAGAATGGCCCCGGGCTTCGTCCAAAGAGGCGCGGCAGCCAGGCGCCGCCGAGGTAGTCGAGCGGCAGATGGATCAGCAGATAAAGCGCGAGTAGGCCAGGAAGCGTAAGCGAGGGGCCGAGCAGAAGGAGTAGAGCGGAGACCGTCACGAGGAGGCCAACGCCGGTGATGCCCAGCCAGAGGCGGGCGCGCGCGTAGGTCATACCCTTTTCGGATTCCCGCGAGCGCCAGAGGGGTGGATTTTCAGCGATGGCTACCGGAAACGGAGTGGCAGAGCGACTTCGAGGTAGCGGTGCTTGAGGTATTCGGTTCGCTCGACGCGATTGTTCTTCCCTTCCACCTTCAACAGGACCTCAGCATCGAGGCGGGCTTGGACCACGCGTTGCTCCTGGGTTCCACGGCGAACTGTACGCTGGCTTGCGTGGCCCAGGTGGCCTGGTTCTATGAGCCGCGCGGGGGAGAGAGCGTCTTGCGCGAGATGCTCAGCGAGGCGAAAGTAACCCTGTTACTTGGCCATCGCCTGCGAGCGAGGACGGGCGTGACGAAGTTCGGCGCCGAGGTGCGCGAGATCGCCATGGAGAACGGCGCGCGCTTCGCGGGCAAAGTCTTCGCCGACGCGACTTACGAGGGCGACCTGATGGCGCAGGCCAAGGTGAGTTACACCTGGGGTCGCGAGAGCACTTCGCAATATGGCGAGACCTTGGCCGGCGTGCGCGATAAGACACCGAAGCATCAGTTTCTGGTGAAAGTGAATCCTTACGACGAAGCCGGTAAGTTACTGCCGGAGATTCACAACGGGCCCGTGGGCAAACCGGGCGAAGCGGACAAGCGCGTCCAGGCCCATAACTTCCGGGTGATCGCGACTAACGAACTGCAGAACCGGATCGCCTGGCCGAAGCCTAATGGCTACGATCCGCGCCGCTATGAGTTACTCGCGCGCTAGTTGACGGAAACCACCAAAAAGCTCGGCCGTGCGCCGGTGTTTCACGAAGTGACGCTGATCGCGA
This sequence comes from Bryobacteraceae bacterium, assembly GCA_019752335.1. Lineage (GTDB taxonomy): Bacteria > Acidobacteriota > Terriglobia > Bryobacterales > Bryobacteraceae > JALHNI01. Next base: position 22,248 of record JAIEMJ010000006.1, read on the forward strand.
CGATTCCGAACGGCAAAGCCGACTTCAACAACAACGGCGTTTTTTCGAGCGACTATATCGGCAAGAATGACGACTATCCGGAAGGCGACTATGCCACCCGCGCGCGCATCTGGCAGGAGCATATCGACTATCAGCAGGGCTTCTATTACTTTCTCGCCAACGACCCCCGTGTGCCGCCGACGCTCCAGCAAGAGGTTCGTGAATGGGGCTTGCCGCGTGACGAGTACGAAGATACGGGCCACTGGCCGCATCAGTTGTACGTGCGCGAAGCCCGGCGCCTGGTGGGAGATTTTGTCCTCACCCAGAGGGATCTACAGACGGACTTGACCAAGCCCGATGCCATCGGCATGGGTTCCTACAACAGCGACTCGCACAACCTGCAGCGCTTCGTGAATGTGCAGGGCTTCGCGGAGAACGAAGGCGACATGCAGGTGGCGGTGGAGGCTTGTCAGATTCCGTTTTCCATGGTGCTGCCGAAGCGCGGCGAAGCGACCAATCTGCTGGTGCCCGTCTGCTTTTCGGCGAGCCACGTGGCGTACTCCAGCGCGCGCATGGAGCCGCAGTACATGATCATCGACCACGCAGCGGGCCTGGCGGCGGCGATGGCGGTGAAGAGCGGCAAGCCGGTGCAGGACACGCCGATTCCGGCGCTACGGAAGACGCTGAAGGACGAAGGCGCGGTGTTCGAGTACCGCCGGACGCAGCAGCAGGACGGGCTGGACGTGATCCGGAAGCGGCTGACACCGGCGGGTCCGATGCGGAGCAACCGGGAGCTGTAGTGACGAAACGCCGGATATGAGTCCAGCGCACGCCAAGGTATGGCTAAGCTGGGATTTGGAGCGGGTGACAGAACAGCAGCGTAGACTACGGGAAGCTCATCGGCTGGCGGCAGTGGCGATCCAGTCGAACTGGCTGGAACGTGCCAGGGCGTTCGTCGTGGCGAATCCGGCGCTGCTTGCGTCCCGGTCAACCGGAAACTTGACCTTGTTGCAGGTCGCCGCCAATTTTCGCCGGCATGACTTCGCCGCCGAATTGGTAGCTATGGGGGCGAAACTGGATTTCACTTCGGCGGTCGCTCTTGGCTGGGTGGAGGAGGCTGGGTCCATGGTGTCAAAGGCCCCGCGTCTCGCTAAAAGCCACTCGCCGGACCGGTGGGGCGCCATCCACCTCGCCGTGCAAAGCGGCTCGCCGGAGATGGTGGAACTGCTGCTGTCGGCGGGCGCCGACGTGAACGATCAGCGTAACCCGCATGCGTTGACGCCACTCTTCTTTGCCGTGGATGACATCGTGGCGGAATTGCTGCTGACTCGGGGCGCCGAGATTAACATCCGAAGCAAGAATGGATTCACCGCTTTGCATTGCGCGGCGGAGAAGGGCAATTTGAACCGCGTCCACTTCCTGCTTGCCCACGGCGCGCAGCCAGATTTGCAGACTGACGGCCGGCAGACCGCTTGGGCTCTGGCCGTCCGGCGCGGGCACCGTGCGGTGGCCGACCGGCTATCGTGTTCCGCCACGAGTAGGGAGGATCACACGATCGATCATCGGCCGCAGGCTATGCCGATTCCGGCGCGCAGCCGCGAACGGTAACACTTATGGCTGCGGCGCCAGAAGAGCGAGGGACGGCGCGAGGGCGGCCAGCAACGCCGTGCCTTCCGCCGGGCCGCGCTCGCTGACCACGAAGGCCAGGTGGCTGCCGGTGTCGAGCCCGGCGATGGCCATGCCATTGTCGGCCGTCGTATAGACGGCGTGCCCGCCGGCGCGCATGGCGCTCAACAGGGCGTGCCGCGGAAAGACTTCCTCGGGGCTGTGCTTCCGGGTGAGCATCACCGATACCAGCCGGTTCTGCCGTTCCAGGATGAAGTGGACGAATTCGCGGTCCTGCCAGTGGCAGAGATGGCCTTCGCGAACGACATAGCCAGGCGAGCGGTCCAGCACGGCCTGCACAAGTGGCACATAGGCCGCGCCCACCTGCTCCCGCATTTGGGCGGGAGTGGGCGGCGTGTCCGGGAAGAAGCCGCCACGGGCGCAAAGAATGTGGTCGCCTTTTCCCAAAGCCAGTCGCGCGAGAATTTGCGCGGTATCCAAACGCCATTGGCGCCAGCCGAAGAGGAGGAGCAAGCTAGCAGCCAGCGCCGCGATGGCCCAGCGCCAAGGCAAATGGCCACGGGTGGCAGCTTCCGCGCGGACGGCGTCGCGAATTTGTAGGGTGAATGCCTCGTCCGGAACAAAGCCGCGGACGGTGGAGTTGACCGCGGCGCGGGTTCGTTCGCGCGAAGCGAGCGCGGTTCGGCAGGCGGCGCAACCCGTCAGGTGCTGGTTGACGGCGTGGAGCGTTTCTACTTGCAATTCGTTCGTGAGATATGAATCCAGCAGGGGCCGGGCTTCGTGGCAATTCAAGTTCATCGCGCCCTCCGGCCGTGGCCGATGCCCAAGGCCGCCGCAGGTCCAGCGAGTGCCGACCGCAGCTTCGTGCGGGCCCGGCTGAGGCGCGACATCACCGTGCCCATCGGAATCGACAACATTTCAGATACCTCCCGGCACGTAAATTGCTCCACATCCGCCAACAGGACCACCTCGCGATGCTCCGGCGACAACACGTCGAGTGCCGCCAAAACCTCCTCGTCCGTGAGACGTTCCGGTACCGGTAACTCGGCCGCCAGGTGCTCCTCGTGATACTGTTCCTGCTCGGTGAGCAAGCGGAAGCGGAGCAGTTTGCGCCGGTGATGATGCAGACGGTGAAAGAGAATCTGGAAGACCCAGCCCCGGCAATTGGTGCCCGCCTGGAAGCGGTGGAACGACTTCCAGGCGTGGAGATAAACATCCTGCACCAGGTCCTTGGCCTCCGTCTGGTCGCGCAGCATCGCCGTGGCTGTCCGGTAGAGGTCGGGCAGCAAAGGCAAGGCGACGCTTTCGAATTCTTGCAGACGGTCGGGCGAGGGCATTTTCTAGAGGAAGCGGAAGACCATCGGGCAGTTGATGATGATGCCGACGGAGCCATACTTGGCGCCGCCCGGACCCGTTAGCAAACCGGCGTCCACCATCGAGAGTATCTGGAATTCGTCGATCATGCGCGCGCCGAAGTTTTTGGAGCGGGCGGCCGCGGTCCATTCTCCCAGATTCAAGTCCCACAGCGGACTGTAGTCCGTGCTCAGGGTGGGGATGCCCCCAAGGACATTCATGGGTGCGCCACCGTCGCTGAGGGCGGCTTCCAGCCCCTGGCGCTGCGGATTGTCGCAGCCGCGCGCGCCGTTGATGAAGACGAAGATGCGTTCCACGGCGGAGAAGGCGCTATCGTCCTGTCCAGTGGCGATGTCCGCCAGGCCGGGCGCGAGCGTCGCGCCTTCCATGGCCGAGACCAGTTCGACACTGGCCTCGGTAGAGAGGTAGAGCACCGGGCGGCCGAAGCTGAAGCCGGGGGTGAGCGCCAGGGTGACGGTGCCAGCCGCAAAGTTGAAGGAGACTACCTTGTCATGCACCATGGCAGCGTTCGGACGGCCACCGATCATCATTTGAGCCGGGGTGGCGTTGAAGGCGATGACGGGCGCGTTGTAGATATGGCCGCCGCCGTTCACGATGCGCACCAGGGGCGTATAGTTGCGGTCACCCACGGAACCGGCGACGGCTTCGCTCGGAGGAAACGGGCTGGCGCCGGTGGCCGGGGTGACCCTTCGTTGCGGCGAGAAATCCACCTTGCCGCTTTCGAATTCGAGGACGCCGCCCTTGAGCAGCGTGGCGTTACGCGCGCCACGTCCGGTGGCGCCGTAGGCAAGCTTGGCGGCGTGGTTGAGGCCCAAGGCAGCGGCATTCGCGGCATCCGTGGTGTCAGTGAGGATGTACCAGACGGACTCACCGGAACCGGCCATCTTGCCCTGATAGAGCGGCATTTCGATGGTCTTGCGCCGTTCGTCGACGGGCCCTGATTTCAGCGTTTGCAAGCGTCCGACGAAGGAAGGGTTCACGCTGGAGGCGGGCGCGCCAAAGTAACTCAACGAGATGTCGGTACCGATGGCGGGCGAGGCGGGATCGATGGTGCAGCCGGGCGCGTCATTGGCTGGATTGGCGCCCGACGCCGCGGGAGACACGGCGAAGGTTGTGTCAGAGGGCGCGCGGTTGCGGAAGCTGGCCACGCGGGATAAGGTCCGGTTCGGAGCGGAGTCCTGCAGGACGAGTGCGCGTCCCTCGGCGAAAGCGAGAGAGGAGCAAAGCAAGGTGAGTAGGGTGGTTTTCATAGAGACCTGACCCAACATCCGGCGCGTCGCGCGGAATCATCCCTCGAGTGCGAAAATCGAGGCGTCACATTTTACGCCGCGCTCCCGTTTCCTGCTCTCGATCAAACCGGGGGGCGGAGAATAGCGGCTCAGCCGGTCGCGTGGGATTCAGCGCGCAGGCATATTGTAGTTGAAGACCAACTGGAGGCGGACCTGGTCGCCGCGGAATTCGCTCGGTAGCGGCGGGAAGGGGTTGGAGGCGCTGATGCCCGCTACGGCGGCGCGGTCAAACGACTCGGTGCCGGACCCGCCGGCGATGACCAGCTTGGGCACGGAGCCGTTCTTGCTGATGGCGAACTGTACCGAGACGCGGCCCGGACGGCCGCCCAGCCGGGCGCTTTCGGGAATTACGGCGAACCAGTTGCGGCGGACGGCGGCGAGCACTTGGATCAGGTAGGGCCGGAAGTCGACGCCTTGGGGGTCGCTGAGGAGCTCGATCTGCGAACCGGTCTTACCCTGGGAGGGCTGCGTGTTCGGCGCGGGCGTGATGCCGCCGACGTCGCCCATGTCGGAGACGACGAGTCCGCCTTGGGTGCGGTTGCGGGCGACGGCTTGGACGGCTTCGGCGACGGTGGTTTTGGGCGCCTGAATCTTCACGCCGCTATTGGCGCCGCTGCCGCCACCCTGGTTCGAGCCAATGCTTTCGAAGGTGAGCTTAGGCTTCTTCTCGGGCTCGGGCGAGGGTTGCGGGGGCCGGGCTTGAATGCCTTCGAGCGAGTTGCCGAGTTGGGGCAAGGCATTCTGCTGGCGCTCAGCGATTTCGGGCGCGGGCGTGAGCACTTTGGGCGGCGCTTGGACTTGCGCCTTCTCCGGCCCCGGCATGGACATCGGTTTGGGGGCGGGGCGTGCGACGGTGCCGGCTTTCTCCTGCACGCGCTCCGTCTTGGGTGCGACCAGGCCTTCGAGATCGAACTCCTTCGTGGGCTTCTGCTTGTTGGGCGCCTTCTGCGTCATCACGTCGGGCGGCAGCATAAGCGGAATGGCTTTGGCCTTCATCTCGGCGGCGCTGGGCGTGGGCGGCGTGGTGTATTGGCGCACGGGCAGGTCCGGCAGCGTGCGAAAGAAGACGAAGAGAAAAACGTGGGTGAGGAGGGAGAGCACGGCCGGCACCCATAAAGGACGGCGTTCGCGTTGACCCTCCCAGTCGATCAGTAGATCGACCGTGGGAGCGGACTCGGATACGGGGTCGGGCGTGGACACAGGCAACAAAGTGGTTCGACGTACCGGGTGACAGCTTTGTTACTTCAACTGGTGCGCAGCCAAAGTAGCCTCGACCACCCGGGCATGTTCTTCGATCTTAGCAATGATCGCCAGCGCGACTTCGAGGGCTCGCCAACCGGCTTCGCCATCGACGCGCGGCGCCCGCCGTGTCGTCACGCAATCGATGAATTCGTCGAGTTCGGCGGCCAGGGCGTCGCGCTTGGGCACCTGCGCGTGTTGGAAATCGAAGCCGAGTGGTCCACCGGCCTGGATGGAGAAGAGCTCCTGCTTGGCGAAGTCGAGCGAATGGTATTCGTGGGGCTGGAAGAGACGGAGTTTGCGGACCTGTTCGGTCGAAACACGGCTCGCGGTAAGGTTGGCGACGCAGCCCGAGGGGAATTCGAGCCGCACGTTGGCAATATCGACTTTGCCGCTCAAGACGCGGATACCGGCGGCGTGAATGGCGGAGGGCGTTTGGCCGGTGAAGGCGAGCAAGAGATCGAGGTCATGCACCATCAGGTCGAGCACGACGTCGATGTCGAGGCTGCGGGGCGTGAAGGCGCTCAGCCGGTGGACCTCGAAGAAGAGGGGCAGCTTGATTTTGGCGGCGAGGGCCTCGACGGCCGGGTTGAAGCGCTCCAGGTGGCCGATTTGTAGAATGCGGCCGGGGGCCAAATCGATCAGGCGGCGGGCGCCGGCGGCGTCCTCGGCGATGGGCTTTTCGATCAGCACATCGATGCCGGCGGCGAGCAGTTCGCAGCCGATGTCGGCGTGGAGGCTGGAGGGCGCGGCGACGACGGCGCAGTCGATTTTGCCGATCAGTTCGCGGTAGTCGGCGACGAGGTTGGGAAAGGTGAGCGCGGGATTCGGGTCCGCGACGGCGACGAGTTCGACTCCGGGATGCGCGCTCAAATGGCGAACGTGGTTCTGGCCGAACTTGCCGGCCCCGATGACGGCGATGCGCGGCTTCTGCACTTAGTGGCCGGCGGACTGGATCTGGACCAGCGGCTCCGGCTTCTCGAAGTGGGGCGCGGGAATGGTTTGCGGGTCCCGCCAGAAGTCCATCAGCGACGTTTGGTGGACGCAGGAGATCGTGCAGTTCGGCGCGCAGGCTTTCTCGGTGAGATACTCGCGGCGGATGTCTTCAATCGTGTAGTTCGCGAGGGGGACACCGGGATGTCCGCGCTGCTGGGAACAGTAGTGTACCAGGCCCTCTTCGCAGATGTAGAGGTAGCGCGCGCCAGCGCGGCAGCGCCAGTTATTGGGCTGGCCCATGGCGATGGCTTCCTGGAAGTGGTTCAAACGCGCGTAGCTGGTTTTGTTGAGGGCGCGCACGCGGAAGAAGACTTCGCGGACCTTTTCGGGCAGCGCCTGCAACTGTCCGCGGCCATCATGGATGATGCCCACGGTGGAGCTAAGGCCGTACTCGATGGCGCGCGTGGCGATGGTGTAGGCGTCTTCGGGATTCCGGACGCCGCCGCCCACCACGGAGTTGATGTTGACGTGAAAATCGGCGTGTTCGGCCAGCATCTGCAGCTTCTTGTCGAGCACCTTCAGGCTCTTCTTCGAGACTTCATCAGGGGTGACGTTGTCGATGGAGATCTGCAAGTGGTCCAGCCCGGCTTCGTTCAATTGCTGGATGCGGGCGGGCATTAGCAGGTAGCCGTTGGTGATCATGCCGGCGATGGCGCCGTGATGGCGGATGCGGCGGATGATGTCGTCGAGGTCAGGATGGAGGAGGGGTTCGCCGCCGGAGATGGTGATCAGGGTGGCGCCGAGGCGGGCCAGGTGGTCGACGCGCTCCAGCATCGTGGTGAGCGGCACGGGCTTTGAGACGTCGTCGTATTCGTTGCAATAGCCGCAGTCGAGATTGCAGCGGCGCATGGGAATGATGTGCGCCTGCACCACATGGTCAGAGGAGGCGAGTCCTCTGGCCACCAAAGCTAATTCTCGGGCCAAGCGCTTGGCTGCGATCAGCTTACGCCCTGGCCGGAAATCACGTAGACCCATAGAAACCTAAGATCTCATTGAAACACAGCCGGGCGGGAGTTGAAAACTCTGGCGAGCTGAAAGGGGAAGAAATCGTTTTGAACGGTGAGGCAGACCTCGACTTCGCCTTTTCTTCGTATTACTTTGGACTAATAGCTCACCCGGTTGGCGAAGCCGACATACTGTACTTCTTCTTCCAAGGTGAAGTTGAATTCCGCCTGTACCCGGCGTTTCAGTTCGTCCAACAGTTGGATGAGTTCGCCGGCGCGGCCGTCGCCGGCGTTGTAAATTAGATTCGCGTGATAATCGGCGACGCGAATGCCGCCGCGGGAGAAGCCCTTAGCTCCCACTTGTTCGAGAAACCAGGCCGCCGGTACCTTGCCCCCTTTGATCATGCGGGACGGGACACGGGACTGCGTGGCGGCGGGCAAGGCGGCGTGGATGAGGTTCTTGAAGATGCTCCCGGCACAACGCAAGGTGGGCGGGAATTTCTCGTCGCGGATGGCGCGGATCTCTTCGGCCTGGGCTGCCAGGGCCGAGCGATCCCCGGGCGTGAGGGCAAAGGAGGCCGACAGAATCACCCAGCCGCGATGCTCCTTGAAGCGGCTGGCGCGGTAGCGGAACTGGCATTCCTGGCGGGACCATTCGCGTATCTGTTCGCCGTCGTGGAAGGTAACGCGGGTCAGCCGGTCGCTCACTTGTTGGCCATAGGCGCCGGCGTTGCCGTAGATGGCGGCGCCCACCCAACCGGGGATGCGTTTGAGGCATTCGAGGCCGCCGAGGCCAGCCGCCACGCTCGAGTCGACCAGGGCTTCGAGGTCAGCGCCGGAGCCGGCCGTGATTTCGTTTTGGTCCTGTTGCAACTCAGCCCCACGGTAGCGCAGAACCACCCCGTCAAAGCCGCCGTCGGCCACAATCAGGTTGGTGCCTCCGCCGATGAGTAACCAGGGATCCGCGTGGTGGCGAAGGGCTGCTAAAGCTTGCTGGAGCGCGAGGGGCGTGGTGGCGTCAGCGAGCCAGCGGGCGGGTCCGCCGAGGGCGAAACGAGTGTGACGGGAGAGAGGCTCGTTGGCGAGTAACTGTAAGTGGGGAATGCGCGATAACTCGCCGGCGATCTCTGACACTTCTGTCAGTATCGCACTCAAAGAATAAGGCGCCTCCGCGCGATTTTGTTGTTGGGGAATGGGTCGCGCGGAGACGGTCTGCCTTTGTTGTTAATAGTACGAACGAAACTGGCAATCGTTTCGTTCCCCCTCAATTTTTACTTGACGAAAACGACTTCGCGAAATTGCCCGGTCCGGACCAGGATTGTATCGCGAGCCAGTTCTGGCGAGAAAGGGAAGTCGCGATTGGAGATGGGCAGAGGCTGGGCTGGATTCTGGCGGGCGCGCTGAATCAGACGCTCGGTGTAAGCCGAGCGCATCTCGAAAGCCGGCCGTTTGACGAGCCAGATGTAACTCGCGTTATGCAGAATCATCGCAGCGGCGAGAGCCACGACGGCCCAGGTGTGCCGCTGGCCCCATCGGCGCCAAGCCGCGTGGCCCGCGACGCCGACCACCAGGGCGACTCCCAGGTTCGCCAAATAGGTGTGCCGGCTGGGCACGGAGTTCATGTAGGAGAGGAAGCTGTAGGGAGCTAGCGCGGGGAGGATCCAGAGCAGGCCGAAGGCCACGGGGCGCAAAGTTTGGCGCGTGGCTAAACGCCAGATGGCGAGCAGCAGCAAAGCGGCCACGCCCCATCCCCATAACAGCCGCGCCGCGGAATTGAGCAGCACGAATAGCGCATGCCACCCGAAGACGAAGGTGCCGTCCTGGAGGTGCAAATGCTGGTCCTTGGTGCCGAAAATCAGCGCGGCGTAGGCCACGTTGAGCAGGGTGAGAAGCGCCAGGACGAGCCAATGCCTCCGCCGGGCACGGTCATCGAGAAAGAGAACCAAGGCCAGAAAAGCGACGATCGCCACGGCGGATTCTTTCGAGAGCAGTCCGAAAAGGAAGCTGGCGCTGAGCCGGATCGCGCCCCAGCGGTCCCCGCTGAGCCAATCGAGCAGGCCGTGGAGAGCGGTTAAGGAGAAGGTGAGCGCCAAGAGGTCCGGCAGCGCGGAGTACCACATCACGGCCTCATGCGGCCTTTCGGCGACGGCGAAGTAAGCGGCCGCGACCAGGGCGACGGGCCAGCCAAAGGTCCGCCAGCGGCCGAGCCGGTAAATGAGCCAGACGTTCAGCAAGTGAATGACGAGCGATGCCAGGTTGAACGGAATGGCCCGCACGCCGACGGCCCATTCCAGGGCGCCGGTGATCCAGATAGTGGTCGCCCGGCAGCGATAGAGGGGATCGCGAAATAGAGACGGCCAATCGCCGGGCCAAGCGTACTCACGTGCCTTGACGATGTAGACGTAGTCGTCGGAGATGAAGCCTAAATTCGCGGTTGCCCCGTACGCCACCCAAACCAACAACAGAAACATTGTTGCGGTTCGCCATTCGAACCTGTTTTCCATGAATCACCCGTTACCCCAGACCCAGAATGTAACGAGTGTAAAATTATCTTAAGATTGATGTCAACTCAGGCTTGCTTGCCGAATTGGAGGATGGCGATTCCCAGGATAATCAAGCCGAGCCCGGCAAACTTCTGGCGGGTGAAGGGCTCCTGAAAGAACAGGCGCGACCAGATCATGGCCCACAGATAGCTCATGGAGACCATGGGGTAAAGGACACTGAGTTCGGCGCCGGGCTGGCTGATCGCCTTGACGAAGAAGAGCGAAGAAACGACGAATAAAATTCCGCCGATGGCCAGTTTGTAGTTGGTTAAGAGGGAGCGCAGGTTGCTCTTCAGGTTTTTCGAGCCGGCCTTCAAGAAGACGGCGCCGAAGGAGCCGATGAAGGAGGCGACGACGACCAGGAGGAACGACAACAAAGGAGTCTGCACGCCTTAGACGCCGTCCTTGGGCTTGCGCCACCCGTCCGGAAGACCCAGGACGGCGACGCCGCTCATAATGACGGCCACGCCGAGCACCTTGAAGAAGTTCAGCGTTTCGTGGAAGTACCAGACCGAAAGGAACATCACCCAGACGTAGGTGAGGGAAATGATCGGGTACATGCTGGAGAGTTCGTCGTTGCGGAGGGCAAAACTGAGCAACACGGTACTGACGCCGTATAGTACGTAGCCGGCGATCAGCGGCGGACAAAGTACCATTTGCAGGGGGCTGGGAGACGGACCCAGGGCGAGTCCGGCCATTTTGAAAAGGACCTGAGCGCCCGCTCCTAGGAGGGTGCAGGCCAACACCAGGAGGAGATTCTTGCGCCGGCGGCTCATGCGGTAATTTCTCTCTTCATTCTGATACTGGCGCCCGATAAGGTCACAGAGATTCATCATAGCGAAATCGGGCGGAGCGGGCGCCAGTACTTTCGGATGTGGTACTTCGTACTATCCGGCAGCAAAGACGTACCATGACTTTTCTCTCTTTTCTAGCCGCTCGTAAAGGCCTAGGCTATGAGTACCTGGAATCCCAGGATCTTGGTTTGCAGGATTCAGATTATGCCCAACGCCAGACCGAAATCAGCCGCTGATAGATGCCGTCGCGACCCACGCCGGGGTAGTGCCTTTGTCGAATCCGCGTTCGTGTTTGTGCCGCTGATGGCCATGATCGTGGCGATCTTCGATTACTCACTCGTCATCATGACGCGCAGTACGTTGCAGCACGCCGTGCGCGAGGGACTGCGTTACGCCATCACTTACCAGACGATGCCGAGCATGGGTCACGACGCATCGATCCGGGAAGTCGTGAAGAATAATTCCCTGGGCTTTCTGAGTTCGGTGACGGGGACGGAGAATCCCTGCCGGATCTGTATCCGCTACTACGATCCGAATACGCTGGCCTTTGTGAGCGACAACGACCCGGGAAATGTGGTGGAAGTTGCCGTGGAGAATTACACCTGGAACTGGATTGCTCCGCTGATGCGCAGCGCCACGCCACTGCAAATTATCGTGCGGGCCTCCGATCGCATGGAAACGCTGCCGCCGGGAACGCTGACGCCGGCTCGTTGAGCAAGGCCGCGAAGGAAAGGAACGAAGATGATCAAAACGAGCAATCGGCGCCGGCGATCGCAGGGTGGCAACACTCTGGTGGAGTTTGCCCTGTGTCTAGCCTTTCTGGCTCCCTTGCTGATGGGGCTGTTCTCCATCGGCATGAACCTGACCCGCAATATGCAGGTAACACAAGTTTCCCGCAGCACGGGCCTGATGTTCGTCCGGCAGATTGACTTTTCGATTCTGCAGAACCAGCGGCTGATCGTACGGCTGACCGAAGGATTAGGCATGAAACTGAATGCCAACTACGATCCGGACCCGAATGGCCGCGGGGTGGTGATTGTCTCCCAGGTGACGATCCCGTCCGACTCTGACTGTACCGGCGCCGGCCTGACCCTGGGGGCCTGTACGAATCGGGGCGTACCGGTGATCACCTATCGCCTTCGCTTCGGCAACACGGCGCTGCGCACCAGCGACTTCGGACAACCGCCGTCGAACCTGATTGGCACCGATGGGTCGGTTTCGGTGAACAACTACCTGACGAATACCGCCTTGCGCGCCGCGAATTTCGGTAACGTCATTACCTTGAACGCAGATGAGATCGCCTATGTGACCGAGGTATATTTCACGTCACCTGACTTTGACCTGCCCGGTTGGATGAGCAACACGGGCGTTTATTCTCGCAGCATTTACTAAACCAAGAGAAATAGGACAGTAGCCATGCACCATCGAATCGAACGCTTCCGCTCCCGTGAGGCCCGCGAAAAAGGCTTCGCGATCGTGCTCACCACCATCGCCCTTACCATCACGATTCCCGTGGTGGGCCTGGGCATCGACGCCAGCCTGATGTACGGCGTAAAAGCGCGTATTACCTCCGCCGCCGACGCCGCCGCCATCTCGTCCGCGCGCAATCTATCTATTGGACAGACGATCGCGCAACAAGAGGCGAATGCTCTCTCGACGGCTACGCGCTTCTTCAATGCCAACTTTCCGCCCGGCTCGTTTCTCACGGATAACAATAGCCGCGAAATTACGCCAACCGTGGCCGAAACCGCGTACCGGACCCGAACCGTCACGGTTTCGGTGAACGTCAGCGCACCGACCCTCTTCATGCGTTACCTGAACCCAACGGCGGTAAACGTGCGTACGCTGGGCAAGGCGTCCCGTCGCGATGTGAACGTGATGATGGTGCTGGATCGCTCTGGCTCCATGAATGACAATGGCGGTTGCCCCGCCATGAAAGCCGCCGCCGTGAGTTTCGCGCAGCGCTTCGCCAACTTCCGGGATCGCGTGGGCATGCTTAGCTTTTCCTCTGATTACCGGGTGGACTTCGCCCTGCAGAATCCGCCCGGCGACTTTCAAAACACCAGCACGGGCATTCCCGCCAAAGCCAATGCGCTCAGTTGCGGCGGCACAACGGCCACGGGCATGGCCTTCTGGCAGGGCTACGAACAACTGAAGGTGATCAACGAAGCTGGCGCGCTGAACGTAATCCTGCTGATGACCGACGGGCAACCGAATACCGTGCCGTTCAATTTCTCCTCCACGATTGACGCCTGGGGTTACACCGCCATTCGCCGCAACATGAGCGCGCCGGCGCCGCAGAAGTACACCACTTCTTCGGCGTCCACCTTTAATGCCTGGTCCAGCCGAAGCCCTTGCTCCACCGTTACTGGCAAGGCGGGTGTTATCACTCCTTTCGGCAGTCCCCTGGATGGCATCTTCAATCCCATCGGCGGCGCGTTGGTCACGGATCGTACCAACTGCCGGTTTGCGGGCAACGACAATCTGGTTCACCAGGACCTTGCTTTCCTGCCGAACGATGACCTTTACGGAACGAGCGTGAATAGCTCGCTCTACATGGCGACGGAAAAATGGCCCAGTGGCCACCCCGACGCCGGACGCATCCGGTCCGACGACGACACGCCGCTCATCAATGCGGCCTATAACCAGGTGGCCAATGCCGCCGTTCGCATTCGCGCCAACGAAACCGCAGCTGGAGAACTGAATACGATCACTTACTCGATCGGCTTCGGCAGCGGCATTGGCGCGACCGAGTTCGACATGCTGCGCCGCGCGGCCAATGTTGCTGACCCCGGCAATAACATGTATGATGCCACCAAGCCGGAGGGCTTCTTCGTCTACGCGCCCACCACCTCCGCGCTGAACGAAGCTTTCGTGAAGATCGCCTCGGAAATTCTCCGGCTCGCTAAGTAAGTCCTTTCCTTCGACAACGAAAAGGCCGCCCTGCCGGGCGGCCTTTTTCGCGTTCAGACCATGCGCCCGGTGCGTGACGTATCGTAGCCAGCCAGCACTTCCAGCTTCCGCCGGAGGCTGGCGCGCTGCAGTGTATCCAGCAGGGCTTGCGCGGCCGGCCAGGCCAGCGTGTCGCGGCGCATGACAAAGTCATAACGCTCGGCACGGATCGGCCTGAACTCCAGATTGAAGGCGCGGGCGGCGGATTGCGTCGCCAGGCAGACATCGGCCTCGCCGCGCTGCACGGCGTAGGCCGCCGCCAAATGGCCATCGGCGATGCGCTGGTAGCCATGCACGCGGACCGCCGGAACGCCTTCCGTCTTGAGTAGCCGGTCCAGAAGAGCGCGGCTACCGGAGCCGGGCTCACGATTGATGAAGGTAAGCTGGCGAAGATCATTCGCGTGACTTACTTTTCGCCCTGGCGCGAAAACCCAACCTTGCTCCCATTGAGAAAACGTAACTACGACGAAATCCTCGTTGGGATATTGGCTTTGTAAATAGGGTAAGTTGAATTCGCCCGTCGTGGGATCCTCCAGATGCGTACCCGCGATATGGACTTTGCCTTCCACGAGCCAGCGCAAGGCCAACTGGCTGGCCGCGCCCACGGCCACCATCTCGACACCGCTGAGGCGCTCCACCATGCGGGAGAGTAAACCGATAGCGGGGTCGCAGCCGGCGAGTACCAGGCGCTTTTGATAGCTCTCATCCTGGGCGAACAAAACCACTTCCGCTAACTTGCCAGCTTTCGCCAACACGCCATCTGCCTCCGGAAGATAATAAGGAACTGTATTTACGGGCACACTCAACTGATGCTCGCCCACTTGGCAGACGCGCACGGCTTGCCCGGACTTCATTGGCCGGTCACTGAGTAGGTCCGTGCGTAGGTGCCTCGGCGCGGGGGGAGTGTCGGTGGCCAGTTGGAACAGCTCTTCTACCCGGACTTCGAGCGCCTGCGCCAAGCGCAGCGTGACTTCTGTATTGGGGACAAAGGAGCCGGCTTCAATCGCGTAAATGGTCTGCCGGCTACTGCCGACTCGCTTCGCCAAGTCCGTCGCCGAGACGCCGCGGCGTTTGCGAATCTCCGCCAGTTGGCTCTGCACTTGATGCTGCATGTGATACCTCAAAAATGCAATTTCAGGACTAACTCGAGTACGCGCGGATCGAGCGCCACCGTAATCGATCCGAAAGCCGCATTGCCGAAGCTGCCGTTCGGATTTCCTAACGGCGGCGTGTTGGTGACGTTGAAAGCTTCGGCCCGAAACTCCAGGCGCGTGCGGTCGTTCAAAGAAAAGGTCTTCCCGAGCATGAGATCACACGTGCGATAGCCCGGTCCAATAACAGGATTGCGCGAGCTATTCCCCAGGGTAAACTGCGGCGCAGCCGTGAATGCCGCAGGATCGAACCATCGCCCGGTGGTGGGATTGGCTACGGCGGGACTACGCAGACGATTGGGACGTTGAATGCCGAAGCCGGCGAAGGCATTCAAATTCGTCGCTTGAGTTACCGCGACGGGGCTTCCGGACTGGATTCGCGCCACCATCGCGACTTGCCAACCGCTGGGAAGCACATAAACCAGGCCACTCGAAACGTTGTGGGGAATGTTGCCCGTGGAAACGTCTTTTTCCAGGCGCTTATTGAAGCTGTCGGCCGCTTGGAAGTTCGTCACCGGCCCGGACAACAGGGCCGAGTCAAAGACGGCGCCGGCGTCATCGATCAGGCGGGAGTAAGTGTAGGCTGCGGAAAAACTCAAACGGGCGGAGAAGCGCTTTTCGAGGCGGGCTTGCAAGGAATGGTAAGTGGAGTGGCCGGTATTGTTGCGGTAGAGGGCGACGGTGGAAAAGCGGGGGTAAGGTCGAAGTAACTGGGCGCGTGTGAGCCCCGGAGAAACGGTTTCCAGAAGAGCGGGGCCCAAGGCTAATTGGGCGGCCGTGAGTTGATTCAGGTTCGTATCGGGTACGCCCAAGCGGGTGAGCTTCGAGCCTAAGTAGCCTAGCTCCGTGCTCCAACTTTTTCCGAAGGTCTGTTGGAAGGAGGCGTTCCACTGCTGTGCGTAGCCGCTGCCGTTGTCGCGCTGCACGGCGAAGACGCCTTGTCCGAGGCCGGAGTCCGGGCCAGGCTGCCGGCGGCGCACCGTAGGACCGTCCGACAGTAAGAACGCTGCTTGGCGGTTATCACGAGACTCTTGCCCCAGAGTTTCAATGAAGGGAAACAGCGGCGTCGTGAAGGGCGTGGTGATGCCGGCTTGCTCGATCCAGGTGAGCGCGTAGCCGACACGCCAGACCGAGGAGTTACTCAGGCGAATCGCCAGTCCGAGGCGGGGAGCGAAGTTTGCTTTCTCCAGACGGCGCGCCGTGCGCGGGAATCCGTTTGCGCCGAGGAAGTCGAGTTGTTGCGTCGCCAGGTTGAAAACGGCGCCCTGGTTTTTCTCGACGGTGGACGGGAAGTTCAACGTATAGCGGACACCGGCATTCAGCGTGATTCTTTTCGTCAGCCGCCAATCGTCCTGCGCGAACAGTTCCAGTATCTTCGCGCGGGGCCGGATGGTTTCGGGTTGGCTATCGAGGCTGAAGCGATTGACTTGCCCGAGTAAAAAGGAGGCAAGGCTACTGCCCGTATTCGGCACCACGGCGCCCGCGGGGCTTAGCGCCGCAGTAAATACGTTAGTGAATTGAAAAATGCCCGTAGGGCTCGGCGGCTGCAGAATATTCAGATGTTCCCAACGCGCATCCAAGCCGGCCTTCCAACTGTGCCGGCCGGTAACCCGCGAATATTGCTCCACCAACTGAGTGACGGACGTCATGAAGTTCGCATTGCTATTGGCCGCAGGACCCAACGGTTGCCAGCCGCTGATATCGAACGTAGGCAGGACATCGGCGAAGCTCGAGACGGGTAAATTCGGGACGAGGGGAGTTTGGCCACGCCAAGACGCACGCCGGAGCCGGCGCGTCGTGTAGCCGAAGCGAACCTGATTTACCGCAGCCGCCGACTGGCTCCAGGTGTGTTCGGCCGCTAAGCCATCCGCCCGGGACAGGAGCTGGCTATCGGCGGGCAACGGCGTTGCGGAGCGGCTAAGATCGCGCAGGAAGGAGTAACGCGCGAAGAAGCGATGCCGCTCACCGAAGTAACGGTCGGCGCGGCTATCGAATTGATTGGCATTAGTGCTCTCCTGGGCCACGCGCCGGTAGTTGTTGGCGGGAAAGGCCGTGAGTGGCGCGGGAAAAAGGGTGAGTAGTTTCCGGGATACTTCGTCGAACCGGCTAAGGGGAATTGAATTTCCCGGGAAAGGCGCGCGGGCGGCGGTGGCGGGATCGTATACCGGATTGCGAAAGAAGCCACGCCGTTCGTCGAGGTTGGGTACAGTGCTGGTTCGCACGACTCCCGTATTCAGTTGCGTACCCTGCCAGGCGCCGAAGAGGAAAGTCCGATTCGGCTGAACCGGGCCGCCCAGCACGGCGCCATACTGATTCCGCCGAAAGTGCGGCCGCGGGCCTTCGGTGGCGAATAAGTTCCGGGCGTTGAGTTTCTCGTGGCGGAAAAACTCGAACAAACTTCCGCGCCAGATATTCGTTCCCGCTTTCTGACTAACCAGAATCACCCCGCCGTTAGACCGGCCATACTCCGCTGAGTAACTATTCGTCTCCACCCGCACCTCGGCGATGGCATCGATGATGGGATAGAACGCGACTTGCCCGGGCTCCGGTTGCAGCACGCTTATGCCGTCGTAGAGGTACTCGCTCACCCTCGGTCGGCTGCCATTGATGCGTGGTAGCAAACTGCCCGGCGGCAGACTGACGCCGGGCGACAAGGCCAGCAGCGGCACGAAGTTGCGCCCGTCGAGCGGCAGGTTGACGACGCGGCGTTGGTCGAGCACGAAGCCAACGGTGCCGCGACTGCTTTGCAACAACGGCTCCGCCGCCGTCACTTCGATGGCTCCCGAGGAGGCGCTCAGCGGTAGTTCCAACTGGACCACGGCAGGCTCTCCCACCCGTGCGCCGACCGTGCGATCTACTGGTAGGAAGCCAGGGTGCGAGGCCGTAAGGAGGTAATCACCCGGTGGTAGGGCCAGGAAGTGAAACTCGCCAGAGCCGCCCGTGCGCGATGTGAGCCGCAAGCCGTTGCCGAGGTGCGTTACCTCCACCAGCGCCGCGACGATGGGCGCCGCCGCTGGGTCCTGCACCGTCCCGCGCAGCTCCGCCACGGTGGGCTGGGCCCAGAGAGGCGCGGCGAGACAGAGCCACCCGATACGGAACGTATACATGACAGTGTCATGTTAGCATTACAACGCTTCGGCGGCGGCGAAGGCGGAAGCCCAGGCCCATTGGAAGTTGTAGCCGCCCAGGTGGCCCGTGACGTCGACCACCTCGCCGATCCAGTGGAGGCCGGGCGCGCGGCGGGACTCCATTGTCTTCGACGAAAGCTCGTCCGTGGCGACGCCGCCCGCGGTGACCTCGGCCTTGGCGTAGCCTTCGGTGCCTGCCGGACGCCAGTGCCAGTGCTGCAGTTGCTGGGCGGCGGCGCGCAAGTCGGTGTCGCGGGCATGGGCCAGCGGCCGGTCCAGGGAGTGTAGTTGCGCCCAACGGTCCGCCAGCCGCAGCGGCAGGAAAGCCGTCAGAACGGCCTTCACCTGGGTACGCTCGCCGGAGCGCTTGCGGCGGAGAAATTCGGCTTCGAGGTCCTGGCCGGGCGCTAAGTCCAGGCGGAGTGTCTCGCCGGGCTGCCAGTAGGAACTTGCTTGCAGAATGGCCGGGCCGGAGAGGCCGCGATGGGTGACCAGCAGACGTTCCGCAAAGCGGGCGCCGCCGGCCGTGGCCTCAACATCGGCGGCGACCCCGGCCAAGCCTTCGAAGGCCTGCGCGTCGGCGGGCAGGAAGGTGAGCGGCACGAGCGCTGGACGCGCAGTGACAAGCTTCAAACCGAATTGTTGGGCGAGGCGATAGCCCCAGTCTGTCGCGCCGAGCTTGGGAATGGAGAGGCCGCCGGTGGCGATCACGAGTTTCGGCGCGCGGAAGTCGCCGGCGCTGGTGCGCACGGCGAAGCCCCGCTCGACGCGCTCCACCCGCGTGTTGGTGAGGATCGTCGCACCGGCGCATTCGGCTTGCAGCAGGTCCACGATCTGGCGCGCGGAACCGTCGCAGAAAAGCTGGCCGAGCTTCTTCTCGTGCCAGGCGATGCCGTGGCGTTCGACGAGCGCCAGGAAGTCGGCGGGCGTGTAGCGGGCGAGCGCGGACTTCGCGAAGTGCGGATTCGCGCTCAAGAAGTTTCCGGCCTGTGTGCCGGAGTTGGTAAAGTTGCAACGGCCGCCGCCGGAAATCAGAATCTTGCGGCCCAGGGCCTCGCCATGTTCGATCAACAGGACGCGGCGGCCGCGCTGCGTGGCCATGGCGGTGCAGAAAAGTCCCGCGGCGCCGCCACCCACGACGATGGCATCGAATTCATTTTTCATCCAACATTCATCATGCCCTGTCTGGCGTGCCCGCGCGTGCTTTAATAGTGAAACTATGAGCCTCACGCGGAAGAAGTCCTTGAGCGGTTTGCTGGCGCAGGCCGCCGATTCAGAGAAAGGCCTGAAGCGCACCTTGGATGCCAAGGCGCTGGTGGCACTGGGCATTGGCGCGATCATCGGCGCGGGACTCTTTGTCCGCACAGCCGCCGCGTCTGCCGAAGCCGCGGGCCCCGCGGTGACGATCTCCTTCATCATCGCCGCCATCGGCTGCGCGCTCGCCGGACTCTGCTACGCCGAGTTCGCGGCCATGATCCCCATCGCCGGCAGCGCCTACACTTACGCTTACGCCACCATGGGCGAGTTCGTCGCCTGGGTAATTGGCTGGGCGCTGATTCTCGAGTACGCCCTCGGCGCCGCCACGCTCGGCATCGCCTGGAGCGAGTATTTGAATAATTTGTTAGGCGGCGCGATTCCGTACGCCTTCTGCCACTCTTTTCTGCAAACGTCGGCCAAGGGCGAGCAAGGCATTCTGAATTTTCCGGCCCTGGTGATTCTGTTCCTTCTGACGCTGGTGCTGATAAAAGGTACGGAAGAGTCGGCGAAGTTGAACTCGGTGATCGTCTATATAAAGGTCGGCATCGTCTTGCTGTTTATCGCGATAGCCTGGGGCTTCGTGAATCCCGCGAACCACACGCCTTACCTGATTCCGGAGGGCGTCGTGGGCCACGAGGGCATTTTCAAACATGGCTGGGGCGGCGTGCTGGGCGGCGCGGGTGTCGTATTCTTCGCCTTCATCGGTTTCGACGCGGTATCCACCGCCGCACAGGAGGCCAAGAATCCCGCGAAAGACATGCCGCTCGGCATCCTGGGCTCGCTGGCCGTCTGCACGGTGCTCTACATCGTCTTCGCCCATGTGCTGACTGGGCTGGCGAACTGGAAGGAGTTTCTGGTGGCCGGTAAGGAAGCGTCGGTCGCTTATGCCATTCAAACCTACATGCCGGGTTACGGCTGGCTAGCGACCTTGATCACCGTGGCCATTCTGGCGGGCTTCTCTTCGGTCGCCCTGGTGATGTTGCTCGGCCAAAGCCGCGTCTTTTACTCGATGGCCAACGATGGCCTGCTGCCCAAAGTTTTTTCCGACCTTCACCCGAAATTCCGCACTCCCTATAAATCGAACGCGATTCTCTTCGTCTTTGTGGGCGCAATCGCCGCCTTGCTGCCCGGCGACATCACAGGCGACCTTACCTCGATCGGCACGCTTTTCGCTTTCGTGCTGGTGTGCATCGGCGTGATGATCCTCCGCAAGACTGACCCGAAGGTGAACCGCCCCTTCCGCGCGCCGCTCGTGCCCGTGGTGCCCATTCTCGGCGTGTTCGTCTGCGGCGCAATGATCATCGCTCTCGACCGGCAAACCCAAATCGCCGCCTTCGTCTGGCTGCTAATTGGCTTGGTTGTGTACTTTACTTACAGCCAGAAGAATAGTAAGTTGAATCCGGCCAACAAATAGGCTCTTCACGGGGAAGCGTCTCGCCGCTGAAGAGGCGGGGCAGTGTGCCGGTGTTCTAAAAAAACGCTGGTGAAACGGCATGATTCGTGAACGTGCCCCATCGCGTGAGCGGTGGGCTGGAGAGCGGTCGAAGCACTAGGGTTTCTTCTTCAAGGACGGTGGCTTGGCCGGCGAGGGAACGGGCGCGGGGGGTGGTGCTTCTTCCACTACCGGTGGCGGTGTGGGTTCGGGCGGCTTCGGCGGCATGCAGGCGGCGAGGTTGATCGAAAACGCTGCCAGGCTTTGCCACTGGGCGCCCTGACGGCGCTCCAAGCGATAGGCATTTAGCTTAGCGTCCGCGCGCAAACGATAGTCCGTATTGGGCACTGGAACCTTGGCGCGCTTGGGCTGGATGGGCTTGCTGTTTACTTCGCGCAAGGTCCAGCTGGCTCCGCCGGTTTGGCTTTCGTAGAGTTCGTACTTCGCGCGGGGATCGCCGGCGCGGGTGCGGTCCACGATCAGGCCGCCGTTCTGTTTGCTCTCAAACCAAAATTGCTCGATGGAGCCAATGCGCGCGTCCTCGTACAGGGGCCGCCGCCGCCAGGTGCGGCCGCCGTCGTTCGTGATGAGCAAAAACGGGTCGCGCGCGAACTGCTGCATCACCTGCCCGGCGACCCAACCGTTCTGGAAGTCGATGAACTGCACCTGGTCAAGCACGCCATGTTTGATGCGGCCCAGCGGTTCGGTCCAGGTCTTGCCGAGGTCCTCGCTCACCAGCAGCACGGAGGAGAAGGTGGCTTCCCGGCTGTGGATGTTGCCGGTGAGGACGATGGTGTTGCCCAGCACTTCGTGGGCGGCAAGCTCGAGGTAGACGGGGCAGGGATCTTCGCGCGTGCAGGTGAGGCCGAGCGCTTGAATCTCCTCGTCGGTACAGGCCGGCTGCGAGAGCACCAGCGGTTGGCCGGTGTATTCGAGCTTTATGGCCGGGGGCGGCAACGCGGAGGCGCGCGGCAACTCCACCAACTCCGTGGCGGGCTCCTTCGCGGGCGGGGGCGTGGAGGGAATCACCAATTGCGCCGCCAGCGCCATGCTCAGCCAAGTCATACCAAGATTCTAGCGTGCTGCTGGAATCGCCGCCGTGGGGTGGCGCATCCAAGATTTCAGCTATGCGCTTCTTGTCGATCAGTCTCCTCACGGCCAGCCTGTTATCGGGGGCCAGTTCGATTCATGAATTTTCGCTTAAGTCGATTGAAGGGAAGGCCGCGCCACTCGCGGAGTACAAGGGCCGCGTGGTCTTGCTGGTGAATGTCGCGAGCCAATGTGGCTACACGCCGCAGTACAAGGGTCTGGAAAGCATCTACCGCCGTTTCAAGGATCAAGGACTGGTGATTGTCGGGCTGCCGGCGAACAACTTCGGCGAACAGGAGCCGGGTACGAATGCCGAAATCAAGGACTTCTGCAAACGCACTTACGATGTTACTTTTCCGATGATGTCGAAAGTAAGTGTAAAGGGCGAAGACATGATCCCGCTCTATCAATTCCTCACCGCCGAAACCGGCGGCGACATCCGTTGGAACTTCACCAAGATTTTGGTGGACAACCGTGGTAAGGTCATGAAGAGATTCGAGCCCAATGTTGATCCCGAGTCTCCCGAACTGCTTACCGCGATCCAAGAAGCTCTGCGCTAAGTAACCTGACTGAAACCTGAAAGAAATCCCTGTCCGAATGGGCGGGTGAAATGAGCTGACCCTGATGACTCGTCTCGCAGTCCCTCTGGTGGTAGCAGTATTCACGATTAGCAGTTGTTCGAGCCCGGAACCGGGAGCCCAGCAGAAAGCCGGCGGTGGGCCGCCGCGCTTCCCGGTGACGGCAGTAAGTGTAACTGAGCGCACGATTCCGATCTTCCAGGAGTTTATCGGCAGCACGTTTTCGCAAGATACGGTGCAAATCAATTCGCGGGTGAACGGCTATATTGAGCAGTGGCTCTTTAAGCCGGGAGACATCGTCGCGGCCGGCCAGTTGCTCTATAAGATCGATCCACGGACTTACCGCGCTCCGGTGGACGGCGCCAAAGCTGAGTTGGCCCGAGCGACCGCGCAATTGAGCTTCGCCAGGGAAGGCGTGGACGTCCTGCGCGGCGAAAGCGAATTGGCGCAGGCCGAAGCTTCGTTGATTAAGGCCGAGCAGGACGTCGCCCGCGTGCGGCCGCTGGTGAAGGAAACGGCCCTGCCGGAGCAGGACCTGGATGCGGCGCAAGCCAACGAGCGCGTCGCGCGCAACAATTACCGGGCGCGCGAGGCCAACGTCGCCCAACTGCGTTTAACCCAGAAAACGCAGATCCAGCAAGCAGAAGCCGCCCTGCAAGCCGCTAAGGCCTTGCTGGAAACGGCGGAGCTGAATCTGCAATTCACGGAAATCCGTTCTCCGGTGGCGGGCCGCGCCGGCGAGACGAAGATTCAGGTGGGCGGTTTGGTGTCTTCGAATTCACAGGAACCGTTAACCTTGGTGAGCCCGCTGGATCCAATCTACGTCGAGTTCAAGGTGGGCGAGCGCGACTACCTCGAATACATCAAGAAGCAGATCGCGGCGCAGCAGGCGACCGGCCGCCAAGTGCCAGTGGAACCCTTGCAATTGCTGCTCGCGGACGGCACCGTCTATCCGTATCCTGGCGTTTACCGCTACGCCGACCGCGCCGTCGACGTGCAGACGGGCACCTTGAAGCTGATCGGAGCTTTCCCCAATCCGCAGCGGATGTTGCTGCCCGGCCAATTCAGCCGCGTCCGGCTGCGCACGGGCGTGAAGCCCGGGGTGTTCGCGGTGCCGCAGCGAGCGATCCAGGAGTTGCAGGGCTTGCGGCAGGTGATGGTGGCCGATCAGGACGGCCGGGTGAAGGCCCGGACGGTGACCGCGACGGATCGCGTCGGCAACATGTGGGTGATTGAAAAGGGCCTCGCCAATGGGGACCACGTCATCGTCGACGGCCTGCAGAAGGCTATGCCTGGCGCGCAGGTTACCGTGAAGCTGACAGCGGAGTCCCCGGTGGAGAGCGCGAAATGATCGCCCGTTTCTTCATCAACCGCCCGGTGTTCGCCACCGTGCTTTCGGTGCTGATTACGGTGATCGGCCTGGTGACGATCTTCCGCCTGCCGATTGACCGCTACCCGCAGATTACGCCGCCCACGGTGCGCATCACGGCGCAGTATCTCGGCGCCAGCGCCGAAGTGGTGGAGCAGACCGTCGCCACGCCGATTGAACAACAGCTCAATGGCGTGGAGCATATGCTCTACTTCGACACCAAGTGTACGAACGACGGCCGCACTACGATCACGGCCACTTTTGAGGTGGGCACCAACCTGGACCTCGCCGCGGTGCAGGTGCAGAATCGCGTCGCGCTCGCCGAGCCGCAACTGCCGGACGAAGTGCGGCGGCAAGGCATCAGCGTGCGCAAGCAATCAACCTCGTTGCTGATGGTGCTGGCCGTGGAATCGCCGGACAACGCCTACGACACGTTGTTTCTGTCGAACTATACGAAGATCAATATCCGCGATGGCTTGGGCCGCATCTACGGCGTCGGCGACGTGCAACTGCCCGGCGAGCGCGAGTACGGCATGCGTATCTGGCTGAAGCCGGATGCGATGTTCAAGCTCGGTCTCACCACGGGCGACGTGATCGGCGCGATCCGCGAGCAGAACGTGCAGGCGGCGGCGGGGCGCATTGGCCAGTCGCCTTCGCCGAAGGGGCAGGAGATCGAATACACCATTCGCGCGCAGGGGCGGCTGAAGGATCCGGAGGAGTTTCAGAACGTCATCCTGCGCTCGAATACCGATGGCTCGGCGGTGCGCGTGAAGGATGTCGCGCGCGTGGAGCTAGGCGCCTTTGACTATTCTGTCTTCACGCGCTTCAACGGCAAGGAAGCCGTGAACCTGCTGATCTTCCAGTTGCCCGGCACCAACGCGGTGGACGTCGCTGATCAAGTGAAGAAGCAGATGGACACCGTCGCCAAGACGTTTCCGGCAGGGATGCGTTACCGCCTGGTGTACGACTCCACCAACTTCATTCGCGCCTCCATCGAAGAAGTGCTACATACGCTCCTCGAGGCCATTTTGCTGGTGATTCTCGTAGTTTTCGTCTTTCTGCAAGGCTGGCGCGCCACGCTGATTCCGCTCATCGCCGTTCCGGTGTCGCTGATCGGCGCGTTCATCTTTTTCCCGATGCTCGGCTTCACCATCAACGTGCTGACGCTGTTTGGCCTAGTGCTGGCCATCGGCATCGTGGTGGACGACGCGATCGTGGTGGTGGAAGCGGTGGAGCATCATATCGAGCGCGGGCTGAGCCCGAAGGACGCCGCGCTGAAGGCGATGGAAGAGGTGTCGGGCGCGATTGTGGCCATTGCGCTAGTGCTCGTGGCCGTGTTCCTGCCGGTCGCCTTTTTGAGCGGCATCACGGGACAGCTTTATCGGCAGTTCGCGCTCACCATTGCCGTGTCCGTGGTCCTTTCGGCCATCAACGCGCTGACGCTGAGCGCTCCGCTCTGCGCGCTGCTGCTGAAGAAGAAGGAGGAGCACGCGGGTGGCTGGCTGGCGCCTGTATTTCGCCGTTTCAACACGGGCTTCGACGCGCTGATCGGCGGCTACTCGCGGCTGGTGCGCACGCTGATCCGGCGCGGCGCCATCGTGGCCGTGTTGCTGCTGGCCATCCTGGGCGGCACCGGCGTTCTCTACCAAGTCACGCCCACCGGCTTCCTCCCCTCCGAGGACGAAGGCTGGTTTATCGTCGACCTTTCGCTGCCCAATGGCGCTTCCTTGCAACGCACGCAGAAGGTGATGGAGCAGGTGGAAGCGATCATCATGAAGACGCCCGGCGTCGCCGACGTCTTTGACCTGGGCGGCTCCAGCTTTGTGAAGGGCGACACCTCGTCCAGCGTGGGCACCCTGATCGCCGTGATGAAGCCCTGGGACGAGCGCAAGAAGAAAGAAGAGAACACCCTGGCCGTGGTGCAGAGCCTGCAGATGAAGCTCTTCGGGCTGGAAGACGCTTTCATCCTCGTCTTCAATCCGCCGCCCATCTCAGGCCTGGGCAATACGGGCGGCTTCAATATGAAGCTGCAGGACCGGTCCGGTGGCGATATCGCCACGCTGGCGCGTGTCACCAATGAATTCATCGCCGCCACGCGCACGGACAAGACCTTCGCGCAAACGATTTCGACGTTTGTCCCTAACGAGCCCCAACTGCGCCTGGAAGTGGACCGCGAACGCGCCCGCTCCATGGGCGTACCTATCGTCGACATCTACCAGGCTCTCCAAACCTACTTGGGAGGCCTTTACGTCAACGACTTCAACCTCTTTGGCCGCACCTACCGCGTGGTAGCGCAGGCGGAGCCCGAGTTCCGCCGCGATCCGAACGACATCAACCGTTTCTACGTCCGCTCTCCGGCGGGCAAGATGATTCCGTTGAGCGTGCTGGTCAAGACGGATCCGGCCAACGGTCCGCTCTCGATTGGCCGTTATAACCTCTATCGTTCCGCCGACATTCTGGGAGGACCGGCGCCGGGCTTCTCCACCGGCCAAGCGATCGCCGCGGCCGAAGCCTTGGCCGCGAAAACGCTGCCGCCCGGGTTCGGCTTTGAGTGGACGGGCATGTCGTATCAGGAGAAGAACACGGGCTCGAGCGCCGGCGTGTTCGCGTTCTCGCTGCTGATGGTGTTCCTGCTGCTGGCCGCGCAATACGAAAGCTGGATCATCCCGATGGCCGTGATTTTCGGCGTGCCGGCGGGCGTATTGGGAGCGATCTTCACCGAGTGGTTCCGCGGCATTCCGGACGACGTCTACTGCCGCGTCGGGCTGATTATGTTGATCGGCCTGGCGGCGAAAAACGCGATTTTGATCATCGAATTCGCCCGCCAACGCCGGGAGGAAGGCGCGAGCGTGGAAGAGGCGGCCATCGACGCGGCCCGCCTGCGCTTCCGGCCGATTCTGATGACGAGCTTCGCCTTTATCCTCGGCGTGGTGCCGTTGGTGCGCGCGACTGGCGCCGGGTCAGCCAGCCGGCAGTCCTTGGGGAGCGCGGTGTTCGGCGGCATGTTGGCGGCCACCATCTTTGGCGTCTTCATGATTCCCACCTTCTACGTTTGGTTCCAGAAGCTGGCGGATCGCGTGGCGAAGCCCAAGCTGGCACCGGTGGCGGCGGTGAGTCTGCTGCTGTTGGTCCTGTCGGGCTGTAAGATGGGCCCGAACTTTAAGGCGCCAACGATGCCGGCGCCGCCGCAGTTCCGCGGCGCCACGGCGCTGGACGCGCAGAGCTTCGGGGACCTCAAATGGGTGGACGTCTTTGCCGATGCTACGCTGCGATCGCTGGTGGACGAGGCGCTGAAGAACAACTACGACCTGCGCATCGCCGCGCAGCGCATTGAGGACTCGCGCGCCCAGGTCACGGTCGCGGCGTCCAACGAGTTTCCGTTCGTCAATGCGGGCGGCAATCTCACGAATCGTGAGTTGGCCACGATTGGCAACAATCCACTGCCGCCGAACATTCAGCGCGAGCTCACCTATGGCCGGGGCTTCCTCGACATGGCCTTTCAGCTCGATTTCTGGGGCCGCTATCGCCGGCTTACCGAAGCGGCGCGCGCGCAGTTCCTGGCCCAGGAATACAATCGCCGCGCGTTGACGGTATCGTTGATTTCGGACGTCGCGAGTAACTACTTTCAACTGCTGGAGCTCGACCGTGAACTCGACATCTCGCGCCGCACACTGGACTCGCGGCGGCAATCGCTCAAGCTGGTGCTCGCGCGCCGCGGGCAAGGCGTCGCCAGTGGCCTGGATGTCGCCCAAGCCGAGAATCTGGTCTATACGGCCAGCGCGCGTGTGCCGGTGCTGGAGCGCTCCATCGCCATCCTCGAAAACGCCCTGAGCGTGCTGCTGGGCCGAAATCCGGGCGAGATACCGAATCGCGGCCAACTGATCGCGCAAGCGATTCCGCCCGCCATACCGGCTGGCTTGCCGAGTTCGTTGCTGGAGCGCCGTCCGGACCTGCGCGCCGCCGAAGCCAACCTGCGCGCCGCCAATGCGCGGATCGGTGTGGCCCGCGCGTCGTTGCTGCCGCAGTTCAGCCTGACGGGCAACCTGGGACTGGAGAGCTTTGCGCTGACGCGCTTCCTGGATGGCGAGGCCCGCAATCATCAGGTGGGCCCCGGCGTCACCGTGCCGCTCTTCAATTCGAAGGCCCTGCTCGCCAACGTGAAGAGTGCGCGCGCGCAGACCGAGGGCGCGTTGCTGCAATACGAGTTGGGCTTCCAAACCGCTCTGCGCGAAACGGCGGATGCTTTGGTGACCGTGGGCAAGGTGCGGGAGCAACGTGGGGAGCAGGAGAAGCTGGTGAAGTCGCTGACGGAGGCCAATCGGCTTTCGCGCTTGCGCTACAGTGGCGGCGTCGATAGTTACTTGCAGGTGCTGGACGCGGAGCGCAACCTCTTCGAGTCCGAGTTGGTGCTGGCCCAGGTGCAGCGCGACGAGTTACTCGCCGTGGTTCGTCTGTATCGCGCGCTGGGCGGCGGTTGGCAGCCCTAACCGTTATCATGAGGCATGCGCCGACTCTGGATTTTTCTAGGCCTGGGAGCCGCGTTGCTCGCCTTGGCCGTGCTCGCTTTGCCCTGGCTGGTGAACGCCGATAGCTTCCGGCCGTTACTCAAGAGCGAACTCGAGAAGAGCTTGCGCCGCCCCGTGGAACTCGGGCCGCTTTCGCTGAGTGTTTTCCCCTTGGCTATCGTGGCGCGCGACGTCGTCATCGGCGAGGACCCCGCCTTTGGCCAAGCCCGGCCCTTTGCGCGCGCCCAATCCTTGGCCGTGCGGGCAGGCTTCTTTAGCGTCCTCAAGGGCAACGTCAAGGTGGACTCGCTCCGCATCACCCAGCCGTTGGTGGAACTGATTCAGGACAAGAGCGGCCGCTGGAACGTGGACTCGTTAACGTCGAAGGACTCCTCCTCCGCGCCGCTGCAGTTGACGGAGTTGCGCATTGACGGTGGCCGGGTCGCGCTTACGACGCCGGGCCATCCGCGGGCCGAGTATGAGAATATTGACCTGCTCCTGCGCGACTACGGCAGCGGCGGCAAATCGCCTTTGAGCGTGACGGCGCATCTGCCGGGCAAAGACACCGGTGACATCGCCTTCACGGGGACGCTGGCCGGGAACAGTGACTTGGCCGGCGAATTGACGCTGCGCGATTGCGCGCTCACCGCCATCGAATCGGCCGCGGGCCGTCCGCTGTTCGGGCAAGCCAAGGTCGACGGTCAGGTGAGTGGGAAAGCGCAGGTGAGTAACTCGGCGCAGGCGTGGTCAGCCGAGGGCAACGTCGATTTGCGGTCGAAGGCCTTGGGCAACGTCGCGACGGTCTTTCGCGCGAACGCGCAGGGCACGCTTACGCGCGTCGAGCAATTGCAGATGAAGGTGGGCCAGTTGGCGCTCACTCTGACGGGCACCATCGATCAGGGCCGCTTGGCGCTGAAGCTCGCCGCGGCCGACGCGCCGATTACGGAACTGGCGAAGCTCGCGGCCGGCTTCGGCGTCGCGTTTGCGCCGGGCATGCAGGTCACCGGCCAGGCGGGCACGAATTTGGAGATCAGCGGCACGACGCAGGTTCCGGCCTTCGCGGGCCAAGTCCGCGTGACGAGCTTGGAGATGCGCGGCGGCGACCTGAAGCAGCCGGTCCGCACGCCACGCCTGGTGCTGGATCTCACGCCGGGCGAACTGCACACGCAGCCCTTCGAAGTGGTGACCGGCAATACGAAGCTGAGCGGCAGCTTCTCGCTCGCGGACTACGCGAGTGACCGGCCCCAACTCGATGCGTCAGTGAAGATCCCGCCCGCGAACCTGGCTGACCTAGTGGACATCGCGCAGGCCTACGGCGCGAGCGCGGCGCGCGGCGTGAAGGCGACCGGCACCGCGGCCGTGGAGGCCAAGGTCTTCGGTAGCTTAGCCAAGGGCGCCGCGCTGCAGTATCGCGGCACGGGCAATATACAGTCGGCGACGTTGAGTTCGCCGGCGCTCACCAAGCCCGTCACCATTCGCGCCTCGAAGCTGCGTTTCGAAGGTGACTCAGCGGGCTTGGAAGGCCTCGACGCCACCATCGGCTCCACGACGCTCACCGGACGCGTGGCCACGCGCGCGGACCGGGTGGACTTCGCGCTTAACGCCGATCAACTCGATGTGAACGAGCTACGCACGTTGTTCACGCCGTCGGAAGCGAAGGGCAAGCCGTCGCAGGCCGTACTGGGCGGCACACTCGCTGTGGGCACCCTGAAGATGGACCGTCTGGTGCTGACAAACGTGCGGGCTAACGTCGCTACGGCCGACGGGCAGATTCGCCTGGATCCGCTCGTCGCCAACGTTTATGGCGGCACGCACAATGGCGTGATTGTGGTGGACCAGCGGCAGGCCCAGCCGGTCTATACGTTCGATTCGAAACTCGAAAGAATTGACTCTGGCCAGTTGCTCGAAGCTGTAAGTTCGCTGAAGCAGTTTATCGCGGGGCCGTTGTCGGCGCAGATGAAGTTTACGGTGAGTCCGAAGCCGAATGAGGATCTCATCAAGAGCTTGGACGGCACCTTGGGCGTGCGCTTTACGGAGGGCAAGCTTTATTCGATGAACTTACTCGGCGAGTTGGGCAAGCTGGCTCAGTTCCTGAAGATATCGCCGGAGAAGTTTACGAATTTCCTGGCGCTCACCGGCGATTTGAAGCTCGCCAACGGCACGGCCAATACCGACAACTTACGCTTTGATTTAGACAACGCCACGGTGAATGTGGGCGGCGTGATGAATCTGGTAGACCAATCCATTAACTTGAAGCTACGCACGCTGCTCAATCGCAAGCTGGCCGAAGAAGTGGGTGGCTCGCGCATCGGCGGCTATCTGACGGCAGCGGTAACTGGCGCGAACGGCGACATGACGATCCCGTCGCTCGTTACGGGCACGTTTGCCAAGCCGCGCTTCGCGCCCGATACGGCCAGCATCGCCAAACTCAAGTTGCAGTCCGTGGTTCCGGCGCTGACGAAGGATCCTAACGCCGTAGTGGATGCGATTAAGGGCAATAAGGAAGGCGTGCGGGGCCTGATTGATATCTTCAAGGGCAAGAAGAAATCCGAACCGTAGAAGAGTTGTGGCTAAGGCTGATGGGTAGGCGGTTCCCAGTCGGCGGGACGGCCGAGGGTGTAGCACTCTTCAACAGGTTGTAAAGCGAGTTTCCGAATCAAGGATGTGAAAAGGGCCTGGCATCGAGGGCAAAGACCTGACCCCGTATACTAGAGGGAGGGTGTAAATTCTCGCGCATGGCGATTCCCACGAAAGACATCCCGCCGCCACCGGAACCCGCCGCAGGCAGTGACCAACTCGAGGCGCTTTATCAGCGTTTGGAGGAGCGTGTGCGCCAGTCCCGGCCTAACGAGGATCTGGAACCGCTGCGCCGGGCCTACGAGTTCGCCCTGCATCTGCACGCCGGCCAGACGCGCGATTCCGGCGAACCCTACATGGCGCATCCGCTGGAGGTCACCATCATCCTGGCAGGCATGATGATGGACCAGGTGACGCTGATCGCGGGTATCCTGCATGACGTGGTGGAAGATACGCCCGTTAAGAACGACGAGATCAAGAAGCGCTTCGGCGAGGATGTGGCGCGCATCGTGGATGGCGTCACCAAGCTCTCGAAGATTCAGTTCTACTCGCGCGAGGACCGGCAAGCCGAGAACGTGCGCAAGATGTTGCTGGCCATGGTCTCCGACGTGCGCGTGATCATCGTCAAGCTGGCGGACCGGATTCATAACTGCCGCACGCTCGATGGCATCAAGGATCCCGAACGGCGGAAGCGCATCGCGCAGGAGACGATGGAGATCTACGCGCCGATCGCGAATCGCCTGGGCATGGGCAAGGTGCGCGGAGAACTGGAGGACTTATCCTTCCGTCACCTCGACCCCGAGGCCTTCACGCAGGTGATCCATGAGATCGAAACGACGCGCCAGGCGAGCGAAGGCTTCCTGGTAAACGTGAAGCAGATTGTGGAAAGTAAGCTGAAAGAGAACGGAATTCCGGCGCGCGTGGAAGCGCGGATGAAACGGCCCTATTCGGTGTACGTGAAGCTGCAAAAGCAGCGCATCGGCATTGACCAGGTGTATGACCTGCTGGCTATGCGGATCATCACGGATTCGGTGAAGAACTGCTACGCCGCGCTCGGCGTGATTCACAACGAATGGCACCCCATTCCGGGGCGCATTAAGGACTTCATCGCCATCCCGCGGCCGAACCTTTACCAAAGCCTGCATACGTCGGTGATGGGGCCGGATGGCCAGCCCTTTGAGGTGCAGTTCCGCACCGAGGAGATGCACCGCGTGGCCGAGGAAGGCATCGCCGCGCACTGGAAGTACAAAGAAGGCAAGCGTGGCCAGGCCGGGGACGAGCGCGTCAACTGGATGCGGCAACTGGTGGAGTGGCAGAAGGAGATGCGCGACCCCACGGACTTCATGTCGACGCTGAAGCGCGACCTGAATACGGAAGAGGTCTACTGCTTCACGCCGGGCGGCAAGGTGATCATGCTCGCCCAGGGCGGCTGCCCGGTGGACTTCGCCTACGCCGTCCACTCCGACATCGGCCATCTCTGCGTCGGGGCCAAGGTGAACGGCCGCATCGTGCCGCTGAAGTACGAACTGAAGAACGGCGACGTGGTGGAGATCCTCACGCAAGCCGGCCACTCACCGAGCAAAGACTGGCTGAGCTTTGTCAAATCGTCAAAAGCGCGCAACCGCATCCGGCACTTTATCAACGCCACGGAGCGCGTGAAGGCGATCGAAATCGGCCAGAAGTATCTGGAGAAAGAGGCGCGCCGGCTGGGCGTGGCACTCTCGAAGGTTTCGAAGGAACAACTGGAGTCCGTCGCGGGCGAGTACGGGTATCCGAAGATTGAGGACCTGCATGCCGCGCTCGGCTACGGCAAGAACTCGGCGCGGCAGGTGCTTCATCGACTGGCTCCCGAAACCGTCACCGAGACTGAACCCGAGAAGCCGGAGCCCGAGAAGCCGTCGAAATTCAACGCCGAGAGCGACCAGGACCTGGTGCTGTCCGTGGACGGCATGAACGATCTGATGATTAACCTGGCGCGCTGCTGCAATCCCATTAAGGGCGAGCCCATTGTGGGCTACATCAGCCGCGGCAAGGGCGTCACGGTGCATGCGAAGAGTTGCAAGAACGTCGAGAACCTGATGTACGAGGCCGAGCGGCGCATCAACGTCGATTGGACGCGCACCACGGGCCGCAGCTTCCGCGTCCGGATGACGGTTTATTCCGATGATCGCTTAGGAATGCTGAATCAGATTACTTCGATCCTCTTCGCGGAAAACTCTAATATTCAAAGCCTCGAAACGCGCGACGACACGGATCGCGGCGAGGGCAAGATCATCGACGTCACCACCGACGTGCGCGACAAGAAGCAACTGGAGAAGATCACGGCCACGCTGCGCCGCGTGTCCGGCGTGCGCCACGTGGACCGCGTCCAATAAGCCTTCCAAAGAACATGTCCGACCCCCAACACATCGCCATTTCCAAGTCGAAGGGCATCGACATCGACTGGCAGGATGGCCAGCAATCGTCCTTCAGTGTCGAGTACCTGCGCGACCAATGTCCTTGCGCCGTCTGCACCGGAGCGCACGGTACCGAGCCGCAGAAGACCAATTACTCGGCGCCACCGCCGGCCGCCTTCCCGATGTACAAGCCTCGTTTGCGCATGGATTCCGTGGAGCCGATCGGCAACTATGCCATCAAGATCGCGTGGAACGACGGGCATAGCACGGGCATCTACTCCTGGACCTATCTCCGCAAATTGGCCGATGAGCGTACCCTAGAGAAGGGATAACTTTGGGCTTTGTGGTACTAAGCTGAAAATTTTCAGCAGTTTTGCAGTATACTCGACCCAATCAGATGCGCTGGGTTAAGGCTGCCTCCAGTTCGAAACTTCTTAGCTGGCTGCTGTTGGGCTGTTGCCCCGGTAGTCTAAGCGCGGCGGTGTTGCCGTCGGGAACGATCCTCGAGATCCGGCTGTTGACGCCGGTCTCATCGCACGATGCCCGGCGCAGTGACCTGGTGCGCGGCATAACGGTAGTGCCTTTGCGCGACTCCGCGGGCGCGTTGATCCTCCCGGTAGGGACCATTGTGCAGGGGCACGTCGAGCGGGCGAAGCGGGTCGGCTTGGGACTGGTACACGAGACGGCGTCGTTGCGTATTCAGTTTGACGAGATCGTCCCGGACGCTGATGGGCCCGCTGAGCGGATGGCCACCCACCTGGTATCGGTGGATAATGCGCGGGAGAAGGTTGACCGTGCGGGCACCATCCACGGCATCCGCGCCACCGCCAGCATGGCGCACCGGCTGCACCGTCGCGCGCTGCACCTGATAGCCTGGCATCCCATAGTGGGATTGGCGGCCGCGGTGAGCGCCAATGTCCTTTTCAAGTTTCCTGAACCCGAGATCGTCTATCTGCCGGGAACCGAATTGCACGCGCGACTCGAACGGGACTTGACGCTGGAGGCGGTGAGCGGGAATGAGAACGAAGCCGCAAACCTGACGACGGCGGAAGGCACTCGCTATGCCGACGCCATTGGCAGGATGCCGGAATGGACCCACCGGCCGAAGTCCTTCCAGGCGATTGATCCGACGAATCTGCTGTTTATTGGGGATCGGGGACGCCTGGAAAGAGCGTTTGCGGCGGCCGGCTGGGACGATGCGGACCGGATTTCGAATCGCTCGCGGTTGCAGTCGATCCGGGCGGTCGCCGAGTCCCGGGCCTATCTGGATGCGCCGATGAGTCCGATGCAATTGGCGGGCCGGACGCCGGATCTCTTGCGCCAGCGGGGTTTGAATACCTTTACGAAGCGTCATCACGTGCGCATTTGGCAGCAACCGGAGATGGTGGACGGCGAACAGGCATGGCTTGGCGCGGCGACACATGATACGTCGGTGTGCCCTACGTTCAAGCCTTTGGGCTTCTCGCACCACATCGAAGCGGACGTGGACCTGGAGCGGCAGAAGGTGCTGCACGATCTGATTCTGACGGGCTGCGTGGCGGCGCACGGCGTGGTGGACCGGGCCAGTTCGGAGATGCCCGCTCCGCTGGCGGCGAAGCATCTGACGACGGATGAAGCGGTGGTGGTGATTCGTCTGAACGAATGCCGGTCGCCGAGGCCTTTGCCGGATGATGAGTCCGTGAAGATGGCGCGTCCGAATTGGGGGACGCGCTTGACGCGGCGCGTGACCTTGACGGCGCGGAATTATGCGCTGCGCGAGAATCTGGCGTTTCGCATTTACGACATGGGCCGCGTGGCGTGGTTCCTGACGGGGAAGGCGGGGCGGCCAAAGCAAGAGTCTCTACCGCAGCGGACGTTTACGGCGGCAGAGAGGTTCGCGATACCCACGGCCCGGGTGGGCCAGGAGTGAGTCCGCGGCTACGCCGCTACGAGTGGATCGTGGTGGCTTTCTTTGTTTACATCGCGTTGTTGGCGGTCGCGATGGGCCGGTGGGTTGGCGTCGCGGCCGCCGTCATTGGCATGGCGATGGTGATTGGCTTGGCCCGCGTGGATGTGGTGGCGGAAGCGACTTGGAGCCGCCGTCTGCGCGATTGGATGGCGCCGGGCTACATTCTGGCTGCGTATTGGAGCCTGGAGCCACTCGCGCGGGGCCAGGAGTCCAGGTTGTACGACGGCTATTGGGTTCAGTGGGACCGCGCCCTGTTGTACGGCTATGGGTTGCGGCCAGTCGTTGAATTGGCCGGGCCGGCGTTGCCCTTTACGCTCGAACTGGTCTATCTGTTGCTTTACGGCCTGCCGACGGCGATGATCGGCTGGTTCTATTATCAGCGGCGCCGTGACCGGCTGAATGACTTTCTGGAAGTGCTCTTCGCGAGCGCGCTACTTACCTACGCGCTGATCCCGCTGATGCCGTCGGCGCCGCCACATCTGGAGTTTCCGCATGCGGACCTGCCACAGTACCTCTCGGTGATACGACGGCTGAACCTCTGGCTGCAGAAGTCGGCGGACATTACGGCGGGAGTTTTTCCCAGCGGGCACGTCACGGTGGGAGTCGCCTGTTGGCTGGGGTTCCGCCGGGCCATGCCTCAGCGAATCGGATTGCAGCGCAGCCTGTTCGTTTACGTGGTGCTGCTGATGTTGGCGACTATCTACGGCCGCTATCACTATGTCGTCGATGTGGTGGCGGCGGTGGTGGTCAGTGGGATTTCTTTTGCGCTGGTGGAGCGCTACGCGCCGGCGTCGGGTGTCGCGAAGAGAGCTGAGGTGGTGGCGGCAGCAAACTTAGTTTAGTTGGACTAGACTAAGTTTATGACCACCGTCAACATTCACGAGGCTAAGACGCACCTGTCGCGCCTTCTCGAGCGCGTCGCTCAGGGCGAGTCATTTATCATCGCCAAGGCGGGCCATCCGGTAGCGCGGGTGGTTCCGATGGACAAGGTGGAGAAGCCGCCACCGCATGCTCCCCGCCGCCTGGGGTTTATGCCGTATCAGGAGATACCTGAGGACTTCGACGAGATGGGGCGCGAGGAAATTGAGAAGATGTTTTACGGAGAGGAAGAGTGAAGCTGCTTCTGGATACGCACATCCTGATTTGGGCCGCCTTCACTCCGGCACGACTCTCTACGGCGACACAGTCCCTGCTGATGGACGTCGGCAACGAGCTCTTCTTCAGCCCGGTAAATCTCTGGGAGGTGGCGATTAAGCGGGCTCTCGGCCGGCGTGACTTTCAGTTTGACTCGCGTATCCTGCGGCGAAGCCTGCTCCAAAACGACTACCAAGAACTCCCGGTCACGAGCGATCACGCCGTTGCGATTAACCAGCTTCCCGGCATCCACAAAGACCCGTTCGACCGGCTGCTGATCGCTCAGTCCACGGTGGAGGGCATTCTGCTGCTCACCGCCGACCCCACGGTCGCCCAATACCCCGCCCCGGTGAAGCTCGTTTGAACTCGGAATAGTCGACTTGACGGGGCATGAAAAGGAGGAAGAAACGCTTCTGTAGCACATTCTTTATCGAATGTTCACATGTGGAGGCGACACTGGGGGACTATGCTGTCTCGCCTCTGTCCCGTTTTCCTCTTCGCCGCTACTCTGCTCGCCCAAACGGACACCGGGTCGCTGACGGGCCGCGTGCTGGACCCGGCTAGTGGGGGCGTGCCGGGGGCGGAGGTCCGGGCGCGGAATTTGGCCACTACGCTGAAGCGCGTGACGGTTACGGATGGCGAAGGCCAGTTTCAGTTCAACCTGCTGCCGCCCGGGACTTACGAGGTCTCCACCGAAATCCAGGGCTTTAAGCGTTTCGTCGATAATCAGGTGCAGGTGCGTGTCGCCCAGGCGACTCAGTTGACGATGCAATTGGCTTTGGGCAGCACGACGGAGTCCGTCGAGGTGAGTGGTTCAGCGAGCCTCGTCAATACGGACAGCGTCTCCCAGGGCGGCATCATCACGCAGGAGAAGATCACCGCGCTGCCGCTGAACGGGCGCCAGTTTATCGACTTGGCGTTACTGGTGCCGGGGACGAACTCCGGTGGCCGCAACGTGCAGCAGAACGGCGTGCGCCTGAATCAGACCGGCGGCTTTAGCTCGTCGGGTGGCCGGACGAACAACAACCTCTTCCTGTTCGATGGCGCCATCAACACGGACCCCGATTACAACGCGCTCAGCTACGTGCCGATCATCGACGCCATTGCGGAGTTCCATGTGCAGACGTCGCAATTTTCAGCGCAATACGGACGGGCTTCGGGCAGCCAGATCAACGTGGTTTCCCGGTCGGGCAGCAACGACTGGCGGGGTTCGGCGTGGGAGTTCCTGCGGAATCAGGTGCTCGATGCGCGGCCGTTCAACTCGGTGACGGCGAAGCTGCCGAAGAATCAGCGCAACCAATTCGGCGTCGTCGTCGGCGGCCCCATCAAGGCGAACCGGGTCTTCTTTTTTGGCGCTTTCGAAGCCACGCGGCTGCGCCAGGCGGGCGTCGGCATCACGACGGTGGTGGTGCCCACCGCCGCCGAGCGCCAGGGCAATTTCTCCGCGTCGTCAGTGCGCCCGTTTGACCCCGACAACGGCCCGAGCAACGCACGCCTGCCTTTCCCCGGCGATACGATTCCCGTAACGCGGCTGGACGCGACGACGCGGGCCGCGATTCAGGCGATGCCTTTGCCGAACACCGGCGTGAATGGCTTCGTCAACGGCAACGCGGTGCTACGACAAGACGTCAACAATGGCTCCGGCCGGGTGGACTGGATCGTCTCTGAGCGCACGACGGTCTTTGGCCGCTATGCCATCTCGGACGAGAACAGCGTGCTGCCCGATGTCGTGCCGGGCCGCGACCGCCTGGGCTTCGTCCGTCCGCAAAACGTGGGCGCGGGTGTGAATCAGGTCTTCGGTCCGAACGTCGTGAACGAAGTGCGGCTGGGCTTCAATCGGCTCTTCTTCCAGGACGGCCTGCCCGAGCCGCTCTTTGACGTCGGCGGAAAGCAGAGCACGTTGCCGCGCTTTCGTCCGGGTGGCTTTCCCGTGATGGGCGGCGCCGGCGCCTTCACCGGCACCACCGGCGGAGGCACGGTGCTTACTCGCAACAACGCCTACCAGATCTACGACAACCTCAGTTGGGTGAAAGGCCGCGTCAGTTGGAAGTTCGGCGGCGAGTATCTACGGCTGGACTACGTCCGCAGTGAGGCAGCCTCGCCACAGGGCGACTTCCAGTTTCTGCCGGGCTACACCAGCCGCACGGGGGGCAATGACGGCACCGGCAACGCCCTGGCTACGATGCTCCTCGCCTTACCCAATCAGGGCAACCGGCAAGTGACGCCGACGCGTATCGACGGCCGCCAATTCAACGCCGCCGCCTACACGCAGGCCGACATTCGCGTGCGCCCCAACCTGACGCTGAACCTGGGGCTGCGGTACGAGATCGCTCCGCCTTTGCGGGACACGCGCCGCCAAATCTCGAGCATCGACTATCGCAACGTCCCTTGGTCCACCACCATCTTCGCGAATGGTCCGCTAGGCACGCTGCGCCCTACGCTGTTCACTTGCGGACTCGGCGGCTTTCCCGAGGGCTGCGCCTATACCGATAAGAACAACTTCTCGCCGCGCGTGGGCGTCGTGTGGAGCCCTTGGAAGAAAACCGTTATCCGCGCGGGCGGCGGCATCTTCTACGCGCTCACGGACTTCAATGGCTTTCTGCAATTGGCTCGGGGACTACCCACGAACGTGTCGCAAAACCTGAACGCGGCCAGCGCCTTTGTGCCGTCTTTCCGCGG
Organism: Bryobacteraceae bacterium; assembly: GCA_019752335.1. Lineage (GTDB taxonomy): Bacteria > Acidobacteriota > Terriglobia > Bryobacterales > Bryobacteraceae > JALHNI01. Next base: position 61,227 of record JAIEMJ010000006.1, read on the forward strand.
CTTCGACATCTTCGGCAGCGCGGCGGAAGTGGGCCGGGTCGCGCTGTCCCAAGCCGGCTTGGACCTCTTTCAGCGCACGAGCTACTCGCCGCAAATCTCGTTCTCCGTGCAGCGTGAACTGGCCCGCCACACCGTGGTGGAGGCGACCTACATCGGCACCTTCGGCATCAAGTTGCAGCAGAATGTGCAGCCCAACAATGCCCGGCCCGGGGCGGGCGCCGTGGACCCGCGCCGTCCTTACGGCGGCGTCACCTTTGACCGGGGCATGGTCTTCCCCTCGTACATCCGTCCCGTGCAGGACTGGGTACCCGTGACGCAGGTGAATATGTACGCGCAGTCGGCACAATCGAATTACCATGCTCTATTGCTGCGCCTGGAGCGGCGGCTGACGAATGGTGTTTCGCTGCTGACGTCCTATACGTGGTCCAAGGCGATCACCAACGCCCCGCAATTCCGCAACGCCGGCGGCGCCAACGGCAGTGAGAACTCGCCGCCGCAAGACTCGTACAACCTGCGCGGCGAACGCGGCCTCGCCTCCTTCGATCTGCGGCATCGCTGGGTGGGCACCGTTTTGTGGGAGGTCCCTTTTGGCAAAGGCAAGCGTTGGGTGAATCATGGCTTTGGCGCGGCGCTGCTGGGCGGTTGGCAGATTTCGACGATCGCCCAGGCGCAGAGCGGCTATCCCTTCACTATCAACGTGAATGGCGATACGGCCGGCATCGGTGGCGGGACGGGCGGGATCCTGGTGCGGGCCAATCCGGTGCCCGGCGTCAGCTACGCGCTCGATTCGGCGCAACGCACCACCTCACGGTGGTTCAATACGAACGCCTTCACGGCGCCACCGGCTTTCGCCTTCGGAACGCTCGGCCGCAACACGGTATCCGGGCCGGGCTTCGTGAACGTCGACACGACGATCGAGAAGACGATTCCGCTGCGCGAGCGCTTTCAGATCAAGTTCCGCGCCGAGTTCTTCAATCTGGCGAATCACTCGAACTACCGGATCATCGGCCGGCTGATCAACGTTCCGGACCAGTTTGGCCGGGCGCTGAACCAGTTCGACCCGCGGCAGATCCAGTTCGGGGCCAAGTTGAACTTCTGATTTATCAATCACTTGCGGCGTCGAATTGCGCCAAGTCGACGCCAATTGGTGGTTTCAGTCATGGCTTTCCCGCTAGAGGAGATCCGGACGGTTTTTCCCATGACACGCGTGCCCTATTCATTACGAATCGCCACCAGCGGGTCGACGCGGGAAGCGCGGCGGGCGGGGATCCACGCGGCGGCGAGGGCTACCAGCGCGAGCACGAGCGCGGCGGCGGCGAACGCCAGCGGGTCGGTTGGCGACAGGCCGAAGAGCCGGCTCTCGATCCAGCGGAGGCTAGCGAAGGCGAGTAGCGCGCCAGCGGCCAAGCCACCCGCGAGCAGCCAGGAGGACTCGCGCAGAATCATCGCGATGATGGCGCCGTTGGCCGCGCCCAAGGCCTTGCGGATGCCGATTTCGCTGGTACGACGGGCAACCCCGTAGGAGAGCACGCCGTAGAGTCCGATCGCCGCCAGCAGGAGCGCCACGGCGCCGAAACCCAACGAAAGGCGGGCCAGCAGGCGGTCCTGGACGGTGCGTTCTTCGACAAGTTCGGTTAACGGCTGTGCAGCGGCGATCGGCAGATTCGGATCCTCGGCCAGAATCGCTCGCCGGAGAGCCGGGATCGCGAGCGTGGGATCGCCCGCGGTGCGGACGGCAAAGCTGATCCGGCGGGGCACATCCACGGGTTGCGCCGTCGGAATGAAGAAGCGGTGCTCAATTTCATCACGCAGCGCATTCCTGCGAGAATTCGCCACGACTCCCACCACTTCGTAGGTGTTGCGCTGGTTACCGTAGATTTGGGTGATGTGCCGGCCGAGAGGGTTGCGTCCGGCGAAGAACTGTTTCGCAAAGGCTTCGTTGATCACGCAGACTCTCGGACTATTGGGCCGGTCTCGCTCCGTGATCTCACGGCCCAGGCGCACCGGAATGCCCAGGTTGGAAAAGTAGCCCGGGCCGATGGGGTCATAGTTCGAGCCGCGGTCATCATCACCGCGGGGCGTGTAGCCTTCCACCTGAATTTGGTCGCCGCTGTCGCCGCCGAGGAACAAACCGTGTGGCGAGTAGGAAGCGGACTGCACGCCCGCGGTCGACAATACCCGGGCGTGCAAACGCTCGAAGAGCGCCTGACGCCGAGGCTCCTCGTAGCCCGCGCTCTCGACATCGACGCGGAGGATCAGCAGCTTTTCTTTCGCATAGCCCAGATCCACGCGCTGCAGGTTGTCGAGCGTACGCACCAGGAGCCCGGCGCCGATGAGCAAGGGGAGAGACAATGCCACCTGGCCCGCGACGACCAGTTTGCCGGCTCGCAGCCAGGCGGCGGATGCGGTCAGCCCGCGGCCCTGCTCCTTCAGTCCGGCGGTGGAGTCGACTTTCCACGTGCGGAGTGACGGCAGCAATCCCAGCAACAGCCCCGTGACCACGGTGAGCGCGAAGGCGAACGCGAGCCCGCCCAGGTCCATGGCCTGAGGCAGACGAATCGTGTCCGAAACCAGCATTAGCAGCCCGGCGCGAAGTACCCACGCGACGGCGAGGCCGAGCACTCCTCCGGCGAACGAGATCAGAAAGCTTTCGGTGAGCCATTGGCGAATGAGGTCACCGCGCCGCGCGCCGAGGGCTTGGCGTACGGCGATCTCTCGCGTACGCGCCGTCGCCCGGGCCAGCATGAGATTGCCCAGGTTGGCGCAGGCGATCAGGAGCACCAGTGCGGCGGCCGCGAGCATCAGGTTGAGCGGCTGGCCGAAATCCTCGCGGAGACCTGAGGCGCCGTTGGCCGCTGGGCGCGCACGCAAGCGCTGGTTGAGGAATTTGCGGCGCACCTCCTCGTTGGGCGCCGTCGCGTAGTAGGCGGAGAGTCCCTGTTGAAAGACGACGTTGGCGGCCGACTGCGCCGCACTAGTGGAGATCCCCGGCTTCAATCGGCCAAAAACGTGAAGCCACATGGTTTTCTGCAGGCTGGCGGGATTGTCGTGGAGCCAGTCGCGGCCGGGTAGCACTACCGGCTGCATCGAGAGGGGCAGCCAGACGTCAGGCTGATCCCCTACCGTCTCCCCAAAGAAAGTCGGCGGCATCACGCCCACCACCGTGAAGGTATCCAGCCGCAAGGCGATCGTCGCGCCGAGCGCATCGGGACGGCCGCCCAGGCGGCGTTGCCAGAAGCCGTGGCTGACGACGGCGAAGGCGGGCTTCGGACCGTCCGGCGGACCAAACGTGCGGCCCAACAGGGCTGGCACGCCGAGGGTGTCGAAGTACTCAGCCGAGACCAATCGCTGCCGTACCTGTTCGGGTTCCGCACCATTCACCCGCACCTGCAAGCGGGTAGCGGCGCTTTGCGACGCCATCAGGCCGGCGAAGACCTTCGTCTGGTCGCGCAATTGCAGGAACTCTTCATACGTGAGCAGATCCCGTTCACCGGCAGAGGCGCCGGTGCCGGACCCGCTCGCGGCGGGATTCGTCAGCATGATGAGCGCCGAAGGGTTCCTTACCGGCAGCATTCGCAACAGCACGGAATCGACCAGGCTGTAGATCGCTACGTTGGCGCCGATTCCGAGGGCTAAGGACAGGACGGCGACCGCCGTAAAACCTGGTTGGGCGAGCAAGGTACGAAGGGCATAACGAACATCTTGTTTGATCACGTGGTAATGCTCCTGGGGTGCGTGGCGTAGGACGCCGGCGACGGATCGCAGCCAGATGGCCGCCGTCGCGGTTTTGCCGTGCGCTTCTTGCAATTCCTGAGCGAAGGCGCTCACCATCTCCTCGCCGTACTCGTGGCGGAAGGGCGAAGGAAAGCACCAAAGCAGCGTCTCGAATAGTCGGACCGGCAGCATGGCTTAGAGTTTCTTGGGGATGAGGCCGGTGGCGCGAGCCTGGCTCAGCATGGCGGTGAGCCGTTGCGCTTCGGCCAGCGCGACACGGCGGCCGAATTCCGTAAGCCGGTAGTAGCGGCGCCGCTCATCCTGGCTATCCGGATCGGGGCTGTCGCGCAGTTCGGTAATCAAATCCTGCTCCAGCATGCGGCGGATGGAGCTGTAGAGCGTGGCGGCGCTGAGCCGCACTTTGCCGTCCGTTCGCGCGGCGACATCCTGCAGAATGGAGTAGCCATGGCGATCGCGATCCGCGAGGGCGACCAGGATGTGGAAGGTGGCGGTGGGGAGCGGCAAGAGTGATTCGGCGCCGGGTAAGTCATTCATCGTCGGGTATACCTATCGCAACTATACCATCTGATGATATAGATCACAAGTAGCTGGAGAGTTAGCGTGATCGCGGCCGGTAGGCCTGGCTTACCCAGGCCGGCGGGTCTGGCTTACCCAGGCCGGCGGGTCTGGCTCCCACACGATGGGCATCCCTTTGCTGACGCCCCAGCGGTGGAGCCAGGAGACGCCTTTGTCGCCCACATGGGACTCGTCCACCGCGTAGAGCGGGTCCCATAGCGCCTCAGTCAGCGAGACGATCCGGTACGCGCGCCGCGGTTGAGTTGATTGGCATGGATCAGCAACGTCTGCGCGATCTCCCGCCCCAGTACCTCGCGTGAGCGCTTTTCGAAGAAAGAGAAGAGCTCTTCCATGTGGCGCAAATAGTCCGTGCGAATGCGCTGCCGGGTGGGCGCATCTTTAGCCTGCGGGTAAATGGCGGCATAGACATAGTCGGAGGTGTCGATGGTTATGGGAGCGATGACGTAGCCGTGGGCGCGCAGAAAGGTCTCGAGAGCGCGCTTGTCTTCGAGCGTCTTTCCCATGTGCAGAAATGGATGCCGGAAGTACTTCACCGGAACGCCGATGACTTGCTCTGTGACGCGCGCGCCCTCCAGAATTCCCGCAAAGAACTCTTCGCGCGGAGTCTGGTGATAGTTCGGATGCCCGGCGGTATGGTTGCCGAGTTCCGCGCCGGCTTCCTTCCAGGGGCGCAGCACTGCGCCGAGGCCGGCAGCACCCAGCTTTTCCTGGCAGCGGCCTTCGTTCACGAAGCCGCTGAACGGAATCCTGGCTGCCCGCAGGGGAACGAGAAAGGCACGATTGAAAGCCAGTAAGTCTCCGCCGCAGGAGCCAGCGTCGCCGCCTCGGGGCAGGTCATCAATGGTGATCGCCACCTGCCGCTCGGCGAAGGCGATGGCCGCCGCCAGCAGGAAGATCAGAGCAAGACGCATCCTGACTGACTAACGCGCTCGCAAAGCCGCCAGCACGCGGTCCGGCGTGAAGGGGACCTCGCGGAGACGGGCGCCGGTGGCGTCGAAGACCGCGTTGCCGATGGCGGCGGCCGCGCAGGTGATGGTGCATTCGCCCGCGCCCATCTGCTCGACGCCGGGTACGTTGATCGGCACGGAGATCATCTCCGGCACCCAGTCACCGAATTTGTACGACTTGTAGGCCCGCCAATCAATCGAGGTGAGGCGCGCGCCGCTCCAGCGGACCTCCTCGTAGAGAGCCCGGCCCATGCCCTGCAGCGCGCCGCCTTCCATCTGATTCTTGATGCCGTCGGGATTCGAGATGGGGCCCGAGTCCTGCGAGGTGACGATGCGCAGCACCTTGATTTCTCCCGTCGTCTGGTTCACCTCCACCAGCGCGACCATGGCGCAGTAGCCATTATTGCCCTCATAGAGACAACAAGCCATGCCCCGGCCGGCGGCGATGCCGGTGCCGCGCGTGGAGAGGGGCGACGGGCGCGTATCCCAGCCATAGGACGAGGCGGCCTGCCGCACGCACTCCGCCAGCCGTTGATCCGCCAAATGGCGCAAGCGGTATTGCACGGGATCGGCCTTGGCCGCCGCGGCGCATTCGTCCAGGAAGCTCTCATTAGCGAAGGTGTTCTGCAGGCGATTCGGCGAACGTAACGGCCCGGTAAACAAGGGCGATTGCAGGGTATGCACCAGGACGCGCTCACTGGATAAGATACCCGTGCCGCCGCTGCGGCCAGCGACGGTACCGGTGCCATAGGCGGACGCGGCGTTGCTGTTGTTCGAGAAGGCGGTGGGAACCGTCGGCGTGGTGGTGGGTACGAAAGGCGCCAGCGCGAAGCCGGCCAGTTCGCCCGTCGGGATATTGGCCGGCGACGCGCCGGTGGGGCGGCCGCCTTTGCTGAAGGTCCAAGCCTCATAGTCCCAGGCTTGTAGATTACCGGCGGCGTCCAAGCCGGCCTTGAGGTCGATCACATAAGCCGGCCCGTAGTTCTCGCCGGCCACCAGGTCATCCTTGCGTGAAAGCTGCACGCGCACCGGACGCCCGACGGCTTGCGATAGCAGCCCGGCATCGAGCGCCACGGTGTCGACCGCGTTGATGCCGTAGCAGCCCGATCCTTCGACAAAGATGACGCGGACATTCGCCTGCGGCAAGCCCAGCACGGCGGCGGCGGTGTCGCGTAGGGGATAGACACCTTGGCTGGCGGCCCAGAGCGTAATCGAATTCGTGGCCGCGCGGAAGTCCGCCACGGCGCAGGCGCTGCCCATGGAGCCGTGGGCCTGGAAGGGATGCAGGTAGGTGGCGCTGACGGTGCGCGTGGCGGAGCGGAGCTTCTCATCGACGTCGGCGGCGCGGACGATGAAGGCGTCGCGGGACGGCTGGCGGCGCATGAAGTCGTAGAGCGAGCCCTGCGCCGGCAAGGGGGCGGGCGTGGTCCAGGAGACGTCGAGGGCGAGGGCGGCTTGCTGGGCGGCCCAGTCGTTATCGGCAACGACGCCCACGAAGTCCTGCTTGGTGACGACGCGGACGTTGCCGGGCATGCCCTTGACGGAGTCCTGATTCACGCTGACCAGCTTCGCGCCCACCATCGGCGGCCGCACCACACGGCCATGCAGCATGTTTGGCACGCGCACGTGGTGGACGTACTGGAATTCGCCCGTGACCTTCGGGGGGATGTCGTAGCGTGGGACGGAGGTACCCAGAATGCTATAGGTTTTTTCGTCCTTGAGCGGCGCATTCGGATTGAGCGCGACGGCGAACTTCTTGCCGCCCACCAGGGCGCCATAGCTGACGCGCCGGTTGTTGTCGTTGTTGACGAAAATGACGCCGTCGCGCACCGTGAGTTGGTCCATCGCGACGTTCATCTGCGTAGCCGCCATGCGCAGCAGCGTGTCGCGGGCCGTGGCCAGCGCCGTCCGCAAGGCGGCATTGCCAAATTGCGTCGGATGGGCCTGGCTGCCGGAACTCACGCCCTGATCCGGCGTAACGGCCGTGTCGCAGATGAGCATCGACACGCGCTCCAGAGGCACGGAAAGCTCTTCGGCGATCAACTGATGCTGGACGGTGCGAAAGCCTTGGCCGAAGTCGCACTTGCCGGCGTAGCCGATGACATTTTCGTTGGCGGCGATGGCGATCCAGGAGTCCACCTGGGTGAGTGGAATCGTCGCGAAGGGCTGCGCGTTGGCGGTGGGGGCGAGCGGGCCGGTGGCCGAGAAGCCGACGAGCAAGGCGCCCGCGCCGCGGAGGAAGTCCCGCCGCGAGAATCCGGCGCGTTCGAGCGCGTCCAGGGCATCGGGGGTGAAGTATTTCGGCGTCATACCTTCGCTCCGGAACGGACCACGGCGGCGTAGCGTTCGAGCGCCTTCACCATGCGATAGTGCGTATGGCAGCGGCACAGGAGTCCGTCGAGCGCGGCGATGATTTCGTCGCGGGTGGTGTTGGGGTTGCGTTCGACATGGACCTTGCCGTAGAGCATGGGGCCGCTGAGGCAGTAGCCGCATTGTGCGGCTTGCTCGTCAATAAAGGCCTGTTGCAGGGGATGCGGATTGCGCATGGTGCCCAAGCCTTCAATGGTGAGCACCTCGCCGCCGGCGGCGTCGGAGACAGGCGTCGTGCAAGAGCGGATCGGTACGCCGTCCAGGAGCACCGTGCAGGCTCCGCACTGGGCCAGGCCGCAGCCGAATTTCGGCCCGTTCAGTTCCAGGTCATGCTGCAACAGATTCAGCAGCGGCATGTCGGGGTCGTCCACCGTGGTGTCGACCGGTTTGCCATTCACTCTCAAACTCAGACTTGGCATGAAGCACCTCTTTGGGGTGCATCATATCGAGCCGACGTGTGCAGGTCAAGGAATATGTCGAGCTTTATTCGCCTTCGTAAGGGAAGCGCCGGATAGCGCGCATGCACTCGGAGAGGGCCTTCAGAAGGGAGTTTCCCCAGCCGCAGGGGGTGAAAGGTAAGGTGCCCTGGTTCGTTTTTTTGTCCGCCGACGCGAAGAAGACCATGGCGGGATCCTCCGGGTTGACGTACTCCTTCACGGAGATGATAAACTCCACTTGCCGGTCAGTCCCGGGGATGTTCTGCACCATCGAGAAGTAGTGGATCTGCGCGAACCGCTCCGCCTTTTCGGCGTGGGCAAATTTCCATTCGGTCAATTCTTAGTCTCCCTCAAGAAATATAGCGCAGCTACTGGGGCCAGGACTCTTCATCTTCGCGCAAACGCCGGTTCCCGGGCATCGCAAAGTAGCTCACCAAGTAGGGACGTTGGGGCCGGAGCTTCGCCACCGCGACAGTGTCCGGCGAAACGTAGGCCGCCAAGGACCAGCGGAAGAGGCGGACGAGGCTGGAGCGGTTCACTGCCAGGCCAAAGGCGCCGCTCTTCGTTTTCCAGGGGGCGGGTCTGCTGCTTTGGTCCCCCGGCGGCCAGGTCGCCAGCACAGCCCGGTTGTGCCACAGCGTATAGAAGCCGTTCTTCTTGCTGAGGCCGATGTCGTGCATGCTCACGTTGGCGGCAAGCTGTTTGCTCGGGTAGGTCTTGAGAACGGTTTCCGCGCCGCTGGCCTGTTTCTCGAAGTAGGTGGCCGTCAGTTTTCCGTTGATATCGTTTTCGAGACGAAAGCCGCGATAGGCGCGCCCGTCAGCGCGCGCGTCCGCGACGAGGCTAATCTGTTGACCCTGGAAAACGGCGCGAAACTGGGCGATGCCGCCTTCAATCGTCCCCACATCCTCCATGGTCGACTTCAGGAGGGATACGCCGGCCGGGCGAAGAAACTGGCCCGCGCGTTCGAGCGGGGCGGGCTGATTCGCCGCTCCGCGCCAATAGTCCAACGCCTGGGACTCGTCGGCCCGGACATACTCGCGTAAGTTAGCCGGGGCAATCGCCCAGTTCCAAGGCAGGGAGATGTCGCGGCCGGTGGCGGCGTAGGTAGCTGCTTCGCGCGCGTCCCACAAGTCGCCCGGGCCGAACTCAAAGTAAGTGAGATAGTAGCTCACGCTCAGTAACAAAACTGCCGCCGCCGCGAGCCAACGCTTGTGCGGAAACAAGGGTTTCGCCACTTCCGGCTGACAGTTTTCCTCATGCGCCTCTTCGCCCTCACCGAGCGCGATAAACTGCCGCTCGGTGCTTTCGATGGCCTCCTGCACCTTGCCTTCGTACTCCTCCAGCGTGGTGCCCATCAGGTTGGTGCGGCGAATCCCCTGGTAGAGCATCGGCACGTTGCAGGGGCCCACCTCGAAAAAGACGATGCGGTGATCATCGTCCTCCGGAAAGGCATTCCACATAGTTTGCAACTCGTCGCCACAGGCGGGCGAGGCGAAGTAACCAGCCGATAGCACGCAGATGATGCGGTGGGAGCGTTGCAGCGCATGCTGCATTTCCGGTGGAATGCTGCCGGACTCCGGGTTGCGGCCCAGAAACCACGTCGTCTTGCCCATGCCGCGGACAATGCGATCAATCTGCGTGGCGTGGCTCTGTTGGGCGGTGTAGTAGCTAATGAAGAAGTCGCGGAAGGGCGGCCCCTCTCCCTGGAGAGCGGCTAAGCCAGAAGCGGCGCGTTCGCAGTCTTCGCATAGACCGTCGTCTTGTAACGTTGGCGCATAACGAGCGCCACACTTCTCACACATGCTCATGGATACTCCTCCCTCTATCGGCGGAAAGAGGAGTAGGGGTTAGAGCGCTAAAACGTCAACCGGACGCCAAGTTGGCATTGGCGAGGCCCGCCAAAGCGGTCAGTACCGGGCGCGAAGGTGGGGATCAACGCGCTGTTGTTGGCGAAGGGGAGGCCGGTGATGGGGTTGGGCGTGGCGCGCGGCGCGCCAAAGGTGGTTTCTCCATCTCCGACGAAATTCTTGTTGGTGGAGCGAGTGAGTTAAAGCCTTCGACGGAGAAATCCAGGCGAACGGTGTCGCCGAAGCGGAAACTCTTCAAGAGGCGCATGTCCCAATCGAAGAAGCCGGGCTGACGGAAAGCGTCCCGGGCGGCTATCTGGCCGTTGATGACCGGCCGGTCATTGACGGTATTGCCGTCATTCTGCGTGTCGGCGCCCACCACCGGTTTCACCGGCAACCCCGTACGGGCAAAGAGCAGCGAACTTACCGTGAAGCCGCGCCCGAGGTCGTAGAGGAAGTTCAGGTTGCCGCTGTGGCGAATGTCATTTTTGGCATAGGCCGCGTCGGACGTCAGATTGAACGGATTCACCGCCGGCTGCCGGTTGAAGTCGCGCTCATTGGTGTCGTCGTCGCGATTGAAGGCGTAGGTGTAGTTCACCCCGGCTTGCAGACGGCGGCTCATGCGGCGTTGCAGGCTGATCGAGAAACCGTTGTAAGTGGAGTGCGCGACGGACTTATTCACGTTGATCTGCCCCAGCGCCGGATCGGGACGCGTCACGCGGGCGGCGACGGCTTGCCCGGCCGTATTCAGGAAAATTGGCTGGCCGGTGGCGGCGTTAAAGCCGCTAGCCGGGATGAGATTGCCCGCGGCGTCCGAAGTGGGAAACACGGGCAGGCCATTCGGCAACACGGTGGGCGGATAGAGGTTCTGATCCAGCCGGCGCTGTAAGTTCCAAGTAGAATTGCGCGTGTAGCCGATGGTGATTTTCGTCGCTCGATCTAACTGCTGCTCCACCGCGACGGATGCCTGGCCGGAGCGCGGATTGCGGAAAGTAGGATCGAAGGAGTAAATGCTGTTGATCGGCGTGCGAATGCCCGCGGGCAGGCCGGTAAAGGCGTTCGGAACCTTGAGTAAGTTCAGCAGCGAGGAGTCCGTGGTGGTGTCGAGCACGAGCGTATTGAGACCGTTGTCGGTGAAGACGCGCTGCATCAGGTAGCCGGGCGTGCGGGCGGTGAAGAGTCCGGCGGAGGCGCGGATAACCGTGCGGCCCCGGCCGCCGACGTTATAGGCCAAGCCGATGCGCGGCTGCCACATCTTGAGGTCGTGCGGAATGTAACCGGTGAGCACCGGATACTTCGGATTCGGATTCGTGGGCTGCGGATTCAGTTGCCCCTCCCAGCGCAGGCCACCGCTTAGCGTAAGCCGGTCCGTCACGCGGAAGGAATCGGTAATGAACGCCGCGTGGTCCTGCTGCATGGCGTCGAAGAAGCCTTGGGTACCGTTGGACGCGATCGACTGTTGATAGCGGGCCACGCGCGAGTTATTGCCGCTTGACGGCGAGTAAGTAGTCCGCGAGAGTGGAAAACGTGTAACGGCCGCCGTAGTTTGTTTCGCGCTGCTGCTGTTGCGGGTTGAAGTTCATGTCGATGCCCATTTTGAGGGTGTGGCGGCCACGATTCCAGGTAAGATTGTCGAGCACCTGATAGCGCGTCGCGTTATAGATGTAAGTGCCATTGCTGCTGCCGCCCAAAGTGCCGAAGTCGGCGATGTCCACTTGCGCGAAGTTACTATTCGGCTTCTGCGTGCGATTGTCGAACGCCCACTGGCCGCGTACCTCGTTCAGCAAAGAAGCGGAAAGCACCGTGGTGACCGCCATTTTGACGCCTTGGCTTTCGCGGTCCAGGATGGTGTTGTTGGAGGAAGCCTGGTTGGTCTGTCCGCTTTGCCCGCCGAAGTTTAAGCCGTGCTGCGCGGCGAAGGTATATTGCAGATTCACCGTGTGATTGGTATTTAACTGGTAATCCAGCCGTCCAAACGCCACTAAGGGATTGTTCTTCTGGTTGAAGGAGCCTTGCTGATTCAGAATGTCAGCCGGAATCGTCACGTTGCCGGTAGGCGTGTTGAATTTCACGGTGTAAGGAATGGTGACCAGATTCTTTTCGACCGCGGCGAAGAAGAATAACTTATCGCGCCGGAGCCGCCCGCCCACCGATCCACCCAACTGATTCTGCGAGTTACTGCTGCTATCGTTCCCAAAGGCGTCCGGCGACGTCAGACTGCCATTGCGGTTGGCATAGAAAGCGGCGCCATGATAGTCATTCGTGCCGGACTTGGTGACGACGTTAACGTAGCCCGAGTTTGTGCGGCCCACTTCCGCCGAGGCGCCGTCGCGCACCACTTGAAATTCACGTACGGCCAATTGCGGAAAGAAGTAAGCCGATTCGTTCGGGCCGCCGCCGCGTTGGCCGCCCTGCAACGAGTCATTAAAGTCCATGCCGTCCACGGAGATATTCGAGTTAATCGACCGTTGGCCGTTGACGACAATGCCGTAGCGGTTACCTTCCTGCATTACGTTGGGAGTGAGCTGAATAAACTCGACAAAATTGCGGCCACGAATCGGCAGGTCGGAAATCTGCCGCTCGGAGACGGTGGTGCTATTGTTGATGTCGCTTTTATTGACAATCTCCGCCGCCGCATCGACGGTAACCTGAGTTGCCTGCGCCGCCACCGAGAGAGTGAGCGTGACGGACTTCGTTTCGCCGACCAAGAGTTCGATTTCGTTGGTGCGGGAGGCGGCGAAGCCAGCGTGGTTCGTTTCGAGCACGTAGGTCCCAACGGTGAGCGCGCCGGCGCGGAACTGGCCGTCGCGATTGCTGATCGCCTGCCGCTTTTGCCCGGTCCGGGTGTGCCGGATGGTGACGGCAACGTTACTGATCACGCTGCCGGCGGGGTCCAACACCCTCCCCTCCAGAGCGGACTTCCCGGTTTCCGACTGGCCAAAAACGGCCAATGCGGCACAGAGACTCACGGCGAACACACGTAAGAAAATAGACAAGACTCAGAACTCCCTCCCCGCCAGCGTAGAGGGTGAATGAGAATTCAGCGTTTCGTTTGTGTTTCAATCCCAAGGCGAAGCGATTAAAGCTGCTTCACTTGACTCTGCCGACGGAGGACGAAACGCGGCCGGGCGCGTCAAAGCATTCATCGCCAACCGCCAAGCCGCTAGTGACCGCCGTCTCCGCTTCACCCTGGGACCACCGCTGGGCTGGGTGATCTGCTCCGCCGCCGGGCTCCTCGGCGACAGCACCTGGCGCGAGCCTCGCTTCTGGCTGGGCATGGTCTATTTCGGCAGCGCTTCGGTGCTGCTCTGGACCGGCAACGTCTACATCTGGTTCTGGCTACGGGGCCGTCCAGACTGGATCGTCAACGCCGGCCGGCGTCTGCGCCTGATCGCCGGCGCGGTGCTTACCTTCACGGTACCCAGCGGCGTCCTGATGTTCTCCTTCTGGTATCTGCTCTCCCCACCCCATCTCGTCGATTGGGCCGCCGTCACGCGGGCTACGCTGTGGGCGACCCTCGCTTCCGGCCTGATCTTCCACATCTACGAAACGATTGACCTCATCACCCAACGCGCCCGCGAGCGCGCTGCCACTCGCCAACTGGAATACGCTCGGGCGCTGGCCGAACTCTCGGCGCTGAAGGCGCAGATTGATCCGCACTTCATGTTCAATTGTCTGAACACCCTGGCCGGACTGATCGAGACCTCCCCGGACCGTGCCCTGCGCTTCACCATCGACCTGGGCGCCGTCTACCGCTACATCCTGCAAAGCCGCAGCCGCGAACTCGTGACTTTGCATGAGGAACTCGCGTTCCTGGCTAAGTACCATGCGCTCCTCCAGTTGCGTTTTGAAGACGGCATTCAGCTGCAGCTACCCGTCCCGGCGGGCGAAAGCTGGCTGCCGGCGGTATCGCTGCAACTGCTGCTGGAGAACGCGGTGAAGCACAACGAATTCTCCGCCCAGTCGCCCTTGTGCGTGGTGGTGGAGATGTCGGAGGACACGGTAACGCTGCGGCATGTACCGAGGCGGGGGAAGCCGAAGGCCGCGTCAGAGGGGGTCGGGCTGCGGAACCTGGACGAGCGGTGCCGCCTACTGCTGGAGCGCGGCATTGTCATCAGGGATGAACCGGAGGAGTTCGCGGTCACTGTACCGCTAAAGCTGGCTGAGTGACAAGGAATTCACGTGAATTCACCACCTGCTCATCGAAGCGTAACTTCACCGGGCTAGTCTAGGTCGTCCAATCTGCGCGCGTGACGTGGTTTTCGGGCCGGGTGCGCGCGGCGATTTCTGATTTGGAGAGCCCGATGAAACCCCTGCTGCTCAACCTGCTCGTTACTTCCGCGATGGCCGCCACGGCCGATCCGCACAATCGCTTCTTCCCCCTGGTGCACGACGGCGGGGGCTGGACGACGCAAATCACGCTCATCAACCTGGCGGCGCAACCCGCCGCGATGCTGCTCACCTTCAACACGCCTGCGGGCTTCCTCGACACCTGGAAAGTCGGCCTGAAATCGAGCCCCGGCAATGTCTCTGGCAACTACGTCGACCTGCCGCTGGCCCCGGGCGCCACGGCCGTCGTCGAAACCAGCGGCGCTCCCGCTACACTGACGCGCGGCTTTGTCGAAGTGACCGAGTATAACGACCTCCCGATCGGCGGCTACGCCACGCTTACCCGCCGCGAAGGCGACCGCATTGTGCAGCGTTTCCAGATTCCCCTATCGCCGGAACACGAGCGACGTTCCGTGTTGCCGGTGGATCTGTCCGATCCGCTGGTCGCCGTGGAAGCCATCTGGGTCTCCATCACTTCGTCGGCTACGCTGGACCTGGTGTTCCGGGACCTGGCGGGCAACCGGATCCTGAATGATCAACTCACCTTCGATAACAAGGCGCAGATCTTTGTGAACCTGCGTCAGCAATGGCCCAATTTGAAGGACTTTCGCGGCACCCTGCAATGGACCGTCACGTTCCCCAACGCTGACCGGTACGAGGCCCGCATCCTGGCCGGGGTATCGCTGATGTCGCGCGACACGTGGTGGGGCGTGCTGCCCGGCATGACGCTGCCGGCCGATCAAGCGGGCAGCAATCCCTACTAGAATCCTGTTACCGGCGCCACAAGAATCGGCGTCGTGGTCGGCGCCGTGGACCCCGCTTCCGGCTCCACGCTGATCGCCACCGCCGACGTTTCGGCGGGCACCAGGCCAGGGCGCGCGTGCAGCGCTGTGCCGTTGGCCGCGGCCTGGAAGAGTCCAGCGGATTGTGGCGCTCCGCCCTTGGGGATCAGCCACATCTGGTACGTGCGGCCCGCTGGTAGGGCCGGCAGGTTCGACGCCATCAGGAGGACGCCTTCGCGTGCGTTCACCAGGATGCTGCCCGTGGGACCCGCGCCGAAATTCACCAGCTTCGTGCCTGGCTGATTCAGGAACGCCAAGACGGGCCGCAGTTGGCCGAGTTCTTTGGCTTGCTGCTCGACCTGCGCCCGGCTGGACGCGAGTGCGCGCTCCGCCGCCTGCCAACCCGCGCGCGCTTGCACCCACAGGAGCAAACCGGCGAGCGCCAGCGCCGCGGGGATCAGCATCGGCCAAGAGAACCAACTGGGCGAATCGACACCCAGCGCGGCCATCAGGCGTTTGCGCAGCCGGGCCGGTAAGGGCTGCGGTTCGGCGAGCAGCGCTAGGGCCGCGACGGTGTGCATCGCCGCCGCGACACCGGGGGTACAGACCGGGCAGCGGCGCTCCAAGTGGCTTTCGAGTTCCCGCCTTTCGGCGCCTTCGCTCAAGCCCAGGGCGAAGAGTTCGTATTCGTCGCGGAGTTCTTCGCAGGTCACGCGTTCACCCCCGATGGCTGTTGCAGATTCTCGCGCAACTGGCGCAAAGCTGACCGCACCCACGTCTTTACCGTGCCCAGCGGCAGTTCGAGCTTTTCGGCCATTTCGCTCTGCGAGAGGCCGTCGAAGTAGGCGAGTTCGAGCAGTTGCCGGTGCTTCGGTTCCAGCCGGTCCATCGCCGCGCGGACGCGCTTGGCGTCGCCGGCGGTCTGCAGTTCGGTTTCGGCGTTGCCCCCGGCCAGCGGCCGTTCCATGGCGTCAATCGATACGTTCAGGCGCTCCTGCTTGCCGCCGCGGGAACGCAGGAAGTCGATAGCGGAGTGGCGTGCGATGGTCAGCAGCCAGGTGGAAAGGCTGCCGCGCTCGGCGTCGAAGGTGGGGATGCGATTCCAAACGCGCAAAAAGACTTCCTGCGTCAGGTCCTCGGCCGTGGCGCGGTCGCGGGCGATCCGCAGAATGATGGCGTAAACCACGGCGCCGTAGCAATCGTAGAGTTCGCCCAGGGCCGCGGCGTCGCGCGCCCGTAAGCGCTCAATCAATCGCCGGCTTTCGGCGGGGCCCAGAATGGCACTGAGAATCAGGAAGAGCATGTTGGCTATCAGAAGCTACGGAATCTTCAGGCGAACGGATTCCTGATGATGATAGCGCGTCAGCGGCGCCCGCTGCCCTTGGGCGTTGATGGAGAGAAACCTCAAGGAAGCGCCGCTGACGCACGAGGTCTTTAGAACATAGCCCTCAATAGGGTAAGCGTAAAAGTGACTCGAAACAGGCCAAAATAAAATTGCCGGAAACCTGCTATACTTGCGGAGACGAAGAAATTTCCGCGATCCTCCGTTTGGCCGTTTGTCTTGGCCAACACTCAAAAACTAGGCCTTCCTTAACTGTTTGGGCCTCCCGGGCCACCATTACCCGCAGTCGGTTCGCTGAACCCTTCCCACCTATAAACTGCATGAAAACCTTTTCAGAACTATCTCTGTCCCCTGTCCTGCTGGCTAATTTGAGCCGGCTCAACATCACCACCCCCACCCCGGTACAGGCCCTTTCCGTGCCCCCCGGACTGGCGGGTAAAGACTTGGTCGCCACCGCGCAAACCGGCACCGGCAAGACCATCGCGTTCCTGCTTCCGATGCTGGAATCGCTTCTGAAGGCCGAGAAGAAACCGGGCGTCCAAGCCCTGGTTTTGAGCCCCACCCGCGAACTGGCCATCCAAATTCAGAAGGCCTTTGTGGAACTGGCGCGCGGCACCGGCTTCCGCGCCGCCACCGTCGTCGGCGGCTTGAATGAAAACGCCCAGTTGAACGACATTCGCCAAGGCGCGCAAGTGATCATTGCCACCCCCGGCCGTTTGTGCGACTTCCTGGACCGTAACCTCGTCAAGCTGGCCCCCGTCCGCATGCTGGTGCTCGACGAAGGCGACCGCATGCTCGACATGGGCTTCCTGCCTTCCATCGAACGCATTCTCTCCGGCATGTCGCCTGACCGGCAGACGCTCTTCTTCTCGGCCACCATCGAGAAGTCCGCTGAGCGCCTGATCCAGAAGTATCTCCGCTCGCCGCAACGCATTGAAACCGGCGCCCACTCGCACCCGGCCGACAAAGTAGACCTCCACGTCTACGAGATCGACCAGGAGCGCAAGCTCCCCTTGCTGCAATACATGTTGGAGCACGAAACCGGCAGCTTCCTGGTCTTCGCGCGCACGAAGCACGGCGTCGACAAGTTGCAGAAGAACCTGGGCCGCGTCGGCGTGAAAGCCGCGCGCATCCACGGTGACCGTACGCAGGGGCAGCGCAACCAGGCGCTCGACGGCTTCAAGAAGGGCACCTACCGCGTGCTCGTCGCCACCGACGTCGCCGCCCGCGGTATCCACGTCGAGGGCATCGCCCACGTCATTAACTACGACCTGCCCATGGCCTCCGAGGACTTCGTCCATCGCGTGGGCCGCACCGGCCGCGCCGGCGCCCGTGGCGTCGCTTCGACGTTCGGCACCAGCGCCGATCGCCAAACCATTCGCCGCTTTGAGCGCGAATTGAAGATGTCGCTCACGCGCCGTCCCACCACCGAAGCCATGGCCTGGCATAAGGACCATGTTCCCGCCGCGCCCTTGTTCGAAGATCCCACGCCTACCTTCGCCCCCAAGGCCAAGGGTGCGTTTGGCAAGAGCAACGGCAGCCGGACCGAACCCGCCTGGGCCAAGAAGGCCACCGGCCCCAACACCAAGCCCCGCACTTTCGGCGGCTTCAAAGCCAAGTTCGGCGCCCGCCGCGCCGCCACCACCGGCTCCCGCTAACTATTACCGGTGACGGGCCCCCACGGGCCCGTCACCCTCATGACCGGAACATCACGTTCTCGTTCTTGAAGGTCCGCAACGCAAAGTAGAAACAAATCCCCGCGTAAGCGACGTTGGCGAAAAACGTCGTCAGAAAATTGGCCATCGTAAACTCACCTTGCAGCACCGCCTTCAACAATTGGCTCGCGTTGAAGATCGGAATCAACGACAACGCTGGGCTTAGTTCCGTCCCCGGTAACCCGCCCAACAAGGCCGGCAAAATCACCAGTAGCAAAAGCGGCGTCAGGTAGCTTTGCGCTTCCTTGAAGCTCCGCGCAAAGGAGGCGATCGCGATCATCAACGCCCCCGCCATCAAGGCGACAGGAAACATCGTGAGCAGTAGCAATGCCAGCGTACCCCAGTCCAGCGAGATATTGCCGAGCAACGCCGCGAACTTCGCGTCGTTCATCATCGCGCTGCTCTTCATCGAGATGAAGAAGCTGCCTAAGGTGAGCAAGACCGTCGCATAGAGCGCCACTACCGTGGCGAGAATCTTGGCCAGGACAATCTCCGCGCGCGAGGCCGGCGAGGCCAACAAGGCTTCCATCGTTTTGCGTTCGCGCTCGCCGGCCGTCATGTCCACCGCCGGGTGCATCCCGCCCGAAAACATCAACAGAATCACTATGTAGCCCAGCATAGTGCCCAGCAGGAAGCCGCCCATCTTGCGCTCGCTGGCCACGTTCACGCGCTCCACGCGAAAGGGCTGCAAGACCGCAGC
Organism: Bryobacteraceae bacterium; assembly: GCA_019752335.1. Lineage (GTDB taxonomy): Bacteria > Acidobacteriota > Terriglobia > Bryobacterales > Bryobacteraceae > JALHNI01. The sequence goes on from JAIEMJ010000006.1 coordinate 80,010, forward strand.
CGGCACGCTCAGCTTCGCCAGACTCTCGCGAATGCGCTCTTCTTTCAGTTCGGCCAACGCGGTGCGCAAACGATCCGCCACCAGGTTCGAAGCGGCGCGGGTGGCGTCCACCAAGAGCCGAATCTGCTGCCCATTCTGCTCGATACCGGCCGCGACGCGCTTCTGCTCGATTGCCGTGCGCAGGTCCTTTTCGACGATGGGCCGCATGCCGGAACGCGCAATCGCCGCCTGCAGGTCGGGCGTCATCTCGAGCGACTTTACGCCCACGGTGGTCGCTTGCGCTTCGTTCTTCTTACCGGTCTCCTCAATGAACTTACTCACGCCGATACCCATCAGCGGAAAAGCCACCAACGGCAACACCACCATGCCGATCAACGTGCGGCGGTCCCGCAAGAGGTCGATCACTTCGCGGCGTAGGATCACCAGAATCAGAGAGAGACGCATCGGTTAAGCCACCTGCCGTTCGAGTAAGTCGAGAAAGACTTCCCGCAGACGTTGCTTGCCGGTGACGGCTCGGAGTTCTTCCATGGTGCCCGTGGTGCGTAGCCGGCCCTCGTTGATTACCGCGATCCGGTCACACAGATACTCGGCCTCCTCCATGATGTGGGTGGAATAGAGGATGCAGCGACCCTCGCGCTTGGCTTCGAGAATAAAGCCCTCGACGATGCCCGCGGTTACCACGTCGAGCGTGGCCGTGGGCTCGTCAAAAATTAAGACTGGGGGATTGTGAATCAGCGCGCGGGCAATCGCCGCCTTCTGCCGCATGCCGGACGATAGCTTATCGAAACGCGAATCGGCGAAGCCGCTCATCGCCAGCCGCTCAATGAGTTCGCCGCTGCGGCGCTTCAGCGTCGCCTCATCGACGCGGGAGAGCCGGCCAAAGAAGAGCATGAGTTCGCGCGGCGTCATGCGCTGGTACAGTCCCATGTCGCCCGACAGGAAACCGATCGATTCGCGCACGCGCGCCGGCGACCGCTGCACGTCGAAGCCATTCACGCTCGCGCGCCCCGCCGTGGGCGCGAGCAGCGTCGCCAGCATGCGCAAACAAGTGCTCTTCCCCGCGCCGTTCGGGCCCAATAGGCCGAAGATCTCGCCGGGGGCGACCGTGAAACTGACGTCATTTACGGCGTGGACCACGCCCCGCTTTTTGTCGGCAAAGCTTCGGCTGAGGGATGCTACTTCAATCACGATGTCTCTCGATCTTAGCTGGTTTCCGCCCGGGCTATGGCGGCTTCCAGTTCCGCCTGCGTCCAAGCGGTCGAAACGAATAACTCCTGGCGGGCCCCGGCGCTGAGCGCAATCGCCTTCCAGCCATTCGTTACCGGTACCGTCACGCGGATCCGCACTTTGCCCTTGGCGTCGCGCACCGGCCGGATGACGCCGGGGATGATCGAACGGATCTCCGGGTTATCGTTGAGGAGCTTTTCGAGTAAGTCGCGCAAGCCATCGATGATGCTATGCTCCACCTTAAGCTTGCCTTGCACCTTGCGTAACTTCACTTGAAGCGCTTCCGGTAAAAAAAATCGAGGCCGAAAACGCCATTCTCGTCCCGGACGGCGAGCGCCGAGAATTCGCGCGAGAAGTCCCACTCCACGCTGACGATCTGCTGCTGGGTGCGATTCAGGTTCGTAATGAACGTCACGGTGATGTCGCGCGAAACTTGTTGCTCAATCGTCAGGCGGGCTTGGGCCGTGTTTTCGAGGCCGGTTAATTGCGGATCAATGCGCACCCGGCTGACGCCGAAGAGCCTTTGCAAGCGTCCGGTAAGCGGGGCGGCGACCGCTTGGCCGAGCAGCGCGCTACTGGCGCCCTGCAGAAAAGTCGGGCTCTGCACGTTCGCGCCGCTGGCGACCGACCCACTCGGAGTGCGGCCCACGGTGAGCAGCGCGAGAATCTCAGAGGATTGCAATGGCGGGTCCGACCGGTAGGAGAGATTTAACTTACTCGCCGGGCCCGCGAAGTTAATCGTCACCACCACACCGCGCACGCGCGTTTGTAGGTCCAGATTGATGGTGGGTTCGATCTTGGTCTGGTTATAGAAATTCACCTCGCCCCGGTCAATCGTGTACTTGGTACCGAAGAAACTAATTTCGCCCTGGGTAAACGACGTCCGCCCGAGTAAGACCGGACGCGCCGGCGTGCCGCGGAGCCGCAGGTTCACCTCGGCCTCGACATTCTGCGTCAGCGACGTGGTTACCTGCGCATTCAGCGCGGTATCCACGCGCACATCGAACTGCATGTTCTTCAAAAACTCGTTTTCAATCCGCGGTGCCGCCGCGGAGCTCTTGCTGGAGTCCGCAATCAACGTGCCCAAGTCCGTGCGCGGACTTAGCGCGGCCCGCAATAAAGTAACTGATCCAGAGAGCAAACTGCGGGTCGCGCTGCCGGCCAAGGTCAGGGACGTATTCACCGCGGTGCTCACGCCCTCCGGATAGCGCACGCGTACGTTGTCGGCCTGGGCCTGTAGCTGGTAACTCAACTCACCGCCAAAGCCGATAAAGCCGCCCAGACGAATCGTTCCCCCGCCGGACTGCGCCGTCAGGTTTTCCAGCCGCGCGCGGGAACGGTCAAAGAAGACCACCCCATTCACTTTCTCCAGTCCGTTCGGAACGTCGCGCAGGAAGAATGAGGCGTCGCGCAGCTCCATGCGCCCGGCCATTAAGGGCTGCGCCAAGGTGCCGCGCACCGTCAAATCAAGGGTAGAGTTACCTGCCGCGAGTAAGTCCGCCTTCAGCGCCGAAAGTACCGCCAGATTCGCATCGCCAGTGAAGCGCAGGTTGGCCGTCTGGGTTCCCTGCGTCGTCAGCAAGCCGGACGCCGTCAGTTTCGTGTCCTTCGCCGTCAGTTTCGCTTGCTTGATGTCGAAACCCTTCGCGTCGTAAGTTACTTCGAGCGGCCCTTCATTACGCAAGGTAAAGTCACGCCGCGCTACTTCGCTCATGGCCTGCCGCGGCGTAATGCCCAATTGACTTACCTGGATCTTTCCCGTCATGCTGGCCGGATCGCGCAAGTTCCCCTTGAAGCTTCCGTTGGCTTCGAGCCGAACGTCGAAAGAAATGGGCGCCTCTATGAGTAGATCCTGAAAGTCGTCCAGCTTCGCACCCTGCAGGGTAAACTGCCCCTGCCCCGGCATCAGGCCGTTCAACTGCCACTGGGAAGCCGCCGTTACCGCGGCGCCCCGGAGCAGCCCGCTGGCGGTGATGTTTACCCGGCTGGCCTCGGTCTTCGCATGAATCGTCAGCGCGCCGACCGGCTTGCCTGCGTAGGCGGCTTGCTGCACCACGGCTCGCCCATCTAGCGTATTGAATTCGGCCTGTCCGTTGGTTAAGCGGCCGCGGATCCGTCCATCGATTTCGAGCCTTCCGGTAACGGACGGAAAGCGCTCCCGGAATTGCGCGATTCGCTCCAACAGGAGGCCGGAGCCTTGGCCCGCCGCATGAAAGGCGCCGTTCTGATAGTCATTTGGCTCATGGACGTAAGTGCCGGAGAATTCGAGCGGCTGCCGGTCAATCGCCAGGCGGCCTTCCCGAACATCGATCTGCTCTCCGGAGTAACTTACCTGGCCCGTTACCAGACCCAACGATTGTCCCTGGTAAACTGCGTCATTCCATTGCAGCGCGCCCGATAACTTAGGGTCCTGAAGCGTGCCCGCTAGCTCCGCGGTGCCCTTCAGCCGGCCCTTGGCTTCGGACGTCAGCGGCGCTACTTCGATATCGCTGGCCGCTAAGTGGCCCTTGAGAGAGCTACCCGGCCGCGTTTGCCAGTCAACCAGACTAACCTGCAACGAGCCCGTCACCGTCTGGCGTCCGCGCGCGACCTCCATCGTGGTCAGTTCGAGTAAATCCGCCCGCGCGCTCACCTGCGTGCTAGCGCGCTCGATGATCTGGCCGTCGTAGGTGATACTCTTGGCGGTCAACTGGCCTCGCGCGGCCGGCGCGGCGAGTCCACCACTTACTTGGCCATGGAAGGTAACCAGTCCGCCGCTTTCGATCTGTACCGGTAGCCGGTTGACGAAGGGAAGCTCTTGCAGGTTCGCGCTGGACAGGTCCACGTTGAGCCCGCCCAGCAAGGCGCCGGATACATCGACTTGCGTCGAGCTCGATTGGAGATGGGTGTCGCTGAGACGCACATCTTTGGCCAATGAGTCATAGGCCAGGTTCACCGTACCACGCAGCGGACGCTCGCCTTCCGTTGGAATCAGACTCAGATGGGCCGTGGCCTTCACCGCCGAGTAGTCGCTCTCGATATCGAGCGGGCCGGTAACCAGAGACGCCCACGATGGCAGGGTGGGATCAAAGATATGCTGGGCATCGTCAAAGCGCAGGTTCGCCACGGTGCCACGCAGGCGATAGCGCGACGAACTCGCGATGAGGGAACCGCGGAAGTCACCTTGCGGCGAGTCCGCGTGTAGCTTCGTTACTTCGGCGTAGTGTCCGCTGTTACGCGAATGACGGTAAGTAACGTTTCCACTTAGCCGCACGCCTTTCACGTCGAGTTTCTCGTGATGATAGCCGAGGTTCCGGCCGCTTACCGGGCCCGTAAAGGTCCAGCCATCCTGATAAGCCACTTCGCCCTGTAACTCGCCTTCGCCCTGTTTCAGCAGGGGCACGTCGAAGTGAGTGACTAAGTCGCGCACCGGCCCGCGCGCCTTTACCTTCGCGAAGAGGACGGGATGCCGCCAGTCACGTAGTTGGCCATCCGCTGCGAGTTGTAAGCCGTCGAGCGCCGCCCGCAAGCCCGCGAAACTCACTTGGTTGCGTTCCAACGTAACGTCTGTTTGCACCGTTACCGCGAACTGGCGAACGCCCGGCATCTTAAGCGACACCTTCTCGCCCGCCAGCCTGCCCTGATAGCGGTCCTGCTGTAACTTCAGCGACACGTCCAGATTCTCTCCGCGCAGCGAAAATGGAATCTCCTGCTGATTCCAGGAGAAGATTCCTTTATCGGCGTCCAATTGATTAATCCCTAAACGAATAAACTCGGCGACGGCTTCGTCCGGTGGCCGCTGGTTCCGGCGTGGTAAGTTCGTGGAGCCGTCCGGGTAAGTAATCAGGTGTACTTCCGGCTTAGTCAGCTTCACGGCCCGCAAGTCCACATTGGGGCTGAGGAAAGAGAAAGCTTTCAGCGTTACCTCGGCCAGAGCTACATGAACGAAAGGCGGATCGGTGGCCGCTTCGCGTCCGCGGATCGTCAGGTCTGCTACCCGTACGATGCCGCGTTGCCAATCCCAATCGAATTTTCCAAACGATGCCGTCGCGCCCGTGGCCTTCTTGATCTCTGCAACCGCTCGTTCGCGGATGGTATTGGCGAGCCAGTCCGAGCGCCAGACAAAGTATCCGGCCGTGCCCAGTAAGCTAAGCACCAGACCTAGGGCGAGCAGCCATTTACGAAGACGCTTCATTTCTCGCCGAGGACCTCCTCACGATACCGAATACTCACTTGGGTGCGAGTCTGGCTGATCCAGCGATCAAGCTGATTGTCGATTCTGGCTTGGACAAGAATCTCCTCAATGGAAGGCGTAGCCGCGTCGAGTTGGGGAGGCAGGTCCGCGGTACGCGCGCGCCACTCGGGCAGAAACTTAAGTTCATAGTATTCCCGAATGTCTTCCGGCGAAACTTGCACACCCGGCCGAAAGCGATACTCGATAAAGCGCAACACCGTCAATTGCCAGAGAAAGCTGGCGCGAACGTCGGCGGCGGTAACTTGCGCGGCCCGCAACGCTGCCTCGAAGGCGGCATCGTCGTTGGCAAAACGGCTCTGTTTGAAAGAGGCGAGTAATCCATTGGCTTGCGCCGGTTCCGGAGTGACATAGCGCGTGGTCTCAATTTCGCGCCGGATGAGCGCCTGTTGAATCAGCCGGTCCGCCGCGTCGCGCTTGCTGTCACCGTCTAACCGCAACGGGACGCCTTCGAGGAAAGCGCGAATGCGCATCTGCTCCACCAGTTCACTTTCCGTGATGACGTTCACGCCCACGCTCACCGCGACCCGGTCAATCAATTCCGCCGGCGTAAAAAGTAGGAGTAAGTGAGCCAGGATCATGCTAGAAAGCCTGCCCCAGAGAGAAGTGAAAGGCGAATTGATTCACCCGCTGCCGCGTCGCCACGCCGCGTTGAAAGAGTAAGTCCTGAAACGTGCCTTGAAAACCCTGAAAACGCGGCGAATTCGGACTGTAGCCGACATCCACTCGGATCGGGCCCACCGGCGTACGGTACCGCACGCCGAAGCCCACCGTGTGTACCATGTAGTTAAAGTCGGCGATATTGCGCTGCGAGGCGCGGAAGCTGATCTTGTTGAAATTCGTATAAACGTTTCCCGCGTCGTGAAACAGCACGCCACTCAAGTTATCACCGACCAGGGGAAAGCGTAATTCCAGCCCATTGATCATGACCGCCTTGCCGCCAACCGGGAAGCCCGTGACTAAGTCGCGCGGGCCAGCCTGATTTTCGGAGAAGCCGCGGTGAGAGTTGGCGCCGCCCGTGAAGAAGCGTTCCGGCAAAGGCACGTCGCGAGTGGGATTCTCGCTCAGGCCGTACTGCCAGCCAAAGGTCAAGGTTCGGGCGAAGACTAAGTCCCGCCCGATTTTATAGTAGGAAGAATTCCGGCCCAAGAAGCGCAAAAAATCAGACTGCGAAGTGAGCGCGCGCGAGGAGAACGCGGAATCGAGCGTGTTGTACCAGCCACGCTTGGCATCCAGGGGATCGTCGCGACGGTCCTGAATGAAGGTGAGCGAGGCGATCCCCAAGCGCACCGGTTGCGACAGCAGCGGGATCAACTGCGGCTCAATCTTCAGCGTCGTCTCATCTACGGCCACGCGCCGGTAAGTCAGCCGGTATTGCACGGTGGTCGCGCGCGAGAGCCGTTGGCCAAGCTGCACCGAGGCTTCCCGGCGCCGGGCGTTAAACGTACGGACGTCGCGCGAGTCATCGTAAAGCGCCGTGAAGATCAGATTGAGTTTGTCGCTGTTGCGAAACTGCGGGGCCAGGTAAGAGCCGATCACGCGGTTCTGTAAGTTCGACACGCGCGTCTGAATGCTCGCCGTATGGCCTACGCCAAAAACATTGCCGCGCGAAAGTCCCAGCAAGATCCGCGGACTGAAGCCCGTCCCGCCGGCCGGCGAATCAAACGAGCGGATGCCGCCACCGATGCGTGCGATTTGCGCGCCCGCGCCAAAGGTGAACGAGTATTTACGCGCCTCCTCCACCTGATAGAGGACGTACTTACTCGCCTCCGCGCCATCCGGATTCTGCAGGGCCATGTCCACCCGCGAGAAGATTCCTAAATCATAAAGTCGGCGCTGGGTCGCCAGCATATTTCCTTGCGACACCGGATCGCCCTCCGCGAGCCGCAGGCGGCTGGTGACTAACTCCTGGTTGGTCGCTTCGAGGCCCTCCACGATCACCTTGCGGATAAACTGCTGACGGCCTTCCTGCACCGCGAACTTCACCGCCACGCGGCGCTGTGCCTTATCGATTTCCACCGTGCCGTCCACCGTCGCACCGGGAAAGCCGTTGTTGAAGAATTCGTTCAACAGGACGTCGCGATCCGCGGCGACTCCGGCCTCGCTGTAGGGCTGCCCCGGCTGAGACTGTAGGATACTGCGCAGATACTCAGCCCGTTCGTCTTTTACGCCTTCTAAGTCCACTTGGCCGATCAGCCACTGCTCACCTTCTTTCACCGTCAGATAGACGGCCTGCTCAAACGGCTTACCCTGCGGGGCGGGCTGTACGCGGGATTGCACCTCGACCTCAAGAAAGCCGTTGGTGCGGTAAAGCTCTTCGATCGCCAGGCGGTCCTGCGCAAGCATGCGTTCACTGTAGCGGCCGTGCCGGTAGCGCAGCCAGGTGGCTGGCGTGGTCTGCATGCGTTCCAGCAGGGTCCGCTGGTTGAAGTAGCGGTAGCCGTCGAGTTGGAGCGAGACCAGCTTGTAACGGTCGCCGCGGGCGATGTTGTAGTCGATGGTGCGCTGGCCGCCCTGGTCATCGATGCCGTAGCCGACCTCGACATCGAAGTAACCAGCCGCCTGAAAATACTGCTCAATCCCACGCGCGCCTTCGAGCAGCAGCGCGCGGTCCACGCTGGCCTCCTGGTAGATCGGGGTCAATTGGCGCAAGCGGCTGGGCGAAAGCTTCGCGCCGGTGGTACGCACCGCGACGGGCGCGCCGGCGTCGATGCGCAGCACGGGCTGCACGCGCCGCGTCTCCGGTTGGTAGCGAACCGCTTCCAGCGCCGTGGTGGCCATCAGGAAGTTCTTCTTGATGTAAGTGCGGCGAATGCGGTCCACCCCATTCTGGATGCGGCTTTGCGACATGCCCTTCCAGCCCCAGTTCGTTTGCGCAAACAAGCCGAGCGCATAGGGCCAGCGGCTGGCGCGGATGATGGCGCGCGGGCTTTGGGCGAGGTTGCCGAGGAGTTCCGGCCGGCTCAGCCGCGCGCGCGGACCTGGCGCCACTTGGAATAGGACACTGATGGTTTGCGTCTCCGGGTCTCGCCGCAGATACTGCTGGATCCTGCTCTCGTAGAAGCCATTCAGGCGTAGGGTATTGGCGACGCCTTCCACGGCCTGGTTCACCTGGCCCGGCTCATACAAGGCGCCCAGGTCGAGCTTGGTGGAGTTATTCAACTGGCCGATACTGGGCGGGTCCGGCACGCCTTCGATCACGACGCGGCCAATAAACCAATTGGGCGTGGTGCGAATGATAACGTCCACTTGGCCCGCGTTCACCTCGCCCTCCACATGAATCGTATCGAAGCGGTTGGTCTTGTAGAGGTCAGCGATGGTCTGGCGAACCAGCGGCGCGGTGAGCGGGTCACCCGTTCTTACAGGGAGTAACGCACGGAGCTCCGCTTCGGGCAACGGCTGTTGCGCGGGCTCAAAACGAAGGGAGCGTACGGGAAGTCCCAGCGGGGTTTGGGCGCTGGCGCAACAAGCGAAAATGCCAATTAGCAGGAGGCTGGAGCGGGGCACGTCACGCGGTTAGCGCAAGCGCTGGACAATCAACTTCTTCGCGGTTTCGAGCAGTTGTTTGGCTTGCGGCAGGTTCTCAATGCCCTTGAGTACCTGCGGGTCAATTTCGATCGCGTACTTACGCGCTTCATCCACGCCAAAGGCGGTGATGGAGAATTCGTACTTCACGCGCTGCTTGATCCAGGTATTGTTCTCGGCCCATTCGGCTTCCGTGAACTCGTACTTATTCTTGAGTAAGTAGCCGTGCAATTCCGTGAGCAAGGCTTCATCGGGCTCCCACGTGGCGGGTAGCTTCGCTTCTTTGTCGCCAAAGTGCTTGGCGGTGAAATTGAAGAAGGCGGCCTTGCGCAGTAACTCTACCTGGAAGCGATTCAGCTTCTCCGGGGTGAACTTAGCGTCGGGCGAAATGCCGCCGCCACCGTAGACGGTGCGGCCAGCGTCGGTCATCTTCATATCCTGCAGATTCTTGGTGTCGGTGTTCTTCGCGTAGTAGTAATCGAAGAAGGACTTGTGCGAATAGTCGCGTTGGATCAAACGGTCGCTCGGCGTATAGTATTTGGCCGTGGTCAGCGCGAGACCCGTATCTTCGTTGAGCGGGTAGACGGTCTGCACCAGGCCCTTGCCGAAGGTGTTGTCGCCCAGCACCCAGGCGCGGTCATGATCCTGCAACGCGCCGGAGACGATCTCCGCGGCGGAGGCCGAATAGCGATTCACAAGCACGACGATGGGATAGTCGAAGCCGTGGTTGCCGTTGGTCGCCATGTAGCGCTTCTCCGGCGAGGAGCGGCCACGGTGCGAGACGACCTTCTGGCCCTTCTGCAGGAAGCGGTCCGCGACGGCGACGCCTTCGGTGAGGAGTCCGCCGGGGTTGTCGCGCAGATCCAGGATGAGGCCCTTCACGTTCTTCTCCCCGAGCCGCTTGAAATTTTCTTCCACTTCGCGGCCGGTGTTTTCGTTGAAGCTCTCCACGTCGAGATACATGATGCCGGGCTTGAGGAAGAAGGCATCCTGGACGCTCTTGCGCGGAATCTCGTCGCGAATGATGTTGAAGATGAGCTGCTTTTCGAGGCCCTCGCGCGCGATGGAGATCTGCACCTTGGTGCCGCGCGGACCCTTCAACAGGTCAGCGACTTCGCTGGTGGTGAGGCCGTCGGTCTTCTTGTCGTTCACTTCCATGATCATGTCGCCCGGCCGAATGCCGGCCTTGTAGGCGGGGCTGCCGGTAAACGGCGCGATCACCATGGTGTTGTTGTTCTTGGGGCCCACCGACATGCCGACGCCGTAGTAGCGGCCACGCTGATCCTCGCGGATCTGCTTGTAGTCCTTGGGATCGAAGAAGTTGCTGTGGGGATCCAGAGTGCGCAGCATGCCGGGGATGGCGCCCTTGTAGATGGCCTTATCCGGCGTCACACGGTCGGCGTAGTTGTCTTCCACCAGGGAGAAGACGCGGGTGAAGAGCTTCTGCGAATCGCGCAGGTCGTCTTCGGTAGTAGCCGCGTTTACCTCTTCGGGTCCGGGCGCGAAGAAGCCGCCCAGCAGGGCCGACAGGATGATGATCAACGGAACGAAGAGATAAGAACGCCGTCCACGAGCCATGTGCGAGGAACCTCCTTAGGTTCACTTTTTAGTTTACCGCCAAATATAGCCGACAAAGGAGAGACGCCCGAGGCGGGATTCGGTTGCCATTTTTCGCGCCCCCGCGCCGTTCGTCCTCGCGATTCCGCCGTCCGTCCCATTTTCCGCCCTCCCCCGGCCTCCCGGCGATACCATCGGAGCCAGCCATGAAGAAATACTGGATTCTGCAATGCCTGGGATGGTTTGCCTACTCGGCGGTGGGCATTGCGATCAATCTGTCGTTCGGGGTGGCGTTGGCCCCGTTGCTGGTGGGCCACGCTGTACTGATTTCTGCCAGCATCGGCCTCACGCATCTGCTGCGCGGTGAGATCCGCAGGCGCGCGAAACTGGTGGTGGCTGGTGAAGTATTCGCCATCAGTGTGTGCCAGGCGGGGCTCGTGATCGGCACCAATATGCTGCTCACCCGCAGCCGCTGGGACCCCACGTCGATGTTGGCCCTCTGGTGGGGCATGCTGTTGGCCACCGGCATCTGGACCGTGCTCTACGTCCGCTTCTCCGAACGCCGGGGCTTCGACGCGCGCGAAGCGCAACTCCAATTGGCCCTGCGGGAGGCCGAACTGCGCGCCCTGGAGGCGCAGATCAACCCGCACTTCCTCTTCAACTGCCTGAATTCGATTCGCGCGCTGGTGGAGATGGAACCCGCCCGCGCGCAGGACATGCTGACGCGGCTGGCGAACGTGCTCCGGCAAAGCCTCAGCCATCCGCGCGAGCATACGCGGCCCTTGGCCCTGGAGATGGAAACCGTTAGCGACTACGTCGCGCTCGAGACCGTGCGCTTCGCGGATCGCCTGCGCGCCGTAATCGAGGTGGACCCTGCCGCCGCCGGTTGTCCGGTGCCGGCGATGGTGTTGCAGACGCTGGTGGAGAACGCCGTCAAGCATGGCATCAGCAAAGTGGCGGGGCCAGGCGAGCTCCTGATCCGCGCGCAGCGTCTGCCGGACGCTCTACGGCTGGTGATCGAGAACACTGGCGAACTGGCTGCGGCTGCGCCTAAGCTAGAGCAGGTGGGCTTGCGCAACGTCCGGGAGCGCTTACAGTTACTCTATGGCGAGCGGGGCACACTAAAGCTGGAAGGAGCGGCGGGCCGCGTGACGGCCACGCTATCGATCCCGGTATGACCGCACTGATCATCGACGACGAATGGCTGGCCCGGCGGGAACTGCGTCGCCTGTTGCAGCCGCACCCCGAGATTCAAGTAGTCGGCGAAGCGGTCGACGGCGAACAGGCCCTGAAACAGATCGGCGAGCATTCACCGGACCTGCTCTTCCTCGACATCCAAATGCCCGGCCTGTCCGGCTTCGACCTACTGGAGCAACTCGGAGCGGACGTGCCGCAAGTAATTTTCACGACGGCCTTTGACCAGCACGCCGTCCGTGCCTTCGAAGTGAACGCGCTCGACTTCCTCCTGAAACCGATCGCGCCCGAAAGGCTCGCGCTGGCCCTGCGGCGCTTGGCCCCGCCACGTCCCGCGCCGGCGCAGGTGTTTGTGCGCGACGGCGACCGCTGCTGGATCGTGCGCTGGCTGGAGATTTTCCTGCTGGAGTCCGAGGGGAATTACACCCGCTTGCACTTCGGAGCGGAGCGGCCGTTGATCCGCCGCTCGTTACAGGCGCTGGAGTTGCAACTCGATCCGCGGATGTTCTTCCGCGCGAATCGCCAACAGATCTTCAACCTGCATTGGATCGAGAAGACGTACCTCGACGCGGGCCTCCTCACCGTCACCCTGCGTGGAGGCGCCACCGTGGACCTCTCTCGGCGGCAGACTGAACGCTTGAAGGATACATTAAGCCTGTGACGCGCCCGAAGCCAGGCCCAGCGGCTCCCAGTGAAAGGCTTCAACGGCTCGTCAGGCGATCATATTCGGCATGGGAGCCGACCCAGACCCAGAGCCACGCTTCGGCCGACTTTACCGCAAGTGTTCGAGGCGCCCGGCGGCGGCCTCGGCATCAGCTTCCTCAAAGAGGAAATCCAGTTTGCCGGCCAGCGAGTCCTGGTCCATCTGCTGATCCCAGCGAGCTGCTTCGCGAGTGAGGAACCAAGCGACGAATTGCTGGTAGTCAGCAGCGGGAAGACTGGCGACGGCGGCGGCAATTTCCTCGACTCGGCTCATGCCGGGATTTTAGCATCGCGGGTGCGGGCGCGACGGCGCAGACGGAAAGAGACCTTAAGCTTGTGACGCGCCCGACGCCGCGCGATTCGGCTCCCACAGCGTTTCCGGCACTTGCAGGACATGACAGGCCCAGCGGCTCCAGACGAAGAGCGCGTCGGAAAGGCGGTTCAGGTATTGAATCGCCTCGTCGGGGACCTCTTCGTCGTGCGCCAAGGCGACGGCAATGCGCTCCGCGCGCCGGCAGATGGTGCGGGCGGCGTGGAGTTCCGTATTCAACCGGCAGCCGCCCGGCAGCACGAAGGAGCGCAGCGCCGGCAAGCCCGCGTTGAACTCGTCGATCTCCGATTCCAATTGCAGGACTTCGACCGACGTAATCCGCGGCTGCTTCGGATGCACATCCTCCGGCTTCGTCGCCAGAATGGAGCCCAGGTTGAAGAGCTCGTGCTGGACGCGATGGAGGATCACGCCCAGCGAAATCGTCGCCGGCGACGCATCGGCCGACAAACGGGCCATGCCGATGAAGGCGTTGAGCTCGTCCACCGTGCCGTAGCAATCGATCCGTAAGGTATCCTTGCCGACCCGCTGCCCGCCCACCAGGCTGGTCTTGCCACTATCGCCGCCGCGGGTGTAGATGCGATTCAGGGCGAGGCGGGGCTCGTTAAAGGTCTTGTCGGTGCTCATACCTTAGGTTAACCGGTGAGGGCTAACCGCCGTTGGATCGTCAAGCAGCCCGTAACGATGCGCACAGGTCGAAAAAGCCGGCTGGCATGGGGTGAACGAGGTCCCAGTAGATGCTCATGGGCCGCGTTCCGGTATGCGATGAATAGCGGACCGGGCCTAAAAACGTGAAAGTGTCCTTCGTGGTCGGCCGTACAAACAGAAGAAAGCGGCCGCCTTGGGTGATGTAGCGCTGACCGGTAGGTGACGTCTCGCTCGTCGTGCTTTGCGACTGCCAGTGAAAGCGAGTCGGGCTCACCGCAAAATCCTCATAGCGCGTCGTGGGCGAGTATTGCTTTTCGGTCTTCTGCAAAGTGACAAAAAACAGCTCCGTTTGGTACTCCTCAAGCCGGAGCCGACCTTCGCGGTGGCTGGTATTGCGGCCTGGCAAAAGATAACCGACCGCGGTGAGGATCTCATCTCGCGCATATTGGCGATGCAGATATAAGGGCCAATCGTGTCCTAACGGCTGTTCGTCGACGTGCAGCCGACTGCGGCGACGAAGGACTTCAAGTAAGTCCAGAAACTCAGCGCTTGCCCCAGGCGAATCCAGAATGCGCTGCAAACCTCCATCATCCGCCACACCGGGCTGGCGGGCTTCTGCTTGCAGCAGGCGGAAGGTGAGCATGCGAGTTTCCCTGCGCTGCGCCTCGTCCAACTCGACCGCTTTGCGTGCAACCAACTGCTGGTACAGCCCAAGGCGCCGTTGGCTATCCACATGCAGCAGATACTGGAACTGCCGCGAAAGACGAAGCTCGGCTTCCGTGCGCGGTTCGGCGCTAGCCTCGGCGAGCAGTGCGGCCCAGCCGCGATCGCCTTTGTAAATGTCCTCAAGCTCGTACTGAGTCTCGTCTAGGAACTCCGCCAAATGCGGATTCCGGCGCAAGACGGCGCGGAGTGACCGAATTTCGGAGACTATCCGCTCGCGATTCCGAGTCAAGCGCTCGCGCAAATTCTGGAGTACCACCTTCCGGGATTCCTTATCGAGTCGGAAGTAGCAATTGCCCGGTAGACGTGTCACGCCATTGTCGATCTGTTCGATCACTTGTTGCCGGGTGCCACCGAAGAGGGACTGAAAGCGAAGGTCGTAGCGGAATTCGCGGCGCTGATTCCCGATGAAGTCAAGAACCAAACAACTGGTTTTGCCGGTGTCGAGCCGCAGGCCGCGCCCCATCTGCTGCAGAAACACCGTAGAACTTTCGGTGGGCCGCAGAAACAGCAAACAATCGACCTCGGGAATGTCAACGCCTTCGTTGTAGAGGTCTACGGCGAAAAGAACATTCACTTCGCGGCTCCGCAGTCGATTGGGCGCGCCAGCACGAGCTTCTGCCGCCGTGCGGCCCGTCACCGCTTCGGCGGGGATTCCCGCCCGCACAAACTGGGCCGCCATGAACTCAGCATGCTCGACGCTGACGCAAAAGCCAAGGGCGCGGGCTTTGCGCCAATCGCCATAGATTTGGTGGAACTGCTCGACCACTAATTCGGCTCGCTGTTGATTCCCGGCGTAAAGTAAATTCAAGTCGGCTACTTGATAGGCGCCGCGATGCCAGTTCAGTCCCGCCAGATTGACGCCGTCATGAATCCCGTAGTAGTCAAAAGGGACAAGATACTGCCGTTCGATGGCGTGCCACAGCCGCATTTCGTCCGCGATGTGACCACCGAACCAAGGTAGAATGCTCTCGCCGTCCATACGCTCCGGAGTGGCCGTCAGGCCCAACAGGATCTTCGGCTGGAGAGCTAAGATCAAATCGCGATAGCTACCGGCCGGCGTGTGGTGTGCCTCATCAAGCACCGCGAAGTGCCAATAATCGGCTCCCTGGCGCGTGAGTAAGTCGCGACTCTGAAAGCTTTGGACGGTGGCAAAGAGATGCTGGTAGTTTGGTACGGTTTCGCCACCGGCGAGTAACTCACCAAAATTATAGTCGCGCAGTAAGTGCCGAAAGGTGAGGCGCGCCTGCCGCAGAATCTCTTCCCGATGCGCCAGAAACAGTAGGCGCGGCCGAAGTCCGGAGGGGCCAATCTGACGGAGATAGTCGAAGGCGGCAACGAGAGTTTTGCCGGTGCCGGTGGGCGCCACGACTAGGTTGCGATACTCGCCCCGGTCCAGCCGTTCGGCTTCCAGTTGATCGAGCGTCGCCTGTTGATAGGGGTGAGGCTTCAGGTCGAAGAAGAGCGGCGCAGGAGCCGCTCCGGCGGCTCGATTCCTAGCGCCCTCCAGGGTATCCCGCACGCGATCGCACATGGCCGCGTCGTCGACCCGAAAGGACAAAAACTCCGGATCCTGCCACAGAGTCGCAAACGCGCCCCGGAAACGCTCCAGGTTATGGGGTGTCTCCACCTGGCTCAAGCGAACCGTCCACTCAATCCCATCCTCGAGGGCCGGACCGGACAAATTGGCGGAGCCGACATAGGCCGTGCTGAAGCCGTTGCAACGTTCGAACAACCAAGCTTTGGCGTGTAACCGACGACGTTGTCCATCCAGCGAAATCTTCAGTTCAACATTGGGCAACGCCGCCAAAGCCAGGAGGGCGTTGTAATCCGACGCGCCGATGTAAGTGGTGGTGAGGATGCGGACGGGTTTTCCCGAATCCGCCAGTTCCTCAAACGCAACCTTCAGACGTTGCCAACCGCGCCACTGAATGAAGCTCACCAACATCAAGACCTCATCGGCGCTCTTCATCTCCTGTTCGAGTTCAAAGCCCAGGCGGCTTTGGCCTTGGGCATTCATGAGCAGGTCACTTTGGCCAAGCGGAACCGTGGGGCGCGGCGGAGGAAGGGGTGTCGAATAAATGGCCGTGAGGCGGCGGGCGGGGGGGGCCACGAGTTCCGGCGGATCCGGGAGTGAGGCCAGCAGCCGATTGGCCAAGTCCAGTTGCTCGGTGGGCCGGTCTGCCGCGGGAAGTGCCTCGATCGCCAGCTTTACCTGGCGGAGCAAGTGACGGGTTAAGTAAGTCGGATAAATGGCCGGGTCGAGGTCTTCGACTTCGATGCGAGAAGAGTCCAGGCGCGCCAAGGCCAGTTGCAGGGCCTGAGTGACGAGTAAGTCGTAAATGCCTTCTTTCATGCCGGAAGCCGATTGTACCTTGTCGGATAGGAACTGAAGTGAATCGCGGACGCTACCCGGCCAACGCCTGCGCCAGGTCGGCGATGAGGTCTTCGGGGTGCTCGAGGCCGATGGACATGCGCAGCAAATTTCGGGGCGTGGCGGTGGGCTGATCTTCTACCGACGCGCGGTGCTCGATGAAGCTGTGGGGCCCTCCCAGGCTGGTGGCGCGGGTGAAGATGCGGGTCCTTGCGGCGACGGCGCGGGCGGCGTTTTCGCCGTCACGCAGCAGGAACGAGAGCATGCCGCCGAAGCCGTTCATCTGGCGCGCGGCGACCTCGTGTTGCGGATGGCTGGCCAGGCCGGGGTAGTAGACGCGCTCGACGGCGGCGTGAGCTTAAAGGAAGCGGGCGACGCGCAGGGCATGCTCGCCGTGGGCGCGCATGCGCCAAGGCAGGGTGGCGATGCCGCGCAGGGTGAGCCAGCAATCGAAGGCTGAAGGAACCAGGCCGCCGTGAATCTGCGCCGTGCGGCAGCGCTCGAAGAGATAACTGTCATGCCGGGCGATGAGCGCGCCGCCGATGCAGTCGCTGTGGCCGTTCAGATACTTGGTGGTGGAGTGCGTCACGAGGTCAATGCCGTATTCGAGCGGACGCTGGCAGACCGGTGTCGCAAAGGTGCCGTCGCAGATGGTGATGGCGTTGGTGCCGCGCGCGATGGCGGCGATGGCGGCCAGGTCCGTCACTTTGAGCAACGGGTTCGACGGCGTTTCGAGCCATAGAACGCGCGTCTCAGGACGCATCGCGGCTTGGACGGCGTCGAGGTCGGTCATGTCGACGTAGGTGACCGAGAGGGGCCACTTGCCGAAGAGCTTGCCGGTGACTTTGCGGAGGCAATAGTAAACGTCGTCGGGCGCGACAATGTGGTCACCCGGTTCGAGCGACTGAACCACGGCGGTAACCACCGCGAGCCCCGAAGCGAAGACGAGCGCCTGGCTTCCGCCCTCCAACTGGGCCAGACACTCTTCAAGCATCTGGCGATTGGGATTGCCTTCGCGGGAGTAGCTGAAGCCCCGGCTGTACTGCCCGTCGGCGTCGCGTTCAAAGGTGCTCGAGAGATGAATCGCCGGGGTAACGTCGCCGGTAGCTTCGATGCGGCGTCCGGCGTGGACGGCCAGGGTTTCGAGGTGCATGACCTTAGTATGGCTTCCGCTCTGGCTGAACGGCGATACCGCGCCACAGGATATCGACCAGGTGGCGGGCGAAGGCGGGCGGGATCTTGGCTTCAGCCAGGTATCGCGCGTAGAAGGCGCCCACCAGGAGGTTAACGGCGCAATCGAGGTCGGCTTGCGGGGTGAGTTCGCCGCGGGCTTTGGCGCGCAGCAGAACGTCGCGCAGCATGGCTCGCCGCGGGGTAACGATTCGCTCGCGGAACAGCTGAATGAGTTCCGGCGTGTGTTGCTCCTCGGCCAGCACGGTGCCGAGGAGCGACATGCCGTTGGGGCGCAGGAGCGACCGGCAGAAGTTCTCGAGGATTTGGACGAGATCCGTGGGCGTGGAGCCCGTGTTGGCGGGAGGTTCGAGCAACTGCAGGGTGCGGATGGCGGCGGTGGCGAGGTCGGCTTTGGAGGGCCAGCGGCGGTAGATGGTGGGTTTGCTGACGCCGGCTTCGAGAGCGACGGCGTCGACGGACATGCGGTTGTAGCCGTCGGCACGCAGCAGGCGCAGCGCGGCGTCCAGGATGCGGCGTTCGGTGGCGGGGTCGCGCGGACGGCCAGGGACGGTTTTGACGGGCATGCTGTTTTCCATCTTGACAATTGATTAAGATACGATACAGTATCGTAATAGGTAAACCATGAGCCTGAAAGATGTGAATGTCACCAATCCTGGCGCCCGCAAGCGGATCGCCATCGTCCTCTCGAACCCCGCCGTCTCCACCACCACCGGTTGGCCGGTGGGCTTCTGGTGGAGCGAGCTAACGCATCCCTACTACGAGTTCGTCGAAGCTGGCTACGACGTGGAACTCTTCAGCCCCGAGGGCGGCGCCTGCGTGCCGGACGCCATGAGCGATCCGCGCGACCCCAGCGGCTACTCGGCCAGCGACCTGATCAGCATGGGCTTCATCGCCACGCCGAGCCTCGCCGCGAAGATCGCCAGCACCGGCCGCGTGGCGGAGATCGCGGTGGACCACTTCGACGCCATCGTCGTCGCCGGCGGACAAGCGCCCATGTTTACCTTCGCCACCGCCACTGCGTTGCACCAGAAGTTTGCCGAATTTTACGAAGCCGGCAAGGTCGCCGCGGCCCTGTGCCACGGCGTAGCGATTCTGCGCTACGCCAAGCTCAGCAACGGCGAACTGCTGGCCAAGGGCAAGACCGTCACCGGCTTTGCGAACGTGGAGGAGGACTTCGCCGACGAAGCCGTCTGGGGTATGAACCTGATGCCGCGCGGCCAACACATCATGCCCTGGCGCATTGAGGACGAGTTGAAACGAGCGGGCGCGAACTACATTCAGGCCGGACTGTGGCGTGGCTTCGCCTATCGTGACCGCAACCTGATCACCGGCCAGCAGAATTTCTCGGGCGCCGAAACGGCCCGGGCGGTGATCGAGGCTTTAGGACGGTAAACCACAATGAAGATCGCCTTTATCGGCTACGGCAATGTGGGCGCGCCCCTGGCGGCCCATCTCCAAAACGCGGGTCACGCGGTGACGCTGGCGGCGGCAGACCCCGGGTCAACCAAGTTACAAGCGGCACTGGCGCGACACTCCGGCTTACGCGCGCTGGCTCCTGTGGACGCCGTCCGGGAGGCGGAGGCCGTCTTCCTGGCGACGCCTTTCCTGGCGGTGGAGTCGGCCCTGGCGGGCGTCGCCGACGGACTGGCCGGCAAGATTCTGGTCGACTGCACGAATCCGGTGGGGCCGGGGCTGAAGCACGGCTTGGGGAACGCGGAGTCCGGCTCCGAGATGATTCAGCGGTTGGCGCCGTCGGCGCGGGTGGTGAAGGCGTTCACCATCTACGGCTTCGAGAACTTCGAAGACAACGCCTATCCGGCCTACAACGTGAAGCCGGTGATGATGCTGTGCGGGAAAGACGGGGCGGCGAAAGAGACGGTCTCCGGACTGGCCCGGGAACTGGGTTGGGAACCGCTCGATGTGGGCGGCCTGGAGCAGGCCCTGCACCTGGAGCATATGACGCTCTTGTGGGTGCGCATGGTCCGGATGGGTGGCGCGTCGCCGAATCTGGTTTGGGCGGCCCTCCGCCGATGACGAAACGAACCCGGGAGTGATTGATTCTATTGACTTTTTGGAAAGCCGCGATGGGGCCGGATTCCGGGCGGCCTGAAGTTCCTATGAACAGCATACCAGCGGCGCCCAAGGGGATTCCGGTAAGCCATTGGAGACAATGGCCGAAATCGTGGTGAACTAGGCACCGCCGGGGCCGCAACCGAGGATGAAACTGGGGGAGAGCGACCACCGCTGAGAACGAGCCACTTACTTTCGTGCGTGGCTGGGTGGATCATGAAAAGCGGCAAGAAGAGAAGTCTTGTTTCGACTAACCCACTTGATATCAACGACGTGGCTGTGGAGTAGTTTCGAGGGAAACTGGGCGAGAGCGGCGTTTTTCCTCGTCAGGAGAGACCACCGTCGAGTACCACCCGGTCCACCATCGTTCCGTGCGCCAGGAGAAGCCTGGCAGATCTTGTGAGCTGAGAGGTGCTCACCGTGTAATTGCCTACTCAACATGAACCCGGCGAGCAATGTGAGGGGAAACCCGAAACGCTGAAGCCTCGCGCGGGCGAACTCGCGAGACGCAGCGTCAGCAAACTTGATTCGGTCTCATTAGTAAGACGGGATTGGCCAGTCCTCGGAACAGGAGGAAGCCTGCCACAGGCTGGGAAGCAATCGGAAAGCACCAGTTTGGATCCCCGGGGCGCTTGAAGGCAGCGCGCGAGTAGAGATCTGTGCAGGAACCTGGGAAGCCCTCCTGGATGGTGGAGACACCAACGCGAAGCGGCTTTTCGTTGGGGATATAGCTACGGCTGGGCAGCGCGTGATGAGTAAGACTACTCAGGCGAAAGGGTGGCGTTCGTCATTTTCTTCTTGCGGCTCAGGCAGGATACTCGGAGGATGCGAACGATATGGCTGGGATGTTTACTGTGTGCGCCGCTACTCGGGCAAGGAAATGTGCAACCGATTCTGGAGTGTGTGGACACGGTGACCAAGACGGGGAACTCGCGCATTGCGGCCTCGACACCGGTTGGCGCCGTGTCGATGTCGTTTACGCAGCCGCTTCCGGTAGGGGTGAACGTGGTACTGAACCCAGGCGGGGCAAACCAGGAAACAATTCAGGTGAGGGGGTGGCTGACGGTTAGCTCGCCATATCAGGCCGGAGTGGGAGCGGGTGTCGTAAGCTCAACTGCAGTGCCGCTAGCCTTTGCCCACTCCGATGGAGAACTCGCAGTGGTGGAGAGCCAGGAGTCTGCTGCATACTGGGGTTTCTTCAATGTCCTTTCGGCGCCAGTGACTATCAGAGTCGGGTCATTGGAGAACTCATTCATCGCGGTCAATCCGAGTCAGGGCCAGCCCTCCACGTTTCCACCGGGGGTGTATCGCAATCTCTTGGCCGCGCCAATGAGCGAAAACCGTGACCAAATCTGGAGTTTGGATTCGACCCTCCGGTCGGCAAGAAGAGACCCCGCTCTGGCTTGCGGCAACGCTGGACCGCAAGTCCGGGCAGAGCCCATCAACGTTGCGCTGGGTGCGTCGACAGCCGGGGTGAGGCTGGGAACGGTGACCGGCGGAAGCCCGGGGCCGTTCACTGTCAATCCAATGACGGTGTTCCGTCACCAACCATCTTCGAACAATAGTGTGGCGACAGCATCGGATGTTCAATTCAGCAATTTGCGGGTGGAGAACGGCGTGATCTTCGGTGACGTTTTTCCGGCGGCCACGGCCCTCTTCCGGCACTACTTCTTTATTCTCTCCGTGAATGATTCCACCGGGCGGACGGGGTTGAGCACGTCAGTAGCCGACGTGGTGAACCAGTGCCCCATACCTGTGACGCCGTCGCTGTTACAAACCGCGTATGTGAACACACCCTACAACGTAAGCTTTACGGCCGGGGGTGTTCAGGGGCAAGTTAGCTTCGCACTGGAAGGGACGCTGCCGGTAGGCCTGAGCATGTCGGCCAGAGGACGGCTTTCTGGCACTCCGGTGCAGACCGGAAGCTTCCCCTTGGTGCTGCGTTCGACGGCCGTGGATGGATGCTTTTCCCGCCTGCCGCTGACGCTGGAAGTGCAGGGGCAACTCTGCGCCGCGGAGGTAACGCCGCTGGTGGAAATCACCTTCGGCGGGTTCCGGCAGAACCTGGTGACGCGCCGGTGGCAACAGACGGTGACGCTGCGCAACAGCGGGCAATCGTCTATCTTCGGGCCGATGGCGCTGGTAGTGGACAGCCTGAGCCCGAACGCCGCGCTGGCGGCCAGCGGCGGCATCACCACGTGCACCGCGCCGCTGGGTCGGCCGTACATAGAGGCTGACCTGGGGCCGAACAGACTGCTGGCACCCGGTGCCACCGTGGCGGTTGCGCTGGAGTTCACCAACTCCGCGCCAACCTCGCCGATCACCTACACGCCGCGAGTGATCGCCGGAGGGGCGATTCGCTAACTCAGAGTTGTCGAGAGGGTCGTTGCCGATACCGCTCGCTATCGCTGGCCCAACCGGGCCTCGTCGACGGCCCAAACCTGAAACTCCTTCGCCCTGAGGACCCCGAGTGCCATACAGCCTACTTTCCGGAATGCCGATGTGCGGCCCGAGTTGAGTAAGACTACTCAGTGGAAAGGGTGGCATTCGTCATTTTCTTCTTGGAGCGTAGGCAGGATACTCGGTGAATGCGAATGATATGGATTGGATGGTTAGTGTGTGCGCCGCTGTTCGGGCAAGGCCAAATTGTGGAACCGATTCTGGAGTGTGTGGACACGGTGAAACAGACGGCGAACTCGCGCATTGTGGCGTCTACACCCGCTGGCACCCTGTCGATGTCGTTTACGCAACCCCTTCCATTAGGGGTGAGCGTGGTGTTGAACCCGGGAGGGGCAAACCAGGAGACGATTCAGATAGGGGTGTGGCGGACGTTTAGCTCGCCATATGAGGCGGGGGTAACCTCGAGAAACGTAAATGTAACCCAAGTGCCGCTCGCCTTTGCCCACTCCGCCGGGGAACTCGCAGTGGTGGAGAGCCAGGAGTCTGCCGCTTATTGGGGTTTCATCAATGTCTTTTCGGCGCCAGCGACTCTCGGCGCCGGATCAGCGGATAACTTCTTTGTGCCATTTAATCCGGATGCGGGCCAACCCTCCACGTTTCCACCGGGCGGGTATCGCAATAACTTCGTCATGTTGATGCCCACGAACCTTAACCACATCTGGAGTTTGAATGGGCAAACTCGCACGGCATCAAGAGACCCCGCGCTGGCGTGCGGCAACGTCGGACCGCAAGTTCGGGCAGAGCCCATCACGGTCGGTCTGGGGGCGTCGATGGCCGGGGTAAGGCTGGGAACAGTGACCGGCGGAAGCCCTGGCCCCTTGACGTTGAATCCAATGCTTGTGTTCCATCACAGTGTATCTGCGAACCGGGGTCCGACGGTAACCGGAGATGTGCGATTCAGCAATTTGCGCTTGGAAAACGGCGTGATCTCTGGTGACGTGGTGTCGGCGGCCACGGCCCTCTCCCGGCACTACTTCTTTATTCTCTCCGTGAATGATTCTACCGGGCGGACGGGGAGGAGCGCGTCAGTAGCAGACGTGGTGAACCAGTGCCCCATCCCCGTGACGCCTTCGTTTTTACAAACCGCGTATGTGAATACGCCCTACAATGTGACCTTCAGCGCGGGCGGTACTCAGGGGCCAGTCACATTTGCACTGGAAGGAACACTACCCGTGGGCCTGAGAATGTCGGCCAGCGGAGTGCTTTCTGGCACCCCAGTGCAGACTGGAAGCTTCCCCTTGGCGCTGCGTTCGACGGCCGTGGATGGATGCTTTTCCCGCCTGCCGCTGACGCTGGAAGTGCAGGGGCAACTCTGCGCCGCGGAGGTGACGCCGCTGGTAGAGATCACCTTCGGCGGGTTCCGGCAGAACCTGGTGACGCGCCGGTGGCAACAGACTGTGACCCTGCGCAACAGTGGGCAATCCTCCATCTTCGGGCCGATGGCGCTGGTCGTGGACAGCCTGAGCCCGAACGCCGCGCTGGCGGCCAGCGGCGGCATTACCACGTGCACCGCGCCGCTGGGCCGGCCGTACATAGAGGCTGACCTGGGGCCGAACAGACTGCTGGCACCCGGCGCCACAGTGGCAGTTACGCTGGAGTTCACCAACTCCGCGCCAACGTCGCCCATCACCTATACACCGCGAGTGATCGCCGGAGGGGCAATTCGCTAACACGGCGGGTTACACTGGGCGAGATTGCGGTTCCCTACCTTCCAACTTTCGCTGGCGATGGCGGTGGCCGCAATGGCCGCGCCGCCGTTGCCGTTTGAACGCCTTGGGATGGCCGAGGGGCTTTCGCAGGCCACCGTCCGCTGCACTCTGCAGGACCGCCAGGGCTACCTGTGGTTCGGCACGCAGGACGGATTGAACCGCTACGACGGCCAGACGTTCCGCATCTACCGCCACGC
Organism: Bryobacteraceae bacterium; assembly: GCA_019752335.1. Lineage (GTDB taxonomy): Bacteria > Acidobacteriota > Terriglobia > Bryobacterales > Bryobacteraceae > JALHNI01. Next base: position 104,149 of record JAIEMJ010000006.1, read on the forward strand.
GGAGGAGAATCCGGACTCGCTACCGAATAACTCGGTTTCGGCGCTGCTCGAAGACCGGCAGGGGACCTTATGGGTAGCGACGACGGGCGGCGGTGTGGCCGCGTTTGACCGTGTTTCCGGAAAATTCCGGCGCTATGCGTTGCGCGACAACAACGCCAGCGCGCTGCTCGAAGACCGGGGCGGGACGCTGTGCGTGGCTACCCAGTTCGGCGGATTGCACCGCAGAAACGGCGAGAGCTTCGTGGCCTATCCCCTGCCGGGTTCCGATATTACGGCGCTGTTGGAAGACGCGCCGGGACGGTTCACCGTGGCCACCCGGTACCACGGTTTGTTTTCGTTTGACGCGGCTGCGGGGCGCTTCACACCCCTGGCGTGGCAGCCGGCGAGCCCGATGGTGTATTCGCTGTTGCGTGGGCGGAACGGGACGTTGTACGCGGGCTCCGCCGTGGGTGTATCGGCCCAGGTGGCGAGGAGCGGGAAGTTCATCCCGCTGGCGGTGACCGCCAAAGTGGTGACGGCCATGTGGGAGGACGAGCGGGGCGACTTGTGGCTGGGCGGGGAGAACGGATTGAGCCGCGTACAGCCGGACGGGACCCGGTTGCACTATGCGCATGAGGAGGCGGATCCGGCGTCGTTATCGTCAGCGGACGTGCGGTCGTTGTACGTGGACCGTTCGGGTACCTATTGGGTGGGCACGGAGAGAGGGCTGAACCGTTTCAGCCCCCTGCGGCTGCGTTTTGCCTCTGTGGGGCGCGGCATGCGAGACCGTTCCATTCGCGCCCTGTATGAGTCGCCGGACGGCGATGTCTGGGTGGGAAATCGCTATGGGTTGGACCGGCTGGATGCGGCGTCCGGGAAGTTTCGGGCCGTGTTCTCCGGCGCCGCGGTGTACTCTATCGCGGTGGGCCGCGCCGGCACCATGGGGCTGGGAACATCCACCGGGCTGGTGGAGATTGGGCAGGACGGCACACCGCGGCGAAAGCTGCTCGAAAAAGAGTTGATCTATTGCATCGCCATCACGCCCTCCGGGATGTGGGCCGGGGCACGAGGCGGTCTATACCGGGTGGACCCGGCGACGGGGCTGATGACGCACTATCAGCACCAGGCGAATCGTCCTGATTCTCTGGCCGGGAATGATGTCCGGGCGATCGAGGTAGCTTCAGACGGCGCATTGTGGATCGGCACGCGGCAGTTCGGAGTGGACCGGCTGGACCCGGCTACCGGGCGATTTACGCACTTCCCGGCATTATCGGGGAATGCGGTGTATTCGCTGTTTCTGGAACCGGCAGGCGTGCTGTGGGTAGGGACGACGACGGGGCTCACCCGGCTCGACGCGGCGGCTGGGAAATCGACGCGGTACACCACCGCGCAAGGCCTGCCGAACGATACCATCAACGCCATTCTGCCGGCGCCGGGGGGACAGCTCTGGGTATCGACGAATCAGGGACTGTCGCGGATGGACACGCGGACGGGGACATTCCGAAACTACGACGTCAGCCATGGGCTGCAGGACAACGAGTTCAATGGCAGCGTCGGCTATGCGGCGGCGTCCGGCCATTTGAGTTTCGGTGGCTCCTATGGGTACAACCGGTTCCTGCCCAGCGCGCTGGCCGACCGCGAGTATGAGCCTCCGGTGGCGATCACGGAGTTCCTCATGCTGGGAGAGCCGGTAGCTGGGTTCGACGCGGCCCAGCCGCTGCAGCTATCCTGGCGCGACCCGATGATTGGCTTCTCCTTCGCGGCGCTGGACTATTCCACGCCGCGGCAACTGCGCTACGCCTACCGGATGGAAGGGTTCGACACCGATTGGCGCTACACGGGCCGACGGGAGGCTACCTACACCAACCTGGACCCAGGGAGGTACACGTTCCGGGTGCGAGGTACGAATTCCGACGGGAAGTGGAGCCGGCACGAAGCGGCGGTGACGGTGATGATCGCACCACCGCCGTGGCAGCGGTGGTGGTTCCGGCTATTGGCGGTGGGGTTGGTGGCGGGCGCGCTGGGGTTGCTGTACCGGCGGCGGATGGCGGGATTCCGCCAGGCGCAGGCGACACGGGAGGCGTTTTCGCGGATGCTGCTGGAGTCGCAGGAGGTGGAGCGGAAGAAGATTGCCGGGGAGTTGCATGACAGTTTGGGGCAGAACCTGAGTGTGATCCGCAACCATGCGCTGCTGGGGTTGCGGAAGGCGGATAGCGGGACGGAGCCGCATTTGCATGAGATCGCCGACGCAGCGTCTTTGGCGATCGATGAGGTGCGGGAGATTGCGACGAACCTGCGGCCGCAACAGTTGGAGCGGCTGGGTTTGGGCAGCGCGCTGCAGGTGGCGGTGAAGCGAGCGGAGGCAGCTTCCGGGATCCACTTTCTGGTGGAATTGGGGGCACTGGAGGGAACGCTGGCCAGCGAGGATGAGATCCACTTGTACCGGATTGTGCAGGAAGCGCTAAGCAATATCCTGAAGCATTCGCAGGCCACGGAGGCGGCGGTGGTGGCGACGCGGCCGGGCGGAGGGCTGCGGTTGGAGATTCGGGATAACGGGCGGGGCTTTGCGGTCGCCGGCGCGGAGCAGGAAGGGTTGGGGCTTTCGAGCCTGGCGGAGCGGGCGCGGATCTTGCGGGCGGGCTACACGCTCCGAAGCGCGCCAGGAGTGGGCACCGCTATACTTTTAGAAATTGACAGTTCGCATGTTCGAGGAACCCATTCGCGTAGTAATCGCTGACGATCACCCGGTGTTTCGCCGCGGGTTGCGGTATGTGATGCAGGAGGAATCGGGGTTGTCGATTGTGGCCGAAGCCGAGGACGGGGCGGCGGCGCTGGCGCTGATCCGGATCCACGATCCGGCGGTGGCGGTGTTGGACATCGATATGCCAAAGATGGATGGGTTCGCCGTGGTGAAAGCACTGCAGGAGGAGCAGCGCGCGACGGCGATTGTCATCCTGACGATGCACAAGGACGAAGAGTTGTTCAACGAGGCCATGAACCGGAGCGTGCAGGGTTATCTGCTGAAGGACAGCGCGGTGCAGGATATTGTGGGCGCCGTGCGCGCCGTGGCGGGCGGACAGTATTACATCAGCCCGGCCATTTCGGGGTATCTGTTGAACCGGAACCAGCGGAACGCGGCCGTCGCGCGGCGGAATCCGGGGTTAGAACTACTGACGCCAACGGAGCGGCGCGTGCTGGCTTTGATTGCCGGCTATCAAACCAACAAGGACATTGCGGCGCACCTTTTCCTGAGCCGGCGGACGGTGGAAAATCACCGCGCCAATATCTGCCAGAAGCTGGAGTTGCATGGATCGCACGCGTTGCTGCGGTTTGCGGCGCAGAACAAGGACTCCTTGGTCTAGGTAGTTGTACTCACGATAAACGGGACACATCGCTATTCCGGTTCGCGGGGCGCGCCCGGATACTAAGAACCAGAGCAAGGGATTGGGCAGACGCGGCGGCTGGTTCCCGCGCAACTGCGCCGACTAGGAGGAAGGTTCGATGCGATGGATGGCGCTTTGGTTGATGGGAGTTGTGGCTCCGGCGGCAACGCTCGAGTTGGATACGTCGACGACGCTGCTGAACTCGTCGTTGTTTTCGACGGGGACGACGTATGTGGCGGCGTTTCAACTGAACGGGGCGGGCAATGGGAGCACGCTAGCGGCTTTGTCCCTCTTCGACCTGGGGGGAGGGAGCGGGCTGCCAGCATCGCCTGCGGACCTGACGGCGGGACTATTCTCCGTGGGGCCGTTGCCGGCGCTTTCGGCCGGCATCTGGCAGAGCAACGGGATGCTGACTCTGAATGTGGATCCGTTGAACGTGACGGCACTCTATACGCAGGCGTTCACGGCGGGAACCGTGTTCCGGTTCGATTTTCTCCTGACGACCAACGTCGGCGCCGGGTTGACGCCGGATCAGTTTTCGTTTCAGCTGTACGATTCCGGACTATCGGAACTGCTCTACGATTCGGCGTTCGACGCGGTGCCCGGGGTGACCGTGCCGGAGCCTGGGACGATGTCACTCTGCGGGGCGATGGGAGTACTGGTGTGGCTGATCCGAAGCAAAGCTTCGCGCCGACCTGGGCCAGGTGGGCGGGTTTAGGAAAGGATCGGAAAGAGCTGATAGTCCTTGGGTACGAATAAACTGCCCTCCGTCACGGGCGTCACGCGCCGCAAGGCGGTAGTTAATTGGCTGTACGTGGTGTACCCCGATAGAGCACTGGCGAAGGCTTGGGTGACTTGGCGTACTTGCTCGCCATCTTCGTGGACGAACTCCAGCCGGAAGTGATGAATTCCCGCCTGACGCCATGCCTCTAAATGGGCGCTGGCCTGTTGCGCTTCCGCGCCGAAGACGGTGTTGCGGCAGCCGACGTCGGCGATCACCGGATGCTCGCGGCCTTGGCCGTCGCGGAGGGCGATCTGATGTGCTTCGCAGGGGCGGCCGCAGTCGCGATGGGTGGTGCCCGTGGAGAGGAAGCGGCAGAAGACGCAATGCTCGGTGTGGAAGACGGGCAAGTGCTGGTAAACGACGGCCTCAATCCGTTCGGCGCCAACGGCGCGGGCCAGGGCCGCGACTTGCGCGGCATTCAAGTCGTGCGTGGGCGTTAGGCGTGTTAGGCCCAAGGCCAGATAAGCTTCGGCGGTGAGGGTGTTGGCGGTGTTGAGGCTGAAGTCGCCGATGAGTTCGGCTTGGGGGGCGGCTTGCAGGAGTCCGGTGGAGCGCACGAGAATCGGGCAGGCGAGACTGGCCAGGAAATTGGCGATGCGCGATTCGCCCGGCTTCAGGATCCGCGGACTCGCGACGCGCGCGGTGAGTCCGGCGGCTTTTACGCGTTCGACGGAGGGGCGGAGTCCGTAGAGGTCGAGATAGTCGAGGGTGATGCTGGCGGGGCGGAGGTCGAGGGCGGCGGCGAGTTGCTCGGCGTTGCGCACGAGTAGGTGTAAGTGGGGCTCGGTGGGGCGCAGTGCATCCCCTCCCTCACGGTCGGGGTTCGTTGGGGGCAACATCGGCCGGCGCGAAGGTATTTGACCCTGTAAAGCTTGTAACTGGATGACGGCGTCGCGGCGGAGTTGATTTAGGAGCGAGGCGGGGGCGAATAGGCTGCCTTCGATATTTACTGACAAATTCTTGAGCGCGTAGGGCGTATTTCCCAGGCGGTCCAATTGGTCGCGCAAGCTGTCCGCGGATAACCCACGGTTCTGCGCCGCGCTGAGCGGCGCGGGCGAGGTAACCGTGACGCTTTGGCCGTTGCGGAGCGTCCAAATCAGGGTGAGGGGAGAGGCGGGCGTGGCGGACGCCGATACAGTAACCGGCTGCTTCGCCACGGGTGACGTCGCCTCGACGTAGGGCCGCGCGGCCTGGTCGAGTTCGGGATCGTGCGTGCGCCAGAGTAAGTCGCCCGGGCGGATGCGCGCGAAGTCGACGGCGCCGTTGGCGAAGGTGAGCTCGAGCGCGCCGGTGAGGCTGGGACGGACATGATAGAGCCGCCCGCCCTCCTCCTTCTCCTGCGGACTGCGCCACGTGGCCGCATCGAAGACGACGCCGTCGCCGGCCTTGAGCGGCGACAGGTCGTGCGCGGCGGACGGCTCTACCTGCACGCGGTCCGGCAGTACCTCGCTGACGGTTCCTAGCAGGACGCCGCGATGCCGCGCGTGGCGCCCGCGCACGACGGCCTGGTGATTTACACCGCTCAGAAAATGCGGGCCGAGCCCGCGCGAATAGACCTGTTCCAGGTCGAGCGCGGTGCGCGGCGTGACGGGTGACGGGCGCCCTTCCCACGCCGCATCGACGGCGGCGCGATAGGCGCGCGTGGTGAGGGCGACGTAATCGGCGTCTTTATACCGACCTTCGATCTTCAAGCAACTGACGCCGCTGTCGATCACCTGGGGCACGATCTCCAGCGCCGACAGATCGCCGGGCGAGAGCAGGTAACGCGCGTCATCGAGCGGCCGTTCGATGCCGTCGACGAGTAAGTCGTAAGGCAGTCGGCAGGCTTGCGCGCACTGGCCGCGATTGGCGCTGCGTCCGCCCCAGGCTTCGGAGGAAAAGCACTGCCCACTGTAGGCGACACAGAGGGCGCCGTGGACGAAGATTTCGAGGTCGGCGTGGGTCTTTTCGTAAATCAAGGCGATCTCTTCCAGCGATAATTCGCGCGCTAGAGTGATCCGGTGCGCGCCTTGGGCGCGCGCGAACTCGACGCCCTCGGCGCTGGTGATGCTGGCTTGGGTGGAGGCGTGGAGCTCGAGGTCCGGGGCGATGCGGCGCGCCAGGCCGAGTACGCCGAGGTCCTGCACGATGAGGGCGTCGACGCCGGCTTCGGCGACGGCCGCAACGGCGCGCGCCGCTTCGGCGAGCTCATGTTCGAAGACCAGCGTATTGAAGGTGAGATAGCCGCGGACGCCACGTTGATGCAAGGTGCGCATCACCTCAGGCAGTTCGGCGAGTTCGAAGCCGACCTTGGCGCGCGCGGTGAAGTGCTTCAGGCCGAAGTAGCAGGCGTCGGCGCCGGCTTCGATGGCGGCGCGCAACTGGGGCCAGTGCCCGGCGGGGCTCATCACTTCCGGCTTTTGCGGGGCGCGCACCCCTTCAGGGTAACGCGGCTATTGCAGTTCCACCCAGGCCACGTCGCCGCTTTCGTCAAGCGCAAAGTGGACGGCCGTGCCGGGCAGCAACCCGAACGCCTCCGGGGACTGCCCGGTGTAACCCCGAATCTTGTCGAACGGGCAACAGAAGGATTCGCGCAACACGGGGTCAGCGAAGTAGAAATTCTGATTCGGGCCGATGCGAAAGATCTCTCCCGAACGCACCGTCGTATCTGTATCCACCATGCGGGCAACATCGGCAGACGGCGCGCAAAACTTTATGCTATCTTCATAATCATTGTGCAAGACCCGAGAAAAGGCCACATCTTGCGAATCGTTGAATCCCTCGGAATGGGTTACATTGCCGACCCGGAAAACGACCGCATCTGGCCATTTCAATTCTCACAGCTCCGGGGTTACGATGGACAAGATTCTGACAAGATGGGACTTGTGTCGGGGTCGCCAGTTCGTTTCGATCTTCGAGATGGAATGATAGAAACAGTAATGGCTAGTAATGCGTTTCGGCATTCCGGTGGAAATTAGACATGCAATATATCCTTGACTTGAAAAATGTCGAGGAGCATCAACTCCACCCGGATCCTCTCTCTCCGGACCTCACGCTCCCCCCGCAGATCCTGGAAGCTGGCTATATTCCCCATCTGGAGGACCTGCAGCCCGGCGACCTGATTCTCACCGCGCCCTATTCGAAATTCGACGCGCTGGCGCGCGGCATCAGCTACGTCGGGCCCGGCGGCGATTCACCGGAACACGCCCGTTGGAACCATGCCGCCGTCTACGCGGGTGAGCTGTTCCTCACCTGCGAAGCGACGCGCGAGGGTGTGAAGCTGGGCAATCTGCTGCATGCCTTATCCGGCTCGATGGTCCGCATCCGCCGGGGTGTCACCGATGGCGAGTTCATTGAGCGCGAACTCGGCTGGCGCACGGCGTTCTACTCGGTAGCGCGGCTCAACCAGCCTTATGACTATTCGCACCCGCTGCAACTGGGCCGTTTGGCGATGCGCACCGGCTTTACCGAATATCGCCAGAAGCCGCCGAAGCCGCGTGGCGAAAGCGAAGAGACGATCAGTACGGAGCTCTTCCAGGACGCCTATTGGCGAGCCACCGGAATTCTGATGCAGAACCGCCTGTCGCGCGAGGCGACGCCAGCCTTCCTCAGCGCGACGCCGCTCTTGAAGGACGTCCGCTGCCGCTGGCGAAAGCTATCCTGGTAGGGTGAACCGCCGGAAAACCCTGGAAGACGCGTGGCTGGGCGACGCCGTGCTGAGTCTCTATGTGCGGGAGAAGATCCTGCGCGAGGACGGCAAGGTGGACGGCGAAAAGAGCGTCCGGATGACGTCGAACCAATTTTTGTCCGCCTTCGGCGAGCCCAGCGAGGTGGAAGCGGCCCTAGGTCGCGAGTACCAGAATGGCGGTTTGGCGGCCGCTTACGCCTGGATTGAGGCCAAATTGATGCCCCGATTTGCCCAGCAGGAAGAAAATCGACGCAAGCGGCTGGGTTTGTCGCAATAATCGGGAGGTTGCCGCGTATAGCCAGATGAGGAATCATGATGGCGACGCTCGCAATAGCCGAAAATCCGATACAGGCCATGCCCCCAGAACTAGGCGATCTTTACACCCGCTACGCGGATACAGTTTACCGGACCGCCCTGCGCGTCACCGGTTCCACGGCCGACGCCGAGGATGTTTTGCAGACCGTTTTTCTCCGTGTGCTGAAACGCGAGGAGCCCTTGGACCCCTTGCGCGCGCCGGAGGGCTTTCTGCGTCGATCGGCGGCCAATGCCGCGATCGACGTGGTCCGGCGCCGCCAGACCTGGCGGCAGGACTCGTTATCGGAGTCGCCGGACCGGTTGAAGCAAGATAGCTCCGCCGAACTGAAGGAGCGTTTGCGGCAAGCCATCGCCACGCTCGACGCGCGGGACGCCGAGATGTTTGTCCTGCGGTATATGGAAGGTTTGGCGAACGGGGAAATCGCCGAAATGTATGGTCTGGAAAAGACCACGATTGCGGTGCGCCTTCATCGCATTCGAGAGTCGTTGAAAGTGCAGTTGGGGAACTGAAGAAAGGAAAATATGATGAACGACGAACAGTTTGACGACCTGTTAAATGAGATCCAGGCTTCGGATGCCCCACGCGAAATGGCGGAGGCCAAGGAGCGGGTGCGGGCGAAGCTGGGCATGAATCCGGCTTGCGCCGAGTTCCGCCCGGAGTTGGCGCAGTATACGGCCGGCACCCTGGAAGAGACGCGGCGACTGCTGGTGGAGGACCACCTCAGCCGTTGCGCCGGCTGCCGTGGTATCTATGGCGAACTGACGGGCGAACGGCCCAAGGTGATCGCGATGCCCGCGAAGCCGGCGCGCAAGCTGCCTTCTTTTGCGAAATGGGCGATTGCCGCCGGTGTCGCGGCATTGTCCGTCTGGGCGGCGCGTGAGCCGCTCGATAAATGGATGGCGCCCTCCGGCGCGCGCGCCACGCTGGCGATGGGCGAGTTGATCCGCGTCGATGGCCGGCAACTGAAGCCCGGCGACTCGATTGACGAAGGCGATGTCGTCCGCTCGGGACGGGGCGTCCGGCCGCGCTTGCGTCTGGCCGACGGTTCACAGCTCGAAATGAATGAGCGCTCTGAGCTCTATGTGACGGCGGCGTGGAGCGGGCAGACCGTGCACCTCGAACGCGGCGATGTGTTGATTCAAGCCGCCAAGCAGCGGCGCGGCTATCTGAAGGTCGCCACGCAAGATTCGGTGACGTCGGTGAAGGGTACGGTGTTTTCCGTCAGCACCGGCTTGCAGGGCTCCCTGGTGACGGTGATTGAAGGCGCGGTGCAGGTGGATAAGTCCGGCGGCGGCACGTTGCTGAAGCCCGGCGAACACACCGCGACGTCGGCGGCGCTCGAGACGGTCACGCCCACTGAGGCCGTGGCTTGGAGCGAGGACGCGCGCAAGTACATCCAGTTGCTGGCCGAGTTGGCCGTGGTGGAGCAGCGCTTCGCGGCCTTGCCGGCCCCGGCTCTGCGGACGAATCCCCAGTTGCTCGCCTACCTGCCCGCCAACACGATGGTGTACGGCTCTGTGCCGAACCTGGGCGGACCGGTGGACCAGATCATCGGACTGATGGATCAGCGTGCCCGCGAAAGCGCCGTGCTGCGCGAGTGGTGGAATTCCGGCGCCATGGTGGACGCGAAGCAGCAACTGACGAAACTGCAAGCGTTGACGCCGCTGATCGGTGACGAGATGGTGTTCGGCCTGACGTCCGATGGCAACAACTCGAAGCCCTTGCTGGTGATGGGCGTGAAGGCCGGCCAGCGCGCGGCTTTGCAAGCCAAGCTTGACCAGACCTTCACCGGCGTGCCGCACATGGCCTACACGGTGACGGATCAGTTCGTCCTGATGACGGGCGAAGCGAAAGACCTGGCGCCGCTACAAGGCGCCGCCACTAAGCTCAGCGCGACTCCATTCGGCAATGAGATCCGGGCCCGTTATGCGAAGGGCGCCGGTTGGCTGCTCGGCGTGAATATCGAACTCGCGACGCTGCGGTCAGGGACGAGCCTGCAGCAGCAGGCGAGTATGGTCACCACGGGGATCAATCGCATGAAGCACTTGTTCCTGGAACAGAAGCAAGTGGGCTCCGCGAGCGAGAACTCGGCACTGCTCAGCTTCAACGGGCCGCGTACCGGCCTGGCGAGTTGGCTCGCCTCTCCGGCGGCAACGGCGGCCGGCGAGTACATTTCGCCGGACGCTCTGGTGGCCGGCTCCATCACGACCGGGAACCCGCGCGAACTCTTTAACTCGCTGCTGGATACGCTGTCGAAGCTTTCGCCGGACGCGATCAACCATCTGCGTGAATTCGAGCGCAAGACGGGCGTGAACTTCGCGAACGACATCGCTGGCGCCTTGGGCACCGACTACGCCTATGCCGTGGAGACGCCGACGTTGCCGATCCCCGGCTGGATCGCGGTAGCCGAAGTCTATCGCCAGGCTTCGCTTGATGAGTCGCTGCGGCGCTTTGTGGAAGCCTTCAATCGGGAGTCGCCGTCGGCGAAGCTGACCTTGAAGACGGAGACCACCGGTGGCCGCACCTGGACGACGATCACCGCCTCCAGTGCTCCCGGGATGGCTCTGCAGATGACTTACGATCGTGGCTACCTGCTGCTCAGTTCGGACCGCGCCATCATCACGCGCGCCATCCAAACGCGCCCCGGCGGCTTCCCGCTGGTCCGCTCGGCGAAGTTCCGCAACCAACTGCCGAGTGGCGCGGGCATGCATCAATCCGCCTTTTTGTGGATCAATACCAGCGAGCAAGTACGGCAGATGCTCTCAAGCGTGGTCACCGGACAATTGGCTACGCTATTGCAGAATCGCGAGCCTTTGTTGGTCCTGGTGAACGGAGAAACGGAACGAATTTCGGCCGCGAGTCGTAACCGTATTACCAGCATGCTGTTCGACATGCTGCTGGCCGGGGTAGCCGGGGGCGATCAGCCACGTCAGGCGCCACGTGTGTTGGGAGAGAAGAAGGCACAATTGTAAGCATGGCTCCGGTATTGGAACTCGACAACCTACGTGTTCAGCTTGGCCGGCGGGAGATCCTGAAAGGGCTCTCCTGCCGGCTTGGCGTTTCTGGGGAAGGCGGCCGGGCGATTGGCTTGCTGGGTCCGAATGGGGCGGGCAAGAGCACGCTGATTCAGACGATGCTCGGCTTTCACGCTCCGCTGGCCGGCTCGGTGAAGCTCTTCGGCTTCGATTGCCACCGGCAGCCGAAGGAAGTCCGCGCGCGGCTGGGTTACATGCCGGAAAACGATTCGTTCATTGCGAATCTGACAGCGGTGACGTTCCTGCGCATGATGGGCGAGCTATCCGGGATGCCCCGAGGCGCGGCGCTCGAAAAAGCGCACGAGACGCTGTTTCATGTGGGGCTGGGCGAAGCGCGTTACCGGAAATTGGGGACTTACTCGCTGGGCATGAAACAAATGGCGAAGCTGGCCCAGGCGATCATCCACGGGCCGGAGCTCGTGATTCTCGACGAACCCACCAACGGCCTGGACCCCGCCGCGCGGCAACGGATGCTCACCTTGATCCACGAAATTAAAGCCACGCATAAAATGCACGTGCTGCTTTGCTCGCACTTACTGCACGACGTGGAAGAGACCTGCGACGAAGTGTTAATTCTGAAGGACGGCAAGATCGTTCACCACGCGAACCTCGAAGAGGAGCGGCGCTCGAATCGCCGTTTTGTCGAACTGGAACTGGCCGGCGCTACCACTGGCTTTGCCGCGGCTTTGGGTACTCTGGGCGCCGCCGGCGTCGATGAAGGCGAGGGCCGCTGGCGAATCGTGCTGCCGGCGGATGTCGAAATCGGCGCGCTGTGGCGGCTCGCCGCGGAGCGGCACTTACAGGTGCGGAAGCTGACTTACCGGCGCGATACGCTCGAAGAGATCTTCCTGAAGGCGGTGGGCCACATCCGCGCCACGCCGGGCGATGCGAGTCCGCCGCCCTTGCCCGCGGCTCCCGTGGAGGTGACCCATGGCCGTTTATAGACGCGGTTACCAACGCTACGAAGGCGCCCGGACCAGCAACTGGGACCGGATCATGGTGCTGCCCCGCTACAGTTGGGGCGAACTGATGTCGCAACGGCTGGTGATTGGCGTGCTGATCGGCGCAACTTTCTGGCCGCTCCTCTGCTGCCTGTTTATTTACTTGTCCAACCATACGGAGTTACTCGCTGGCTTCGGCCAAGGCTTTCAGAAGTTCCTCGCCGTGGACGGGAGTTTCTTCCGCAAATTTATGCAGGTGCAGAGTACCTTCGCCATCGGCCTGGCGGCCATGTGCGGGCCCGGCCTAATCGCGCCGGACCTAGCGAACAACGCCCTGCCTTTGTACTTCTCGCGGCCGATGTCGCGCTGGGAGTATGTGCTGGCCCGGCTAATTGTGCTGGCGGGCATGCTCTCCGCCATTACTTGGATTCCTGGTCTATTTATTTATGGCATGCAAGTCAGCATGGCCGGCGGCGACTGGTTCGCGAAGTACTGGCACCTGGGCGCGGCCCTAGTAGTTGGCTTCTGGATGCTCGTGTTGCTGACTAGCTTAGTCGCGCTGGCCAGTTCTGCTTGGGTGAAGTGGCGCGTGGTGGCTGGCGCGCTGGTATTGGCCTTCTTCTTTGTCCTGGCCGGCGCTGCGACGATGGTGAATGCAGTCTTCCAGGATTCGGCGGGCAGCTTGATCAATCCGATGTACTTACTCGGCCGTCTGTGGGCCGCCATGATGGGCATCGATGCTCCCGACGAATCCGAGCCGGCGATCTTCTCCTGTATCTCTGCCCTGCTTGGCCTTTGTGGCCTGATGCTGATGGTGCTGGAACGCAAGTTGCGTCCGGTGGAGGTGGTGAAGTGAGTCAGGAAATCGTCTTCAGCGAAGTATCGAAGTTCTACGGCGAAGTGCTGGGCGTGAACCGCGTCTCGCTCAACGTCCCTCCCGGCATCACCAGCTTGGTAGGCCCCAACGGCAGCGGCAAAACGACCCTGATGAATCTGATGTGCGGCCTGATCCAGGCTGACCAGGGCACGATTTCGGTGCGCGGCATGTCGCCACGCAACCCGGAACAACTCATGCGGCGCACTGGCTACTGCACGCAGTTCGACGCCGCGCCACGCGGCTACACGGGCTATCAGTTCGTGTCGGCGGCACTGCTGCTGCACGGCTACTCGCCGGCCGAAGCCGACGAACGCACGTGGAAAGCGATTGATCGCGTGAATCTGCGCGAAGCGGCCATGCGTAAGGTGGCGGGCTATTCGAAGGGTATGCGGCAGCGCATTCGCCTGGCGCAATCGATCGCGCATGAGCCCGACGTGCTGATTCTGGACGAGCCGCTGAATGGCCTGGATCCGCTGGTGCGCGCCGAGACCATCGCGCTCTTCCGCGAGTTCGCCGCGTTGGGCCGGCACGTCATTCTTTCGAGCCATGTCTTGCAAGAAGTGGACGTGATCTCGGACCAGGTGATCCTCATCGCCAACGGCTCCATCATCGCCGAAGGGCAGATTCATAACGTTCGCGAGGAGATGACGGAGCATCCGAGCCAGTTCCTGATTCGTTGTCCGGACGCCGCCCGCGTAGCTTCCTTGCTCTTCGCCGAGGACCATATCACTGAAGTTCGCTTACATTCGGACCGCCAAGGCCTGTTGGTACTCACGCGCTCTCGCGAGCGCTTCTCGGAGTTACTCAACCAGATCGTCCTGGGTGGGCAGAATATTGAAAGCATCGTACAGGCCGACGCCAATGTCGACTCGTTGTATGAGTATCTCATCGGAGGCGGACGCTAACATGAGTCGCTGGGTGCAACAGATCACCACTATTGCCCGCCTGGAAGCCAGTAAGGCTTTTTTTTCGAAGCGTGGCCTGTGGGTTTATTTACTCGCCTTGTTTCCCGCGGTGATTTTCTTCGGCCACGGCTTGGATATCAAGTGGAAGCGGCAAAGCTGGAATGACCGGATCGTGGCGCGGGAGAAGATCGAAAGCGTGCAGATCGGTGAGCGCGCCGTCGATGTCAAAACACGTCTCGGATCACCTTTGCGGGACTTCGAATATCGCAGCCGCGACGAGGATCGTGAAGTGAGCCGCCGCTTCCTGGAGTATTTCGACGGTCAGCGCCGCCATCAGCTCCATTTCGAGAACGGGTTACTCAAAGACAAGAGCGTGCGCTCGCTTGCTTCGCTGGAGGAGGATACGCAGGTGTTCGCGGGAGTATTTCAGTACTTCTACCTGCGCCTGGCGATTTTCTTTGGCTGCCTGGGTATTTTTATGAACTTATTCCGCGGCGAGATGCTGGATAAGACGCTGCATTTCTGGTTTCTCGCTCCGGTGCGGCGCGAGGTTCTCCTGGCGGGAAAATACGGCGCTGGACTGTTGGCCTCGGCCGTGATTTTCGGTGGCGGCACGATCCTGACGTTCTTCGCGATGCTGTCGGCGCTTGATCCCGCCGACGTGCAGGCCTACTGGCAGGGCCCCGCGGCTTCGCATCTCTTCTGGTATACGGCTTCGGCGATTCTGGGCTGCGTCGGCTACGGCAGCGTCTTTCTGGCGGCTGGCCTGTTACTGAAGAACCCCATTGCCCCGGCGTCGATGATCCTTTTGTGGGAAAGCATCAACGGCTTTTTGCCGGTGGTCCTGCAAAAGCTGAGCGTCCTGTACTACGTGCAATCGCTCTGCCCGATTCCGCCGCCGACGGACAAAGACATGCCTGCCGCGCTGCGTCTGCTGTTGGCCCCGGCCGAACCCGCTCCCGCCGCGCTGGCCATTCTGGGGCTGCTGGGCGTGACGGCGCTGGTGCTCTGGGTCGCGAGCCAAGCGGTGAAGCGGCTCGAAGTGAATTACTCCACCGAATAAGCTAATTTGCGGGCCGGTTCAGCGTTTCGGGTAAGAGCGCGGGCGGACCTTCGAAAATCGTGCGTCCGCCAAACAACGGCGCGATCAGCGGATTCACATTCGGCACAGTTTCCATGCCGGAGGTAAGGAAGGCAAAGACCTGTCCGATGGCAGCGGCGCCGACCGCTTGCGTCTGCGCCGGGCCCTGCGGCACCAGGAACGAATGCGGATCGTTGCTGACGCCGGGCACCGTTTGGCGCACGAGGTCGTAGCGGTAAAGCATGGTCTGCTCGCGCAGATTCGCCGCGCGGATCAGGCGCGAGGTAGAGGGGTTTGCGGCGGTTTGGTCGCCCCAGGCCATCTGGAAGAGAATGCGCTTTACGCTGATGCCAGGTAGCGTCGCTGACTTCAAATAGCGGCCGTAGAAGATGGGCGCGCCCGGATTTTCCAGCCACTCGGCCCGGTCCCAGAAATCCTGGATGGCGCGGGCGCCGGGCTCGCTCAAGAGGCTTACCGGCTGATAGCGGAGTGGCATTTGGTCCACATAGCTGAGCCCCCGATTCAGGAGTACCGGCTGACGTAAGCCCAGCGCCAAGGTCGCGACGAGCTGGAAGCTAGCGCTGGTCGCGAGGCGGCCCGTCTCGATGCCGGAGCCGGGCGGGACGTTGAGGACGCCAGCGGTAACGTCGGGTTCGGTGGCCAGCAGCAGCGTGCCGTACATGCCGCCCAGGCTCTGGCCCAGGTAGTGAATCGTGCCGGGATCGAGATCGCGGCGGCCGTCGCCGTCCAGGTCAAACCCGTCTCGGATGGCGTGGACCAATTGCATATAGTCGAGGGCCGTTTGCCGCAGGCAATCGCGGGTCAGAACCGGCGCGCCAGCCGCGACGATGACGCAGCCCTCAAAAGCGTCGATGGCGCCACCGCCATCCGTGTCGACGCCCCGGCCCGGAGCGGGCACTTCCACCGTCGTGCTGCCTTGGGTAAATACGTAGCTGGACTCCGGCCCGTAGCCATGGCCCACCGCGCTGATTGCCACCACCGCGTAGCCCGTTGAGTTCAGCGCCGCGATCAACGACGGCATGCCCAGGCGGCTGTCGCCGAGCCCGTGTCCCGCCAGCAGCACCGGGTAGCCATTCGGCGGCGCGGGCGTGTTTGGATACCAGACGTGGCCGTGGATCTCTTCACTGGCCATCGGCGCGTTGACGGGCTCGCCGCTGGGCACGGTGGGAATCACTCCCGTGGGCGTCAGAAACCTGGGCGAGCGGAAAGCGAAGAAGGCCAGGCGGCCCGTGTTCGCCAGTTGCCCGGGGGCCAACGGCAAGGTTTCGTCGTTGAAGCGCGTGCCGTTGGTGCGCACCTGCTGACGGTACACCACCCGCGTGATGGTGTTCGCGGTGAGGATGGCCGAGGTACGGCGGACGGCCGTCGGGAAGAGCTGCACCACGCGGCGCGCCTCTTCGAGGAACGCAGTGCTGGACATCGCCGTAAAGAGGCTGGCGCCGACGATGCGCCGTCCGGCCAACTGCGCGCCGGCCAGCGCCGCCGTGCGGTCCACCGCGGCCCGCAGGCGCGTGCAGTAGTCGCCGCCTACGCGGCCCGCCAGGCAGCTTTCGTAGCCCTCATGCGACTCCAGCGCGTCGCCCACCGCGTCGCGGACCCCGCTCGTCACCAGCAGCAGGTACTGCCGGCCGCCCTCCAGAATCTCATCCGGCTTGGCGAAGCCGGTATTCGTCGCGGCGTCGTACACCAGCTCGTTCACCGGCGTCAGCTTGCCCGCCGGATACACCGGTACGCGGCCGGGCACGGGATCGAGCCAGGCAATGTAGACATGGTCGCGCAAGGTCTCCGGCTGAATCGGCGCGGTGAAGCGCAGGGTGAGGCGCGCGTTCTGATTGAAGCCGTCGAACTGATTGAGCTGCGTGATCTCGGCACAGTCACTGGCCCGTCCGGCGCATTCGCCCAACGGCAGGCTCACGCGGCGGCCGGTGCGTTGCCGTGCGTCCGGCGTGGTGAGAAAGTCAGTCGGGAAGGGGCCTACTTCGGGATTGCGCGGGTCAAAGTCGACGCGGGTATTGGCGGCGGGCGCCAGCAGGGCGCAGGACAGGGCAAGCAAACAGAGACGCATGTCCGTTATTGTGACGCAGGTGTAGCGGTGGCGAGCAATTCTTTTCGTTCGGAAACCACCACGCCGCCCGGCGCTTCGCGCGTAATGGCAAAGCCGGTAGCGTCGCGCACCGGCAAAGCCGCGCGGATCGGGATGCGCGTTTCGCCGTGCGTGTCGACGCTGAAGACGCCGCCATCCACGGGATAGCGCGAGTCCCGCGCGCGGTCAAAGATCCAGAGCTGGTAGACGCTTTGCCGCGCGTCGTTGGGCGGCAGGCCGGAAACCAGCAGGTAGCCGCTTTGCTGTTCGGCGTTCCACACGGCCTCGCCCGCCAAGGAGCCTTGCCAGCGCAAGCGCCGCGTAGCCGGATGATGGTCCAGCCTGGTTTCCGCGCTCTCCCACGTCGCAAGGAAGAAGGCCAAGGCGAGCACCACGGCCACCATCCACGCGCTGCCCCGGCCCCAACGGCGTTCCTTCGCCGCGCGCCGGAGTAGGCGGTCGCGCAGATCCGGTAGTGGCTCGAAGTCACTCTCCTTCACCTCCGGATGCTGCCGCAGCAGTTCCGCCAACTCCCGCGCCTCCTCCGGCGACAGACCCGCAATGGCGCGCAGGGCCAACAACTCGGCCAAGCGTTCCGGCATCATGTTGGTATTTACGGAATCGCGGTGCGAACGGTTTTCAGCTAGCATGAAGTCCATGCGCTTCTCCCTAGTTGGATTCATGGCCCTGGCTCTCTGCGCTCAGGATGCCCGCAACATAGAGATGCCCCACACGGATACGCACTTCACGGCGCCGGCGTACGCGACACTCGACGCCTGGAAGGCACAACGCGCGCATCTGCAAAAGCAGGTGCTTTCCGCCGCCGGCCTGCTGCCTTACCCGGAGCGCTGTGACCTGAAGCCCGCCATCTTCGGCCGCCTGGAGCGCAACGGCTATTCCATCGAGAAGGTGCTGATCCAGACGCTGCCCGGCTACTACCTGGGCGGCAATCTGTACCGTCCGCTGGGGAAGCCGGGCAAGCATCCGGCCATCCTGTCGCCGCACGGCCACTGGAGCTACGGGCGCTTGGAGCATCAGCCCGCCGCGTCGGTGCCGGCGCGCGCGATTAACCTGGCGCGGCAAGGCTTCGTCGTCTTCGCCTACGACATGGTCGGCTACAACGACACCATTCAGACGCCGCACGCCTTTGGCGGACCCCGCGAGCAATTGTGGGGCTTCGGTCCGCTAGGCTTGCAACTCTGGAACTCGATTCGCGCCCTGGACTTTGTCGCGGGTCTGCCGGATGTCGACGCCCAGCGCCTCGGCGCCACCGGCGCCTCCGGCGGCGCGACCCAAGTATTTCTGCTCACCGCCGTCGACGATCGCATTCGCGCTGCCGTGCCCGTGAATATGATCTCGTCGATCATGCAAGGCGGGTCACCGTGCGAGAACGCGCCGGGGCTGCGCTTCGACACGTTCAACGTCGAGTTCGGCCGCATGATCGCTCCCCGGCCCTTGTTGATGATCTCCGCCAGCGGCGATTGGACGCGCAATAACCTGAAGGAAGAGGTCCCCGCCGTACGCCAGGTTTATGCGCTGCACGATGCGGTCGCTCAACTGGACTCGATCCAGATCGACGCGCCGCACAACTACAATCTGGCCAGCCGCAACGCCATGTACCCGTTCTTCGCCAAGCACCTGCTGGGCGCGGCGAACCCGGAGACGTTTCAGGAGAAGCCGGTGAGCGTGGAAGGCCTGGCCGACATGCTGGCGCTCCACGGTCGCGCGCTGCCGGCCGGCGCGCTGACTTACGCGCAGCTCTTCGCGCAATGGGTGGCCTCCGCGCAGAAGCAGTTACAGCCGTCGCGCGAACGGCTGGCGTTGGTGTTCGGCTTGGATTCGGTGAGCCCGGTCACCAGCCAGACGGAAGGCGAACTCACGGTGCTGTCACGCCAGAGTAAGAGTGATCGGGTCACTGGCATCGTGACGGGCGCGCGGCCGCGCGTGATCGTCGTGCATCCTACCGGCGCCACCGAGGCTACGAGGCCCGCGGAGCCTGCCTTGCTGCTCACCACCTTTCAGACCGGGCGCAGCAAGGCCCGGCGCGAAAGCCCGAAGAAGTATCACCTGACGTTCAACCGCTCCGACGATGCGAATCGCGTGCAGGACATTGTGACGGCGATCCGTTACTTGCATGCCGAGTCGCCCACGCCGCAGATTGAGTTGCGCTGCACGGAGACGGCGGCCATCTGGTGTACCTTCGCCGCGGCCATGTCGCCGGTTCCGGTGAAGCTCAACGCGCCCCTGGGCGCCTTCCGCGGCACTGACCAGCAGTATCTCGACGAGTTCTTCGTCCCCGGTATCCAGCGCGCCGGCGGCTTATCCGCCGCTTTGGCCCTATTGAAGCGGTAAGATAGGGCGCATGCTGAGTTTGCTGCTGTGCGCGGTGCTGGCGGACGAGTCTGCCTGGGACAAAGTGCGTGCCGTCGAGCCCGGCGCCGAACTGCGCATTTACCGGCGTGCCGTGAAGGAGCCCGTGGTGGCCAAGCTCGACGAGGCCACCGAGGATCACCTGATCATCGTGCTGCGCGACGAGCAGATCGCGATTCGCCGGGCTGAGATCGACCGGATTGATCGCCGCCCGCGGCTCGCCAGCGGCCGGGTGGCCATTGTGCCGCGGAAGATGACGCGGGTGAATCCGAGCGAACAGGGCCAGCCCGTGGTGCAGGGTACCTCGGCGTCTACGGCGCTGGCGAACGCCGCGCGCACGGATACTTTGTCCATTCGTAGCAAGCCGCCCTTTGAATTTCTTTATCGACGGCCTACCTCGTTGCCGAAGCAGGAGTGAAGAAAAAGCGGCCTTTGACAGAAGCTCGCGGCGAGTAGTAAATTAGCCCATCCGAGAGAAGTGTCCTGGAGGGATCGTCGTGAGAGTACTAGCCCGCTTTGTTTGCATCAGTGGATTGTTTTTATTCAGTTTTTCTTCGCCAGCAGCCACCATTACCGGCCCGCCGCAGTTACCGAACAACGAATTGAATAATTCAAATCATGGAATTCAGTTTACCGCCGTGGTGAACAGCATCCTCACCGGGTTCACTTACAATTACCAGGGCCAAGCCGATACCGTGGTGCTGCGTACCGGTGGCAATGTTGTGCAGTCAGCGGCGATCCCGGTGGGCGGCGCCAACCCCTCGACGTTTAATGCGGTCGTATCCTGGGCGCTGACGTCGGGCACGGTGTATCAGTTGCTGGGCACTACCCGCAGCAATGGGCGCTTTTCGGACAGTGTTACTTTCCCGGTGTCGAACACCGACATTTCCGTCACCAGCGGCATTTTTCCGACACTGTCTTCGCTGATTTCTGGGGCGACTTCACCAACATCACCACGGCGCCGGTGCCGGAGCCGTCGACGTGGCTACTGACGCTCGCCGGCTTGGGCTTGGCGCTACGCCGCCGGCGCTAAGCCGCCGGGTAGCCCGGCGCGGCCATCACTTCGCGCATCTGCTCGAGGTGGCGTAGCGTGTGGCCATGCAGCATTTGCAGCCACTGGCCGCCGTGGAGTTCGCCGAAGGCCGGATGCGGCATTACGTGGCTGTTCAAGTTCGTGTTCGGGTCCGCTACCCAAGCCAGTGTCGCGGCGCGCGCGGTGGCCAATTCACGCAGACAGTCGTCCGGGGTCGCGTACTTCTGCCCGGTGGGTTGAGTGCGGCCCGGAGCGGGGAACCTCACCTTTCGATTGACGAGCATATCCGGCAAGCGTGTTTTGCCTTCCGTCTTCTCAATACCGTCACTTGGCGCTTTGCGCAGGCGAAAAAGGATGCCTTGTTCCACCACGACGAGATGCTCGGCGATTTCGTTTAAGGACCACACGTCGACATCCGGCTTCCAGCGCCATTGCGCCTCGCTGACTCCGGCCAGGGTCTGCCGCAGTGTGGCGTCGCTGTGCGACATCTGCGCAAGGACGACTTCGACCTCGGCGGCGGTCATGGCTTGGGGAATCCCGTGCTGGCGATCACCTCTTTCATCTGGGCCAAGTGGCGCTCGGTGTGCGCGCCAATCATCAGCACCACCTGATAGCCGTCCATCGGCATCGGCTGGCGGACGTAGTGCGTGCGCAGGGCGTCCGGCGTGGACTCGACGTAGGCGATGGTGGTTTTGCGGGCCGCGCGGAAGGCGGCGAGGGTTTCGGCGGTCGTCTTCCATTTGTTGCTGGGGACGAACATCTCCGGAGCCTTGGCCTTCACGTCGCGGGAGGCGATCATCTTCATCACCTGGTCGTCCTTGCCTTTGGTGACTTCGGCCAGGTCAGGCGCCGGTGGCGACTTCATCACTTGCTGCGTAATCATGGCGAAAAGACCGCTCTCGGTGAGGGCCAGGTGCTCGAGGCAGTCGGCGACGGACCAGCGGCCGGGGCCCGCATGGTACGCCAGTTGGGCAGGGGTAAGGCTATGGATGGTATCCGTCACCTGCTTTTGGGTGGCATGAAGGTAGCTCATGGCGCGGTCCCGTTCTCCTTGGGTGAGGGCTCCTTGGGTGAGGGGAGCATCCTGGCCCAGAGCAAAGGAGACGAGAAAAAGCGGCAAAACGTGGCGCATGTTCTTATTAGTAACATGCCGGGCTAAACCAATGCGTCCTCCTTGCCGATAGGAACCTAAGAGCAGGAAGCCTTTCGCTGTTGAGGAAGTGCGTTTTACGACGGTGGCCACACCCTATATTCCAATTCGCGCCCATGCTCCCCTGGAAGCGGGAGAACTGGGGCTCTCCTACACGCCGGAGATCCTTTTCACTGGTCCGACGGATCTCTCGACGATCCTCATCGTCGACGACGCAGAGATCAACCGCCGGATGATTCGCGCCATGTTACAAGGTGGACGCGGTGGCCAATCGAAGCAATACAAGCTCCTGGAATGCCGGCGGCCCTCCGAAGCCCTGGCGATCGTCAGCCAGGAGAAAGTGGATCTCGTCATCTGCGAATTCATCATGCCCGAAATGTCCGGGCCCGAATTCTGCCAGCGCTTCCGCGCCAACAAAAAGACTTACCTGACGCCGGTGCTGATGCTCACCAGCGTCCAGGGCAGCGAACACGAGATCGCCGGCATCACCTCCGGCGCCGATGAATTCCTGTTAAAGCCCCTGCAGCCTGCGGTGCTGCGCGCCCGCGTGACGGCGATGCTGCGCCACAAGGCCGCCATCGATTCGCTGGAAGAGGTGGAGAGTATACTCTTTACCCTGGCGCAGACCGTCGAGCAGCGTGACCATTACACCGGCGCGCATTGCCAGCGCCTGGCCACTTACGCCGTCGCCATGGGCATGCGCATCGGTCTGCCGCGCGAACAACTGCTGGCGCTCTACCGCGGCGGCTTCCTGCACGACATCGGCAAGATCAGCGTCCCCGACGCGATTCTCTTCAAGGACTCGCTCCTCACACAGGATGAGTGGGAAGTGATGCGCTCCCACACCTGGCGCGGCGAGGATATCTGCCGCGGTATGAAGAGCCTGGCTCCGGTGTTGCCCATCGTGCGCAATCACCATGAACGCTGGGACGGCTCCGGCTACCCGGACGGCCTGGTCGGCGAGCGGATTCCGTTCCTCGCCCGCATCCTGCAGATCGTCGACATCTACGACGCGCTCACCACGGCGCGCCCCTACAAGCCCGCCCTCTCCCACACCGAGGCGCTCGGCATCCTCTATGAAGAGGTGAAACGTGGCTGGCGCGACCCTGAAATCGTACGCCAGTTAGAGGACGTCTTCAACAATCCGCCCCCCGAAATGCGCGAGGCCCTCATCAGCCCGTCGCTCAGTTCGATGAGCCAAAACGTCAGTAAGTAAGCCGCTACACTGGAGGCGCATGCCTCTGCTCTTCTTCCTGGCCGCCCTTGCCTGTTTCGCGCAATCGGGCATGACCGGTTCCGCCACCAGCGGCCGGGCGGCGCAACCGGCCCGTCCGCTCCCCAAAGGCAGAACCGCTCCCCGCGTCGACCTGCAGGACCTCGCCGCCCAAGCCGGACTCACCGCCATCAACGTCTCCGGCGACCCGCAACACAACAGCTACATTGTCGAGACCACCGGCAACGGCCTCGCGCTCTTCGATTATGACGGCGACGGCCTGGTCGACATCTTCCTGGTGAACGCCGGCCAACTCGACGCCAAGGCCGCTCCGCGCGGCGCTCGGCATCATCTCTACCGCAACCTCGGCGGCTTGAAGTTTGCTGACGTAACGGATAAAGCGCTGATCCCTTCCACTAGCTTCGGCCAGGGCGTCTGCGCCGGGGACTACGACAACGACGGCCGGCTGGATCTCGTCATCGCCAACTGGGGACCGAACACACTGCTGCACAACGAGGGCAACGGCACGTTTACTGACCAGTCCGCGAAGCTGCCGCAAGGCAAGACGCGCTGGACCACCGGCTGCGCCTTCCTCGACTACGACCGCGACGGCGACCTCGACCTCTTCCTCGCCCACTACCTCGATTTCAATCCCGCGACTACGCCGAAACCCGGCGCCAAGAGCCAATGCGTCTGGAAGGGCCTGCCCGTGGCCTGCGGCCCGCGCGGACTGCCCGGCGAGAGTATGTCGCTCTTGCGCAACGATGGCGGCGGCAAGTTCACCGACGTCTCGAAAGCGGCGGGCATCTCCACGGCGAAGAATTACTACGGCTTCACCGTCCTCACCGGCGACTTCGATAACGACGGCTGGCCCGACGTTTATGTCGCCTGCGACTCCACCGCCAGCCTGCTCTTCCACAACCTGAAGAACGGCACCTTCGCTGAGGAGGGCATCGTCTCTGGCGCGGCGCTGAACGAAGACGGCCGCGAGCAGGCCGGCATGGGCGCCGCCGCCGGCGACTATGACGGCGACGGCAAGCTCGACATCTTCAAGACCAATTTCTCGGACGACACGCCCACCCTCTATCGCAACCTGGGCGGCATGGCCTTCGCCGACGTCACCGTGCGCGCGGGCCTCGGCATTCATACGAAGTTCCTCGGCTGGGGCGCTGCATTTCTCGATGTCGATCAGGACGGCTGGAAGGACATCCTGCACGTGAACGGACACGTCTATCCCGAGGTCGATACCGCGGGCATCAAGGAGCAATTCGCCCAGGAGCGGACCCTCTATTGGAACCGCGGCGACGGCGAATTCTACGACCTGTCGCACCAGGCCGGTTCCGCCGTCACCGAGCGTCACGCCTCGCGCGGCATGGCCACCGCGGACCTCGACAACGACGGCACGCTGGAAGTGGTGATCGTCAATCTGCACCAGCCGCCGTCCTTATGGAAGAACCGCGCTCCGGTGGGCAACGCCCTCCTGGTGGAAGCGCGTTTAGCCAACGGCCGCGACGCGATTGGGGCCAAGGTGATGCTGACCGCGAACGGCCGCACGATGGTCGACGAGGTTCGCAGCGGCGGTTTTCATATCTCCCACGGCGACCTCCGGACCCACTTCGGCCTGGGCACAGCTACGAAGGCACGCTTGAGCATTCGCTGGCCCGACGGGACGACCAAGGACTACGGCGAGGTGTCAGCGAACCAATGGGTCACCGCGCGACAGAACACCGGCCTCTCGCAGCGGCCCTTTGCGAAGTAGGAGGGCGCCGAAATCGAGCGCGCCCGTCCCAGAAGCGGACGCTTCGACCGGCAACCAGCCCGATGCTGCTGGCCTATAACCCCCGCATCTCCAAACTTTACGCAACTCCCCGCCATTGGCCGCCGACGTGCAACCAGGGGGCGCATGCTGAACGAATTCCGGCTCGCGCTTCGCCAACTCTGGGCCACTCCAGCCTTCACCCTGGTAGCCGCGGGGACGCTCGCGCTCGGCATCGGGGCCAATACGGCGATCTTCAGCGTCTTCGACGCTCTGGTGCTGCGGCAGTTGCCGATTGAGCGGCCCGAAGAACTCGTCTGGTTTGGCGACTCGCGCGTCGCCGGCGTCACCACCGGTTTCCCGGATGGCCCGGCTAGCGCCTTCTCGCTGGCCTTCTTCCGGAGACTCTCGCAACCCAACCCGGCCTTGAAGGGCGTCGCGGCGATGGGCAGCATGCCCGTGGATGCGTATGGCCGTTGGAGCGGGGGCTACACTGACCTGGGCACTGATCTGGAGCGGATGCAGGCCCGGCTGGTCTCCGGCAATTTCTTCCCGCTCCTGGGCACCGGCGCCGCCGCCGGCCGCCTGCTCGACCCCCATGACGACCTCCCCGGCGCGACTCCCGTGGCCGTCATCAGTGACCGTTACTGGGAGCGCCGCTTCCGCCGCGCCCCCAACGTCCTCGGGCGCACCGTACAGTTGAATGAAGGAGTCTATACCCTGGTCGGCGTGACGCCAAGGGACTTTGCCGGTGTCGTCGTGGGCGAAAATCCTGACCTCTACGTACCGCTGGTTCACTTGCCGCGCGCGCAGCAGTGGATCCGCGACACCGAGCAGAACCTTACCCAGTTCCTGCACTTGTTGGCGCGCCGCCAAGCGCCGATGGCCGCCGCCAGCACCGCCATCAACACGGCCTACACGCAATGGCTGCGCGAAGTGGCCGGCGACCGCCCGTCAACCGAGCGCTCACGCGACCTGCGGCAGGCGCGGATTGAACTCACCGACGCCTCACGCGGCGTCTCCGAGCTACGCTACGAATTCTCGCAGCCGTTGCAGATTCTCTTCGCCGTGGTGGCCATCGTGCTGCTGATCGGCTGCGCGAACCTGGCCAACCTGCTGCTGGCCCGCACCGCGAGCCGGCGCCGTGAGATGGCCGTCCGCTTGGCGCTCGGCGCGGGCCGCTGGCAACTTGTCCGCCAGATGCTCGTCGAAGGGGTCACCCTCGCTCTGGTCGGCGGTGCCGCTGGGTTGCTGATCGCCGCCTGGGCGACGCCAGGGCTGCTGACTCTGGTGGAACTGGGCCCGAATCCCATCGCGCTGGACGCTACGGTGAATGCGCGGGTGCTGGGCTTCACGTTTCTGGTGTCGTTGCTGACGGCGATCCTCTTCAGCATGGTGCCCGCTTGGGCGGCGACCCGCGTGGACGCGGGCCCCGCCTTGAAGGAGGGCAAAGGCACGGCGGGACGCCGCAGCGGCGGGCTCGCGCCGCTCCTCGTTGCGGGGCAAGTCTGCCTGGCTCTTTTGCTGGTTACCGGGGCCGGCCTTTTCCTGCGCACGCTGCAGCAGGTGCAGGCCATTCGGCCAGGCTTCGACACCAACGTCCTGGTGTTGGAATTGAACGGCGAAAGCGCGAGCCTGAAGGGCGAGGCGAAAGCGGCCTGGGCGGGGCGGTTGCTGCAACGCGTCGAGGCCGTGCCCGGCGTCCGCGCGGCGAGTTTTTCCATGCTGCACTTCGGCGGCGGCCGCTGGGGACTGCCGCTCTGGCCGGCCGGCGCGGAGCGCGTGAAGGAGAAGCGCGTCGGCGCGGACGGCAATTCGGTCGGGCTGCGCTACTTCGAGGCGATGGGCATCCCGCTGTTGCGGGGCCGCACTTTCCGCCCAACCGACACCGGCCCGCAACGGGTTGCTGTCGTCAACGAGACGTTGGCCGCGCGCCTCTTCCCGGGCAGCGAAGCGATTGGCCGCCGCTTCCAGTTTCCCGATGGCACCACGTACGAGATCGTGGGCATCGTCAAGAATACCAAGATCGGTGCGCTGCGCGAGCGGGCTCGCGGGATGTATTGGGTCCACAACGCGCAATCCCGCGACGGCTTCGAAGACCTGGTCATCCGCGCGGAAGGCGATCCGCGGACGCTTTGGGGCGCGTTGCGGCAAGCCGTCCGGCAGGAGAATGCGAACGTCGCCATCGCGCGCATGGCTCTTACCGGTGACTACGTCCAAGGCACCCTAGGTCAGGAGCGTTTGCTGGCGCGGCTCTCGGGCCTTTTCGGCGTGCTCGCGCTGGGCCTGGCGGCGGTAGGCCTTTACGGCCTGCTCGCGTACACTACCAGCCAGCGTACGGGCGAGTTCGGCATCCGCATGGCCCTGGGCGCCACCGCCGGGCAGGTGCTGCGGCTGGTGATGGGGCAGTCGTTGGGGGTGCTCGCCGTGGGGCTGCTGGCGGGCGTTCCGGCGGTGCTCGCCGCCGGCCGGCTCGTCGCGGGGCAACTCTACGGTGTCACGCCGTATGACCCGCTAACCTTGTCTGGCGCGGCGGCGCTCCTCGTGGCCGCCGGCCTGTCGGCGGCGTTCCGCCCGGCTTGGCGCGCGTCGCGTATCTCGCCCATGCAGGCGCTGCGCGACGAGTAGCGATCCGTAGCGATAAACTGGCGGCATGTTCTCCCGCCGCGAATTCCTGTTCACCCTCAGCGCCGCCGCTACGGCGCAAACCAAGCGGCCTAACGTGCTGCTCATCCTGGCCGATGACCTTGGCTTCGAGTGCCTCGGCAGCTATGGCGGCCGCAGCTATCGCACGCCGCACTTGGACCACATGGCCGCGGACGGGATGCGCTTCAACTACGCTTTCGCGCAGCCTTTGTGTACGCCCACCCGCATGCAATTGATGACCGGTAAATTGAATTTCCGTAATTGGCGCGCTTTTGGCATCATGGCCCCCCACGAACGTACCTTTGGCCATCTGTTCCAGGAAAACGGGTACAAAACCGCCATCGCCGGAAAATGGCAATTCTGGAGCTACAACCCGCCTGGTTTCGAGGAAGAGTGGCGCGGCAAAGGGCAGCGCATTGAAGACGCCGGCTTCGACGAATATAGCGTCTGGCACGCGCAGCACACGGAAGACAAAGGTTCGCGCTATGGCGATCCGACTTACTACGAAAACGGTAAGCTCTTCAGGAATCAAAAAGACAAATACGGCGACGACATCTCCGCTGACTTCTTACTGCGCTTCATCGAAAAGCATCGCACCGAACCCTGGTTTGTTTACTATCCGATGGCGCTAACCCACGACCCCTTCACGCCCACACCCGACAGCCCGGATTGGAGTACGCCGCAGCGCCTGAAGAATGATACCCGCTATTTCGCCGGACAAGTAGAATACATGGACCGCATTGTCGGCCGTATGCTGGCGCGTCTCGACGAACTCGGTCTGAGTGAAAATACTCTCGTGCTGTTCTACGGCGACAATGGCACGCTGGGCAAGATCCAGAGTAAGCTGGTGCGCCATGGACACATCACGGACTTTACCGGCGGCAAAGGCGACACCACCGAAGCGGGCATGCGCGTTCCTTTGTTAGTCCGCTGGAAGGGGAAGATCCGGCCCGGCCAGGTGAGCGACGATTTAGTCGATTCCTGCGACTTTCTGCCCACCCTCTGCGCGGCCACAGGCGTCTCGCCCAAGAGCATGGGTGTGCAAGATGGCCATAGCTTCCTGCCCCAGTTACTCGGACAAAAGGCTAAGTCGCGGGATCATGTTTATTCTTGGTATGACCCTCGCCCCGGCCATGACAAAGAGCGTTGGACCAAGACGGACCGTTTCGTCTTCGATCATCGCTGGAAACTCTACGAAGACGGCCGCCTTTACGACTGGGCTGCGGACCCCACGGAGAAGAAACCGGTGGAAAACGCCCCCGTCCGTGCACGCCTCGGCCAGCGACTCGCCAGTTATCGAGCCCTGGAGAAGCCGCGTTGACTGGATGAACCACTTGCCGGTGACGCCAATTTTCACGACCATACAAAAGCTTGAAACACAACAGCTTAGCCCCGTTTCCCCATCCCCCGGATCGTCGATTTCTTGCTGCCTCGTGCCAGAATAAAGCATGAACCCGGGCCGGGTGATGCCCTCCGTCGGCTCAGCCCTGTCCGGCCAAAATCTGGAAAAGAAGTGAATAGAATCAACGGGTTTCCGGTTCGTTTCGTCGTCCGGCGGGTGAGTTGAGGAACCGGGTGGTCAAATTGGCGAGCGCGACCGCTGGCTTATTTCTTGGGCTTCCCCAGAAAGACCTCGGGAAAGTCCGCGCGTTTGGAGCGATCCGGGTGGCGCTGATTCATCACGCCACCTTTATCGGGATACAGCGGCATGGAGAGGCCGTCCGTTTTGTTCAGAATGTCGAAGAGCTGTTCATTCATCTGCTTCGCCACGGAAGCAAATTTCGGATCGCTGATGAGGTTATTCGTCTCGCGCGGATCCTCTTTCAAGTCGTAGAGCTCGTTCAGGTCCCAAATGCCGTGGTAGCGGATATATTTGTAGCGGTCCCCGCGCAAGGCGTGAATCGTCGGTGTCTGCGGGAAGTTCGCCTCCCAGTAGTATTCGTAGAGGAAGTTATCGCGCCAGGCGACTTGCTTACCTTGCGCAAGGGGCAAGAAGCTCTTCCCCGCCAATCCCGCTGGGGCCTCAATGCCCGCCGCCGCCAGGCAAGTGGGCATAATGTCCAGATTCGCTACCACCTGCTCCACCACGCGCCCGCCCGCGAATAACTCCGGGCAACGCGCCAGCATGGGTACGCGCATGCTCTCTTCGTAGGCCGTGCGCTTATCGATCAAGCCGTGTTCGCCGAAGGCGAAGCCGTTGTCGCCCATATAAATCACCAGCGTCGACTCCAGTTCACCCCGCTGCTTCAAGGTATCGAGCACGCGCCCGACGCTTTCGTCCACGGCCAGCAAGGTCTCCGCGTAGCGCCGGTAATATTCTTCAATATTCAAGCTGGAGTGATACGGATACTCCACGCCGTGCCAACTATTGCGCTGGTTCTGCACCCACATGGGCCGGTTGCGCGCCATATCTCCGGTGGCGTCCATGGTCGGGGGCGGGATGAATTTCTCTTTGTCGAAACGGCCTTTGTGCCGCTCGGCGGGAATAAATTCCGAATGCACGGCCTTGTGCGACAGATAGACGAAATAGGGCTGGTCCTTCTTTTGCTGTTTGATCCAGTCCACGGCGTAGTCAGTCAGTTCGTCGGTGATGTAACCCTTCTGCGGTACTTTCTTGCCGTCGACGTTGAGTCCGTTGCGTGAGGGCAAGTAAGTGCCTTGGCCGAGGAAACTCACCCAACGGTCGAAGCCCGGTTGGGGGGCATCGCTGCCGGCGCCCATGTGCCATTTGCCGAAGAAGCCGGTGGCGTAACCGGCCTCCCGCAGTTGCTGCGGGAAGAAGGACGTCCCGGCGGGGATCGGCGTATTGTTGTCGACGATCTTGTGCGCGTGCGCGTACTTGCCCGTAAGAATCGTCGCCCGGCTGGGCGAACAGAGCGCCGTGGTGACGAAGGCGTTTTTGAGATGGACGCCTTCGCGGGCCATGCGGTCCAGCACGGGCGTCTCGAGGAAGGGCTGGCCCTTCAGGAAACCCATAGCATCAAAGCGGTGGTCGTCGGTGAGGATGAAGACGATATTGCGGGGCTTTACGCCCGGTGTGCGGCGCGTTTGCGCGGAGAGGAGTCCGCCTCCCAGACCTAACATGGCTCTTCGGCGATTGATCATAAGCTTCCTAAGATTTCACCACGAATGCACACGGCAGGCAAAACGCGATATGCTGTGTCTCCATGAAGAGCCTCTTTCTCACCCTCGCCCTTGTGGCGACCCTGGCCGCGCAGATGACCCCTGACCAGAAGGCCGTTCTCACCAATGTCGAGAGCCTGGCGGCCGCCATTCAGAAGGGCGACGGCGCCACGATCGCTTCCCTGATGGCCGAGGACCTGATGTACAGCCACTCGAACGCCAAGCTCGAGAACAAGGCCGAAGCTGTCGCCGCCATGGTGAAGGCCAAGAATCGTTTGGTGTATGAGCCCGCGCCCACCATCACCATCCACGGCACCACGGCCACCGTACGCGGCTTCGTCACCACCACCAGCATGACGGATGGCAAGCCGGTGACGCTCAAGCTGAATATCCTGCAGGTGTGGAGCAAAATCGGGCCGAAGTGGCTACTGGTGGCTCGCCAGGCGACCCGTTTGATTCCGCAGTAAGCCTATAATGGGCAGTGCAGTTAACCATCCTTGACTGGGCCGTGGTGGCCCTTTACTTCGCCTTTAACCTCGGCATCGGCTTCTACTACAAGGCGCGCGCGGGGAAAAATACGGGCGAGTTTTTCCTCGGCGGCCGTGACGTGCCTTGGTGGCTGGCCGGCACCAGCATGGTGGCCACTACGTTCGCCGCGGATACGCCGCTGGTGGTGACGGGGCTGGTCGCCAAGAACGGCATCGCCGGCAATTGGATCTGGTGGAATTACATCGCCGGCGGCATGCTCACCGTCTTTCTCTTTGCCCGCCTGTGGCGGCGCAGCGGCGTTACCACCGACATCGAATTCTCCGAGATTCGCTACGCCGGGAAGCCGGCGGCTTTTCTGCGCGGCTTCCGCTCCTTGTATCTTGGCCTGCCGATTAACTGCATCATCCTCGGCTGGGTGAACTTGGCCATGGTGAAGATTCTGATGCTGGTGCTGGGCGTTTCGAAAGAGCAGGCCTTGCTGGTGGTGATCGGCCTGATCGCCGTGACGTCCCTGATTTCGGCGCTCTCCGGACTGTGGGGCGTGCTGGTGACGGACGCCTTCCAATTCGTGATCAAGATGGGCATGGTGATCGTGCTGGCCGTGGCCGCGGTGTCGGCGGTGGGCGGGTTGGACGCGATGAAGGCGAAGCTGGCCGTACTCGATGCGGCGCGCGGCAAGGGATCGTCGTTGGACATGATTCCCGACCTCGACTCCACCTGGATGCCGCTGGTGAGCTTCTGCGTGTTTATCGGCATGCAGTGGTGGGCGAGCTGGTACCCGGGCGCGGAGCCCGGCGGCGGTGGCTACGTCGCCCAGCGGATGTTCTGCGCGAAGGACGAGCGCCACTCGTTACTGGCGACGCTCTGGTTCAACATCGCCCACTTCGCCATCCGGCCCTGGCCGTGGATCCTCACCGCGCTGGCCTCGATGGTGCTGTATCCCGACTTAGTGGACAAAGAAACCGGCTACGTCAAAGTGATGATCGAGTACTTACCTCCGTATTTGCGCGGATTGATGCTCGCTGCTTTCGCCGCGGCCTATATGTCCACCATTGCCACGCAGCTGAATTGGGGCGCCAGTTATCTGGTGAATGACTTTTACCGGCGCTTCCTGAAGCCGAAGGAGTCCGACGAGCATTACGTGAGAATGTCGCAAGCGGCCACGGTGTTGATCACCTTAGTTTCCATCGTGGTGACTTACAACCTGAGTTCGATTGAGGCGGCCTGGAAGTACTTACTCGCCATCGGCGCGGGCACCGGACTCGTCTTGCTGCTGCGTTGGTATTGGTGGCGCATCAACGCCTGGAGCGAAGTATCGGCGATGGTGTTCGCTGCGGCGACTTCGCTTTACCTGCAATTCGGCACGTCGTTGAATGGCGACGATCCGCGCGACTTTGCCTGGATCATGATCTACACCACGGCCATCACCACGGCGGGCTGGCTCGCGGTAACCTTCCTGACGCCGCCCGAAGACGAGAAGATATTGAAGGCCTTTTACCGAAAGACGCACCCGTCGGTATGGGGCTGGGGTCCCATCGCCCGCCAGATGCCCGAGTGCCAGAAGGGTGGCGCCAACGGGCATGACCTGCTCTGCTGGCTGGCCGGCTGCATCCTGATTTATGGCTGCTTGTTCGGCACAGGCAAGCTTCTGCTGGGCGCGACGCTGCAGGGCGTGGGGATGCTCGCCGTCGGATTGGCGGCGGGAGCTTACATCTACTGGGATTTGTCGAAGCGCGGCTGGGCCAGCGTCGTGGACTAGGGCTGTTGCTGTGTGCCCCCGAGAGCAGATGGTGGTAACGTGTAGTCATGAGCACCGCCGCGTTAGATGGCCTCTTAGACCCTCTAGCGTCTTCGCTAGACCCGTCGGCACTGCGTCAAATCCTGGAGTACCAGATTTCTCCAGAGGTACAGGCGCGGGTGGATTACCTGGCAAAACGCGCAAATGACGGCGCACTTACGCCGGACGAAGACGCGGAGTATGAGGCCTTGATCGACGGCGCGGACCTGATCGCCATTCTCAGGTTGAAGGCCGGGCGCCTTTTGGCGGAGTGAGCTTCTAGTTCCTTCGCCGTAGCGTCCGCACACGGGCTGGAGACCGGTGTGAATACCAGTTTTGCGAAGCACATTGCGAATTTGCCTACCGTATTCGACGCTTCGGGCTGGCGGCCAGAGCCTACATCTACTGGGATTTGTCGAAGCGCGGCCGGGCCAGCGCCGTGGACTGAGATGAGAAAGCATGTGTGTATACTAGGCGTATGCCTCGCATGCAGGTGTATTTGCCCACAGATCTATACGAAATCGTGAAAGGCAGTGGTCTCTCCGCATCCGAGCTGCTGCAGGAAGCGGTGCGCACCGAAGTGCGTCGCCGGAAGCTCCAGTCCGCGAGCCGTCGCTATACCGCGGAACTTGCGGCGGAGGTCGGCCAGCCAACTCCTCGGGAGCGCGCCCGAGCGGTCGCCGTGGCTCAACGAATTGCCGGTCGCACGGATCGGAAGGCGGGTTAGTCCTTGCTGATTATGGATTCGGGGGCGGTGAGCCAACTGGCAGAGCGCTCGCGCCGGGCTTTAGCCCTGATCGTCGCCCTGCGCGAAGAGGGCCTATGGCCACCGGCGGTACCCGCGGCGGTTCTTGTGGAGTGTTTACAGGGCCACGCGGGGCGCGACGCGAACGAGAACCGGTTCCTCAAAACCTGTGACATCATCGAGGCGGTCCCCGAGTCTCTAGCGCGGCGAGCCGCCCAGCTACGGCGGCTGGCCCGTCGTGGGTCAGCCGTCGATGCGCTGGTCGTGGCCTTCGCGGAACCCGGAGGGACCGTACTCACTTCCGATCCGGATGATCTGAAGGCGCTGGCCGCGCACGCCGCCGACGTGGTGATCGAGCGCATTTGATAGACCGCGAAGGGCAGAAGTTGGTCAGATGCCCAAGTGCCGGAGGGGAGCGCCAACGGATATGACCTGCTCTGCTGGCTAGCCGGTTGCATCTTGATTTACGGCTGCTTGTTTGGCACGGGCAAGCTCCTGCTAGGTGCGACTCTGCAGGGCGTGGGGATGCTCGCCGTCGGATTGGCGGCGGGAGCCTACATCTACTGGGATTTGTCGAAGCGCGGCTGGGCCAGCGTCGTGGACTAGGCAAGTCTAGGTCCGTCCCGGCCATTGATAAGGCCGCCCGCACAGCCTTGGCTTCACGCTGATGCTCTCAGAACCGCGGGGTTGAAAGAAAACGGTGGGGGGCGAGCCGGCAAAGCCATGAAACTCGTTGATCATGTGCGCCTGATCGTAGAATCCCACGTCTGAAGCGACCCCCGCCCAATTCGACACATCCGCGGACAAGAGCGAGTGGACGAGTTTCTGAAAGCGGGTGATGCGCGCATACAGTTTCGGAGGAAGTCCCGCCGCAGTGAGGAATCGATGTCTGAACTGCTGACGAGTGAGACCGTTCCTCTCGGCAAGATCGTTAATTGGGATGCATCCGGCGTGGAGCCTGAGGAGGCCGGCAGATTGACTAACCGAGTCCCGGAAGGCCACGCCGCCAGTACGCTTCGTTATCTCGTCCCTCAATGCGGTTACGTGACGCCGCGGATCAGAAATCATCAAGGCGGCGGCCAGCCTCTCTATTTCCAGCCGGCTCCAAAGGTCCTTCAGAGGCACGATTCGATCAACTAGCTCGGCTGCCGGCACCCCCAACACATTGGGGCTAAGCGTTGAATCGAATCCTGCTCCAAAGGCGCGGACCGACTTGCCCAACCGCAAGATTCTTGAGCTTGTGACCGGACCAATGACGGCTAAGCGGGGCAAGAAAGCCGAAGAGACGAGCGTTCGGCCGGCCGTCCAGGGTTCATCCAAGTTGACGACGATAGAAACACTGGTCTCCGGCAAGATTGTGTTCAAAAGAGGGTCGGACCGGTTGAGCCAGTACAGGTGGTCGCCGGTTGCGTTCACTTCGACAGGGCGCTGGCTACCGTGAGGGCGCGACTCGTAGGACCACAACGAACACACGCCAGGGCTCACGGATCGCAGGCTAGAGTGTTCTGTGTAAAGGATGCCGGCGGAGACTTCTCTTGCCTCAGACATTCGCAAGAGTGAGCGGGCGCGGCGACTTTCCGTCGATATCTTGGAAGCCATAGTCACTCGCCACGGCCGCCGCGACGAGAACCTTACCGGAATGCCGGATGACATCACCGTCGATTGCCAGCGCGGACACAGCCCGCCCAATGAATTCCGGGGACTCGGAATTGCTCAGGTCGAGGTACTGTGCGGCCTCCATCACTTTCTCGGTTCGCACGAGACCTGGGTAGAGCGAAATGGCCGTAATGCCATATGGCCTCAACTCGTGCGCCATATCGGCCGTCATTTTGTCCGTTGCTGCTTTCGAGACTCCGTAGGCTACGTTCCCGAGGTGCTTTTGGGCTGCCCAAAATGAAATGTTCACGATCAGTCCTCGACCCAAAGCGATCATCCCAGGCGTCACCAGTTGGGCAGCGCGGTAGTGTGCGCGGACCCCTGCCTGGAACATGGCGTCCCATCGCCAGATGGGCTGCTCCCAAAATGGCTTCGGCCACGTGAAGTTGCCGTCCTCAACCATTCGCTCGTAGCCGCCACAGACGTTGTTGACCAGGATATCGACAGCGCCAGCATCTCGAGAGATTCGATTGAAAGCCGCATCCACCTGCGCGTCGTCGCCATGATCGCAAACGACCGCGGTTATCCGCGGGTCAACCTGAACACCTTCCGGCAACGAGCGGCCCGTTACAAACACGCGCGCTCCGCTTGAGGCAAGTTCGGCTGCGACACCACGTCCAACTCCCCGGCTAGCTCCTGTGACCAATGCAACTCTTCCACGTAGGCCCATAGTTGTGATTGTAGAGCTCTACGGAACGGGATGTATTGGAGAAAAGGATCGGATCGCGTGGACTCGCCGGAGTGCTGTCGGCCGGGCTGGCGGCTGGAGCCTACATCTACTGGGACTTGTCGAAGCGCGGTTGGGCCAGCGTCGTGGATTAGTCGAGCGTTTCTTCGAGTGAATTGGCGCGGACGAAACGGTGCGCCCAACGTTTCAGGGTGTCGAGAGGAGCCTGCTTGACGCGTTCGGTGGCCCAATCCGGAAGGGATCCGAACTTGGTGGAGAGCAGGTCGAGCAAGAGGTCCTGCGTACCCTTCTCAAGGCCCTTCTCCATCAAGGCGCGGCCGATGGCGCTTTCTTCCAGATTTGCGGTGATCATGGGAAACTCTTTCAACGATTCGTTCAATAGCCCGTCTAATCCCATCATCGCCGCATAGGTACACAGGTGGGAGATGGCGACGCGCTGATCCTCACTACGCAATGCGGCATAGCGCTGCAGAATGCGAGGCAACGCCTGCGCGTGATCGCCTCGCGCGCCGATCGCCCACACGAGATCGGCCGGGTCCGGGCTGTCGAGAATCTCTTCTGCTTCAAAATCGTGCAGATTGATAATCCGCATTTCGAACCTCAGGCCGCCTTCGGCAAACACGGAATCCAGTCGTAAACGCTCGCGCCCAAGGTAAAAATGAACTCCCATCCCTAGCTCTCCCGAGGCCGAGGCGCCAGAGGACGCAAGGGACGACGGTCACTATCTTCGCGGGCGGCGAAGCCCTTAGGCCCCGGCACCACCGGCGGACGGGGAGGCGGCTCGGGGGGACCCGGGATCGCTGCCACCAGCAAGTCGGTAGCTTCTACCGCCGCTTTCATCGCTTTCACGTCGTGGACGCGGACCATGTGGGCGCCGTTCAGAATCGCGGCGGTCATCATGGCGGCGGAGGCGAACTCGAGCTGGGTGGCGTCCGGCTTGGCGAGGATCGGCTTGCGCGAGGTGCAGACCAGAATGGGCCGGTCTACCAGGCGCAGAATCCCGAGTTGGTTGATCACGTCGAGGTTCTGTTCGCGGCGTTTGCCCAGGCCGATGCCGGGGTCGATCACCATCGCCTCCTTGGCGATGCCGGCCTTGATGGCGCGGTGGTAGGCGGCGCCCAGGCCGATGTTCACCATCGACATGAGGTCCTTCACGGGCGGCTGGCCGGCCCAAACGTCGGGCGTGCCGCGCAGATGCACCAGGATGAGGCCGGCGTCGTACTTGATGATGATCTTGCTCAGCGGCGGGTCCCAGGCCATGCCGCTGGGGTCCGAGATGATCTCGGCGCCGTGCTCTAGCGCCTTATCGGCGACGGCGGCTTTCCAGGTGGAGACGCAAAGGGGCACGCTGAGTTTGTCTTTTAGTAATTTAACGACGGGGATCAACCGGCGTAGCTCCTCGGCTTCGGCGATGCGATTCACGTTGGGCTTGAGGGTCTCCGCGGCGAGTTCGATCACGTCGGCGCCTTGCTCTTCGAGGAGCATGGCTTGGGCAAAGGCGCGGTCGGGATCGGTGAAGCGGCCGCCGGAGCCCGAGTCCGGCGCGACGTTCACGGAGCCCATGATCAGCGTGCGGTCACCCAAGCGCAGGCTGCGCGACTTCAGCTTCCATTCGTAGTTTTTGCGGGGAGTCATGGTTGGTTTATTCGTAGCGGAGGCAGATGATGGGATCCAGGTTAGCGGCGCGATTCGCCGGGTAGAAGCCGAAGAAGAGACCGACGCTCACCGAGATCACGACACCCAGCGCGGCCCATTCATAGGATAGCGTGGCTGGCACCGAAGGCAAGAAAGTTCTCACCAGAAAAGCGATCAGCCAGCCGAGCGCGATGCCGATCAGCCCGCCGCTGACGGTCAGCACGACGGCTTCCATCAGAAACTGCGCGCGAATGTCGCTCCGGCGCGCCCCGACGGCTTTCCGCAGGCCGATTTCGGCGGTGCGCTCAGTCACCGAAATCAGCATGATGTTCATCACGCCAATACCGCCCACCAGCAGGCCGACGGAGGAGACGAGGCTGGTGAGGATCACCAGGGCGCCGGTGAGTTGGTTCCAGAGGGAACTGAGGAAGTCCGGCGAGGTGATTTCGAAATCGTCTTCCTGGTTGTAAGCGGTGTGGCGAATGCGGCGCATGGCGTCGCGCAGTTCGTCGAGCCCCTTGTCGAGCGGCACTTCCGGACGCACCGTAACCGCCATGATCAGTTCCTTCGATTCGGGATAGTCCTTGCGGAAACAACTTACCGGAACGCAGGCAAACTGGTCGACGCCGGGGCCGCCGAAGAAGCCCGCGTCCTTGGCGAAGACGCCGGAGACTTCGAAGAGCTTGCCGTTGACGCGGATCGTCTTGCCCAAGGGATCGGACGTCGGAAAGAGCGCGTCGGCGATGGCCTGCCCGATCACGACGACTTGCCGCGATTGGGCGACGTCGTTGGCCGAGATGAAGCGGCCTTGCGCAATCTCGAAAAGGGGCAATGCATCAACGTACTCGGGCTCCACGCCGCGGATAAAGACGTTTTCGATGCGTTCTCCGCCGTAGCGCAGGTCATTCGTGTCGCCGAAGAAGGCGGCGCGGGTGCCGAAGATGGTAGCGATTTCGAGCGACGGCGCCCGTTCCCGTAAGTCGCGGGCGTAGCTGTATTCAAAGAAGCGGCGCTTGCGGATCTTCTCCGGCAAACGTCCGAAGTTTTGCGGGCCGAGTTGGATGCGCGAAACGAAGTAAGTGCGCGACCCCAGCTTCTCGACGCGCTCCTGCACGAAGCGATTCAGGCCACTGATGATGGCGGCCACCGAGATCACGCTGGTCACGCCGATCACCACGCCGAGCAGCGTCAGCAGGGACCGTCCTTTGCGCGACCGCAGGGATTCGATGGCGACGCTCAGGTTTTCCAGCCAGCGCGAATGAATCATTTGTCCGCTCGCAGGGCCTCGACGGGATCCAGCCGGGAGGCGCGAATCGCGGGATAAAGGCCGAAAAAGACGCCGATTACGCTGCTGACCACAATGCCGAGCACGGCCACCCAGGTGCGGACGCTCACCGGAAAATCGGCGAGTCCGCGGACGGCTTCCGCGGCGAGAAAGCCGCAGCCGATCCCAATGGCGCCGCCGATCACGCACTGCATCACGCTCTCCAGCAGGAACTGCCGCCGGATGTCGGTCTGCGTGGCGCCCACGGCGCGGCGAATGCCGATTTCCTTGGTGCGCTCCGTCACGCTGACTAACATCACGTTCATGATGACGATGCCACCGACGAAAGCGGAGATCGCACTTACTAAGATAAAGACGGCAAAAAAGGCGCCACTAATGCTCTTCCACAAGCTGATGTAGCTTTCCTTGGTGCCGATAAAAAAGTCATCCGGCGCGTTGCCCTTCAGTTGCCGTTGGCTGCGCATCACCAAACGTGCCTCATCCATGGCGGCTTCAAATTGGCTCTCCTCGCGAGCCTGTACGTTCACGGTGAGGCTGGCGCGGGAGCCGCGCGTGCGCAGGTAAGTATTCAGCGGCACGATGACGAAGGTGTCGGCGTCCTGCCCCAGCACGGAGCCGATCTTCTCGAAGGTGCCGATGATGGTGAACTCCTGATTCGCCACGCGCAAGGTCCGGTTCAAGACGTCGGCGCCGCCGAAGAGTTGCTGGCGGACGGCGTCGCCCACCAGGCAGACGTAGGCGGAACGGTCATCCTCGGAGGGCGTGAAGTAGCGCCCGGTTTCCACGGTGCGCGTGTCGATGGCGGCCATGTTGGCGGTGTGGCCGATGACGTTGACGTCCTGCAGTTCAATGTCCGCGGCGCGGATGCGCGCTTGCGACGTAACCGAGGCGCCGACGGCCCCACAGGCGTTGCAGCGGCGCGTGAGCGCCACGTAGTCAGCGTACTCGAAGCGTTTGTACTTCATGGACTTCAGGAAGAGCTCAAAGTCGGTCGCGGCGAAGGGCGTCTTGGCGATCTGAAAAACGTTCGTGCCGAGGTTGGCGATCTTGTTCTCGACATAGTCGTTGGCGCCTTGGATCAAGGTCATCACGGTGATGATGGTGGCCACGCCCATGGTGAGCCCGAGAATGGTAAGCGCGGCGCGCAAGCGATGAGAACGGAGCGCCGCTCCGCTCTGGGCGACGTTGTCTGGCCAAGAAAGCACCTACTCTTAGTGTAGGCGCTCTCGCTTCGTCATGAAATTGCCATAACTTCGCACTACACTAGGCAGGAAATGACCTACGCGATTCTCCTGCTGCTCCTCGCTCAAGCTGACCGCCCTGTCCGGGCCGTGCCGGACCCTGGCGTGATTACCACCCGCCAAACCATCACGCCCGCGGGCGTGCCCACCATCTTCCAGGGCCGCGTCTATGGTGTCGCCTTCGGGGCGGACTCCGCGGAGCTGTGGGTGCTGCATGCGAACCACGTCTACCGGCTCGACTGGCGGCAAAACAAGGTCCTGAGCCGCGTCGTACACGGGGGCGGCATGCCCGGCCTGCAAGGGCTCGCCTTTCGCAATGGCGCCACGTACTTCGGGATGCGGCAAGGCAGCGGCGCGGGCGAAGTGCGGCTGGCGAAGCTCACTGCGAATGATTTGAGCCCGAGCCTGATCACCGGCTCACTGGGCGAGCACCTGGCGGGCGCCTTGGCCGTGGGTGAGACCAAGGCTCTGGTGCCGCTCATCTTCAATAACGCGCTGGCCGTGGTGGACGTCGCGACGCGCAAGACTCTGGGTAAAGTGCAGACCGGCATCGCGCCGTTCGCCGCGGTGATGAATCGCGCGGGCACCGTGGCTTACGTCAGCAATTGGGGCGGGCGGCAACCGAATCCCAAGGACCTTTCCGCGCCCACGGGCTATGCCGCCAATGCGGATCGCGTGGTGGTGGACGCGCGCGGCGTCGGTGCGTCGGGCACCATCACCCGGATTGACCTGCAGACCTTGCAGATCACCCACACCATCCCCGCGGGGCTGCATCCGATGGGTCTGGCTTGGGATGAGGCCGAGGACCGGCTTTATGCGGCGAACGCCAATGAAGACAGCATCACGGTGATTGATACCGCGAAGAACGTGGCGTTGCCGTCGATCCAGCTGCAGCCCTTCGCCGTGAAGGCGCCGGGCATCGCGCCGAACGCCTTGGCGCTGTCGCCGGACGGCCGCCGTTTGTACGTCGCTTGCGGCGGCATCAACGCCATCGCGGTGGTGAATCTGGCGTCGCGCACGGTGGAGGGGATGATCCCCACGGCTTGGTACCCCAGTGCGCTGGCGCTGAGCGGCGATGGCCGTTTCCTTGCCGTGGGTACTTTGCTCGGTGCTGGATCTGGCTGGCGCGACGAACCCGGAAAGCGCTATGTCCACAGCCATCGCGGCGCGGTGCATGTGATCGAAGTGCCGGACTCGGCGCAGTTGGCCAGTTACACGACGGCCGTGGCGGAAAATACTCATTTGCGTTTGGCGGGCGATAAAGTCGTAAGTGCGCCGGTGAGTCGCTCTACTGCGCCCCTTGCGGTTCCGCTGCGCGCGGGCGACCCTAGCCTGATCGAGCATGTCGTCTACATCATCAAGGAGAATCGCACTTACGACCAGTTATTCGGCGACTTACCCAAGGGTAACGGCGACCCGTCGTTAGTGATGTTCGGACAGGATATTACGCCGAACCATCGCCGCCTGGCGCAGGACTACGTTTTGCTGGATAACTTCTACGCGACGGGCGGCAATAGCGCGAACGGCCACCAATGGTTGACCCAGGCCAACGAAGTTACTTACACGCTCTGGCCAGGCTATGCAGGCCGCAGCTATCCTTTCGACGGCTCTGACCCGTTGGCCCACTCCAAGAGCGGCTTCATTTGGGACCTTGCCCTGCAGCGTGGGAAGAGTGTGAAGGTTTATGGCGAATACGCCGGAACGCTGAATAACATCTCCGCGCGCGAACGCCGGCCGTTGCTCGATTCCTGGAAGCGGGGGGAGGACCATTCTTCGCGCTGGAACATTACGGCGCCTATTGCTTCGCTGAATGCGATTCTGGCAAAGAATTATCCCAGTTACTCGAACGGCATTCCCGATGTGGTACGCGCGCAAATTTTCCTGAAAGACGTCGCCGCTTGGGACAAGAGTGGCAAGATGCCGAACCTGATCTTGCTGCAGTTACCCTCGGACCATACCTATGGCTCCAGCCCCGGCGCCTCGACGCCGCAGGCGATGGTGGCCGACAATGACTTGGCGCTGGGCCAGATTGTTGAGGGCTTGTCCAAGTCAAAATTCTGGCCCAAGATGGCCATCTTTGTGGTGGAGGACGACGCGCAGAACGGCGTGGACCACGTGGATGGGCATCGGACCGTGGCGCTGGCGGTGAGTCCTTACACGAAGGGCGGCCGCGTCGATTCTACTTTTTACTCGAATCAGAGCATGCTGAAGACGATCGAGCTGATGCTGGGCTTGCCGACGCTGTCGCTCTTTGATCTCATTGCGAACGATATGCGCGCCGGTTTCACTGAAAAGCCGGACCCCGCGCCTTATACGGCCATCACGCCGCGCCAGGATCTTTTCGCCGTAAATCCGGCGCCCTCGGCTTTGCGGGGCGAAGCCCGCAAGGCGGCTTTGGCCTCGGCGCGCTTCAAGTGGAGCGAGCCGGACGCGGCGCCGTCTGACCGGCTGAACCGGATTCTCTGGCACACCGTGCGCGGCTGGGATGCGCCGTATCCCGGTACGCGCCGGGCGGCGTTTGCGCCGTTCAGCCTCGACGTCGACGACGATGATCGCTAGACTAGCAAGTTACTGAAAACATTGGACCGGCCGGGATGCCGGTCCTACGAGGGCGGCAAGTTATTTGAATTGATACTCGCCGGGCACGGGCAATGGCGGCGCTTTCATCTTTTCGTCGTAGCCGAAGGCTTTCGGTTGTAAGTCCAGGGTGGAGGCCATCATCTGCTCCCAAGTAATCTCCTGCCCGGAGTAAGCCGACTCGCGCGCCATAATGCAAGTCATCGTCGACTCGGCCACGGCCATCGCATGATTGATGTATGGGCCGGTTCCCCGAATGGACTTAGTCAGCGCGATGTGCTCGGCGACATAGGGATTTAGCGAGTCGCGCGTGCCTAAGTCGCGCCCATTGGTGACGCCATTGGCGCAGACTATCTGTTCGGCGATCTTGGTCGCCAGGCCCTTGGGAAATTGCCGGCAGTAACTCGACATACGCACACCGTTCGCGTATTCGAAGTCGGCGGCGATGTGGTCATAAATATTCCCGTGGACTTCGTCGCGCGGACGCCACACGGCGCCGCCGGTGGCGGTTACTTTCACCGGATGCTGATTGCCCATCGCCCAGTTACAGACGTCAATATTGTGGAAGTGCTGCTCGACAATCTGGTCGCCGCCGATCCAGACGAAGCTATACCAATTGCGATGCTGCCAGGTCATGTCGCCCCACTTCGGATTCCGGCCCTTCGGCTGTTGAATCACCGGCGTGCCTACCCAGTAGGCGTACAGTGCGCGAATTTCTCCCAAGCGCCGCTGCTGAAGCTGGTCAATCGTTTCGACGTACTCCTTCTGGAAGCGCCGTTGCGCGCCGCTGACGACGGTGAGCTTCTTGCGTTCGCTCTCCTTGGCCGCGTCCATAAATCTCCGCACGCCCACCGGATCCGTGCCGAAGGGCTTCTCGCAGAACACGTGCTTGTTGGCCTTGATGGCCGCTTCGAAGTGTTGCGGCCGGTAGCCGGGCGGGGTGGCCAGAATCACCAGGTCGCAATCGGAGGCCATCGCCTTCTCAAAGGCGTTGAAGCCCATGAAACGATTCTCGGGCGTCACCTTCACCTGGCCTTGGATGCGCGGATGACGATTGGCGTCCTGTAGCCAGCGCAGGTTG
This sequence comes from Bryobacteraceae bacterium, assembly GCA_019752335.1. Taxonomy (GTDB): domain Bacteria; phylum Acidobacteriota; class Terriglobia; order Bryobacterales; family Bryobacteraceae; genus JALHNI01. The sequence goes on from JAIEMJ010000006.1 coordinate 147,686, forward strand.
TTCTCGAGCTGGTCTTCAAACAGGTCCGCGACGTAATGGATTTCGGCGCGCGGGTCGCCGGTGAGTAAGTCGACGGCGGCTTGGCGTCCGCGGCCGCCGAAACCGACGATGGCGGCCTTCAGTTTCTCGTCGCCCGCGCCGCGTACTTGTTGCGGCGTCAACAGAAGCAGCGATCCCGTAACGGCCCGGCGGGTTATAGTGTTGGAAAGGCTCATGCGACTGCAACTCCTGTAATTGAAATGCCGATCAACGATCCACATTCTACCGTCAATTCTACGTTCCCCACCGCGCCGATCTCGGGTGTGTGGGCGGCGGTGGTTACGCCGAGGCGCGAAACCGGCCATGAAATCGACATCGCGGCGACGCTCGATATCCTCGATTTCCTGAATGATTCGCCCGTTACCGGGCTGAGTATTCTCGGCTCCACCGGCGAGTTCGTCCACTTCGATTATGAGCAGCGCGTGAACCTGATGCGCTTCGCGCTGAAGCGCAGCCAGAAGCCAGTGTTGCCCAACATCACGCACTCGTCGCTCGATGGCACCGTCGGACTGGCGGAGCAAGCGCTGGACCTTGGCGCGGCCGGCTTGCTGGCGATGCCGCCCTATTACTTCCGCTACAGCCCGGCTGATGTGCGCCGCTATTACCTCGAACTCTCCGACGCGCTGGAAGGCGCGCCGCTGTTTCTCTACAATATCCCCTTCTTCTCGACGCCGCTCCCGATTGACCTCGCCTGCGAACTGCTCGCCACCGGCCGCTTCGCCGGCATCAAGGATTCCAGCGGCGACTCCGCCTACTACCAGCGCCTGCTCACCCTGCGCGCGACGCACGCCTTTTCGCTGATCATCGGCAACGACGCCGTCTTCGGCGAGGCGCGCCTGGCTGGGGCGGACGGCGTCGTCAGCGGCGTGGCCGGAGCGTGGCCCGAACTCATCTGCGCCATGGAGCGCGCGGCTCAGGCGCGTGACACGGCGGCCGTCGCCCGTTTGGACGTCCTGCTGCAAGAGGTGATCACCTGGCTCGACAAGTTTCCGGTGCCCGTGGCCCTGAAGCGCGCCGTCTCTCGCCGCGGACTCCCCGAAGGCAACTACGCCGTGCCGCCGGGCAGTTTCGCCGAGTTCGACGCCTGGTGCGCGGATTTCCTGCCGCGCATGCTGGCGGCTACCAAGTAAATATGCAACCTGACGAATTCCGCCGCCACGGCTACGCGATCATCGATTGGATCGCCAATTACCAGGCCAACGTCCGAGACTATCCGGTGGTGCCGCAGCGCGCGCCCGGCGCGTTGGTGGACGCATTGCCGGCCCAGGGTCCGGAGTCGCCCGAAAGCATGGACCAGATCCTGCGCGACTTTGAGGCGCTGATCATGCCCGGCGTGACGCACTGGAACCATCCGCGCTTCCATTCGTTCTTCGCCATCTCCTCCTCTCCGCCCGGGGTGCTGGGCGAAGCCTTGGCCGCCGCCCTGAACATGCAGCACATGCTGTGGAAGAGCGGACCCGCCGGCACGGAGCTTGAGCAAGTCACCTTGGCGTGGCTGATTGACTGGATGGGGCTCCAGCCCGGTTGGTTCGGCGAGATCTTCGATACGGCCTCCGTCTCCACGCTGCATGGCATCGCGGCCGCGCGCGAATACGTGTTGCCGGAGAGCCGCGCCAAGGGGAATCCTGCTGGGCTTACCGTCTATTGCTCACAATGGGCGCACACGTCGGTGGATAAGGCTTGCATCATGCTCGGCATCGGGCACGATCATTTGCGCCGCATTGAGGCCGATAGCCAGTACCGGCTGAAGCCCGCGGCGCTGGCCCAAGCCATTCGCGAGGACCGGGCCGCTGGCCGCGTGCCCATCTGCATCGTGCCCACCGTGGGCACCACCGGTGTCACCAGCGTGGATCCCGTGCCCGAAGTGGTGCGGATCGCGCGCGCCGAGAATCTTTGGGTTCATGTGGATGCGGCTTATGGCGGCGCGGCCGCCGTGGTGCCCGAATTCCGCCATTACCTCGACGGCGTCGATGGCGCGGATTCGATGGTGGTGAATCCGCACAAATGGCTCTTCACGCCGATTGACCTCAGTTGCTTCTACACCCGCCGCCCGGAAGTGGTGCGGCGTGCCTTCTCCCTGGTGCCGGACTATTTGAAGTACGAAGAAGACCCGCGCCTCGTGAACATGATGGACTACGGCCTGCCGCTGGGCCGGCGTTTCCGCGCGTTGAAGCTGTGGTTTGTGATGCGCTACTACGGCCATGAGGGCTTTGTACGCATGATTCGGAACCACGTGGCCTGGGCGCACCAACTGGCCGGCCTGATTGAGGCCGACAAACGCTTTGAACTGGCGGCGCCGGTGACGATGGGGCTGGTCTGCTTCCGGCTGAAGTCGTCCGACGCGGCGACGCAGGCGCTGGTGGAGACGGTGAACAATTCGGGCTTTGCGTTCCTCTCGCAAACGACGGTGGACGGCAAGTTCACGGTGCGTTTCGCCATCGGCACGTTCAGTTGCACCTGGGACGACGTCTTCGCCGTCTGGCAGCGGATCCTGGCCACCGTGGAGTAACGGGGCGTGAAGATCCTCATCTCCGCCGGCGAACCGTCGGGCGATCGCTACGCCGCAGCGCTGGTGAGAGCTTTGCGGACTCGCCATCCGGAGCTCGACTTCTTCGGCTGCGCGCAGCCCGGCATGCTCGCCGCCGGCGTCCGGCCGGTGATCGACGCGGCGAAGCTGCACGTGGTGGGCGTCTTCGAAGTGATCACGCACATCCCCGGCATCTGGCGCGAGTACCGGCGGCTGCTGCGCGCCGCCGACGCGGAGCGGCCCGCGCTTGCCATCCTCACCGACAGCCCCGATTTCCACCTGCGCGTCGCCCACCAGCTCGCTCGCCGGAAGATTCCCGTCGTCTATCTGGTGGCGCCGCAAGCCTGGGCGTGGCGCGCCGGTCGCACGCGGCAAATGGCGCGCGACCTCCGCCGGCTGCTGTGCATCTTTCCCTTCGAGGAGCCCTGGTTCCGCGCGCGTGGCGTCCCCACGGATTACATCGGCCACCCGCTGGCGGGGACGGTGAAGCCGCAGGTGAGCCCGGCCGACTTTCGGCGCGAATTGGGCGTGCCCGAAGGGCACACGCTGGTGGCGTTGCTGCCGGGGTCGCGGCCGGGCGAGGTCCGGCGGCACCTGCCGATTCTGCGCGAAGCGGTGGAAAAGCTGGCCAATCGTCCGATTTCCTTCGTTTTGGGCGCCGTTCCGTCCTTGGGAGCACAATTCTTTGTAAACCAGATGGGCTCGGCAGCCATCCAACGGAGCGTGAAAGTAATCGAGGGACGCACTTGGGACCTGCTGGCCGCCGCCGACCTGGCGCTCGCCGCCAGCGGCACGGTCACCGTGGAAGCCGCGCTTCTCGCCACCCCCATGGTCACTTTTTACCGCGTCACGCCGGCCAGTTGGGCCCTTGGCCAGTGGCTGGTCCGGACCCCCTTCTTCACGATGGCCAACCTGATCGCCGGCGAAAAACTGGTGCCCGAGTTGATGCAAAACGAAGCCACCGGCGAGCGCCTGGCCGCCGAGGCCGCGCGGCTGCTGGACTCACCCGCCGCCCTGGCCCAGATGCGCGCCGGCTTGGCGCGCGCCGCCGGATTCCTGCATACTGGACATGATCCAATAGAAAGAGCCGCCGATATCGTCAGCGGTATGTTGAGCGAACATGTGTAACTTCTTTATCGCCCTGCTCCTGGCGGCCGCCACCGCCACGGCCCAATCGAACCGCGTCGCCCAAGTGAACGTCGAGCATTACAACATCACGGCGGACGTCAACACGCGCACGCAAACCCTGGCCGCCACGGTGGAGATGAAAGTCACCGCGATCGATGACCGCGTCAGCACGCTGGTGCTCGACTTCAACGACGCTCTGGCCGTGAAGGAAGCCACCGACGAGAGTGGCCAGCGCATTGGGGTGACGAAGGGTCCGAACGAGTTTCAGGTCACCGTCGCTTTGCAGAAACCGCTGCTCAAGAATACGAGCACCACGTTGCGCTTCGTCTATGAGGGGCTGTTGGCTGGGCAGGAAGAGTCGCCGGTGTACGGCATCCGCTTCGCCTCCATCAAGAACGACTACGCTTTCCTCACTTACCCCGCGCGTTGGTTTCCCGTGAACGGCTACACGGCGGATCGCTACACGATGAACCTGAAGGTCACCGCGCCCGACGAATTTACCGTGCTCTCGAATGGGCTCGATACGAAGACGGGCAACATCTGGTCCTTTGAGACGAAGGTCCCCGGGTTTCCGGGCAATATTGCGCTGGTGAAAGGCCAGCCGCAGCGCGTATCGTCGCAGGGAGTGAATTCGCGTTTTTACTGGCGCGAAAGCAAGGGCATGGCGCAGGCCTACGGCGAAGAAGCCGGCAAGGTGATGACGCAGCTCACGGGTTTCTTCGGCTTGGCGCCGTCGGCGAATTTGAATTTTGTGGAGACGGAAAAAGGCGCGCCCGGTGGTTACTCGACGCCCGGCCTGATCTTCGTTTCGCCCAGCGGCATCGGCACTTCGGTGAATACGCGCTTACTGGTGAATCAAATGGCCCGGCAGTGGTGGAGCAACCAGGTTTCGGCGTCGACGCGTAATCACCTGTGGATCACCAACGGACTCGCGCGTTACACGGAGGCGCTGTATCTCGAAAATACGGCGGGCGCCGGAGCAATGGAGACCGAAAATCGTGACCTCTACATTGAGGCGCTCACCGTGGATCAGCCGCCGCTGATCCAGTCCGCGCGCCTGGAAGACTACTCGCCCGAATTTAACGCCGCCACGGCCGGCAAGGGCGCAGCCGTTTACAACATGCTGCGTCTGGTGATGGGCGACAAAGTCTTCGGCGATTTCCTGAAGCAACTCGCCACGAAGTACGCGGGCAAGAGCATCAGTACCGAGCAATTCAAAACGCTCGCCAGCGAGTTAGCCGGCCAGGATCTGGGTTACTTCTTTATTCAATGGATCGAATCACAAGGCGCGCCGGAGTTTAAGCTCGAATATACGGTATTCCGCACGGCCAAGGGTTTCCGCATCAACGGCAAGGTAATTAATGACCTGGATACCTTCCGCATGCCGGTGGAACTGAAAATTGAAACCGAAGGTAATCCGGAAATGCGGACGGTGGAAGTGATCGGCGCTTCCAGTGAATTCGCCGTGGAGACCTTCGGCAAGCCGCAACGCGTGATTCTGGATCCGAACGGCAAGGTCCTCCGCTGGGCGAATCCGATTCGCGTTTCGGTGGCGATTAAGAAGGGCGAGCAGTTCGCCGAGGTAAATGAATTCGGCGAGGCGCTGAAGGAGTATCAGAAGGCGCTGGACGTGAATCGGAATAGCTCACTGGCACACTATCGCGTGGGCGAGTTATTCTTCCTCCAGAACAATTACCAGTCCGCCGCTAACGAATTTCGCGAAGCGCTCAACGGCGATCTGGAGCCGAAGTGGGTGGAGGTTTGGGGCCACATCAACCTGGGCCAAATCTTCGACGTAACCAACCAGCGCGAGCGCGCCGTGAACGAGTACAATCTCGCCATCCGCACCAAGGACGACACCCAAGGCGCCCAAGCCGAAGCGGCGAAATACTTGAAGGACCCCTACAAGCGGCAAGTCCGCTCAGAGTAAGTTAGGGTAGTTCCAGCAGAAAGCCGCGCTTCCCCAAATTCACTCCCGGGGTGCGGCCCAGCATCGTTTCGACGCCGGCCGCTTCGTGGATATGGCCGCAGAAGAATTGCTTGGGCTGCACCGCGTCGATGAACTGGCGAATCGCCGGCGAGCCAAAGTGCAGGCCTTCGGCCGCACGGTCCAGCGGTGTGTCCTTCGGCGGACAGTGGCAGATCAACACTAAGGGCGAGAGCGTGGCGAAGGGCGCCAGGCGCGCGCTGATCTCGGGTTCCGGGTACTCGCCGGGCGTCGAGAACGGCGTAATGTTTGAATAGCCGAGCGCCGCGACGTGCGTGCCCGCCATCTTCACTGACCGTCCATGCAGGTCAATGCAGCCATGGGCGGCGCAGAATGCGGCGATCTGCTCGCTGGACTCATGGTTGCCCGGAATGATGTACGTGCGGCTGGCCTTGGCGCCGATGATCTCGCCCGCGGCGTCCATCTCTTCTCCCATATTCACCAGGTCGCCGGCGCAGAAGTAGGCGTCAGCTTCGATGGCCATCAACCGGCGCAACGCGGCCAAGTCACTGTGGATGTCGGAGAAAAGGAGAATTTTCACCCCCTCATTTTAACCGGCGCGGGACGGAAAGCCGGGGACCGTTATAATAGGGCCATGAACCGACCGGCGACTCTCGCCTTCCTTCTCCTCTCGCTCGTGGCCCTCTTGACGGCCCAAACTCAGCCTCCGCGGGCCGGCAAAGTGGACATCATGCCTTCGGCCCAGTTGAAACCGGGCATGAAGGCCATCGCCTGGACGGTCTTCGAAGGTACGGTGCCGGAGGCGGTGCCCATTGAGATTGTGGGCCTGTGGAAGAACGCCTGGGGGCCGAAGCAGGACATCATCATCGGCAAGATGGGTGGCAAGGCGCAACGTACGAACGTCGCCGGTGGCATGTCGGGCAGCCCGGTGTATATCGATGGCAAGTTAGTGGGCGCCGTGGCCTTGCGGCTGAGTGTCTTTTCGCCGGACGCGATTTGCGGCATCACGCCGATCGAGCTGATGCTCGAAATTAATGACTTCGATAAGACCGTGCCTACCGACGCGAAGTCGCCGATGAAGCCGGTAACGCGCGCGAGCGTCGAGATGCCGAATGACTTAGTCCGGCAGGTGATGGCGGCCGCCGACGGGGCCTTGCCGCAGTCGCTGGCGATGGAGCCGATTGGCACGCCGCTGGTCTTCTCTGGTTTTTCGGAAGTTACTCTGCGTGAATTCGGCCCGCTGCTGCGGCAGCAGGGAATTAACCCGGTGCTGGGTGGCGCGGGGTCCGGCAGTTACAATACGAAACCGGTTAGCGGTTGGGCGAATGCGCTGCAGCCGGGGCAATCCGTGGCCGGTGTCCTGGTAAACGGCGATATGAGCGTCACTGGCCTGGGTACGGTGACTTACAACGATGGCAAACGCGTGCTGGCCTTTGGGCATCCGTTTTTCAATATGGGTCCGGTAGATATGCCGATGAGCCAGGGCGAAATCCTGATGGTGTTGGCTAGCCAGTTTCAGCCCAACAAAATGGGCAACGCCACCGATATTGTTGGCGCGCTAAAGCAGGATCGCCATTCGGGGATTATGGGCGTGTTGGGGGCGGAGTCGCCGATGATTCCGGTGAATATGAAGATTCGCACCCAGGACGAGAAGGGTGGCGTGATGAAGGAGAAGATCCTGCGCTACAACCTCTTCACCCACCAGAAGTGGACACCGTTTCTTTCCATGATGACGGTCTTCAATTCGATTTCCGGCATCAACGATTTTTCCGACGAACTTACTTATCGCCTTACCGGCCAAGTGGAGTTCGATGGCCAGCAGAAATTGCGGCTCGACAATACGCAAACCGTGATGCCGGAGTCGCCGGCGCCCGCTGCAATGGCCTTGACGGGCTACGTCGGCGAGAAGATTACGAAGTTATTCGGCAACCAGGTGCAAATGCCCAAGATGAAAAGCATGGACATTACCGTGGACCTGATTCCGGAACGCCGCATTCTGGCCCTCGAAAGCGCCTGGATCTCCTTGAACGAGGTATCGCCAGGCGACGAAGTTACCGTGAAGGCCTATCTGCGTCCGTTTCGCGGACCGCGCCTGGAGCGCGAGTTGAAGATCCGCATTCCAGAAGGCTTGCCCAAGGGCGAACACAAGATTGTCCTCTCCGATGGCGAGTCGCTGAACAAGCTCCAGAGTTTCTTCGTGACGCAGAACAAATTTCTTGACCTGCCCGGCGCACTCTCGTTGCTGAATCAGGAGCGGCGGAATACTCAGCTCTTCGCTTCGTTGATGCAAACCAAGCCGACCGTTTATTACGACGATAAGACGCTGCCCAGTTTGCCGCAGTCCGTGTTAAATGTCATGCAGGCCGGACGTACGGCGAACCGGATGATCTCCAGTTATCCGGAGACCACGGTGAGCCAATCCTCGATCGAGCTCGATCAGGTGATCACCGGCAGCCACACGCTGAAGATCCTGGTGCGCTAAGGCACGGATTTAACGCGGCACAAATATTGGAAAGAGGAAGAATGACCGGAAGAATTGTAGGCTGTGCCCTCTGGACGGCCCTGGCGCTCGGCGCCGTGGAAACCAAGAATTGGATTCTGAGCGAGGCCAGCGACTTTGAAAAAGGCAACCTGAAGAAGCTCGCGCTACGCAACGACGGGCGCGTCAGCCTGGCGCCGCTGGTGACGGACCTCTTCGACGCGCAGACGCCCTATCTGTGGTCCATCGTGGAAGACAGTAAGGGAACGCTCTATGCCGCCGGTGGCGGGCCAGGCACCGAAAGCGCGAAGCTCGTCGCCGTGGACACCGCCGGCCGGGGCCGCGTGGTGACTTCGTTTGACGGCGCCTCGGTCTATGCGCTCGCCATCAACGCCAAGGACGAACTCTTCGCCGCCACCTCGCCCAACGGCAAGGTCTACAAAGTGGTGGGCGGCAAAGCAACGGTCTTCTACGATCCCAAGCAGACCTACGTCTGGGGCATGGCCTTCGATAAGCTGGGGAACCTGTACTTAGCCACGGGCGACCAGGGCGAGATCCATCGCGTGGAACCCAACGGCAACGGCAAGCTCTTCTTTAAGAGCGACGAAGCGCACGCGCGCTCGCTGGCGATTGATCCGCAGGGCAACGTCATCGTGGGCACGGAGCCCGCGGGCCTGGTGCTGCGCGTATCGCCCAACGGCACGGGCTTTGTCATCTATCAGAGCCAGAAGCGCGAGATTACCGCGCTGGCCGTCGGCGCGGCGGGCGAGATCTACGTGGCCGGCGTCGGCATGAAGCTCACCACGGGCGGCAGCCCGACGGGCGTCACACCCGTGGCGCCCACCAACGCCACCAATACGCTCACCACCTCCAGCGGACCCGTTGGCGCGCAAGGGCAGCGCATTGCGGTGGCGCCGCCGCCCAGCACCGGCGTTGCCAACATGGCCGTCTCCGGCGGCAGCGAGCTGTACCGGATTGACCCGGACGGCACGCCGCTACGAGTCTTTTCGAATGGCACCGACGTCATCTACGCCGTCGTGGTCGACGCCAAGGGCATTCCTTGGGTCGGCACGGGCAATAAGGGCGGCGTCTATCGTTTAGATACGCCGTACCTCGTCACTACGCTGCCCGCGCTTTCGCCGACGCAGGCCACGGCCATGGTCGCGCGCCGCAATGGCGGGCTGGCCATCGCGACGGGCAACATCGGCAAGATTCTCTCGCTGGGCCCGGAACTCGAACGCAGCGGGACGCTCGAAAGCGAAGTGCTCGACGTGGCGGCCTTCTCCAGTTGGGGACGCCTGGCGCATGAGGCCAAGCTGAACGGCGGCGCCATCGCCTTCGCCACCCGCTCCGGCAACCTGGAACGGCCGCAGAAGAATTGGAGTGAGTGGGCCGCGCTGAAGGATGGCCGCGTTGCTTCGCCGCAGGCGCGCTTCTTGCAATGGCGTGCGACGCTCACCGGCAGCGCCACCCAGTCGCCGGAACTGCGCGAGGTGGACGTCGCCTATATGGCCAAGAATCTGCCGCCCCGGATTGAGGAAGTGGAAGGCACGCCGATGAACTATCGCTCGTCGGCTAGCGCCGTCTCGATGCCGAATAGCCCGGTGCCGCTCAGTCCGGCGACGCTCAATCTGCCAGCGTTGGGACGCTCGCGTCCGCGGTCGCCTGGCATGCAGCCGCTGCCGAATGCGTCGATCCCGAGCTCGCCGCTCATGCTCTCTTACCAGAAGGGGAGCGTCGGCGCGCGTTGGCTCGCCGTGGACGACAACGGTGACCGGTTGACCTACAAAGTGGAAATTCGCGGCGTAAAGGAAACGGCGTGGAAGCTGCTGCGCGACAAACTCACCGAGCAGTCGCTCGCGTGGGATAGCACCGGCTATCCGGATGGCGAGTACCAGGTGCGCGTCACCGTCTCCGATGCGCCGGGAAATCCTCCCGGCCAGGGTCTTACCGCGACGATGGAGAGCGAGCCCTTCACCATCGACAACACGCCGCCCGTGATCACGGGCCTCGCCGCCGAGCCCGCCAGCGGCAATCTGAATTTGCGCTTCCGCGTGAAGGACGCGCTCACCGTGCTCGCGCGAGTCGAATACTCCATCGACGGCGGCGATTGGCTGATTGCGGAGCCAACGACGAAGCTGACTGACTCGCCGGAGCACGAGTATCAGCTACAGGTGCCCCGCCCGGGCGCGGGCGAAGTGCTCATCGCCGTCCGCGCCACCGACGCGAACGACAACGTGTCGACCGAAAAAACGGTCATCAAGTAACGCGGACGAGCGCCTCGGCCCAGTCCTGCAAGTCGTGGCCCGCGAACGATACGCTGGCGGTAACGACATGCAAGCCAGGGGCCGGGGCAGGGAAGGTGTGGCTGACTTTGCCTTCGCCGAACGCTTCCACGTTAACGGTGCCGGACTTCCCGTTGGACCACCTCACCCGATAAGTGATGCGCGTGGGCGCGTGATTCGTGATGCGCAGTTCCAGGGTCACCGGCTGGCCTGGCGACGCCTTGGTAGCGTACGGGAAGAGGCGCGCCCAGCTTTCGTCCACCATGAAGTTCGGGTCCGGCCAGGGCGAGAACTCGCGCAGCAGAGCCGTACGGCCCGTGAGTTCGCCGCGCATGCGCTGAATCTCGGCGGCCGTGTAGCGGAACATCGGCTCCACGTGCTGGTTCATCAGCCAGGTGTCTTTGGGCAGGCTGGCGATGCGCGTTAGGCAGAGGTCATAGCCTTGGCCGGGGCGGAGGAAGTCGCGGTTCTGCATGCAGTAGTCGTCGATGCCGGAGGGCGTGAAGGAGTCGCCCACGAAGAGGTACGTCTGGCCCTTGCGTTCGGCCACGAGTCCGCCGTGATAGAGCGTCTGGCCGGGGAAGTTCCAGAAGGTGAACTTCCATTCGTGCCACGCGAGCGTCTGGCCATCGGCCTGCGGCGACGCCGTGGTCACCGGGCGCGTGGTCAGGCAGGGCAAGCGAAAAGCCGACGGGTGCGCCATCACTTCGGCCATCGCGCTGGTGAAGTAGACGGGGCAGGGAAACTCGGCGGTAACGTCGTTGATGTAGTCCGTATGGTCGTCGTGATAGTGCGTGATCCAGATGCCCTCCACGCTGCGCAATCGCCCCGCCTCGCGCAGGCGGCGCAACTCGGGCAGCGTGCCGCGGAAGCCCGCATCCACCAGGAAGCCCGCGCCCGTCGCTGAGAGAATCAGGCGCGAATTGCCGAAGGCGAGAATGTCCGTCGGCAGCTTGCCTTGCTCGGCCATCGGCATCACGTTCAGCGGACGCTCCACCGCGCGGGACCGCACGCGATGGCTCTCCTCGCCAAAGTACCAGCGCAGGGCATCGATCTCGAAGTGGCTTTGCAGAAAGCCCTGCAGGCGCTCAACGAGTTGGGCGATGGCCCGCGCCGGATTGGTGATGGCGGGGCCGTGCGCGGGCAGCAGTACATCGGGCTGCAGCGCGGCCACCTTGCGCAGGCTGGTGATCAGCGTCCCGGCGCGCGCCGCGTAGCCATGGTAGCCGCGCACCTTCAGCGCCGGGATCGCGTCCTGCAGGCTGAAGAGGTCATGCAGGCGGCCATCGCCGTAAATCAGGTCACCGGTGCAGACGGCGCGCTGGCCCTCGGTTTCGATCAGATACGAGACGGCGTGCGGACTGTAGCCCGGCGTGTCGATTACCCGCACCTTGGCTCCTTCCATGGGAATGCGCTCCTGGTCACGGACCGGCTTCAAACCCTCGATCGCGCGTACCGGCACCTTGGAGGATTGCTGCGCGTAGTCGTGAAACTGGCCCGTCTCCATCGCGCTCCAGAAGGCTTCGGGCTTGGCAAAGAGATCCAGCGACCCCGCGGGCACATACACCGTCGCTCGCTCGGCGATTTTGCCAATCGCATCACGCCGCGCATGCGTCAGCAACACTTGCGCGACACTGCCGCGTGATCCATAAACCGCTGCCGCCCGTCCGATGCGCACCTGATTGATGGGGCCCGGAATGAAGCGGATACTGGCCGGGAAGGCGCGCAGTGGCGCGGCGGCAAGCGCAAGAAAGGCACGACGATCCATACCGCTAGCCTACACTTCCTGCGGTACGGTGCGAAGTCTATTCGTGGCGCGACGCGACCGCCGGATCTGCCCGCATCGCTCGCCGGGCCGGTGGAAAGGAGGCCACGAGTGCAACGGCCAGGAATGCCATCAAAATCCCGCCGCAGGAGACTCCGTCCACTGCCCTCACACCATAAAGCGCGCTTCGCAACGGCAAATAAGCTCCTGTGGAGAGCACCAGTCCGCCTGCCACCCTGCCAGCACCGGACGCGAAGCCCCGCAAAAAAGCTCGGAGCCCGCACAAATTCTCAAATGAATCCAGGTGCCTAGCCCCCAAGATGAAGAGACCAGAGCATGGCATAATTTCTAAGGTGAAGCCTCTTCTCGCCCTCCTCTTCGCCCTCATTCCGCAGACCATTCACGCCTTTCCCGCTGACTGGACCACGCCGCTAGCGCCGTTTCGCATCTCCGGTAACTTGTACTACGTCGGTTCCCGCGACCTGGCGGCTTATCTGATCACCACGCCACAGGGCAACATGCTGATCAACGCCAACCTCGAATCGTCGCCGCCGCAGATTCGCCGCAGCATCGAACAACTGGGATTCAAGTGGGCCGATACGAAGATTCTGCTCAGCAGCCAGGCCCACTATGACCATGCCGCGGGTGCGGCGGAGGTGATCCGGCAGACGCACGCCAAGCACATGGTGATGGAGGGAGATGTGGACGTGATCAAGTCAGGTGGGGCGACAGATTATGACCAGACGCTCGACCGTTTTCCTCCCGCTCCCGTGGACCGCGTGCTGCGCGACCAGGATACGGTGGAATTGGGCGGCAGCGTGATCAAGGCCCACAAGACGGCTGGCCATACGCGCGGTTGCACCACCTGGACGCTGGAGACGCGGGACGGCAATCGCCGCCGGAACGTCGTGATCGTGGGGGGCTGGGGATTGAATCCCGCCGTGCGCTTGGTTGCTCGCCCGGGTAAGCCCGCCAGCTATCCGGGAATCACCGCGGACTTTGACCGGACATTCAAGAGCCTGGCCGCCTTGCCCTGCGACATCTTTCTGGGCGCGCACGGGCTGTACTTCGACCTGCTGAGCAAGTTGGACCGGGTGGCCCGGGAGGGCGAAGCGGTTTGGATCGATCCGGCTGGATACCGGCGCGCGTTGGCCGAAAAGGAAGCCATTTACCGCAAGGAGTTAGCGCGCCAGGAAGCGATCCAGTAAAATTCTAAGCCCGGCGCTGGCGGATTAAACCGTATACGGCTTGCGGTAGTCGCGCGTCAGCAGCTTCATGGCTTCGGCGTCGTTGACGAACTTCGGGCCGGCCTGCAAGGTAAGCTTGCGCCCCACCCGGTAGCTGATGTTGGCCAAGTGGCACATCGAAGCGCTGAGGTAGGCGATGTTGATCTCGTCGTGCAGATCCTGCGCCTTACGCGACTTCACCGCGGCCAGGAAGTTCTGCATGTGCAGACCAGTGGGATCCAGGCCGCGTTCGGCTTTTTCCTCCATGACGAGCTCATTGCTTTCGCCTTTGAAAGCCTGGAAGCCTTCGTCCGACATGGCGGCCCAGCCCTCGGTGCCGTAGAAGAGATTGCCGACCATGATGTTGAGTGGCGCGGCGCTCTTCGGCGTGGTGGATTCGGGAGGCTGTGCGGCGCCCGGCGCCATGGGACGGCGGCCACGGGGCACCGTGCCTTCCGCGCCGGTAAGGAGTCCGCGGACTTCGAAGACGAGTTCCCGGCCGGGAAAGTCGAAATTAGCCGTCAGCGTGTTGGGCGTTTCCTGATCGTCGTCATAGGCGAACTTACCGCCATGGGCGTAAGCGGCGGTGGGCCATTGCGGATCGCCCATGCCCCAGCGGGCGATGCCGAGTTCATGCACACCCTGATTGCCGATGTCGCCGTTGCCGGTGTCCCAGAACCAATGCCAGTTGTAGCGAAAGCGCAGCTCGTTGAACTTGCGCAACGGGGCCGGCCCCAGGAACATATCCCAGTTGATCCCGGGCGGCGTGTCGGTGTCGGGCTTGTGGCCAATCGAAACGCGGCGTTTGTAGCAGAGGCCCTTGGCCTGATAGACCTTGCCGATGAGTCCGCCTTGGATGGCCGCGATGGCGCGCATCTTGAAGGGGTTGCTGCGATGCTGCGAGCCGATTTGCAGCATTCGCTTGGTTTCGGCGGCCACTTGTACCATCTTCTGGCCTTCGTAAATGTTGTAGCAGGCGGGTTTTTCGCCGTAGACGTCCTTACCGGCCTTCATGGCCCAGATGGCGGCCAGGGCATGCCAATGATTCGGCACGGCGATGGAGACCGCGTCGACCGTAGGATCGGCAAACACTTGGCGCATGTCCTCAAACTCCTTGGCCTTCTCGCCGGTGTTTTTGAGAAGCGTGGCTTGGGACTTCTCCCGCGCTGCCTGATTGACGTCGCACAGGCCGACGACTTTCGCTTCGGCCAGCTTGGAGTAGATCCCGAGATGCGCGGAACCGCGTCCTCCGAGGCCGACAATGGCCAGGTTGACGCGCTCATTGGCGCCTTGGACGCGCATCGCGGAGGCCGCGGCAGCCGCGCCCATGAAGATGCGGCGAGTGGTGGATGAATCGAGGGTCACGAAGGCGAGGATATCAGATTGACGGGAAGTCGCGCATCAGCGCCGGATGAAACCGCTTCAGCCGGCCGCGGGCATATCATGGAAACGATGCGCCTGCTTTGTGTCTTCTTCCTTGCCGGATGCGCCCTCCTGGCGGAGGTGAGCTTTAACCGGGACATCCGGCCCATCCTCTCCGACACCTGCTTCCGGTGTCACGGGCCGGACCAGAGTTCCCGCATGGCCGCGTTGCGGCTGGACCGTCGCGAGGACGCGCTGCGTCCGCGGCGCTCCGGCACGCCCATCGTTCCTGGCGACGCCCAAGCCTCGCTGATCGTGCAGCGCATCTTTGCCGAGGGGGCTCGCTTGATGCCGCCGGAGTCCGCGCATAAGACGCTGAGCGCGGCGCAGAAAAACCTCCTGCGCCAATGGGTGGCCGAAGGCGCCAAGTACGAAGGCCACTGGGCTTACCAATCGTTACCCAAACCAGCGGGCACGATTGACGCCTTTATCGATCGGGGGCTGCGCCGAGCGGCTCTGCCGGCCGCCCCGCCCGCGGATCGACGCACGCTCATTCGCCGCCTCTCGCTCGACCTCACCGGACTCCCACCCTCACCCGCCGACGTAGCGGACTTCGAGCGTTCCGGCCAGTACGAAGCCCTGGTGGACCGCCTGCTGGCCTCGCCGGGCTTCGCCGAGAAGCAGACCATGCTTTGGCTCGACGCCGTCCGCTACGCCGACACCTGCGGCTTCCACGGCGATAACGCCTTCCCGGCCTGGCCCTATCGCGACTACGTCCTGCGGTCCTTCCAGCAGAACAAGCCCTTCGATCAGTTCACGCGCGAGCAGATCGCGGGCGACCTGCTGCCCAACGCGACGCGCGAACAGCGGACGGCGACGGCGCTCCACCGGCTGACGCGCACCTCCGCCGAAGGCGGCATTCAACCCAAAGAGTATCTCGCCAAGTACGCCGCGGATCGGGTCCGCACGGTTTCGGCCGTCTGGCTGGGCAGCACGCTCGGTTGCGCCGAATGCCACAATCACAAATTCGATCCCTTCCTGGCCAAGGACTTCTACGCCATGAAGGCCTTCTTCGCCGACATTCAGGAGACGGGCCTGGTACCGGATCGCGGCAAGGACGCTTGGGGCAAGCAACTGCTGCTGCCGACGCCCGCCCAGGAAGCGCAGTTGGCGGCGATCGAGAAGACCATCGCCTCGCTGCCAGCAGGACCGGTTGCCGAGAAGGCCACGACTTTCGGCTGGGTGGTGCAGAAGCCGCAGCGTTCCAGCGCGACCAACGGCGTCGAACTGAAGCCCGGTAAGGGCGACACCCTCACCGCGGAAGGCCCTAATCCGGATCACGCCACCTACGAGGTGACGCTCACGCCGGGCGAAGGCCAATGGACGCATCTGGGCCTGGAAGTGCAGGGCGACGATCGCCTGCCCGGCGCCAACCTGGCGCGCGGCGCGGACCGGCTCGTGATTACCGAAGTAGAAGCCCTGGCCGATGGCCGGCCCGTGGCCTTCACGGTCGCGGCCACGAATACCGTTTTCTCCACCAAGGACTTACCTGCCGGCGCCGCGATTGACCAACAGGCCGGCAGCGGCTGGGGCGTGAATACCTACGGCGATCCGCGCAACGCCGTGCTCTCTCTGCGCTTCGCGCAACCGCTCGCGGCGAAGGAACTCGTCGTTCGCCTGCGGCATGACTCCGCCTGGCGCCGCGCCACCACCGGACGCTTCCGCCTGGCGCTCTCGCAGGAAGCCGTCGCTTGGCCCGTGGGCTTCGAGGCCAAGACGCCCACCGTCTCCAAGGAACTGCTCGAACGCGACGCCGCCTTTGCCAACGGCGACGTGGCGCTCTTTCGAGCGCAACTGGAGCGCGACTTACTCAAGTCCGCGATGGCGAAGGTGGTGGTGACGGAGAGCGGCAAGCCCGAAGTGACGCGCATTCTGCCGCGCGGCAATTGGATGGACGAGAGCGGGGCTATCGTAGAGCCGGCGATCCCCGAGTTTCTCGGCCGGCTCTCCACACCCGGCCGGGCCACGCGACTGGATCTGGCCAATTGGATCGTCTCCCGCGAGAATCCACTCACGGCGCGCGTCTTCGCCAATCGGATCTGGCGGCAGTTCTTTGGGACCGGCCTCTCGAAGGTGTTGGATGACTTGGGCTCCCAAGGCGAGTGGCCCACCCACCCCGAGCTACTCGACTATCTGGCCGCCGAGTTCGCGAGCGATTGGAACGTGAAGCGGCTGATCAAGCTGGTGGTGATGAGCGAGACCTATCAGCGCGCGTCGCAACCCACGCCCCTGATGTTGGAGCGTGACCCGGAGAACCGCCTTTACGCCCGTCAAAGCCGCTATCGCGTGGAAGCCGAAGTGGTGCGCGACATCGCGCTGTCGGCGGCCGGGTTGCTCCAGAACGAATTCGGCGGCCCGAGCATCCGCCCGCCCCAGCCGGACGGCTATCTGGCGGCGTTGAATTATCCGATCCGCGACTACTCCGCCACCGAGGGCCAAGCCCAATACCGGCGCGGTTTGTATGTGCATTGGCAGCGCACGTTCCTCCATCCGAGCCTGATGACCTTCGACGCGCCGTCGCGCGAGGAGTGTACCGTCAACCGGACGAGTTCGAACACGCCCCTGCAGGCGCTGGTGCTGCTGAACGACCCGATCTTCGTCGAGGCGGCCCGGGGCCTGGCCCAACGTATGGCGGGCGCCCCCACATTCGAAGCCCGCGTGAATCTGGCTTTCGAGCGCGCGCTGGGCCGTCCGGTGACCGCGGAAGAGGCGGCAGTCCTGCGCGAGCTTTATCAGAAGAGCAAGGCCCAACTGACGCAGGCGTCGGCGAAGCAGTTGCTCGGCGTGGGCGAGTCGCCGGCGGCGGGGGATGATGTGGACCTGGCCGCGTTGACGACGGTGGCCCGTGCGGTGCTGAACTTACACGGTACGGTCACCAGAAACTGAGAGAACCAATGACGACTCACCTTCATCGCCGCGCCTTCCTGGGCCGAACCGCCGCCGGGTTCGGACTGACGGCTTTGCAGTCTCTGCTGGGCAACACTGGCGCTCACCACGCGGCCAAGGCCAAACGAGTCATCTTCCTCTATCAAGCGGGCGGCCCGTCGCATCTGGAGGTCTTTGACTATAAGCCGAAGCTGGCCGCGATGCATGGCCAGGGCATGCCGGAGAGCTTCACCAAGGGGCAGCAGATCGCCCAGTTGCAGGGCAAACCCTTGCTCTGCTTTGGCCCGCAGCATCCGTTCCAGCGCTATGGCCGCTGTGGCACCGAAATGTCGTCGCTGTTTCCGAAGATGGGCAGCCTCGCGGATGAGGTCTGCGTGGTCCGCTCAATGTGGACGGAGCAGATTAACCATGACCCCGCTCATACGCTGATGAATACGGGCAGTATTCTGGCGGGCCGGCCTTCGATGGGCTCGTGGGCGGCGTATGGCTTAGGCACCGAATCGGCGGATCTGCCGGGTTTCGTGGTGCTGATCTCGAATGGCCAGGGAGGGCAAGCGCAGCCGATCGCGGCGCGGCAATGGTCGGCGGGGATGTTGCCGTCGAAGTATCAGGGCGTTAAGTTCCAGTCCGTGGGCGACCCGGTGCTCTATCTCGAAAACCCGCCGGGCGTGAACGCCGCGATGCAGCAGGATTCGATTCAAGCCATCACGGCCTTGCAGCGGCTGGAGCAGAAGATGCTGGGCGACCCGGAGGTGCAAACGCGCATCGCGCAGTACGAGATGGCCTACCGCATGCAGTCCAGCGTGCCCGGCCTGATGGACTTCTCGAACGAACCGGCTTCGGTGATGGAAGCCTACGGTGCTAAGCCGGGCGACGGGTCCTTCGCGTCGAACTGCTTGCTGGCGCGCCGGCTGGCGGAGCGCGGGGTCCGCTTTATCCAGCTCTACCATCGCGACTGGGACCATCATGGCGGCTTGAAGAAAGGCGTGGAGTACAAGGCGGCCGAGGTCGACCAAGCGACGGCGGCGCTGATCACCGATCTGAAGCAGCGCGGCATGCTCGAAGATACGCTCGTGATCTGGGGCGGCGAATTCGGCCGGACGCCGATGTCGCAAGGCGGCGACGGCCGTGACCATCACATCAAGGGCTTCAGCTACCTGTTGGCCGGCGGCGGCATCCGGCCGGGCATCACCTACGGCGCCACCGACGAATTGGGTTATGAAGCGGTGGATCAACCGGTAAGTGTCCACGATTTTCACGCCACCCTGCTGCACCTCCTGGGCATGAATCACCTGCGGCTGACGGTGAAGTATCAGGGTCTGGATGTGCGCCTGACGGGGATCAGCGGTGAAGTGGTGAAGGGGATCCTCGCCTAAAGTTTCGGACCTATCAATACCTCGAGAATCTTCTCTTGCAAGCGATCCAGATCCGGGCCCTCGGCATTGCACAGCAGCACGCTTCCCGATCTAAGGGCCGGAAACCAGTGCATCACCGTCGTAGTTCCCGGCTGCGGTCCCCCCTGGGTGAGGACCGCGCGTGCCGGTGGCCCAGCCCAGATGCGGCGCTGGCTTAGTTGAGCTAAATGGCTCTTAGGTTGCGTTAGTTCGCGCGGCGGAAGACGCGGTACCCGGCTAAAATCAAGGTCGCGCCCAGGACGGACAGGATCCAACCTTCTTCGCGGTCAGGCAGGCCGGACTCCACCTTGGTATGCACCCAGCCGCCCAACAAAGCCCCGCCGATGCCCAGCAGGATCGTGACGAACACGCCGCCGGGGTCCTTGCCGGGCATGATCAGCTTTGCCGCCACGCCGACGATGAGTCCGAAAAAGATGGTACCCAGTAGCTCGATATCCATGCCTGAACACAGAGCACGTTGCCTGCCATTGCCGGCACGTCATGCCACTACTTCACGACGAACTCTTCGAGCCTTAGGCCTGCAAAGCGCACCGTCCTCGTCAAATGATCCAGTGGCCGCAGACCCAGGAACTCGACCTCAACGGCTTCGGCGTGCTCGGGAACGAAGGGGAATTGCGACAGGGACGAGTTGATGGGGCTGAAGCCCGGGTCAATCGGCATTGGTGCGTAGCTCGCTCCTGAGTGTGGTGTCCACTCGGAGACTCTTCCCGTCTCACGATCCCGCAACCGCACCCGCGTATACAGCTCGGCCTGATAGGCGTGACGGCACCAGACGAATAGCTGTTGGGGAACGAACAGGCCGCAGACGCCGAACGGCCCATTGCGCTCCCCCGTGGCGGTGAGCCGGCGCGTCGCTCTTACCGGGTCGCCATGGTACGTGCCGAATGCTTCGGCCGTCACCGTCAACGGCTGGCCTTTCCACCGGGCGAATTCGTCGGTCTTCAGGCTCCACAACAGCCAGGGTTGGCCGTTTTGCTCGGTCCACTTGCCTTCCTTCTGTTGATCCTGCCAACGGATTTCCACGCGCTCGCCGAGGAAAGCCTGACCGTCGGCGACGCTTTGCTCCAGCGGCAAGGCCAGGCTTACCGTGTCACCCAAATGGCGCGGCCGCAGGGGATCCCGCATCGCCCCGCGTTCGGGCGCCGCGCGCAACTGGTAGCTGGCGCCCGCGCCGGGACGCGCATCCAGCTTCTGCTGCAGCGCAAAGAGCGGATGCCAGGGCAACAGGCTGCCCACGCTGACGATCAGCAACAGACTGAGGCCGAGGAGAATCCGCGAAGGCAGAGTCCGGCGGCGTTGGTATTGCCAGTAAAGCAGCAGGCTCGCGCCAGCCAAGGCGAGGATTGTCTGCGCCGAGCACGTCCACCAGTAGTAGCTATAGTTCAATCGATCAGGAAGGGGAAGGAACTGGAGCAGGGCGATCGCGAGCACAGAGCCCAGCAGCGCCAGAATGGTCTGGGTCAGCGTCGCGGTCACGCTGGCGAAGGCCAGGGCGGGTAACAGGATGAACACGCCAAAGAAGACCGGCTTCCAGAGGAGGCCGCTCAACGGCAGCGGAAGTTCGGCGCGCCACAGGGTTAGGATGTCGGCCAGCAGCAAGGGCAGCAGGATGCACGCGGCGATGAACAGCAGCTTAGCCGACAGCAGCGAGCCTCGCCGGTACGGGCGGGTGAGCCAGAATTGGCGCTCACCGGGCAGGGGCTCGCCATGGATCAGCGAAATCACCACGAACCACCAGGCCAACAGGCTCAGCGGTGTCAGAATGTTGCGCAGACCGGGGAGGTTCGTATGCCGGGCAAATGCGGGGAAAGCGAGAGCGTTGTCGCCGTTCAACCAGGCGAGCAGGAACGTCAGGCCGAGAGCGGCGGCGAGTTCCCAGCGTAGCCGGTACAGGTCCTTCTGGAAGATATGCAGAACTTGAGACATCACGGCTGGCTCCGTTTGGATTTCGCGAGCGCGAGGAAGATCTCGCGCAAGGGCAATGGCCGGAAGTCCATTTGGGCGTGGCCCGGCCATACGGCCGTGATGCGCGCCGGCGTCTCTTCCGGATGAAACTGCGTTTCGACGAAGCGCACGACGGCGCCCGTCACCTGCGGATTCAGCCACGTCCTGGGCCACTCCGCAGGCAGAGGACCAGCGTTTTCCAGCGTCACATTCACTTCGCGCATACGGTTGGCGAGCGACGGCAGGTCCTCGGCGAGGACTAGGCGGCCGTCTTCCAGGTAGGCGGCGTGCGAGGCGAAGCTCTCGATCTCGGCCAGGTCGTGCGACGAGATCAGGATGGTGGTTTCCTCGGCGCGGTCCAGTAAGGACTCGACGAACTCGTCGCGCACCAGCGGATCCAGGCCGCCAAAAGGCTCATCCAGCACGATCAGCTTGGGGCGGTAAGCCAGCGACGAAGCGAGCACGGCCTTCATACGCATGCCGCGGGAGAGGTGCTTTAGCTTGTGGTCCAGCGGCAGGTCGAATTGGCGGATGATGTCGGCGGCCAGGGCCTCGTCCCAAGCGGGATAGAAGGGCCGGCAGAAGTCCAGCAGTTGGCGGACGGTCATCCAGTCCGGCTGCTCCTGGTCCTCGGCGACGTAGGCGATCTCCCGAAAGGCATCGCCGGCCAGCGAACGGCAGGGATGCCGCAGCACGGTGGCTTCGCCTTCGCTGGGCGGCAGGATGTTCATCAGCAAGCGGATCAGCGTGGACTTGCCGGCGCCGTTCGCGCCCATCAGCGCGAAGACGCTGCCCGTGGGCACGGTGAGCGTCACTTGGTCCACGGCCGTCTTGCGGCCGAAGCGCCGCGTCAGCGCGCGGGTCTCGATGACGGAGTTCATGGCTTACCTCCCAGCCGCCGCCACTGGCTTTCCAGCGCCGTGCGGACTTCTTCTAATGTGAGCCCCAGCTTGCGGGCCTCCACGACGAGCTCTTCCACTTGGCCGCCCAGCAAAGCGGCGCGGTTGGCGCGCGTCGGTTCCTGCCGCTTCGCCACCACCGTGCCTTGCCCGGGCAACACTTCAAGGACGCCCTCCTGCACCAACTGCGCTACCACCTTGTGCGCCGTATTCGGGTTGATCTTGAGCTCGCGGCTCAGCGCGCGCACCGAGGGGAAGGCGTCGCCGGGACGCAGTTGGCCGGCCACCAGCGCCTTCTTGGCGGCGTACACCACCTGCTCGTAGAGCGGCGCGCCAGGCTCAAAGGTTAGCCGGAAAGGAATCACAGGTGTACTATGACACGCAGTACACCATCTGTCAAGAATCTTCTTTATCGGTCAAGGCATCTACCAGGGGTATGAGTGAAACGAAGATTGCCTTAGTCACCGGCGCCAACAAAGGCCTGGGGCTCGAAACCGCGAAGCAACTGGCCGCCCTGGGCTACGAAGTCCTGCTGGGCACCCGTCAGCCGGCCCCTGCTTCTCTGGCCCCCGCGTCTCTGGGACCGCGCCTGAGCTTCGTGCGCATCGATATGCACGATCCGGCCACGTTCCACGCCGCGGCGGCGAGGATCGGCGAGAAGTATGGGCGCCTGGACGTGCTAGTGAACAATGCCGGCATTGGTCCGGACGTGGCCTTCAAGCCCAGCGAATCACCGCTGAAGCTGATCCGCGAAACTTTCGAGACGAACGTCTTCGCCACCGTCGAGATTACGCAAGTGATGCTGCCGCTGTTGCGCAAAAGCGCGGCGGGGCGCATCGTCAATGTGTCGAGTGTGCTGGGCAGCTTAACGCTGAACGCCGACCCGCAGGCTCAACTCGGCGAATGGCGTAGTTTTGGCTACAACGGGTCAAGGGCCGCGCTCAACATGTTCACCGCCACGCTCGCTTACGAGTTGCGCGATACGCCGATCAAAGTCAACTCCGCGCATCCGGGTTGGGTGAAGACGGACCTGGGCGGCGCTGGCGCCCCGCTCGAAGTGGGTGAGGGCGCGCAGACGTCGGTGCGCCTGGCCACGCTACCCGCGGATGGCCCAACCGGCGGCTTCTTTCACGCGAATGACGCGTTGCCCTGGTAGTCTGGGTTGTCTTGGACAGACTGACGGTCGGGGTTCGTTAGGCTGAGCGACTGACGCGGGCGGGATCAGCGCAGGACGAGGCGGGCGCAGAAGATGAAGATCGGCTCGAAGAAGTCCCAGAAGAAGTAGCGCGAGAAGAAGAAGATGGCCAGGAAGGAATACGCGCTCACCGAAGCGCGGAATTCGAAGAACTTCCGTACCGCGTCGGGCGGCAGGAAGAAGAGAAAGATGCTGAAGCCATCGAGCGGCGGGATCGGCATCAGGTTGAACGTGCCCAGCATCAGATTCAGGTAAAAGAACAGGCTCAGGGCCAGGGCGACCGGCTCAGCCAGCGAGTCCGCATTGGTGGCTTGCAGCAGTTGGTGAAAGCGCCCGAAGGACTCATTATCGGCCAGCCGGAAGACTCCGGCCAGATAGCCGAGCTTCAGCAAAAGGCCCGAAATCAGGGCGAGTGTGTAATTCGCCGCCGGACCCGCCATTGCCATCCACGCCGCCGCCCGCGGGTTGCGCATCGCCCAGTAAGGGTCATACGGGGCGCTGGCGAAACCGATGATGCCGGTGCCGCCCGTAAGAAACAGCGTCAGGATAGGGTAGAGCCCCAAGCCGAAGGGTTCGCGCTGAATGTGGGGCACCGGATTCAGGCTTACCTGGCCGCCATGGTAAGCCGTCAAGTCGCCGCCCAGCTTCGCGGCTAAAGCGTGGGCGGCTTCGTGACAGACAGTGGAAAAGAGAAAGACGAGATACGTGCAAAACGCAACGACGACGATCTCCGCGTTCATGCTAGGTGTTGATCGTGAAGCCCTTGCGGAGCGTCGGCTTCAGATACTGGTTCGCCTCGTTGCTGTTGCTGAAGCGCATCTTTGCCGCGTCCCATTCGAGCTTGCCATCCACGCGTAGGGCGATCACGCCCAGCAGCATCCATTCGACGAACGGCGCGGCGACGTTAAAGTTCGAACAGGCCGGATCGCCGCCCTTGCAGGCGCGGATCCAATCACGGTAGTGGCCGGGGGAGCGGGTTAAGAGCGGCTCCGGCATGCGGAAGTCGGCCATCTTGGCGGTGGGGAGCAGACGGGTCTGCTCGCCGTAGGTGCCCGTGGTGAGCGCGCCTTTGTCGCCAATGAAGACGCTGCCGTTCGGCGAGGCGGGACGGAGTTCGGTGGCGGCTTTCAAGGACTGGTAGTCCTCGAAGTTGAAGACGCGGCCGGTCATGCCGTTGTAGATGGGACGCTGCTGCATCTGGCCTTGGCCCCTTTGGCCTTGCGCACGCTGCGGTAAGTCGCCGATCCATTCGTCGGCCGGCACACCGTCGAGCTTCGGGCTCTCCTTCATGCCATCGTGCCAATAGACGGTGACGGGTCCCATGGTGCCGCGCGCAGGAAATTCAAACTTCGTTACGGACTTCTTCGGGAACTGGAACTTGCTGGCGCCTTCCTTCTTGATGCACTCGACGCTGGTGGGCGAACCGAGCTTCAACGCCATGTTGGGCGCACCGAGAATGTGGCAGGCCATGTCGCCCAGCGCGCCGCAGCCGAAATCGAAGAAGCCGCGCCAGTTGAAGGGCAGGTAGAAGCCGCCGTAAGGCGATTTGAAGTCTTTACCGCCCGTGGTGAACGGACGCTTTTCGGCGGAGCCGAGCCACAAGTCCCAGTCGAGCGTGCTGGGGATGTCCTCCGCGGCGGGAATCTCAGTTTGGCCCTGCGGCCACCACGGCCGATCCGTCCAGGCATGGACTTCTTTCACCTGTCCGATCTCGCCGGACCAGACGATCTCCGCCACCTGGCGCGTGCCCTCGTTCGAATAACCCTGGTTGCCCATCTGCGTGGCGACCTTGTATTTATTGGCGGCGTCCATCATCTGGCGCGCTTCCCAGACGGTGCGGGTGAGCGGCTTCTGACAATAGACATGCTTCCCGCGCTCCATGGCCGCGATGGCCGCCGTGGCGTGCATGTGGTCCGGCGTGGTAACGATAACGGCGTCGATATTCTTCGCCTGTTCGTCGAGCATCTTCCGGTAGTCCTTGTACTTCGGCGCTTTGTCGTACTCCTTGAACTTCGCCGCGGCGCGCTTCTCATCGACGTCGCAAAGGGCGACGATGTTCTCCGAGGAGCAGCCTTGGATGTCGCTGGCGGCTTTGCCGCCGGCGCCGATGGAGGCGATGTTCAGCTTCTCATTGGGGCTCTTGTAGCCCAGCATCTTGAGGGAAGGCGCGCTGCCAAAGCCAGCGGCGGGTACGGCGCCCGCCAAAACGGAGCCGTAGAAGAAATAGCGACGATTGATCTGCGAAGACAAGGGGCAGATACCTCCTCTGCCATGCTACACCCTCGTAGGCCATTGCTGGGAGGGTTCGATGTGCGTTCAGCCCAGCATGCGGATGATCAGCGTGCGCAGGCGCTCCAGCAACGCAGCATCGAGTGAGCCGCCCACCAAGGCCACCAGCCGCCGCCGGTCGACGTAGCGTAAGTGTTCCGGCATCAGAAAACTGTCGACCGCCAGGCCGCCACTGCCCGCTGGAACCTTGATGTGTTGAGGCAAACCCTTGGCTCGCGACGTCAGCGGAACGATCCCGACCACCGGAGCTTGGATCTCGTTCCACCAATCCCCCGACACCACCACCACCGGCCGCCGCCCCGCTTGCTCGTGACCTACCACCGGATCGAGCTGTGCCCACCAAAGCTCTCCATAGCGCATTGCCTCTACCAGCTCTCGCCCTTTGGCAAATTCTCTCCCGAAAGCCCGTCCCAAACCGCCACTTCATCCATGTAGTCTTTCCACGCACCTTCGTCCCGACGTAACTTGGCGTACGCTTCGCGCACTTCGGCGGCGAAGGTCTGCGCTTCTAGTACCTGTAGCGCCTCTTCCACCACGCCGCTCTTGGATCGCCCCAAACGCTGCGTGAGGCGTTGGAGTACCACACTGGCGTTAGGAGAAATGCGTACGTTTGATGTAACTTCAGCCATACCCAATTTTGTCACATTTTTCGCCACAATCAACGACGCGGAGTCTCAAATGGCCAACCGGGCCAGGATTTTCGGCCACTGCTGCCGGAACGCGATCAACGAGACGCCGATGTAGAAGATGGCGCTGAGCACGAGGCCGGCTCATTTTGGCCCAGGCCGGTGTCCAAGGGCTTGGGGAGGGGAAGTTGCGGGGGCGGGCAAGCCTTCGGGATAAAGGAGAGCCATCGGATTGCGATGGTCGCATTTTTTACAGCCACACTTAGCAAACGAATCGAAAATCAAACCACTCGCGGCCTGGATCGCGCGCGCTGGGCGATATAGTGTTGATCAAGCGCCTGTCGCACCAGCGTCTTGATCACGGCTTGGCGGCTGATGTTGAGCGCCAACGCGGCCTGGTCCAGTTCCCGGACCATACCCGCGGTGAGGTCCACATTCACGCGTTGAATAGGCCGCACCATGCGACCCTCACCCTTGAAAAAGCCTGAAATATCCTTGCCTTGGTCCGCCATACGCGCAATGGTTTCCGCGGAAACCGGTTTGGCAGTGTTACGAGTTTTGTTCATAGAGCCGCACCTCTCCTTTGCTGGACTTCCAGAGCGTGACCAGATGCGTTACCTCGCCGGCCTGGTCTTTCCTGATCTCAAAAATGACCGAATACAATCGCCCGCGCACCCATCCGATCGCCACAAACTGCTCTGGGCAATCGCTCCTCTGGTCAACCCAGTAGGGCTGCTCAAAGAGTTCTACCGCCTCTTAGAGGCCAATGCCACGGCGGGGATTCGCGCGGAGCAGCCGACTTTTGCGTGGGTCAAAAGTAAACCGCATTTCCCACTGGTATACCATATCAATCTTTCACTCCCGCGAATCAAAGGTGTCTACCCACCCAACCACGCCTGGATCTTCGGCCACTGCTGACCGAACGCAATCAGCGACACGCCGATGTAGAAGATGGCGCAGAGCACGAGGCCCGCGCATTGGCCCAGGCCGGGGCGGAGGGGCTTCGGAAGGAGCACCAACAAGGCGTAAAGCGTATGCAGGGACGAGAAGCCGAGGGCGAAGTTCATCATGACGCCGCTGGCGATGGCGAGGACAAGGGGGTCCGGCGTGATGCGCAGGGCGATGAGTCCCCAGACGCCGTAGGCGGCGAGGATCGTGTAGTAGACGTACTTCACTTCGTGGCCCTCGCGCCGGTGGAGGGCTTTGGAGCCGACCCACAAGACGTCCGTCCAGCGGCGGCAGATCGCGTCGAGTTGGCTCACCTGGGTGGGGGCCATGATGAGAAAGCCGCAGAGCAGGGTGAGGTACCAAAAGACGGCGCCGTGCCGCGCGGCGATGCCCTGCGCCGTGATGGCGGCGACGGCGTTGCCGTCCACATTCTGAACGCCGCGGATGAATTCGAGCGAGAACATCGCTGGCAGGGCGACGCCCAGGATGCACCCCGGCGCCCAGAGCAGCAGTTGGTCACGCCGGACATGGCGCAGCCAGCCTCGCCAGCGCTCCATGGTTTCGGGCGTGAGTTCGAAGACCTTGCCGGTGTGCGAGAGCCGGATGGATCGTCCGCCGATAGCGCTGGGAATGGCGCCGGTGGTGGCGCCCATACCCCAGCCTTTGTCGCGCGCGTAGTTGGAGAAGCCCATGTTGGTGAGTCCGCCGGCGCCGGCGATGGCGGCGAAGGCGGCAAGGGTGGCCCAGTTGAAGTTGCCGGCGGGCAGGGTGCCGAATTGGACGAGCCCCACGCCGATCTCTTTCCAGGTGGTGGCGCTGACAAAGAAGACCGTGACGAAGGTGAGGTAGCCCAGGATCAGCGCGAGCTTGGTCACCATGACGCGCTCCAGCGTGTTGTAGATCTTGCCCCCGAAGATGAGCGGCACAAAGGCCGTCAGGAAGACGCCGTAGCTGATGGCGCGGACGAGTGAGTTGTCGGCGGCGCCGGGCAGGCGTCCGAGGATGACGGAGGCCAGTGGTACGGCGGCGTTCGAAGAAAGATACGGCCAGACGCTGCCGAATTCGAACATGAGGTAGAAGAGTCCCCAGAAGATGGGTCCGGGCCAGGTGCGGAAGAAGCCGATCATGACGGGCTCGCCGGTGTAGAGCGTGTAGCGCATGACGCTGAGGTTGTAGAAGATCTGCAGCAGGATGGAGACGGTGGCGAGCCACATCACTTGGCCACCATATTGCGCGGTGACCAGCGGGCCAAAGAGCCACTCGCCGCCGCCGATGTTGGCGCCGACCATGAGGAGTCCGGGGCCGATCAGCGCGGTCCAGGGCCGGCGGTGGAGGTTGGGAGAGGCGGGGAGTTCGTCCCGGTCCCAGGTCGGGAATTGCGGCATGGCTGGACGATCATATCATGTTTGCTTGTCCGACGAGAAAATAACGGCAATGGAATCTAGCGCTTAGCCGGAAAGTGACTCGCCGGACCCTCGATTGGCGTAGACTTGGCGCGAAACGGGCCGCCAAGCTATTGATAATCATGACTCTTTCGATTTGGCCAGTGTCGAAAGCGGTCTGGGGAAGGAAAACATCAACCCGGTACACGCCCAAAGCGGCCTACACTAAACAGGGAGAGGAATCAGAAATGTCGAATTCTTGCCAGGGTTTTGTTTGCCTCGTTCTTTTGCTTGCGACGGTGCTGTCCGGCCAAACTACCGGACTTAACGAAACCGTCGAAACGGTTGATTGCTTGAATGGCGCCACTGGCGAACTCCTGATGAGCGAGTTTCTGACGGGCGTGTCCGCGACGGCCACTTTCGTGAAAGTCTCCGACTGCAGTTCGAAGCTGACCTTCACCACGATCCGTCCAGGACTATGCACGGCCAGGCCACGCACCAACGTGGCCGCCGAGGTGGTGGGCACTCCCTCGCCCAAGACTCCCATCGTCAGTTTTCTTGATGCCGGTCCGGCGATCATCGTACGTGGCCCCGGCCGGGAGGTGAGGATTCCGCGTGTCGTTAACGGTCCAGCTACCACCTATAGCCTGTCGGAACTGCGCCAGTTCACGTCCGGAGTCACCCCTTTGCCGGGAGCGGAGTTGGTCCGCTCTGGGCGGTTTACCGTTTCGGCCGAGGGTGGGCGCGATATCGCCGCATTTCAAGGCGAATGGGATTTCGTGCCGCTGCAGATGACCAGGCCCGTGAGCGGATCCCAGGCTAGCGTACAGACTCCCCCGGCAATCGAATGGTCCGGTGGTGACTCCGTGCCCGGGCCGATGGATGTGCGGTTAGCGATTACGACGCGGGACGGGCGGCAGGCCTTCGACATCATCTGCCGGCTCCCGGATGGGCGGGCCGGTTCGTTCACCGTTCCCACCGAGACCTGGTCTCAGATCCCAGCGGCTTTTCTTACCGGGTCCGTGGCCACCGTCTCGCTGCTGGCTTCGGCGCCGCTGGTCAATCTATCGGTTCCAGAGTTGGATAAAGGGCTGCGTGTCGGCATCGTTCAATCCACCGGCGCCGTCATCGCTCTCAGTCCGCCACCGACGTTTCCTTAGCGGGCAATGTGCGACGTCAACGCGACCGCGAGCGCCAGCATCGACTGGATGCCCGGGATGATCGTGCTCGCATCCGCGTTCTCTTCCAGGCGATGGGCCATGCGGGTGATGGCCGCGCCGATCGAGACGGCGGGAATGCCCATGCTCACCGCGATGTTGGCGTCGGTGGAGCCGGCGTCGGCCGCCGTTAACGCAGGCGTGCCGGCGGGGCGAAAGTGATTCGCTGTGGCTAGCGCCGTTTGCACCAGCGGATGATTCAGCCGCTCGGACTGGGGCTTGGCCCGCGAATAGTCAATCGCCATGCGGCGTTCGACACGAAACCCCGTGCGCTCCTGCTCGCTGATGCGCTTGGCGGTGGCGACCACGGCCGTTTCCAGACGATCCTGCAGGGCGCTGTCGAGCGAGCGCAGATCCACCGTGAACCAGGCTTCGCGCGGCACGGCATTGACGACGCTGCCGCCGCCCAGCATGCCGACGTTGATCACGGGGAGTTTGAAGTCGCCCAGGCCGGGCCCGGGGGCCGGCATCGGAATCTCGTAGAGTGCGGTGATCGCTTTGGCGACGGCCTTCGCCGGGCTCGGCGCGCCGCGGCTTTCGAGGGTATGCGCTCCGGGCGCCGTATAGAAGAACTTGAATTGGTTGATGCGGAGCGCGCCGTACCAGACCTCTCGCGCTGAGCCGTCCACGGCGATGAACATGTCCGGCTGGTAGCCGCTTTTCTCGAGCCAATGCTTCGCGCCCAGCAGTCCGAGTTCTTCCTGCACGGAGGCCAGGAAGATGAGGTCGCCGCGCGTAGAGATATTGGCGCGGTTGAGAGCGCGGAACATCTCGAGCGTCGCGATCAGGTTGCCGGTGTCGTCGCCGACGCCCGGCGCGCGCAACACGTCGCCTTCGCGCTTCACCTTCACGTCGGTACCCTCGGGGAAGACGGTGTCCATGTGGGCGGCGAAGACGACGGTGGGTCCGCCGCCGGTGCCTTTGCGGACGCCGCTGACGTTCGAGAGCTCGTCGGTGCGGATGTCGGCCAAGCCGAGCTTTTCCATCTCGGCACGCATGTACTTCGCCCGCGCCTGCTCCTTCGTGGAAGGCGCCGGAATCTCCACCACGCGAATCCACTCGTCGATGATGGCGGGCGCACGTTCTTCAATCGAGGCGAGCGCTTTCTTCATTTCGGGCTTCGCCAAAAGCGCCGGAGAGAACCAGTTGTTTTGGGCCGCCAACCCCGAAGTAAGACCGCAGACGAGCACGAGCCGGAGGGGAAACATATCCGTCGATCCTAACACATTTGCGTGTCCGACGAGAAAATAAAAGCATTAGAATCTTACGCTTAGCCGGAAAGTGGCGAATCAAACCATCGATTGGCGCAGGTTTGGCCCAAAACGGCCCCGTAAGTGATTGAAAATCAATAGATGTCTCAGCACCCCGGCCAGTGTTCCAACTGGCTCGGCTTACGATGCCGTAAAGCGATACAATCGCGAGCATGGAACGCCGTCACTTTCTTCACGCCGCGCTGGCCGCCCCGTTGTTCGCCCTCGACCCGAAGTCCCTCAAGCTGGGCATCTCCATCGACGAAATCGCCGACGACCCGCAGGTGGTGGTGCGCTTCATGAAGGAGTTCGGCTTGCGCTACGCCGAGATCCGCAACGTCTGGGGCAAGTACAACACGTCGTTGCCGCTCGAAAAGCTCAGCGAATTGCGCCAGATCTTTGACGAGCACGGCATTCAGACTTCGGTGCTGGCGACGGGCTTCTTCAAGATCGCGCTGCCACCGGAGACGCCCGCCGGCCAGGCCATTTTGGACCAGCAATGGAAGCTGCTGGACGGCGCCATGGACCGGGCGAAGATCATGGGCACCAAACGGATTCGCACGTTCGCCTTCACCTACGACAACGACGCGAAGCCGGACCCGGCCGTCTATCCGCGCATCTATGAGCTCGTGAAAGAGTCCGCGCGGCGGGCCAAGGCGCGCGGCTTTCAACTGGCTCTGGAGAACGTGAATCACAGCTACGTGTGGTCCAGCACGGAGGCGGCGGCGTTGCTGAAGGCCGTCCCCGACGATGCCCTGGGCCTCACCTGGGATCCGAATAACGCCGGCCAAACCGGCGAGAAGGTCTTCCCCGAAGGCTATCGCCGCCTGGACCCGGCGCGCATCCACAACGTCCACCTGCGCGACTTCCGCACGAACTCGGCCGGAGTCGTCGAATGGTGCGCCGTGGGCGAAGGCGTGATGGACAACCTGGGGCAGATTCGCGCCTTGCGCAAAGCCGGCTACGACCAGGCCTTTACGCTCGAAACACACTACAAGAGTCCGCAGGGCAAGGAGCATGCCAGCCGCACTTCGATGACGGGTCTGCTGAAGGTGGTCGAGCGCGTCTAGCATGCTCTAATGAGATTTGTTACCTCTCACTCGACGCACCCTGCTGGCGGTTAGCGCCAGCGCCTTCGCCAACGCCCAAACCGCTTTCGACGCCTTTGAGGCCGACGTGGTCCGCCGCACGGACGACGGCATTGAAGCCTGGATGGCGCATCAGAATCTCGATCCGAAGTCCCGTCACTATGGCGGCTATGCGGATGCCCATGGTTTCTATAACGGCGGCTCGGTCACCAACGCTTTTGAAATTCTGATGCCGTGTTATCTGCATCCGCAGTCGCGCTTCTATCAGAGTCCGCTGCTGATGGAGCGCATGAAGCTGTGCGAGATTTTCCTGCGCAATCATACCAGCGCGGAAGGCAACATTGACCTGTGGATCACGAACTTCAATTCCGCGCCGGACACTTCCTTCGCGGTCCACTCCGCCTGCCGCGCGGCGTTGCTGGCGAAGCGGCATAATGCGCCTGAGTTGACGGCGCTGGTGGAACCGTTCCTCAAGCGGTCCACGCCGGCCTTGCTGACGGGCGGGATTCACACGCCGAACCACCGTTGGGAGATGTGCGCCGCGCTCGCCTCCTTGCATGAGCTCTATCCCAACCCAGCGCTGGTGAAGCGCGTGGACCAGTGGCTCGCCGAGGGCATCGACCTCGATAGCGACGGCCAGTATACCGAGCGCAGCAGCGTCGTCTATAACTCGGTGGTGAACCAGGCGCTCACCGTCGTGGCGATGAAGTTGAACCGGCCCGCGCTGCTCGATCCGGTGCGCCGCAACATCGACGCGGTGCTGTACCTGCTGCACGGATCCTTGGAGCAGAAGTACGAAGTAGAGACCGGCATTTCGCGCCGGCAGGACGCCAATACGCGCGGTGGCTTGGCGCGTTATTGGCATCCGCTCGCCGTGCTCGCGCAGCGCGATAACAACGCCGTCTATCGTGGTCTGGCTCGTTACTACGCGCCGTTCGCCGTCGGGCTCTGCCAGTTGATGCTGGAGCCGGACTTACTCAAGCTCGCCGGCCCCGAGGCGCCCGTCCCGGACAACTACGAGAAGATCTTCCCACGCATGGGCGTTGCGCGCGTGCGCCGCGGACTCACTTCGGCCACCATCTACACGCAAGACAAGTCGAGCTTCTTTTCCTTGCGCCGCGGCGACGCCGTCATCCACAGCGTCCGCTTTGCGACGGGCTTCTTCGGGAAGGGACAATTCAGGGCCCATACCTTTACGCGGCGCGACGGAGCGTTCGTGTTGTCGCAAGCGTTGGAAGGCCCCTACTATCAGCCATTTTCGCCCGGCCGCCGCGTGGATATGACCTTCGACGAGACGCGCGAGCAACGCCCGAAGTCGCTGATCGCGAAGCTAAACCAGTCCGCGGAGATTCGCGAGACGGCCAAGGGCTTTGACCTGCGCATTCAGGCGGCAGGTACCAACGACGTACCGTTAACCATCGAGATCAACTGCCGCGAAGACGCCACCCTTGATGGCGTCGATCAGGTGAGCCCCGATGTCTATCGCCCAACTCGCGGCGCGTCCCGGATTTCAATTAGCCGCGGCGCGCAGGCGATCCGCGTTGCGCCGCTGCCGGTGGCACACGATTGGTACGACGTCCGCGGCGCCGAGAGTAAGTTGCCGGGGCCGAGTATTTATCTCACAGGACTTACTCCGTTCGATGTTACTCTGCATTTCGAAGTTAGTTAGCGGGAAAGCGCAAACAGACCGGGCTGCCGATGGCCACTGGCGTTCCTACCAGGGTAAGTAATCCCGTGGTGCCGTTGATGCGGAAGACGCTCACCGTGTCAGAGTCCTGGGCGGCCGCCAATAGGAACTTACCATCCGGCGAAATCACGAAGCCGCGCGGGGTCTTGCCTCCCACCGGCGTCTGCCCGATTTGCCGTAGCGTCTTTCCCACGCGGAAGATGGCGATGGTATCTGCTCCACGGTTCGAGGAATAGAGGAACTTGCCCTTGGGGTGCAGCACGATCTCGGCCGCCGAGCTATTGCCGGTGAAGCCGGGCGGCAAAGCGTTCACCGTCTCCACCAGTTGGCCGCCATCGAAGACGCTGACACTCGAAAGAATCTCGTTCAGCACGTAGACGCGCTCACCAGGTCCGAAGGCCAGGTGGCGGGGTCCGCCGCCCGGAATCGCGCGGAGGCTCGGCGTGTCCGTCAGCTTGCCGGTGGCGGGGTCGAAGCCGTAGCGCTTCACTTCGTCCAGGCCTAAATCCGCGACGTAGAGGCGGCGGCCATCGCGGCTGAAGTAAGCGGAGTGCGCATGCGGACCCGCCTGGCGCGTGGGATGCTTGCCTTGGCCGGCGTGCTGCCGGAAGTCAATGGTTTCGCTCAACCGGCCATCGGGTTCAATGCGAAACGTGGCACAACTACCGCTGGTGAAGTTGGCGGCAGCGAGCCAGCGCCCGCTGGGGTCCACTTGGACATAGGCCGGATTGACGCCGTGGCTCTTGACGGTATTCAGCACGGTGAGCTGGCCCTGCGGGCCAATGGCATAAGCCGTGAGCCGCCCTTCCTGATTGGCCACCGTGTTCACATTCACCGAATAGAGCCACGGCTTCGTCGGGTGCAGCGCCAGGAGCGACGGGTTCTCCGTCTCCACCGCGAGTTCCGGTCCGCTCAGCTTGCCGGTGCGCGGGTCAAAGCGCAGGCGCTCAATGCCTTTGCTCTTGCCGGTCCGGGTGTAAGTGCCGACGTACACCGTGCGGTCAGCGGCCATTGCGGTCATCAGTGCCATCGCCAAAACGAATCCTTTCAAGCCATACCTCCTCGAACCGCTATTGTGTCACGTCCCAGGATTGTGAGACGCTGTCCGGCATGCACTTATTCCTGCTCGCGCTGCTGGCGGCTGACTTTCGCGCCGCCGTGGTGAAGGTCGACATTACCCCGAAGACGCCGCAGTGGCTGATGGGCTATGGTCCGCGCCAGTCCACCGGAGTCTACGATCCTATCTTCCACAAGGTCGTTGCCCTGGACGACGGCACCACCCAGTTCTTTCTCGCCGCCTCGGACCTCTGTATCTTTTCGCCCAGCATCTACGACGAAGCGGCGCAGCGGCTACAGAAGCAAGGCATTGCGCCCGTGAACTTCTGGTGGACGGTAACGCATACTCACGCCGGCCCCGAAGTAGGTCCGCCAGGGATGTACGATGTGCTGCTGGCCGGCCGTTCAGACCACGAATGGAGTCGCGAATACGCGGAGTTCGCCGTGGCTTCCCTGGTGCAGGCCGTGCTGGACGCCCGCTCCCGTCTAGCCCCCGCGCGCCTCGGCACGGGGACGGGGACGTCGTTCGCCAACATCAACCGCCGCGCGCGCGACGTGGATGGGCGCATCTCGCTGGGACTCAATCCCGACGGCCCGGTAGACCGTCAGATCGGCCTGCTGCGGCTCGATCATCCCGATGGCCAGCCCCTCGCGCTGATCGCCAACTACGCCATGCACGGCACCGTGATGGGCGGCCAGTTCACGCAGGTGAGCGGCGACGGGCCGGGTACGGTGGCGGCTTACGTCGAAAGCCGGCTCGGCGTGCCGATGCTCTACGTCAACGGGGCTGCGGGCAACATCGCGCCCATCTATAGCGTCTACCCGAATCCGAAGAGCGGGCATCTGTCGGAGTTCGGGGTGCTGTTGGGAGACCGGATTCTGGAGGCCAATCGCGCGCTCGCCACCCAAGCCGGACCGGTGCGGCTGCAATCGGCCGAGCTCTGGGTGGAGACGCCGCGCAAAGCGGGGCTCGGCTGGCCCGTCGGCCTGGAGCGCTACACGACGGCCGGGCGGCAAGTGCGCCTCCCGGTCCGGTTTCTTCGCCTGAACGACACGGTGCTGTGGGCCGCGCCGGTGGAGATGTTTTGCGAACTTGCGTTCGCGGTACGAGCGGCTTCGCCCTTCCGAAATACTTTCTTCTACGGCTACACCAACGGCTGGCTCGGCTACCTGCCAACCGCGAAGGCCTTCGAGGAAGGCGGCTATGAGCCGGGCACTTCGCCCTTTACCCCACGGGCCGAAAACGACGTCACTAGGCAGGTAACCGGCTTTCTACAAGGATGGGGCAAGTGACTTACCAGAAACTTCGCCGCGATGCCCAAGCCATCTTCCGCGCCGCGTTGCGCGCGGCTGACCCGCGCGAAGGCATCCGCCGCGCCCGGCCCCGGTTCCAGGCCTTGCTCGACCGGCCCTATGATCACATCTACGTAGTGGGCGCCGGTAAAGCCTCGGCGGCGATGGCCCTGGAGGTGGAACGCATCCTGGGCCGGCGCATCAGCGGCGGCCTGATCAACACCAAGCACGGCCATCTGGCCACGCTGCGGCGCATCGAGTTGAACGAGTGCGCGCATCCGGTGCCGGACGAAGCCGGCGTGGCGGGCGCGCGGCGGATCGCGCAGATCGCCGCTGAAGCCACCGCACAGGACCTGGTGATCTGCCTGATCTCCGGCGGGGCCTCGGCGCTGTTGCCCCTGCCCGCCGAAGGACTCACGCTCGACGACAAGCAGCACGTCACCCGCCAGTTGCTGGCTTGCGGTGCGAACATCCACGAGATCAATACGGTGCGCAAGCACCTCTCAGCGATCAAGGGCGGACAATTGGCGGCGCTCGCTGCTCCCGCGAAGTTGCTGACGCTCGTGCTTTCGGACGTTATCGGCGACGACCTCAGCGTGATCGGCTCCGGCCCCACCGTGCCCGACGGCTCCACGTTCGCGCAAGCCCGCGAGATTCTGGCGCGCTACCGGATCCAGCCCTCGGCGGCCGTCGCGCGGCATCTGGCGGCGGAAGCGCGCGAGAATCCCACCCGCTTGCCCCACGCCCAAACACTGATTGTGGGCGCGAATCGCCTGGCGGTGGACGCCGCCGCGAGCGAAGCCAGGCAGCGCGGCTACCGGCCGCTCGTGCTCTCCACAACCATTGAAGGCGAGACGCGCGATGTGGCGCGGATGCACGCGGCCATCGCGCGCGAGGTGCTGGAGAGCGGCCAACCGGTGCGGTCGCCGGCGTGCCTGATTTCCGGCGGCGAAACCACAGTCACGCTCGACGCGGACGGCAAGGGCGGGCGCAATCAGGAGTTCGTCCTGGCCGCCGCGCTCGATTTGCCGCCCGGCGTGGTAGTGCTGAGCGCGGGCACCGACGGCACGGATGGCCCCACCGACGCGGCGGGTGCGATCGCGGATTCCCAGACCCTTACCAAAGCGAAAGCGCGTGGACTGGATCCACGCGCTTATCTCGCTCGCCACGACAGCTACCACTTCTTCGACGCCCTGGGCGACCTGATCCGCACCGGACCCACCGGCACGAACGTAATGGACGTCCGCTTGCTGCTTACTGCTGCTCGACCTTTGGTAAAGTCTTCGGCAAAGGCGGCAAAGGAGCCACCGGCGCTGAAGGCGGAGAGACCGGTGAAATCGCCGAAGTCTCGCCGGTAGAGCGCAGCACCGTCAACGATCCGCGATCCGTCGAGACGTTGATCTTGGGGCCCGCGCCCGTGGTGCCTTGGATGATGCCTCCGCGGTCGGCCGGGCCGGACGTCAGTGGCGCGCCGAATTCGTTCTCATACTCGCCGCGCTTGGTGGTGGCCGAAAGCTGGAAGCCGGCTTTGGACGGCATCGCCAATGTCACGGCGCCGCTACGC
Source organism: Bryobacteraceae bacterium (assembly GCA_019752335.1). Classification (GTDB taxonomy): domain Bacteria; phylum Acidobacteriota; class Terriglobia; order Bryobacterales; family Bryobacteraceae; genus JALHNI01. Next base: position 185,244 of record JAIEMJ010000006.1, read on the forward strand.
GTGCGCGCTTCGATCATCGCCATGGGCTGGCGGTTGGGCCGCAGTTCGATGTCGCCGCGATCCAGGTCAATCTCCAGGGATTGCGAGAAGTTCGAGAGCTTCAGGTCCCGGGAGCGGGAGCGGACGACGATCTTGGCCGGACCGGTAAAGTCGTCGGCGTCAATCTCGCCGCGCGTCATGCGGACCTCGCCATTGATGCGCTCCATGGCCATCTCCGAGGAGTCGCTGCGGAAGCGGATTGGCTTGGCGAGTTGGCGGAAACGCAGGTCGCCGGTATAGCGGAAATCCACCGTCACTTGTCCGGCGATGTTCTCGAGGTCCAAGTCCTCGCCCCGGCCCTTCACTTCGACGGTGCCCTTCACGTTGGCGGCGCGGACGGTGTCGCTGCGACGCACTTCGATGCGGGCAGAGCCGATGTCGTTCAAGCGCACACCGGCGTTGTCGCTATCGACGTCCACGGCGCCCGTGATCCCGGTCACGTCAAAGTCGCCGTAGCGGCCCTTGCACTCCACGCTCACGTTGCGCGGCAAGGCGATGTCGAGTTCGGCGGAAAGGCGCTCCTGGCCCGTCCAACGCTCCTGGCTGGTGCGGATGTAGAGGACGTCGCCCTGGCGAGAGAGGCTGAGCGGGATGCGGGCGTTGGCGCGTTCCGCGGTAGCGCGGTCCAGCGCGCGGATGATGGTGCGGCCATCCACCTTAACGGCGTTGCCATCGCCGCCGACGAGGCGGGCGTTTCCGCGCAGGTTTTCGAGCACGATCTTCTTCACGCCGTCGGCCGATTGCTCACCATGCAGGGGAAAGTCGTAGGTCTCGCCCACCATGTTCCAGCCGAGGATGTTGAAACGGTCCCCCGGCCAGTTGGTGATGCGTCCGGCGGCGGAGGTACCCATGCCGAAGATGCTCAAAAAGATGATGAAGGCCCATTCGCCGCCGCTCACACCCCGCTGTGGCAGCACTTGGCCTTGCTGCCAGGAGTAAAGAATCTCGACGGTGCGAATGGCCCCCCAACCGACGAGCACCCAAGGCCAGTAGCCGGCAATCAGGCGCCAAACGGAAAGCTCTGGCCGAAGGTTGTTGATGAGGAAGAGGACGCCGATCGCGATCACGATCAACGGGGCGATAAGACTCGCTCTTTTCATTGGGCGCCTCCTACAGGATTCTTGATCGCCAGGCTCTCCAGCAATTTGAAGAGGCCGAAAACGATGATCAAAGCGGGCCAGGTGCTGGCGAACGAGAAGCCGCCATTCTGGTCAATCACAAAGAGCACGCCGAGCGCGATCAGCAACACGGGTCCGCGCAGGGCGCCGAAGAGGTTGGCTTGATTCATGACTTATCGCCCCCTGCCGCGCGCACGTACAGCATATAGCCACCCAGCGCGATCAGGCCCACCGGCCACCAGCGCATCATTTCACGTACCGAAATCACTTCGAGGTTGGCCAGCAAGGCAAAGACACCCAACCCGATCAGCAGCACTGGACCCACGGGAAAGCCACTGCCCCCCAGCGGCGCCAAGCTTGAAAATTCGTCCACCGGCAGCCCGGCCACGCGGCGTTTCGCGGTATGCATCGCCTCAAAGGCCATGTAAAAGATGAAGGCCGGAATCAGGAACCCGAAGAGCGACTCCAAAGGACCCGTGCGCTGGTCCGCCATGCTGACCAGGAATCCGAAGACGACGACATGCAGGAGCCCCTTGCCGTATTGGGCGTTGTAAATCGCGCCGACGCCGGGGATCAGCCCTAAGAAAAAGGCCAGCCCAGGGTTCGCATCGGAGGCCGCCACGGGCGTGGCGGGCGGCGGCGCGGCCGTCGCGTAGGGATTCTCCGCCGTGCCCATCGGGGCGTGCGCGTCGCAGTACATCGTGCCGTTGGCGTAGCGGACGTTGGCCGTAGTCAGCGCCACGCCGCAAGCGCGGCAGTAGCCCAGGACGGGCGCCGGAGCCGGTAATGCCGGCGGAGGAGCGTTGTTTTCGGAGTTCGTCATGTCAGGCGTCATTTCGCGGATCCTTCGGTCTTCTTCTGTTCGTTCTTCTGCTCGGCTTCCTGGTCGCTCAAATCCTTCAGCCGGCTTTGTATCTCATAAACCACCCGCAACGACTCGTAGTACTTCAGCGTGCGGTCCCAAACGCGGTGCGTCTTATCTTCAAATGCGGCCCAAACCTTCACCGGGTCCAGGTCCGACGGCTTCAGTTGCTTCACCGGCGCCGTAAAGCGGCCCAGCATGGAGAACGACAGAATCGTCATCGCCATGCCCATGGCCAGCCTCGGCTGCCAGACGGGCTTTAGCCAATTGCGCAGCCAGCCGGACTTCCGCCCCGGCGCTTGCACGCCCTCACTGGCCGGCACCTCATGGATGATGCGCGTAATCAACTGGGCCGGCGGCGTTACTTCCGGTACGCCCTCCAGGAAACTGAGCACTTCACGCGAATCGTCCACCAACGCGTGGCAAGCGGCGCAACCCGTCAAATGCGCTTCCGCGGCCGCGCGCGTTGCCGTGTCCAGCGTGCCGTCGACGTAGTCGCATACCAGGATGTCCAATTCCGCGCAGTTCATTTCTTCCTTCCTACATCGTCATCTTGTGCCGGCGCAGTAGACGCGCCAATTCGGCGCGGCCCCGGTTCAGCCGGCTCTTCACAGTGCCCTCGGGCACGTTCAGCGCCTGGGCGATCTCGCGATATTCGAGCTCTTCGAGGTCGCGCAGGATCACCGTCTCGCGCAACTCAGGCGATAGCTTCTGCAGCGCCGCTTGCAATAGTTCGCTCGCCTCGCGGCCCACGACGCGGCTATCCGTGCGGGTCTCCACCGCCGTCTTCGACTCCAGCACCGTCAGCGAATCCTCCAGCGAATCGCTCGCCCTCTCTAACTTGCTTCGACGGTAATGGTCGATCAATAGGTTACGCGTTAATCGCGTCAGCCAAACCTGAAATGACCCTTCGCCACTACGGAAGCTCTTCAGGCTGCGAAAGACGCGCAGGAAAACGTCCTGCGTCAGGTCCTGCGCCTGGGTGTCGTTGTTGGTGAAGCGGTAGGCGATCGAGTACACCCGCTTCGTATGCAAGCGCACCAGATTTTCCCAGGCGGCCTCCTCGCCCGCTAGGCAGCGCTCCACCAGTTCGGTGTCGGCGTTGGCGTCTGAGGCGAAAATATTGTCCAAGCGTTTTTCCACGGCGCCCGAAGGCGCACTCTGCGTTCCCCAAGCGATTAGGCCACCGCTGAACCCGCCACCGCGCGAATCGATGCTAAGCTCAGCTTGAGCGAACGGTTGGAATGTCAGCACTGGAATCCCGGGGAATCTCATTCTCGAATCCTTCAATCCAAGAAACGAGACCAGCGCCACGGAAGTTCGATCAAATCCTGCCGCGAGGATTCTCTATTCTAGCCCCGATCCGCCCGCCGCGCGAGATTCGCTGTTTCTTCGCTGATAAGAGGAGTATGTTTGCCGTCATCCCGTAAGTGGATCAAGTATCTCATTCTCTTGGTCTTGTTCCTCGCCGCCGCCACGTGGTTCGGTTTCACTCGCATGAAGGAAAATGGCTTCGATTGGGAGAAGTTCCGCGCCGCCATGCTGTCGCTGGATCCGGGCTGGTTCGCGATCGCCCTGCTCCTGATCGCGCTCACCTACGCCGGCCGGGCGATCCGCTGGGAGGCGATGATCCGCACCATCGCCCCGCAAGCCAGTTTCCTCCGGCTGTGCCGGGCGCAAGTAATCGGCTTCACGGCGGTGACCCTCTTTGGCCGGCCTGGCGAACTGGTGCGGCCCTACCTCATCGCCCGCAGCGAAAACGTCTCGTTCAGCTCGCAACTAGCCGTCTGGTTTCTGGAGCGCGTCTTTGACCTGCTGGCCGTGCTGCTGATCTTCGGCTTGTCGCTCAACCAATTGGACCCCTCCACCGCCAGCCACGTCAGCCCGAATCTGGCCTGGGTGTTACGTACGGGCGGTCAGATGGCGGCCCTGCTGGGCGCGGGCGCCTGCCTCTTCATCGTCTGCTTGCGGCTCTTCTCCGACGCCACGCTACGCCTGCTGACGCGGCTGCTGGCCTGGGTTCCGCAGAGCATCGCCCAACGGCTGAGCGGACTGGTAGAAGCGTTCTCCCACGGCATCGCTTCCACGAAGAGCAATACGCAAATGGCGCTGGTCCTCCTTTACACGGCGATCGAATGGGCGATTGTCGTCGGGGCGTTCTACGCGGTGTTGCATGGCTTCGGACCCACTAGCCACCTCAGCCTGTGGGACGCCATCGTCGTGTGCGGCTTCGTCGCTTTCGGAGGCGTAGTGCAGATTCCGGGGGTGGGTGGCGGCATGCAGTTGGTGTCGTTTTTGGTCCTCACCGAGATCTACGGCATCGGCGCGGAGAGCGCCAGCCTGATGGCCATCCTGCTCTGGTTAACGACGTTCGTCCTGGTGGTGCCCCTGGGCCTGGCCCTCGCCTTCCAGGACGGCCTCAATTGGAGCAAACTCCGGCACCTGCCCAGCGAAGCCAAATCGGGGCCCGCAGCGTCCTGAGGCCTGGGACACTTTGTCCGCGGCCAAGACAAAATGTCTGGTCCGTTCGGCGCTAAGTGCTTGAAAATTGGCTTTGGCTCCTGGCTTGCTTAACAGAGTCCCATGAAGACTACGCTCTGGACTTCGCTACTTTTGGCGCATTGCTTAGTGGCGGCCTACCCCGCCAAGCTCTCGCCTGACTTGGTAGGCCTGCTGGAGACGAAAGCGGCGAGCCGGGAAGCGGCCGACGAACGCCTCGACGTGATCGTGCAGTATCGCGGCAAGCTTCGCCGCGCGCAGGTGAAGCAGCTCTTCGAAGGAACTCAAACCGCCGTGCTATCGGCGACCCGCGAAGAGTTGGCGCTGCTGGCGGAAGATCCGAACGTCGAGTACATTTCGCCGGACCGGGAAGTGACCGGCGCCAGCGCCAGCCTCTGGCTGCCCGACGCGCGATCCATGAGCGGACTGCCACAGGAATACGATACGCGCGTTACCGGCAAGGGCGTGGGAATTGCGGTGATCGATAGCGGGGTCACGGTGGATAACTTCTTTCGCGAGGCCCCAGGCTGCACGGCGTCACGCGTAGTCTACAGCCAAAACTTCGTGGCGGGCGAAACCGTCACCACCGATAGCTACGGCCATGGCACCCACGTGGCCGGCATGTTGGCGGGGGATGGGACTTGCCTATCGTCCCGATTGACGCTGATGTTAAATCCGCGCGGCGCGGCCATTTTCTCCGGCTTTGCGCCTGGCGCGCGCATCGTGAATCTCCGGGCGCTGGACGGCCGTGGTCAGGGCCGGGACAGCGCGGTAATCGCGGCGATTAACCGCGCGATCGAACTGCGCACCCAGTACAACATCCGCGTCATTAACCTGTCGCTCGGGCGCCTGATTCAGGATAGCTTCCAGCGTGACCCTCTTTGCCAGGCCGTCGAACGGGCCTGGAAGGCCGGCATTCTGGTGGTGGTGGCGGCGGGCAATAACGGCCGCGACAATTCGATGAACACGCGCGGCTATTCCACCATCACCTCGCCCGCCAATGATCCCTACGTCCTCACCGTAGGCGCCGCCCGCACCGATGATCCGTCGTCGTTGGCCAGCGTCACCGCCGCCACCTATAGTTCCCGCGGCCCCTCGCTGCGCGACCAGGTGGTGAAGCCCGATATCCTCGCGCCCGGCAATCTGGTGATCTCCCGAATGAACTCCGCGGCCTACCTGAGCAATAGCTATCCTGGCAACTTCATGATGTTCGTCGCGAACGGGACCAACGTGAACTCCATCTTCCTGCTGAGCGGCACCAGCATGGCGACGCCTGCCGTCGCCGGCGCCGCCGCTTTGCTGATCGAACGCGACCCCTCGCTCACGCCGGATCAAATCAAGGCCCGCCTCATGAAAACCGCCTGGAAGGGCCTGCCCGCCACCGCTTCCGTCTACGACTCCAGCACGGACCAGACCTTTAATTTCCAGCACGACATCTTCACCATCGGCGCCGGGTTGCTCGATGCCCGGGCTGCCTTGGCCAGCACGGAGAAGATCCCCGCCAATCAACTCGCGCTCTCGCCGCGTGCCGTAAATACCAACGGCACGGTCACCCTCACGAATACCTATCCCGGTCTCACGGGCACGAACGTGGTGTGGGGGACAAACGTCGTGTGGGGCTCGAACGTAGTTTGGGGCACCAACGTCGTCTGGGGGGCGAACGTGGTCTGGGGGAGCAATGTCGTCTGGGGCTCGTCCACCACGGCCGGCTTCAACGTGGTTTGGGGCACGAATATCGTCTGGGGCGAGTCCAACCCGTTTAGCGAGTCGCTGGCGGTGCAGGGCGACCGGTAGATTACCGCTCAGAATCACCGCCTGGCGAAACTGCCCCGGGCTTGGTTGGAATTCGGCTACACACACAGAAAAAGTTGTGGTACCTTAATTTCAACTAAGAAAGGGGCTTTTCATGAGGAACATTCTGCTTCTCCTGGCTCTCGCATCAGGATTGTTCGCCCAGGGCGAACGCGGTGAACTCAACGGCATTATCACGGACTCGACGGGCGCCGCCCTCCCTGGCGTCACCATTGCCGCGGTCGAGGTTCAGACCAAGGTAGAGACGCGCGCGCTCAGCACGGAGTCCGGCGTTTACCGCATTCCCTATCTGCAGCCCGGGATTTACAAGCTCACCGTCTCGAAGACAGGTTTCCGTTCGGCGGCGGTGGACAACGTCACCGTACGTGTTGCGCAGACGCTTACCGTCGACTTCAAGCTTGACGTCGGCCAGGTGAACGATAGCGTGTCGGTATCCGCGGAGCCCCCGCTGATCGAAACCGGCACGGCCGAGATTGGCCGCTATGTTTCGGAAAAGGAATTTGACACTTGGCCGGTGGCCGTCGCCGACGGACGCCGTCAGATTCAGTCGTTCATCTTCCGCAGCCTTCCCGGTACGGTGGGCGGCGAGTTCCGCGGCTCCATCAACGGTGGGCAAGCCTACTCGCACGAGATTCTGGTGGACGGCATGGCGCTGGGCCGCTTCGACCTGCAGGGCGGCTCGAATAACGAATTCTCGCCTTCGGCCGAGTCCGTCAGCGAATTCAAGCTGCAAACCGGCACCATTGGCGCCCAGTACGGCGGCGGCCAGACGGCGGTGGCCAATTTCGCTTTGAAGACGGGCACGAACTCGTTGCACGGCACTGGCTACTACTACTTGCAGAACGACGCCCTACGCGCGAATAGCTTCAACTTTAACGCCATCGGCCGGCCCCGCAATCCCTTCAAGCTCTCGAACCTGGGTGCGTCGATTGGCGGCCCCGTCATGATTCCGAAAATCTACGACGGGCGCAATAAGACCTTCTTCCACTTCTCCTTCGAAAAGACGCGCGTACGGGACTTCTCCGCCGGCGGCTTCATCACGTTGCCGACGGTGGACTTTAAGCAAGGTAACTTTGCCCGCTTGTTGAATCCCGCGGGCACCGGTTCGGCCCAATCCGGCACCGCCGTCGGAACGGACGCCCTGGGCCGGCCCGTGCTGTTCGGCCAAATCTACGACCCCTCCACCACCCGCACCGCGCCCAACGGCCAGACCGTGCGCGATCCCTTCCCCGGCAATATCGTGCCGCAGGCGCGCTGGGATCCGGTGTCCGCGAATATTCTGCGCCTCGCGCCGATCACCGATCCCATTAATGGCAACTTACTCAATAACATGATTTCCCTCGGCTCCGGCCAGCCCGTCTTTGACGAAAAGATGTACACCGCCAAGGGCGACCACGTCTTCAGCGACAAGCACCGCATGTCGATTTCGTTTAATCACAATGACCGCGTGCGCATTAACTCGCCCGGCGGCCGTTGGGGCAATCCGCCGAACTCCCCCACCGGCGTCTACCAGTTACAAGCGACGCCGGGATTCCTCGGCCGCTTCAACGAAAACTGGACCATCACCCCGTCCATCCTGAATCGCTTTGCCATTGGCTACAACCGTTTCGGCAACGCCAATGAGTCCGTGTATGTGGACCAGGATTGGGCCTCGAAGATCGGCTTGAAGAATACCGCGCCTACTACATTCCCGGCCCTCACTTTCGGCGGCCAGCCGATTCTCGGCGGTGGCATCGGAGCTGGTGGCCGCTTGGGCAGCGAAAATCGCGGCGTTAGTTACAACGGCTCCTGGATTATTCAGGACGACGTCACCGTGATTCGCGGTAAGCACAGTTTCAAGATGGGCTTCGAATTGCGTAAGTACTATCAGAATAATCGGGGCAAGAGCGGCACGGGTACGTTCGCCTTCAACGCCACCCAGACTCAGCAGCCGGGCTTTGCCACGCAAACCGGCCACGCCTTCGCCAGTTTCCTGCTGGGCGCCGTGGATTCCACGTCGCGCGCGGTTACCGTCGCCAACCCGGGTTACCGCTTGAGCTACCCTGCCTTCTACTTCTCTGACGACTGGAAGGTTTCGCAGAAGCTCACCCTGAACCTGGGCTTACGCTGGGAAATTATCGGCGCCTTCCGCGAGTGGGCGGGCCGCATGACAAACCTGGATCCGTCGCTGCCCAACGACGCCGCGGGCGGACGGGCCGGCGCGCTCATCTTCGCTGACCAACGCAAGGTGACGAGTTTCCAAAGCACCAACTACAAGCAGATTTCCCCGCGCGCGGGCTTCGCCTATGCCTTTACGCCGAAGTTCGTGATGCGTGGCGGCTATGGCATCAACAACATCGCGCCCGTGAACAACTTCTCGACGCCTTCCACCTTCGGTTACAACGGCACCATCGCCGTGAATAGCAGTAACACGCCGTTGCGCTTCGCCCAGGATCCGGTGATGTTTCTCAGCCAGCCCTACCCCAGTTTCCCTGGCGTGCTGCCGAATCAGACGCAAGCGCCCGCGATTGGCCAAGGCTTTACCTACATTGCCCCGGATTCGAACCGGCTCGGCATCGTCCAGAACTTCAACCTCGGCTTCCAGATCCAATTGCCACGCGAGAGTGTCTTCGAGGCCAGCTACATCGGCAATCGTGGCCAGAAACTTACCTCGCTCGGTCTGGATGCCCTGAACCAACTGCCGGCTTCCGCCTTGTCTTTGGGCGACACGTTAATTCAGCCGCTGCGGGCGAATCCACAACTCGGTGCCTTGCCGTTCCCCACGTTCAATGGTTCGTACGCCCAGTCCTTGCGGCGCTTCCCGCAATACACGGGCGTCGGGCAGTTCCTGCCGAACTTCGGCCGTTCCAGCTACGACTCTTTGCAACTCATGTTGCAGCGCCGCATGAGCAAGGATCTTTCGGCGTTAGTCGCCTACACCTTCTCGAAGAATCTCTCGAACACGGTCAGCGTCATTGACGGCGGCGCCGGTTCACAGGACGTCTACAATCGCGCGCTGGAGAAGTCGGTTACCGACTATAACCCGCCCCAAGTCTTGAAGATTACCTGGATCTACGCCCTGCCCTTTGGCCGCGGCAAACTGGTGAACCTGCGCGGCGTCGCCGACGCGGTGCTGGGCGGATGGACCGCGACCGGCATTCATCAGTACCGGTCGGGCGACCCGATTATCGTCAGCGCCTCCGGCGCGAACAACGCGATCTTCAACCAATCCACCCGCCCGGATTGGTTGACGGACGTCCCCACCATCATCGACGCGGGCGGGTTGAACACCGGTAGCGGAACGCCTTATCTAAACCCGAAGGCTTTCGCCCGTGTACCGTTCAGCCCGAACGGTGTTCCCACGCGCCTCGGAACGGCGCCCCGGGTGCTGCCCAATATCCGCACGCCCGCGTTCTTCTCCGAAGATGTCGGCGTCGCAAAAAGCGTGATGGTGAAGGAGCGTCTGAAATTCGAAATCCGTGCCGACGCCTTCAACCTCTTCAACCGCGCCCGCCGCGGCGGCTTGGTCACAGACGTATCGAACGTCCAGTTGTTCGGCCGCCTCACCGGCCAGCAGGTGGGTCCGCGCTCCATCCAAGCTGCGTTACGGGTAGAATTTTAGCGCTAAGAGTCGAGTGGTAGACTCAGAGTTAGGGGAAGTTCATTCTCCTAACTCATGCCTCCCACTGATACCGCCCCTTACGAGATCGTCTGCGCCCACAGTCCGGACTCCGACGACGCCTTCATGTTTTATGCCCTAGCCACGCGCAAGATCCGCTCGGATCTCGTCGTGGTGAAGCATCTGCTCAGCGACATTCAAACGCTCAATCAACAAGCCCTCAAAGGCGCGTATGAACTCACGGCGATCTCGTACCACGCCTACCCTTACGTGGCCGACCAGTACTATCTGATGGCCGCCGGCTCCAGCATCGGCGACGATTACGGCCCCACCGTCGTCGCGCGCCATCCGCTGGGTCCGGGTGACCTGAAGGGCAAACGCATCGCCGTCCCCGGCAAGATGACCACGGCTTATCTCACGCTCAAGCTCTATGAGCCCGACTTTGAGGCCGTCGTGATTCCGTTCGACAAGATTCTGGATGCCGTGCAGGACGGCGTGGTGGATGCGGGCCTGATCATTCACGAAGGGCAACTCACTTATGCCAAGTCCGGTTTCCACCGCATCGTGGATCTGGGCGTCTGGTGGAAGAAGCAGACCGGTTTTCCGCTGCCCTTGGGCGCCAACGCGCTGCGTCGGGACCTGCCGGCGAACATTCGCGCCGAGTGCTGCCGTCTGATGCGGGAGAGCATCGAGTACTCTTTGGCCAACCGCGAAGCAGCGCTCGAATACTCCATGCACTTCGCGCGCGACCTGGAGCCGTCCCTAGCCGACAAGTTCGTCGGCATGTACGTCAATCACTACACCGTGGATTGCGGCCCCCGCATTCCGCTGGCCGCGCAGCTTCTCCTGGACCGCGGCTACGAAGCCGGGCTGATTCCCCACAAGGTGCAACTGGAGTTTGTCCGCTAACGTCAGAGGTTTTACGATGTCACTCTGGATCGCGCTCGCCTTATTCGCTCAGCAACCAGCGCCGTTGCCCGCGGGCCATACGTCCACCCGGGCTGAACTACCGCAGCCGCGCTCGCTCAACTCGGACCCCGTCGTAGAGGGCTCGCGCGACCGCATGAAACTCGCTAAGGATCTGGGCAAGCAAGGCTCCGACGCGATTCCGCAACTGGTCACCCTCTACGACGATGCCAACGTACCCGTGCGCGTCGAGGTCTTACGGTCCTTGACCGACATTGGCGGTCCGCGCAGCTTGGACCTGCTGGTAAAAGCCCTCGCCGACCCTGATGCCGAAATCCAGATTCGCGCGACGGACGGCCTCGTCAACTTCTATCTGCCCGGCTACGTGAAGACAGGCCTCTCGGCCAAGCTGAAGCGTGTCGGCTCCGCCGTGCAGGCGCGGTTTAGCGATAACGACAATACTGACCTGGTGCCCGCCTACGTGCAGCCGCGCGAAGACGTCATCAACGGCCTGGCGGGGATCGTGCGCGGCAGCACGTCGCTGGATGCGAAGGCCAACGCCGCCCGCGCGCTGGGCATCCTCCGCGGCCGCGCGGCCCTGCCCGCGCTGCTGGCCGCCCTGCGCTCCAAGGACGACACGCTCATGTATGAGAGCCTGAACGCCATCCAGAAGATCAACGATCCGTCCGCCGCCGGCGGCATCGCCTTCCTGGTGCGCGACCTGAATGAGCGCATCCAGATTAAGGCGATCGAGACGTCGGGCACGTTAGGCAACAAGGAAGCCCTCCGCGATTTGACCGCCCTGATGGACCGTGACCGGTCGATCAAAGTGAAGCGTGCCGCCCTCGGTTCCATCGCCATGCTGGCCGACGAGAGCAGCCGCCCGCTGTTGACGCGTTTCCTGGCCGACAAGGACGACGGCTTGCGCGCGGGCGCCGCCGAAGGCATCGGCCGTTTGCGGCAGGAGGCCGATGTGGCGCTGCTGGAGCAGAGCTTTACGGACGAGCGCAAGACGAGTCCGCGGCTGTCGCTGGCCTTCGCGTTGGTGCTGCACGGCAAGATGGAGCTTGGCGAATTCACTCCGCTACGGTACCTGATCAGCAATCTGAATTCGAAGCTCTATCGCAACGTGGCGCAGCCGTTCCTGATCGAATCCGCGCGCGATGTCCACGTGCTGTACTCGCTGCACCGGGCGCTGAATGGCGGGGTCCCCGGCATGACGCGCGAGGAGCGCACCGGCCTGGCCCAAGTGCTCGCCATCAGCGGCGACGCCGCCAGCGCCCCCATCCTGCAGGCGATGACCAAAGAGTCCGACGCCGAAGTCGCGGCCGAGGCGCTCCGGGCCTTCCGCACCCTGAAGGCGCGGCTACCGTAGCCCACCTGCGGAATATCAACAGCCCATCGCGTGAGCTGAGATCAGCGGCGGAACGTTCGACACCGGGTAGTTTTTCGGCGAGTCCATCTCTCCCGCTTCGTTGCCGGCCCCCGGCGATCACCAGTTCACAACCACTTCAAAATCCCTCAACAAGATACAAATGAACCACTTACCAGCAACCCGTCCGGCTGACATTACCAACCCCCTCCGTAAACTGGAATTAGGAAAGGATTTCAGCAAATGTCATCAGCCGCCCAACAGGCCGCCAACCAACACAACAGCCAACGCTCCACCGGTCCTCGCACCCAGGCAGGCAAAGCCAAAGTAAGTCAGAACGCCAACCGGCACAACCTCACCGGCCGCCTCTTGATTCGCGACGAAGAAAAAGAGGCCTTCCGCGAATTCGAGCATAAGCCACCGCGCCCAAATCGAACCCTCCGGCCCCCTCGAACTCACTCTCTTCGAACAATTCATCGCCGCCGGCTGGAACCTCCAGCGCATCGAAACCCTGCAATCCGAGTCGTTCGCCAATGCCGACTTCCCCCAACTCGACCGCCTCACCCGCTATCGCAGCCAGCACGAGCGCACCTTCTACCGCGCCCTCAAAGAGCTGAAAGCCCTCCAAACGGCCCGCGAAATCCAGGAGCGCCTCGCCAACCCCAACAAACCAAACCTCCTGCCCCTCGCTGACCTCGCCCGGGTCAAGCGAATTGGCTTTGTTTTGTCACCCGCCGAAAAAGCCACCAGCGAAGTCTCCCAACTCCTCAAGGACTACCTCTTCGCTCCCCCGCCCGGCATGTAGGCCGCCTCAGGAGTTACCATCTCTTGAGGGGTTGACACCATGCGCTCGATCGTCTTGCTTCTTGCTACTTTGCTTCCCGCCGCCGCACAAACCGTCAGCGGCCAACTTGAAGGCCATGTCACGGATTCCTCCGGCGCCCCCATCGCCGGCGCCAAGGTCTCGGCGCGTAACCCCGAGTCCGGCGTCGTGCGCGAGTCCACCACCAATGAGACCGGTTACTACTTACTCGCCTTTCTTTCCCTCGGCCAATGGGAAGTTACCGCCGACGCCAACGGCTTTGGACCCGTCCAACGCGGCGCGCAAATTGAGCTCTCCACCACCCGCGTCGCCGACTTCAAACTGGTGCCCGCCACGGTCTCTACGCAACTCACCGTCGAATCCGACGCCTCGCTCATTGAAATGACCCGCGGAGAGCAGAAGTCCTCGCTGGACGAAAAAACGATTGAAGACCGTCCCCTGTCCTCGCGCAATTTCCTCTCCCTCGTTGAGATGATGCCCGGTTTCCAGTCCTCCGGCTCTTACTCGGGAGTGAATAACCCGACGCTTTCGTCCGGCTCCTACGTCTCCTTCAACGGCACCGGTTCTCGCTCCGCGTCGTTTCAGATCGATGGCGTCAACAACGACGACTCCTCGGAGGGCATGTCGCGCCAAAACGTGAATATCTCCGCCATCAAGGAATTCGTCGTGCTCACCAACGCCTTCTCCGCCGAATTCGGGCGCGGCGGCACGGCCGTTCTGATTCAAACCAAGAGCGGCACTAACCGCATCCATGGCGACGCCTATGAGTTCTTCCAGAATCAAGTACTGAATTCCAATGGCTTCTTCGCCAATGCCTCCGGCGCGCGCCCTGATGGATCGCCGGTGGTGCCCCGGGCTCCCTATCGCCGCAATCAATTCGGCTACACTGTCGGCGCGCCGATCCTCAAGAACAAGCTCTTCCTGTTTCACTCCTTCGAACGCACGGAACAGCGCGTGCAATCGAATACCACCCGCTGGTTATTTCCCGCCGGTACGCGCATTCAAGTCGGTGACTGCCGCCTCTGCCTGAACCCCGAAGAACACCCGAATCTCGCTGCCGACAAGGCCTTCCTCGAAGGCATTCTGGCGCGCTTTCCCAAAGAAGCCAATAACCCGAATTTCTGCCCCACTTGTTTGACGCAGCAAGTCGCCAGCAATTTTCCTGATCAGGACTACGCCGGTAAGTTAGACTACGCCGCCTCGCCCCGGCACTTCTACGCGGCGCGCTATCAATATAGCCGTCAACGCCGCCAGCCCGGCCAATTGATTGAAGGCGAAGCCGCCGTGCAGAATAACCGGCAGCAGAATGTCGGCTTCACGGCGACCCAGATCTTCTCGGCGTCGACGTCGGGCGAGTTTCGCTTCGGCCTCGGCTTGCGCACCACCTTAGTCGATATTTCAAGCGGCAACAACACGCCGATTGTGCGCATCACGAATCCCTCTGCATTTACGACTACCACGCTCGGCTCCGCCGGCGCTTTCCCCATCAACCGCTACCAGACTGACTTCCAGTTCAACTACAACCTCTCGCACATCCGCGGCAAACATTCGCTCCGCACCGGCGTCGACTATCGCCGCTCCAAGCTGGACGACTTAGCCGACAATAATTCCCGAGGACTTTATAACTTCACTGTCACCGGCATCCGCGGCACTCCGTCCTTCTACGACGGCTGGGAGAATTTCCTGCGGGGCTACATCCCCAGCTATCAAAAAGGCTATGGCAATTTCTTCACGCAGAATCGGATGGCGGAAACCAACCTGTATTTCCAGGACGATTGGAAGCTCCGTCCGAATTTGACCATCAACCTCGGCTACCGCTACGAATACGTTCAGCGCCCCAACGAAATCAATAACCGCGTCAATTACGCCTACAACGACTTCAAAAACGGCCACGAACCCCGCTTCGGTTTCGCCTGGACTCCAGGCTTCGACAAAGGCCGCATGTCCATCCGCGGCGGCTTCGGCATTTTCCACACGCGCATTTTCCAAAGTATCTTCTCGCAGTCCGGTGCCAGCCTGCGTTCCTTACCACCCTATGGAATTCTGCGTAGCTTTGATCCCACCTTCAACGTAGCTGACCCCTCGCTGGGCTATACCTACAGCCAGCAGAACTTCAATCCCACCGGCCTCTCCGTCGCCCGCATCGCACCCAATCTCGGTATGCCGAATATCCAGCAATTTAACTTCACGATTGACCGCGTGGTGGCTAAAGACATCGTCATCTCCGCCGGTTACAATCGCACGCGCGGCATCGGCCTGATTCAGAATGCGAGCCTGAACCGCGCGCGCTTTCCCTTCCTCGGCTCCGACGGCATCTTCTACGACAAGATTGACCCGGACCTCGGCAACGCCCGCCCCGCCCCCGGCTACATTTCGCTGGCGCAGCCCTGGACTAACCGCCGCCGGCCCGATCCGCAGTATGCCGGTATCACTTACATCCACAACGGCAGTTGGAGTTACTACAATGCCCTCCGCGTCACCGCCCGCCAACGCCTGAAGAAAGGCTTCCACTGGATGGTGAATTACGCTTGGAGCAAGAGCATCGACACCGGCAGTGACTATACGGCTGGCGTCACCATTACTGAGTTCGACAGCGCCAAAAGCCAACGCGGACTTAGCGATTTCCATCAAGCCCACCGCGTTAATTTCAACTATGGCTACACGCCGCCGTGGTTCAAGAAAAATTGGCTCCTCGGCGGCTGGACCCTCAGCGGTAATCACACCTACGCCACCGGCAATCCCTTTACCGTCACCGCTGGCTACGACGTCAACGCCGACGGCGTCGCCAATGACCGGCCCATTCTGCTGGACCAGAAACTCTACGGCCGCAGTGTCGACAACGGCCGCGTAAATCCGCAAACCGGCCAGCCCTATAGCTTGGAGCAACTGCCGCTGAGCGGCTTCTTCCCCACCATCAATACGCCCGTCGGCCAGCGCGTCTTCGATCCCGGCGGCAGCGGCAAGGATTCCCTTGGCCGCAATACTTTCTTCGGCCAAGGTATGGCCAACTGGGACGCCGGGCTCTACAAGAGTTTCCGCGGCATTCGAGAGGGCCACCGCGTGCAGTTCCGCTCCGAATTTTACAACTTACTCAACACGCCCCGTTTCGCCTTACCGACGCGTAGCGCGCAAAGCCTCGCCTTTGGCCGCATCACCAGTACTTACAACCCGTTTAACTTCGTCGGGGCCAGCCGTCTGGACGATACCGCGCGCATGGTTCAGCTTTCGCTGCGTTACGTGTTTTAATACAGGGTGTATCTCTTCTTAGCCTTGCTTGCCGCCGACCCGCTTTGGGTCGCGAAACCCTTCACTGCCGCCCATAGTTTTACCAAAGAGATCGAAGGCCCCGCCGTCGATCGCGCGGGCAACGTCTACGCGGTCAGCTTCGCCCGCACGCCCACCATCGGCCGCATCAATCCCGAAGGCGACGGCCAGGTGTGGCTCACGCTGCCCAAAGGGTCGCTCGGCAACGGCATCCGCTTCGACCGCGCTGGCGCCATGTACATCGCCGACTACACCGCCCACAACATCCTGCGCGTCCGCCCGAAGAGCAAGCGCGTCGAAGTATTCGCGCACGAAGCTGGCATGAGTCAGCCGAACGACCTGGCCATCGCCCCGGACGACACGCTCTACGCGAGTGACCCGGACTGGAAGAACAACACCGGCCAGATTTGGCACATTGACCGCAAAGGCAAGGTCCGCAAAGTGGCCAGCGACCTCGGCACCACCAACGGCATCGAGGTGAGCCCCAATGGCAAGCTGCTCTATGTGAACGAAAGCGTGCAACGTAAGGTATGGGCCTTCGACATCGCCGCTGACCATACGCTCTCCAACAAGCGGCTGTTGATCGAGTTCCCGGACCACGGCTTCGACGGCATGCGCGCCGACGCCAAGGGCAACCTCTACATCACGCGCTACGGCAAAGGCGTGGTGGCGGTCGTCTCTCCGGCCGGCGAAGTGCTGCGCGAAGTGGACGTGCTGGGGCCCCGCCCGAGCAACTTGTGCTTCGGCGGCCCGGACGGGAAAACGGTTTACGTCACCGAGGTGGAGAACGAGCGCCTGGTAAGCTTCCGCGCCGATACGCCCGGCCTTGAGTTCACGCGCTGGCCTAGCAAATCAAAGGGTCCGGCGGCGAAGGGCAAGCGCAAGAAGCGCCGTTAAAGGCTCTTACTTGCGGTAGTCTAGCGGCGGCTTGTTGTCCGCCGGCACACGCGAGCGGTACTCGAAGCCGGCCCGGCGCTTGTCGAAGCTGGCCTTAGCCGCCGCCACCTCGGCTGGGTTTGTGAAGAGGTCCACCGCCGTCAGCACCAAGCTCTTCGCCGCCACCACCATGCCCTTGCGGCCGATGCTCATCCCGGAGCAAGCCGCCGACTGCCAGCTATGCGCGGGCACCCCCGGCACGTAGGTGGCCGCGAGGATCTGCACCATCGGGAACGCCCAACTCACATCCCCCGCGTCGGTGGAGAACGTGCCAAAGCCCTCGCGCGGCGCGGTGATGCTCTCCTGGCTGCCCATCGGCTTCGTGGCTTCCGGCAAGCTCTTGCGCAGCGCCTCGCCGAAGCGCTGTTCTTCGGCCGTATACGTCACCCCGCCCACGATGCGCATGTTCTTGTCGACCAGCGCGGCCAACGCGTCGTTCGGCAACGTATTGTAGGAGCTGGAGACGAACTCCACCTCCACGCGAGTCTCGCTGGCCAGCGCCCCGCCCTGGGCACACTTCAGAATGCGCTCCCAAATCTTGTCGAGCACCGGCATGCTGGGGTTGCGGGCGTAGAGGTACAGTTCGGCGTAGTCCGGAATGATGTTCGGGGCGGAGCCGCCCTTGGTGATCACATAGTGAATCCGCGTCGCATCCGGCACGTGCTCGCGCAGATACTCGATCGCGTTCGCGGTGAGCATCAGTCCGTCGAGGGCGGAGCGTCCCACGTCGTTGGCCGTGCCCGCGTGGGAGGCTTTGCCGAAGAACTTGAACTTGGCGGACATGATCGCCAGGCTGCTCGAAAGGTCGGCGCCATTGGTGTCGCTGGGGTGCCAGCTCAGCACCGTGTCGACGTCTTTGAAGACGCCCGCCCGCAGCATGTACACCTTGCCGCTGCCGCCCTCCTCGGCCGGCGTACCGTAGAAGCGCAGCGTGCCGCCGATCTTCTTTTCGGCCATCCACTCCTTCAAGGTCACCGCCGCAAACAAGGACGCCGCGCCCAGTAGATTATGGCCGCAGCCATGCCCCGGCGCGCCCGCCACCAATGGCTTCCGTTCCGGCGACGTATCCTGCGAGAGTCCCGGCAAGGCGTCATACTCGCCCATGATGCCGATCACCGGCTTGCCTTGCCCGTAGGTCGCGGTGAAGGCCGTGGGAATGCCCCCGATGTTCTCGGCGATCGTGAAGCCCGCCGCGCGGAGCTCAGCCTTCAGCAACGCGGCGCTCTTCTGCTCCTGGTAGCCGAGTTCGGCGAACTCCCAGATCTGGCGCGAAATGTCGCCGTAATGCGCGGCGCGGCTGTTCATCTTCTGGAGCAGAGCCGGCTTGTCGTCGGCTCCCAGCAGTCCGATGGCGAGCAAAGCGAAGGTGAGGGTACGCATAGCGTGTAGCGTAGCGCAAGCGATTCAGTACTCCAAGGCCTCGTCGAATATCTTAAGTTCTGATAACATTCTCCATGATGCCCTCCTTGCGCCGACTCTCGCTCCTGCTCGCCGCCCTTCCCCTGGCGGCCCAGGACGACGGCAGCCAGTTCTTCGAGAAGAACGTCCGGCCCCTGCTCGTTCAGCAGTGCCTCGGCTGCCACTCCGCCACCAGCCAGCCCATCATGGGCGGCCTGCGCCTCGACGACCGCGCGCTCGCCCTCAAGGGCGGCACCCGCGGCCCGGCGCTTGTCCCCGGTGACCCGGCCAATAGCCTGCTGCTCAAAGTGGTCCGCCACACCGCGGGCGCACTCAAGATGCCGCCTGGGCCGAAGATGAAGGACCCCGATGTTGCTGTGTTGACGCAGTGGGTGCAGATGGGCGCACCCTGGGGCGCGACGCAAGTGAGCCAGTCGCCGCAGAAGAAATTCTGGGCTTTCGTGCCGCCCACCGCGCCGGGCGTCCCTGAGGTGAAGGAGAAAGCCTGGGCCAAGTCGCCTATCGACGCCTTCATTCTCGCGGGTCTGGAAGCCAAAGGCCTGAAGCCCGTGAAGCCCGCCGATAAGCGCACGCTGATTCGCCGCGCCACTTACGACCTTACCGGCTTACCGCCGAGCCCCGCCGAGATTCAAGCCTACTTACAGGACACGTCTCCCGAAGCCTATGCCAAAGTGATTGACCGCTTACTCGCCTCGCCGCGCTACGGCGAACGCTGGGGACGCCACTGGCTCGACGTCGCCCGCTACGCCGATTCGAACGGCCTCGACGAGAACTTAGTCTATAAGAACGCCTTCCGCTATCGCGATTACGTCATCGCGGCTTTCAATAAAGACAAACCCTACAACCAATTTCTGACCGAGCAACTCGCCGGCGACTTACTGCCCGCTTCCGATGATCTCAACACCATGTACGAGCGCTGGACCGCCACCGGCTTCCTGACGCTGGGCGCTAAGATGCTCGCCGAAGACGACCCCAAGAAGATGGAGATGGATATCGTCGACGAGCAACTCGACACGACGATGCGCGCCTTCAACGGACTCACCGTCGGCTGCGCCCGCTGCCACGACCATAAGTTCGATCCTATCCCCACCGCTGATTACTATTCCCTGGCGGGCATCTTCAAAAGCTCGAAGACCATGGAGAATTTCAAGGTCGTCGCCAAGTGGCACGAGTACGTCTTGGCTCCCAAGGAAGACCGCGACCGCCTTGCCGCGCATGAAGCCGCCATTGAGGCGAAGCGCAAGGAGATCGGCAAGCTGGTAAAGGCCGAGAATGACCGCCTGGCCCAAGCTGCCGCGCAGCGCGTCGGCCGATACTTACAAGCCGCCGCCGAAGTTCTGCGCGACGAGCAGGTGCAAGTAGCGCCCGTCGAAACCGGCGGTATCTCCCGCGATGCCGGCTCGTATGATCGCGGTAATGTTTCCCGTCAGTTAGTGAAGAAAGAGAGCAATACGGAGAAAGGCGCCAAGGGTCCGCACTTCGCCGAGTACAAGATCAACGTGCCCACGGCGGGCCAGTATCAGATCGATATTCTCGACGAAGAAAAAGGCGCCGGCACGGCCGACCTCTGGATCAACGGCGTCTGGGTGAAGCGTGGCCGCGAACCGGTACAGAATCGCGAGGCCTCGCCCGAGGCGCCCGGCTGGACTTACCTGGCCATCGTCCCCTTCGTGGCGGGCGAGAACTTAGTCCGCTTGGAACATGGCTCGCGCTTTCCCTATTTTTCGAAGTTACTCATCTCGTCGAACACCCTAAAGACGATACCGCTTACGGGGGTTCAGATTTCCACGAAGTACGGCGTGAATCCGAGCTTACTGGATCAGGTAGTGGACTATCTCACGCGCAGCAATGGGGCCGTCGCTTCGGTGCTCTACGCCTGGGAGATTCTTTCCACCGGCGGCAACCGCGCCGATTGGGCCTCGCCCGTCGCCAAGTTATTCGACGGAGTCACCGGCGCTGAGGCGATCGCCGCCAAATACGAAGCGCTCTTTCAAGAAGCCGCCTTGGCTAAGGACACCAAGGACCCTGCGATGAAGGCGCTGCATGATTTCCTCACGGAGAAATTCGGCCCCTTCCGCGCTCCGGAAAATGCCCGTCGATATTATCCCGACGCGCTGCGCGCGCAGCTAACTACGCTGGAAGCCGAAGCCAAGAAACTGGAAGAAGCAACGCCGAACTTCCCCAAGGCCATGGGCGTCACCGACGGCGTCATCGCCGATACGCAGATTCATCAGCGCGGCAGCCATTGGACGCTGGGCGCGCAGGTTCCGCGCCGCTTCCTGCGCGTCATCTCCGGCGACCAACAAACTCCCATCGGTCCGCAGGAAAGCGGCCGCCTGCAACTGGCCCAATGGATGACCAGCCCTACCCACCCGCTCACCGCGCGCGTGATGGTGAACCGCCTGTGGCGCTGGCACTTCGGCAAGGGCATCGTCCCCAGTGTCGATAACTTTGGCCGCCTGGGTGAGAAGCCCACGAATCAGCCGCTGCTCGATTGGTTGGCCGTGGAGTTCGTTCGCCAGGGCTGGTCAATGAAGGCGATGCATCGCCAGATCATGCTGTCGAACGTCTATCAATTGAGCGCCGACCTGGATCCGCGCAGCGCGGAGGCCGACCCCGAGAATACGCTGCTTTGGCGTGCCAATCGCCGGCGTTTGGAAGCCGAAGCGATCCGCGACGGCATCATGAGCGTCTCCGGCGGCTTGCGGCTCGACGGCGGCGGCAGCATCCTCACTTACAAGGACCGCCAGTATGTCGCCAACACCTCCAAGGGTAGCGCCGTGGACTATGACCGCCCCGTGCGCGCGACTTACATTCCCGTCTTGCGCAGCTCCATGTATGAGGTCTTCCAAGCCTTTGACCTGCCCGACCCCACCACCTCCAACGGCGACCGCGACTCCACCGTGGTCGCGCCGCAGGCGCTCTTCATGATGAATAGCTCCGTGATGTTGCAACACAGCAAGCGCATGGCCGAAGGCCTGCTGGCCCAAACGTCGCTCGACGATCCAGCGCGGATTCGCGACGCCTATGAGCGCGCCCTGGGCCGTCCGCCGACGTCGCAAGAGATTGACCACGGGCTCACCTTCATCGCCCGTATGGAGAAAGAATGGCAAGGCAATCGAGTAAGTGCCTGGCAGAGTTATTGTAAGTCGCTGCTTGCGTCAAACGAATTTATCTACCTGAACTAATATGAATCGCCACTGGAACAGCTATCTCAATCGCACCCTTTCGCGCCGCGACCTGCTACGGGTATCGAGCGCCGGTTTCGGCAGCCTGGCCTTGGCGGGAATGTTGGGCGCCTCCCAAGGTCCGCTCGACGTGCGGCAACCGCACTTTCCGGCGCGGGCCAAGCGCGTCATCTTTCTCTTTATGCACGGTGGCCCCTCGCAGGTGGATACCTTCGACTATAAGCCGTTGCTGAAGCGCGACCACGGCAAGCCCTTGCCGTTTGCCCGCCCCAAGGTGGTGTCGAGCGAGACGTTCAACTTACTTCAGTCGCCGTGGGGCTTTAAGCAGTACGGCCAAAGCGGCGCCTGGGTGAGTGACTTGTTTCCGGAAATTGCCAAGCACGTTGATGACATGTGCTTCATCAAGTCGATGTATGGCTCGAATAGCCGCCACGGCGGCGCGTTGCTGGAGTTACACACCGGCTCCGATACTTTCGTGCGCCCCAGCATGGGCTCCTGGATCACTTACGGGCTTGGCACCGAGAATTCCTCGATGCCTGGCTATCTGACGATTTGCCCCACGCAAAGCCACGGCGGGGCGAATAACTTCGGGTCGGCCTTTCTGCCCGCTCCCTACGCCGGTACCGCGATCGGCTCCGTGGGCATCGCCGCGCGCGACGCGCGCATTCCCTTTATCCGCAACACCGAAACGCCGCGGCCGATCCAGCGGATGGAGATCGACTACACGCAGTCCTTGAACCGGGAGCAACTCGCCCTGACCGGGCATGACCGTGCTCTCGAAGGCCGCATCGAATCCTTTGAACTCGCCTTCCGCATGCAAGCCGAGGCGCCCGACTTACAAGACCTGGGCCAGGAAAGCGAGATCACGCGCAAGATGTACGGCCTGGACAATCCGGTCACCGAAGACTTCGGGCGGCAATGCCTGATGGCGCGCCGTTTTTCCGAGAAAGGCGTCCGCTTTGTCCAGGTGAGCCACACCTATAAGTGGGATCAGCACGAACGTTTGAAGCGAGACCATGAGTCGAACGCGGCCGAGGTGGATAAGCCCATCGCGGCGCTGCTGACGGACCTGAAGGCTCGCGGACTTCTCGAAGACACGCTCGTCCTGTGGGGCGGCGAGTTCGGCCGGACGCCGACCGCGCAAGGCTCCGACGGCCGCGACCATAACCCGGAAGCCTTCACCATGTGGATGGCCGGCGGCGGCGTGAAGCCTGGCCTTTCCTACGGCGCCACCGACGACTACGGGTATTATTCCGTCGAGAATAAGGTCCATTTCCACGACTTACACGCCACCATCCTGCACTTACTCGGGATGGACCATCTCAAACTCACCTACCGCTACGCTGGCCGCGACTTCCGCCTCACCGACGTCCACGGCAACGTGGTACACGGCCTCCTCGCCTGAAAAGATTTTACTTGAGGTTTCTAGTAGTACTGGGACACAATAAGGAAAATCTTTCCTTGGAGGAAATTCATGAAGTTCATCTCGACGGCTGTGCTTTGTCTGGCCGCTTTAGGTACCGCCGCGGCGCAACCGGTGGTGACCGGGATTGTCAACGCCGCGAACTATTCGCCCGGGATTGCCCAGGGCTCGATCTTTGTCGTCTTCGGCACCAACATGGGGCCGGCGCAGTTGGTGCAGGTGCCCGCGTTTCCGGTGCCTTCGACGCTTTCCGGCACCAGCATTCGCTTCACCCCAGTAGCTGGTGGACCGGCTTATGACGCCCTGGTGGTCTACACGTCTGCCGGCCAGTTGGCGGGCATCCTGCAATCGCCCGCGCCCGTGGGCGACTACAACGTGACGGTAGCCTATAACGGGCAGACGAGCGCGCCATTTCGTACCACTGTCGTTTCGCGCAATTTCGGCTTGATTTCGCTCTCCGGCACGGGTACGGGCCCCGCCGTGATTCAAAACTTCGTCTCCGCCTCGGAGCTGCGCGTGAACCAGTTTGGCTCGCCGGCGCGGCCCGGCCAAACCCTGATCCTCTATGGCATCGGCCTGGGGCCGATCACCGCGCCGGACAACAACCCGCCCGGCCTACAGGACCTGAAGGGCCCCACGAATCTGCGCGTGCTGGTGGGCGACGCGGAGATCGAGCCGCTCTACGCGGGCCGTTCCCCCGGCATCCCCGGGCTCGACCAAATCAACTTCGTGCTACCCGCGAATGTCAGCCTGGGCTGCGCGGTGCCGTTGCGCGTCCGCGTGGCCGGCACATTTACCGGAGCCTTCACGACGCTCGCCATTGCACGGGCGGGAGACAACTTCTGCACGCATCCGCTCTATAGCGAGGCGGTCTTACGCCGCATCGAAGCCGGTGGCACGGTTTCGCTAGGCAGCCTGTCTGTCGCGTCACAGACCATTTTCTTCGACATCCCGATCCTCGGTTCCCGGCCCGTGAAAAACGACGCCGCCAACGGCAGTTTTTCGATGATCTCGCTCGCCAACATTGCCGATGTCACCAATACCGAGACCGCTGGGCTCTTCGTAAACATCGGTTCCTGCAACGTGTTTCGTGTGCAAGCGGACCAGAATGCCAGAGTGGTTGGTGGCAACACGCGCCGCCTCGATGCAGGAACGTCGCTCACCCTGAACGGGCCAGGCATCACAAACCGCGCTATGAGCCAAACCCCGGCCAATAGCCGCAGCTACACGGCTATCCTCAGCGACGCAGCCAGTTCCATCCTACCCGGCATTGTGCTCCCCGGACAGCCCGCGCCCGTGACAATTTCGCCGGGCACCTTCACTATCGCCGGAACAGGCGGCGCTGACATCGGCCCCTTCACGGCCTCCTTGCGCGTGCCAACGCCGATTGTCTGGACCAACCAAACGTCCTTCAGTACCGTCATTCGCTCCAGTGGCCTCACGGTGAATTGGACCGGCGGCGAGGCCACTGACGTGATTACGATTCTCGGTTCGTCTGGTGTCCGCGGTGGCGGCACCCAGGCAAATCCGATCTTCGATACCACTACCTTCGTCTGTACCGCGCGCGGGGATGCCGGCAGCTTCAACGTGCCCGCTGCGGTGCTGACGCAACTACCAGCCTCTACCGGTAACTTCACGGATGGGACGGGGGTCGGCATCCTCGCGGTAAGCCAGTCCACAGCTTCGGAAGCGAACGGCCGGTTCAGCGCCCCGCTGCGCGCCGGCGGAAACATCGACCTAGGACTATTCACTTACTCCATCGGTGGCCTAGCGACCATCACCTGGCGCTAAGGCGTAATCACCAGCGGCGTCCGGCGGAAGGCAAAGCGTCCGCCGGCCGCGTCGACGATGTTCAGTTGGCAGGTGTATTCGCCGGGCGGGACGTTGCGCAGCGGCAAGTCGCCGGTGATGGCCATCACGCCTTCGCGATTCGGCACGGCGACGCCGCGCAACGGTGAGGACTCGTAGATTTTCTTACGGCCCTGATACACCGCGAGCGTCGCCGCGGCGCTGCCCGCTTGATAGACTTCGGCGAAAGCGTGCAGCGTTTGCGAGCGTTTGAAGACGTGGGTGACGCTGGGCACGAGCTTGCTGCCATTGAAGACCAGCGGATTCATGGCGGCGAGTTTCTTCTTCTGCCCGGCATCGCCCACGGCGGCGCTGAGCGGCTCGCGCTGGGCGCCAATTACCAGGCTACTCACGGCGGACTCCGGCGCCGCGGGGTCGCCCGGCACGCGGAAGCGCGCCTCGAACGTCCCCATCGTGCCAGACTGGTTCTCTCGCACCAGGGCTTTGAGTGAATAGTCACCGGGCGCCAACGCCAGAACGGCGTCGTAGAGCAGGCTCTTGCTGGCGAGTTGGCCAGCGTTCGCGCCCAGCTTCAGCTTGATCTCGTCGCGCAAACTTTGGACGATGCGTCC
Organism: Bryobacteraceae bacterium; assembly: GCA_019752335.1. GTDB lineage: Bacteria > Acidobacteriota > Terriglobia > Bryobacterales > Bryobacteraceae > JALHNI01. Next base: position 210,923 of record JAIEMJ010000006.1, read on the forward strand.
GCGCGCGTCCTTCACTTGGGCGATAAAGTCCAACTGCGTGGAGCCCTTCTTGGCCAGCGGAATCTTGGAGCCCGGGATCTTAATGGCTAACGGCACCATCTGCCGGCCGCGGCCCTGGCGGAAGTAGAGTAACTCGACCGCGAGGGGTAAGTCCGTGGCGGGATTGCCGAGGGCGAGCGCATCGGCGAGTTGTTTCTCGCGCTCGTTATCGTCTAACTTACTCCAGACCTTGTCGGCGTAGTAGCCGGCGCGATAATCGAGCGCGTACTTCGTGGTGGGCGGCAACTCAATCCTGATCTTGCGGAAACGCCCGTCCTTGGCCGTATTGGCGCTGTAGTAGGCGAGCGTGTAATAGCTCTCGACGGACTTCTGCGCTTCCACCATGCCTAGCGTTAAGTCATTCGAGTCCAGCAGCGCCTTGCCGCCGGTATCGGCGGCCAGAGTATGCAGCGTCTCTTGCTCGTTGTTGAATTTGTCGCGGGCCTGGCTTTGGAACTTACCGGAAAAGACGCCGCTACCGCGCGGCGCGGCGACGCTGGCGTCGAGCCCCGTGGCGACTTGCAGGCCGCGCGTGTCGATGGGGTAGAAAGAGACGTTGCCCTTCACTGCTGCGTTGACGGTGGCTTGTAACTGCGATTGGTTCTCTACGCCGGTCTTACTCACACCGCTGGCGAAGTAAATTACGGCTTTTTTTTCGGGGATCTTGGCGAGTTGATTCACTAAGTCCTCCAGGGCGCCCAGGCGACGATCCGTGTTGAAGACGTTAAACTCGGCTTCGTCGGCGGCTAGCTCGGCGTTGGCGGAATCCGGATCGTCGGCGTTGGCGTTCGAGGCGAAATCGTCGGCTAAGTCGGTGGAGCGGAAACTCTGCACGGCGCGAATCAGACGTTGGCGGTCATCGGTGAAGTCGACTACGGTTTTCAGCGTGCTGGAGAACGTATAGAGCCCGACTAAGTCGGCGGCGGTAAGTTGCGTGGAGAGAAACTTGATCGCGGCATCGCGGGCGCGCACTTGATCGATCGGCGGCATGCCGGCAAAGTCGAAGAAGAGGGCCAGGGCGCGACGATCGCTGAAGTTTGGTTTGACGGGTTCGGGTTCTTCTGGCTTGGGCGCTTTCGGGTCAAACTTGGGCACTTCGAGGGCCGGTAGCTTCTCGGCGGAGAGGCTTTGAAATTCGAAGACGGTGAGAGTTTGTAACTTGCCGTCCTCATAGATGCGGAAGTCTTCTTTCTTTAAGGTGGGAATTGGCTTGCCGCTTTTGTCGCGCACCGTGACGTTGACTACCACTAAGCTGGCAGACGTTTCAAAACGAATGATGTCCGGCTGTTGGGCGGCGAGCACAACCACGAGGGAAATGGCTAAGGGAAATCGCATTTTAGAACCGGAACCTCGCCTGAATCTGCATGGTGCGCATGGCGGAAACGTTCAGCGGCAAGCCATAGTTGGAGGCGTTCACCACGGTGCCGAGGTTCGTGAAGGTCGGGCGGTTAGTCAAGTTATTCGATTCCCATCGGAGTTCTAACTGGCGGCGTTCCTTCAAGCGAAACGAACGGCCGAACGAAGAATTCAGAGTAAACAGAGTGGGCGTGGGGATGGTGTTCCGCGCGGCGTTGCCGAAGCGGCCGGACGGCGGCAGCGTAAAGGCGAGTAAGTTGAAGAAGCCGGGTCCGTCACTCACGCCGAGGCCAGTGGAGTCCGCCCGGCCACTGCCGATGACGCCGGTGCCCGCGGTATCGCTTTGGTTGCCGAGGACGCGCGCCGTTAGCGGACTGCCGCTGGTTACACTCAGTGCGCCGCTCAGGGTCCAATTGCGCAGAATGGCGCCCATGGGTCCGGCTAAGTGCAAGCCCTGCCCGCGCGCCGTGACGGGCGAGGAGAGCACGAAGTTCGTGGTGAAGGAATGCCGCACGTCGAAGCTGGAGAGTCCGCGTTCGGCCCGCCAATTGCGATCATCCTGCGCAACCACGCCGCCGCCACCTCCTCCTCCGCCGGCGCCAATCGAACTGGCGTTATCGACGGAGCGTCCCCAGGTATAAAGAGCATTCACGGACATGCCTTTGGCGAAGCGGCGCGTCAGGCGAGCTTGCGCGGCGTGGAAGATAGAATTTGCCTGCGAGGTATCGTAAGTGAAACCGACGGCGTTGCCGAGCAAGCGGCGCGCCTCGGAGTCGGCTGGCGAACCGGCGGCGGCGCGATTCGGAAGACGTTGTAAGTCGAGCCGTGTACCCTTGGTGCCTAAGTAGCCTAACTCAATCGCATAGTTCTTTTTTACTTCGCGCGCGATAGAAAGATTCCAGGTTTGCGCGTAACCGATGCGGTAATTCCGGTCCACGGCGAAGGTATTGGCGATACTCTGTGACGGCGCCACGGCGAAGCCGTTTTCCAAGGTCAAGCGCCGGATGGGTGAAGTATTCAAGGTGCCGGTACTCGCAAACGGCGGCTGCGAGGCGAGCCGCGTGGCGAAGTTCTGATAGACGTTGCCGTTGTAGTACCAGCCGTAGGAGCCGCGCACCGTGGTTCGCGTTCTTCCCTTGGGTTTGTAGGCGAAACCGAAGCGCGGGGAGATATTGTTGTGGTCGCCGTCGATTAGGGCATTCGAGAATGCGCCGCTGTAGGGTCCCACTTTGCCAGGCGTAACCGCGGAGATCGCAGTGATTCCGCTGGCAATGTCGAGATTTGCCAAACGATTGTATTTCTCGGTCCAGGGCCCGAAGTATTCATAGCGCATGCCGAGATTGAACGTGAGATTCGGGGCGGCCTTCCATTCATCCTGCAGGAAAGCCGAGTAATTCAGCGCGCGAAAGTAGTTACTCGGCGAGCCGAAGCGAATGGAACTGGACTGGGGCAGGCCGAGGAGGAAGTCGGCGAAGTCGTAGCCGGAGGCCGGGACGGGGACACCGTTCGCGTCGAGGCGGCTGGTGGCGAGTCCGGAGAAAGTGAAGGTGCCGCGGGCGTTGGAATCCGTCCGGATGTTGAAGATGACGCGCGCGACGTCGCCGCCCACGGAGAGGTTATGCTTGCCGCGCACGTAGGCGAGACTCCCAGAGACAGTGACGTTTAGGTCGCGCCGTTGCAACGGACTGCCGTCAGCGAGGCGGCCGAAGTTCGTGAAGTTCAGATTGGGCGGGCCGAAGTTAATCGGATCCTGGGCGGCGCCGCGAATGCCGAGGTCAGCGGCAATATTTTGCTTGTTGGCAAAGAACGGGACTAAGTCAGAGGTATTGCGATTCGCGCGGACGCGTAGCGTCTGGATCAGCCGCGCGGAGTGGTTGCGCGTCCAACTGATATCGGCGTTGTAGCCATGCCCGGCGGACTCGTCCACAAAGCCAAACAACTGCGCGGACTGGCCACTGCGCGTTTGCCCGCCCACGTTGAATGACAAACGATCCTTCGTGGTGAGTGGATGATTTACGCGCAGACTAATCGAATGCGAGTTCTGCGGCACGCCCGTCACGAACTGGTAATTCTGAATCGGCAGGCGAACGTTGGAATTCGGAATCAACTTGAGTAAGCCGCTAGCGGCCGGCGCGACGCGCGACGGCGGAAGCTGATTGCCGGGGAAGGGAAGGCCGCTTTGCGGGTCATAGATGGTGACGGGCCCACGGATGAGCGACTGGGAAAAATCGCCGGCACGTTCGAGCGCCGTGGGGACGGTGGCGACGCCGCTAAAGGGCGAGCGCCCGTGGCCGAGCGAGTATTGAAAAACGAATTGGCTGCGCTTCGACTTGGGAATCGCGCCGCCCATCATCGCGCTGAAGCGTACTTGCGACTGGTCCGGTTTCGGATAGAGCAGGCCGGTGAGCGAGTATGGCCGCGCGTTCCAGGAGGCGTCGCGCGCCTGGAAGGTGAGCATGCCGCGGATCGACTGTTGGCCCTGCCGGCGGCGATTGCCAAAAGCGGCGCCGGGCCCACCAGGTCCGCCTCGTCCGGCGAAGCGATCTCTGCCGCCCCCGGGTCCACCCGGGCCTCCAGGACCACCAGGTCCCCGACCACCGAAGCCACCGGGCCCCCCGGGTCCACCCGGGCCTCGACCGCCTCCGGGACCGCCGCCAAAGCCGCCAGCGAAGCCTCCGCCGGGCGCGCCGCCTGGGCCACCGGGCATCATGCCACCCATGCGTTCCTGCATTCCTTCGGGTCCACCGAAGCCGAAGCTTGGATCGAGTGGCGCCTCTGCCTGCCCCGCTTGCAGACCTCGGCTGAGGCTGCCGGTAACGAGAAATGCCTCGTTGGATGAATCGTCGGCGACGGGCGGGGTGGTGGGCATGGGCAAGTCGGCGGGCAGTTCGAACGAAGTTGACTGCTGAGCCAGGTTCGCGTCGGGGCGCGTCTGAAGTTCGAGCGTCCAGTCCGTCTTGCCGGAAGGTATGGTGACGGTGCGCGTCGCGGGGGCGAAGCCAAACATACGCACCGTAATGCTCCAGGCACCCGGAGTGAGTTCCAATTCGTAGGCGCCAGTCTCGTCGGTGGTGGTACTGACGGTCTTTCCATCGAGCGTCGCGACGACGGCGACGCCGGGCAAGGGCATCCCTTTGGCGCGAACCTGACCCGTGTGCGCCCAAGCGGACATGGCTACGGCGAATATGAGGAGAAGGCCCGACATGCTTCTAATAGAACACCTTTGGTTGGCAGGAAGTTACGTCAGCTGGTGTGGGCAATCTCCTCAAAGATTGATCGATTTTGCACAGAAAATACGATTTTTACTGATTTTGAACCGTACTTGTTCATTTTTCGCTTTACTAATCTTTACCGTTTCCTGTAGACTTTCGAGTATCTCCAGCCGCGTAGCGCTGCTCCCTCGTCCAGAGCCCTTAGTCGAAATCGGATCGAAAGGCTTTTGCGATGCTCTCCCAACAACAGATCGAATCCCTTGGCCAGCGTGGATTCTCCCGCCGCCAAATCGGCCGCTTCACTGGACTCCTTACGGCAGGCGCGACCCTGCCCTTCTACAACGAATTTGCCATGGCACAGGAAGCCCAACGCCGCATGACCGGGCGGGCCGCCATGCCGCCGGACGCCGTCCGGATTAGCACCAACGAGAATCCGCTGGGGCCTTGCAAAGCGGGCCTGGAGGCGATCTACAAGGTGGCGCCTTACGGCGGCCGTTACTCGCCGCACAACGAAGTAGGCGAACTGGTGAAGGCGATCTCCGAAGTGGAAGGCGTGAAGGGAGACTACGTGCAATGCACGGCAGGCTCCAGCGATCCGTTGACGCGATCCTCTTGCGCGTTCTCGTCGCCCACGCGCAGTTGGGTGATGGCCGACCCCGGCTACGGCGGCGGAGCGCCCAAGTATATTGGCTCCAAGGTAATTCGCGTGCCGTTGCGCGCCGACTATTCGCACGACGTGGAAGCCATGGTGAAAGCCGATCCGAATGCCGGTGCTTACTACGTTTGCAATCCAAACAATCCCACGGGCAGCATCACGGCGCGGAAGGACATTGAGTACTTACTCGCCAATAAGAAACCGGACGCGGTGGTGATTGTCGACGAAGCGTATATTCACTTTTCTGACAACGCCCAACCGGCGAATGACTTAGTGGCGGCGGACAAAGACGTAGTGGTGTTGCGCACTTTCTCCAAGGCCTTCGGCATGGCCGGCATCCGCGCGGGCTTCGCGCTGGCGCGGCCGGACTTACTCGCCAAGATGAGCGCCTGGGGCAATCCCAGCTTTCTGCCGATTACCGGCACGGCTTGCGCTACGGCGAGTCTGCGTTCCAAGGGACTGGTGGAGGAGCGCCGCGCGATCAATAAGCGCATCCGGGAGAATACCTTCGAGTATCTCGAAAAGAAACACGTCTCCTACATTCCCAGTGAATCGAATTGTTTCCTGATGGAAGTGGGACGTCCGGGTGGCGAGGTGGCGAAGGCGCTTACCGAGCACAAGATCTACATTGGCCGCGTGTGGCCCATCTGGCCCACCAAGGTGCGCGTCACCGTGGGGACCCAGGAAGAGATGGATAAATTCAAGGCTGCTTTTGACAAAGTGATGGCCTAACTCACTAACCACTTTCCCGGGCCCACCACTCCGTAAGCGGTGGACCTGGGGATTCCCCCGTTGGGATCAAGCTTCGCCCCGTCGCTCTTCCAATTCTTTAGGAGAGATGATGCGTTACTTGTATCTGATTCTGGCCGGTGCGGCCATGCTGGCTGCCCAATCCTTTCAAGGCTCGCTGCGCGGGCGTGTGGTGGATCCGAACGGCGCTGCTGTTGCGTCCGTGAAGATCACGGTGATCGACGAAGGCACGTCGATCCAGCGGACTACGCTTACCAACACGGAGGGCGAATATACATTTTCCGCGCTGACGCCGGCCACTTACACGGTGGTGGCCGAGTCAATTGGCTTTAAGCGCCTGGAGGCGCGCGGGGTGGTGGTGGCGACGCAAGCGTCGGTGACGGCGGACTTGCGCTTGGAATTGGGCCAAGTCACCGAGTCAGTCAATGTGACGGGCGAGTCCGCTCTGATCGATACGGCGACGGCTTCGAATGGCCAAGTGATTGACCGTCAGAAGCTGATTGATTTGCCGAACCTGGGCCGCAATCCATTTATGCTGTCGAAGCTATCGGAAGCGGTGGTGCAGGTGGGCAATCCGAAGTTTAATCGCATGCAGGACCAGTCGGGCTCGTCGGCGATTTCGATTGCTGGTGGTCCGGTGCGGGGCAATAACTACACGTTGGATGGCATCTCAATCACAGACTCGGTAAATCGCGCGGTGATTATTCCGTCGATTGAGGCCGTGGAAGACATGAAGGTGCAATCGAATACGTATGACTCGGAGTTAGGCCGCACCGGCGGCGGTACGTTCAATACCTTCTTGCGGTCGGGGACGAATCAGGTGCATGGGTCGGCGTTTGGCTATGTACGGGAGACGGCTTGGCTCGCGAATAACTTCTTTTCGAATCGTGCCGGATCACCGATTATTAATCAGCCGTTCCGGAACTTCGGCGGGTCATTCGGAGGACCCATCCGGATTCCGAAAATATACGACGGCCGCAACCGGACCTTCTTCTGGATTACGGGGGAAGCTTACCGGCAAACCGAAGCGGCGGGCACGCGGTTGGCTGTGCCCACGGCGCGCGAACGGCTGGGTGACTTCTCGCAGACCAAGAGCGTCGTTCCCGGTAGTGACGCCCTGCAGTTGGTTTTTGATCCACTTTCGGCTGTGAACGGTTCCGCGCGGACGCCGTTTCCCGGTAACATCATTCCGCCAGGCCGGGTGAATGCGATTGGCCGTAATATGGCCTCCTACTATCCGCTGCCCAATGTAGCCGCGGACCGCTACGGCGCCCTCAATTACGATGCTTCGATTGGCGCTTACAACCGGGCGGATCAAACCACCTGGAAAGTGGATCACGAGATCGCTAAATGGTGGCGCGCTTCCGCTTCTTACTTGCATTACGGCAGCCGGGAGCCTGCGAATGCCTGGTGGGGCGGCGTCGCGACGCCGAATCAGGCTGTGCTTTTCCGCAAGGTAGATGCGACCCAGGTGAATTCCACCTTAACGCCGACGCCGACCATGGTGATCGCCGTGCGCTATGGCTTCAATCGTTTCCCGAATTTCTCCACGCCGACCAGCTTGGGCTTTGATCTGACGCAACTCGGCCTACCCGCTTCTCTGGCGAGCGCAACCAAGTTCTCCGCCTTTCCCAGCCTGACGGTGGGCGGTTTGCAGAGCTACGGTGGCGGCACCACTTCGCAGAGCGTCTATCATTCGAAGAGCTTCAACACGACGGTGTCGAAATTCATGGGCAAACACAGCGTGAAAGGCGGTTTCGACTTCCGGCTGATCCAACACGACGGCGCGCCTGCGGTGGGTCCGAGTAGCTTCACCTTTGGCGATGTATTTACGCGGAGCCTGCCCAACCAGAACGTCATCGGTACGGGCGCTGGCCTGGCGACGATGTTACTCGGCTACCCGACGGATGGCGCGATGGTGGCCACCACGAACTTCTATAACTTCGCGAAGTACTATGCGGGATTCGTGCAGGATGACTGGCGGGTAAGTTCAAAACTGACCGTGAACATGGGTCTACGCTATGAACATGAGACGGGGCCGGCGGATCGGAATAACAACTTCATCGTGGGCTTCGATCCGGCCGTGGCGAGTCCGCTGCAACGCACGGTGCCGGAGCCGAAGATCGCCGGTGGCGTGATGTATGCGGGCGCGGGCGACTATGACCGGTATGCAGGAAATCCGAACCGTCACAAATTCTCGCCGCGCATTGGCGCCGCCTACGCGGTGAATGCGAAGACGGCGATCCGCGGCGGCTATGGCATCTTCTGGGCGCCGCTGGCCTTCACTTTTCAGTCGACCATTGGTTACTCGCAGTCGACACCGATTATCGGCTCGCTCGACAACAACGTCACTCCGGCGACGACTTTGAATAATCCGTATCCGAACGGCTTGCTGCGGCCAGTCGGAAACGGTGACGGGCTGCTTACCGGCGTAGGCCAGGCTTTGGGTATACCGGACAAGGATGCTCGCTCTGGTTACGTGCAGCAATACTCTTTTGATCTTCAGCGGCAATTGGCGGGCAACGTCGTATTGGGTATTGGCTACATCGGCTCAAAGAGTTTGCAACTGGCCCAGGGCGGACGCAACATCAACCAATTGGACCCGCAATTCCTTTCGTTGGGCAGTGCGCTGAATCAGACGGTGCCGAATCCGATGTTTCAGCGCGGCGGCGTACTCGGCGTGGGCGGCGCGACGATTTCGCGCTCGCAGTTGCTGCGGCCGTTTCCCCAGTTCGTGTCGGTTACCTTAAGTAACTCTGACACCAATCGCGCCGTGTATCATGCCCTCTATGTGAAAGTGCAACGACGCTTCAGCATGGGCGTGACGGCGCTCGCGACTTACACGCGCTCGCAGAATATGGATCAAGCATACGGCGCGGCCGCGGCGAATGACTTTTCGGGAACAGCGGGCGGCCCGCAAAACGCTTACGCGCCACGTAACGAGTACGGTTTGTCGTCGAGCCACACGCCGAACCGGCTGTCTTTGTCGGGCACCTACGAATTGCCGCTCGGTAAGAATAAGCGCTTTCTGGGATCGAATCGGTGGATGGACGTGGCGGCGGGGGGGTGGTCAGTCAATGTGGTGAGCGTGATGCAATCGGGCTATCCATTGTCGGTTACCCAACCGAATGACAACAGTGTGATTGGGGCGAACCATATGCGGCCCAACGCGACGGGCGCGAATCCGCAGCCGGATTTACCGTTTAATAAACGGATCGACGGCTGGTTCAGCCGCAACGCTTTTTCGGTGGCGCCGCAATTTACGTTCGGTAACTTGAGCCGCACGATTTCGCTGCGCGGGCCGGGGCAGATTAACTTCGACGTGTCGGTGTTTAAGACGTTCTCGATTGGCGAGCGGTTGAAGGCGCAGTTCCGCGCGGAGAGCTTAAACGTGACCAACACCCCGATGTTCTACGCGCCGAATACGGTGTTCAGCAGTTCCGCGGCGTTCGGCGTGATTAGCAGTCAGGCGAATTTCCCCCGCCTGGTGCAGTTGGGCGTCCGCTTTTTTCTCTAACTCGCCAGGTGGTATCCTTCGGCTTGGTAGCAACTCTCACCGGCCTGGGCTGGAACCACCACTGGGAAGCGGCATTCGCGCCGTTTGCCACCACGCACATTGCGGGCCGCATCCGCTTAGTGCATCGCGGGAAGTTTGACGTCTTCACCGAATTCGGTGAGTTCGACGCGGAACCGAATCCAAAGCTACGGCCTGGGAAAGACCGCGCGGTGACCGGCGACTGGGTGGCGCTGACGCCCGACGGCACGCGCATCGACGCTATTCTGCCGAGGCGCACGGCGTTTGTGCGCCGTGATCCCGGTGACCGGATGCGTCCGCAAGCCATCGCGGCCAACGCGGACGTGGCGTTTCTGGTGATGGGGCTCGATCTCGATTACAACGTCCGGCGCCTGGAACGGTATCTATATCTCACCGCGGAAAGCGGGGCGCGGCCGGTGATTGTGCTGAACAAAAGCGACCTGTGCGACGACCTGGCCACCTGTGTGCGCGAGTGCGAGAAGCTAGCGCCGCTGGTGGTGCTGAATGCGCGCGCGGGCGAGGGCATCGGGTTGCTTTCGGCGCAAATGCAGCCGCACGAGACGGCGGTGTTGCTCGGGAGCTCTGGCGCGGGTAAGTCGACGATTGCGAACCGGCTGCGCGGCAATGAACTGATCCCCACGGCGCCGGTGCGCGAGCACGATTCGCGCGGCCGGCACACGACGACGAGGCGCGAACTGATACAACTGGAGCAGGGCTGGCTGCTGATGGACGTGCCCGGCATGCGCGGCTTGCAGGTGTGGACGCCGCACAATCCGCAAGCGCTGGACATCGCCTTCCACGACGTCGCGGCGATCCTGGCCGAAGGCTGCCGCTTCAGCGACTGCCGGCACGACGAGGAGCCCGGCTGCCTGATCCGCGCGGCGCTGGAGAGTGGCCAACTCGACGAAGGCCGCTGGGATAACTACTGCAAGCTGCGAGGGGAACTTACTCGCCTGGGCGAGGCGACGGAGTTACAAGCGAAGGAGAAGGAGAAGCAGCGCTGGAAGAGCCTGCGGAAGAAGGCGGGCTTGCGGACCTAAGCATGTGCAGATGCGGGATGCCGTCCTCGAGGTAATTGTCGCCGTCGCGGACGAAGCCGAAGCTACCGTAGAAGGCTTCGAGATAAGCCTGCGCGCCGATGCGAATCGGCACTAATCCCCAGCGGCGCTCCACCGCGGCGATGGCTTGCCGCATGAGTTCGCGCCCCACGCCCTGGCCGCGGCAGGCCGCGGCGGTGACGACGCGGCCGATGGCTGCTTGCTCGTAGTAGTCCCCCGGAGCGAAGAGCCGTGCGCACGCTAGCACGATGCCGTCGGCGGTACCCAGGAGATGGAAGGCGTGGAAGTCCTGGTTGTCCATGTCTTCAAACAAGCACTGTGGCGAGTCAGTGCAGCGGCAGCACGTCGAGGCTGCCAATGTCGGCGGCCCGATATTCATACCGAAGCTCTACGATGGCCGCAACAAGACCTTCTTCTTTTTCGCGGGAGAACGGTCACGCGCGAAGAATTACTCGAGCACGGATTTGATTTCGCTGCCGATCGCAGCCTTTCGCAACGGTGACTTCCGCCGTTACACCAACGCGGCAGGACAAATGGTGCCGCTCTATGATCCTCTGGATGCGAATGGCAATGTGATCGCGAACGGCTCCGCCCGGCTGCCCATGCAGTGCAATGGGGTGCTGAATGTGATCTGTCCGGAGCGCATCAGCCCCGTCGCGCGCACGATATTTGGCCAATTGCCGCTGCCGGATAGCCCCGATGTGGTGTTCAACAATACGCGGGCGAGAAATAACGGCGGCCGGACGCCGGGAGCCTGGCAGGGCGTCTACTCGATCAAGGGTGACCATAATATTACCAGTAAGTTGAAAGTGAACGGCATGTTCAGCCGCCAATACTTCGACAGCTATCCGCTGGTGGGGCCGATTCCCGGTCCCCTGGCGGAGGCTTTTCAGGAGTTTGGCCACATTCGTTACTGGCGTTTCAACGCGGATTACACGCTCAAGCCGAATCTGCTCAACCATTTCACCTTCGGACTCAATCAACGTAAGTTGGGCGAAGGGCCAAATCTGGGTTTGCCGGATACTTACCGGCAAGCGACATTGCTACCTGGAGTGATGGGGTCAGGTGGCCAGAAGGCGCCAAATTATACGAAGTACAACACGGAGTTCGGAAATTTCGGCGGCAGCGTGTTTACGGAGTCGCCGGGCCGCACGATCAACATGAGCGATCAGCTCTCCTGGGTGAAGGGCCGCCACAATATCAAGTTTGGCGGCAGCTACATGAATATCAGTTACCGCCGGATCGATTGCAATAACTGCGCGGGATCGTTGAGCTACAGCGCGGCAGGCACAGGAAACCCCAGCGTCAGCGGCCAAACCGGTATCGGCTTTGCGTCCTTTCTGCTTGGCTTGCCCAGTGGCGGCTCGTTCAATTTTGGCGCGGATATCGACTTCCGCTATAAGTACTACGCTGGCTACATCCAGGACGACTTTAAGGTGAGCCGGAAACTCAGCCTGAATCTCGGTTTGCGCTACGACTATAGTATTCCCCGGCGGGAAGCGGCGCTGCAGAATAGCAACTTCAATCCCACGATTCCGAATCCAGCGGCCGGGAATTTGCCGGGCGCCTTGGAGTTTGCTTCGAGCCAACGTCCCGTTCTGGTCTATACGCGCAAGAACGCTTTCGCCCCTCGGTTGGGCTTCGCCTACCAGGTCTCATCGAAGACCGTCGTGCGCGGCGGCGGTGCGATCATGTGGGACATCATTCGCGAAGACAACAATGCTGACACGGGCATTCAGGGCTTTGGCGGCGGGTTCGGATCGATTGCGAACAACCTGTCGAACGGAATTGCCTTCACGCAGCGGAACGGATTGAATGACTTTCGGGCGTTTGTCGAGGGCCAACGGCCTCCGCAGTTGAATCCGGGGTTGGGGGTGAATGGCAGTGTTACTTACAAATTGGGCGAGTCCGGCAAGCCCGGTTACTATGGGGACTATAACTTTACGGTTGAGCACAGCTTCACGCCCTCCACGGTTCTTCGTACTAGCTTTCACGCGAACTATGGGATCAAGATCTTTCAGGGCGGCCTGGACTTTAACCAGCTCGACCCCAAGTATTTCTCTATTTACGGAAACTTACTCACCTCACCGCTGAGCAGTGTGCTGAATAACCCGATCCTGGCCTCTGCCGGATTCAAGCTCCCCTATCCGGGCTTTCCTACGAACCTACAATTGCAGCAGGCGTTGCGGCCCTTCCCGCAGTACACCGGCTTCGGCTCCGTGGTCTCGCAGACCGGCCACAGCACTTACAACGGCCTGGAGATGAGTTTTCAGAAGCGCTATTCGCAGGGCCTGTGGCTGATGACTTCTTACACCTTCTCCAAGACGCTGGTGAGCCAGAATGGGCAAAACGTCTATAACCAGCAAACGGAGAAAGTGGTGAGCGGGGCGAATCGGCCGCATGTCTACACGTTGGGCTACGTCTGGGATTTGCCTGTCGGGAAAGGAAAGGCGCTCGGCGCCGGGCTGCATCCAGCGGCGAACCTGGTGCTCGGGAACTGGAGCATCTCGGCGGTACACCGGTATCAGAGCGGGTCGCCGATTAGCGTGGGCGGTTGTGCTCAGGTGCTGGCTGGGGCGGGTGCGGCGCGTTGTAGCTATGTGCCCGGTCAACCCCTCCTCAATCCGAACTATGACCGCACGAATCCGAATAGCCCCTACTTGAACCGGGCAGCCTTCGTGCAGCCGGCCAACTTCGTCTACGGCAATGTCCCCGCGGTGATTCCCCAGTTGTATCAGCCGAACCAACTGAGTGAGGACTTGGCTGCCAGCAAGAATTTCCCCTTTGGCCGCAGCGAGAAGAATAACATCGAGTTTCGCGCGTCGGCCTTTAACGTCGCCAATCGCCATTTGATGGGCGGCTTGAATACCAGCAGCACCAGCGCCACGTTCGGTATCTTCTCGAACCCTCAATCCAATTTGCCGCGCAACTTACAGTTCAGTGTCCGGGTGAGCTTCTAAGATGCAGTTACTGTTGGCATGTAGCTTACTATTCGCAGACGAGTACTTCCCCCCGCCGGACTCGGGCGGCGGCTGGCGCACCTTGAAAGACGCCGCGGCCATCCGCAAGACCACGGGCGTCGACGTAAAGAAGCTGGATCAGGCTTTTGAGTACGCCTCGCGCAGCAGCCAGCATGGCGGCCTGTTAGTCGTGCGGCACGGTTGGCTCATCTACGAACGCTACTACGGCCGTGGCCACCGGGAGGCGAATCCCGCTTCGGCTTCGGTGGGCAAAGCCTACGTCAGCGCCGCGTTGGGAATTCTCCTCGCCGAGAAGGCGCCGGCCTTCCCTGAAGGTCTCGATACGCGCGTCTTTACGAGTAAGTATCTCCCCGAAGCCCTGCCACTCGACGATCCGCGCAAGGCGGAGATTACGCTGGGCCAGTTACTCTCGATGTCGGCCGGTCTGCACGGCGAAGGCGCGAATCCCGGTTTCGTGAATGGAGAGCCGGCGGTGAAGTTGACTGCGCTCCCGCGTCCGGATCCACCGCTTGGGCAGGATTTGAGCGCTCTCCGGACGCCGCTGTGGACCGCACCGGGCGCGGGATACTCTTATGCGTCGGCTTCGCCGCATGTGGCCTCCATCGTGCTGCGCAACATAGCAGGCATGGAGTTGCACGACTACCTCAACGTCAAAGTGGGCCAACCGCTTGGCTGGGGGCCTTGGGCCTGGGCGCGCCGTCGCGGCGATACAGAGTTGCCGCATACTCCGGGTGGAGGCGACATCGCGCTACGCTCGACGGACCATCTCCGCTTTGCCTACGCGCTTTTGCACCAAGGCCGCTGGCAGAAACAGCAAGTGATCCCCGCCGCCTATGTGGAATTGTGTGGCAAGGCGACCAAGTGGAACGCACACGCGCCGATGAGCCTGATGTTCGAGAACAACGCTGACGGGCATGTGGCGGGCGCGCCGCGCGATGCATTCTTCAAGTCCGGTGGTGGCGGCTTTGGGTTGATCGTGATTCCGTCGCTGGATATGGTGATCTACAAGATGGCCGGCGACGATGGGCAGTACAACCCCGCGCGCACGGGGCTGAAGCAGGACTATCCTTACGACGGCTCGCGCGACCGTTGGAAGCCGGCCGCGCGCAGCCAGTTCAGCGACGGGTCCATCGGCGTCGATGACGGCGTGCGCCGCGTGCTGGAGATGGTGGCCGCGGCGGTAATCTAAGAAGATGATGAGGCTCCTGATTTTGTGGCTGGCGGCGTCGCTGTTCGCGGCGGATCCGGTAAAGGCCCCCGCCCCCAAGGCGCCACCGGCCGTAAAGATGCCCATAGTGCCGCCGATGTCGAAGCGGCCGCGATTGTGGTCCTTGCAGCCCCTGGTCCGCCCGCCCGTGCCGGCCAGCCGGCCGAATCCAATCGATGCATTCGTGGAGATGATGTACGCGCAGAAGGGCGTAACGCCCTTGGGTGCGGCCGATCCGGCGACGTTGGTGCGGCGCGTCTATCTCGACCTTACCGGCATTCCGCCCACACCGGCGGAGCAGGCTGCCTACCTCAATGATCCGTCCCCGGAGGCCTATGAGAAACTGCTGGACCGTTTGCTGGCCAGCGAGCAACACGGTGTCCGCTATGGCCGCCACTGGCTCGACGTGCTTCGCTACGCCGACCAGGAGGAACTCATGTACGCCGCGCCCGGCATTCACTTTTGGCGTGACTGGGTGATCAACGCGGTGAACGCTGATGTGCCGTATGACCAGTTTGTGCGCGCGCAGTTAACCGGCTATCGCACCGCGGAGCGCACCAAGATCCAAGCCGTCGGCCGCCGCACTCCGGTGGAGCGCCGCCCCGATGACCTCTTCGCACTGGGCTTTCTGGCCCGGGGCGCGGTGAATCGCGATAGCAAGGATCTCGGGGAGTTGCAGATTGCCGCGGTAGAGACGGTCTCTACGGCGTTTCTGGGGATGACCGTCGGATGCGCGAAGTGCCACGACCACATGTACGATCCGATCCCACAGAAAGACTTCTACGCGATGAAGGCGCTTTTCGATCCGCTGGTGATCCGGAAGCAGACCCTGGCGACACCGTCGGATTTAGTGGTTTACGGCAAGCAACTCGAGGAGTTCGAGCGGCAACGCCAATTGCTGGAGACGCCGGTGAACGCCCTTACCGAACCTTATCGCGCCAAGCTCTACGCGGAGCGGGTGGCGATGTTACCGGCCGACGTGCAGACTGTCATCAGGAAACCAGAACGCGCGCGGTCCGTTGCCGAACAGAAGATTGCAGATGACTATTTCCCGGTGTTGCGCATCGACACGGACAAGATTGAAGAGATCATGTCCGAGAGCGACAAGGCCACTTACAAAGAGTTACGCGCGAAGTTGAATCAACTGAATGGCCCTACACGCCGGCAACTGGTGAAGGACTTGCCCGCCTTCTGGACCGTCGAAGTGGATCGCGGCTTGGAACGCGAAAAGAGTTACATTCTGACCAGCGGCGACCCGGAGCGTCCGGAGAAGAATCATCCCGTTGAACCCGGCTGGCCCTTCTACTCTGGCCAACCGGATCTGCGCGAAGGCCGGGTGGAGGCCTTCACTGACTGGTTAACCGCCAAAGAGAATCCGCTCTTCGCTCGCGTCGCGGTGAACCGGCTGTGGCAATGGCATTTCGGGGAAGGGCTGCAAAAATCCTCCAGCGACTTTGGCCTGATGGGCGGCCGGCCGAGTAACTTACCGTTGCTCGATTGGTTAGCCTCCGAGTTTATCGCGCGCGGCTACAGCATGAAGCAAATGCATAAGCTGATCATGACCTCGCGCACTTACCGCCTGGCGAGCCATGGCAGCCCCGAGTTCGTGAAGAAGAATCTGGCCGCGGACCCTGGCCAACGCTTTCTGTGGGGCTTCCGTTTGCGGCGGCTGGAAGCGGAAGCGATTTGGGATTCGATTCTTACGGCGGCGGGGAACCTGGATACAACCTTGGGCGGGCCGTCGTTCGATATCGAAACGCGCGTTCCGCGCCGGGGCATGGCGGCAACAGAAGCGAAGACGAATCGCCGCGGCGCATACATCGTGCGTGGTTTTTCTACCAGTCGCGAAGTAGTTCCGAATTTTCTCCAGGCCTTCGACGTCGATGACGGGCGCGCGCCGTGCCCGTTGCGCACGCAAACCGTCACCGCTCCCCAAGGTCTGTTCCTGATGAATAGCGCCGAAGTGGAAAAGGCCAGCGCTCAATTTGCGGAGCGTCTGCGCCAAGCTTCTGGAGACGACCTAAGTGGGGCAGTAGATTTGGCCTACCGCACCGCGCTGAGCCGTCCGCCGTCGGCCAAGGAAAAGGATCAGGCTTTGAGTTACCTGGCCAATGACGCCAGCCGGCTGAAGAATTTCGCGTGGCTGGTGCTGAACCTGGACGAATTTATCTACGTGCAGTAACTTATGGCGAGCTATCCTACACGGCGGCATCTCTTTCAACAGTCGATTCACGCGTTGCTCGGCGGCGCGGTGGGAGCGTTATGGGCGGAGGACGGCAAGCTGGATGCCCGCCTGCCCAATAAGAAGGCCGACGCCGTAATCTTTCTCTTCATGTGCGGCGGAGTTAGCCATCTGGATACTTTCGATCCCAAGGGCAATCAGCACGCGGGCAAGCTGATTGACGCTATCGGCTTCGGCGATAACGTCGCCGAGATGAAGCGGCCGGTGATTCCGTGCCTGCGCACCTTCAAGCGATATGGGCAAAGCGGCATTCCGTGTCCGATTGGTTCCCCCACGTGGGCGGCGTGATTGACGATATCGCGATTGTGCGATCCATGTGGTGCCAGGAGGGCAATCACTTCCCGGCGGTGATGGAGACGCAGACTGGTCACCGGGGACGCGCCTTTGACCATCCTTCGTTTGGCAGTTGGGCGACTTACGCGCTCGGCTCGGGCAACAAAAACTTACCCACTTACGTGAATATCGGGCGCGCCTCGTCTCCGGTGCAACTTACGGGCGGATATTTGGGCGCCACTTATGCGGCGACTCCGTTTCAAGCCGGAGCGACGCCGATTCCGAATCTCTATCCTCCGCAAAGTAGCAACGCGCGGGAGCGCGATGCGCAGATGCAGACGCTGGTGGCCCTGAACCAGGAGTTTCGTGAACGGCATGCTTTCAATACAGACATTGCGGCGCGCGTGGAGTCCTACGCCTTAGCGGGACGCATGCAGCTTAGCGCGCCCGAAGTGGTGGATCTGGCGAAGGAGCCGAAACACGTTCAGGACCTGTACGGGATCGGGGAAAAGCCGACCGACGAATTCGGGCGTCAGTTACTCCTCGCCAGGCGGCTGGTGGAAAACGGCGTCCGCTTTGTCCAGATCTGCCATGCCGGCGGCGGAAACGGAAGTTGGGATGCGCACGGCGACATGAAGACCCATGAGCCGCTGTGCCGCGCCGTAGATAAACCGATTGCCGGCTTACTTACTGACCTCAAGCAGCGCGGTATGTTACAACGCACGTTGGTGGTATTCACGAGTGAGTTCGGGCGCAGCCCTTGGTCGCAGAACACGACCGGCAGGGATCACAATCCCAAAGGCTTTTCTTCCTGGCTAGCCGGCGGCGGCATTAAGGGCGGCACAGTCCACGGCGCCACGGACGAGTACGGCTACCGTGCCGTGGAAAATCCGCATTACTACAGTGACCTGCATGCCACCATCCTGAAGCAACTCGGGCTGGATCACCAAAAGATGACTTTTCGTGCCTTGGGGCGGCTCTTTCGTCTGGTGGAAGAGGGCCACGGCCCGATCGAGCAGATTCTTACTTAGCTTGGGCTTTGGCAAGGTTCTGGCGATAGCTCTCTTCGTTTGGCGCGAGCGCGCAGGCTTTTTCAAAGGCTTGTTGCGCCGCGGCGCGAGCGCCTTGCAGGAGCCGCACCTCACCGAGCGCGTTGAACACCGGAGCTTCGGCGCCACTGAGCCGCGTGGCGAGTTCCAGGCTGGCTTGTGCCTCGGGCAGACGGTTGGCGGACTTTTCAACTAACCCCAGTAAATAGTGATAAAGCCAGGTGGTCGGCGTGATGCTGATGGCGGCCTGCACATACTCGCGCGCGGTATCGAGGCGTTCGAGGTCGAAGTGCAATCCTGCTAAGCGAAATAGCAACGTAGAGTCTCCTGGAAGTAGCTCTCGGGCCTGTTCGAGTTTTAAGGCTGCCGCTGCCAGGTCACCTGCCTGCAGAAGTTGGCGAGCTTCGTCAATGAGTTGCGCGGCGCGGCGCCCGGCGCTGGCATTTTCCTTTTCCTGCTGAGTCAGCCGCGAGAAGGCCGCCAAGGCGAGTTTTCTTTCGGCGGGCCGGTTCAGGCCTCCCCAGGCGCGGGCCAACTGGTAATGAATCTGGGGCTCCCGCGCCCCGCCAAACTGGACGGCCCGCTCTAACTCGAGGCGGGCTTCGGTGAACTGGTTCAGGCGATTCAGCAGGGCTCCGAGAAGATAGTGCGCCTCAAAGGCGCGTGGCCGAAGCCGCACGGCCTGCCGCAGCAAAGGCAGCGCGGCTTCGTGCTCGCCGGCGCGGGCGAGTAAGTTGCCCAGGCCGGTCAGCGCCGGAAAGTAAGTGGCATCCATGGTCAGGGCGCGCCGGAAATGCTCCTCCGCCGCGGGGCGATCCCCGTTGGAGGCGTACACCGCCCCTAAGTCAGCCAGCACGTCGGCCTGCGGTGCCAGCTTTTCCAGCAAGGGTTGGGCCTCCCGATGTTGCCCTGTCTTCAGGTAGAGCGTAGCCGCCGCGCGCAGCGCGACGGCGTGCTGCCCGTCGATGGCCAATACCCGCAAGTAAGCCGCCAGCGCCTCGCCGTCGTTTCCCCGCGCCGCGTAGGCTTCGGCCATGGCGAGGTGCGCGGCGAGTAACTGGGGGTCGCATGCGACCGCCGTGCGGAAAGCAATCAGCGCTTGGCTGGTTTGCTTCAGACGATAGTGAGCTAAACCCGCGTAAAGCGAATTCGTACACGCGGGCTGGCGGCGATTGGCGGCCTCAAACAGACCGATGGCCGCGGCATAGTCGCCCCGGTTGAAGGCTGCCTGTGCATCCTGGGCAACGAATAGCCACATCCAGAAGATCAAGGTGCTTTCTCCCGGGCCACGAAGACCTGATTCGCGGCTAACTTGGTCCACGTTTGTAAGTGGCCACTGGGCCAGCGAATTTCGAGTAACTTCACCTCGCGATCCGCGCCCAGGCCGAAATGGACCCGTTTGTCGTGCGCGGAAAGATAGCTGCCGGCCGTGGAGACGAAGGCGTATTGTTCTTGCCCGGAGGCACTCACGATGTGGACGGCGGCGCCGATGCCGTCGCGGTTACTTTTTGTGCCCACGGTATCGATCAGCAGCCAATTTTGTTTGGCCCCGGAATTGAGAAAAAGATGGGGCTCGCCGTCGTTAGTAGCAACCACAATATCCACGCCGCCATCCTGATTCAGATCGCCGAACGCCGTGCCGCGCCCAGCCAGGGGTTCGGTAAAGGCATCCACGGCGCTGAAGCGCCCGCCCGTGTTGCGGAGTAACATGGGGGCCTCGAGATAATGTAGGCCCGGCTGAGTAAGTTCGATGTTATCCATCACATGGCCTTGGGCGACGAAGAGATCTTTCCAGCCGTCGTTGTCATAGTCCAAAAAGCCGATGCCCCAGCCGGAGTGTAACTTGGTGGCGAGAGCCAGACCGGCGGAGGCGGAGACGTGATCGAAGAGTCCGCGGACGTTGCGGAAGAGTGAGTAGCCTTGGTTGGCGAGCGCGTTCACGGCCACGTCGGGCCAGCCGTCGCGGTTATAGTCCGTCCAGGCGACGCCCATGCCAGCGAAGACTTTCCCGTCATCGTCGTAGGCGGCACCGGAAGCGAGCGCGACCTCCGCAAACGTCCCATCGTGGCGATTGCGGAAGAGCTGTTGCGGCGCGCTGTCGTTGGCGACGAAGATATCGGGCCAGCCGTCGCGGTCAACGTCCTCAAAGGCGACGCCCAAGCCCTTACCCGGGAATTTGGCGATGCCGGATGACTTACTTACGTCGGCGAAGCGGCAGCCTCCGAGATTGCGATAGAGCAGATGCGTGGTGGCCGGGAATTCGTTGGGATGGCAGTAAGCGCGCAACGCCTGGCCCTCCCCGCCGCACCATTTGTTTTTGCTGAAGTCCCAGTCGAGGTAGCGCGCGACGAAGAGGTCGAGGTGGCCATCGCGGTCAAAGTCAATAAAGCCGGCGCTGGTGGACCAGCCGCCGCCGGCGACGCCGGCCTTGGCGGTGATCTCCTCGAAGACGCCCCCGGTTTGCTGCCGGTAGAGGGTGTTGCCGCCCAGCGCGGTGACGAAGAGGTCGGCGCGGCCGTCGTTGTCGCAGTCCCCCACGGCGACGCCCTGGCCGTAGCCCTGGCCACGCAGTCCCGCGCGCTCGGTGACGTCGGTGAAGGTGCCGTCGCCGGCGTTGCGATAAAGACGGTTCCAGAAGCGCGGATTGGATTTATCGGGCTGGCCGGAAGTTCCAGGCGGCAACTGTGCGCCGTTGACGAAGAAGAGGTCGAGGCGCCCATCGCCGTCGGCGTCGAGCAGGGCCACGCCGCCGCCCATGGCTTCAATCAGATACTTCGCGGGGGTCTTGCTGGAGGCATGGCGGAAGGGGAGCCGGGCATCCGCAAATGGCCGCAAGGGCGCGATGCTTTGGGCCAGTAGCCAGACCGCGGGCAGAGCCGCCACCAGATATCGCACGACGCCTGCATGATAGCACTGGCCTCTGTAGCGCGGTACCCTGAATAGTACCCCGTTCATGCCTAGTACTCCCCATATAGAAGCTCACTTTACGTCGTCGGCCGTCGTGCGCGACATCGTCATCGGCATGGCCGATGGACTCACCGTTCCCTTCGCCCTCGCCGCCGGACTGAGTGGCGCCGTCGACGGCACGCGCATCGTCGTCGTCGCCGGACTGGCCGAAATCGCCGCCGGGGCCATCGCCATGGGGCTCGGCGGCTATCTCGCCGCCAAGAACGACGCCGAACACTACGCCAGCGAACTCCATCGCGAGGAACGCGAAGTGGTGGAGCGTACGGCCGACGAAGAGCACGAAGTACGCGAGATCCTCGAAACCTATGGCTTGCAGCCCGCGCAAGTGGACCCCATCATCGCCCACTTCAAGGCCAATCCCAAGGTCTGGGTGGACTGGATGATGCGCTTCGAACTCGGCCTGGAAGCGCCGGACCCTGGCCGGGCACTGAAGAGCGCGGCCACCATCGCGATCTCCTACATCGCCGGCGGACTGGTCCCGCTTACGCCTTATATGCTGGCTCCCACGCCCGGTGAGGCCCTACTCTATTCGGTCGCCGCGACGCTGGCGGCCCTCTTCGGTTTCGGGTACATGAAGGGCACGTTCACCGGTACGCATCCCTGGCAGAGTGCCTTTCGCACGACGCTGATCGGCGGACTGGCCGCCGCGGCCGCCTATGGAATCGCCAAAGCGATCGGCTAAATCGAGATGAAGATTCGCAAAGCAGTAGTCACCGCGGCGGGGCGGCGGCAGCGCGGCATTCCCTTGCAGCGCGTGATTGACCGCGATGGCACGGAAAAATCGGTCCTGCGCGCGTTGCTCGACGAGTTGCTCACCGGGCCCCTTGAAGAGTTGGCCCTCGTGGTGGCCCCCGGCGATGAAGCTGCTTACCTGGAACTCGCCGGCGAGCACCGCTCCCGCGTGCGGATCCTGGTGCAACAGGAGCCCGGCGGCTACGGACCTGCCATTGCCTGCGCGCGCGACTTCACCGCCGGCGAGCCCTTCTTTCACTGCGTGAGCGACCATCTCTTCGTTTCGACTTTGGCTCCGGGAGGACTCACGCGCCAACTGGTCGAACTCGCCGAGGCCCAAGGCTGCGCCGTCTCCGCCGTCCAAGCGACGCCCGAACGGATGCTGACGGACTTTGGCGCCGTGGGGGGCCAACGTCTGCCGGGGCAGGACTCGCTGTATCGCGTGCAGGAAGTCCTCGAGAAGCCCACGCCGACTGAGGCGGAGCAGCGGCTGGCCGTGCCCGGACTCCGCGCTGGCCATTACCTCTGCTTCTTCGGCATGCACGTGCTGACGCCCGCCGTGATGGAGTGGCTCGCCGCGGGCGAGGTGGCGCATCTCTCCGAAGCCCTGGCCCGCCTGGCGCGTCGCGAGACCTACCTGGCCGCCGAATTGCCCGCGCGCCGTTACGACTTGGGCCTGCCCTATGGATTGCTGACGGGCCAACTCGCCCTCGCCCTCGCCGGACGGGATCGCGAGGACGTCCTGGCGCGCCTCGTCGAACTGCTGGCGGTCTCGCGCGCATGACGATCCTCGAAGAGATCCTCACCACTACGGATCCGGCCTTACGCGACTGCGCCCTGGAGAGCTTCGCCACGCAAGCCACCGCCGCCATGTTGCTGGATGAAGCCGCCGCACTCGAGACCATGCGCCACCGCCAGGAAAACCTCTACGTGCGCGTGCGCGCGCTCTTTTTCCTCTACGCGATTCACCGTTTCTACCTGCCCGCGAAGGCCCAGGTGCCCGCGCGCGGCATCATCCCCGGCGCGGGCGTGGAGCACCTGCTGGACCGCCGTTTCGAAGAGGCGATTCAGGTCTTTCTGCGCGCCGATTCGAGCGTGCCGATTTCGAGTGCCCTCGCGCTGGCCTATCAACGGCTGGCCTTCCAAACCCTCGCCGACCAGGTGCGGCGCAGCGTCCGGAGCGTGCGCGGCAACCAGTGGATGTTTCGCTGCGGCCATCCGCTCGACTATCCGCTGCGCCTGCGCGACGAACTCCTCGCCGAAGGCTTCCCGATGCTGCACGAGAGTACGCCCGTGCGCATGGACCTCACCCACAGCGGCTGGAGCGACATCTTCTTCCTCGGCATGGATTACCCGGAAGGCGCGCGCGTGCTCAACGTCTCGATCGACCTCGCCGTGGACGGCGTCGCGCGGCCGCCCGTCGAAGCTTTTCTCCGCGTGATCGATGAGCCCGTGCTGCGCCTGACCAGCATCGACCTCGGCGCGACGGCTGACCTAACCACGCTGCGCGAAGTCTTCAATTTTGGCGAGGACTACCTGGGGCTGCTAAAGGCCGCCGTCATCGCCGGCGGACTGGTGCCGCCGGGCCTGGAAGGCGCCGGGCAGCCGTTGGCCCCGCTGCTCGAAAAGCTCACCGGCCGCCCCGGCCACGGCATTGAAGTCTGCAGCCAGGTGAACGACATTCCCAAGGGCTCGCGCTTGGCCGTCTCGACCAACTTGCTGGCCTCGCTGATTGCGGTGATCATGCGCGCGACATCGCAGACCCGCAGCTTTACCGGCACCCTGGCTGAAGCCGATCGCCGTCTGGTGGCGGCGCGCGCGATCCTCGGCGAGTGGCTCGGTGGCAGCGGCGGCGGCTGGCAGGATTCGGGCGGCGTGTGGCCTGGCCTGAAGTTGATCGAAGGCCAGATCGCCGCGGAGGGCGACCTCGAGTACGGCGTCAGCCGCGGCTGCCTGTTGCCGCGCCATCGGCTGCTGGACCTGCCCCCGGCCACGCGAGCCGCGCTCGAAGCGAGTCTGGTGCTGGTCCACGGCGGCATGGCGCAGGATGTGGGGCCGGTGCTCGAAATGGTCACCGAGAAGTACCTTCTGCGCAGTGAGCGCGAGTGGCAAGCGCGTCGCGAGGCGATCGGCGTGCTGGATGAAGTGCTGACGGCGTTACAGTCGGGCGACATCCAACGGCTGGGCGCGGCCACCGAACGCAATTTCTTCGGGCCGCTACAAGCCATCATTCCCTGGGCGACGAACGCCTACACGGAGCGCGTCATCACGCGCACGCGGCAAGAGTTCGGGCCGGACTTCTGGGGCTTCTGGATGCTGGGCGGCATGGCCGGCGGCGGCATGGGCTTCATGTTCGCGCCCGCCGTGAAGGAGCGCGCCGCGCAACGCCTGGGTGAGATCCTGCGGGAAACGAAGCGCTCGCTCGAAGCCGCGGTGCCCTTCGCGATGGAGCCCGTCGTCTATCGCTTCGCCATCAATGAGCACGGCACGCGCGCCGCTCTGGAAGACGGGCTGCTGCCTCCGGGCTATTACCAGTTGCTGGCGCCGTCGCTGCTGCGGGTTGACCCGCGCTCGCTCACGCCCGCGCGTCGCGCTGAACTGGAACGCTTGCACGACGCCTCGCGCACCAGCCGCTTCGCGGCATTGCCCACCGCGCTTTTCGATACGCTGTTGCCGCGCGCCGCGGCGAAGACGGCCAGCGAAACCGCTTTGCCGGCCTGGCTCGCCGAACTCGGCTTTGACCGTGAGCAGCACGAACTCATCCGCCAGGAGATGCGCCAGGGCCGCATTGGCCTGGCGCAGAATCGCCTGCCGCTCACCGCGACCATCACCGACGTCGATCCTACCGAAATCGGCGACGCCGCGCGGGACATCACGCCGCGCCATGTGAGACTGGGCGAACAGGCGCTGCGCGAAGGCGCCTTGGCCGTGGTGACGCTCGCCGGGGGCTTGGGTACGCGCTGGACCAAGGGCGCTGGCGTGGTGAAGGCGCTGAATCCGTTTGCGAAGCTCGCCGGCCAGCATCGCGACTTTGTCGAAGTCCACCTGGCGAAGACTCGCCGCGCGGGCCGGCTCTACGGCGTGGAGCTGCCGCACGTCTTCACCACGAGCTACCTTACGCATCCGGCGATGCAGGCCTATCCGGGTAAGCTGTGGCTGTCGCCTGGCCGCAGCATCGGCCTGCGTCTGGTGCCCATGGAACGCGACTTGCGTTTCGCCTGGGAAGAGAGCCGGCAGCAGCAGTTGGATGAGCGCCAGCAGAAGGTCCGCGCCAGCGTCCGCGCGGCGCTGAGGCAATGGGCGCAAGCCTCCGGCGAAGGCGCCGACTATGTCGATAACCTGCCCGGCCAGTGTCTGCATCCGGTGGGCCATTGGTACGAAGTCGCGAACTTGCTCTTGAACGGCACCCTGCGGGACTTGCTCGCCCAACGGCCGCAACTGCGCTACCTGCTGGTGCACAATATCGACACCCTGGGCGCTTCAGCGGACCCCGGACTGCTCGGCTGGCACCTCGACTCCGGAGCGGCCCTGACCACCGAAGTGATCCCGCGCCACATCGAAGACCGTGGCGGCGGCCTCGCCAAAGTCGACGGCCGTCCGCGACTGGTAGAGGGCCTCGCCCTGCCGCGCGAGGAGA
>JAIEMJ010000015.1 GCA_019752335.1 Bryobacteraceae bacterium
AAAGATCTCCGCGACTTACAAGCCCAGCGCCATATCCCGGAGCCGGAAGAAGAACCCACCCCAATCGAACCCAAATCCGAAACCGAAGCAACGCCAAACGAACCCAAACCCACCCCGGAAGAACAAGCCGCCGAAGCCAAGCGCCGCGCCTTCCAGCGTCACATCAACATCAACCTAGGCCGCCACCCCGACTGGGAGCCGCCTACCCCGTAGCCAGAAAAACTCAACTGCAGGATGCCGTCGGCTGAAGCCCTTCACCCGCTAACCGTTCGCCAGAGCCATGGGTCAGTAGCTCGCTGACTCGTATTTGTCTGAGCGGCGACGTCTCTTAGCGGCCCGTCTGGCGGCCAAGGGGCAATTCGAAAAACAGCGTGCCCGCGTCTGGCGTGTCGTTGTAGCGCGCGATGCGGGCGAAGCCGAGCGACTCGTAGAGTGCAATGGCGGCGGCCATGAACGGCAGCGTATCGAGACGGACACTGGCGCAACCCAGCCGGTGCGCCTGGGCGACCGCGGCGGCCATCAGCGCCCGCGACACTCCTTGGCCGCGGTAAGCGGGACGTACATAGAGCCGCTTCACTTCGCCAAAAGGCCCAGGCTTCAGCGCGACACAGCCCGCTGCTTCCTGGCCCACCCAGGCGATCCAGATGGCCGCATAAGGCGCGGGCAAGCTGGCCAGTTCGCTATCGAAGGACGCGAAGCAGACGGGCGCATTCACCCCCGTCTGGTACTCGCGAAAGAGCTCGCGCACCAGATCCAAGTCCCCGGCCTCACGTACCTCGATCAATAGCGAAAGCCCTCCCAGACGTGCGCCGCAAAGCGCTTCAACACCTGGAAGCCGAAGCGTTCATACAGCCGCACCGCTTCGAGGTTGTCCTCGGTCACCGTGAGGGTGACGGACCGGCAGCCCAGGTCGCGCAAGTTTTGCAGGCAATAGCGCAACATCTCGTAGCCCAGGCCCTCGCCGCGCGCGCTGTCCGCCGTGCAAAGCTGCGTGATGTGGCCCACGCCGGGGCAGACGATGCTGGTGAGACAAAGTCCGCTGAAACGCCGGTTGACGGCATCCAGGGCAATGCAGGAGGCGGGCTCCTGGAAGGTGCCGCAGCCGGGATATTGCACGATGTTCATCAGGAAGCGGCGGGCGCCCGAAACACTGCGGTATTGGTCGTTGATATGCGCGTCGATATGCTGCCGGTAGGACTCGCTAATCAATTGGGAGGCCTCTTCGGAGCGCCGGTCCTCCCAGCGATCGAGCAGGAAGCGTGCGCTGGCCCGGCCCGGTGGGAAAAAGTCAATCGCCGTCAGGTCGAGCAGCATGAACAAGCGCGGAAACTCGCGTACCTGCGACGCCATGGGGAAATACGCCCCCGCCGGGCGCGTATCCCGGTACATCAGCAACTGCGACTCAATGCGCCGCACGCCGGGTTGGCGCGACACCGTATGCACCGTGGCGTGCAAAAGCGCGCGTTCGGTGGCCGGCGAGGCGTGGGCGTGGCGCACGTAGAGGTCGCCGATGAGGCCCTTGTGCTCTTCGCAGACGTAGTAGGAGTAGCCGACAAGTTCGCCGTCCACGCGCAGACCGCAGCCGAGCAGCGCGCGCATGTCGACGAAGCGCTCGACGAGGTCCGCCGACGAGCGAAAGTCCCAGTAAAGGCGTTGGCGCCAGACGTCGACTTCTTCGCGCAGCAGCGACACGATCTCGCCGCCCCGAACATGCCCCAAATCGACGGTTTCGATGCGCGGGGGTTGGGGCAGTGCGGCCATGCGTCCTCTTCACTATAAGGGAATTACGGACTGGCTAGCCGCTCTTTTTGCTGAGCCGGAAAGCGGCATGCGCCTAGTACTGGTAGGGGATAGCCAAGCTGCCGTAAGTTGAGTAGCGCGGGGTAGAAGCACGGGTCGCGGGCGAGGGCGCGCAGAAAATCTTGTCGCGCGGCGTTGCGTTGGCCCAGCGCGGCCAGCGCCGTTCCGCGGTTGACGAGGGCGCGCGGGTCACCGGGTTCGCTCGCCAGCACGGCGCCGAATTCGCGCAAGGCATCGGCCGGGCGGCCGAGTTCGAGATACACGCGGCCTCGCTCGGCGGCGGCGCGGTCACCCGGCAGATTCTGCAAGAGCGCCAGAGCCTCAGGCGTCGGCACCGCCCGCGCCAGTTGCACCAGCGGCCGGATCTTGCCGGGCGACGCGGCCACGGTATCGCGCCACAGCGACTCTTCGGTGCGAAAGACGAGGGTCCGCGCGAAGCTCAATGCCCCGAGCAGAATCGCCAAAACGGCTACTTGGTTGCGCTTCAGGCTGGGGGCTAGAGCGATAGCGAAGAAGGGCGCCGCGAGATACATACGGCGGTCGGCGGCCAGGTCGTCGATGGGGAGAAACGAAGAGGTCGGCGCCAGGAACACCAATCCGGCCAGGAACCACACCCGGCGCTCGCCTTTCAGGAAAAAGACCACCGTCGCGAGGCCGCCCCAGGCTACGGCGCTTAGCCACGCTTCGGGATGCAGATCCGGGTCGAAGTTGAGGCCAATGGGCACCAGTAGCAAGCGCAGATAGCGCACGATCACCGCGCCTTGCGACAAGGCGTAGGAAAGCGGCGGCATCGCCACGTCGAGGCCGGCCCCTGAGCCTTGGATTTGCGCCGTCGCCCACAGGCCGCGCAGGCCAGTCGTGACGGCGAGGAGCAGCATCGCCGCCAAGGCCTTCGAGGGTTCGCGATGCCAGAGCAGAAAGAAGAGCGGCAGGGCGACGGCCTCTTCCTTCGACAAAAGCGCCAACGCCGTCGCTGCCACGGCCAGCCAAGGCCGTTCGCGCATCCAGGCGGCGATGGCGGCCCAGGAGAAGAGCCCGCAGAGGAGCGTGCTGCGCGCATAGATGTAGGCGACGGGCTCGGTCTGCAACGGGTGCAGCGCGAAGACGACGAGTGCCAGCCAGGCGGCCGGTGCTGGCAGTAGCCGGCGCAGGGCGTCGCTGGCGAGCCAGATCGCGGCCAGGTGCAGCAGGAGGTTTACCAGGTGGTAGCCCCATGGCGAGTCGCCGTGGAGCTGGTAGTTGGCCCATAGTGTCAGGCTGGTGAGCGGTCGCACGCGGGCCGGGCTCAGCAGTTCCCAGGCGCCCGCGGGCGTGGTGTACGCCGGGTCAGCGAAGACCGCATAGTCGTCCAGATGCGCGGAGCCGAGGATCGCGGGGGCGAACGCCAGCGCGGCGGCAAGGATCACGAAAAGGCAATCGCGGGGTGCTATGCTTTCTAGTCTAATGAATCCTCGGCCAAAGACCGCCGTCCAGCGTCAAGCCCGTTTGGACCGCATTCTCGCCCACCTCGACGCGCTTTACCCGAACGTCGAATGCGCGCTCACCCATCGCAACGCCTGGGAACTGCTGGTGGCGACCATTCTATCGGCGCAATGCACCGACGTCCGCGTCAACCTGGTGACGCCCGGTCTCTTTAAGAAGTACCCCACCATGCGCGATCTCGCGCACGCCAACCTGGAAGAACTCGGCCAGGACATTCGCAGCACCGGCTTCTACAACAACAAGGCCAAGAACATCCAAGGCGCGGCCCGGACGATTCTCCAGGACTTCGGTGGCGAGGTGCCACGCACCATGGAAGAGTTGCTCACCGTCCCCGGCGCCGCGCGTAAAACGGCCAACGTCGTCCTGGGCAGCGGCTTCGGCATCGCCTCGGGCGTCGTGGTGGACACCCATATGGTCCGCTTGGCCAACCGCCTCGACCTGACCAAGGAATCCGACCCCGTAAAGATCGAGCGTGATCTCGTGAAGCTGATCCCCCAAAGCCGCTGGATCGACTTCTCCCACCAAATGATCCACCACGGCCGCGGCCTCTGCGCGGCCCGCAAACCACGCTGCGGCGAGTGTCCGATTTCGCCCGATTGCTACGCAGGTGACAAAGCCGAATAATTTGCTAAACTGAAGGAGTTGGCCAGGTAGCTCAGCTGGTAGAGCAGCGGACTGAAAATCCGCGTGTCGGGGGTTCAATTCCCTCCCTGGCCACCATCCTGAAATTCGATGCCCCGGAGCCCATTGCGGGCCTTCCGGGGTTTTGCATTTAGGCCCTCATGTCTCCTGATCCTTCCCGCTGGTGATGAGCGAGGGCGTGGGTAAACTCGGCGCCCAGAAAGAACAACTGCGACGAGTAATAGACCCAAACGATCACCACCACCAGGGACCCGGCCGCGCCGTACGCGGAGCCAACGCTGGCTTTGCCCAGGTACAGGCCGATCAGCGCCTTGCCCACCGTGAACAGGAAAGCGGTGACGATGGCGCCCACGCGCACCTCGCGCCAGGGGATCGACTTGTCCGGGACATACTTGAAAATCAGAGCGAACAGGACGGCGGTCGCGGCAAACGAGACCAGAAAGTTCAGGGACGTCAACACTGACTCGGGTACCGGCAGCCAAGTATCGAAAAACTTGCCGGCGGCGGCGAGCGCGGCGCTCAAGACGAGCGAGACCAGCAGCAGGAAGCCGATGGCCAGCACCATGCCAAAGGAGAAAAACCGCTGCTTCAGGAAATCGCCGAAGCGCATCTGTTCGGCCGGCGGCACCTGCCAGATCGTGTTCAGCGCGGAGCGAAGTTCGAGAAAGACGCCAGAGGCGCCAAAGAAGAGGGTAACCAAGCCAACGGCCGAGGCGAACAGACCCGAGGAAGGCTCCTGCGCGTGCTCGATGGTGACCTTGACGGCGTCGGCCCCGGCCTGGCCGATGAGGTCGCGTACCTGACTGAGCAATTGATCTTGCGCGGCGGAGTAGCCGAGGAAGGCGGCGGCAAAGGCGACTACCAGGATCACCAGCGGCGCCATCGAGAGGATGGTGTAGAAGGCGAGCGCGGCGCCCAGGCGCGGCGCGTCGTGAAGATTCCAGGCCAGCCAAGTGTGCCGCAAAATCGGCCAGAGGGAGTAAGGTTGTTGGGTCAAGCGGATGCTTCGAGTGTACATTCAAGCGATCTTCTCCCTTGCCGGCTGGCTGGATACCGGGCCCCTTCGAGGAAATCCGCCGAGGGACGCGGGCCAGAAAATCTTTCCGGCCCTCCACCAATCGCCGCGATGGAAAGGTCCGTCGCCGGCCCAGAAGAGCGAACTCGAGGAGAGGCTCAAAGCCATTCGGCTTCAACAGACCTCGGCGAGCCAGGTCTTCTGCTGGACGCGGGCCGGAAACCGCCATTAAGCCGGTTCGCCGGCTTTCTGCGTCCCCATTAGTACCACGCGGAATACCGGCACCACTAACAGAATCAGCACCGGGGCCAACAGCATTCCGCCGACGATCACGGTCGCTAGCGGGCGCTGCGTCTGGCTGCCGATCCCGCGCGACAGGGCGGCCGGCAGCAGGCCGATGCAGGCCGAGAGGGCCGTCATCAGCATGGGACGCAGCCTCGTCTTGGCCGCCTCTTTCATGGCCGGTTCGCGGCAGAGTCCCTTCTGCCGCCGGTCGAAAGCGAGTTGCACTGCCCGGACGGCGCGCGGATCCCGGTGGAGATCTCTTG
Organism: Bryobacteraceae bacterium; assembly: GCA_019752335.1. GTDB lineage: Bacteria > Acidobacteriota > Terriglobia > Bryobacterales > Bryobacteraceae > JALHNI01. The sequence continues at coordinate 5,488 of JAIEMJ010000015.1, forward strand.
CTCGACTTACTCCACCAGCTCCGCGGTCGGGGTTCGCTAATGGGTCGGAAGCCGCGCGGGACCCTCTTGTTTCTGAGCTTCTTACGCGGTGGGCCGCGCGACGCCGCGCATGGCGGCGGCTAGGAATTGGCCGGTGTAGGAATTGGTGAGTTTCGCGATGGCTTCGGGGGTGCCGGTGCCGACGACGAGTCCGCCGCCGGCGCCTCCTTCGGGGCCTAGGTCGATTAACCAGTCCGCGGCGCGGATGACGTCCATGTTGTGTTCAATGAGCAGGACACTGCCGCCTTGCTCGATCAGCTTCTGAAAGGCGGTGAGCAGCTTCGCGATGTCGTCGAAGTGCAGGCCGGTGGTGGGTTCGTCGAAGATAAACAAGGTACCGCCGCAACTGGCCAGGGCCAGATGTGCAGCGAGCTTCACGCGCTGCGCCTCGCCGCCCGAGAGCGTGGTGGCGGACTGGCCTAAGCGCAGATAACCGAGCCCGACTTCTTCGAGCACGCGCAGCTTATGATGCAGCTTTGGCTGGTCCGCGAAGAGGACCATCGCCTCGCTGACGCTCAAACGGAGAACCTGATGAATGTTTCGCTCGCGATATTGAATCTCGAGCAAGGCGGGCTTGTAGCGGGTGCCCTTACAGTCGTCGCAGATGAGTTCCACGTCTGCCAGGAACTGCATCTCCACGGTGACCGTGCCATCGCCTTGACAGGTCTCGCAGCGGCCGCCGGGGATGTTGAACGAGAAGTGCCCCGCCGAATAGCCACGTTTCTTGGCTTCGGGAGTGGAAGCGAAGAGTTCGCGGATGAGATCGAAGGCCTTCACATAGGTGACCGGATTCGACCGCGGCGTGCGGCCAATCGGCGACTGGTCCACCAGCACGACGTTCGAGAGCAACCCGGCCCGCTCCACGTCGCGGCAGGTCTGGCGCTCGGAATTCTCGAAGGCCTCGCTCTCGGAGGCGGGCGACTCGCCTTCGCTCTTGTAGCGGCGGGCGAGGGTGCGATGGATGACGTCGTGCACGAGCGTGGACTTACCGGAGCCGGAGACGCCCGTAACGCAGACGAGCAGGCCGAGCGGGATCTCGACGTCGATGTTGCGCAGGTTATTGGCGCGGCAGCCTCGGAAGGTGATCTGCCGTTTTTTGTCCACCGGCCGTCGCGCGCCTGTGGCGGGGCGAGCAGTGCTTTCTGCGCGCAGGTGGAAGCCGGTGCGGGAGGGGTGATCGGGCCAGCGGACGAGTTCGTCGAAGGTGCCTTCGTAGATCAGTTGGCCGCCGTGTTCACCGGCGCCGGGACCCAGGTCAATCAAGTGGTCCGCGGCGCGCATCACGTCAGAGTCGTGCTCCACCACCAGGATCGTGTTGCCGAGGTCGCGTAGCTCATGCAGGATCTTGATCAGGCGGCCGGTGTCGCGCGAATGGAGGCCGATGGAGGGCTCGTCGAGGACGTAACAAGCTCCGACGAGTTGCGAACCCAGGCAGGTGGCGAGCTGAATGCGCTGGGCCTCGCCGCCGGAGAGCGTGGCGGATAAGCGGTCCAGGGTGAGGTACTCGAGGCCGACGTCGTTCAGGAAGCGCAGCCGTTGGCGGATCTCGACCAGGATGCGATCAGCGATGGCGCGGGCTTCGTCGGGCAGGGTCATGGTGGCGAAGAAGGCCAGCGCTTCGGCGATGTTGAGCCGTGTGACGTCGCCCACGGTGCGGCCCGAAAGCTGCACGTAGAGCGCTTCGGGCCGCAGGCGGCTGCCGTCGCAGTCGGTGCAGCGCGCGTAGCCACGGTAGCGGCTCAAGAAGACGCGGACGTGGACCTTGTACTTCTTTTTCTCGACCTCGGCGAAGAATTCGCGGACGCCCGCCTCCACCAGCTTGCGTTCGTCTTTGGAGAGCTCGTGGTAGGGCTTGTGCCAGGGCAGTTGGCCTTTGTGAGCCCGCTTGAACTCCTCGTAGTGCCATTCGTAGGAGGGTTTGGTCCAGGGGTCGACGGCGCCTTCGTCCAGGCTGCGCGTGCGGTCCGGAATGATCAGATCGAGGTCATAGTCGATGGTGTTGCCGAAGCCCTGGCACTTGGGACAGGCGCCGAAGGGGTTGTTGAAGCTGAAGAGGCGGGGCTCGGGGGTTTGAAACTCCTTGCCGCAGGTTTTGCAACTGAAGGCCTCGGAGAAACGCAATTGGCGTTTTTCGGGGGTGGCCTCCTCGAAGATCACTTCGCCGGCTTCGCGGTAGCAGATTTCGGTGGTGTCGACGACGCGCTGGTGGAGGTCCTCGGTGATGCCGAAGCGGTCGGCGAGGGCGAAGAGGGGCTGGGTGAAGTCGATGTCGAGCAGGCTTTCGGGCGAGGAGAACTCGAAGATGCGCCCGTTCTGGAAGAGGCGATTGAAGCCCTTGCCGCGCAGTTCGAAGAGGCGGTCGCGCAGGTCGCCGGTGGCGACGCGCTCCTTGCGGACGGTCTTGAGGAGCGTGCGGGGATGCGCGGTGTCGGCTTTCTTCGCGGCCTTCTTGGGCTTGTCGTCCGGCTTCGGCGCCTCGGTGGGGGCGACCACTACGGGAAACAGGGCGTACCAACGCGAGCCGAGGGGCTGGCGGAGCATCGCCATGGCCACCTGGTCGACGGTGTCGCGCTCGACGGGCTTGTGGCAATTCGGGCACCAGGTTTGTCCGGCGCGCGCGTAGAGCAGGCGCAAGAAGTCGTAGATTTCGGTGGACGTCGCGACGGTGGAACGCGGGTTGCGCGTCGTGTTCTTCTGCTTGATCGCCACTGGTGGGGCGATGCCTTCAATCTCGTCGATATCGGGCTTCTCCATGCGCTCCAAAAACTGGCGCGCATAAGCCGACATCGACTCGACGTAGCGGCGTTGCCCCTCGGCGTAGATCGTATCGAAGACGAGCGAACTCTTCCCGGAGCCCGATACGCCGGTAACCACGGTCAATTGATGATGAGGGATCGCCAGCGTGAGGTTCTTGAGATTATGAACGCGGGCGCCACGAATGAGAATCGAATCTTGAATACTCTAAGTATAACGTCCGATGAAATTCTCCCAAGCCCTTATCCAGTGGTACGAGCAAGCGAAGCGCGATTTACCGTGGCGCCACACGGCGGACCCTTACCGCATCCTGGTCTCCGAAGTGATGCTGCAGCAGACGCGCGCCACTACCGTCATCCCCTATTACGAGCGCTTCCTCGCCAGCTACCCCACGGCCGCCGCGCTCGCCGCCGCGCCGGAGAGCGAGTTGCTGGCCATGTGGAGCGGGCTGGGCTACTATTCGCGGGCTCGCAATCTGCAACTCGCCGCCAGAGAAGCCGCTACCGGTTTTCCCCGCGACTATGACGGGCTGCGCGCGCTGCCCGGCGTGGGCGACTACACGGCCGCCGCTGTGGCGAGCATTGCTTTCGGCTTGCCCTATGCGGTGCTCGACGGTAATGTCGTGCGGACGATGGCGCGGGTGACGAACGACGCGGGCGACGTGCGGTCGCCGGCGGTACGCCGCCGTTTGCAAGCGGCGGCGACTGAACGTCTGGACGCGGCGCAGCCGGGGTTGTTCAACCAAGCCATGATGGAGCTCGGCGCGACGCTGTGTACGCCCCGCAAGCCGCAATGTCTGCTCTGCCCGGTGGCTGCGATGTGCGCGGGGCGAAAGGCCGGGCGGCAGGATCAGTTGCCAGTGAAACTCGGGAAGGCCGCCGCGATTGAGGAGCATCGGACACTGTATTTGGTGCGGCGCGGGGCGAAGTATCTCTTCTGGCGGCGCCCGGCGGAGAGCCGCCGTTTAGCGGGCTTTCACGAACTGCCGGAGGGTAGCCAGTTGCCCCAGGCGGAACGCGGCGAGCTACTGGGCGAGGTGAAGCACGCCATCGTCAACCATCGCTACACAATCCAGATCTTCGCCGCGAAGCTGGCCGCTGCGCCCGAAGGCTTCGTCTGGCTCGATCCGGCCGAGGCGCTTACGCAGCCGATCAGCACCATCGCCAAAAAGGCGTTGGGCTTAGTCCGCCGGTAGATAGCGCCGGAGACCGAGGTCGTAGGCGGCCGCCCCGAGGACGCCGCCCAGCAAGGGAGCAACCACCGGCACCCAGAAGACGCCGCTGCCGTCGGTGAGGCCGTTGTTCTGAAAGCCGGCCACGACGGTCATCAAGCGCGGACCGAGGTCGCGCGCGGGGTTGATCGCATAGCCGTGCAGGGCGCCGAACGACATGCCAATCGCGACCACGATCAGGCCGACCAGCATCGGCGTCAGGTTCGCGAGCGGCGCCTGGTTGCGCTCATCGGTGATGGCGAGCACCAGGAACAGCAGCAAGGCCGTGCCGAGCACCTGATCGAGGAAGCCGACGGCCGGGGCGTCGCGGAAAAGAGGGAAGGTAGCGAAGACGCCGGCGGTGCGCTCCAGGGCGGGATCAAATTTGAGGAAGGCGGGCCTATAGGTGAGGAAGACGAGTCCGGCGCCGGTGAAGGCGCCGAGGATCTGCGACACCATGTAAGGCGCGACGCGCGGCCAGGGGAATTGGCGGAAGATGGCCAAGGCCAGGGTGACGGCCGGATTCAGATGGCCGCCGCTGATCTTGCCCGAAACGTAGACGCCCATGGTGACGGCTAGTCCCCAGGCGAGCGTGATGTTCGTATAGCCGCCGTTCACCACTTCGCCCGGATGGCCCCCGCCAAACAGGACCGTCATGGCGACCACGCCGGACCCGATCAACAGCAGCACCATCGTGCCAAAGAATTCGGCCACGCAGGCCGCCCATAAACTGCTCATGCTTTTTCTCCCATGCGCCAGCTTGCATCCAAGCCCAAATAGGCGTGTGCATACCGGCGTCCCAATTCACGAAATCCGGCGGCGTCGAAGTGGATTTCGTCGCCGCGATGACCCAGGCCCGCGCTGGACACAAAGGCCGCGCGCCGTATTTCCAGGGGCACGCGGGCCAACTGGTGGTTTACGGTGTCCGCGAACGGACTAGTTTCTTCCCGCAAGAACTCGCCCAACTGGCCCACCACCACGGGCATCACGCCGAGTTCCTTGCGCAAGGCCGCCAGGGTGACGCTGAAGCGCTCGAGATAGGTCTCCGCGCGTTGCTCGTCGTTGGCGTCACTCTCGCCCTGATGCCACAGCAGGCCCGCCAGGCGGCCACTGCCGAGCGCGATCCGCGCGCGCTTGACGGCGTTCTGGTAGAGCGGCGCGCCGGGAGCCCATTCGTGCAGCGCGGAGCCGCCCATGGCGCAGGGCACCAGGCCGAGCTTGGCCGCGGGGTCAGCCGTGGTAAGGACGCGCGCAAAGGTCCGCCCCAAGCCGACGCCAGCGATGGCGGGCTTGTCGTAGTGCAGGGGATCGGTGGCCAGGGCCCACTCGTTGGCCTTGTTCATGGACCAGACGCGCTCCAGCGAACGGCGGTCCTGCTCTTCGATTTCGCCGCGCCCGGCCATGTTGGACTGGCCGCACAACAGAAAAATGCGCAGGTCCTTCGGACCATCCGCCGCCCACAGGGCGCTCGCCCCGGCCAGTATGCTTCGCCGCCGCATGAGCCTTCGAGTTTATCGCTGATCGATCAATTCCACCAGCGCCCGCGCTCTTTCTTTCGCATGTTTCGTGGCCGACTCGATCGCCGAGATGAGCGTCGAGCGCAGTCCGTTGCGTTCGAGCTCATGCATCGCGATGATCGTGGTGCCACCGGGCGTGATGACTTCATCGCGCAAAATCGCCGGATGCAAGCCAGACTCGCGCACGTGCTTTGCCGCTCCCAGCACTGTCTGCTCGGCCAGCCGCGTTGCGATGATGCGCGACAGCCCCATCTTCACGCCGCCCGCGATCATCGCTTCGATCATCAGGTAGACGTAAGCCGGGCCGGAGCCGCTCAACGCCGTCACGGCGTCCATCATCTCCTCGTCCACCTCGCACACGACACCCACGGCGCGAAAGAGGTTCGTCACCGTCTCCCACTGCGGCTTGGTGGCTAGCCCATTGGCGCATAGCGCGATCGCGCCCTCCTCCACCACCACCGGGATGTTGGGCATCGCGCGAAAGACGGCCATCGGCGTGGTGAGCCGCTTCTCGATCACGGAGATCGGCAAGGCCGCGGCGAGCGAGAGCAGAATCTGGCCCGGCTGCAAAGCCGGCGCGATCTCCTCCACCACCTTGGGCACGGTGCCGGGCTTCACGGCCAGCACGACGATTTCGGCCTGGGCCGCCGCCGCGCGGTTGCCACCCGAGGTGACCTTGATGCCGAGCTTCTTGCGCATCGCCGCCGCCCGCTCCGGGCTGCGCACGGTGGCGATCACGTCGGCGGGCTGCACCAGGCCGCTGCGGAACATGCCGCCCAACATCGACGCGCCCATGTTGCCGGCGCCCAGCAAAGCGATCTTCATGCGATCCACTTGTAGAAGTAGAACAGCAGCGGCGTCTGGCCGGTGTTCTTAATGGCGTGCATCTTCTGGCCCGCGCAATACATCAGCGATCCTGGCCCGACGTTGGTCCGCTTGCCTTCTACCTCAATCCAGCCGGTGCCTTCGGCGACCACCATGAACTCTTCCTCGGGATGCTTGTGCGGCGGATGCGGCGTCATGCCGGGCTTGAGGCGCAGGCTTCCGGCGGTCATTGACTTCAGCATGTCGGTGGGACCCTCATGATAGATGCGCAGGTCACCGGAGGGGTCCGGAATCTGTTTGGCCTTCGCGGGATCGAAGGTGACGTCCGGCCACTTCGGCAAGGCGGGCGCGGCCGCGGCGGGGAAGAGGGGCAACCCGGCTAGCGGCAGAATCTTGCGTCTTTTCATCGTTCCAGTATGCCAAGAATGAATCCCCTTTTCCGGAGATGCCCTTCGCCTGGAAGCCCCGGCGCCGGCCTAGCCCGCCAGACGCAGCTTTCCCAAGAGGGCACCCCAACCCGACGCCGAGGCTGGCGCTTCTCCACGGTTGCACAGCGACGCCGCCAATTGACGGTAGGCTTTGCCCAGGGCGGAGTCCCGGTCGACGGGGCCGCCGGCGACGACGGCGCGGCGGACGGCGGCGTAGTCGTTGGGCAACTGCAGGGCGACCGGGCGCCCGAGGTATTTCGCCATCTCCGCCACGCTGAGTTCCTGCCGCTGAAAGCGGTTCACGAGCAGCTTTACCTGGCTATCGGGGACGCCGCAGGCGGCGAGTTCCGCCAAGCGGCGCGGGGCCAGTTCCACGGCGAGCAACTCTTGCGTGGTGACCAGGAAGACGCACTGCGAGCGCAGCACCACCTCGGCAGTGGCTTCGTTCACGAGTTCGGGCAGGTCGGCCAGCACCAGGTCGTAGCGGGGGATCGCCAGTTCCAGGAGGCTATGGAAGTCGCTCCAGTCCGGCAAACGCTCCATGCGGGAACGGCTGGAGAAAAGGAAGTCGGCGCCACCGGCGGTGGTGAGGCTCGCGTTAAAGCGGTGCTCCTCCTGGGCGCGCATGGCGTAAAGCGCGTTTTGCGTCGAGCCGTCCGGCCGTGCCTTAAGCATCAGCGACATCACGCCGCTGCGCAAGTCGCAGTCGAGCACCAGGACGCGGCGGCCCATCTGCGCGAGTTCGAGCGCCGTCTGCACCACCACCGTGGAACTACCGCAGCCGGCCTTGGCCGGCAGGAAGCTGAAGAGTTGCGGATAGACGCCACCGCTCACGCGACGCACCGCGCGGCTTACCGCTTCGTTCAATTGGTCCGGGTCCGGCGGCAGGGGGATGTAGGCGCCGAAGCCAGTGACGTCAAGGCTGACGTGCTCGGGCGGGTCCACCCCGATCAGGGCCGTACGCGGCCATTGGCGGCGCGCCTCATTCAGGAAGGCCATCGCCTCTTCCGGATAGGTGAGATCGATGAAGCAGACCTGCGGGTCCGCCACGCGAACCAGGCGCTGCATCTCGCTCACCGGTGGATAGTGGCCGAGCGCCGTATGCACCATCAATGTGCCGCTTTCGGCCACCAGCGCCTGCAACAACCGCCGGCGCGGCTCGTTGGCCAGTATGAGGACGGTATTCAGCACCCTAAGCGGCTTATCGGCCGAAGGCCGCTGAATTAGAGCTTCGTGCGTTTGGCCTGCTGAAAGACCTTTTTCAAGCCGCGCATTGCCAGGTCGACTTCTTTTTCCGTCAGGATGTACGGCGGCAGGAAGCGCAGCACGGTGTCGTGCGTGCAGTTGAAGAGCAACCCATGCGCCATGCCGTCGGTAACCATTTGTTTGCCCGGCCGGTCGAGTTCCACGCCGATCATCAGGCCGGCGCCGCGCACTTCCTTGATGAAGCTGAACTTGCTCTGCAATCCGCGTAGCTCCTGCCGGAAGTACTCGCCGACGCGGTTCATCTGCGGCAGTAACTCGTCGAGCATCTCGTAGAATTCGAGCGCCACGCGGCAGGCCAGGGCGCCGCCCCCAAAGGTCGTGCCGTGCATGCCGGGCGCGATCGCCGCCGCCGCGCGTTCATTGGCGACCACAAAGCCCAAGGGCAAGCCGCAGGCGACGGGCTTCGCGGCCACCATGATGTCGGGCATGATCACCGGCTGGTGCAGGTGATACGAGTAATGCACGCCCGGCCGGCCGACGCCGCTCTGAATCTCGTCGCAGACCAGGAGGGCGTCGTAGCGGTCGGCGAGTTCGCGCGCCTTCTGGAAGAAGCGCGTACAGATCGGATTGATCCCGCCTTCGCCCTGGATGCCTTCGATGAAGATGCCGCAGGTGCGTTCGCTGAAGGCTGCCTCCAGCGCGGCGTCGTCGCGGCGCGGGACGAACTTCACGCCGGGCATCAGTGGCTCAAAGTCCTTGCGGTACTTGGGCTGTCCGGTGAGCGACAAGGCACCGACGGTGCGGCCGTGGAAGCTGTCGTCGAGGGCGATGAATTCGTACTTGTCCGGCGAGATCTTATGCCCGTGCGACTTGCACATCTTGATCGCGCCCTCGACGGCCTCGGTGCCAGAGTTGCAGAAGAAAACGCGGTCCAGGCCGGAAGTCTCGCAGAGCTTTTTCGCGAGTAAGCCCTGATAGCGGTGGAAGTAGAGGTTCGAGGTGTGAATCAGCTTCGCCGATTGCTCCTTGATCACCTTCATGATGCGCGGATGGGCGTGGCCCAGGGCGTTCACGCCGATGCCGGAGATCAGGTCCAGGTATTTCTTGCCGTCCAGGTCATACAGGTAGCAGCCCTTGCCGCGGTCCAGGACGAGCGGGTAACGCCCGTAATTTTGCAGGACATACTGCTTTTCGAGGTCAATGATCTGCTGTGATTCCGTAAGCGCGGGGGCTTCGAGGGTGCTCTCCATCTTTCGATGATAACGAACCTACTGGATAAAGCCCAACTTGCGCAGGGTGGCCGTGGGCTCGTCCTTGTCGAACTGGCGCATTTGCGCCTTGGCGCGGCCCCGTTCGAGCGCAACGGCGAAAGGCGGGTCGCCGAAGGGGAAGACCTTTTTGAGCTCCTTGATGTCGTTCGAAACCACGCCCTTCAGCTTGGTGGTGTCCATGAACTGCTGGCCGTATTGAGGCAGGGCGGTGGGGATGCCGATCACCTTGTCGGCGAGCCAGGTGTGCTTGGACATCTCCTTGGCGGCGTCGTTGCAGTGGGAGCACATCGGATCGAAGAAATAGAGCAGCACCTTGCCCTCCCTTAGTGAAACAGGCGCGCCGTTCACCATCGCGGTCTCCGGCGCCAGGACGCCAGTTTCGTTGCGCAAGGTGACGATGTAGGAGCCGACGGAGAAGACCGTCACGGCCGCCAGCAGGAGGGCCGCGGGGCGCACGCCCGTGGACGGTTTCGCCCACCAGCCGGCAATGGCGGCGGCGATCAGCATGGCGCCGTCGCTCCAGAAGAATTCGGGGTTGATGGCGCGCTTCAGGCCCGGGAAGCAGCTACAGTCCATCCCCTTGAGCGCCGTGTAATTCCAGCCGACGTAGCCCATGAAGCCGAGCAGCATCGCTCCCGTAAGGAGCGCGCCCCAACGCCGGAACCGGGGAATCAGCAGCAGAATGGCGGAGAAGATCTCGCCCGTGGCCAGCGCCACGGTGAAGGGTTGCGACAGTACCGCCGGAACCTTCATGTTGGTGATGATCGTCGCCCAAGTGAGCGGATCGAGACTCTTCCAGATTCCGGCACCCAGAAAGAAGATTCCTAGCGCGAGCGCCGCCACCCAGGCGGCGGCGTTTTGCGCGGGCGTCAGCGACGCCTCTTTCTCGCGCGTTTGCGGATATGCCATACTCTCAGCCATGCTTCCCATTCTAGTGCCTCTTGCGCTCGTCTTCGGGGCCCTGGCCTACGGCCAGGTCGCCGACCTGGTTGTAGAAAATGCCCTCATCTATACGGTGGACGCGAAGAAGCCCAAAGCGTTAGCCCTGGCCGTGAAGGACGGCAAGTTCATTTACGTGGGCGATAAGGCCACGGCCTTCATTGGTCCTAGTACCCAGCGCATCGACGCCAAGGGCGCCGCGATCATTCCCGGAATGATCGATTCGCACACCCATCTGCGCGGCCTGGGCGACCTGCTGACCTCGAACGACTTCCGGCGCTTTAAGTCGCCCGGCGAGATCGCGCTGTCGCTGAAGCAAAAAGCCGACTCCGCGGCGAACACCACCTGGATTACCGGCCGCAACTGGGACCAGGCCAACTGGGGCGACCGCATGCCCGGCAAAGCCGACCTCGATGCCGTCCTCCCCAACCATCCCGTTTTCCTGCGCCGCGTGGATGGGCACGCCGGTTGGGCGAATTCGCGCGCCCTGGCCATCGCCAGGGTGACCCGCGATACGCCCGATCCCCCCGGCGGTCAGATTCTCAAGGACGCCAAGGGCGAGCCCACCGGCATCCTCGTCGACCGGGCCATGGCCCTGGTGACGAAGCACATTCCGCCCGCCACGCCGGCCATGGTGGAGGCCTCGCTCGCTCGCGCCGCGCAGGAGTGCGCGCGGCTCGGCATCACCGGCATTCACGACGCCGGCATCGGCCGCCTGGAGGTGGAGGCCTACCGGCGGCTGGTCGCCAAGAAGGCGCTCCCGGTGCGGGCCTACGCCATGGTCGGCGGGACGGGCGAGTTGTGGGATGAAGTGCGCAAGCAGGGTCCTGTGACGGGTGACCACTTCAGCCTGCGCGCGATCAAGCTCGTCTCCGACGGCGCGATGGGTTCGCGCGGCGCGGCTTTCTGGCAACCGTACTCCGACGACAAGTCGAATTCGGGCCTGCTGATTCTCTCGAAGGAGCAGATCGCCGAAGCATCGAAGCAAGCACTCGATGCGGGCTTCCAGGTGGCCGTCCACGCGATCGGCGACAAAGCCAATTCCACCGTGCTCGAGGCCTTCGCCGAAGCCTTCAAGGCGAAGGGCATCACCGGCAAAAACGACAAGCGCTTCCGCATCGAGCACGCGCAGGTGATTCGCCTGCCGGACTTCGCCCTTTTCGGCCAATACGACGTGATCGCCTCCATCCAGTCAACGCACGCCACCAGTGATATGCGCTGGGCCGCGCAACGCCTCGGTCCGGACCGTCTGCAAGGCGCCTGGGCGACGAATCGCTTCTTGAAGGCCGGCGCGCGGATCGCCAACGGGTCGGACTTCCCGGTGGAGGATCCGAATCCCATTTGGGGCTTCTACGCCGCCTTCACCCGGCAGGATCACCAAGGCAATCCGCCCGGCGGCTTCCTGCCGGACCAGGTGCTGAGCCGCGAGCGCGCTCTGCAGTCCTTCACGCTCGACGGCGCTTATGCGTCGTTCGAGGAGAACCTGAAGGGCAGCATCACGGTGGGCAAGCTCGCCGATTTCGTTATGCTTGACCGCGACATCATGAGCGTCGCGCCGAAGGAAGTAATCGGCGCGAAGGTGAAGCTGACGGTGCTGGGCGGGGAAGTGGTCTACCGGCTGCCTTGAGTCGATTCGCGGTGGAAGCGGGACAGGTACGAGTCCGCCGCGAGTTCGTCGAGTTCCTGGTCGAAGCGGACCTGCCAACCGGCTCGCTGCCGTGCTTCGAGCTTTTCGAGCAGGCCGACTTGGCGCTCGGCTTCGAGCACCGCCCGCCTCTGGGCTTGCATGCGCCGGTCGAGTTCGATGTGCTCCTGCGCGAAGCGCTGGCGGGCAATCGCGGTGTAGGCCTGCATCTGGTCAAGCGCGTCGAGACGAGTGGCTCCCAGGCTGACGCCGGGCTCGCGAATGGCGAGCTCTTCCTGTTGACGCGAAGCGTGGATGGCTCGTTCGTGCGCGAAGAGCCGTTGCCGGTCGGCCTCGATCTGGTCGAGCGCGTTGCGGGCCAGTGTCGCCCGCAGGCGGCGAAAGTCGAGCACCCGGTGCAGGCGGAAGGCGAATTTGGTCATACGTGCAATAAAGCGGCGAGCGAGTCGAGCTTCGCCAGCGTCTCCTCGCGCGAAGAGGCCTCCTCCGCCGGCTGCTTCAGGAAATCGAGCATCTGCGGCCGGAACTGGACCGCGCGATCGAGCCGCGGATTCGCGCCCGATGCATAGGCGCCCAGGTTGATCAGGTCTTCGCTGCGTTCGAACGCCGCCATCGCTTCGCGTACCTCCTGCATGCCGCGCTTCTGGCTGGGGGTCGCGATCTGGGAGGCCAGGCGGCTCACCGAATTGAGGATGTCGATAGCGGGATAATGGCCCGCCGCTCCCAGGGCGCGGGAAAGAATGATGTGTCCATCGAGGATGCCGCGCACGGCGTCGCAGATAGGTTCGTTGAAGTCGTCGCCCTCGACCAGCACCGTGAAGAAGCCGGTAATCGATCCCTTCGCGACGCGCCCGGCCCGCTCGCAGATCTTGGGCAGCAGATTGAAGACGGAGGGCGTGTAGCCCTTCTGGCTGGGTGGCTCGCCGGCGGCGAGGCCGATCTCGCGCTGCGCCATGGCCAAACGCGTGACGGAGTCCATCACCAGGAGGACGTCTTTCCCCAGGTCCCGGAAGTATTCGCTGACGGCGAGCGCCTGGAATGCGGCGCGGATGCGCAGCGGCGCCGGCCGGTCCGACGTGGCGACGATCACCACACTCTTGCGCATGCCCTCCGGCCCGAGTTCGTGTTCGATGAAGCCGCGCACCTCGCGGTTGCGCTCGCCGATTAGCGCGATTACCGCTACGTCGGCCGTGCTCTGCCGCACCATCGTTCCCAGCAGCGTGCTCTTGCCGACCCCCGAGCCGCCGAAGATGCCGATGCGCTGGCCCCGGCCGCAAGGTAGCAGGGAATCGATCGCACGGATACCGGTGACGAGCGGTTCGCGGATGGGTTCGCGCTCCATAGGGCCCGGCGCAGGGGCGTAGAGGTCGTACTGCGCCTCGCCCGCGATGGCGGGCCCGCCGTCCAGCGGACTTCCGAAGGCGTCGATGGCGCGGCCCAGGAGCGCGGGGCCGACCGTGGCGCGTGCCGCCTCGGCGCGCAGGACCACGCGGTCGCCGAGTTGAATCCCGCCGGTCTCTTCCATCGGCATCAGCAGCAGGCGCCCGCCGCGGAAGCCCACCACCTGCGCTCGCTTGCGCTCGCCGTTGCCGCATTGGATCTCGCAGATGTCGCCCACGGCGCCGCCCGGGCCGTTGCTCTCCACCAGCAGCCCGACCAGTTCGGCTACTTGGCCGCGCCACTGCATCCCGTCCAGGGTGGGGAGCTTTGCGAGGTAGCGTTCGAGCGGACTACCCATGGCGGCCGTCCTTACCGAGCACGTCCAGAAAGCCGCGCTCGATCTCGTCGAGTTGTGTGTCGACCGAGGCGTCGAGCGTGCCTTTCACCGTCTCAAAGAGCGCCGCGCCACGTTCGAGCGAGGGGTCGCCGATGACCTCCACCTGGCGCGGCAAACGCAGCGACGCGAAGGCGGCGGCAAGAGCCGGCTGGTCGGCCGGACTCACCAAAATGCGATGGAGCTCTCGCGCGTCGAACTTGCCGAGCGCCACCCGGATCACCCCCAGGAGGGCTTCGGGGTCCACGGAGAGTTCGCGATGCAGCACGCGCCGCGCGACGCCGAGCGACAAGCGCACGACGTCGGCTTCGGCTTCGCGCCGGAAGGCGTCGCGCGTACCGGAGAGATCTGCCACTGTCCGCGCCAGGCGCTCCATCAGCGCGCTCAATTCCGCGCGCGCCAGTTGTTCGCCTTCCTGGCGCCCTTGCGCAAAGCCGTCGCGGTAGCTCTGTGCGGCGGCGGCCTGGGCGCGGGCGTTGGCTTCGGCCAGCAACCGGTCGAGGTCTTCGGCGGGTGGCTCGGGCCGGCTAGCGAACTCGGGATGGTGTTCGCGGATCGGGTCCGCGCCGCTGACGTCGCGCCACACCAGAGCTTGCGCGCCCTCGGCGCCCGCGGCGTGCAGACGGGCCGGCAAGGCTCTACGCGACATCGGCCCTACTCCACATACTGCTCTCCGCCGCCGCCCTTCAGGTTCACGACGCCCTCGGCTTCCAGTTGCCGCACCACGGCGATCACCTGCTGCTGCGCGGTCTCCACGTCTTTAATCTTGGTCGGCCCCATGGATTCCATATCCTCTTTCAGCATCTCGGCGCCGCGTTGTGACATTGCCGAAAGAAAGTGGTCGCGCAGCTTCTCTGAGGTGCCCTTCAAGGCCACGGTGAGGATCTTGCGGTCGACGCGCGAGAGCAACTCCTTGAGGCCATTGGCGTCCACCAACATGATGTCCTCGAAGACAAACATCAGGTGGCGGATGGTCTCGCCCAGGGTGGGGTCGTCGGTTTCGATGCGCTCCATCAGTTGCTTCGAACTAATCGAGTCCATGCGGTTGAACATCTCGGCCACGGCGTGGATGCCTCCGGTCGATTGACGGCTCATTTCGCCCAGTTCGCGTAGCTTGGCGCCCACCAGATTGGCGATCTTGGCGATGATGTCCGGCGAGATCTGGTCCAGGTTCGCCATGCGCATGGAGACATCGGCGCGTATCTCCTCGGGCAGGGAACTCAGCAGCCCGGCGGCCTGCGGCGGGTTCAGATGCGACAGGATCAGGGCAATGGTTTGCGGATGTTCGCTATGGATGAATTTGGCGAGTTGCTGAGGATCGGCTTTCTGCAACGTTTCGAAGCTCAGGCTCTCGCCGCCCAGGTGCTTCAGGATGCGATCCAGCATGCGCTTGCCCTTGTCGCCGCCGTAGGCTTCGTTGAGCAGGTTGCGGGCGAACTCGACGCCGCCGCGGATCACGTAGTCGTGCGCGAGCGACATTTCGTAGTACTCGGTGAGCACCTCCTCGGCCTGTTCGGCGGTGATCTTCTGCGCGAGCGCCACTTCTTTACCAATGCGCTGAACCTCATCCTCGTCAAGGTGCTTCATCACCTGGCCGGCGATGTTCTCGCCTAGTGTGATGAGCAAGATGGCCGCCTTGCGGGCCCCGGTCATGACGGCGGTACGTTGGTCGGTGCGCGGCATGCGGCTATCCTTCCTGCATCCAGCTGCGCACCACCTGCGCGGCGACACTGGGATTCTTGAGCGCCTCGTCGGCGATATGCTTGGCGAGAATTTCGTTCTTGTGCGAGGACATTGAGGAGATCTTCATCTTGGCGAGTTCCGCGGCCTGCTGACGGGCGCGTTCGGTGGCGCCCTCGGCGATGAAGTCCTCTACCGTTTGCGGACCGCCTTCGCCCGCGGCGGGCAAGCGCGCCTTGCCCGTGCTGCCTTCGCTGACGGCCGTTTGCGGCCCAGGCGGACCCTCGCCGGCGGGACCGGACGCCGGCGGCTCGTCGAGGGCTTCGTCGTTCTCCGCCGGTTCGGCCCCACTCTTGCCTTTGCCCCGCATCCGCCCGGGAGGGCCCTTCGCGCCCGTCTTCACCAAAGCCGCTGACTGCTTCGCGCGTCCGCGTTTGCGTAGGAAGATGACCACGCCCGCCACGAGGCCGAGCAACATCAGCAACGCGCCGCAGCCCGCCAAGGCGAGAATCTTGGGATCCTGCAAGGGCTTCGGGAGAAAGCGCAGGTCGAGCGCATTCGGCGCGACGGCGACGGGCGCGGCCTTCACCGGCAACGCGGGCGGCGGCGTGCGCAGCGTGGCGTCAAACGCCAGCGTTTCGACGATTACCTGATCGCCCCGCTCCGCCGACGCACCCACCGCGCCCATCACGAGGTCCCGGATCGACTTGAGCTGCGCGGGCGGCACCGGATCCAGGATGCGCTTGGCCTGGGGCCCAGCGCCCTCCCAACGCACCGCTTGGTCCACCAGCACCGCCAGCGACAGCCGCCGCGTCACGCCCTGCGGTGTCTTCGTCTTGCGCACCACGCGGCTGGACTGAAAGGTGATGTTCTCCGTCCGGCGGCTGACTGCATTCGCGGAACTCCCGGCGCGTCCGGTGGGGCGGGGCAGGTTCGAAGCTGTACCGGGGACGCCCGCCTGCTGCTGTGGCGACGAGCTATCCTCGCCGCGCTGCTGCGTCACCATGACGCTCTTGTTGGGATCGAACGTCTCTTCGCTCTGCTCGCCGCTGGTGAGGTCGACGTCGACGGAGACGCTGGCGCGAAATTTGTCCGGACCCAGCAATGGCTCGAGCGTCGAGTTTACTTTCTGCAAGAGCTCGTTCTCCACGCGCCGCCGGTAGGCGAGCAGCAACTCGGCGTGCTCGGCGTCGTCGGCGCCCGCCACGGGCGCCGCCTTGCTCAGCAGTTTCCCTCCCATGTCGAGCACCGCCACCTTGGGCGGCTCCAGGCCTTCGACGGCGCTCGCCGCCAAGTGCTGAATCGCGATCACGCTGGCGGGCGAGAGTTTCCGGCCGGCCTTCAGCTTCACCATTACGCTCGCTTTGGCCGCTTCGCGCAACTCCTCAAACACCGAGTGCTTGGCGAACGTCACGTGTACGCGCGCCTGCTCCACCTCGGCGATGGTGAGCGTGGAGCGTTCGAGTTCACCTTCAATCGCCCGATGGTAGTTCACCTGTTCGGCAAAGTCTGTCGCGCCGAAGTTCATCTTGTCGAAGAGTTCGTAGCCGATCCGGCCGGTCTTCGGCAGCCCCGCCGACGCCAGATCCAGCCGCATCTCGTCGACGTGGTTCGAGGGCACCAGCACCGTCGCGCCGCCCTCTTCCAGGCGGAACTCGACGTTCTTCTCGCGCAGCCGCGCCGTCACCTGGCCCGCGTCCTCGGCGGCGAGCCCCTTGTAGAGCGGCTTGAAGTCGCGTTCCTTGTTCCACGACGTCACCGCGGCCAGGCCGCCGCCCACGGCCAACACCGCGACGGCCAGCGAGATCCGCTGCCGCCAGGTGAGCCGTGCAAAGAGTCCGCGAATTTGGTTGAGTAGATTCAATCGGGGTCAGTACGCCTTACAACTGCATGCGCATTACTTCCTGATACGCCTGCACCACTTTGTTGCGCATCTGGAGGAACATCTCCATCGAAATCTCCGCCCGCTGCGCGTCCAGCGCGACCTTGTGCACCTCTTCTGATTCGCCGCGCAGGAAGCTATTCAGACTTTCATCAGCCTGCTGTGCCGCGCCCGTTACCTGCTGGATGGCTTGCTTCAGAATGCCGCCGAACGCGCTCTCTTCGTTGCCCGCTTCACTGGCCGGCTTCGCCGCGCCGATGGTGTCCGGCAACTGAATGCGGTCCAGAATCGGACGGATGGCGTCCATGGCTTAGCCCCGCACCAGGTCGATCGAGCGGTTGATCATGTCCTTAATCGCCGACATCGCCGAGACGTTCGCCGCGTAGTTGCGCGACGCGCCCATCAGGTCCACCATGTCCTCGGCCGGATTGATGCGCGGAAAAGCGACATAGCCGCGCGCGTCGGCGTCGGGGTGGCCGGGCAGATAGCGGCGATCCGGCTCGCTGGTATCTTCGACGACTTCCGACACGCTGACGCCGATCCCGGTCTGGTCGAGTTCATTCTGGAAGATTCCCGAAAAGGGAGAGCCCGCCGGTTCACTTTGGAACACCACATCCTTACGCCGGTAAGGGCCGCCTTCGGGCGTCCGGGTGGTTTCGGCGTTCGCCAGGTTCTCCACCAAGGCGGTAGCGCGCTGGCGCTGCGCGGCCATGCCGGACGCGCTGACGGAGAGCGTATCGAAGAGATTCATCCTAGCGTCCACCTTCCTGAATCGCTGTCCGGATGGACTTCAATTCGCCGCGCAGAATATTGCTGACAAAGTTGAAACGCATTGTGTTTTCAGCCAGTAGCCGGGCTTCGCGGTCCATGCTGACGTTGTTGCCGTCGTTGCGGCCAGCGAGTCCTTCGGGCTCAATGATGTTGGGTTGGCCGCCCTCGGCATGGCTCATGAACTCGAAGTGAAAATCGAGGTCACGCGTGCGATAGCCGGGCGTGTTGGCGTTGGCGATGTTGCTGGCCACCAGCTTTTGCCGGGTGCTGAGCAGGTCCAGGTAGTGTTCGAGGTTGGCTTGGACAGGGTCTAGCATCGCCCTTTGTATAGCAACTAGAGGGCCACAACGAAAACAAGCCCCTTTTCCCCCGGAACCGTGGCAGAAATTTGCCGCGACGCCAGAATCTTAGCGGCCCAGGTAGGCGAAGAGTTGATCGAGCGCGCGACGCCGGTGCGAAATGGTGAACGTACGCTTCGTGGGAATCTCGGCCAACGTCAAGCCGAACGGCGGATAGAAGAAGAGCGGATCGTAGCCGAAGCCGCCCGCGCCCCGGCGCGCGATGAGAATCTCACCCTCCACCTCGCCCCGAAAGGTCGATTGCACTTCCCCGTCTTTCACCAGGGCGATGGCGCAGACGTAGCGCGCCCGGCGGTCTGTTTTACCGGCCAGATTCTGCAACAGCAGGTCATTGTTGGCTTCGTCGTGGGCTGTAGGACCCGCATAGCGAGCCGAGTAGATGCCGGGCGCGCCGCCCAGGGCATCGACGGCCAGGCCGGAGTCTTCGGCAAACAGGGGTCCGGGGGCGAACTTGGCGTAGTAGAGCGCCTTCTGGATGGCGTTTTCTTCGAAGGTCTGCCCGGTCTCCTCCGGCGCGGCGATGCCCGCGAGGTCCAGCGTCTCGATTTCGAAGCCCAGGCCAGCCGCAAGCCGGAACTCGCGCAGCTTGCCCTGATTCGTCGTGGCGCAGTAGAGCTTCAAGCCTGCCCCAGGGCCGCCTTCTGCAAGGCGATCAGTTCCGCGATGCCGGACTTGGCGAGCGAGATCATGCGGGCCAGTTGCTCGTCATCAAAGGCCGTCTTCTCCGCCGTCGACTGCAACTCGACGAAACGCCCGGCGCCGGTCATCACGACGTTCATGTCGACCTCGGCTTGGCTATCCTCTTCGTAGCAGAGGTCCAGCAGCGGCACGCCGTTCACGATGCCGACGCTGGTGGCGGCGACCATGTCGCGCAGCGGATTCTTCTTGAGGGTGCCGAAGTCGAGCAACTTGGCGACGGCGAGGCCAAGCGCGACGTAGGCGCCGGTGACGGCGGCGGTGCGTGTGCCGCCATCGGCCTGGATCACGTCGCAGTCGACGACGATGCTGCGCTCGGCCAACTGGTGCAGGTCCACCACGGCGCGCAGGCTGCGGCCAATCAGGCGCTGGATCTCATGGGTACGGCCACTCTGCTTCCCCTTGGTCACCTCGCGCGGCGTCCGCTGCGCGGTGGCGCGGGGCAGCATGGAGTACTCGGCGGTCACCCAGCCGCGGCCGGTGCCGCGTAGCCAGGCGGGCGTCGATTCGTCGACGGACGCAGTGCAGATGACGCGCGTATGGCCGCACTCAATCAGCACGGAGCCTTCCGCGGTCAGCAGATAATTCGGGGTAATCTTAACGGGGCGCAGGTCGCCGGGGTTTCGTTGGTCAATGCGCATTATCGAGAAGTCATCATTCCGTAGAGCAGTAGGGCGATCATCAGAAAACCGAGAAAAATCACCACCAGGCAGGGGATGGCGCCCATCGCCTTCGGGCTGAGGACTGGTTTTTTGCCGGTCTTGGCGGGCTTGTACTTCGCCATCGATCTAGAGTTCCGCCGCTTCGGGCTTCACTTGCTGGCCGCGCTTCACCAGCGTTTCGACGCGCGTTTCGGCTTCTTCGAGCTGCGTCCGGCACTGCTGCGAAAGCGTCATGCCGCGTTCGAAGAGTTGGATGGCGCGTTCGAGGGGCAGTTCGCCAGATTCCAGGTCGCGCACGACGGTTTCAAGCTCGCTTAGGCTGGTTTCGAAGGGGATGCTTTCGGGTTGACTCACTAGATTAGATTGTAACCCCCACCCGCTTCGCCGTGGCCAGTAATGTCTCCCAATTCCCGTCCGGCAGCGGAATGCCCTCCCGGCGGCGTTCGGCCTCCACCCGGCGCTCGACGTCGCCCGCCACCAACACTTCGTCGTAGCCCTTGGCCGGCGCCGCCGCGCGAACCATCGCGGCCAACTCCGCCGCACGGGCGCCGAGTTGGGCCGGATCCCCGAAGCGCGCCAGGTCAATCGCCAGAAAGAAGTGATTCAGGCTCGAGGGACGGCCGCGCTTGCGGATGCTGCCAATCTCGGTAGAGACCTTGCCGCCCGAGAGCACGCCGCACAGAATCTCCACCATCATGGCCAGGCCGGAGCCCTTGTAGCCTCCCAGGGGCATCAGCAGGCCCTGCATGGCGGTCGCCGTGTCCGTGGTCGGCACGCCTTCGGCGTCCAGCGCCCAACCGGCCGGAATGCTCTTCTGCTCGTTAATGGAGGCCTTAAAGATGCGCCCCGCGGCGACCGTCGTCGTCGCCATATCGAGCAGGAAGCTCTCCTCGCCGGGCAGGGCAAAGCAGATCGGGTTCGTACCGAAGCGCGGCTCGCGGGCTTGCCACGGCGCGACCAGCGGCGACGCGTCGCACATCACGATTCCGACGTTGCCTGCCTCAGCCATCTGCCGCGTCCACCAGAACGCGGCGCCGAAGTGGTTCGCATTCCGCGCCGACACTACGCCCACGCCGTGCAGCTTCGCCAGGCGGGCGGCATGGCCCGCGCAGATTTGTGCCGTCACCTGGCCGAGCCCGTTGCCGGCGTCATAGACCATCGACGTGCCGTCTTCGCTCACAATCTCGCCCGTGGCCGCGGCCAACATATCGCCGGCCAGCAACTGGTCGATGTAGAAGCTCAGCAGTTGGATGCCGTGCGAATCCGTGCCGCGCAGGTTCGTGGCGACCAAGGTCGTCGCGACGAGCGCCGCGTGTTCCGCAGCTACGCCGGCCGCGAGGAGAATCCGTTCGGCGAGCGAGCGCAGTTGCTCGTGGGGAATCAGCGGCATGGTTATTTCTTCTCAGGCGTAAGCAAACGAATCACGTCGGGCTTCGCGAGATCGTCGCGCCGCACTAGCTTCGCGCTCAGATCGACGCGCTTGGCCACGGCTTTGCCGGCCAGCTTATCCACAATCGACTGCACCGCGTCGTGCCCCATCCGGAACGGGTCCTGTACCACCATGGCCGAGATGGTGCCGCCCTTGAGGTCTTCCACCAGGTCGGCGCTCGAGTCGAAGGTCACCAGCGCGAGTTTGCCCGATAGCTGCCGCGCCTTTACCGCCAATGCGGCGCCCACGGCGCTCGGCTCCGACGAGCAGAACATCCCCTTTAGGTCGGGGTGCGCGGTGAGCATGTTCTCCGCCGCGGCCCGGGCCTTCCCCCGGTCGGACTGTCCGTACTGCCGCGCCACAATCGTCAGCTTCGGGAACTCCTTGGCCAACGTCTCCTCGAAGCCGCGTTCGCGATCCATCGTCGAGGTGGACCCCGGCGCGTTCATCAGCAGCGCCGCTTTGCCCTCGCCGCCCGTCAGTTGGCCCAGTTCCCGGGCCGCGATTGCGCCGCCCTCGTAGTTATTGGTGGCGACGAAGCTGGTGTAGTTATCGCCGTCGATGCCCGAGTCAAACACCGTCACTGGGATGCCGGCGGCCATGGCGCGCTCAATGGGCGCCACCAGCGCCTTGCGCTCCGTGGCGGCGACGACGATGCCGTCCACACGCCGGGCAATCATTGAATCCAGAATCTGAATCTGCCGGGCGTAGTCCGTCTCGGACGGCGGGCCGTTCCAAAGCATCTCTACTTTGGCTTCCGCCGCCGCGGCGCGGGCGCCGTTCTCCACCGCCACCCAGAACAAGTGCGAAGTCGCCTTCGGAATGACGGCGATCACCTTCTGCCCGCTGCGCTGGCAGGCGGCGAGCGTCAGCAGCAGCGCCAGCATCCAGCTAGCGCGCACACCAGCCTCCGTCAATCAGGATGTCGTTCCCGGTGATGAACCGCGCGGCGTCCGAACACAAGAAAGCCGCCAGCGAACCGATGTCCTGCACCTGCCCCCACTGGCCCAGCGGGATGCTGGCCAAAAACTGCGCGTTTTGCTCGGGATTCTGCGTAATGGGCAGATTCATCTCGGTGAGAAACGGCCCCGGACTGATGCCCACCACCGTGATGTTCTCGGGCGCGAGTTCGAGCGCCAGCGCGCGCGTCATTCCCAGGAGGCCGGTCTTCGACGTCGAGTAAGCAATGCGCCCCGGCAGCGACACGTGGCTCATGATCGACGTCATGTTGATGATGCGCCCGTAGCCGCGGCCCTTCATATGCGGTACGAAGGAGCGGCACAGCAGAAACGCGCTCGTCAGGTTCGTGTTGATGACCCGATTCCACTCTTCGAGCGTAAAGTCCGTCACCGGCTTGCGCAGATTCATGCCCGCGTTGTTGATGAGGATATTTACCTGTCCAAAACGCTGGATCACTTGGCGCTCCAGGTCGAGGACGCTGGCTTCGCTCGCGACGTCGGCCAGGAAGAACTCGGCCTCCACGCCGAGTTGCCGCGCCTCGGCTGTTACGGCGATCAGCGCCTGCTCGTCGCGCGCGGTGAGCGCGACGTGGGCGCCTTGCGCGGCGAGGGCCAGCGCCATACTTTTGCCCAGGCCACGGCTGGCCCCGGTGATCAGGGCGATCCGCCCGGTAAGAGGTTTTTGGCTCATGTGTTCCTTTTAGCTTTGCCGGGCGGCGGCCAGGATGTGGTCGGCCACTTGGCGCGGCGAGTCAATGCTTTCGACGCGCACGCCGCCCCCGGCGCTCGCGGTTTCAATGTGGATGGTCCCAATGCCGAAAATGCGTTCGGTGATCGATTGCTCCACGCGGACGTCCTGAATTTTTGTCAGATTGAAGCTGCGTTGCGTCTTGTTCAGCAATCCGGACTCGAAGTTTAACTGCGGCGGGGCAATCGTCAAACGAGTCAGGTTCAGGCGCATGGCCGTCAGCGACATGATCAGGCTGAAGATCATCACCGGCGCCACCAGGTACAAAACATTCCGCGAGGCCGGCGGGATCATGGTGAAGTAGACGTAGGCCCAAACGGCCATCACCACCGCTTCTAAGGCGGCAATGCCAATCAACGGCTTCTTGCTGGGGACAATCACCTTAGGATTCATGGGACCGAAGAGCTATTGTATCCTCCGCCGGACTCAAATGTCTTGCCGTCATGCCGATAAGCCTCAGTGGAGAGTATATGTTTAGCCGAATGTTCAAGACGATGGCCATTGACGCCCCCATGCTGGAATCGCACCAAAAGTGGCTGGGCGGCTTACCCGGCGGCGCACCGGTGAACCTGAGCTACCAGTCCGTGAACGAACTGCATCTGGAGGAAGCGAACCTCAGCGGCGCGCGCTTTACGGCAACCACCCTCACCGACGCCGAGTTGCCGGCCTGCGACTTCACCCGGGCCATCTTTGAGCGTGCGCACCTCAAAGAGGCTGTGCTGACGGGTTCTGACCTCAGCGAAGCCAACCTGCAAGGTGCTTGCTTCGACGAATCCTGGTGTAACGATGCCCAGTTCAGCGAGGCCGTTCTTGACGAGGCTTCTTTCCGGGGCGCCCATCTCGAAAACGCCCGCTTTCTCGGCGTCAAGATGCACCGCGTCGACCTCTCGCAGGCGTACTTGAACGACGCCGCGTTCCACCAGGCTCGTTTCTTCGAGTGCCGCCTCGTCGGCGCTAACCTCTTCCAGGCTAACTTCAGCGGCGCCACCCTGGCGAACTGCCGTCTGGCGAACGCGAACCTGGAAGACGCCATCTTCGGTCGGGTCCGCGCTCAGAACTGCGACTTTGCTAACGTCACGGCCACCGGTCTCCGCGCGGCGACAGCCGACTTTTCCAACTGCGACTTCCGCGATGCCGACCTTTCTGGCGTCGACTTTCGTGAAACCGTCCTCAAGAGCGCCAATTTCAGCGGCGCGGACCTCAGCGGCGGCCGTTTCGCGAAAGCCACCTTGAAGCTAGCCGATCTCCGCGGCGCCAACCTCCGCGGTGCCCGTGAAGTTCCCCCCGATCAACTCGCGCTCGCCCTCACCGACGCGCACACGGTGCTGCCGAACGGCACGCACGGTCCGTATCAGCGCGGCAGCAACGCAGAAAAGCTCACGCGCGGCAACGACTAAACGAGTCGCCGCCGCGCGCAGAGCCGAAGGTTGAGTTTTGCGCGGGAGAACGCCCGGCTAGAACATTAGGCGCAGGACGATGGCGCCGGTCCGGGCATTCGACTGGAACGCCAGGTCCGGCCGCAAGAAGATCGGATTACCGGCGATCAACATGCTGGTCTCCGACGCTCCCGTCCGCGCCCGGTTGTTGGCGACGTTCGGGAAGCCGGGGACGAACTGCGGCGTGTTGGTGACGTTGTAGAAGTCAGCGCGGATCTGCAACTTAAAGCGCTCCGTGATGTCGAAGCGCTTGCCGATGTTGATGTCGAGGTTGTTGATCATCGGCATGCGGACGGTGTTGCGTCCGGCGTTGGGGAAGGTCCCCGGCCCGGCCACGATATAGCGGGCGCTGGGGTTGTTGACCAGGTAGCCAACGGTGGCGGCGTTGCCGAAGCCGCAGGCACCGGCCGCCACCGTGCTGCGGCACAGGGGCGTGACGCCACTACCGCTGTTGACGGCGCCGGACGGGTTAAAGATGGTACGGTCGCCGGCATTATCGCCGTTGCGGTTCGAGTCCTGCGCGGAACGGATGGTGGCCCAGGAACCGGTCTGGAAGGTGAGTACACCCGCCATCACCCAGTTGCCGAGGATGTTCTTCGTGAACCAGTTGTTGGAGCCCTTGAGCCACTGCGACTCGTAGACGGGCGCGAAGGTAAAGCGATGGCGATGATCGAGCGCGCTCGAAGCCCGCTCCGGCTTCAGATTGTCAAAATCCTGCGGACGCCGCGGCGTCGTGACGGTGGAGAAGAGCGCCGCCGTCGAGTCGTCGATGTTGTGCGACCAGGTGTAGGAAGCGATGTAAGTCAGGCCGTTCGAGAAGCGCTTGTTCAACTGCAACGCCAGCCCATGATAACTGGACTGACCCCACTGCTGGAAACTGGTGATGGTGCTCGTGAATCCAGCGGCCTGGAAGCGATTGGCGGGATTGGCCGTCGAGAGCGGGAAGTTCGCCAACGTCAGCGGCAAGGCGTCCAACTGCGCCGCCGTGGGCCTTTCGTTGAACATGGGCAATTGGTGGGCCGCCGAAGTGACCCCGGCTGGCCGGTTCATCTGAATCTGGATGGGCAAACGCAAGCCGCGCGTTCCGAGGTAGCGAGCTTCCACCGTGTAATCCTTGCGGAAAACGCGTTGTACGCCGAAGTTCCACTGGAGCGAATAGGGCCGGTCCTGCCGGGGGATGAACGACGACGTTAAGCGCCGCGCGACGGCCGGGTCAGTAATTGGGCGCGCTTCAGCGCGCACGCCGCCTTGGCCGAGGAAGTTCGGCTGATCGGGCCGTTCGATGTGGCCGTCGATGGTGGTGAAGTATTGCGGGGGCAGCGAGTTCACGCCGAGGTTCTGATAGACCTGGTCATAGCCCATGCCGAAGCCCGCGCGGATCGAAGTGCGGCCATCGCGGCCCGGTGACCAGGCCAAGCCAAGGCGCGGCGCGAATTCGTTCTTCCGGTTCTCCGGCGCGCCGATCTGCAGCACTCCTGGCACCGAGGCCAAGGCGTTCAACTGCTGGGACTGCGCGCCCGCCGGCACGCCGACATATTCATAGCGGATACCCAGGGTCAGCACCAGGTTCGAACGGAGGCGCCACTCGTCGGTGGCATACAGATAGTGCGAGAGCAGGTTGGCGACAAACGGGAAACCGCCCGCGGAGCGCTGTCCGAACTCGGGCGTAATGTCGCGCATAAAACGGTCGAGTGTGTTGTACACATAGTCGCCGCGCAGGCGCTGCACGAAGAAGTTCGAACCGTTGATCTTGCGTCCGTCGTAGCCCACCTTGACGGTGTGCTTGCCGCGGTACCAGCTCGTGTTATTCACGAGTTGGATGGTGTTGGCGGTGTAGGATTGCGGATAGTTGCCGTTCGGCCCAATCTGCATGCCCAGGTCCAACATCGTCACGTTGGGGAAGACGTCGAGGCCAGGCCATTGCTGATTGCCGATGGGGAAAGCCTGCGCGATGCGGCTATAGCCGGCGCGGGTCTCGTTGGTGAGGCTCGAGGAGAGGGTCTTCAGGTAGGTGAAGTTCGCGATGTGCCGCGTCGACTTCGTGGGGGTGAAAAACTCGGGCAAAGTGACGCTCGTGGTGTTGATGGAACTCGTCCGGCCGTAGGCATAGCGTGCCCGGAAAATGTCGTTTTGCGTCAAATTATAGTCGCTCGACACGGTGTACTGTAGGTCGTTCTGGTAGGACGGCGCTACGGAGCGGAAGATGCCCACCGGGATCGCCGAACCCGCCACCTGCACGGTCCGCGTACCGTCCTGGGCGCCGGCCACCGGCACCCACCGGCGGAACTGCTCCAGGTTGCGACGCGACACCTGCGGATTCGCTTCCAAGGCGGAGATGCCCGCCTGCGTCGGAATGAACACGGCGCCGCTGGGAGAGCCGGCTACGCCCTGGGGGTTGTACTCCAGGTTGCCAAAGTAGAACCACTTGTCCTTGATCACCGGACCACCGAAGTTGCCGCCAAACCGGTTGTTGTCGTAGCGCGGATTCGACGTGATGCCCTGCCGCCGCAGACTTTCGTCGACGGCGTTCAAGTTGCGATTCTGGAAGTACTCAAACAGGGTTCCATGCATGCTGTTAGTGCCCGACTTGATCACCGAGTTAAACTGACCGCCCGTCGAGTGGCCAAATTCGGAGCTGAATTGATTCTGCTGCAGCGAAAAGTCCTGGATGGCTTCGTTCGAGATGGCCAGCACCGGTCCGGTCACCGACCGGTTGTTGACGTCAATGCCTTCCACCATGAAGTTGTTGTTCGTCGGACGCTGGCCGCCGACGCTGGGGCCCGTTCCGTAGCCGACGCCGCCCTGCGTCGTTACGCCGGAACCGAGCAGCGATAGGTTGATGACGCCAAGCGTGCCGGTGGAACTCACCGGCAACTGGATGGCCTGCATGGCGTTGAAGTTCTGCACGACGTTCGAAGTCGTCGTGTCGATGGTCGCCGCCGCCTCCTGCACTTCTACCGTGGTGGCGACGTTGCCCACCTCGAGCGTGACGTTCACCGTCGACTGGCGGTTCAATTCCACGGCAATATTCGCGATCGTAGCCGCCGTAAAGCCGGTTTGGCTCACCGACAGCCGATAGCGCCCCAGCGCCAGGTTAGCGAAGCGATAGGACCCATCGCTCGCGCTTTTCCCGGTCACCTTTTGATTGGTGGCTTCATTCGTAATCTCCACCGTGGCGCCCGCAACCAGGGCCCCCGTCTTGTCGGAAACGACGCCGACCAGGTTTCCGTCCATCGCCTGCCCGAACGCCAACGACGCTCCCAGGGACAAGGCCAAGACCACGCTAACAATTTGACTGAATCGCTTTTGCACGGTAATCCAGTTGCAATTTTGGGACCATTTGTGAAGCAATTTAAAACAAAGGGGCAGGCCGCCCTTAGTGCGGTCCTGGTCGTACCAGGACTATTAAATTTCATAATGGTTAATGAAATTACGGAGCGCTGCTTAGCTTCCCAAGGCATCGCGGCCGCCGTCGACAGTGAGCGTGGTGCCGGTGATCCAGCCCGCGTCGTGGGAGGCCAGGAAAGCGACGGCCTTGGCGATGTCCTCTGGCTGACCCAGACGCCCCAGCGGAAAAGACGCAAGCGTGCGCTGGAGGGCTTGGGCCGGGTCAGGGAATTGGGCGAAGTACGCCTCCGTGCGGACAGACTCCACCTGGCCCGGCATCACCGCGTTCACCCGGATGCGCGGGGCGAGGTCGACGGCCAGCGCGCGGGTGAGCGAGAGCAGGCCGCCCTTGGCCACAGCATAGGGCAGGGAATTGCGGGTGGGACGGACCGCGCGGTAAGAGCCGAGGGTGACGATGCTGGCGTGTTCGCTCGCGGTGAGCAGCGGCAGCGCGGCCTGCACGCAGAGCCAGACGGCTTCGAGGTTCACGGCGTGGGCGGCGCGCCATTGCGCCGGGGTGGTGCTGGCCGCCGTGCCCGCGATGGGCTCACCGGCCGCGCAAACCAGGATATCGAGCGCGGATAGACGGGCGAAGAAGCTTTCCACCTGCTCTGGCTGGGTGACGTCGCAGGAGCCGTCGAGGACATCCGCGACGTGAACGGTCCCACCCTCGGCGCGCAGTTGCGCGGCGATGGCGGCGCCGATGCCGCGAAAGCCGCCGGTGACGGCGCAGTGCAGGCCGGTGAAGCGGCTCATGCCGCGGCCTCGTCGCGGATGGTGAACCAGAGCACCGCGAAGCCCAGGAGCGCCGCGGTGCCGGCGAGCGCGAAGACCAGCCCGTAGCCTTCGGTATCGACCAGCCGTCCGGTGAGCCAGGTGAAGATGGCGCCCCCCAGGCTAGCGGCGGCCGTAGTGCCGCCAACGGCCGTGGCAATGCCGCGCGACGCGAAGAGGTCAGCATGCAGGGCGAGGATATTCGCGCTCCACATGCCGAAGCCGAAGGTGGCGAGCGAAACCCAGGCCAGGGCGGCGAAGGAGGAGTGGGCGTCGACGACGAGGAGTCCGGCGGCCATGCAGACAGCGCCGCCGCCCATCACGACCTTGCGGGCGCGCGTGACGCTGGCGCCGCGTAGAATCCAATAGTCCGAGAGACGCCCGCCGAACAGTTTGCCCAGATCGACGGTGACGAAGGGTACCCAGGCGAAAACGCCGATTTCGCGCAGAGTGAAGCCGCGGGCTTGGCCGAGGTAGTCCGGCAGCCAAAAGACGTGGAACCACCAGACGGGGGTCGCCAGGAAGCGGGTGGCGACGAGGCCCCAGAAGGGACGTCCGCGCAGCATGCGCCAGGAGGCGCCGGGAGACAGAGCGGGCAGGGGGGCTTCGCGCGGCATGAACCCGAGCCATAGGATCAGCCAGAGCAAACCCAGCACGCCGGTGCACAAGAAGGCGACGCGCCAGCCGTAGACGATGGTGAGCGTGGCGACCAACGGAGGCGCCAGCATCGCACCGATCGCCGAACCCGCGTCAAACAGGCCCATGCTGAAGGCTCGCTCACTGCGCGAGAAGCGCTCCGAGATGGACTTCACGCCGGCGGGCCAGTTGCCGGCTTCGCCCAAGCCCAACAGGATGCGGAGCGCCAGCAGGTGGCCGGCCGTCTGGGCCAAGCCATGCGCCAGCGCGGCCAGGCTCCAGACGGCGGCGAAGAGCGCGAGCCCCCAGCCGGCGCCCAGCCGGTCAATCAGCGGGCCAGCCAGTAATTGGCCGGCGCCATAAGCGATGAGGAACGCCGTGGTGATCTCGCCGTAGTCCCGGCTGGAGAGCGCCAGATCCCGCCGCAACTCCGGCACCACGACCGCCAGCGCCTGCCGGTCCAGGTAGTTGATCAGCGTCGAGAAGCTGAGCAGGGCGAGGATCGTGTAGCGATGCGCCAACTCTTGAGTGTATTACCAGAGCAGCTTGAGCGCGAACTGCAACTGGCGCGCGAAGGTATTCACGCTGGTGACCCGGCCGAAGTTGGCGTTGCCGAAAGAGCCATTCGGCGAAGCGAACTCCGGACGATTGAAGGCGTTGAAGGCTTCGGCACGGAACTGCAGTTTGATGCTTTCCGTGAACTGCAGCGTCTTGAAGAACGACAGATCCACATTGTTGCGGCCGGCGCTGCGGACGTCGGGCAGACGCGCCGTGCGGATGAGTTCGATGCCCTGGCGCTGACGGAAGGCGCTGGTGTCGAACCATTGGTTCACCGTCTGGCCGGAAGCGAGCTTCGCGCTGCGGCCCAGGCTCTCGGCGCCCAGGATCTCGAACGGCACGCCGCTCTGGGCCTGGTAAACGCCATTGATCTGCATGCCTTCCACCAGGCGCGCCTTCCAGCCGGTGACTTTGCCCAGCAAGAGGCGGCCCGGGCCGAAGGGCAACTCGTAGGCCGAGGCGACGACCAGCCGGTGCGGCAGATCGAATTCGGTGAGCTCCTTCACCGGGCGGACGTCCTGATCGTTGAGGAAGCGGGTCTGCTCCAGTTGCTTGGTGAAGGCGTAGGAGCCGGTGACGCTGAAGCCATTGGCGAAGCGGCGGGTGAGCTTGGTTTGGAAAGCGTCATAGCGGCTGCGGCCGATGGGCTCGCTTTGGGTCTGGATGCCGGTGAAGTGCGGATAGGGCCGCAGCAACTGGCCGCGCGTGACGGTGCGGGCGGCGAGCGGACCGGTCGCGATCACGCCGAAGAACGGGTTCGTCACCGCGTCGTTCAGGACGTTACGGCCCGTGGCGAAGAAGGTGGTTTCGGCGGCGGCGCGGAAGCTTTCGGGGATGAAGTTGAGATTGCGGTTGACGGGCATGCCGCGCACTTGATTGCCAACGTAGCTGAGGTCCAGCAGCAAAGCCCCGGGAAGCTGGCGCTGTAGGCCAAAGGAGAACTGATGCGCGAGCGGCTGCCGGCGGCTGGTGCTGGTGAAGGCGACGCCTTGGCCCACTTGCGTGAGCAGGCCCTGGGAGGAACCGGTCACCGGCACCAGGCCTTGCGGGAAGGGATTCGTCCAGTTATTGGCCGGCGTGTTACCGCCGTCGTTCGAGGAGACGTAGGGTGTGGTGACGCTGAAGCCATTGCGGGCTTCGCCGGTTTGGGTGCTGGCGCCGTAGAAGATGCCGTAGCCGCCGCGGAGGACTGTCTTCGAGTTCAGTTGATAGGCTGCGCCAAGGCGGGGCGCGACGTTGTTGCGGTCAATATTCGAGAGCCCGCGGGGCACGCCGCCCACTCCAGCGAAGAGCAGTCCGCCGTTGGCGCTGAACGAGGCTACGGGCACTTCCGGGATCGGCGCAGCGGCGTAGTTGGCGCGGGCGGCCGCCGCGACGGGGCTCGGGGTGACGAAGTCAAAGCCGCGGTTCAAACGGTTGTAGCGTTCCGTGTAGGCGCCTTCCCACTCGTAGCGCAGCCCCAGATTCAAGGTGAGCTTGTTGGTGATGCGCCAGTCGTCGTGGAAGAAGAAGCCCTTGTAGTTCGTCTGGTCCGCCGTGGCGGCGTTGTTGGCGACGCTGCCGCCGCTGGGCAAGCCCAGCAGGAACGAAGCCAGGCCCTGGCCCAGGTTCACGCCGGCGACCTGCGGGTTCGGGCCGCGGGTGAAGCCCTGGTCAAAGTTGAAGGCTCCGGTGGCGTTGGCGCCCAGGCTGGCGACGTTCGAATTCAGCAGGCGAAATTCGGTGCCCACCTTCATGGTGTGGCGGCCGACGATCTTGGTGAGGGCGACGCGGCCGGT
Source organism: Bryobacteraceae bacterium (assembly GCA_019752335.1). Classification (GTDB taxonomy): domain Bacteria; phylum Acidobacteriota; class Terriglobia; order Bryobacterales; family Bryobacteraceae; genus JALHNI01. The sequence continues at coordinate 36,851 of JAIEMJ010000015.1, forward strand.
GTGCGAGTCCTCCGCGCCGCGGCTGGACTTGTTCGCGCCGCTCAACCCGGTCAGCCCGTTGCTGATGGTAATCGACGGAATCGCTTGAAACGGCAACTGCGAGATAAAGGCACGGGAGAAGCCGAGGGCGGCCATATCGGCACCCAGATTATCGGAGCGGCTCAGGGTCTTGAAGCGCGCCAGGCCATAGCGGAAGTTCAGGATGGTAGTGGGGTTAATGGTGAAGGTATCGTCGAAGGCGACGCCAGGAGCGTCGCGGCGGTCAATGTCGCCGGTGGCGGCGCTCTTGAAGGCGCCTTGGCGGTCGACGCCAAACTGCCGCCAGGAGTAGCGGAAGAAGACGGAGTGGCGGTCACTGAAGCGATGATCGATCTTCCAGACGTAGCCGTTGTCGAAGACGGGGTCCTTGAAGGAGAGCAAATGGTTGGCGGCGCCGGAGACAGGGTCGCCGGCGGCGTTGGGCAGCGGATAGAGGCCCACGACGCGCTTGGCGATCGGGTCAATCGCGCTGTCGGGGATGCGATTGCCCGGGTAGGGGTCGCGCGTGAAGGTGGCGCCTTGCAGGCGGGTGGTGGCGGGGTCGAAGATGCTCACCGGCAGGATGTTGGCGCCGCTGCGAACCCGCGATGCGCTGAAGTCGCCGGCGCGTTCGAGGGCCGTCGGCACGGTGTTGACGTTCGCGCGCGGGACGCCTTCGCGCGAGCCTTCGTAATTGAAGAACCAGAACGTGCGGTTCTTGCCGTTATAGACCTTCGGGATGATGATGGGCGCGCCGCCGCTGCCACCGAAGAGGTTGTAGCCGAACTGCGGAATATTGGTGGCGAAAGGATCGCGGGCATTCCAGTAGGAGTTGCGCGTGAAGTTGAACAGCGTGCCGTGGAAGGTGTTGGTGCCGCTCTTGATCGCGGCATTCAGCACGCCACCCGTGAAGCGGCCATATTCGGCGTCGAAGACGTTGGTTTGGACCTTGAATTCGCTGGCCGCATCCACGCTGGGAACGTACTGCACCACGCCATCGGTGCCGGTGTTGGGCACGCCGTCGAGGAGGCTCTCATTGCTACGGAAACTACCGCCGCCGAACGTAGCGCTCGAAATCCCGCCGTTGCCCGTGGTGCGGAAGAACGTATTGGCGGTGCCGCGCGCGGTGAAGTTGACGCCCGGTTCCAGGGCGGCGAGCCCGAAGGCGTTGCGGCCGTTCAAGGGCAAGTCGACCAGGGTACGGCCCGTAATGACGCCGCCCCGGCTGGCGGAACTCGTCTCCAGCAACGGCGCTTCGGCCGTGACGTTGATCGTGCTCTGCACGTCGCCGGGTTCCAGCGTCAGGTCAATCTGCGGCCGGGCTTGGACTTCGAGCGTCAGGCCCTGCCGCACGAACTTCTTAAAACCCGTGGACTCGGCGGTCAAACTGTAGCGGCCCGGCGGCAGCGACGTCAGCGTGTAGTTGCCGCTTTCGTTCGAAATGGCCACCGTGGTGACCCCGGATTCCACCTGAGTGGCGGTGACTTTCGCACCGGTGACGGCGGCGCCGCTGGTGTCGGTAACGCGACCGGTGATCACGGCGCGAAAATCCTGCGCATAGGCAAGGGAGGAGAGCAAAAGGAGGAGTCGAATCATCAGGGAGTCTTCTTTCTGGCGGCGATCGTTAATGCGTTCGGCATTGGCGTGGACGGCGGGGCGCAGGAGGCGCGTTCAATCAACTTGCAGGGATAAGTCTCGGACGCGTGCGCCGATTCCGGGTGCCGGATGCGTTCCAGCAGCAGGGAAGCGAGGCGTTCGCCGAGTTGGTCTTCGAAGACCGAGATCGAGGTGAGCGCCGGATCCAACACGCCGAACTCGGGCCGGTTGCCGATACCGATCAGGCTCATATCGTGCGGCAAGTGGTAGCGGCGGCGCGAGAGTTCGCGCCACAGTCCGGCGGCGATTTCGTCATTGCCGGCCAGGATCGCCGTGGGCGCCAAGCCGTCGCGCAGCAGTTGCGCCGTTGCCAGTTGGCCATAGTCCAGGCCGCTCATCGGCCAGTTGTCGCCGACGCTGATGGGCTCCAGGCCCGCCTCCTGCATGGCCTGCCGGTAGCCCTCATAGCGGCGGCCGAACCAGGGCAGGGCGACGTTGCCGACGAAGGCGATGCGGCGGTGCCCCAGGCGGCGCAGGTAAGCGACGGCTTCGGCACAGGCGCCAATGTCGTCGTAGAGGATGCAGTTGTGGGCCTGCGCTGCGGCCGGGCCAGAGAAAGAATTACCGAGCATCGTGTAGGGCAACGGACGCTGGTCCAGCAGGTGCAGGAAGTTCTCATGATGCACGCCCGCGAGCACCACGCCATCCACGGCCCCGCTCTGCGCCAGCATCCGCGGCAGGGTTAAGTCGCCCGGTGCGGAGTCCCGCGCATAGTCGTACCGGGCGAAGACCAGGTCATAGCCTTGGCCGCGCAGGATCCGCTCGCAAGCGGCCAGCAGGCGCATGTGCATCATCACGATGCCAGGCCAATTTCCGAGCAGGAAGAGAATCGTCTGCGAACTTTGCCGCTTCAGTCGGCTCCAGTTGGCATTGGGCTGATAGTTGAGGTCAGCGGCGGCGCGCAGGACGCGTGCGCGAGTTTGGCTGTCGGCGTAGCCCGAGTCGTTGAGGACGCGCGATACGGTGGCGACGCTGACTTGCGCGCGCGCGGCGACGTCGCGGATGGTGGGCACTCTAGCTTTCCCAGAGCTCTTTCACAATGTGCTCGCCGGCGACGATGGTGGGGCGCTCGGCGCGTCCGTTGTGCTGATAAGTGAGCTGCAAATGGTCGAGCCCGAGCAGCCACAGGATCGAGGCATGAATGTCGTGCACGTGCGCCGGGCGCTCCACGGCGCGGAGGCCGAGTTCGTCGGTGGCGCCGATGGTCTGCCCGCCGCGGACGCCGCCGCCCGCCAAGAACATCGTGAAGCCCCAGGGATTGTGGTCGCGCCCGGTGCCCTTTTCGTTGAAGGGCGTGCGGCCGAACTCGCCGCCCCAGATGACCAGCGTCTCATCGAGCATGCCGCGGCGCGCGAGGTCCTCGAGCAGCGCGGCTACGGGTTGGTCCGAGGCCTTGCACCACTTCTTGTGGTTGCCTTCGAGGTCAGTATGCGCGTCCCAGCCGCTGCCGGAGCCGCAGTAGAGTTCGACAAAACGGACGCCACGCTCCACCAGACGGCGCGCCAGGAGGCAATTGCGGCCGAAGACCGCGGTCTCGGGTTGGTCGAGCCCATACAGCGCCTTCGTCTCGGCGGTCTCGCCCGACAAATCCACCACTTCGGGACCGGACTTCTGCAGCGCATAGGCGAGCTCAAAGCTGCGCACCCGGGCGTCCAGGCTGGTGTCGTCGGTGTGGCGCTGGGCGTAGTCGCGATTCTGCGCGGCCAGGTATGCGAGGCGCGCGCGTTGGCGTTCATCGGTCTGCCCGGCGGGCAGGCTCGTATTCAGAATCGGATTCGGACCCTGGCGGAACAACGTTCCCTGGTAGACGGCTGGCAGAAAGCCCGCGCCCCAGTTCTTGGCGTTGCCGAACGGTTCGCGGTCGTCGATCATGCTGACGAACGTGGGCAGGTTCTTGTTGGCCGTGCCCAAGCCGTAGTTCACCCAGGCGCCCAGGCTGGGGCGACCGGAGAGGATGTCGCCGGTGTTCATTTGCCCCACGCCGCCAGCGTGGTTGATGCCGTCGCTCTGGCAGGAGCGCAGCACCGCGAGCTTGTCGGCGTGCTTGGCGATGTGCGGATAAAGCTCGCTCACCCAGAGTCCGCTCTTGCCATGCTGCTTCCACTCGCGCGGCGCGCCCATCAGCGTGTTGCCGGCCGTGCCCATCGCGGTGATCGGCTTGCCGAAGCTCGCAGGCAGGGGCTGGCCGCTGAGCTTGTTGAGGACCGGCTTGGGATCGAAAAGATCAATATGGCTGGGCGCGCCTTCCATGAAGAGGAAGATGACGGCCTTGGCCTTAGCCGGATGATGCGGCGCGCGGGAGAGCGCCGGATCGTGCAGCTTGGCGGCCCGCGCCTCTTCGGCCAGCATCGTGGAGATGGCTAAGGCGCCGAGTCCGCTGCCGGCTCCACTCAGTAATTTGCGTCGCGTGATGGCTGATGACATGGCGTTAGTCGATATAGAGGAATTCGCTTGAGCTCAAAAGGGAGAGACAGAGGTCGTCCAAGGACTCGGCCAGCGGACGGGCGGCCAGGAAACTCTGGCTGCGTTGCTTTTCCTCCGTCGTGGGCGCGCGGCCCATGGTCAGGCGGAAAGCGCGGTCGACCAGCGCGGACGGGCTTTGCCCCGCGTCGTTGGCGACGCGCTGGGCCAAGGCGCGGGCGAAGTTCGCCGCGGCATCGCCATTCATCAGTTCGAGCGCCTGGTCCGCCGTCACGGTCTCTTGCCGGCGGCCGCAACTCTCGATGGCCAGCGGCGTGTCGAAGCTCTGCAGCATGGGATAGCGCACCAGACGCCGCGCGAAGATGTAGACGCTGGCGCGGTACTCGTCCGCCGGACCCGTCGACTTCCGCCAATGCCGGCCCTCCTGAATCTCCGTGCCCTTCGGGACGGCCGGGAAGACGCCCGGTCCGCCCATGGTGGAATCGAGCAGCCCGGAGACGGCCAGCATGGAGTCGCGAATGGCCTCGCTCTCCAGGCGTCGGCGTGGAAAGCGCCACAGCAGGCGATTGTCGTTATCCTGCGCGGCGGCGGCCTCGCGGAAGTCAGAAGCCTGGGCGTACGTCGCGCTCAGCAGGATGCGCCGGTGCAGCTTCTTGATGCTCCAGCCGTCGGTGCCAGTGAAAGTGGAGGTGAGCCAGTCGAGCAGTTCGCGATGCGACGGACGCTCGCCCATCAGGCCAAAGTCATTGGGGGAGCCGACGATGCCGCGACCGAAGTGGCCTTGCCAGATGCGGTTCACAATGACGCGCGTGCTGAGCGGATTGCGCGGGTCCGCCAGTTGATTGGCCAGGGCGCTGCGGCGTCCACTGGAATTGAGCGCGGGCAGCGGCGTCACTTGCGCCGGCGCGGGATCCAGAATGCTCAAGCCGCCAGGCGCGACTTCGTCCATCGGCGACTCAATCGACCCGGCGCGCAGAATGCGAGTGGCGGGCGCGTCGATGGCCTGGTCACGCATGATCTGCAGCGTCGGCAGCGGCGCCGGCAGCAGCGGCTTGAAGGCGTCCAACTCCTTCAACAGCGCCTTGTACTTCGTCCGCGTGGCGGCGGTCATGTGCTTGCCTTGCAGGGTGCTGTCGGGCACCTCCACTTGGGTGACGGCCTTGTGATAGATCTGCCAGTCCATCGGTGTGCGCTCCGCCGGCTTCAGGGCGAAAACGGCCTGCACCTCATCGGGAAAGCGCTCGACGTACTCCTTGCGATAGGCCGCGCGCGGACCCGCCAGCAACGTATCGATCTGATCGAGCACCGGCTTCGCCGCCGCCCGGTATTTGGCCATCTGCGCCTGATACGCCGCGATTTCGGCGGCCGAGGCGGTGGTCGCCTGGTCGTCGATCTTCATGTTGGCGAAGTAGGCTTGCAGGCGATAGTAATCCTTATGCAGCAGCGGATCGAACTTATGATCGTGGCAGCGAGCGCAAGCGAGCGTCACGCCCAGGAAGGCGAAGGCCGTGTTGTCGGTGACGTCGTTCAGTAACTCCTGGCGCCGCATGCGGATGTGCGCCTGGTTGTATTCGTCTTCAAAAAGGCGCAGAAAGCCGAGGCCGGGCAAGGCCTGCATGTCGCCGGGATAGAGTTCGTCGGCGGCGATCTGTTCGCGAATGAAACGGTCAAAGGGCTTGTCCTGGTTGTAGCTTTGGATCACCCAGTCGCGGTAGCGCCACATGTTTTCGCGGGTGTCGTCTTGTTTGAAGCCGTCGCTGTCGGCGTAACGCACCACGTCGAGCCATTGGCGGCCCCAGCGCTCGCCGTAGCGCGGGCTGGCGAGAAGGCGGTCGACGAGCCGTTCGTCGGCGCCGGGCTGGGTGTCGGTGAGGTAGGCTTGGGCCTCGGCGGGGGTGGGAGGGAGGCCAGTAAGATCGAGGGTAACCCGTCGCAGGAAGGTAGCCCGCGGGGCGGGGGCGGAAGGGCTAATGCCCTTGGATTTGAGCTTGTCGTAGACGAAGCGGTCAATCTCGTTACGGGCCCATTTCTCGCCAGCGGCGTCGAGGGCGGGCGGCGCGGGCGAGGTGACGGGCTGAATGGCCCACCAGCGTTTTTGCTGGGGTTTGAAGGTGGGCGTCTGCGCCCAGGCCAGACAGGTGAGAGCTAGGACTGGATAGAATCTCAACACGTTGTGTAAATGTTTTCACACGAACGTCATGTTGTCAAGCGAATTCCTGTTGGTCCAGGGATTAGCGGCCTTCTAGGCGCTCGATCCGGTCTTCGTGGTTGCCCAAAACGCGGACTACGATCTGGTCGACGGCTCGCATTAGGTCCGCAAGCATTTCCTGCTGGTGCTTCAGCATCTCCTGCTGGAGTTGGGCGGCGGACTCGAGGCGCATTAGGGCGTGATCGTGTATTTCCACCGTGCCCGCGAGGGCTTCGTGCCGCTCCACCAGTCTTTCCAAGCGTTCGTCGATGGTCATCCTCATCTGAGTTTGCCCCCTTTGCCAGCGCGCGTCAACCAGTGGACTATGCGGCGGCGGGAAGCTAATGAAAGGGAACAAATCAGCCGCAAGCTGAAGGCCACCTTCGCGCTAGCGGCCTTCCCAGGCGTTCGATTCGGTCTTCGTGGTTGCCCAGAACGCGGACTACGATCTGGTCGACGGCTCGCCTTAGGTCCGCTAGCATTTCCTGTTGGTGCTTCAGCATCTCCTGCTGGTCCTTGGTGGTGGCTTCCAAACGATCAAGCGCATGTTCAAGACGGATCAGATTGTGATCATGCAGTTCCACGGTGCCCGCCAAGGCATCGTGCCGTTCCGCCAGTTTCGCCAGCCGCTCGTCGATGTCCATCCTCCTTTGAGTCTCCCCCTTTGCTAGCCCGCGTCAACCAGCGTCTATGCGACGATGGGAAGTTGATGAAAGTACAAGAACTGGTGGAAGCCGAAGGCCACCTGATTGACTCGCATATCATGGAGCAGATCTTCGACACGGTGGTCGAATATGAGGCTCGCTACCATGTTGAGCACTTCAGCATCGGCCGGACCAACTCCGAGCCCTCGCGCCTCCGCCTCCAACTCGAAGCCGACTCCCGCGAGGCCATGGACCGGCTGCTGGCCCAACTGCTCGGGCTCGGTTGCTCGGCGGTGGACAGCGGCAACGCCGAGACCAGGCTGGTGACGCGCGACCGTTGTGTGCCGGAGGACTTTTACTCGACCACGAATCACCGCACGGCGCTGCGCTATCAGGACCAGTGGATTGAGGTGGAAAACCAGCGCATGGACGCCATGATCGTCGTGGCCGAGGGACGTGCCTTCTGCCGCCGTCTGCGCGACATCAAGGCTGGCGACCAGGTGGTGGTGGGGATGCACGGGATCCGGGTGACACCGGAATCGAAAGAACGGGACCGCATGAAGTTCTCGTTTATGTCGAACGAGATTAGCTCGGAGCGGCAGGTGGAAACCGCCGTCCGGCAGACGGTGGAACTGATGAAGCAAACGCGCGCCGAAGGGAAGCGCATCGTGGTGGTGGCGGGTCCCGTGGTGGTGCATACGGGCGGGGGGCCGGGCCTTTCGGCGATTATCCGCCGCGGCTGGGTGCAGGCATTGCTGGCCGGCAACGCGTTGGCCGTACACGACATTGAGTCCGCCGTCTGCGGCACGTCGTTAGGCATCCGCCAAAGCGATGGGCGGCAAGCCGAGCATGGGCATCGCAATCACATGCGGGCCATCAATACGATTTACCACGCGGGCTCGATTCCGGCCGCGGTGGAGACCGGCCGCCTGACCACGGGCGTGATGTACGAGTGCGTAAAGGCCGGTGTCCCTTTCGTGCTCGCTGGCAGTTTGCGCGACGACGGCCCGTTGCCTGATTGCGTCACCGATATGAACGCCGCGCAGGACCAGTACGCCGCGCAGCTACAGGGCGCGGGCCTGGTGCTGTGCCTGAGTTCGATGCTGCATACCATTGCCACCGGCAACATGTTGCCGAGTTGGGTGAAAATGGTGTGCGTGGACATCAACCCCGCCGTGGCCACGAAGGTGAGTGATCGTGGCTCCGGGCAAACCGTCGCCGTCGTCACCGACGTCGGCCTCTTTCTTGAACATCTGGCGAAAGCCCTCAACTAACATGGCCAAAAAGAAACGCGAATATACCGAACAACACGCCAGCGCCGGCATCGATGCGCCCTTTCCCGAAATCGAATGCTGGGAGAACCAGTTTCCGGGCTACGAAATCGAAGTGAAGACGCCGGAGTTCACCAGCGTTTGTCCGCGCACCGGACTGCCGGACCACGGCACGATCATCATTCGCTACGTGCCGGACAAGCTGTGCCTCGAACTCAAGTCCTTGAAGATGTATTGGCTCGCCTATCGCAACCTGGGCATCTTTCAGGAGAACGCCGTCAACTGCATGTTGCGCGACTTAGTGAAGGCCTGTAAGCCCATGCGGGCGACGGTGACCGGAGAATTCACGCCCCGCGGAGGAGTGTTCACCACCATTACGGCGACTTACTCGCGGAGCAAGCGTTGAATCCTTCGTTGGACGAGTTACAACGCGCGATAGCCGAGATTGAGGAGCGCGTGCGCGCGCGCCATCCCCAGTCGGCGGCGGGCGGGGAAGTGCCGCTGCCAAATCTGTGGCCGCTGCTGCACGCGCGCGACGCCGCCGAAGCCAAAGTAGCCGCGATCGGCCACGTGAATCCGCGTCCCGGCGGCCTGGTGAATGGCCTGATCCAAAGCGTGAAGCGCACGGTGGCCCGTGGCTTGAATTGGTTTGTGCGCGACCAGGTAGAGTTCAACCGCGCCAGCATGCAGTGCATTGAAGCGGTGCTCGAAGCCTTGAACGAGAGCAATCGCGCCCACGCCGAGTTAGCGAACCGGATCGCGCGGCTGCCGATCCCCGAACTCCGCGACGAAGCCCGCGAGTTACGCGACATTCGCGGCCATTGGAGCCAATGGCGCCAGGAGTGGGAACGCAAGCTGACGGTGAACGAAGCGCAGTTCATGCGTGGACTGGCGGACTTACAGCTCGCCCAACAGCAGCGTGATTTGCTCGCGCAAGCCGGCTTTCGCGATAAGGTCGACACGCAGCATCAGAATTACCTCGGTGCGCTGGATCGGGCGACGGCGCAGTTACAGGACAAAGTATCCGCCGATCTCAATTACATGCGCGACGAATTGCGTCGCGAAGCCGAGCATTTGATTCATGAGGAATTGCGCCTGCTTCGTCAACGTCCGGCCGTGGTGCTGGGCAGCGCGCCGAAGCCCGAAGCAGAACTCGATTGGTTTACGTTTGCGAATAAGTTCCGTGGACCCGAACCCAAGATTCGTGAGCACTTCGCGCGCTACGTGCCTTACTTCGCGCAAGCGTCGCCGGTGCTGGACCTAGGCTGCGGGCGCGGCGAATTCCTGCGCCTCCTAAGGGACCAAGGGGTGACCGCGCGCGGCTTGGATTTGACGCCCGAGAATATTGCTCTGTGTATGGGTGAGGGGCTCAGCGTGGAGTTACAAGACTTCTTCACGTATCTACCCGGTCTTGCGGACGGCTCGCTGGGCGGGATCTTCTGCGCGCAGGTGGTCGAGCATCTGCCGGCCGCCAAGTTACCGGAACTGATTCGCCTGTGCGCGGCCAAGTTGAAGCCCGGAGCGCCGATCCTCTTTTAGACGCCGAATCCGGAGTGCCTGGCGATCTTTGCGTCGCATTTCTATCTGGATCCCACGCATGTACGTCCGGTGCCGCCGGCGCTGATGGAGTTCTACTTGAGCGAAGCGGGCTTTCGGGCGATCACCGTGGAGCGGTTGGGCACGGCGGCGAATGACTTTCCGGAGCTAGCCGGGCTACCGGAGAGTTTCCGGCAACGCTTCTTCGGCTCCCTGGACTATGCGATTCGGGGCATTCGAGTCTAAGCACGCGGCCAAGTGCGAAAGATCCTCGACGCTGGCCAGGCTCTCTTCAAGCTGCACGCCCACGGCATATTCGTTCTCTTTGCCCGGTACGCAATAGCAGACGTGCCCGAAGACGATCTGCTCTTCCAGGGTCAAGCGCAGGTAAGTGCCCTCCGCCAAGTGCCGGTCCAGTTCGACGCGAGCGCCACGGGCGGAAACCTCCACCACTAGCGCGGGAATCGCCGTTTCGTCGCTGAGGCGCAAGACGGTGAGATGGTGTATCGGTTGGCGGGGGAAGGCTCTTCTTTCCACGAAAGGCATATCGGCGTCCAGTGTACATCCTTGTAGGAGTAATTAATATAGTACCGATGGCCCCCGCGAAAACACCCCTCCCCGAGATGCCTTTCCGCAGCCAAAAGACCTTCGAGACCTGGCTCAGGCGAAACCATCAGAAGTGCCCCGGGATTTGGCTGCGATTCGCCAAGAAGGACTCTGGGATTCCCACGGTCGCGCCCACCGACGCTGTCGATACGGCGATCTGCTACGGCTGGATCGACGGCCAGATTCAACCGCGCGACGGCGAGACCTACCTGGTGCGCTACGGTCCGCGGGCGAAGCGCAGCATCTGGTCAAAGATCAACCGCGAACGCGTCGCGCGCCTGACAGCGGCCGGGCGGATGCAGCCCGCGGGTCTGGCCGAAGTCGAGCGGGCGCAGGCCGACGGCCGCTGGGCCGCGGCCTACGATTCCGCGCGGACGTCCACCGTGCCCCCCGACCTCGCCGCCGCCCTTGCCGCCCGGCCCGGCTTCACCCAAGCCTTCGCCGCCCTCAAGGCGCAAGAGCGCTACTCGATTCTGTTTCGCCTACAGACGTCGAAGAAGCCGGAGACCCGGGCGCGCCTGTTGGAGCGATTCCTCATCAAGCTAGCGGAGTAGGCCAAAGGCTACCGGACTACCTTTCGCGACCACTCCGCCGCCTTGCGCGCCAGCATTTCCAGATCGTCACCGCAGGCTCCCCGCAAAAATACGGCACGGCTCTCCGTCGGCTGTTCTAACGCCGCATCCGGACTCCCACTGGTCACCCCGTCTTCCTGCCTGGGACCAAACGATCCCGCAGCCAGGCGTGCGCAAAGCGCCATTCCCGGCGCACCGTGCTTTCCGAAGTGTTCATCGCCTCGGCGACCTCTGCGAGCGTCAGTCCGGTGAAGAAGTGCAACTCCACCACTCTTGCCTGGCGCGGCGCCAACTTCCCGAGTTCGCTCAGCGCCCCATCCAGTCCAGGCCCAGTCCCTCTCCCGCGGTTCCCGCCTCGTTCACACCAGCCAGGGACACTCGAATGGCTTTGCCTCCCCGCTTCTCCAACTCTTTCGGCGGCTGGCACAACACTACATTTGCAGGCAAACGCTTGATTCTTCTGTCTTTTTGCGATTCCGTCGGGGCCCAAATAAAAAATCACTCTATGCGTGAACACTTTTTCGCCGATATTCCCCTTTACTAGTTGAAAGTGCTAGTTAAGCATCGAATCAAAAGGAGGACGTGTGTTTTTAAGATTGAACAAATTTGTCCTAGGCGCGTTGGCCACTCTTACCCTTTGGGGCCAAGTGAACTATGACTTTTCCGACGGAGGCAGAAAGGCTGCCTACCTCTTGTCGACGGAGGAGATCTTCAGCAAGGCGAGTACGAGAAGCCTGAAGGCCGCCAAGAGCCACCGGAAGCTGGGATCGGGTGAGATCTACGTGCTGCCGGATGCGGCCATGAAGGAGCTTCGGAAGAACCGTGGCGAGCGCGCGTCGGCGGAGCCGGTTTTCTACTTCAAAGGCAACTTGCCTACCCCGGAAAAGCTGGCGGCGATGTCTCCGGACGAGCGCACGAAGCGCATGGAACCGGCTCGCCGTTTGATGACCAACCGGCTGATGGTGCGCATGACCGAATCCCAATATGCGCAACTTGCCGCCACCAGCCCCCAGGCCATCGAAAAAAGCATGGTTGACGGTTGGATGACCCTCTCGTTCGCCGACGCCTTCACCGCGCTGGACGCGGCCGATTGGATGATCAAGCAGGGCAACTGGGAATTCACGCCGGTCTTCAAACGCGAGTTCTTCACCCGCCAGACGCTGCGCCGCCAAGTGAACGATCCGCTCTATCCGAATCAATGGCATCTCGCCGGCGCCGGACCCAACATCAACATGGCCAACGCCTGGGATCAGGTGACCGGTAAGGGCATCAACGTCGTCATCCTCGACGACGGCTTCGACCTGTCGCACGAAGATTTGACCAATGCCTATCCGCTCTCCTCCGGTTACCATCGCAACTTCAAGGAAGACGGAGCCCCCAATGATCCGAAGCCCATGAAGGCGGAAGAGAATCATGGCACCTATTGCGGCGGCTTGGCCCTGGCCAATGGCTTCAACAATCTCGGTACCGTCGGCGTGGCGCCGGAAGCGCGGGCCATGGCCATGCGCATCATCGGCGGGGCCGTGCCGGAAGACTCCTACGGAACGGCGTTGGCCTGGCAGCCAGATGGCGTCATCAGCCATGTTTCGAGCAATAGCTGGGGTCCGACGGATGACGGCAAGGACGCTGGCCGCGCCGGCGCACCTTCCTTGGCCGGCATCGAACGTGGCGCCACGCGGAACCGGAACGGGCTGGGGACGGTGTACGCGATCTCCGCGGGCAATGGCCGCGCTGAAGGTGACGACAGCAGCTATGACGAACTAACCAACTCGCGCTTCGCCATCTCGGTGGGAGCAGTGGCTCGCGATGGTAAGCAGAGCTCCTATTCCGAGAGCGGGATGGGCGTGGCGATCGCGGCGTTTGGCGGCGAGTTTCAACCACCCGACGTCCTCTGGAGCACCAATAACATGGGTGCGGATGCCTTCGCGATCAAGAACACCAACTTTCCCACCTCCCAAGCGCCGGTGAACTACACCGACGCCGGCAACGGCACCTCGGCCGCCGCGCCGCAAGTCGCAGGCGCCGCCGCCCTGCTGCTCGAAAGCAACCCCACCCTCGGCTATCGCGACGTGAAGGAGATCCTGATGCGCTCCGCCACGCGGACCGGCCTCTCGGGTACCGATGACTTCGTCCGCAACAGCGGCGGATTCTCCTTTAGCCACGCGTTTGGCGGAGGCTTACTGAATGTCGCCGAAGCCCTCAAGCTGGCCGCCGGTTGGACCAAACTCGGCCCCTTGGCGACGATCGAAGCCCCCCCGCTAACCACGGCGTCCTCCATCGACGATGGCAGTGGCGTGCTCTTCGAAGTCGCTCTTTCCGGGGCCGATATGCGCGTCGAGCATGTGGACCTGGTCGTCAACGTGAAGCACGCCAAGCGCGGCGATCTGCGCTTCACGATCATTGCCCCCAATGGCATGAAGAGCATCGCGCAACCGCGCCCCAACGACGACAACGCCGACTTCACCGACTACCGGTTCACTTCCGCCCGCCACTGGGGCGAGTCCTCGAATGGAACCTGGACGGTCACCATTGAAGATACGGTCACGAATGGAGTGGCTGGGCAGTTTGTGAATGCCAAGCTCGTGTTCTACGGAACTGCAAGGTAACCCGCTCACGCAAGCGGCTAACTAAAAGCGAGGCGAGGGTGGAGCAGCAAGCTCCACCCTCCCCTCGTTGCTTTTCACACGCACTCCTCTCCTGTCATAGAATCAGGACGTGAAGATGTCTCTCACCTTTCTGGCCGCCGGACTGCTGATCGTGGCTGCCACGGGCGACGTCGCGCCGCTGGGTACTTATACCGCCGCCGAGCGGCGGCACTGGGCCTTCCAGCCGGTGAAGGATCCCGCGCCGCCCACGTTTACGGACGCCGCCGCGCAAAGCTGGATCCGCACGCCCGTGGACGCTTTCGTTCTGGCCAAGCTGCGCGACGCGAAGCTGACGCCCGCTCCCGAGGCCGACCGCGCTACCTTGATTCGGCGCGTGACCTACGACCTGACTGGCTTGCCACCCACCCCCGAAGAGATCGCGGCCTTCGTCGCCGACCGTTCGCCCAAAGCCTACGAGAACCTGATCGAGCGGCTGCTGGCTTCGCCGCGCTACGGCGAGCAGTGGGCCCGCCATTGGCTCGACGTCGTGCGCTTCGCCGAAAGCGACGGCTACGAGTACGACACGCATCGTCCAGACGCCTACCGCTTCCGCGATTACGTGATCTCCTCCTTCAATCAGGACAAGCCCTATCACCAGTTCGTGCGCGAGCAACTGGCGGGCGATGAGATCGATCCCGCGTCGCACGAGATGCTGGTGGCGAGTGGCTTCAATCGCCTGGGGCCGCTGCGGAAGAATCAAGGCAACCAGGAGGTGGCCAGTTCGCGCACCGAGGTGTTGACGGAGATGACGAACATCGTGGGCGGAGCTTTTCTGGGCGTGACGGTGGGCTGCGCGCGCTGCCACGACCATAAGTTCGACCCCATTCGCCAGAGCGACTACTACCGGCTGCAAGGCTACTTCGCGCAGACCGATTCGAACGACGTCATCGTCGCCAGCGCCGCCGAGCAGGCCGCCTACAAGGCCACCGTGGAGCCCATCGAAGCCGAGACGCGCAAACTGCGCGGCCAGATGCGGCGCGCGTCGGAGGAGGAGAAAGGCAAGCTGCTCACGCGCCTGGAAGGGCTGGACGAGAAGATGCCGCCGCCCATGCAGGCGATGTACGCGGTGCGAGATAACCCCTCCGGCATGACCCAGATCCACTTGCTGGGCCGCGGCGATTACCGGAACAAAGGCGCGAAGGTCGGCATGCGTCCGTTGGGCGTGCTGCTGCCGGATGGCGCCGAAGAGCTACCGCTGGCGACCGCGCAGCCCCGCAAGGCGCTCGCCGAGTGGATCACGGACGCGAAGAATCCGCTGACGCCGCGGGTGCTGGTGAATCGCATCTGGGGCTATCACTTCGGCAAAGCGTTGGTGAGCACGCCGAATGACTTTGGCCGCATGGGCACCCGCCCCACGCATCCGCTGCTGCTCGATTGGCTGGCCAGCCGCTTCGTCGCCGGCGGGTGGCGCATCAAGGATCTGCATCGCGAGATGATGCTGTCGAGCACCTATCGCCAGGCCAGCGTGTCGCCCAACGAGAAGGCCGCCGCAGCCGTGGACCCGGGCAATCAACTGCTATGGAAGTGGAATCGCCGCCGCCTGGATGCCGAAGAGATCCGCGACACGATGCTGGCCGTCTCAGGCCGCCTGAATCTGAAGGCCGGTGGCCCCAGCGTAATGACGCAGATTGACCCCGAATTGATCAAGGATCTGAAGCGTCCGCAGTATTGGCAGGTGACCAAGGATCGCGCCGAGCATGACCGGCGCACGATCTACCTGATCTACAAGCGCAACCTGATTCTGCCTTTCATGCAGGTCTTCGATTCGCCGGATACCCTGCTTTCTTGCGCTCGGCGCGAGCAATCGACGCATGCGCCGCAGGCCCTGGAGCTATTGAACGGCACGCTTTCCAACCAACTGGCCGTGGATTTGGCGGCCCGCTTGAAAGCGGCGAAGGGAACGCCGGCCGCACGGATCGATTATGCCTTCCGCCTGGGCGCCGGCCGCGCGCCGAACGCGAAGGAGAAAGCCTTGGCGCTCGCTTACCTCGATGACCCGGACCCAGCCGCCGCCACCGAGTTCGCCCTCTCACTTTTCAATTCGAACGCCCTGCTTTACGTGAACTAACTTATGGAACACATCCGCTACGCCCGCAATCGCCGCGACTTTCTCACCCAGTGTTTCTGCGGCCTGGGGGCGCTGGGCTACGGGTCCTTGCTGGCGCAGGAGAAACGGCTGAGTCCGCTGGCGCCGAAGCCGTCGCACTTCGCGCCGCAGGCGAAGGCCATCATCTTTCTCTTCCAGGCGGGCGGCCCCTCGCACCTCGAAACCTTTGATCCCAAACCGCTGCTGAACAAGCTGCACGGCGAGAAGCGCCCGGCCACGTTTGGCAACGTGGAGTATCAGAACGTGAACGTGAATTCGCGCCTGCTGGGCACGAAACGCACCTTTGCCCGCTACGGGAAGAGCGGGATGGAGATCTCTGACCTGCTGCCCCATCAGGCGCAGATCGCCGACGAACTGTGCGTGATCCGTTCGATGCACGGCGACATGGTGGTCCACTCGGCGGCGCAGTATCAGCTGATGTCCGGCCGCGTGATTCCGGGCTTCCCGTCGATGGGCAGTTGGATGGCTTACGGCCTCGGCACGGAGAGCGACTCGCTGCCGGCTTACGTCGTGATGCCCGATCCGAACGGCGCGCCCGAGGCCGGGCAGCCCATGTACACGAATGGCTTTCTGCCCGCGGCATACCAGCCGGCGCTCTTCCGCGCCGGGTCGCGGCCGGTGTTGAATCTCGAGTTGCCCAAGGGCATCACCATGCCGCGGCGCCGCAAGACCGTGGACTTCATCCGGCAATTGAACGAGGCGAATCTGCTCGGCGAGGATCCAGAGTTCTCGGCAAGAATTTCGGCCTACGACACGGCCTTCAAAATGCAAACCGACGCGCCCGAACTCTTCGACGTGTCGAATGAGCCGCAAGAGACGCGAGACCTCTATGGCGTCGGCCAGCCGAATACGGACGACTATGGCCGCCGTTGTCTCCTGGCCAGACGACTGGTCGAGAAGGGCGTCCGTTTCGTCTGCGTGGTGGCGGGCGGCGGCGGCGCCGACACCGAGTGGGACGCGCATACCGACATCGAGAAGAACCATACGCGCATGGCCGCGCTCACCGATCAGCCGACGGCCGCCTTGGTGAAGGACCTGAAGCGCCGGGGCTTGCTCGATTCGACGATCGTCATGTGGGGCGGGGAATTTGGCCGGTCACCGGAGAGCGAGCGGGGGAACGGGCGCGATCACCACAACACCGGCTTCACGATGTGGCTGGCAGGCGGCGGCTTCCAGGGCGGCACCACCTACGGCGCCACGGACGACATCGGCCTGAAGGCGACGGTTGACCCGGTGCATTTCCGCGACCTGCACGCGACGATCCTGCACCAGATGGGGCTGAGCCAGGATCAGTTGAGTGTCCTGCACCAGGGCCGTCGCGAGCGGCTCACCGAAGTGCATGGTGAAATTCTGAAGAAGATGATTCGTAGCTAGTGGATTTCCTCGCGCGCGCCCTTCAGGTGGCACAAACCCTTGGCTTGCATCAGCCCACAGCCGAATTGCTGCTGGGCGGCGTCTCTTCGGACGTCGCTTTGATCACGGACGGCCAGCAGCGTTTCGTCGTGAAGCGCTCCATCGATAACCTGCGCGTTGCCGCCGATTGGCCGGTACACCCGAGTCGCATCTGGCGCGAGGTGGACGCCTTGCGCGCCATCGCGCCGCAACTGCCCCCTGGCGCCGTGCCCGCCGTCGTTTATGAGTCGCGCGACGAGTATCTCTACGCGATGACTGCCGCGCCCGACGGAGCTACCTCCTGGAAGGAGCAGTTGCTCGCGGGCGATGTAGATGCGGATCTCGCCGCTTACATCGGCGCCGTGCATGCCGCGATGCTGCGCCTGCCGAATCCGCGGCCGGAGTTTGACGACATCACGTTCTTCGAAGAGCTCCGGATTGACCCGTATTACCGCTACACCGCCGAGCGCCACCCGGACCTGCGGTCTGCCTTCGATCGGGGCGCTGCGGCCTGCCGGCAGCACCGCTGGGCGCTGGTCCACGGTGACTTCAGCCCGAAGAACATCATGGCTGGCCGGGCTACCGCGATGGTGCTCGACTGGGAGTGCGTTCACTGGGGCGACCCCGCCTTTGACACGGGCTTCATCCTAAATCATCTGCTGCTGAAGGGCTTCCACCGCCCGCAGGACCGGCCCTTGCTGGCGCGGGCCGCCGAAGCTTACTACCAGGCCGCCGGCGCGGTGCCCTTCGAAGCCACGATGATTCATCTGCCGCTCTTGCTGTTGTGCCGGGTGGACGGCAAGAGTCCGGTGGAGTACTTGACCCGCGAGGAGACTCGCGAAGCGGTGCGGGCTTTCGCGCGCAGTCTGCTGGCCGAGCCGCCGGGGTCGGTGAGTGCGCTCTTCGCGAGGCTCTCCTGATCACCAGCGGGCGTTGGGCAAACGGCGGCGCAATTCCTCCTCGTTCACGGCGTCATTCTCAGCCAGGGCGGCGGTGATGTCCTCGGGATGAGCCCGAATGTAGGCCATCACTCCCTCCACCCGTCGCAGAGGCCATTCCAAGTGCTCGGCCGTTGTTCTGGCGTCCAGGGCGTAGGTCTCCGCTACCATCAACACTTCCCAAACCGCCATTGAGGATCCAACGACGTAGGCCTGTCGCCCGCGGCTGGAATCACGGAAGTCGATCTCCGGGAACTCTTCGTGGCGTAGGGCTTCTTCGATGGACATCCTGTATTCTACTCAAGCTCGGTTTTCATTCCTCGGGCAGTTCCCAAATTTCGGAGGCTTCGTCTTCCGTCAGGCTGCAGCCGGTACGCTTCGCGCATCCGATCCGTTTCGCGTTGAAAGAGCGCACCCTTGACGGCCTGACGGATGAAGTCAGCCCGCTGGCGCCTAGCAGCGGGGGCAATTCGGTCAATGGCCTGCAATGTCACCTCATCGAAATAGACTAACACTTGGGGCACAGGATCAACTAACTTCTTATTCTACGCACAGCACACCCGCGAAGCACGGTACCCGAGTGCGCTATCGTTTCGAAAGACTCTTATGAAGATTCAAGCCATCCACGGTTGGGAGATTCTTGATTCCCGGGGACGCCCCACCGTCGCCGCGTTGTGCGAGCTGAGCGACGGCACCCGTGCCCAGGCGCATGCGCCTAGCGGCGCCTCCACGGGCAAGCACGAAGCCCACGAACTGCGCGACGGCGACCCGCTTTGGTATGCGGGCAAAGGCGTCGGCCGCGCCGTGGCGCACGTGAATGGTGAACTGCGCCAGGCCGTGCTGGGGCTGGATGCGCAGGACCAAGCGCGGGTGGATCGCGCGTTGTGCGAAGCTGATGGCACGCCCAACAAGAGCCGCCTCGGCGCGAACGCCTTGCTCGCGATCTCTTGCGCCGTCGCGCGAGCCTGCGCCGCTTCGCTGCGAGTGCCGCTGTGGCAATATCTGCGCGGCCAGCGCGCCGCGGCGATGCCCTTGCCGATGGTGAATATTCTCTCGGGCGGGCTGCACGCCGGCGGCAACATCGAATTTCAGGACTTTCTCGTGATGCCGCACGGCGTCGCTGGCTACCGCCAGCAGCTCGAAGCCATCGTGCGCGTCCATGCCACCGCCAAGCAGGTGCTCGACGAACGCGGGCTGGTGACGACGGGCGTCGCTGACGAGGGCGGTTGGGGTCCGCGGTTTCGCTCGAATGAACAGGCGCTGGAGGTGCTTACCGAGGCGATTGGGCGCACGGGTTTGCCGATGTCGATTGCGCTCGATGTGGCGAGTTCGCACTTTTACCGCGACGGCGAGTACCACTTGGCCACCGAAGGCCGCGTGCTTTCGGCGGCCGGGATGGCGGATCTGCTGGCCGATTGGAGCGAGCGCTACCCGATTCGCAGTGTGGAAGACGCGCTGGAGGAAGACGACTGGGCCGGTTGGCGCACGCTGACGGCGCAACTGGGCGGCAAACTCCAGTTGGTGGGCGACGACTTCTTCACGACGAATCCCGAGCGCGTCGCGCGCGGCATTCGCGAAGGTTGTGCGAACTCGGTGCTCGTCAAGATGAATCAGATCGGCACCCTTACGGAGACCTTTGCCGTGATCGATCAGGCGCGGGCCGCTGGCTACGGCGCCGTGATCTCCGCGCGCAGTGGCGAGACCGAGGACAGCTTTCTGGCGGACCTCGCCGTGGCGAGCGGCGCGGGCCAGATCAAGATCGGCTCCATCACGCGCTCCGAGCGGCTGGCGAAGTACAACCGCCTGCTCGAAATCGAAGCGGACTTCGCATGAGCCAGGACTTCGCGCAGGTGGCCGCGCGGGAGGAGGGGCTTGCGCGCCGGCTGACCTCGGCCCAGCTTTCGATGATCGCCATCGGCGGCGCCATCGGCACCGGACTCTTCCTGGGTAGCGGCTTCGCCATCGGCTTTGCCGGACCTTCCGTGCTCCTGAGCTACGCCATCGGCGCCCTAATCGCGCTGCTGCTGATGGGCTGCCTCGCAGAAATGACGGTCGCGCATCCCACGCCGGGTTCGTTTGGGGCGTGGGCCGAGTTCTATCTGGGGCCGCTAGCCGGCTTCCTGGTGCGCTACGCCTATTGGTCCTGCATTGTGTTCGCGGTGGGTACGGAAGTCACCGCCATCGCCGTCTACCTGCGCTACTGGTTTCCTGCCGTCCCCGGTTGGCTGTGGATCCTCGGCTTCTCCGCCGGGCTGATTGGCGTGAATACGGCGAACGTGAAGCTCTTTGGCCGGGTCGAGTACCTGTTTTCGGCGCTGAAGCTCGCGGCGATCGCGGTCTTCATCCTGCTGGGCGCCGCATTGGTGCTGCGCGGCCAGGGGCAGGGCAGCTATACGGTACCCGATGGCTTCTTCCCGCACGGCCTGCGTGGCATGTGGGTGGCGGTGATCGTGAGCATCTTCAGCTATCTCAGCATCGAGATGATCGCGGTGGCGGCGGGCGAGGCGGAGGACCCGCGGCGCGCGGTGATCAGCGCCTTCCGTTCCGCCGTCGCGCGACTGGTGATCTTCTATCTATTGACGCTGGCGCTGATCCTTGCGCTGGTGCCGTGGACCGCGGCGGGCCGCGGTGAGAGTCCGTTTGTGACGGTGATGCGGGCCACCGGCATCCCTTATGCGGCGGGCATCGTCAACTTCGTCCTGCTGGCTGCGGCGCTTTCGGCGATGAACAGCCAGCTCTACATCACCACGCGCATGATGTTCAGCCTGGCCCGCGCCGGCCATGCGCCGAAGCGCTTCGGCGAACTCAGCGCCCGGGGCACGCCAGTGTCCGCGTTGTGGCTCTCCAGCATCGGCATCGGCTTGGCCACGGTCGTAAACGCCGTGTGGCCGGGGACGTCGTTCACCATCATGATGGCCATCTCCATGTTCGGCGCGATGTTCACCTGGATGATGATCTTCGTCACGCACCTCGCCTTCCGCCGGCGTCACGCGGGCGAAGATTTGCTGTTCCGTATGTGGGGCTATCCGTGGACGAGCCGGCTGGGCGCCGCTCTGATGGCCGCGATCCTGATCACCACGGCCTTCACCACCGAATTTCGCATGACCCTGGTCTACGGCATCCCGGCGCTGGGCCTGTTAACTCTGGCTTGGCGGCTGCGGTGAGCAACCGATCCCGCAAGCTGGGCGCGCGGTGTTGACTGATCCACACCAACAGCGCGCCCAGCAGCAGGTTCACGCACCAGAAACGCCAAGGGGTTTCGCTCGTGAGGGAGAGCACGGCGGCGATGCTGACGTGGAGGAAATAGGTGGAGGTGACCTTTTCCGCCGTCCGCAATCCGCGCCAAACGCCCGCCGTCTCCAGGGCCGGAACATGCATATCCATTTGGACGACGGTGCGCCCGGAATGTTTCAATTTTGTTTAACGGTCACCATCACGGGCGTCTCGCGAATCCGTACCTGGCGCGGCAAGGGGGGATTGGCGAAGGTGAGGGCGAGGATGCCACCGGCGTCGGTGGTGGCTTCGGCGAGTTCTTCATCGTCCACCTCAATATCGAAGCGCGTATGCGGCTTCAAGCCGACCAGGAAAAAGTGCTGCTTCTGCGGGGCGGCGCGTTCGCCAGGTTCGCGCTCTTCTTTGTCGGGCTCTACCGTGAACTTCATCGGACTCTGGCCCGAGAACAACGAGACGCCGCCCACCTGGACCGGCGCGGTATTGCCCTTCATCACCAGGCGCTTGCGCTTGCCTTCCTCAAAAAACTGGATCTGCCCGTCGTAGTAACAGAAGTATGAGGCGTCTTCCTCCCAGTTCGAACGCACAAACAGCCGGCCCGTACGCTTGTCGTGGTAAAGGTTCGGCAGATGGTGGAAGGAGAGGCCGGGCTGATACGGATTGGCCCAAAGGAACTCGTAGACGATACCGAAGGCGCCGCGCATCAGGAAGCGATCCTGCAACG
Organism: Bryobacteraceae bacterium; assembly: GCA_019752335.1. Classification (GTDB taxonomy): domain Bacteria; phylum Acidobacteriota; class Terriglobia; order Bryobacterales; family Bryobacteraceae; genus JALHNI01. Next base: position 58,800 of record JAIEMJ010000015.1, read on the forward strand.
CCCAGCCTTGGATGAACTGGTTTTCGAGCAGATTGCCGTCGTAGGCGACCATGGCCAACTCAGCGGCGCGCGAAAGGGCGGCTTGATTGAGGTCGGGCTCGCCGTCGCTGGTGAAGAAGGGCACCCGAAATTCGTTTTCGGGGGAAGGGAACGGTGCGGGGTAGTAGCTCAGGATCTGGAAGAGCGGCAACTCCTTGAAGTAGGCGCCGGCATCGTCACGCAGTTCGATGTTGAGGTTGTCGCGAATGGCGTGGAGCAATTCGAAAAGAGCGTACGAGTCCTGGCGGGGGATACTGCCGCCTCCGCGCAACTTGGGAGCGAGATCGGCGCGCCACCACTTTTCGACGAGTTCCTGCAGGGCCTGGGCGGAGGGCTGCGGGGCCCGGTCCGCCAGGGCAATGGCGGCGAGGGCCCGGTCCCGGGCGGCGTTGACGGACGTCAGGGGAGCCGTGAGGGCCTTCTGGAGCCGGGTGGCGAGGGCAGGCGTGACCCCGCACCAGTCCGCGGCGAGGGCGGCTTGGCGGACGTCACTGGCGGCCGCGACGGCGCGCTGGCAGGGTTCCGGCGTCTGAGTCACCTGAGAATACAGGGCTAAGGCGAAAGCGGGCTCGGGCATCGCCGCTTTGCCGGCCATGAGCGTGTCGAATTGCTGCCAGCGAATCGACTGGCGCTCTTTTTCGCGACGCAGTAATCGCAGCCGCTTGGCGTTCAAAAAAAGCCTGGGTGACTCGGTGTAGACCCGGTAATCGTCCTCGGCTCCAGTACCCAACTGAGGTAGTAGTACCAACAAAACCAGCGTATGCGCCCAAATTCGGTGCCCCATCGTCCTCCAGTGTGTCACACCGACACAGCTTTGTAGACCGATGCCCCAACGGCAGGGGTTACCTGACTTGCAAAGGCTCTTGTTTTCTTTGGGTTGACCTAGTGACAAAAGTGGCATTCGTTTTGCTATGATGATGAACGAATTGATGAAGTCACTCTAAAACCTGCCCTCTGTTGCAGCAGGCAATATAGTGATCAGAGCGGACTCCATAAAAGCGTGCTTGCGGGAGTTGGGTGAATGAAATTTCTCTTACCGTTCGAAATCACTTTTTGCAAGTTGCAACAGAGGGGATTTTTTTGCCCCCATGAGCGGCGAGTGGCTGTAGATTCAAAGGTTTAAGGCTGGTACGCGAAGGAGAGCGGTACTAGTACAGAGAAGCGGTTGGGAGGTGCCCAGCCGGACGGACTCTCCGGATTCCGGTTCAAGTCAGATCGTCAGGCCGACAGTGAGGACTCAAGGACGCGGGCCTTACTGGATGGACGCTGCGGCGAAAGCCGTAGTGCTTGGCGCGCTTAACGCCGGATTCTGCAACGCCCAAATCTTCGGGCGGACCGCATCGGAGTGGGTAAAAATCTACACTAGGGCCCGCTCCGATGCGGATTTCCTTTCCTGGGGAAAGTCAATTCTAAAATAATACAACAGTTTACATCTGGGCGCTAGGAAATTCTGACTCACGACTGTGTCATCATGACACACCTAGGCCACACACTTTGTGAATTCCACCAGCGACGCCCTCATCCTGCGCAGTTATCCCTTTGGCGAAGCCGATCTGATCGTCTCCTACTTCACCCGTGACCTCGGCAAGCTCCGCGGCGTGGCCAAACGGGTCCGCAAGCCCAAGTCGGCCTATGGGGCGGGCCTGGAGCGGATGTCGCTCTCCCGCGTGACCTACACCAAGCGCGAGAACCGCGACCTCACCACCATCATCGGCGCCGAAGTGCTGTCTTCCCCCTTTGACCTCACCTCCAGCTATGACCTGGCGCTGGCGCTGGACTTCATGGCCGAAGTAGGCGAGCACCTGCTGCAACCGGAAGAGGTGAACGAGCGCTATTTCCGCCTGATCCTCTCGATGCTGGAGTACCTGCGCGCGACGGGCGAAGCGGGGCTGTGGCCCGCGGTGACCTACTATTCACTGTGGGCGGTGCGGCTGTCGGGCTTTCTGCCGGAACTGCGGCTGGTGGCCGAGTCCGCGGCGATTGCGGAAGAGATGCTCTCCTTGCCCATCGCCAAGCTGACGCCACGCACCTGGGACCGGGAGACGGCGCGGGACTTGCGGCGCCTGCTGGCGCGCGAGATCGAGCAGCAGATTGAGCGTAAGCTCTTCACCGCGCCGATGCTCGAGTCGTTGGCCTAGGCCAGAATCCGGTTGACGACTTCGCCGTGCACGTCCGTCAGGCGGAAGTGCCGGCCTTGGTATTTGTAGGTCAGGCGCTTGTGATCGACGCCGAGGCAGTGGAGGATCGTCGCCTGCAAGTCGTGGACGTGGACCGGGTCCTTGGTGATGTTATACGAGAAGTCGTCCGTCTCGCCGATCACCTGGCCGCCCTTGATGCCGCCACCGGCCAGCCACATCGTGAAATTGCGCGGATGATGGTCGCGGCCGTAGTTGGTGTCGGTTAAGCGGCCTTGGCAATAGACGGTGCGGCCGAATTCGCCGCCCCAGACGATCAGCGTATCGTCGAGCAGGCCGCGTTGCTTCAGGTCCGTCACCAGCGCGGCGCTGGGCTGGTCGGTGCCGCGGCATTGCAGGGAGAGGTCGCGCGGCAGGTCGCCGTGCTGGTCCCAGCCACGATGATAGAGCTGGACAAAGCGGACGTTGCGCTCGAGCAGGCGCCGGGCGAGCAGGCAATTGGCCGCGTAGGTGCCAGGCTTGCGTGCTTGCGGACCGTACAAGTCAAAGGTGCTTTCGGGCTCCTTCGACAGGTCCATCAGGTCCGGCACCGACGTCTGCATGCGATACGCCATTTCGTATTGCGCGATACGCGTTTCGATTTCGGGGTCCGCGTAGGACTCGTGCTTAATCTGATTGATCTTCGCCACGGCGTCGAGCATCTGGCGGCGCGTGTTCTTGTCGACGCCGGGAGGGTCGCTCAAATAGAGCACCGGGTCGCCGCCGGAGCGGAACTTCACGCCCTGGTGCGACGAAGGCAGAAACCCGTTGCCCCACAGGCGCGAGAATAAGGGCTGATCGTTGTTGACGGCATTGGCTTGAGAAATCAACACGACATAGGCCGGCAAGGTGTCATTCTCCGACCCTAAGCCGTAGCTCACCCAAGCGCCCATCGACGGACGGCCGGGCTGCTGCGAGCCGCTTTGGATAAAGGTAATCGCCGGGTCATGATTGATGGCGTCCGTATGCATCGACTTGATGACGCAAAGCTGATCAATCACCTTGGCCGTGTGCGGCAGCAACTCACTCACCCACGCGCCCTGCTGGCCGTGTTGCGCGAACTTGAAGACGGTAGAAGCGACGGGGAACGTGCTTTGGCCGGACGTCATGCCGGTGATCCGCTGGCCCATGCGAATCGACGCCGGTAAGTCGACTCCCTGGTGCTTCGTCATTTGCGGCTTGTAATCGAACAAGTCGATCTGCGAAGGCCCGCCGGATTGGTGCAGGAACAAAACCCGCTTGGCCTTGGCCGTGTGATGAGGTAAGCCAGGCAGGCCGCTGCTGGCTTGGGCGTCGCGTTCGAGCAACGAGGCCAGGGCGGCGGTGCCGATGCCCTTCGCCGTGCGAGAGAAGAAGTGCCGGCGGGTTTGCGCGAGAAGTACAGGATCTTGCATAGCGGCTTATTCCTTCGTAATCGTTTCGTCGAGATTCAAGACGACGCTCATGGCGAGCGTCCAGGCGGCGAGTTCGGCGTTATCGCCGGTGGCTTTCGATTCGCCTACGGCGACTAACTTCGCGGCCAACTCCGGCGAACGGCGGTAGTCAGCGAGCTTCTGCTGGGCGAGCTCCAGCACGATCTTGGCTTCGTTTGGCGCGGGCGGACGAGCCAGGGCGAGCAGGAACGCGCGGTCGACTCGCTTGGCGGGATTGGGTCCCGCTTCGCGCATCACGCGCTGGGCCAAGGCACGGGCCGCTTCCACGTACGTGGTGTCGTTCATCAGCGCCAGCGCCTGCAGGGGCGTGTTGGTCACCGCGCGGCGGGCAACGCATTTTTCGCGATCCGGTGCGTCGAAGGTGGAAAGCGTCGAAGGCGGCATGGTCCGCTTCCAGAAGGTGTACATGGAGCGGCGGTAGAGGTCTTCGCCGTGCGACTGCTGATAGGTCTGCGCGCTGAACTCTGCGCCGAAGGCGAGCTCTTCCCACAGGCCCGGCGGTTGATAGGGCAGCACGCTGGGCCCGCCGACCTTGGCATTGAGAAGTCCGCTGGCGGCCAACATCGTGTCGCGGACCAACTCGGCGGGTAGCCGGAATCGCGGGCCGCGAGCCAAGAGACGATTCTCCGGGTCGCGCTCCCGCAGCGCGGCGTTCGATTGCGACGCTTGCCGGTAAGTCGCCGACAGCAAAATCTGCTTCTGCAGGGCCTTCGTATCCCAGCCCGAAGTGACATACTCCGTCGCCAGCCAGTCGAGTAACTCCGGGTGCGAAGGCGCTTCGCCTTGCGAGCCGAAGTCCTCGCTGGTCTTTACCAGGCCTGTGCCGAAGTACATTTGCCAGAAACGATTCACGGCGACGCGCGCCGTAAGCGGATGCTGCGGACTCGTCAGCCATTGGGCCAGCGTCAGGCGGTTGGCGGGCGCGCCGGCCGGCAGTGGCGGCATGCTGCTGGGGACCCCTGGCGTAAGCTTCTCCGTCTGATTGCGGTAATCGCCACGCGCGAGTAAGTAAGTGTCGCGTGGTTTTTCGGCTTCCTTCATCACCATCACGGTTTCGATGGACCAATCGAGGTCGTCGCGCTCGCGCTTCAGGTCTACTAACTCCGCCGCGAGTTTCTGATGCTCGGGCGGCGCGGCGTGCCGGAAGTACCAGTCGCGCAGCATGGTCTCCTGTTCGGCGGCCCGCTTCGTTAAGGCCAGGTTCTCGCGCAGCGGAGTATCTTCCTGCAGAATGCGCAATTCAGCCGGAGTTAGTTCGCGATCATAAAAACGGATGTCGTCGATGCGGCCGCGCAGACGCTCGGCCTCAATCCGGCCGCCGATCGTCACCGGGCCTTCGATTTCCTGAAAAGGCTGCGTGAGGGTATGGCGGACCACTTCCATTTCGACGGCCTCGCCGTTCAGATAGACTTTGTCCGCCGTAAAGGCCAGATGCATGCCGACGTCGCTCTTGGTGCGCACGAAGACCGGCTCCTTAAAGCGCGCCTCCCAAACGCGATCCGGCCAGCGTTCCACCTTGCGGAGGACAATGCGCGCTTTCTGCTGCATGCGCGGCACGGCGAAGGGGTCATCTAACTCGATGGACCAGCCTTGGCGCTCGGCGTTGGTGCGGAAGAGAATGCCATTCTTGAAAGTCCGCGCGCGGGTTTGAAACCACAGCGAGATCGTCTTTACGGGGCCGTTGGCGCTGGGGAAGGGCAGCGCCGCTAACTCCACTTCGCTGCGTCCGCTGAGTTCGGCGGCACGGTCACCCGATTGCGAAGCCACGTAGGCGAATTCGTCTTTTAGCGAAACGCCGTGCCGGTAATTGCCGCTGGAATCCGTGAGGGAACCGTCTAACTCGTAGTGCGCCAATAAGCCCTGGCGCGGATCTGGTTTCAGTCGAGCCGTCTTTTGCCAATTCTGGTAGGCCTCCTTCACCGCGGCCGACGCGAGCTCTTTTTCGACGACCGGCGTGCGGTCCTTCAGATACTTCACCCGTTCGGCCTGCGGATCGGTGGGTAACTCGAGGACCGGCGCGGCGTTGCCGCGCGTGCCGTCCAGGCCTTTTTCGGGAATGGTATTGAAGAAAGCGCCGAAGCGGTAAAAGTCCTTCTGGCTAATCGGATCGTACTTATGGTCATGGCAGCGCGCGCAGCCCATGGTCATGCCCATGAAGACCGTGGCCGCGGTTTCCACGCGGTCTACGACATACTCGTTTTGATACTCTTCCGGAATCGCGCCGCCCTCGAAATTAATCATGTGGTTGCGCTGAAAACCGGTGGCGAGGATTTGTTGCGTCGTCGGTTTCGGGAGTAAGTCACCGGCGAGTTGTTCGACAATAAATTCGTTGAAGGGCTGATTGCGATTGAAGGAATTGATCACCCAATCGCGCCAGCGCCACATATCGCGGTGGGAATCGATGTGGTAGCCGTGGGTGTCGGCGTAGCGGGCCAGGTCCAGCCATTGCATCGCTTGGCGCTCGCCGAAGCGGGGCGAAGCGAGTAAGCGGTCGACTTGTTTTTCGTAAGCCGTGGGCGACTTATCGCGCAAGAACGCTTGTATCTCGTCGGGCGTGGGCGGCAGTCCGGTGACGTCGTAACTGAGGCGACGAAGCAGCGTAGCTTTGTTGGCCTCCGGCGACAGTTTGAGTCCTTCTTTATTGAGTCGATCCACCACGAATTTATCAATGGCCGTGGGCGCGCTTACCGAGGGCACGGGTGGCTTCGCGGGCGGCACATAGGACCAATGCAGGTCCCACGTCGCGCCGCTGGTTACCCATTGCTTCAGGGTCTCGATCTGCGCACCGGTCAGCGGAGGTCCATCGGGCGGCATGCGCAGCGGCGCATTCGCGGCGGTAACGCGCTTCAGCAAACGGCTGGCCGAGGCGTCGCCAGCGACGATGACTCCTTTGCGCGCGAAGGCGCCTTCTTTGGTGTCGAGCCGCAAACCGGCTTTGCGAGCCTTCTCGTCGGGTCCGTGGCAGGTGAAGCAACGGTCCGAGAGGATCGGCCGGATGTCGCGGTTGAAGTTGAGCTTCGCGGGCGCGGCGGCGAACAAGGTGGAGGTCAGCAGAAACGCGGCGAGGGGCATCGCTCCCAGTTTATTACTTCTTAAGTGAGCGTATACCCGGCGTCGACCGGCAGGTCGATGCCGGTGATGCCGGCGGCGGCGGGGGAGCACAGAAAAACGACCGCTGCGGCGATCTCCGAGGCGAAGGCCATGCGTTGCAGCGCCGGCTGGGCCGGGTCAATCCCGCCGAGCGCTTGCCAGGCCTCGGCCTCCGACGGGAACTGCTGGAAGAACTCCATGGTCCGCCACATCGGCGTCGCGACCCCGGCGGGTGACAGGCAGTTGACGCGGATGCCGCGCGGCTTGGCTTCAAGGGCGGCTGTCTTGGTGAGCATGCGCAGTCCGGCTTTGCTGGCGCAATAGGCCGCCGCACCCGCGACCGGTTTGGTGCCCGAGGCCGACCCAATCAATACAATCGCGCCGCCAGATTCCATCTTCCGCAGCCCGGCGCGCACGCCCAGAAAGGCTCCATCCAGGTTGACCGAGAGCACGCGCCGCCACTCTTCAAAGCCGGTATCGGCCACCGCACCTGCGCCCGATACACCGGCGCAAAGGATCAGCAGGTCCAGCTTCGGTAGCTTGGCCATAGCCTCATGCCAGCCGGCTTCGCTGGTGACGTCGAGGTGCAAGTCGGCCGGGGCTACATCTGCGCCGATGACGGCGGCCCCTTGCTCACGCAAGGCGGCAGCGACGGCGAAGCCGATGCCGGACGCGGCGCCGGTAACGAGGGCGGCTTGGCCCTTAAGCGTCGTAGTCATACCAACTGGAATGCGCGGACCAAGCCAAACACGACAGGCACTGCGTGCTGGGCCACTGGCGAACGCAAGCCGGGCAAACGCCGCCCGTGTCGAAGGTATGCCAGGAGTGGCCGCACGCGCAGCCCCAATGGTCGTCGGGTTTTGGCTTCCATTCGCACTGGGGGCAGCGGATTTTGGGTCCGGTGACGCCGGTAGGAGCGATGGTTTCTTCGGTGAGAACTAACTTCTGGCTGCCCATACCTGCATAGATGCGAAAAATGGCAGCAAGGTTTCCTAAGCCGTCTGAATCAGCGGATTCGGTGGCGGCGCGTAGCTGATGCCCAGTTCTGGCGTCTCCACCAACGCTCCTTGGCGGCGCTTGCTCTCGAAGGCCGCGGCGAGGATGCCGGTGGTGAGCAGGGTTCGCTCGACGGGATGCGTCGGGCGGCCGGAGAGGAAAAAGTCCTCAATGCAGTGGACCAGCCCGTCGAAGTGAGGCAGCGGACGCCCTTGGCTGCCCAGGCCGAAGGCGGTGGCCTCCACCTTGCCCCCGGCCAGTCCCGCGAAGGACCAGTCGCTGACGACGCCGTCCAGCAGATACGCTGCGCCGCGCAGACCGTCGCGGTAGTTGACGACGAAGACGACGGGCTCCTTCGCCTCACGTGGCGTTAGCTTCGTCCGCTGCGGGCTGACGGCGATGGCGGCGTCGAGCAACGGCTTTGACCACGCTCCCGCCCCGTCTTGCCACTGCCAAACGGCGGGTCCGGTGAGCATCTGCACGCTGGTGACGCCCGTCTCGCGGCGGCGCTCGACCATGCACTCCAAGACTTCCAGCGTGTGGAAGCCGTAGGCGTCCTGCGGGCCGTAGGCCAGCGAGACTCCGGCCTCCTGCCTCTGGCCGATCGCATACTGCAAGCGCGGCTGGCGCACGCTGACGGGAATCGACGAGCCAGCCATCAGCGGCACGCGGAGCTTCCGCGCCCGGTCAACCATAGCCTTCGCCTTCTCCCAACTGTAGGAGAAGTGCTTGTCGAAGAAGATGGGCACCGGACGGCCGTTGGCTTCGATTGCGTCGAGCACTTGCGAGAAGAGCTCAAAGCGCGGGTAGAGCTGCTGGCCCAGGTCATTGAACGGATACTTGCCGTGCTCCGCGATGAAGACCACGGCGTCGATATCCACTAAGGCTTCGCGAATCGTGGGGAATATACGAAAGCCGTGGCGCGCGGCCAGGTCGCGCGACATGTCGTCGGCGGGCACTTGATCCGTATACAACGAAACGACGCGCGTGCGGGGCGCATGCCACACGCCGTTCATGGAGTTGCCGCCCAACAGGCGGCCCACCACGACGTCGGCGTGCGACCAATGGCGGTACTCGGTGACAATCGCGGCGACGCGCGGCACGCGCTTGGCGAGCAACGGCGGACTCAGCAGGGCAAGGCCGCCCAAGGCACGGGCTCCCAGGGTTCGGCGAGTGAGCATACCGGCGAGTATAACCGACTGCTTGACCGGCCGCTGCGCGATGTGTAACTATGCAATCTGGTGAATAAGTATTCACCGTCTTCCCCTATGAAACCCATCACCTGGCCGCGCATCGCCTCCAAAAACCTCCGCAGCGACCTCGACCTCACCAACCTCGAAGCCACCCAATTGCTCGAACTCACCGAACAGGTGAAGACGCGTCCGGACGACTATCGCCACGCGCTTGACTCCTTGTATCTCGGCTTGCTCTTCGAGAAGCCGTCGCTGCGCACGCGCTTCACCTTTGAGCTCGCCATCAAGCAACTCGGCGGTGACGTGGTAGTGCAAGTGGGCCGCATCGGCGAACGCGAGCCGGTGAAAGACGTGGCGCGCAATGTGGAGCGCTGGTGCGACGGCATCGTCGCCCGCACCTTCTACCAGGAGACCGTGGAAGAGCTCGCCCGCTACTCGCGCGTCCCCGTGATCAACGCCCTCAGCGATCGCTATCATCCCTGCCAGGCCCTAGCCGACCTCTACACGATGCGCGAGCGTTTCGGCACGCTGAAGGGCTTGAAGCTTGCCTTCGTCGGCGACGGCTTCAACGTCGCGCACTCCTTGCTGATCACCTGCGCGCGTCTGGGAGTGGATATCACCGTCGCCACGCCGCGCGGCTATGAGCCGAAGCCCGAGATCGTCCGCGCCGCGGAAAGTCTCGCGACGGACTCGAAGGTCGTCATCACTGATGACCCCTCCGCCGCCGTGAAGCAAGCGCACGGCGTCTACACCGACGTCTGGTTCAGCATGGGCGAAGAGGCGAACTACGAGCAGCGCACGCGCGACTTCGCGCCCTACAAGGTGAACGAAGAGCTCTTCCTGCAGGCCCGCGCCGACGCCATCTTCCTGCACTGCTTGCCCGCCAAGCGCAACGAAGAGACCACGGACGCGGTGATGGAGCATGAGCGCTCGGCCGTGTTTGATCAGGCGGAGAATCGCCTGCACGCGCAGAAAGCGCTGCTGCTGATGCTGATGGGGCAACGCGAACAATGAAGCTCTGGGGCGGACGATTCGCGGCGGAAAGCTCCGAGGTCTTTGAACGCTTCTCGGGCTCCCTGCACTTCGACAAGAAGCTGGTGGATGTCGACATTCGCGGGTCGCAGGCCTTTGCCGCGGCGCTCGAACGCGTCGGTATCCTCACCGCCGCGGAGCGCGAAAAGCTGGTCGCGGCGTTCGAAGAACTCCGCGCTGAGGCCACCACGCCGGCTTTCTACGAGGGCGCGACGGACGAAGACGTCCATACGCTCGTCATCCGGCAGTTGAAGGCGAAGGTGGGCGGGCTGGCCGACAAGATTCACACCGGCCGCAGCCGTAATGAGCAGGTCTCGCTCGACGTGCGCCTGTGGCTGCGCGAAGCCATCGACGAGACGCGCGCGCAATTGGCCGCGCTGATGGCGTCGCTGCTGGAGTTGGCGAAGAAGTACCCGGACGCCGTAATTCCCGGTTACACGCATCTGCGCCGCGCCCAGGCTGTCCTGTGGCCGCATTACATCTTGGCTTACTTCGAGATGTTCGCCCGCGACTATGAACGCATGACCGAGGCGCGCGCCCGCGTGAACGTAATGCCCCTCGGCTCCGGCGCCCTGGCCGGCAGTGGCTTTCCGCATGACCGCGAGGCGATCGCCCGTGACCTGGGCTTCGCCGCCATCACGCGCAATTCGATGGACGTCTCCGCCGACCGCGACTTCGCCCTCGACTATCTGCACGCCGCCAACCTGATCATGCTGCACTTGAGCCGCCTCAGCGAGGACTGGATTCTCTACTCGAGCGAAGAGTTCGGCTGGATGGAACTCGGCGACGGCGTTACCAGTGGCTCGTCGCTGATGCCGCAGAAGAAGAATCCCGATTCGCTCGAACTCATTCGCGGCAAAAGCGGCCGCGTCTTCGGCGACTACAGCTCGCTGTTTGTGACCGTGAAAGGCCTGCCGCTCACCTATAACCGCGACCTACAGGAAGATAAAGAGCCGCTCTTCGATGCGGTCTACCAGACCGTCGGGTCGCTCGAAATGGCGGCCGTGGTTGCGTCGACGGTGGTGCTGAAGCCGGCCATTCCGGAGCAGGCGGCCGAGGAGAGCTGGGTGGTGGCGACAGATCTGGCTGAAGCGCTGGCTCGCGCGGGCCTGCCGTTTCACCAGTCGCACGTACTCGTCGGGAAGCTGGTGCTCGAAAGCACCCGCGACGGCAAGCGGCCTGCGGACTGGACCGCCGAAGAGCTCGCCGCGTTTGACCCGCGCCTGACGCCCGAGTTCGCCGCCTTGTTGAAGCCGCGCGAAGGCATGAAAACGCGCGAGATCCGCGGCGGCACCGGGCCCGCGTCGGTCGCGGCGGCCTTAGCCGAGGCGGAGGCGCGTCTGCGGCTGCTATGACCAAGGTCTACCGGCAAGGGCAAATCCTGAAGGCGATCCGCCGCCAGCGCATCGCCACGCAGGACGAACTCGCCAAAAGCCTGAAAGGGCAGGGCATCGACGCCACACAAGTCACCCTGTCGCGCGATATCCGTGACTTGGGCCTGGTGAAGACGGCCGAAGGCTACCAGCAACTTCATGCTCCCGCCACGGCGCCCAAAGGCGCCCAACTGCTGGATGCCCGCGTCGCCCAGAACCTGTTGGTATTAAAGACGCCCGCCGCTGGCGCGGGCTCCATGGCGCGGGCGATCGACGAGCAAGCCTGGCCCGAGGTAGTCGGTACGGTGGCCGGCGACGACACCGTCCTGGTGGTGACGATCGACGCCCGTCGCGCCGGGGCCGTAAGGAAAAAGGTGCTGGCTCTCCTGAGCTAGCATCAACTGGGTATGCTCGACTGGCTCTTCTCCGATCCCTTGCCCGCCGGCGCCGACGCCCCGGACTTCTCTCTGGTAAGCGATCAAGGCGCCACCGTGCGCCTGGCCGACTTCAAGGGCCGCCAGAACGTCGTGCTGGTGTTTTACCCCAAGGACAATACTTCGCTGTGTACCAAGCAGCTCTGCGAGTTCCGCGAGTCCTGGGCGCTGGCGAAAGGGAAGAACACCGCCGTCTTCGGCGTGAATCCCGGTTCCGTTGAGAGCCACACCGCCTTTCGGGCCAAGTTCCAACTCCCCTACCCGCTGCTGGTGGACCCTGGCCAGCAAGTGGCCAAGCTCTTCTCCGCGCACGGACTGATCGTCAAGCGCACGGTGTATCTAATCGGCAAGTCCGGCAAGATCCGCTTCTCGCGCCGAGGCGTGCCGAAGCCCGCCGAGGTTCTCGGCGCAGCGGAGTAGAACTTACTCTCGCCAATCGCATTGGGTCCAAGGCTTCAGGCGAACTTCCACCATGCGGAAGTCGTGTTTGGCGCGCTCTTGCACCAGGAAATAGGACATTGCTGCCCGATCTGCCGGGTCCGTATGCAATGCTACTTGCCATTCGCCTTTCTTCACTGGACAGAGGGCACCGGGGAAGGCGAGGCTCAACTGGTCAAACTCCGGCCTTTGCATTTTCCACTCCCGCAGGGCGGGGTTCGGCGCGGTGAAGGCTTCCACTTCGCCCCAGCGCTCGCCAATCCAGAAGTCCGCGAAATCCAAAGCACTTCTGGCCACTGGACCCACGCGGTGGACCTCATCGCCCCGGATCTGATAATGCCGGAGTTCGGGGCGGTTGTGTCTTCCGCCATCCACGCTGGCTACTGCGTACTCCACTGACAGATGGTCTGCACTCAACCGGGTCTTGATCGGTTCGACGTTGCCGAGGAAAGCCACTTGGCGGTGGTCGACAAGAGGGACTTCGCCGTTTGTCCCGATTCGCCAAAGGCGGAGGTAGACGTTCCGCCATGCGGACATGCAGCCCACGCTGTGCCCGACAGTAGCCACCAAGTCCGAAGCGGTCAGCACGTTGTCGAGCGTCTGCGGAAAGTAGTGCTTCGCCCGATAGTCGTTCTGCTCGCTTTGCCACACTCGCCGCCAACCGCCTACTCGTTTCTCGTACAGATACGCGGACTCGTCGAACGTGCACTGAATCTTCAAGAAGGTGTGAACCACCAAATGTGAGGCACGAAACTCCAGCCGGACTTCGTCCAGATAGCCCGTCTCGCTTAGTCTTGGCGAGTATCCAAAGCAAGTTTCCCCACAAAACAGACCTGCCTCTCGGAGTTCATTATTCACCTGCGCGGCCAAGGTGCCTATCTCCTGCGCACCATGCGCGTTACCCATCCTGGACTCCACCCAGTCACGCAGCACCTGCTTCACTTCGCGAAAGGGTCGCTCGAAGGATACATCTGAAGTGGTCCGCAGAGGAAGCAGCAGTTGTTTGAGACGCGCGACCGGTTCTTCCGCTCGTGCGAAGGCTGCCAGTAGCAGTAGAACGCCGAGCGGTCGCATCATGCACCTACCGCTTTAGCCAACTCAACACGGCGCGGTTCACCTTCGCCGGCGCGTCCTGCTGCGCGAAGTGGCCGGCTTCGGGGATCGTCACCAGCGTCCAATCATCGACCCATTCCCAGGTCCCGGTCAATGCCCCAGGCAATAGCGCCCAGTCCTTCAGGCCGTGAATCTGCAACACCGGACACTGCGGCTTGATCAGCGGACCGCTCGCCTCCTGATACGGCTCGCGAGGATAGTTGCGGCGGTAGTAGTTCATCATGGCGTCGAAGCTCGAACGTGAAAAGGCCTCGACATAGCGCTTCTTGGCTTCGGGATCCGTCACCCAACGCGCCAAACCCTCCGCCGTGAGCTTCGTGTGCGAATCCGGCATTTGGAAATTCCGCGCGTACTCGCTGGCCTTCTGCTGCGCCGGATTGTGTGCCAGTTCTCGCGCCAGCCCGCGGGGATGGGGCAGGTTCACGATGATCAGCTTCTCCACCACCTGCGGCGCATGGAAAGCGAGTTGCCAGGCGATGGCGCCTCCCCAATCGTGGGCCATCACGATGGCCTTGGCGGCGTTCTGCGCCTGGATCACGGCGATGATGTCGCCGATCAGCAGCCGCATGTCGTATTGCTCCAGGCCTTCGGGCTGTCCGCTCAGGTTGAAGCCGCGTAGGTCGAGCGCCACCGTCCGGTAACCGGCTTCGGAGAGCGCCTCCATCTGGGCGCGCCAGCTATACCAGAAGTCCGGAAAGCCATGCACCATCACGACGAGCGGCCCGGACTTCGGCCCCAGCGCGGCGTAGTGGATCTTCACGCCTTTGGAGTCGGCGAAGCCGTGCTCCACCTTGCTTTCGATCTCGCCTGCCTCGAGCGCGCCCAGGCTCAAGAGGCTAAACCATATCGCCATTTTCATCGATTCTCCTTTTTGCAAGCCATTTGCCAAAACGGTTGACACGCCGCGCGTAGTTTTTTAAACTGGACCAAGGTAGTCCTAGATCGGACGACTCACGAAATTTAGGCTAAGTCCCGGCGGCAATCTTTTGGCGAAGCTCCGCCGGGACGCAAGCTTTTCATCAACCCGCAAGGCCGACGATGCCCCTATTGTAAGGGACGCCGCCGGCAGAGGAGCTTTTTTTCATGTCCCTGCCGGCATTTCTCTGTCTGCTGAGCTTTTTCGAACCCGCGCCAGTAACCGTACTTACGGGTCGCGTGCTGGACCCCACCGGCGCGCCGGTGGCCGAGGCGAAGCTCGAGTCCGGCCGGCGGACCTTGGCGTATACCGATCAGGCGGGCCAATTCCGCGTCGTGCTGCCGGCCGGTCCAGTCCGGTTCACCGTATCGCGCGACGGCTTTGCGCCCCACGAGAGCGAGCTTACCTTGCCCTCCAGCGGCCTGCGTCTGGCTGACATCGAGTTGCAACTGCTGAGCGTGGTGGGCCAGGTCACCGTCACCGAAAGCCCCGGTTACCAGGTAGCCGGGACGGCGTCGGCCACGCGAACGGCCACGCTCCTCTTGAACCTGCCGCAGTCCATTGCCGTGGTCACCCAGGAGCAGATGCGCGACCAACTCATGCTCAGCATCGGCGACGTCGTGCGGTTCGTGCCCGGAATTACCGCGCAGCAGGGCGAAGGCAATCGCGACCAACTCATGATTCGCGGCCAGAACACCACCGCCGACTTCTTCGTGAACGGCGTGCGCGATGACGCCGAATACTTCCGCGATCTCTACAACCTGGAGCGCGTGGAGGCGCTGAAGGGGCCGAACGCGATGACCTTTGGCCGCGGCGGCGGTGGTGGCGTCATCAACCGCGTCACCAAGGAGGCGCTGGACGTACCGCGCTACGAGGTGAATCTGCAAGCCGGCGCCTTCGGGCATCGCCGCGCGTCGGCGGACGTAAACCGTCCGCTGAATCGCTTCGCCGCCTTCCGGCTGAATGCGCTTTATGAGAATTCGCGCAGTTTCCGGCAGTACTTCTACCTGGAGCGCGCCGGGCTCAGCCCCACGCTCACCCTGCACCTC
Source organism: Bryobacteraceae bacterium (assembly GCA_019752335.1). GTDB lineage: Bacteria > Acidobacteriota > Terriglobia > Bryobacterales > Bryobacteraceae > JALHNI01. The sequence goes on from JAIEMJ010000015.1 coordinate 74,080, forward strand.
ACGCCGCGCACGCGCGCAGTGCTGCAGTACGAATTCTTCCGCGACCATCGCTTCGCGGACCGCGGCGTGACGTCCGTCGCCGGCCTGCCGGCGAGCGTGCCGCTTCGCACCTTCTTCGGCAACCCGGACGAAAGCCGCGCCCGAGCCGACGTGAACCTGGGGTCGGCGACGGTGGAGCATCAAGCCGGCCGTCTGAATCTGCGCAACCGCACGCTCTTCGGCCACTACGACCGCTTCTACCAGAACTTCGTGCCGGGCGTGGTGAATGCCGCGAGCCAGGTCTCGCTGAGCTCGTACAACAACGCGACCGCCCGCTTGAACGCCTTCAATCAGACGGATGCCACTTACGCGCTGGAGACTGGACCCATCCGCCACACCCTACTGACGGGCGTGGAAGTGGGCCGTCAGGCGAGCGACAATCTGCGTTTAACCGGCTACTTCGACGGCGTGGAGACCGCGGTGCTCGCGCCCTTGGCGCAGCCCACTATCTTTACCCCGCTGGCCTTCCGGCCCAATGCGACCGACGCGAACAATCGGGTGCAGACGAACCTCGCGGCCGTCTACGTGCAGGATCAGATCGAGCTGAATCGCTTCGTCCAGGTGATCGCCGGCGTGCGCGTTGACCGCTTTGACCTGCAATTCGCCAGCCGGCGCAACGCCGATCGCCTGGGCCGTTTGGATACGCTGGTGTCGCCGCGCGCGGGCGTCGTCGTGAAGCCGGTGGCGCGGATGTCGCTGTATGCCAACTACTCCGTCTCCTACCTGCCCAGCTCCGGTGACCAGTTCGCCTCGCTCACCGTGATCACGCAACAGGTGAAGCCAGAGAAATTCCAGAACTACGAGACCGGTCTCAAGTTTGATTGGAGCCGGGCCCTCTCGCTCACCGCCGCCGTCTTCCGCTTGGATCGCACCAACACCCGCTCGATTGACCCCAACGATCCGACGCGCATCATCCAGACCGGTAGCCAGCGGACGAATGGCGTGGAACTGTCGCTCAACGGCAACCTCACCCGCAAGTGGCGGCTGACGGGCGGCTACGCCTACTTGGACGCCTTTGTGGTCAGCGCGACCGCTGCGGCTCGGGCCGGCGCGCAGGTGGCCCAAGTGCCGCGCCATGCCTTCTCCGTCTGGAATCACTACCAACTGCTGCCGCGCCTGGGCGCCGGGCTCGGTTTGCTGAATCGCTCGGACATGTTCGCCGGAATCGACAACACCGTGGTGTTGCCCGCCTATACCCGCGCCGATGCCGCGGTCTTCTTCGCTCTCACGGAGCGCTTGCGCTTGCAGGCCAACGTCGAAAACCTCTTCGACCGTCGCTACTACCTCAATGCCCATACCAATACCAACATCTCGCCCGGCTTCCCGCGCACGATCCGCATCGGGTTGACGGCTCGCTTTTAGACGCAAATTTCTTTACATTTGGCCAGGCGCGCAGTCGGCTATGCTGGGGAGCGAAGGAGAAAGATCCACATGAAATTCCGTTTATTGGTCCTCGCGCTCGCCGCTTCCGCGCTCTTTGCCGCGGACGTCACCGGCAAGTGGGTGGCGAAGATGCAAACCCCGAATGGCGATACCCGCGACATGGTGATGAAGCTGAAGGCCGACGGCGACAAGCTCACCGGCACCGTCGGCGGCATGCGGGGCGACGCGGAGATCACCGATGGCAAGATCGCCGGAGACGATGTGTCCTGGGTGGTTGTTCGTAACTTCAACGGCAACGAAATGCGCCAGGAGTACAAGGGTAAGGTTTCCGGCGCGGAAATGAAGCTCACCGTTTCCTTCGGCGAGCGCACCATGGAAATGACCGCGAAGAAGTCCGAATAGCCTGTCCCATCCGGGTGGGGCGAGTTACCCGGCTCGCCCACTGGACTCTGTCCTACCAAGAGCTCGCTCCGCCACCCAAGCGATAAAGGCGGCGAAGAAGGGAACCATCAACAGCGCGGCAATCAGCATAAGCATCTCCTACACCTGCTTAAGCGCAAGCTGATTGCGATTCCGGCCAACCCCCACGCGAAAAATTCTTAGCCTTCCACCCGCCTCCGATATCCGGTGAACGTACGCCAGGCGAACAATACGGCCACTAGGGAAGCACAGGAAGAGACTACATTGGCTGGCTTTGTGGCGGCGATGCGTTGTTCGGTTTGCGCCTCAATGCGGCGGATTTCTTTCATGAACCGGTCGGGGCGCCGGCCCAACGCCAAGCCCAAGACGAGCAAGACGGTGATTAACGTTGCGTTGATGGTAACTGCTCGACTAATGGTCGCCATAGTTGCCCTCTCTCTTCTCCTCGATTTAGCCAGAATTGGACCTACGGCGCAAGAGACGAAAGGACTAAGGCGGTGTTTAGTAGGAGACCCTAGTCCATGCCCGGTGCCCGGTCCAGTTGCTCAGGTGAACGCCTCAGAAAACGGCCGCAAAACTTACCGATTTGCCGCCCTTCTCGCCCCCGGTGGTGAAACTCACGCCGTCAGGATTGTCCGAAAGGCCCGGAAAAAGTACTTCAATCGGACTAAGGTGTCCGGGTCTAGGGCTACTGGATGCCGATTCGCCCGCGCTTGCTCCGTTTAACGAACGGCGCGAACTCTTCGTATTGGTCAGTCGCGATGTAGTCGACGCCCGCCTTCACCGCCGCCTTCCAACGCAACTCTACCGCCGCCCGGGAACCGAAGTTGTAGCCGGCTGACCAGCCAGCCGCCGTGCCCACCGCCGGTTCATGGCCATTCAGCGTGTAAAGCCGCATGGCGTAGCCGAATTGCCGCGCCCGTGCCAGAATCGCCGCTAAACGTGCCGCATCGGCTTTTGACCAGTCGCCAGCCTTCGTCTGTCCGCCCTGTTCGACGATGGACCACGGCGCATTCAGCCAGCGCCGGTAGTTGGTGGAAGGCGCTGGAATCAACTGGTCTACCGGTGTATCTGCCACTCGCGTCGTGACGACCCCGGCGCCGAAGAGCAACAGCCGCCCGCCGACGGCGATGTCGTCGTGGAAGCTCTTCTGCTGCGCATTGGAAACGCCCGTGAGCACCAGCACCGGCTTCCAATCGAGCGGCGCCTTCACGGCGGGCGTAGCCGTGCGCGGCGCGGTGGTCAGCCAGGGCTGGTACTCGGTTAGCAGCTTCAGCACGGCCTGGTGGTGCGCCGGCTCGTCGCTCTTGAAGTCGAGGTTGAGCGTGATCAGCGGCCACCGGTCGCGGCGATTCTCCTTAAGCGCTTGCTCGACGATGGGCCGGATGCGCTCAAAGAAATAGTCGCGCATGTTGGGCTCGCTGCCGTTCGGACGGTCGCCGTGAATGAGGACGCTCCGGCCTTGTCCGGTAGCCGGGTCAACGTACCAGGCGAGATCCTGCTCGATAGCCAAAGGCAGCCCAGTCTTCAGCGCGACTTCAATGCGGTCCTGATACTTGCCGTCGTAGGGGTAGCAGTTGTGGGCGTCGAGCACGACGCGCGGCGCGGCTGGCATGGCGGCGGAAAAGAGAGCGAGCAGAAGAGCAAAACGCATCCTATGAGCATAGCGGTCCCGCGTGGCGATACGATGAAAGAAGAAAAACGATGAGCCCGATAATCGCCTTACTCCTCACCTTCGCGGCCGACTCCCCCACCTTGCCGCCCCCGGCGGCCACCGAAATCGACTTCGCCCGTGACGTCGCCCCCGTTCTCAAACGCAATTGCCAAGGCTGCCACGGCGCCGCCATGCAGCAAAGCGGCTTCCGCCTCGACGACGGCGTTGCCGCGCTGAAGGGCGGCTACGGTGGCGCCGTGATCCTTCCCGGCAAATCCGCGGAGAGCCCGCTCGTTCATCGCGTCGCCGGCGTGAAGGGCGTTCCCGTCATGCCGCCCGCCGGTCGACGCCTCACCGCCATCGAAGTCGGCATTCTGCGCGCCTGGATCGACCAGGGCGCCAAGTTCCCGGCCGTCACCCTGAGTGAAGCGAAGCGGCCGAAACTCAACCACTGGGCCTTTGAACCGATTACGGCGCCCGCGCTGCCCCCAGTGAAGAATAGCGCCTGGGTGCGCTCGCCCATGGACGCGTTTGTGCTCGCCAAACTCGAAGGCAAGAAGATCGCCCCGTCGCCGGAAGCGGACCGCCGTACCCTATTGCGACGTCTTAGTTGGGATCTCGTCGGTCTGCCCCCCACGGTGGAGGACATCGCGGCCTTTCAGGCCGACACTCGTCCGGACGCTTACGAGCGCCAAGTGGATCGCCTGCTGGCCCTGCCGCAGTTCGGCGAAAAATGGGCGCGCGGTTGGCTCGATCAGGCTCGCTACGCCGACTCCGACGGCTACGAAAAAGACTGGGTGCGCCCCTACGCCTTTCGCTGGCGCGATTGGGTGATTAACGCGATCAACCAGGATTTGCCCTTTAACCGTTTCACCATCGAGCAACTCGCGGGCGACTTACTGCCTTCCCCCACGGTGGAGCAGCGTGTCGCCACGGGCTTTGCCCGGAATACCTTGACGAATCGCGAAGGCGGCATCGACGACGCGCAGTTCCGCTTTGAAAGCACGCTCGACCGTGCCAACACCGTCAGCACGGTCTTCCTGGGGCTCTCCATGGGCTGCGCGCAATGCCACGACCATAAGTACGATCCCATCAGCCAGCGCGACTATTATTCGCTCTTCGCCTTCTTCGATAACGCCGAAGAAGTAGATATCGACGCGCCGCGTGCCGGTGAACTCGGCCCTTGGTTAAAGGGCCGCGCAGAGTATCAAGCGAAACGCGAAAAGATTCTGGCCGAGTACAAGGTCGCCGAGTTACAGGCGGCTTGGGAGAAAGACATCCTCTATACCATCGCCCACCCCGGTGAGCGGACCGACTGGGATCTGGCCTGGGACTGTGTAAACAAGCTCACCGAAGGCGGCGACGGTGGCAAGATCGTCCGCATTCCGCTCGAAAAGCGCACGCCCCGCGAACGCGACATTCTCACCGACCACTTCGTCAAAAACTACGCCTTCGCCGTGGGCAATAAACGCTATAAGGAATTGAAGTTTGACGTCGCCACGAAGCAACTCGCGCAATTGAAGGTCGATTATCCGCAACTTACGCAGGCCATGGTCATCGCTGAGAATGCGCAGCGGCACCCCACTTATCTGCGCGTTCGCGGTGACTATAAGACGAATGGCATCGAAGTCGCGCCCACCACTCCGGCCGTGCTACCGGCTTTAGCCAAGACTGGCCCACTCACTCGGCTCGATCTGGCGGAGTGGCTCGTTTCGGACGAAAACCCGCTCACCGCTCGCGTGGCCGCCAATCGCATCTGGCAGGAGCTTTTCGGGACGGGCTTAGTGAAAACCAGCGACGACTTCGGCACGCGCGCCGATAAGCCCGAGTACCCCGAGTTACTCACCTGGCTAGCCGATGACTTCCGCCGCCACGGCTGGTCGCGCAAGCAACTCATTCGCGGCATCGTTCTCTCGGCCACCTATCGGCAGGCGTCGCTGGCTCGGCCGGAATTACACGAAATTGACCCCGAAAATCAGTTACTCGCCCGCCAGGTCCGTTTGCGGCTCACCGCCGAGCAGATTCGCGACGGCGCCTTGGCCGCCAGCGGCCTGCTCGCCAAAACCATCGGCGGACCCAGCATCCGCCCGCCCATGCCCGCCGGTGTGATGGAGCTCAGCTATGCTTCGCGCGGCTGGGGCGAGGCGTGGAAAGTAAGTGAAGGTGAGGACCGCTATCGCCGCGGCCTGTATATTCAATTTCTGCGCACGTCGCCGTATCCGCAGTTAATGACCTTCGACGCACCGAAGTCGACCGCGGCCCAATGCAAACGCGACCGCTCCAACACGCCGCTCCAAGCGCTGAACTTACTCAATGACCCGGTCTTCGTCGAGGCCGCCCAGGCCTTGGCCGTCGCCGCAGTCACGCAGCCGGCTGATCAGCGCCTGGAATGGGCCTACCGCCGCGCGCTCGGCCGTGCGCCGTCCGCGCGCGAGTCGGCGCGGATGAGCGCTTATTTCACCGAGCAGCAGCGGTTGCTGGCCGACGACGCCAAGGCGCAAGCCGCGCTCGCGCCCTACGTGCCGCCGTCCGCGACGCGCCTCGAAACCGCCACCTGGACCGGTATGGCCAGCGTCCTCCTTAATCTCGAAGAGTTCATCACCCGGGAGTAACTCGCAATGCAAGACGAACGCCATTTTCTGGAAACTCACTTACGGCGCGATTTTCTCCGTCGTGGCCTTACCGGTATCGGTACCCTCGCGTTATCGAGCTTGCTCGCCGCTGAGAGCCGCACCGAAGCACCCGATCCGTTAGTGCCGCGCAAGCCGCATTTCGCCCCCAAGGCGAAGAACGTCATTTTCCTATTTCAAGAGGGCGCCCCCAGCCAGATGGATTTATTCGATCCGAAGCCGGCGCTCGAAAAGTGGCATGGCCAGTCCTTACCTCCGGAAATGACGCGCGACTTGAAGCTGGCTTTCATCAAGCCCACGGCCAAAGTGCTTGCCAGTCCGCGCAAATTCGCTAAGTACGGCCAGGTAGGCATGGAGTTATCCGACATGATTCCGGCCATGGCCAAGCATGCGGATGATATCTGTCTGGTTCGCTCCATGCACAGCGAGGCTTTCAATCATCACCCTGGGCAGTTACTCCTGTTTTCGGGCAGCATGATCGGCGGCCGGCCGTCGATGGGCTCTTGGGTGACTTACGGGCTCGGCAGTGAGACGCGCAACTTACCTGCCTTTGTGGCGCTGCAGTCCGGCCCCGGCACCAGCGCCGGGTCTGACCTCTGGTCGAACGGCTTCCTGCCGAGCCTCTATCAAGGTACGGTTTTGCGCACTGGCGGCGACCCGATTTTGTATTTGGGTAACCCGGACGGTATCAGCCGCGAGAGTCAGCGGGCGCGTCTGGATGCGCTGCGCGACCTCAATCAGGAGCGGCAGGATAACACCGGCGATCTCGAAATCGCCAGCCGCATTCATTCCTACGAACTCGCCTATCGCATGCAGATGGCAGGCCCCGAGGCGACTGACCTATCGCAGGAATCGCCCGCGACGATCGAGGCCTACGGCATCAACCAGAAGGAGTCTCGTGCCTACGGCACAAACTTACTCATGGCTCGCCGCCTGGTCGAACGCGGCGTCCGTTTCGTGCTCTGCATGCATTCCGGCTGGGATATGCATTCGGGCATTAACGCCGCGCTGCCCAAGCTCTGCGCGCAGACCGATCAGGCTTCCGCCGCTCTCTTAACTGACCTCAAGCAACGCGGACTCTTGGACGAAACCCTTGTCGTCTGGGGCGGAGAATTCGGCCGAACCCCGATGTCCGAGATCCGCCGCCCGGACGAAGCGGGCAACGCGGGCCGGGATCACCATCCCAATGGCTATTCGATTTGGCTGGCTGGCGGTGGCATCAAGACCGGGCAGGTGATCGGCGAGACCGACGAACTGGGACTTACGATTACCAAGGACAAAATCGACATCCACGACTTACAAGCCACCATTCTGCACTTACTCGGCTTGGAACACACGCAACTTACTTATCGCCACTTCGGCCGTAACTTCCGCCTCACCGACGTGAGCGGCAACTTAGTGAAGCAATTGATCACTTAGCCGCTAGACGCATCAGTGGATCGCCCACCACGATATTCATCCAACTCAGCGAAGGAATCGACAAATAGGCTGACTCGGCCCAGTTCCGCCCGCCCAAATACGCGGGCAGCATGAACTCGGGCCGCGGCGTTTGGCTCAAGAACGGCTCGTTCACGTGGCCCGTAGCGCCGGACGCGCCCTCCCAAAGATAGTCGGCCGTCAGGCTCTGCGGGCTCCCCTTCCACCAACCGCTCGGATTCGTCCACGTCCCCAGCGTCCACGCCGCGGGCGGACGCTCGAACGTGCGGCCGTTCGAGGAAACGTATTCCGTGGCAATCGCGCCCGGCAGCCACTTCATCTTCAGGAAGCGTTGCTTTCGTGCCTTGTCGTTCGAGCCCCAACTGGCATAGGCGATCACGTCACTCACGCCCTCCAGCACCCGCGTCGACTCGTCCAGCAACACGCGGTCCGCTGGCAGTAACAGCGCTGCCGTCCGCAGCCAGTTGTTACCATCCACATCCGACTCGTCCCGCAAGTCCACCACCGCCCGGCCACGATTGCGCGCCGCCAAGCCGCGGTCGATCATGGCGCGGACGTCGGCCAAGCTGTAGCCAGCCAGCCGGGTGACCAGGTAGATCGGGAAAGCGCGCTGCGTGAATGGCGTGTCGCGCTGCCGGTAAAGCGGATTCGGCAGCGGCCCCTCCAGCGGCGTTTTCATTCCCTGGCGGCGGGCGTAGAGAAAAGCCAGTTCCGAATCGACGCTGGCGCCGTCCGCATTGATCTTGCCGCTATTCACCGTGGAGGCGATCTGCAGGGGGACACCCTGCGTGAGCACGATGTAGCGAATCTCGGCCGTCCCCAGCTTCGCTAAACACTTCGTGATCGCCTGCTCCAGCTTGACGTAAACCCCGCGCTCGACGGTCTCAAGTGGCTCCGTCTTCACGCGGCAGAAGTTGGCCGCAGGGATAGACCGCGCCTTCTGGTAGTACTGGGCGATCTCCCCTGATAACGGACTCGCGTCATTGGCCACCAACAGCACGTTGGCCGCCGTCTGGCCCTGCAGCTGCATCGCGCAGAGGGCCGCCCCGAGAACGGCAAGGCGAATGGGATCTATCAGATGGAAAGCCTCTCTGAGGTCAATGTTATAATCGGGGCATCCTGTTGTGCAACTCTTTGCGCGAGAACTGGGCCGCATGGTCTTTTCCGCGGCTTGGAATCCATGGATTTAGATCAGCTACACACTTTCCTCGAAATCGTTCGCCTGAAGAGCTTCTCCAAGGCGGCCCAGACCTGTTTCCGCACCCAACCGGCGATTTCGGCCCAGGTCCGGCAGTTGGAGCAGGAACTCAATAGCAATCTCTTCGAACGCCTGGGAACCCGCATTTCTCTTACCACCGCGGGTAAAATTTTCGCCGAATATGCCGAACAGATTCTAGAACTCAGAAAAAGAGCGCAGGATGCCATCAACGAACTCGAACGCGTTCCCCGCGGCGAACTCGTGATCGCCGCTAACGAAGCAACCTGCATTTACGTGCTGCCCGAAGTATTTTCGGATTACAAGAAATTGTATCCGAACGTTCAGTTGTTGGTGGATCGTTCCTACGGAACGCGGGTCGTACAGGCCGTCCAGGATAACCTGGCGGACTTTGGCATTACGCAGTTGCCCGTGCAGGAAAAGAAGTTGCAGGTGGTGAAGATATTCTCGGACGAAATCAAGCTCTTGACGCCCGCCCGGCACGCGCTGGCCGAGCGCGAACGCGTCACCGCACGCGACATTGTCGGTTTCCCGTTGCTGTTGCCGAAGACGGGCACCACCCGCGCTCGCTTGAACCAGTGGCTCGAGCCCGTGGAAGACGAACTGCAAGTCTCGATGGAACTCGACTCCACCGAGATGATCAAGCGCTTCGTGATGGCTGGCCTGGGGCTCTCTTTCCTGGCCAACTCGCACATTCAGGAAGAGTTGGCGACGGGGCGCGTGCGCGCCGTCAGTTTGGGGCCGGAATCGATGATTCGCCGCCTGGGGCTGATCTATCGCAAGGACAAGGCTTTGTCGAAGGCCGCGTTGGGATTTATCCAGGTGATTTCGGAGAAGGCAGGCCAATTCGACCTGGCCGCCCAAGTCGACGCCGCGCATGCCGGTTTACCAGCGGCCGGCTAATGAGAACGACGAAGGATAACGCGAACTGACGTGCCGACCCAAACCATTCGCCAAAGTACGATTCTGATTGCTTCCGGCAAGCGCACGCGCGTCTACGCGTCGCTCGATCAGGTGCCGTCGCCGCTGAAGCAGCGCCTGATGGCGTCGACGTCGGGCGCCAATTCGGCCACCATCCTGCTGGCGGATCGTGCGGGCCGCGAAGAGATCGTGCGCGCCATGCGCGGGATGCCGAGCCACGTGCAAGCGCGCATCGCCGCCCAGAAATTGCCCTGGACCGAGGCTTTCGCCCGCAAGCACGCCCTCGAACGGGCGCGGCTGCCGGCGCGCCCTTGTCTGCCGGCCGCGCCGGTGCCGAAGTCCGATGTCCTGCGCGAGGCCTTCTCCTGGACGATGCAGCATTGGCCGGAGTTACTGCTACCCGCCGGAGTCGCCGTGGGCCTGTGGGCCCTCCTGGCTGCTTAGATGAACCTGCTCTATCTGAAGGCCCTGCTTCTGGGGATCGTGGAAGGCATCACCGAATTCCTTCCTATCTCCTCCACCGGGCATCTCATTCTCGTGGGCAGCCTGCTGCACTTCAACAATGAAAAGGCCAAGGTCTTCGAAATCGTCATTCAGACCGGCGCCATGTTGGCGCTGCTTTGGGAGTACCGCGCGCGTCTCTTGCGCGTCACGGCCGGCCTCGCGAACGATGCGGCCGCGCGCCGCTTCGTCATCAACGTCCTGGTCGCCTTCGTGCCCGCCGTGGTGATCGGGCTAGCCTTCAGTAAGGTGATCAAGTCCTATTTGTTTTACCCGGTGCCCGTCGCGCTGGCCTTCATCATCGGCGGAGTGGTGATCCTCTGGGCGGAGCGCCGCGAGCATCAGGTCCGTATCTCCGACGTCGACCAGATCACGTGGCGCGACGCCCTCAAAATTGGCCTTGCGCAGTGCCTGGCGCTGGTGCCCGGCACGTCACGCTCCGGCGCCACCATCATCGCCGGCCTGCTCTTCGGCTACTCCCGCCAAGCGGCCACCGAGTTCTCTTTCTTTCTCGCCATGCCTACGCTCATCGGCGCGGGCATCTACTCCACCTACAAAGAGCGCGCCCTGCTTTCGAGCGCCGACCTCGGCTGGTTCAGCCTGGGATCGGTCGCCGCTTTCGTCTCGGCCTACTTCTCCATCCGTTGGCTGTTGCGCTACATCAGCACGCACGACTTCAGCGCTTTCGCCTGGTATCGCATCGGCTTCGGCGTGCTGATTTTGCTCACCGCCTGGTCCGGCCTAATCAACTGGACCCCCGCGTAAGCTCGGTACCATAAAGGCAATGCCGACTGACTCGTTGCTTGCCTGGCGCCCCGAATTTCCGATTCTCGCCCACACCAACTACATGATCAGCCACTCGCTCGGCGCGATGCCGCGCCGCACCGCTGATTCCCTCCAAGCCTTCGCCGACACCTGGGCCACCCGCGGCATCCGTGCCTGGGAAGAGGGCTGGTGGGAGATGCCGATCACCGTGGGCGACCTCATCGCCTCCATCATCGGGGCAGGGCAGGGCGAGGTGGCCATGCACCAAAACGTCTCCATCTGCCAATGGATCGTCACCTCCTGCTTCGATTGGCGCGGACCTCGCAACAAGCTCCTCACCGACGGCCTGAACTTCCCTTCGAACGACTATATCCATCACGGCCTCGCTCGCCAGGGCGCGCGCATCGTCAGCGTGCCTTCGGAAGACGGCATGACGTTGCCGACCGAGCAGATCGTCGACGCCATCGATGAAGAGACGCAGTTGGTCTCGGTCTCGCACGTCGCCTTCCGCAGTTCCTACGTGCAGGACCTGGCCGCCATCGTGCAGCGCGCGCATGCGATGGGCGCGCTGGTGGTCGCTGACCTCTACCAGTCCGCGGGCTGCTTGCCCGTGGATGTCCGTGCGCTCAACCTGGACTTCGCCACCGGCGGCTCCGTCAAGTGGCTCTGCGGCGGCCCCGGCGCGGGCTTCCTGTACGTCCGTCGCGACCTTTGGCCAAAGCTACAACCCGCCGCCACCGGCTGGCAGGCGCACCACGAGCCCTTTGCCTTCGCCGGTGGACCCATCGAGTTTGCCGATGATGCCATGCGCTTCCTGAACGGCACGCCCGGCATCCCCTCGCTCTACGCCGCCCGCGGCGGCTACGAGATCATCAACGAAATCGGCGTCCCCGCCATTCGCGCCAAGTCGCTGCGGCAAACCGCGCGCCTGATGGCGCTGGCCGACGAAGCCGGCTTCCCGGTGCGCACCTGCCGCGACGATCAGTTTCGTGGCGGCGTCGTCATCCTGGATGTGCCCGATGGCAAGCAGGTCACGCAGGAACTCGCGCGCCGGCAGGTGCTGGTCGACTATCGCCCACGCGCGGGCATTCGCCTGGCGCCCCATTTTTACACCACCGACGACGAACTCGAACACGCCATGCACGAGTTGCGAGCGATTCATGCTACGGTTCACGCGTAGAAGTTTCGCGCTCGCCATGTCCGAGAGCATTCTCGAAATCGCCCCTCCGCCGCCCGGCCGCAAGATCGCCTACGGCGCGGACCCGAATCAATTCGCGGAGCTGCGTCTGCCGAAGGGCAAAGGGCCGCACCCTGTCGTCGTCTTTCTACACGGTGGCTACTGGCGCGCCAAGTATGACCTCACGCACACCGGCCACCTCTGCGTCGCGCTGAACCAAGCTGGCTTTGCCACCTGGAGCCTGGAGTATCGCCGGCTCGGCCAACCGGGCGGCGGCTGGCCTGGCACCTTCGATGACGTCCTCGCCGGCGCGGCCCACCTGCGCCAAGTGGCCGGGCTCGACTTGAAGCGCGTCAGCGCAGCCGGCCACTCCGCCGGCGGCCATCTCGCGCTCTGGCTCGCGGCCAAAGGCGTGCTGAAGCTCCAAGGCGTCACCGGACTCGCCGCCGTCGCCGATCTCCGCCGCGCCGCCGAATTGCGCCTCAGCAACGGCGTCGTCTTTGACCTGTTGGGCGAGCCGCTGGAAGAGCGCTACCCCGCAGCTTCGCCGATCGAGATGCTGCCCATCGCCACGCCGCAGCGGCTCCTCCACGGTACGGCTGACACCATCGTGCCCTACGAAATCAGCGAGCGTTTCGTGCGCGCGTCCCGCCAGGCCGAGTTGGTGCCCGTGAAGGACGCGGATCACTTCGACATCATCGACCCGCGCTCTCGCTTTTGGCCCGCCGTCCAACGCGCGATCACGGTCTGGTGACGCTATAATCTTCATTTGCAGGAATTTCGAAAAGACCCGATCACCGGCCGCTGGGTGATCATTTCCACTGAACGCGCTCGCCGCCCGCAAGCCTTTGCCCGCGAGAGCGTCCCGCCCGGCGTCGCCGGGCTGTCGCCCTTTGCCGCTGGCCAGGAGTCCCAGGCGCAGCCGCAGTTATTGGCTTATCATCACGGCGAAGGCGGCGCCTGGAGCTTGCGCGTGGTGCCGAATCGTTATCCCGCGCTGCGCGTCGAAGGCGTCGTGGAGCATCAAGGCGAGGGCATGTACGACCGCATGTCCGGCATCGGCGCTCACGAAGTGATCATCGAAACGCCGGACCCCACCGCCAACTTCGCCGATCTTCCCGAAGCTCGCATCGCCGATCTCTTCTGGGCCTTCCGTGACCGCGTCAACGACCTCAAACGCGACTTCCGGTTGCGCTACATGGTGATGTTCAAGAACCACGGCGAGACCGCCGGCGCTACCATCGCGCATTCGCATTCGCAGTTGATCGCCCTGCCCGTGGTGCCGCGCTTCACCGAGGAGGAACTTGCGGGCAGCCGGCGCTACTTCGATTATCGCCACCGCTGCATTTACTGCGACATGCTGAAGCAGGAGGCGCAAACCCAGTCGCGCCTGGTGTGGAGCAACGACGGCTTTGCCGCGTTTACGCCCTACGCATCGCGCTTTCCGTTTGAGACCTGGGTGCTGCCGAGACGTCATATGTCCCACTTTGAACAGGTGACCGACGCCGAAGTCCGTCAGCTAGCCGTGGTAATGAAACAGGTTCTGCAACGGCTGGATGCGGCGCTGGAGCGCCCGGCCTATAACTTCGTCATTCACACGTCGCCCGCGCAGGATGGGGCGCTCGAACACTACCACTGGCACATTGAGATCATTCCGCGCGTGGTGCGCGTGGCGGGCTTTGAGTGGTCCACCGGCATCTACATCAACCCCACGGCGCCGGAAGAAGCCGCGGCGTTTCTAAGGGATGCCGTGCTGAAGGCTGTGCTGAAGGAACAGGAAACGGCCGCGCCGCTTCCAGCCGGCAGCGCGCGCTAAGGCTGCGGCCCTCCACCACCACCGCGCCCACCTGTTGCCAGACGCGGAACGCCATCGACGCCCCGCGTTCCAGTAGCAAGCTCTCCAGCGGCCAGTCGTTGGCGGCCATCATTTGCGTCTGTCCTGCATGCGTAATCAGCACGGTCCAACTGCCGCCAGGCGCGAGGCGCGCCGCCTCCAGAATCCGTTCCGCCATCCGCGTGAGCTGCTCCACACACTCACTCTTCGGCCAGCGCGGAGCCGCCTTTAGGGCCCTTTAGCGTCAATGCTGTTCAGATAGCGGCTGCTGCAAAGGGCGCTGCAGAGGCCGCACTCACCATCAAGTGACCCTGCGCGAAAAGGCGGGGCCGCACGCAATCGTGCAGGTTTTCCCGGTCTTGTCGACGAATTAAACAACGAGCAATTGGACGGATCGGTATCGATACGAGACTTGCGTTCGAACTTCACTCAGTTCCCCTCTTGGTTAAGACTGGCGCTGTCACCGGCCTCAGTTCACTGGGTATTGCTTCCGGCATTGTACTCGCCCATAGTTGGTTTAGGAACCGCCGAAAAGTTGGGAGTGCGGCGTCGAAGTCCAAGGTGTACTCAGCTTCTGCGGAAATGCGTTCGCGAAAAAAGGCAAGGCGAACTCTATCGGGAGGAAGAAACACAACGATGACTCGCGGCTCATCAACTAGGCCGTGGTGATCAAGTGTTGAGAAGACGAGATCGAACATGCTCTGGCCAGCGCGGAAGTAGCGATTGAGACCCACATCGACGCTTGAGACGAGGAATCGTCGCGCAACGTTTTTCCATGGTGTGAGTTGATCAGTTGCAGGAAGAGACTCGACGAACATACGGAGGGTGGACCACGATTCAAGGTTGCTCTGTTGGTGTTTGATCGTCACAGCAATTGAATTTAGTCGTGCCCGGCTTGTGCTCGCAAATGCCGCCCGGTCCGAACCGCCCCGCATCAACTATGCCCTTCAGGTGGACCGCTGAGAATTCGCATAGCTCTTCCTGACGGCACAGCAGTAGAAGAACTGGTCAGCGGCCCCTCAACTCGGGGTGTTGGATCTATTGTCGCCTTTAGGGCTGCAGAATCTGGAAAGTGCCCGTGAGGAATTGCCAGTCCGGAATCTCGTAGGCGCGCAAGGACGTCTTCACGGGAATCGTCATATCCTTCGCTTCGAAAGGCAACACGCCGGAGACGGGGGTCTTCACTGTGAAGAGCGGCGCGTCGTCCGGCTTCTGGTTCTTCGTGCGTACCTGTAGTTCGAGGTCAAACGGAGCGATCTCACCGGAAGAGTGATTGACGAGGATGAACTTCAACTGCACCTTCTGCTTGTCTTCGATGATGCGGAAGCCCACCACCTCGACATACTTCGCCAGCGGACTCGCCTCACCCGACGGCTTGGCCGTCTCCATCGTCGCCGACTCGGCCGCCACGCTGCCTTTGTCGCGCATGAAGTGCAGCACGCCATAGCCAAGGCCGGCCACACCGACAATCGACAGCACCGCGATCAGCCAGCTCGGCAAGCCCCCCTTCACGGCGGGCGGCGGAGCCGCGTCATAGGTGGAAGGCGCGCCGCCGTACGAGAAGCTCGGTGGCGGAGCGGGTTCCGTGGGCGCCGTCCCCATCAGGGGCGGCTGGGCCTGCACCGGGGCGGCCGGGGGCGGGGCGTACTGCGGCGGCACTGGTGCATACTGCGGCGGCGCTGGCGCGTACTGCGGCTGCGGCGCATATTGCTGCGGTTGTGGCGCGTAGGGTTGCGGTGGGACGTACTGCGGGGGAGCGTATTGCGGCGCCTGCGGAGGAGGCGCGTAGACAGGTAAAGGCGCCTGCGCCACGGGCGCCGGGGGCGCCGCCGCGGCCTTGTCGCGTGCCGCGCAATTCGGACAGTCGTTGTAAGAAGGGGGAACTTCGGTGCCGCACTTCGGGCAGATCCACGTGAACATGCTTGTTGCCTTTGGTCCTTTTCTCTCTCTAGTGTAGGCTGTGAGTGGACAGACGTGAAGCTACCTGGGATCGTTACGTGAAGTTCCATCGCCGCGCCGCCGGCTGGCCGTCGCAAGTGGCCGTCTTTCCCGGCAGTTTCAATCCGCCGACGGTGGCGCATCTCGCTTTGGCCGAAGCGGCGTTAGGCCAGGCGAGCGAAGTGGTCTTCGTGCTACCCGAAGTCTTTCCGCACAAGGACTTCTCCGGGGTCGGATTCGCCGAACGCCTGGACCTCCTGCTGGCCGCCGCCGAGCATCCCCGCTTCACCGTCGCGACGTCGCAAGGCGGCCTCTTCCTCGACATCGCGCGCGAACTGAAGCCGCACTACTCTGACGCGGCCCTACACTTCCTCTGCGGCCGCGACGCCGCCGAACGTATCGTTAGTTGGGACTATGGTTCGCCGGACGCGCTGACGGAAATGTTTGCCGAGTTCGGCTTGCTCGTCGCGGCCCGCGACGGAGACTACGTGCCGCCCTCGGTCCATGCCGCCGCCATGCAGCGGCTACCGCTCGCTCGGGACTACAGCGAAGTCTCGGCCACCGAGGTCCGGCAGCGGATTCGGGCGCAGGGCGACTGGGAGCACCTGATCCCACCCGCCATCCGTGCGAAGGTTGGGCAACTCTATGTCTAAAGGTGCCCATGCTATTCTGAGGCGGAATCATGAGCTACACGATCAACGAAGAGAACGTCGAACGGCAGCAACTGCTCGCCGAAATCCTCAATCCGGTGGCCATCGAGATTCTCAAGAAAGTGGGTCCGCTTCCGGGTAGCCGCTGTCTTGACCTCGGCTGCGGCCAAGGCAACACCACCCGCATGCTCGCTGGCGCCCTGACGCCCCGCGAGTGTATCGGCCTCGACTACGACGCCAACCTGATCGCCTACGCCTCGGCGCAATCGAATCCGCCTGGGCTACACTTCCAACAGGGCAGCGCCATGGAACTCCCTTTCGACGATGCCTCCTTCGACGTCGTCTTCACGCGCTACCTGCTGGTCCATCTACCAGACCCAGAACTCGCGGCCCGGGAGATGAAACGTGTGCTGAAGCCGGGTGGTCGCGCCGTCGCCTACGAACCCGACTTCACGCACGAATTCGCCGAACCAGAGAGCTTCGGCATCACGCAAATGACCAAGATCTGGCGCGGAATGTTTCCGCAGCCCACCATCGGCCGCCGGTTGCCCGGCATCTTTGGGGCGTTGGGGATGAACGTAGAGACGGGAACCTTCCTGGGTGTCGAGACAGGCCTGGGCCCCTACCGCCGGATTTACCGGATGACCCTGGAGGCGATGAAGGAAGGAATTCTGGGGCGCGGTATCGAGACCGAAGCCGAGTACAACGCACATCTGGCGGAGTTGCGGCGCCTGGAAGAGGATCCCAAGCCCATGGTGGTAAAGTTTCCTGACTTCTGGGTAATTGCAACTAACTAAGCCGGGTCGCGCGCCACGATGAAGAAGCCGGACTCGACCGAGTCGTCCAGAATGCGATTCCACATCACGCGGGCCAAGCCCGAACTGTAAGGCGACTCGAAGCGGAATTCGTCGCCCGAACGCACCCGCTGATTCGTGTGTTCCAGGCGAAAGCCGCTGGCGCTTACGTCGCGCATCTCGCCTTCAAATACGAACCGCTCCTGCTCCAGGGTGAAGAGACGCACCACGCCCTGGGCGTCTTCGCGCGGCTCGCGCCGCCGGTCGTCGATGCTGACTAGCGTGGCTGGACTACGCCAATTGTTCGACAGTGGCTTCATAGAGTTTCAGTTTCCGGCTCAAGGTGCGGCGCGAAATGCCTAGCATTTCGGCCGCTTTTTGATGGTGCCCGCCGGTCTTGCGCAGGGCATCCATAATCATCCGCTTTTCCATCTCATCCAGCGCCGACCCCGGCTCCGGTGCGTCGTCTTCCACCACCGGCTCGGGCCGGCTAAAGCTGAAGGCCCCGGTGCGCGGCGCGGGCATCTCCAGAATCGTCGCCCGAGGCAGGTCCAGGTCTTCGCCGCGGATCGTATCTCCCGGCGCCAGAATCGCCGCTCGCGTTACCACGTTGCGCAGTTCGCGCAAGTTGCCCGGCCACGCATAGGCGCTTAGCGCCCGCATGGCGGACTCGGCCAGTTCCACCGGCCGGTCCAGTTGGCTGAGGAAGAATCGCGCCAAGTCGACGATCTCTTCGCGCCGCTCCCGTAACGGCGGAACCTTCAGTTCGAGCTGCGTGAGGCGATGGTAGAGGTCGGCGCGAAAGTTACCTTGCGCTACCTCTTGCCGCAGATCACGATTCGTCGCCGTCACGATACGCACATCCACCGAAATCTTGCGCGTGCCGCCCAGCCGGTAATAAGGTGCGCCGTCCAGCACCCGCAGCAGCTTCACCTGCATGCGCGGTTCCAGTTCGCCCACTTCGTCCAGGAACAGCGTCCCCAGATTGGCGAGTTCGAACAAGCCGGGCTTCGACCCCTGCGCTCCACTGAAGGCGCCCTTCTCATAGCCGAAGAGTTCGCTCTCAATCAGATGCTCTGGCAGCGCCGCGCAACTGACGTCGATCCACGGCCGGCTGCAGCGCAGCGAATAATGATGCAAGGCGCGCGCTACCAGTTCCTTGCCACTGCCGCTCTCGCCCGTCACCAGCACCGTGGCGTTGGTGACGGCCACCCGCTGCACCATGGTGTAGAGGCTGCGCATCGCCGCCGAACCGACTACCGCGGGAGATCCCAGGAATTCGAATTGTGTCGTTTCGGTCATGAAGAAGTGGCAGAGCGGTTCGTACTCTAGAGTACGGTCGCTGGCGGGGATGCGTACATCCGCAAAACACCTGAGTTGACCGTAAGGTCCTTCCAGGAAATGAGCCACTTTGTCTCCGTCCGGACGACAAAATGGCCCAGAAAACCGGACCTTTCGTCTCCTGTAGCGGCCTTAGATTCACCCGGGCAGAGGGCTGATCATTCATCATCCTCAAGCATTCACAGGCCTATAGCCGTGCCGCGAGCAGGCCGATAAGCAATGGAAGAGAAACTGCATTGACTTTAGCGGAACATGACTCGCCTATGAAATCGCTCTCTACGGGAGCTACGCTTTACGTCAGTGTCATCACGGCTTTTGGCATCGTTGTTTTTGGCACAAGCTTCCTGCCTTGGCATTCGGCGGACCTGCTGCGCTTCATCTGCTTCTTACTGATTACGCTGTTGGGCTCTGGCCTCAAAGTGGCCTTGCCTTCGGCGACGGGCACTTTGCCCGTGAACACGCTCTTTGTCCTGATTGCGGTGATTGACCTGAGCCTGCCCGAAGCCCTACTGCTCGGCGTCGCCTCCACCGTCGCGCAGACCCTGATGGCGCGCCGACAGTTGATTCATGTCGTTTTTCAAGCGTCCGTCACGGCTTTGGCCGTGAAAGGTTGCCACCTCACCTACTATTGGCCGGACCTCGAAGCCCAGGGCGCCATCCTCCGTCTCTTTCTGACGGGCTGCGCCTATTTCGTCGCTTCCACGTTTCCCACCGCCACCGTCATCGCGTTGAATGAAACCAAGGAATACCGCCGCATCTGGCGGGACCGCTTCCTGTGGACCTTCTCCTACTACGTTGTGGGCTCCGCCTTGGCTGGCCTCTATCACTACCTCGAAAGCCGCCTCACCTGGCAGATCGCCATGCTGGTGATGCCCTTCGCCTACTTGCTCTATCGCAGCTACTGCCTCTATCTCGGCCGCATGGAAGCGGACCGTCTCCACACGGAAGAGATGTCGAGCCTGCACGTGCGCACCATCGAAGCGCTGGCCCTGGCCATTGAAGCGAAGGACCACACCACGCATGACCATTTGCAACGCGTGCAGATCTACGCCATGGAACTCGGCAAGGAACTCGGCATGGACGAGCGCGAACTGGAAGCCCTGCGCGCCGCGTCCCTGCTGCACGACATCGGCAAGCTGGCTGTGCCGGAGCACATCATCTCGAAGCCCGGCCGCCTGACGCCCGAGGAGTTCGAAAAGATGAAGGTCCACCCTGTGGTGGGCGCCGAAATCCTCGAGCGCGTGGCCTTCCCTTATCCCGTGGTGCCGATCGTGCGCGCCCATCACGAGAAGTGGGACGGCACCGGCTATCCCTACGGCATTTCGGGCGAGGAGATTCCCCTCGGCGCCCGCATCCTCGCCGCCGTCGACTGCCTGGACGCCCTGGCGACGGATCGTCAGTATCGCAAGGCCTTGCCGCTCGAAGAAGCCATCGGCGTGGTGCGCCGCGACGCGGGCAAAGCCTTCGATCCCCGCGTCGTCGAAGTGCTTGACCGCCGCTACGTGCAACTCGAAGCCATGGCCAAGGCAAAGTCAGCGTCGCTGATGAAGCTCTCCACGGAAGTGAAATTCTCGAATGGCGATGCCCCCGCCGCCGGCTTCGAGGGCTCGAATCGCGCGCCCGCCGAGGCCGCCAAACCGACTGACTTTCTTACCTCCATCGCGGCCGCCCGCCAGGAGGCGCACGGACTCTTCGAAATCTCCCAGGACCTCGGCAACTCGCTCAGCCTGGACGAAACGCTTTCGCTACTTGCCGTGCGCCTCAAACGCCTGGTCCCCTACGACTCCTTCGCCGTCTACGTGCGCCGCGAGGAAATTCTCACCCCGGCCTTCGTCACCGGCGAGAACTTCCGCCTGTTCTCTTCGCTCGAAATCCCCATGGGGCAAGGCTTATCGGGCTGGGTCGCCGAGAATCGCAAGCCCATCATCAACGGCAATCCCTCCGTGGAGCCCGGTTATCTGAATGACCCTAACAAATTCAGCACGCTGCGGTCAGCGCTCGCCGTACCGCTCGAGGGTCCCGAAGGCTCCATTGGCGTGCTTGCGCTCTATCATGCGGATCGTGATAGCTTCTCCAAGGACCATCTGCGCATCCTGCTGGCGATCTCGTCGAAGGTCGGGCTGGCGATTGACAACGCCCTGCGCTTCCGGCAAGCCGAAAGCTCCGCCACCACCGACTATCTCACTGGCCTTCCCAATGCCCGTTCGCTGTTCCTGCACCTGGATGGTGAACTGGCCCGCAACCGCCGTGGGGGCAGTTCGCTCACCGTGCTGGTCTGCGACCTCGACGGCTTCAAGGCCGTCAATGACCGTTTCGGCCACCTTGAAGGCAACAAAGTCCTGAAGGCCGTCGCGGCCGGCCTGAAGGACGGCTGCCGCGAGTACGACTACGTCGCTCGCATGGGCGGCGACGAATTCGTCCTGATCCTTCCGGGCTTGCGCGACTCGGACATCGAAGCCAAGAAGCGCCGCCTGGAGACGCTCGCTACGAACGCCGGCCGCGAGATCACCGGCGAGGAGATCCTCAGCTTCAGCGTCGGCGAGGCGCAATTCCCCCGCGACGGCGCCGATGCCGAAACTCTCCTGGCCGAAGCCGACAAACGCATGTACCGCGTGAAGCAGGCGCACAAGCTGCAAGCGGTCGAAACCAAGAAGCCAAGCCGCAATTTCGACTGGCGCAAGCAGCCCGCCTTGCCCCGCATGATTGACCGTTAACTAAAGCGCCTAAGGCTTTCCACCGAATAGACGGTATGGAGGACTGGGGCCCGGCTTGATCTACCTGTACTGCGTCACCGGCGGTAACCCGCTTCCGCTGTTGCCGGCGGTGAGCGTTTTTCCCGTCTTCCCGCCTTACGCGATCTCCGCCGCCGGTCTCGCCGCCATCGTCAGCCGCGTACCCTTCGAAGAGTACGACCCCGAACAGACGCCTGGCCGCCTGATGGATCGGCTCTGGGTGCGCCAGCGCTCGCCCGCGCATGAGACGGTGCTCAGCACGGTTCTGGCGCAAACCACGGTCGTCCCCGCCGCATTTTGCACCGTGCTCGATTCCGACGAGCATGCCGTGCTCTATCTCGAAACGCACGCTGACGTCCTCCAGGCTCAACTCGACGTCCTGCGCGACCGCCAGGAGTATTGGATCGACGTGGTTCGTCAAGGTAAGCGCGCCCAAGTGGACTCTGTGCCGGCGATGCTCGCGCGTCTTTGCCCCTGGGCCGACGGCGTCATGGACCGGCGGGTTGCTGTTTGGAACCCGCGCCTGCGCGCCGCCAGTTGGACGTTTCTCGTCAAGCGCAATCAACGCCAGCGCTTCCTGCAGGAGGCGCGTATCCTGGCGGAGGAGTCGCGCGGCCGCCGTTTGCTGGTCGATTGCAGCGGACCTTGGGCCCCCAGCGGCTTCACTCTCGCCCCGCCCGTGGGCGAGATGCTCATTAGCCGTCCAGCTTGAGACAATGGAGAACGATGAAGATCATTTCCTCCGTGGAGAAACTGAACAACGGCCTCTTTCGCGTCACCGAAGACGTCGCTGAGGACGACGACGGCTTCGAGATTCGCCGCAACATCGTGCGTCACAACGGGTCGGCCGTCGTGATGCCGGTCGACGAGGCGGACCGGATTCTGCTGGTGCGCCAGTATCGTTTGCCGGCCAAGCAGAAGCTCTGGGAGTTGCCGGCGGGCAAGATCGATGAGGGCGAAACGGCCCTTGCCGCAGCCAAGCGCGAATTGCGCGAAGAGACTGGCCTGCGGGCCAAAACGTGGACCAAGCTCGCCGCCTACTGGGCCAGCCCGGGTTTCCTTGAGGAGAAGATGAACCTCTACCTCGCCACGGGGCTCACCCAGGGCGAAAGCGAGTGGATGGAGGACGAGCGCATCGAGACCCGCTGGTTCCCGTGGGCCGAGATCGATGGCCTGATCGCCGGCGGCAAAATGAACGACGGCAAGACGCTGATCGGTTTCCTGGCCTGGAAGCGCTACCACGCCAAATGAAAAAGGCGCCCCCACTAGGGGCGCCCTCTTCGTTTCTCAACGCCTTATTCGGCGTCCTTCTGGCGATTCTTTTTGCGATTGCGTTTCCGCGCAAGAGCCTGCTTCACCCGCTTTTTTTCGCCGGGCTTCAGGTAGTAGGAGTGCTTCTTGATCTCCTTGATGATGTCTTCTTGCTGGACTTTGCGCTTAAAGCGGCGCAATGCGCTTTCTAAAGTTTCGCCATCCTGCAGATTTACTTCTGCCAAATCAACTCACCACCCCTCGGGTTAAACTACCCTTCGAGTATAGCAAGCTTTCCTCTGTTACACTTCCGTTGTGCTCTGGTTGCTCCTCCTCGCCGCGCTGGACCCCGTCCGCCTCTACCCCATCGACGATCGCCAGCGTTCCGAGGACTTCCGCCGTTACACCGTCAAGCTCGAACGCGCCGTCAATAAACATGACGTGAAGGCTTTGCGCAAGCTGGTCGACGACAAAGTCATCGCCGGGCCCAGGGACAAAGACGAAGGCTGGGCCGTCTTCAATGAACGCTGGCATCCCGAGACCGCTGACAGCCCCGTCTGGTCCGTACTCACGGGTCTGCTCGACATCGGTTTCGAACAGATGCACCCGCGCATTTTCGTTTCGCCCTACTACGCCTGGAAGTTTCCCCGCGAATTGGACCCCCGCGAGCATCTGGTGGTGATCCGCGACGTCGTGCCCGTCCGTGCCACCGCCTCGCGTGACGCCCCGTCCGTCGCCACCGTCGCCTTCGAGGTGGTCCGCCGCTTGGGCGCGCCACCCACCGGCGCCTTCGATTGGGTCCACATCCGCACCTTCGGTGGCCAGGAGGGCTATATCGCCGCGCAGATGGTGCGGTCGCCCATCACCCCGCGCGCCGAATTCGCCCTCCGCGATGG
Organism: Bryobacteraceae bacterium; assembly: GCA_019752335.1. Lineage (GTDB taxonomy): Bacteria > Acidobacteriota > Terriglobia > Bryobacterales > Bryobacteraceae > JALHNI01. Next base: position 97,659 of record JAIEMJ010000015.1, read on the forward strand.
CAGTTGGAAGCTAGTCGTGCTCGACTAACGTCCGGCTCAGCCGCTCCCAATCGAACGCCGGGCCGATGTCCGTCTTCTCCGCATGAAAGTTCTGGTGCGATGCCACGCCCCGGTAGTTTTCGTAGTAGGGCCAGTCCAGATTCTCCCGCCGCCCCGCTTCTGGAATCTGCTTGGGAATCCCAAACTGATCGCACAACTGCCGCGTCAGGCGGCACACCGCCTCGGTCTGCGCCTCCGGAAACGCGGCGAAGTAGTCGAGTCCCCGGAAGCTCTTGCGCACGTACTTGTTCTCTTCCGTCAGCAGGCAGTAGGGGTTCCGGTACTGATTCGGCCACGAACAGAGCGAACCTATGGGCCCTGGCTTCAGTCCGCCCCAATTCACCACCTCAATCCCGATGGACCGCCGGTCCTGCCGCCAAGCCGGATTATGCGCCGCCGCGACGCCGAGATGGTACGCCCACTGGCTCGGGTCAAACGTCTCGTAGATGCGTCCATCCAAGTCCACCAGATACGCCGTCGCCACGCGCTCCCTGGTCGAAATCCAACTCTGGTAAGCGCCGGCCACGCTTCCTCCAGCGGTGAAATGCAACACCACCAGATCCTTCGCCTGCTTCTCCGGAAAAAACTGATTCGCCGCCAATCGCCGGCTCACCCGGTCAATGCTCAAATTCGCGTTTGTAGACACAAGAGCCTCCAACCGCGAGCCTATCCTTCTGTCAAGCGCGTTCCGGCCCCGTCCTCTGAAATCTACCGGCGAATCAATCACTTGGCGGAGGAAATCTGCCGTTACTCCCAGGCCGGCCACCCACCCTGGCTTCACATCAAAGTTCCCGTTCCCTGTCAATCACTTAGCCAAAATTCCTGTTTGCCGCCTGCTATGCTCGAAGCGACTGACAACTTCACCGGGCCACGCGCGAACTATCGTTCTCGACGCTCTGGTCCTTGGGGAATCTGAATAGAATCAATAACTTCCCGGTTCGTTTGGTAGGGCGCTCCCTGGCCCGCCCACATCCAGGACTTGGGATCAGTGCCCCATGTTGGGCGCCGCCGGCTCATCCGGCCGCCCCGGATTCGACAGCGGTACGTAAACCAGGATCGCGGCCAGCACGCCCAAGAAAAGAGCGCCGATGGTGTACGACGGATCCTTCGTGAATTCGGGAATCGGCCACTCGTAGAAGCGGTAAGTCGCTTCCACCAGGCCCATCAGGCTCTCGCCGGTGATGAGGCCGGAGGCGATCAGGATGCCGACGTTGATGACGCGCGAGAGCTGCGAGTCGTTGTAACCGCGCCGGGCGGCGAGCGAGTCAGTCAGCCAGCGGATCATGCCGCCGACGAAGATGGCAAACGTCGTACCCAGCGGCAGGTACATGCCCACCGAGATCAGCATCGGGCTCTTCACCTGCATCATGATCAGCGCGATGCCCATGGCGACGCCCGCGCCCACCAGTGGCCACGGCATATCTCCTCCGACGATGCCCTGGGCCAGCGACGCCATCAGGCTCGCCTGCGGCGCGGCCAGCTTGGCGCCGCCGAAGCCCGTGCCGCCGTTGCTGATGTCGCCAAAATGGAGGATCATCAGCGGGTAGTACATCACGAGGCTCGCGACCACGACCGCGATCAGTTCGACGATCTGGATCGTCTTGGGCGTGCCGCCCAGGATATAGCCGACCTTGAAGTCCTGCAGCAGTTCGCCCGCCACCGCTGACGAGACGCACACCACCGCCGCGACGCCCAGCACCGCCGCGACGCCGCTCGAGCCCGATACCCCCAGCGCCACCATCAGCAGCGCCGCGATGATTACCGTCGACAGCGTGATGCCCGAGATCGGGTTATTCGTCGAGCCGATCACTCCCACCAGGTAGCCCGATACCGTCGCGAAAAAGAAGCCCACCACCAGCATCACCACTGCCGCCGTCAGGCCGCCCGTCACTCCGGCAAACGAGCTGTAGAGCGCGCACATCGCCACGAAAACCACGCCAATCAGCCCCAGTACGATCTTGGAACTCATGTAGCGCTCATGCCGGTTGCTGCTCTCCACCGCCGCGCTCTTCGCGGTTACCTCGGCCCAGGCCTTCGAAAGTCCGATACCCAGGCTGTTGCGCATGCGGAAGAGCGTGAAGCACGCGCTCACCAGCATGCCGCCCACGCCGATGGGCCGCACGATGTTGCGCCACACCGCGATCGAAATCGTCTCCCAGTCATCGGGCGTCGCGTTGGGCGGCAGGTACTGCTTCAGGTTGGGCCCCATGAAATAGACCAGCAGCGGAATCAGCATGCCCCAGGCGACCACGCCGCCCGCGAAGTTCAGCGCCGCCAGTTGCGGCCCAATGATGTAGCCCACGCCGATATAAGCCGGCTTCACGGCCGGATAGGCGAAAGCGGTTGCGCCGCCCACGTCCACCGTCCGCCCCGCGCCCATCTTTACCTTGCTGGCGCCTAACGTGCCGAGCAAAATCGGAAAGGCCTTCTCCGCGGCGAAGAGCTTCATCACGCCCAGCCAGTAAATCGCCGCGCCCAGCCCCATATTCCAAAACAGGAACTTCGCCGAATTCGTCCCGGACTGACCGGCCTTGTGAATCTCCGCCGCCGCGACGCTCTCCGGGAAGGGAAGTTCGGGGTCGTCCACCATCACCCGCCGGATCAGCGAGACGAACAGCACGCCCAGGATAGAGCCCACCACCATCAGCAACGTCGATTTCCAGTAAGCATCCTCCGGGCGGAACGATTGCCAGATGCCCGAGATCACGAAAGCCGGGAGCGTGAAGATGGCGCCCGCGGCGACGCTCTCGCCAATCGAGCCGGCCGTGCGCGCCAGGTTTTCTTCGAGAATCGTGCCGCGCCAAAGCCGCAAAACGGCCATCGAGATGACCGCGGCGGGATACGTAGCGGCCACGGTGAGTCCGGCGGTAAGGCCCAGGTACGCGTTCGCCGCGCCCAGGACAATGGTCATCACCAGACCGAGCAAAACGGCACGCACCGTGTACTCTTTCATGCGCACGTCGCCGGCGACGTAGGGACGGTAGTTGGACATCGCTTCAGACCTCTTCTCTATCGGGGTCTAGCGATGATAGCAGAGGTTGGATTACTGTTGATCGGCGGGAATCGGATTCGCGGGCAATTGGTCGACGTTGATGGCTTCGTACTTCGGACCCAGACCGAGGGCGATCAAGGAAAGCGAGCAAAGCTTGCCGTCCGCCTTCAGTTTCTGGTCGGTCTTGAAGCGGTTCAAGGCTTCTATAGAGGCCTGATCCCAGGCGCCGTTCACCTCGGTGGTGAGATAGCCCTTGTCGGCCAGCGCTTGCTGGATCTCGCGATAGCGTTCCGGCGTCGGGCTCTGCACGTAAGCTACGCGCACCGGGGCGCGATACACCGAGCGGCGGTAGCTGGCAGGCGCCACGCGGGCCGGTTTCACCATCTGGGCCCGGTAAGGAGTCTTGGCAATGGTGGTGGGCCGAATGGGAGCCGCCTTCGACGAGGAGGCTTTCGGCGTGTATTTCGGGATGGCGGTCGGCTTGGCCGTCTTGCTGGGCGTGATCTTGCGCGCCTGCCCGAAACTCAGGGCGGCGCTGACGAGGATAACCAGAATCAGCTTCACGCTCAATAGCATACCAAGTTTTCTGGCCCGCCTACGGCTTCAACTCCGGGCGCTCCCGGCTCGCTTGGCGATGCCGGTAGATTTGCAGCAGTTGATCCTGCACGCTCGGGGCGAGCGCGGCGCCGGTGCTCCCGACAATGGCGAGGTAGGCATTCGGCGGCGACGCCACGCCGCCCAGGAAAATCTGCACCGGCAAATTGCCGTCTACCAGACCCGCCGGTACCCGCAAATTCACCTGATAGATCAGCGACCCGGGGCTCGCCCCCACGTAGAGGATATCCGCCGGGGCCAAGTCCGTCGAGCCGATTCGCACCCGAACGGCTGCTGTCACCGCGGCCACGCCAGCCGACGTGCCGCCCGCGGGAATCGCCGGGTCCGTCGCGCCGAAGCCCGTCGCGTAGAAGGTGAGAATGTCGCCCGCCTGCGCCGGGGTAAACCCGGGCAGTGCAGCGGGCCCGATCAGCGCCCCGGTCACCGCGTTCACCGCCGCCACCGGATTGCGGCCGTCCTGGTTGAGCTGCGAGTACAGGAATTCGGGCGCGGTCGTTGCTACCGGCACCGTCTCGGGGTCCGAAGTCACCGCTTCTGGAGAATCGCAGCGGCGAATCACGCGTACCGCGGCCGTCGGCCCGGCCAGCGCCGGCACGACGACATTGAGTTGCGTGCCGAAGACATCCAGCATCGGCGCGCGCGTCCCGCCGATATCGACGCAAACGCCGAGCAGACGCGTCGGCAGGATGCCGCCCACGGCCTCTGTCGCGAAGTCCACCCGGCGTCCCGTGACGCCAGCTTCCAGGAAGTTCTGGCCGAAGATCGTGATGATGCCCCGCGGCGAAATCGTCGTTACCGCTGGTACGCTTGTGCCGACTCCCAATATCCCGCCGCGCGAAATCGCCGGACGCACTATAGTCACCGGAGGCACCACCGGAGCCGCCGTCGCCGTGAGCGAGAAGACCACTGGCGTTAACGTGCCGGTCCGCGCCGTGATCTGCACCGGACCCGCCGTGGCGCCCAGGGTGACGGTAATCGACGCCAGCCCGTCAGAGCCCGTGTTCACGGTCGCGGCGCTGAGGGTCGCTGTGCCGGTGGTTACTGAGAAGGCAATCGGCACCGCCGCGACGGCCACGTTGGTCGCGCTCACCGCAGCTACCGACAGCGCCTGCGGCAGCAGCCCACCCGTCGCGCCGGACTGGTTGTTCCCCGAGCGAATTTCGAGCCGCGCGGCCACCGGCGCTACGGGCGTCGTGGTGGGAGTTAACAGACGCAGACGATGGTTGTTGCTGTCGGCCACCAGGAGCGAGCCATCTGCGGCCAAAGCGATTCCTGCTGGTGTGTCGAAGCGCGCTTGCCGCGCTGGTCCGCCGTCACCTGCGAAGCCGGCCCCAAATTGGCCAGCAATCGTGTCGATCCGGCCACCGCTGATTCGCCGGATCCGGCCGAACTCCTCAGACAAGAAGATATTGCTCTGGCTATCGATAAGCAGGCGGCTGGGCAGGGAGAGTACCGCGCTGGTAACTGGGCCATCTGTTTGTGTCACTTCGATCTGACCGTTCCCAGCGACCGTAGTGATTACGCCGCTGCTGTCAATGCGGCGCAGCCGCATGTTATTGCTGTCGACAAAGAAAACTTCGCCATTCGGCGCGATGGCGATTCCGTCCGGCGAGTCTAACAAGGCAGAAATTGCCGGGCCTCCGTCTCCATTGAATCCCGGACGCCCACTTGGATTTCCGGCCACCACCACCGGCACCGGCGTTCCAGCCGCGAGATCGAGGAATAGGACCTGATTGAAGATCTCGTCGGTGAAGTAGAGCCGCCGTTGCTGCGGTTGTAGCACCATATCCTTCACTCCGTAGTTATCATTCCCCGTCAGCGTCCGGACGATCCCACTCGGGTCTACCCGTCGCACGCGGAAGTTGCCCCGGTCTGCGATGTAGAGCGAGCCATCCGAGTCCACCACCACCGCCGTCGGACGATCCAGGCGTGAGGTGGTCGCTGCGACATTTTCGGCTCCCTTGCCTGCCTCACCGCCCACTCCGGCCACTGTGGACGCCAGGCCGTCCCGGCCAATCCGGCGGATGACATGGTTGCCGGTATCGGCTACGAAAACATTGCCGTTGGCATCTATAGCCACGTCCTGGGGACTAGTGAAGAAGGTTTGCAGCGCTGGTCCACCGTCGCCGCCAAATCGGCTTCGGCCGGCTGCCGTGTCGATGTTCTGATTGGCCAATGTGATTCGCCGGAGGCGGTGATTCCCGCTATCGGCTACCAACAGACCGCCACTGGCATCAACCGCGGTTGCGGTTGGACCGTCGAACTGGGCAGTGGTGGCGATGCCCCCGTCTCCCGCGAAACCGTAATTTCCGGTTCCACCTACCGTGGAGATGATTCCCGCTGCCGTCACTCGCCGGATGCGATAGAAAAGTTGATCAGTCAGATAGAGCGTACCGTCGACTGCTACCGACACGTGGTACCCGTCGACTCCCGCGCTCGTTGCGGATCCTCCGTCTCCCATGAACAACGCGCGCCCGTTCCCCGCCACCGTATCCATGGTGCCGTCCAGCCTCACCCGGCGAATCCGGCTGTTGCCCCAATCGGCAATATAGACTGCACGATCCGCCCCGATGGCGACCCCAAATGGGGAACTGAGCTGTCCGGCCGTGGCCGTGGCGCCGTCGCCCGAAAAGCCTCGCGTGCCGATGCCGGCGAATGCGGAAATCACTCCAGTGGTGACATCCACGCGCCGTACCCGATGATTGCCCGTGTCCGCGATCACTAGGCCAACCGCGGTGTCATACGCGAGCCCCCGCGGACGCCGCAGCGGTGCTCGCCGCGCCGCGCCACCATCACCCGCGAATCCTTCCACGCCCGTTCCCGCCACGACAGCCAACTGGCCCGTACTCAGGTTGACTGAGTAAACTGTGCTCGCGACTAAATCGGAGAAATACAGCACATTCGCGGTTGCGTTCAACGCAATGCCGTACGGATCGAAGATGCGCGCGGTGGTTGCGTCGATCCCATCGGTTGCCGCTACTTCGCCGCCGCCCGCAATCGTCGTGATTACCTGATCGCGTCCCACCCGACGGATCCGGCCATTACCCCGGTCGCAAAAGTAGATCACGCCTTGCGCGTCCACCACGATGCCCTCGGGCCGGAAAAGCCTCGCGTCGCGCGCTCGCCCACCGTCCCCGGTCGGATTCGTCCCTGCCAAGGTGGAGATCGTGTAGTTCGTCGTCTGGCTGAAGAGCGCTGTAACCCAAATGACACCAAACAAGGTCATGTAACGCATAGTATTGCGAGTCCCCCGAAAGCTCGAACATAACATCAACTTAAAAAGTCTCAATACTTTTTTTATTTCCTCGCCCGCCCGCGCATTCTTCGTTTAGAATGGGGACAAATCAGCTAGTAACGGAGGCTTTCATGTCATATTCTTCGCCGGTCGCCACGGCTCTCGCGCTAATTGTTTCGCTAACTCCCCTCTTTGCTGTGGATTGGCTCCCCGTTGACGCCAGTTTGCGCGCCTTACAGGTGCCCAAAATTGAATCCGACGCCGATGCGGAAGTTCTTTATTGGGATTTCCGGGTGAAAGATGTCTTCCAAGGTCAAGACTTCTGGGTGGTGTATGATACCTACCGGCGTATCAAGATCTTCACCGACAAGGGCGTGAAAGAGTATTCGACGGTGGAATTGCCGAGCGGACCGCGTATTTCTGTTTCCGACGTCAGTGCTCGCACCATCAAACCGGATGGCACCATCGTCGAACTGAAGAAGGAAGACATTGTTGAACGCGACATCGTGAAGGTCGGCCGCAAGAAGTACCGGGCGCGCGTGATCAACTTCCCCGGGGTGGAAAAAGGTACGGTGGTGGAGTACCGCTTCAGCGAGGTCCGGATGCGCCAGCTTTCCACCAACCTGCGTATTCCCTTCCAGCTCGAAATCCCTGTGCATCGGCTCAAGGTCTCCATCAAGCCCTTGCAGGTAGATTGGATGCGTTATGGCATGCGCAGCTATGCCTTCAATACGAAGGTTCCTGCCCTAGCCGTCACTGACAACAGCGGCTATGCCAGCTTCACCCTGGAAGATCGCAAGAGCTTTCGCCGGGAGCCCTTCATGGCGCCCGAGTATCAACTGCGCGAGTGGATGCTGATTTTCTACGAAGAAGACAAGAAGCTGACGCCGGACAAATTCTGGAAAGAGTACGGTAAGGACGTCTACCGCGAGTTCCGGGTGGAATTGAAGACCGACGGCGCCATGAAGCAGGCGGCGGCTAGCGCTACCGAAGGCCTGACCACGGAAGCGGACAAGGCGAATGCCCTGTATCGTTGGGTGCGTGCGAATATCCGCAACGTTTACAGCCTCGGTTCGGGGGTGACGGCGGAGCAGCGTCAGAAATTCAAGGAGAACAAGACTCCCAGCGACACCCTGAAGCAGAAGCTTGGCACTGCCAACGACATTGCGTTAGTCTTTGCTTCGCTCTGTCTGTCTGCCGGGCTCGAACCCCGGCTCACGAAATCCTCTGACCGGGGCTTCCGCTTCTTTGAGCCCGCCTACATGGCGCGCGCCATGGCGCCCACGGAGAATATTGCGGTACGCGCTGGTACGTCGTGGCTTTTTTTCGATCCTTCCAGTGACCATTTAGCCCCCGGCATGTTGTCGTGGCGCGAGGAGGGGATTCGGACCCTGGTTAGCGACCCCAAGGAACCCCAGATTGTCGAAGCGCCGATGCTGAAGCCCGAGCAGAGTGTCGCCTCCCGCCGCGCGGACGTCACCATCGCCGAAGATGGCTCGGCCACGGCAAAGGTAGTGTTGAGTTACACCGGCCATCAGGCGCGTGAACGCCGCCTGCAAATCGATGAGGATACCGAAGCCGAACGGATCCAGAACGAAACCGAAGAGATGCAAAAGCGCTTCGGCGGCGCGGAAGTAAGTGGCATGAAGATTGAAAATGTCGCCGATGTCGAGAAGCCGTTGACTTACTCGTTTCAATTGAAAATGCCCGTCTACGCCACCCGTACCGGCAAACGTCTCTTTGTGCAGCCCGCCTTCTTTCAGGCGCAAATTCCGGCCCGGTTCCCGGAAAACAAGCGGACGCACCCTATTTTCTTCAACTACGCCTGGCAGGAGATCGACGAAGTCACCCTTCACTTACCCGAAGGCTTGGAGCTTGACCAGCCGACGGCTCCGGAAGCCTTTACTTTCGGTCCCGTGGGCGAGTACAAAACCGAACTCCGCAAGTCGAACGATGGTCATCTGCTCGCCTACCGCCGGGAGTTGATCTTTGGGCGGGACGGGGTGATTGGCTTTGCCGTGGACTCCTACCCGCTATTGAAGCGTGCCTTCGACGCCGTGTATCAGCAGGACAATCACACGGTGACGCTAAAGGCGGCTAAGTAGATGCGCCGCCCATGGCTGGTGGCCTTCGCCTTCACTTACTCATTGTCCGGCGCGGCGGACGAAGCCCCCGGTTGGTTAAAGGAGCTTACTTCGGTCGCCATCCCGTCTCAAGGTCCGAAGGTGCCAGCGTATGTTCTGTGGAATGAACAAGCCATTACCGTGGAGCCGACTGGCCGCAAAGTCATTGCGCGGCGCTTCGCCGTGAAGATTCTGAACGCGGAGGGCCGGCGCTATGGACAGGCGGTAGAAGGGTTTCTGGTGGGCTCCAGCCGTGTACGTGACCTGCGGGCCTGGGCGATTTCGCCATCCGGCCAGGTGAAAACTTACGGGAAGGACGCCGTCATTGAACGCGGCATGGTGACGGACGACTTCTACAGCGACGTTCGCGTCCGCCAGATTTTCGGCGCCGTGGACCCCGGTAGTACTTTCGGCTTCGAGTCCACCGTGGAGGACTCTTCGGTGTTTCTCCAAGCTGCGTTCGGTTTTCACTACGGAATACCCGTGCATTGCTCCCGTTTCTCGGTGACGTTGCCGCCCGGCTGGCAACTGCAGGCGACTGTGCTCAACCAGGACAAGTTGGAGCCTACGGTGGAAGGCGCGACGCAGACCTGGGAGATGCGCAAGCTGGAATTCTACGACGACGAGCCGGCCAGTCCTGGCTTGGGTAAATACGGGGTGCGCATCGCCGTCAGCTTCCTTCCGCCCGAGGGGACGAGCGCGGGCCGCGTCGTGCGGGACTGGGTGGACGTTTCGCGTTGGATGTCGGAACTCGGCGATCCGGCCGCGACGCCGGAACCCAGCGTCGTCGCCAAGGCGACGCAACTCACCAGTGGCCTGATGAACGAGCGCGAGCGGCTGCAAGCCCTGGCCACCTACGCGCAGTCGATCCGTTACGTGTCGATCCAACGCGATCTGGGTCGCGGCGGCGGCTATCAGCCGCATCCGGCCAAGGATGTGCTGGCGAAGTCCTATGGCGATTGCAAGGATAAGTCCGTGCTGATGCGCTCGATGGCCCAGTCCCTGGGCTTTACCACGTACGGCGTCAGTGCCTTTTCGGGGGATCGCGATGCCGTCCGGCCGCAGTGGGCCTCGCCGTATCAGTTCAACCACGCCATCATGGCGATCCGCGTCGCCGACTCGACGGACGCGCCCTCCGTGATGAACGTCCCCAAGCTTGGGCGTCTTCTCTTCTTCGATCCCACCGATCCTTACACCTCCTTCGGCAACCTGCCGATCTACGAACAGGGCAGCTTCGTCCTGATCGAAGCCGGTGACCAAGGGCAGTTGGTGCAACTCCCGCTGGCCCCGCCCTCGGCTAACCTCGTCGAACGCACCATCGCCCTCAAGGTGTTGCCCGACGGCGGCATGGCCGCCGATGTTACCGAGAAAAGCCAAGGCTACGCTGCATCGCGCGAGCGGGCGCGGTTGAAGCAGGCTGCGACGGACCAATACCGCAAGGGGGTGGAACGTTGGGTGGCGCGTTCCGTACCCGGCTCCACCATCACCAAGATGGAGCCGGAGGATAGTGCCACGGCTTTTACGCTACGCCTCGGCGTAACGGCTTCCATGTACGGCAAGCTGATGCAGAACCGGCTGCTGGTGTTCCGGCCCACGGCCGTGATGCGCGGCGGCGTGTCGCCTTTCACTGAGCCGAAACGAACCCATCCGATCGTGCTCAATCCCGACGCCTTCACCGAACTCACCACCGTGTCGCTGCCCGAGGGCTTCACCGTGGACGAACTCCCCGATGCCGTCACGGTGAAGACCGCCTTCGGTGAGTTTCGCTCGACCTATGAGGCCAAGGACGGCACGTTGCTGGTGCGCCGGTCACTCGAGGTGAAAGCGGCCACCCTGCCGCCCGAAAGCTACCGCGAAGTGAAGAGCTTCTACGATCAGGTGCAAGGCCACGAACAGGCACCCGTGGTCCTGCTAAAGCGCTAGCCTTCCGCCACCACGAACAGCGTTTGCCCCTTCACGGGCCGCGCGCTCAGGTGCATCATGATCAAGAACCCTTCGCGCGGCGCGCGGATTTCGAGCGCCTCCGACGAATGGTCAGCGAAGTCGTGCAGGCGCCCAACCAGGTCACCTTCCCGTACCGGATCGCCCGGAGCCAGCAACGGCTCCCAGACGCCCTCGCGCGGCGTGGGCACGTAGGCATCCAGGTGCGGCGCGCGCACCAGCCGGGCCGGTGGCGACCCCACCGGGCGCACCGGCTCGAATTCGCCCTCCAACAGCCCGTAGTGGCGCAGCACGTTCTTGGTGCCCACATAGGCATGCCGCACTCCCAGCCGGTCCGTCGACGCGCCCGCGCCGAACTCGCTGCCGAGGGTGATCTTGCCTTCGGCCTCCGCTTCGTCGGTGAGCAGACCGTGCGCCATCGCCGAGGAGTACACCATGATGAAGGGCGTATCGAAGAGCCGGGCGGCGCGCTCGGTCTCGGCCTCTTGTGCGACGTCGGGGATGGGGTGAAAGGACGTGCAGTGCGGGAAGGCGCCTTCCATGCCGCCCGAGTGGATGTCGATCACGACGCGCCCCAGCGGGAAGATGCGCGTCTTCACGAAATGCGCGATGCGCGAAGAGATCGTGCCGCGGGGATTGCCGGGAAAGGCGCGATTCATGTTGACGCCATCCAGCGGTGAGGTCCGCGTGTTGGCTTCGCAGGCGCTCTCGCTCAACCGCGGCATCAGGATGACGCGGCCGGTCATCTCCTCGGCCAGCAGGTCCGTGGCCAGGCGCTTCACGGCTACTTGCCCCTCATACTCATTGCCGTGCGTGCCGCCGAAACAAATCACGCCATCTTGGTTGGGGCCCCGCAGGCCGTTGATCACCGTCAGCGGCACCACGGAGAAGCCCCAGGTGCCATCGAGCGGAAAGGCGAGCTGGTAGTGATGCTTGTCGGGGCGGGCGAAGTCAAGCTGGTTGAAGTCTTGGATCAGGGTCGGCATCTTAGCTAAATTCAATCGCACACGCTCTTTCCAGACGCGGCAGAAAGACCTCCGTCATGGCGGCGCGCTTGGCCACCTTCAGCGCCACCGGACTCGCGCCCGCCACATGCAGCAGCGCCCTCGTAAAGTGCCCCAGCGTGTGGAGCTGAATCTCTTCCGGCACGCTGACTCCGTAGTTCAGCAGCGTCACTACGTTGCCCCCACGGGTGCCGATAATGGCCGGCGCGTTCCACAAGCGCAAGGCGCGTTGGCGATGGGTGACCAGGTCGATCACGTCGAGCGCGAACTCGCTGGGCTCGGCGATGCGCTTGCGATACTCCACCACCTGCCCCTTGCCGAGAGCGAAGAAGCGCCGGTCCTCTTCTTCGCGCAGCGGTTTGGCGGCGGGATCGCGCCACCAGTCGCTGTCGACGACGAGCAGTCCGCCGGCGGCTGCTTGCGCCAGCCACGGCGCCTTGTCGGTGGGCGGCGTAACGCTGGCTGCCACCAGGGCCTTGATGGCTGGCGACGGCTTCGGCGCTGTGGTTACCACTGCCGGGCTCGCGTTGCGGCGGCAGAGCAGGTTCACCAACTCGCGCGAGCCGCCGCGTCCGTCATAAAGCGCTGTCACCACGGGCAGCGCCGGACGGCCGAACAACGCGCGATTCTGCTTGAGCCACGCCGACGTCTGGCCTAGCTTCGCCCATGCCGCGCGCGCCTTGGCGTCACCCGCGCGCAAGGCGCGCAAGTACCGATCTTCCACCTGCAGCGCGAAGTTGCCGCCCATCAGCCAAGCCTCGGCCAGGGCGATCTCCAGCGTCTCGAAAGCGACCATACGCGTGGCGGCATCGCCGAGGTCATAGGCCAGCAAAGGCGTCTTGCTGGGCTCGAGCGCGCGCTGGCAAGCCACGAGATAGCCATTCGCATCCACCCAGGGCTCGGCGCTGGCGCTCGCTACTTCGCCATCCGGCGTGCGCCGCCGGCCCGCGCTCCGAATCCCAGGCCACAGCCCGCCCTTCACCGTCTCTAACTTGCCGGGCTCCAGCGGACCAGTAACGAGAATGCCCGCCGCCGCGCACGCCGTGGCGAACTCCGGCTGCGGTGTTTCGAGCCAAACCGCATCGATCTTCGCCGTCTGCAGCAGTGCGATGTCGCTCGTCTGCCCCTCGCGCCAATGCGCCACTACTTGTTTCCCAGGATCAAAGACCATCGCCTTCACTGTATCGCGCCTGGATTGTGATGGAATATAGCAATGCCGCAGATTCCCCGCACCACCGAAGAGTACGACGCCGTCATCATCGGCTCCGGCGCCGGAGGCGGCACCGCCGCCCATGTCCTCACCGCCAAGGGCCTGAAGGTCGCCCTACTCGAAGCCGGTCCTATGCTGGACCCCTACAAAGAATTCAAGGAGCACCAGTGGCCCTATGACGTCCCCCATCGCGGCGCGGACGAAGGCGGCGCCGAGTACTTCGGCAAGGGCAAGCCCTTCGGCTACTTCTCGACGACCAGCGGCGGCTGGGAACTCGAGGGCGAGCCCTACACCGTGGGCGAAGGCAGCCAGTTCACCTGGTTCCGCTCGCGCATTGTCGGCGGCCGCACGAATCACTATGGGCGCATGTCCTTCCGCTTCTCCGAGTACGACTTCAAGCCCTACTCGAAGGACGGGCTTGGCTTCGATTGGCCGATCTCTTACTCCGACATTGCGCCCTACTACGACAAGGCCGAAACCTTCATCGGCATCGCTGGCTCCCGCGATGGCATCCCCAGTTGCCCGGACGGCCTCTTCCACACGCCGCCCCCACCGCGCGTACACGAATTGCTGGTGAAGAAGAGCTGCGACAATCTCGGCATCGCCTGCGTCGCCAATCGACGCGCGGTGATCACCAAGCCGCTCAACGGGCGGGCCGCCTGCCACTACTGCGGCCAATGCGGACGCGGTTGCCAGACGGCGTCGGCCTATAGCTCGAGCCAGGTGCAAGTCTTCCCCGCCATGAAGACCGGCCTGTGCAAGGTGCTCGACATGGCCATGGCGCGCGAGGTGCTTACCAACGGCAACGGCAAGGCCACGGGTGTCCTCTACGTGGACAAACGCACCCGCGAACACAAGATCGTGCGCGGCAAGACGGTAATTCTCGCCGCCAGCGCCTGCGAGAGTTCGCGCATTCTGATGAACTCGAAGAGCAAGGAGTTCCCCAACGGCCTGGCCAATGGCAGCGGTATGCTGGGCCGCTACTTGATGGATACGGTCGGCTTCGGGTTGAGCGGCTATGTGCCCGCGCTTGAAGGGATGCCGCACTACAACACCGATGGCTACGGCGGCGCGCATCTCTTTATGCCTTGGTGGATGTGGGACAAACACAACAAGCTCGACTTCCCGCGCGGCTATCACATCGAGATCGGCGGCGGTTACGGCATGCCCGGCATCGGCAGCTTCCAGGGCGCCGCGCGCCGCTATGGCTACGGGGCCGAGATGAAGAAGCAGGCCCGCCTCGCCTATGGCTGCAACGTTGGCTTCGCCGGCCGCGGCGAGATGATCCCGAACATCCACAGCTATACCGAGATCGACAACAACGTCGTCGACCAGTGGGGCATCCCCGTGCTGAAGTTCCACTTCAAGTGGACCGACTACGAGTGGAAACAAGCTCGCCACATGGAGAAGACCTTCGCCGACATCATCACCGGTATGGGCGGCCGCGTCACCGGCTTGAGCGCCGCGCAGCGCGAAGCCGACGGCATCTCGATCCCCGGCAGCATCATCCACGAAGTGGGCACCGCGCGCATGGGCGCCAGCGCCAAGACTTCCGTGCTGAATGGTTACTGCCAAACGCACGAAGTGAAGAATGTTTTTGTGATGGACGGCGGCTCCTTCGTCAGCAACCCCGACAAGAACCCGACGCTCACCATCAACGCGCTCGCCTGGCGCGCTTGTGACTACTTGGCCGAAGAACTACGGAGGGGCAATGTCTAACCTGTCGAACCTGGTACCGCTTGAGGCGCTCGACCGCCGCGCCGTTCTGAAACAGATCGCCCTCGGCGCCGCCGCCGCGGGCACCGTGGAAATGGCCGAAGCGCAGCACGTCCACGAAGCCACCGCCGCCGAGAAGGCCAAGGGCGCGTACAAGGTGAAGGAGTTCACCGCCGCCGAGTTCAAGACGCTGGGACGCCTGGCCCAGTTGATCGTCCCCGCCGACGACGTGTCCGCGAGCGCCCTCGAAGCCGGTGCGCCCGAATTCATTGACTTGCTTTCCAGCCAGAACGCCAAGCTCGCCGAGATCTTCCACGGCGGCTTAGCCTGGCTCGACGCCGAGATGAACCGCCGCTATGAGAAGAGCTTCGTCAACGCGACGGAAAAACAGCAAACGGAGATGCTCGACGCCCTCGTCGCCGCCGACAAGGTGGAGCGCACGCGCCTCACCGAAGAAGCCGGCTATCGCAAGAGCGGCCGCTACAACGACTTCACGAACTACACCGTCGCCCGCGCGGGCAGCCTGGGGCCCGGCGTGAAGTTCTTCGACTGGTGCCGCCGCATGACGGTGGACGCGTTTTATACGAGCCCGATCGGCATCAAGGACATCGGCTTCGTCGGCAACGGCGCTTACACGAAGTACGAGACGCCGCAAGCGGCGATTGACTATGCGATGAAGCGGAGTCCGTTTAAGGCATAACGGAGTGCAGCCATCAGCACGCGGTCCAGCATTTGAGTCACCTGGCTAGCCACCCGGACGCCGCGAGTCTGTTGGAGTTCGATGATAGCCTCAAGGAAGGCGTGACCCGCGAGGCAAACGCCTCTCGCCCTAGCTCTGGCCGGCGTCCCTTTCTAAGGCAGGTCCCACTGGTTACTTCAAATAGAAGATCGGGCCGTGCGCGGCAAAAGGCAAGTGACTTCCCCGGGGCAGGAGAATGGCGTGCGGCCGGGCCACGGAAAAATGGTCGCACTGGCCGTCGGTAATCAGTAGGACCGGCCCCAGCTTTGGAAAATCCGGTGAACGCTCAATCAGGTCGATGCCGGGTTGCAGTACCGTGCCGCCACGTCCGCGCAGCCGGATTCGGTCGGCGATCATTTCGGGCGCCACGTAGCCCTGATCATAGGCTGCGGCATCGCAACAAACCAGCCGTACCAACGCCACGTCACGCGAAATTGCGTAGCTGGCGATGGCGCCCAAAGCATTGCCGAGCAGGGCGCGGTCCATCGAGCCGGACGTATCGAGGACCACGCCAAACGTTCGCGCCTCGCGATCCGGAGGTGGAACGTAGCGCGGCATGGGGATCTCCGGATTGATGCCCTGCCGCCGGCTGGGTCGCGCGTACGTCCGTTGCGCGGCCAGTGCGGGGAAGAAGTGATCGAACCATTGCGCCAGCTTCACATCCCACGGGATGGGCGGCTGCGCGAGCGCGCGGATCTCTTCCACCAGGCCTGCGGGCAAATAGCCGCGGCCTTGGTCCTGGTGCCAAGCCAACCCCTGCGCTAGACATCCCCGGTAGAACTCGTCAAGCGTTACACCTTCTCCGCGCAGCCACGCACCCGGCTCATCGTCGATCACGTCCGTGAGTCCGTAGCCGCGCATGGTGATCAGTTTGCGATAGCGGCGCAAGTCCGTTACGATCAGGTCGTACACGGATTCTGCGGAGAGCCCGCGCAACGTTTCGTCGTAGAGCGCACGCTCCGGTATCCGGCCGATCTCCATCTCCCTCAGCCAAAGATTGATCACGTAATCGCAAGCGATGTTCCAAAGGTATGGGTCACGGCTTTCGCGGCGGACGTCATGCCGTAGCGCGGCGTGGAGAATCTCATGTGCGACCACGAAACGTAGCTCATCTCCTCGCAGCCCGGCTCCGGGATTGATGTAGATCTCCTTCAGGTACGGGTTCACGGCTGCGATGCTGATCTGCGAGCGCCGGCAGATTTGGGGGTCTTCGATAAACTCGAACGCCACCACCATTGAGCCGAGCAGTGGATAGTGGTTGATGAACCATTCCCGGGCTCGCTGCAAGCCGGGAGATAGTGCCCGCTGGTCCGCGCGGGTTGTGCCTGGCGCACCCGCCACCTGATCCACCGCGGCCGTTACGGCGCTGCGTAGGCTTTCCGAAAACCGCCGCTCCCAAGTGGCGAGGTCGGTCTGGACGCCTTGCATGTCGCTTTCGGTGGTCCCGGTAAGGTTGAGGCGCAGGAGGTCGCTCGAGATACCTTCCCGGCAGAAGTACGCATGCAACTCCGCTTCCGGTTTCACGGGCACCAGCGCAAGGTCCACCTGGCACTCGTCCGGTGGCGTGCCAAAGCGCATGGCGGTCAGGAAGCGATGCACCACGACGTCGCACGCCAGATCCCACTCGCGTTGCCGGAATTTGTGCTGAAGATGGCCAAAGGCCAGATGTAAGAGCGCATGCGCGATTACGTAGGCCCAATTCTGCGGCGAGCCGCGCCGGTGCGGATGCACGTGTATCGCGCCGTTGCCGAAGACGTAGGCCCAGCCTTTCGCCGGAAAGAGGACACCTTCTCGCCGCACCGGCTGCCGGTGAGGTCCCTGCAATCCGCTGAACAACGGATGCGCCTGGATCAACGCCAGTCCCTCCGCATAGGCCTTAGCGGCTGGATCAGTTTTTGCCATCGGGCTTTTTCACTACCAGGCGGGGCAGGTCGCGCACCACCTCCACCAGAAACCAGTTGGGCAGCGCCTGATCGCCTTCTTCGGCCACCACTAACTGAGCCAACTCCAGCGAGATCGTGGCCAGCTCTTTCAGTAGTCCCTTGCCCGTGTGCGCCAGCTCACGGTGATGCGCGGCAATCTCTTCCCGGCGCAACGGAAGATTTTTCGATAGATGCGCCCGGAAGGACTGCGCGAGGAAATAGAGAATATCCCGATCGCCCGCATCGGAGGGCCAACGCAAGTCCCCCTTCATAATGCCGTCGAGTTGAAAGCGGCTCCGCAGGTGGCGGACGAAGGTCTTGAACTGTCCGGCGTGTTCCGGCGAGACACAGCCGAAGGCCAGAGCCGCGATGGTCTCGTCGGCGTGCGGTTCCGCGTACTCTTTCAGCACGTCGGAGAGCATGTGCCAGGAACGCGGGCTGGAGAAAGTCTCTTCGTGCTTGGGGGGCTGCTGCCAGAGATGGTCGGGGCGCGTGCGAATGTAATCAAGCACCAGCGGGTGTACTTCGCTCTCCTCGGCCCAAGCCAACCAATCGCGATGAGACACCTTCAGGTGGACGTGGATCATGCGATTGATCAACGCGGACGACATCGGTTTGACGATGGCGGCATCTTGCGCGCGATTGCCCGCGCCAATCACCACCGAGCCTGGCGGCAATACGAACTCCCCAATCCTGCGCTCATGAATGAGGGAGTAGAATGCCTTCTGTACCTCCGGCGAACAGGCATTCAGTTCGTCAAGGAAAAGACAATAGGGCTTTTCGCGGGCAATCATGGACGGCGGACAGAACCGGCTGACGCCGTTGGTGATCTGCGGCACGCCGATGAGATCTTCAGGCGCCAGTTGGCTGCCGAGCAGCGAAACGCAGTCGAGCCCCACCTCGTGCGCGAAGCGCTGCACAAGCGCGGACTTTCCCACGCCAGGGGGGCCCCAGACAAACACGGGCCGCACGGGGGCTACGTGCAGGAGAAAATCGAGCAGTTGGTTCTGCGAGAGAGTGACGGCCGAATTCATAGGTCCGCTTTGGCGTGGTGAAACTAGTGTAACTGGCAGGCCAAGGGGGGGCTAGATCAGCAGCGTGATCCGCGCCATAGCGAGCGCCACCGTGTCTGTTGCCTCTGCCGCGGCTATCTCAGAATGCTTGCCCTGGGCACTACTACCATGGCTCCGTGATCCTACAGCCCTTTGGCGCATTCACCGGATTGCACCGCGCCTTCTGCCCATCGGGCAACGACACGCTGTATCCTGACCCCTCCGCCTTCCACTCATACGGATAATCCGTACTCAGAATCTGCGCCCCGCTTGCCAACGCTGCATCGCGCCGCTTCGTATCGCCGGCCCGTATCGCCCGCGCCCCGCCGTCCGTCATCGTCCGCACCAGATACCCCTTCCGCACCAATTCTGGAATCTCCGGCGATAGCGGGTTGTTCATCTTCACAAACGCCGCGTCCGGTGTTCCGGGCCTGGCGTTGGTAAACACCATGCGCCCCTCGAGCGATTCATGTCCCTCCACGTAGAGCGGCGTCACCTTCTCCTGGTCGAACAAAAACACCACCTTGCCGCGGGCCTGCTTCAGTTCCGGCCAACCCCTCTTCAGCACTGCCTCCTCCAGCGTGGCGAACTGGCCGCGCACCTGGTCCGGCGTGACCACCTCGCGGTCCGCAAACACGGACCGGATCTCGGCATCGAGCGCATCCATCGTCGCCTTCGTGATCTTCTCGGGCTCGACAAATTCCGGCCGCGACCTCCCGCCTTTGTTCTCGATCTGGATATAGATCGGCAGATGCCCCGGATGCGCCCGCGACCAGCGCTTCACTATCTGAAGGCACCCCACGAACGTCGGACAGTGGCTGCGCACGTCGACGTCCTGTGCGTGCAGGACCTTGAAGCCAGGCTTCCGCATGACGGCTTGGTCAAAGGGCGGGGGATCCGCCGGCAGACCCTCCTTGGCCACCAGCTTTGGGTAAAGGGGGTCGGCAAACAGTCCACCCTTCGCGTCGCCATAGACGTCGATTTCGAGTTGCCGGACGCCTGCATCAAGCTGCGCTTCAATCGGCGGGTGCCGGTAAGCCAGGCTCTCGGCCGCCGCCGGATTCTGTTTTCTCAGCAATGCCATCTCACTCGACGCGAGGCCCACATGATAGCTGTTGTGTGTCCCCACGAACTGAATCTGGTTCATCCGCACCGGCTGCGCGCCGGCCAGCCCGGCACTCACGAAGAGAAGGAAAATCCGCCACATGACACCCAGCATACTGCCCTAGTGTTTCAATCCGTTTAGATTAAGAGCGCGATCCGCGCCATCGCCAGCGCTGCCGCGTCTTCTGACGCGGCTACTTCTTCGGCGGGCACCGTGTCGCCGAAGCGAATTACGAAGCGGCCGGACTCCGAAATGCCGCACGGCACCAACGGCAAGCCCGTCTTTCCCAGGTGCGATAAGAACCGGTCCACGCCCGGCAGAGGCGCCGTCAACTGCCCGGCTGACCCCGCCACGCCCTCCGGAAAAATGCCAATCGCCGCCGCGCTGCTTCGCGCGTCCTTGAGAATGCGCCGGACGGACTTGGCCGTGAACGCCGGGTTCTGGCCCGCAAACGACACCGGGTAACACTGCAGTACCTCGGCCACGCGCGGCAGCAGCCAGTCACCGGGCGACGGAATGCGCCAGGGGCCCAGGCGAATCGGCGGCCAGTTCGCCGTCACGATCCAGCGCACCGGCGGATCGGCCGTCCCGTAGCGCCGCACCAGCGCCTGGGTAAGTACGGCCGCCGTGTGCAGGATCCATAGTCCGGGCCGCTGGTAGTGGTTCGCCGCCAGGATGAAGCGCGGATTTTCGGGCAGGCGCTCCAGGCCTTCGAAGACCGGCCCGGGCTGCATTCGCTCCACGATCCGCGCCGTGAAGTTGACGATGTTGGTCGAGGTGCGGCTTGCCAGGTGCGGCGTCAGTCCGCGGACCAGGTCCCAGGGAACGGGATATTGAATCAACTCAGACGGCACGGCCCTTCCAAAGGGTGCGGCGGTTGAAGGTGGTGGAGATCATCGCATTCAGCGCGATGGCCTGGAAAAAGTAGATGGCGTAGGGCGCCAGCAGCGCCTGGAAGATACCGCCGTACCAAGACGCGAACACCAGGGTGGGGACGAAGTAAAACAGCGCCGCCGCGATCCACAGTTGGTTGAGCATCAGCGCGGCTAGCATCGGCAACCAGGACGCCATTACGATGGACGCCAGCACCACCTGAAAGCCCGTTGCCGGGTTCACCACCAGGAAGCGAAACGCGTTCTTCTGAAAGCCGCGCCAGATGGCGCCCAAGCCATCGTACATGCGGACGCTGCCCAGCTTCTCTGCGCGCAGCACGCGCAAGCGCTGTTGGTGCCGCTTGGCCAACCGTGCGAGTTCCACGTCCTCAATGACGGAAGTCGCCACGGTGTTGTGGCCGCCTACAAACTCGTACGCCGACCGCTTCCACAGCATGCATTGTCCGTTCGCCAGCGACTCGGAGCTCGACAGCGCGTTCACCTGCTTGGCGTTGACTCCGCAGAAATAGAGCGCGAAGGCGTACGGCAGGATCATCTTCTCCCAAACCGTCACGCACTCCTGCTTGAGAAAAACGGTGGTGAGCGCCAGGTTCGCTTGCTTCGCGTAGTTCACCAGCGAGGGCGCGAACTCGGGCCGATACCACGTGTCGGCGTCGACGAACAGCATCCAATCGGTCTTTACGGCTTCCGCGCCCGCAAAACAGGCGTTGTTCTTGCCTGCGACACCGCGCTTCAGCGGGGGCGGCTGCATCACGTAAGCCCCGGCCTCGCGCGCCAGTTCGCTGGTGCGGTCCGTGGAGAAGTCATCGACTACCAGCACATGGTTGGCAGGAAAGCTGCCCACGACGCGAGCGATGTTGGCCTCCTCATTGCGGGCCGGGACGATCGCGGTCAGGCTGGCCGCCGGCGTGGTATCCACCGGCAGTTCCGGCAAGCGCAGATAATTGCGGCGGCTTTTCCAAGCAAAAAACGCCATCGCCAGCGAAAGCAGAAACGCGCCGCTGATCAGCGCGACATCGGTCGCGTGCCAGTCGGCGAAGAAGAGTTCAAGGTCACTCGTGTTCATGCGTCTACGTGGGAATGCGGCGAATGGTCGGTCCGGCTACACCATCGGGGAACTGCGGCTTTTCTTGCGGCAACTGCCAACGCCCCTGGCCATCCTGGGCTCTCACCTCTACCAACTGCGCGTTTGCCGTGGCAGCTACCGTACCTTGCCACCGAGTCCAAGTATAAATGGAAAGCGCGGGCTCTAGCGACATCGGCGCCCAAGGGCCTTGATCCACGCGTGCTTCCACGCGCTCGATCCCCCGCACGCCCGCGAACGCGACGCCGCCCAGGCGCAGTTGCTCCCCCTCGCGCGCGATCCGGTCAATGTGCGACATCGTATGCACGAAAGCGTCCTTGGAGAAGCCGCGCTTGGGCCACGTGCCGAAGTACGGCTTCGTCACAAAATCAATCTCGCCGATCCACTTGATGTTCTTGAAGCCGTAATAGCGGGGCACCAGCAAACGAATGGGGAAGCCGTGGTTGCGGTTCAGCGTCTGCCCGTTCATGCCCAGCGCCAACATGAACTCATCTTCAAAGGCGTAGCTCACCGGGAAGCTATCGCCATGTCCATCCACGCCGAGCACGACGGCTTCCACCGCGCCGTCGCCCGCGTCGCGCCGGTCACACAACTGATCCAGCCGCACGCCGCTCCAATAGGCCGTTCCCATCAGGTCCGTCTTGAGCGTATTGGAGATGCAGCGTAGAGTCTGATAGCGTTCGCGCCGAGGCAGCCCGAGTAGTTCGTTGTAGCTGAAGTCGCGGATCAGCCGGCCCTCTCGCTTGATCCGCAGCCGCCAACGGCGCGGGTCGAGCGCGGGGTCCACTGAGTTCTTGCTCATCACGTAGAACTGCCCGACGGGCGTGATCGGCTTACGGACCAGCCCCTTCGGCAAGGGGTTCGGCGGCATCACCATCGGGAAGAGGTCCACCGGCGTAACGGCACTCGCCGCGATCGAGCGATTCCGCACGTAGCTCTCCGCCGCGACGCCCACCGTGCCCGACAGCATCGACGCGGAGATGAGAAACTCGCGCCGTTGCGAAGAGACGGCGCGGGGTTGTATCCGGACGAAGGCGATCAGCGCCGCCGCTGAGGGTAGCCAGAAGGCCAGGTTGCCCGGCCAGGACCAGAAATCGAAGCGGAAAGCATACAGCAACGCCAGGCCGGGCACGAGCGCGAAGCACCAAACGGGCCAGCCGCGCCGGGCCAGGAAGGCGGGGATCCACAACGCGAAGCCCAAGGCGGCGAGGCCGCCGGTGATCGCCCAAGGCTTCGCCCAGTCGCCGAGCACGTCCAGAATCGGCACCGCCCACGCCGACGGCGTTTCCGCCATGATCCACTCGGCAATCGCCTCGGTGGGCAACGGCCAGCCCAACGCGTAGAAGGCGCCGTAGCTCACCACCAGGCCCACCAGCGCGGCCAGCGAGCTATCGCGGATGCTCTGCCGGATCATGAGAAGCGCTCCTTCAAACGCAGCAGTCCGTGGCGCGCCATCGGCACTGCCATGCGCCGCGTGGTGATCCAATACTTTTCGAGCGGCGGCACCACGGCGCGCTGCGAGAAGACGTCGTAGCCGGCCCGTTCGATGCGGCCCAGGATCTGCTGATAGACGTCCGAAGCCACTTGCACCGCGAAGCGCCCATCGCGATTCAGCAGCGGCACGCCGGGCTGCGAAGCCGCATAGAAGCGCCGCGCGCGGGCGATTTGGAACTCCATCAACGCCCGGAAAGCGGGGTTCCGCTCGCCGCGGCCCAGCATCTCGCGCGTATAGCCGAACTGCGCCATTTCGTCCGCAGGTAGATAGATGCGGCCGCGTTGCCAGTCTTCGCCGAGGTCCCGCAGGATGTTCGTCAATTGCATGCCGATGCCGAGGTCAATCGCGTAGTTGAGGCCGGCTGCCTGGTCCGCCGGGCGCGCAAAGCCAATCACGTGCGACATCATCAAGCCCACCACGGAGGCGACACGGTAGCAGAAGACGCGTAGCTCGTCGAACGTCCGGTAGCGGGTGCAGTCCAGGTCCATGCGCATGCCCTCAATCAGTTCGAAGGGCAAGTCATGCGGTATGGCGTGGCGAGCCACGGCGTCCGTGAAGGCGGCGAGGACGCGATTTGGCGAATGCCCTTCGTCCAGCGCCCGGCGCGTCGCCACCGCCCACGCCTCAAGCTGCACGCGGCCTTCGTCCAGGTTGGTACACTCGTCCACCAGGTCGTCCGTCGTGCGGCAGAACCAATAGACGGCGTGCGCGGACCGCGCCAGCTCCCGCGGAAAGAAGCGCGTAGCGAAGAAAAAGCTCTTCGAGCCCGCCGCGGTCGCGCGCGCCGCTTCCGCGTAAATCGGTACTAGTTCGGTAGCCGTTCGCAAATCAGTTTTTCCACAATCTTAGCCGAAGACAGGACGCCCGGCACGCCCGCGCCCGGATGCGTCCCGGCGCCGGCGAAATACAGATGCCGTATGTCCTCGGATTCATTATGGGGCCGAAACCAGGCCGATTGGCGAAAGATCGGTTCGAAGGAAAATGCCGCGCCCGCGTAGCTGCGCAACGTGGTCTCAAAGTCCAGCGGAGTGAAGCACCGCTCCGTGGCCAGGTTCTCCAGCAGCCCGGGCATGTATTGCTCGTCGAGGAACTTCATCACGCGATCACGGAAGGGCTTGGCTTGCGTCTTCCAGTCGATGCCGCTCTGCTGGTTCGGCACCGGGATCAGGACGTAGAAACAGTCGTTGCCGGGGGGCGCCATCGTGGGGTCAGTCGCTGACGGGCGGTGTAAGTAGACGCTGAAATCCTCGGGCAGGGTCTTCGTATTGAAGATCTCGTCGAGTAAGCCGCGGTAGCGTTCGCACAGAATAATCGTGTGGTGCGCGAGATTCGGATATTGCTTGCGCGTACCAAAGTAAATTACGAAGAGTGACATCGAATAGCGCATCTTTTCAAGATGCCGGTTACTATTGCGGCGTCGTTCGCCGGGCGGTAGCATCAAGCGATAAGTATTGGCGATGTCGGCGTTGGAGACCACGGCGTCGGCCAGAATCTGCTCTCCGCTCTCCAGGACGACGCCGCTGGCCGCGCCGTCGGCCGTCAGAATGCGCTTCACCGGCGCATTCAAGCGGACTTCGCCGCCCAATTCGTGAAACAGCCGTCCCAGTCCGTTCACCACCGCGCCGGTACCGCCCATGGCGTAATGGACGCCCCATTCGCGTTCCAGATGATGAATCAACGCGTAAATGCTGGTCGTCTGGAAAGGGTTTCCGCCTACTAACAAGGGATGGAAACTAAAGACGCGACGGAGTAAGTCGTCCTTGATATAGCCCGAAACAAACTGATATACCGTCTTGTAACTCTGCAGCCGGATTAAGTCTGGTGCGACCTTCATCATGTCGCCGAACTTGAGAAACGGCCGGTCCGACAATTCGGTGAAGCCCTTGGCGAAGATCGCCTTCGTGGCGCGGATCATGGCGCGGTAACCTTCGACATCCTGCGGGGAGAACTCCGCGACGCGGCGCTCCGTTTCCCGCTCGTCACCGCCATAGGAAAATGAGCGGCCGTCGTGAAACTCGATCCGGTAAAAGGGATCGACGGGAACGATCCGCACATAGTCTGCCGTCTTGCGTCCCGCCCCGGTGAACAGGTCATCGATCATAAAGGGGGCCGTGATGACGGTGGGGCCGGCGTCGAATTTGAAGCCGTCCTGCTCGTAGACATAGGCGCGACCGCCCAGCTTATCGCGCGCTTCTACTAACTCGACTTGGTAGCCCTTGGTTTGTAAACGAACTGCGGATCCTAGTCCGCCAAAACCACTACCGATGACAATAATCTTGCGCGCGGGCATGCAAATACTCCACTAATTCCAACAGCGGACGGGCAGCGGCACCGTACGGGGCCAGACAATCCTTTGTCGCCGCTAGCTGCCCCTCCAAAGGACCCATCTCCTGGGCCTCACCATCCAAATAATCGTCGGTCATTTGCAGGGCCACACCATAGTGCCGCCCGAAGGATTGGAGGCCAGTATCCACCGGCCCCGGCGCGTAGGCGACGCCCGCCTCAATGGCGAGAAGGAACAAGGGCACCGTCTTCAGGTCGTTGAGTTGATCCCGGCACTGCTCGCGCCGGTCGCCGGAGAGCTCTAAGTCCATCACTTGACCACCGATCAGGCCGGTGCAATCAAGCGTTCGTAAGAGTGAGACCAGGAAGCGGCGCTGGCCCGGAAAGTAGCGCTCCGGCGCGTTCTGCTCCATCACCGTGCGCGCCGCGAGGGCCACCAAACCAAAAGCAGCCAGAAGCGCGGTGCTCTCGCCGTAAGCTACATGCGCCGAAGGGCGATTCCGCCGCGTGGCGTCGTTGTCCATGCAGGGAAGGTCGTCCACAATCAGCGACGCACAATGCAGCAATTCGGTGGCAGCGGCGGCGCGCAGGGTCAACGCCGCCTCAGAGTTCAAGAGTTGACCGGTCCGCAGGGCCAGCATCGGCCGCAGCCGCTGTGCTTCGCCCATCACGGCGTACTCCATGCAGGCGCTAACCGGCGAAGCGCCCGCCGGTGGCAACACGCTGCGCAGTTCGTGCTCAATCAGCAGGCGATCCAAAGCTAAGTCCGGGCGGAGGGTGGGTCGGGTAACAACAGACGCCATGAATCTCTTTCTTCTCAATGAAGATTATAGCTACGTTAGGAAAGATCTACGAACTTATGCGAAGAAAGAGCGAAATTGAGGTACATTTAGACACTCTCGAAAAAATATGTGAGAATTTTCCCGCGCAAAACCCACTTACAGTATATGAGCCTCTACACGACGAAAAGCGCCGCCGTCTTCGGCATCGAAGCGCACCCCATCGACATTGAGGTGGACTTGCATTCGCACGGCTCAGACCGCGACTTCATCACCGTCGGCTTGCCCGACGCCGCTGTGCGCGAAAGCCGCGAGCGCATCAAGTCGGCGCTGGCGCATTCGGGCTTCGGCTACCCGTCGCGCGCGGTCACCATCAACCTCGCTCCGGCCAATGTCCGCAAGGAAGGCGCGAGCTTCGACCTGCCGATGGCTTTGGGCGTTCTGGGAGCCATGGGCGTCTTCCGCAACCACGTCGCGCGTGAGCCGTTTCAACCCATGGTGGTGGGCGAACTCTCGCTCGATGGCCGCATCCGGCCTGTGCGCGGCGCGCTCTCCATCGCCGTCTGCGCCCGCCGCCAGGGCATCCCGCATCTGATCGTGCCGACCGAGAACGCGCACGAAGCCGCCGTGGTGGAAGGCGTAAAGGTCTATCCAGCGGACAGCCTCGCCGACGTCGTGCGTCTGTTGGGCAACGCCGACTTCGCCGTCCCCTGCGACATCCCCGCGCGCGGCCGGGCCAGCAATGCCGCCAGCGACGGCTTGGACTTCCTCGACGTCCGCGGACAAGCCTCGGCCAAACGCGCCCTCGAAGTGGCCGCGGCTGGCGTCCACAATGCGTTGATGATCGGCCCGCCCGGGTCGGGCAAGACGATGCTGGCCAAGCGGCTATGCACTATCCTGCCGCTGCTCACGTTTCCCGAAGCCCTCGAAACGACGCAAGTACATTCCGTGGCCGGCGTGCTCGCGCCCGGCGCTGGGCTGCTCGTCGAAAGGCCTTACCGCGCGCCGCATCACGCTGTCTCGGACGCGGGCCTGATCGGTGGTGGCTCCGGCACACCCAAGCCCGGCGAGGTCAGCCTGGCGCACAATGGCATTCTCTTCCTCGACGAACTCCCCGAATTCTCGCGCCACGTCCTCGAGCTACTCCGGCAACCGCTCGAAGATGGGCAAGTCTCCTTGGCCCGCTCGAACATGTCGCTAATCTTCCCGGCCCGCGTGATGCTGCTGTGCGCGATGAACCCCTGCCCCTGCGGTTTCTGGGGCGATGCGAGCCGCGAATGCCGTTGCACGGGAGCTATCATTCAGAGGTATCTGGGCAAAATCAGCGGCCCACTGCTGGATCGCATCGATATCCAGATCGATGTCCCCGCCGTGCCCTATCAGGATCTGCGCTCGAAGAACGAAGGCGCTTCGTCGGCCGAGATGCGGGAGCGCGTGGAAGCCACGCGCGCGATCCAACTGGCGCGTGGCTTCTACAACGCGTACATTCCGCCCGCCCGTTTGCGCGAGGTCTGCGCCCTCGACGCCGCTGGCGAGAAGACGCTCGAGATGGCGATCCGCAAGATGGCGCTCTCGGCGCGCGCGCACGATCGCATTCTGAAAGTCGCCCGCACGGTGGCGGACCTGGGCCGCAGCGAACGCGTGGAAGCCAAGCATTTGGCGGAGGCCGTGCAGTACCGGAGTCTGGATCGGGGCTGGGGGGCGTGATGGCTCTTGTAGAATCAAAAGAGATTGGGTGTGGTGAGGAAGCGATGACGGTAAACTTGCAAATCCGGCCGGACGTGGAGGCGACGCTCTCCGCTCGCGCTCGTTCCAGCGGCGCTTCCCTCGAGGTGTACATTCAGCAGGTACTGGAGCGGGAGGCTGCGCTATCGCCGCAAGCTGCCCTGACCGCTACCCAGAAAGCCAACGCTTTCCGGGTTTGGGCCAAGGGGTTCCCGGCCGACCTGCCTCAACTCTCGCTGGAGGACATTTCCCGCGACGCGATGTACAGGCGGGATTAGGCGATGTCAGTCCTGGTCGACTCGAATGTCTTGATCTTCTGTATTCAACAGGGACATCCCTGGCATGAGGAATCCGTCACCGCCATAGAGCGCCTGCTCCAGCGGAATGAGCTTGTTTGTGTCATGCCGCAGAACATTGCGGAATTTTGGAACGTGTGTACACGGCCAGCGGACAAGAACGGTCTTGGTCTGAGTCCAGGGGAGACGGAACAGCGGCTCGACGGCTTGGATACGATCTTGAGCGTGTTGCACGACACGCCGGAAGTCTACTTCCGGTGGAGGCGGCTTTTGGTCGATCACGCTGTTCGCGGGATTCAAGTTCACGACGCGCGGATCGCAGCGGGAATGCTGGTGCATGGAGTCGAGCAGTTGCTAACTTACAACCCGAGAGATTTTGGACGCTACGTCGGGATAAAAACTCTCGTCCCCCGAGAGGTGAGTTGACGACGCCGGACTCTGCCTGAGGGCGATCCGAGTCGATATGCTGGCTAAAGCTGGTACGATGCCGGTGTGTTCGCGTTTGTTTGGTTACTGTCTCAATTGCTTCCCGTCCGCGAGCAGGCATGGTCGCGGCAGAACCAGCCCCGGTTCGAGGACTTCCCGGTTGCCAAGGTCTGGCGCGGCGCACCGGCCGTCCCCAAGCGGATCGTCGATTACCGATACCCTGACCTCTTGGCCAAGGCGGCTAAGGAAGGCGTGAATTTCGCCGGTAGATACAAGTTTGCCCTTTGGATGGGTGGCTCCAATTGCGCGGCGGGAGCCATTATCGACTTGCCAACGGGAGGCGTGTTTATCCCGCCCTTGGGGAAACGAACTGAAGATCGCGATGAGTCGGGCCAGTGGCTCATCTCGTGCGGCATGTATGAGGGTTCCGCAATTGAGTTCCAGCTCCATAGCCGCCTCGTGAAGATCCGTACCGGAATGACTGCTCCGCCCGATACTTATTACTTTGTCTGGGAGCAAGATCGTTTTCGCCGGATTCTGTTTCTAGGCCACGCCTGCTCGCGTCCCAAGAGATTAGCCCAGTTCGCCGATGAGGGCGTCGAGCTTCCCGTGGAGGAGGCCGTCCCCGAGGCTAGCGCCTCCTCCTTCATCTTCTCATCCGCGGGATGGGCTACCCCTCAGTAATCGTCACCGACTTCAGCGCGTCGCCGCCCTGGATGGCGTCCACTACGTCCTGGCCGGTGAGCACCTGGCCGAAGACGACGTGCTTGCCGTCGAGCCAGTCGGTCTTGATGTGGGTGATGAAGAACTGGCTGCCGTTGGTGTTCGGGCCGGCGTTGGCCGCCGACAAAGATCCCACTTTGTGTTTCAGCCAATTACCGCCCGTGAATTCGTCGTTGAAGCGATAGCCGGGGCCGCCGCGGCCGGAGGCCGTGGGGTCGCCGCCTTGCACCATGAAGTCCTTGATCACGCGGTGGAACGTGGTGTTGTCGTAGAAGCCGTCCTTCGCCAGAAAGACGAAGTTGTTCACGGCCAGCGGCGCGTTGGCCGGGTAAAGCTCGCAAACAATGGTGCCGCGGGCCGTTTCAAACATGGCCGTGTACTTCTGGGCCGGGTCAATCTGCATGGGCGGCGGGGCCGCGTACTGTTTCATACCTACCATTATGGCCGATATACTCAAGAAATGGCCACCTTGCTCCTCTTCCTCCTGCTCTCCCAGAGAGTAAACGATCACACCATGCACCACACCGCCGAGGAATTCGCCCGCGTGCTGGATGATCCCGGCCGCGACGCATGGCAGAAGCCGCACGAAGTGATCATGGCGCTGGCGCTGAAACCGGATGAAGTTGTCGCCGACATCGGCGCGGGGACTGGCTACTTCAGCAAGCGCTTCGCGCGGCACGCCGGTAAGGTCTATGCCGTGGATATCGCGCAAATGCTCCTCGACAAGGCGAAACAGAACGAGCCCAAGCTGGAAATCGTGCTCGCCGCGCCGGACGATCCGCGGCTGCCGCCGGCGGGCACCGATACCATCTTTATCTGCAATACCCTACACCACATTGAACAACGGCCCGCCTATTACGCCAAGCTTACGCAAGCCTTGAAGGCAGGTGGCCGTTTAGTGATCCTTGAGTTCCACAAACGCCAAACTCCGGTGGGGCCGCCGCTCAAGGAACGTATCGCGCAGGCTGACTTAGTGAAGGAGCTAACGGCCGCGGGTTTCCGGAAGACAAACGAATGGAAGATGCTGCCCACGCAGTACTTTCTCGAATTCCGGCGCTAGATTACGGGCCGTACGCCACCGGCGAGGATCGTGATCCGCTCCCCAGTCTCGGCGCGCAGGATCAGGAAGCCATCAGCGTCAAGGCCGTCGGTCACCCCGCGGAGCGAGCGGCCGTCCTGTTCGACAATCACCCGCTTGCCCTGCACATAAGTCGAGTTCATACGAAATGCGCGATAGACAATATCGCGGCCATCGCGGCAATAGAGCTGCGTGTATTCCTCGATATAGTCGAGCAGTCGCACCAGTAAGTCCTCGCGCGAGAAGTTACTCGCGCCTTCGCGGTCCAGCGACGTGGCAATATCGTCGATTTCGAGCGGAAAATCGCGCTGGTTGAGATTGATCCCGATTCCCGCGATCACCGCTCCGTTGTGCATCTGCGTAAGAATTCCGCAGACCTTCCGGCCCGCCACCAAAACGTCATTCGGCCAGCGTAAGTCGCAGTCGAGTTCCGCGGTCTCTTCGATCGTGCGCTTGGCGGCCAAGCCGAGGGCCAGCGTTAGGCCGGGTAAGTGCGCGGGCGGCAGTTCCAGCCGCAGAATTGCCGAAAGGTAGAGCCCCTGGCCGCTCTCGGAGTGCCAACGGCGGCCCAAACGGCCCATGCCGGCCGTCTGCTCCTGGGAGACGATGGCCGTATGGTCCAAGCAGCCTTCGTCGATCAAGCGCTGAGCCTCGAGTTGCGTCGAATCGAGGGTGACATACCAATGTAGGTGCCACAGCGGCAGGCGCGCGCTGATATGGTCAAGATTGCGGCGGATACTCACCCGAGTAAGTGAACCCGGAAATTCAAGTCCACCGCGACCGCCGAATGCGTAATCGCTCCCACGGAGATATAATCAGCTCCGGCTTGCGCGTAGTCGCGAATGGTTTCGAGCGTAACTCCGCCCGAGATTTCGGTGCTGGCGCGGCCAGCGATGTGGTCCACCCACCGCTTCGCTTCCGCGGGCGTGAGGTTATCCAGCAAGAGACGCTTAGCGCCCGCGTCGAGCGCCTCGTTTAACTCTTCCCACGTCCGCACTTCGATCTCTACGGGGACCGTTGCGCCACTCGTGCCCGCCAGCGCCGCGCGGACGCCCCCCGCGGCCGTGATGTGGTTGTTCTTGATCAGCACATAGTCATACAAGCCCATGCGATGATTTGTCACGCCACCGGCAGCAGCCGCCGCTTTCTCGAGCCGCCGCAGACCGGGCGTCGTCTTGCGCGTATCCAGCACCTTGGTCTGGGTTCCCGCCACCGCCGCGACGTACTGGGCGGCTAGGGTCGCCACGCCGGACAGACGCTGCATAAAATTCAAAGCGACGCGCTCGCATTCGAGCAAACGCCGCGCGCTGCCGCGCACCACCGCCAGTAACTCGCCGTCCGTGGCACGGTCACCCGGTTGCTTGAGTAACTCCAAGTGGTCCACGCCGCCGCGTAGCTCAAAGATCTGGGGGAGTAAGTCAATGCCCGCGACGACAAGATTGGCGCGGGCATAGAACTTACCCTCGGCTTGCCGGTCCGCCGGTACCGTCAGTTGGGAAGTAATGTCGCCCGGGCCAATGTCTTCGGCCAAGGCCTGCGTCACCGTCTCGATGATTTCCGGATGCACTTAGCCCTCCAGGGCGCGCAAGGCGTCCTGATTCTTCGCTAACTGCGTTTGGTACTCCGCCAACTTCTGCCGCATCGAGGCGACGATATGCGCGGGGGCCTTGCCCATGAACTTCTCATCGTTCAATTGACGATCCGTGTTGGCGATATTCTTGGCTAGTTGCTCGTTTTCCTTAGTGAGCCGGGAGATCTGCGCGTCCTGCTGCGCGGCAGGCACCAGCAGCACTAAGTCAAAGTCCGGCGTGGAGCGAGTGCCGGCGCCGGCTTTCGGCGCAGGCTCGGCTTTCAGGGTCAGCTTGATGTTGGTCAACTTAGTCACTGCCTCGAGTTCGCGCTGCGCGATCTCGACGGCGCCCGTGGTCGAATAGAGCACGGCGTCGAGGCCTAACTTCGGGTCCACCTTCATCTCGGCGCGAAGCGTGCGCGCGGATGTGATGATGTCTTGCAGGATCCCCATTTCGCGTTCCGCCGCCGCGTCGTGGCGCGACGGATCGGCCTCCGGGAATTGAGCCAAGGCAATCGACGCTTCCGGGCCCTGATTCCGCAGCCGCTGCCACAGCTCTTCCGTAATAAACGGCATTGAGGGATGCAGCAGCCTTAAGGCCGAATCGAAGACGAAGATGATATTCTTCCAGTCAGCATTGAGGCCCGAGTTCTCTCGGAAACGCAGCTTCTTCAACTCGACGTACCAGTCGCAGAACTCGCTCCAGAAAAACTGCCACATCGCTTGTCCCACTTCGTGGAAGCGATTCTGGTCCACGGCCCGATTGACCGTTTCGGCGGCCGCGTTCAGGCGGCTGCGGATCCAGCGATCCTCCAGCGTTTCGGCGGGACCCGGATCGGTAACTAGCTGCGGTGTCACCCCCGCGCGTTCCATATTGAGGAATAGAAACCGCGCCGCGTTCCAGATTTTGTTGGCGAAACTACGCGAGGCCGGTAACTTATCTTCGGTCCAAATAACGTCCGCGCCCGGCGCAGACGCCTGCACCAGCGCCATGCGGACCGCGTCCGTGCCATACTTACTCGTCATGTCGAGCGGGTCAACCGTGTTGCCCTTGGTTTTCGACATCTTGGTGCGGTCCGCGTTGCGGACGATGCCATGAATAAAGACCTGTTTGAAGGGTACGTCGCCCATCATCTCGATGCCCAGCATCATCATGCGGGCGCACCAGAAGAAAAGGATTTCGTAGCCCATGATCATGAGCTCGGTGGGATAGTAAGTCTTGAGGTCAGCGGTTTGGTCTGGCCATCCTAGCGTCGAGAAGGGCCACAATCCGGAGCTAAACCAGGTATCGAGCACGTCGTCGACCTGCTTCAGCTTTGCGCTCCCGCACTTACTACATTGCGTGGGATCTTCGCGGCTGACGTTAATCTCGTCACAGTCCTGGCAGATCCAGGCTGGAATGCGATGCCCCCACCAAAGCTGGCGGGAGATACACCAGTCGCGGATGTTATTCATCCAGTCGAAGTAAATCTTCTCCCAGTTTTCGGGGCGAATCGTGGTCTGTCCGCTTTGTACCGCTGCGATGGCCTTTTCGGCCAAGGGCTTCATGTGGCAGAACCACTGCGTCGAAATCAGCGGCTCCACGGTAGTCTTGCTCCGCTGGCACTTACCCACCGACAGCTTGTGATCTTCGATTTTGACTAAGTAGCCTTGCGCCGTAAGATCGGCGACGATGCGCTTGCGGGCTTCGTAGCGATCCAGGCCAGCATAGATGCCGCCGGCGGACGTGATCTTCGCCTCTTCGTTAATCACCTTGATCTTCTCAAGGTTATTGCGCTTACCGGCTTCGAAGTCATTCGGGTCGTGCGCGGGAGTTACTTTCACCACGCCGGTGCCGAACTTCGGATCGGCGAGTTCGTCGAAGATGATGGGGATATCGCGGTCCATCAGCGGCAGGCGGACGGTTTTACCGCGCAGGTCGGCATAGCGTTCGTCCTCCGGATGCACGCAAACCGCGGTATCGCCGAGCATGGTTTCCGGACGCGTGGTCGCCACCACCATGTCGCGACCCGGCATGCCGTTCACGGGATAACGGATGTGCCAAAGGCTGCCTTGCACCTCTTCGTGGTCCACTTCGAGATCGCTGAGCGCGGTGGCGCAACTGGGGCACCAGTTCACCATGTAGTCGCCGCGGTAAATGAGCTTCTTCTCCCACAGGCGCACGAAAGTTTCGCGGACGGCGCGCGAGAGGCCGGGGTCCATGGTGAAGCGTTCGCGGGTCCAATCGCAACTGGCGCCGACGCTCTTCATCTGCTCGATGATGCGGCCGCCGCTTTGCTCCTTCCAGGCCCAGATGCGCTTCTCGAACTCGGGGCGCCCGAGTTCGCGGCGCGTGATGTTTTCGTCCTTGAGGAGTTTGCGCTCCACCACCATCTGCGTGGCGATGCCGGCGTGGTCCATGCCGGGCAGCCAGAGCGTCTTGCGGCCGCGCATGCGCTGCGTGCGGATGGTGACGTCCATGATGGTGTGTTCCAACATGTGGCCCATATGCAAGGAGCCGGTGACGTTCGGCGGCGGAATCACCAGCGAAAACATTGGGGCGGACGAGGCCGCATCGGGCGTGAAGTAACCGTGGCTGATCCACCACTCGGCCCAGCGCGCTTCAAAGCGCTGGGGCTCATACACTTTTTCGAATTCCATGGGGAACCTTTAGTGTAGCCTGATCCACATGCGCTTCCATGAACTCCAAGCCGTGGTGACGGGCGGTGCCTCCGGCATCGGCGCCGCCACCGTAGCTCTCTTGCGCGCCGAAGGCGCGCGCGTGCTGGTGCTGGATCGGACGGCCGAGACCGCCTGCGACGTCACTGACGAGGATGCCGTCGCGCACGCTTTGTCGGCGCTCCACCGGATTGACGTCCTGGTGACCTGTGCCGGCGCCGCTCTACGGAAGAGCGTCCATGAGCAGGACGGCGCCGGCTGGGACCACGTCTTCGCCGTCAACGTGAAGGGCGCGTTTCTGGCGGCCAAGCACGCCCTGCCGAAGATGCCGGCCGGCGCAGCCATCGTGCATGTCGCGTCGGTCGTGGCCGTCACCGGTTTTCGTCAACGCGCGGCTTACACGGCGTCGAAGGGGGCGATGGTCGCGTTGACGCGCAACATGGCGCTCGACTACGCCGGGCAGGGCATTCGCGTGAATTGCGTCTGCCCCGGCTTTGTGCGGACGCCCTTCATCCAGCCGATCCTCGACGACGAGGCGCGCGCCGCGCGGCTGGCGGCCCTGCATCCGCTCGGACGCTTGGGCACGCCGGAGGATGTGGCGAAGTCGATCGCCTTCCTGACCTCCGCCGATGCGGCTTGGATCACGGGCCACGCCTTGTCGGTCGACGGCGGGTTGGCGGCGGGCCATGCGATGGAAATCTAAGCGGTACCATGAGAATTATGGCTCTTTCCATCCGCAACCCCGAAGCCGAAGCGATGGCGCGTGAGATCGCCGAACTGACGGGCGAGTCGCTCAACTCGGCTGTTACGGAGGCTTTGCGCAATCGGCTCCGGGAACTGAAAGACAACCAGGCGGATCAGGAGAAGTTGCTCGACGAACTGATGGAAATCGCGCATCGGTGTGCATCGCTACCGGTGCGCTCCCAAGAGCCTGAAGACCAAACGCTCGGCTATGATCGCTGGGGCATACCCGAGAATCCGAGTGGCATTCAGCATGGTCATTGATTCGTCGATCATTCTGGCGATCATGCTTGAAGAGCCGCCGGCGCGAGAGTATGGACGCCGGATTTTGGCCGCCCCGGTCCGCGTGATGTCGGCCTAGTTTCGTGGAAACCGGACTTCGGCTCGTAAATCTGCGCGGTGAGTCCGGAAAGAGCCCCTGTTCTACCAAGGCAATGACTTCTCCAAGACCGATCTCGCCTAAGCTACTCCAACGGCGGACGCTGGTTCTTGAGCCAATTGTCGTAAGAGTGCTTCTTCGGCCCGTAGTACTCAATCGCGTCGAAGAAGGCGGCGTTGCCGTTGTAGCGCGGGTCGCCCTGCTCCTTCAGCATCGTCTCCATGCGGTCCCGCAGCGAGCGCTTGATCTGCGCGTAGCTACTCTGCGCGGCCAGATTCTTCATGCACTCCGGGTCCTCGCTGATCTTGTAGAGCTCTTCACTGGCGCGGAAGCCGAAGGAGAGTTGATAGTAGCGATCGAACGTGGAGAGCATCAACGTCTTGGTAGGGCTATTGTCGACGTTGGTGTAGCCCGTTTCCGGATTGCCCGCGGGCCAACGCGTCGGCTCGAAATTGCGCACATACAGATACTCCGGCGTGCGGATGGCGCGGACCGGGTAACCGGCGTCGTTGGGGCGCCCGATGTCGTGGCGCTCCTTGGCGATCAGCATCACGTCGCGCGACGCGTCCACCGTGCCGGACTTCGGGCTCTTCAGCACGTCGAGAAAGCTCTTGCCGGTAACGGTGGGCGGCAGCTTCACGCCCGCCGCTTCGAGGAACGTCGGCGCGAAATCGCGCGTGTTGATGAAGTCGTTCACGTGCCGGCCGCCGGTGGTGAGTTTGCCCCAGCGAATCGCCAGCGGCAGATGGAAGCCTTGCTCATAGATCTGCCCCTTGATGCGGGGGAAGGGCATGCCGTGGTCCGAGGTCACCACCACCAGCGTATTGTCGAGTTCGCCAATTTCTTCTAGCTTCGCGAGCGCCCGGCCCAGATGGGCGTCGAACCACTCCACTTCGAGCGCATAATCCAGCATGTCGCTGCGCACGGTCCGGTTGTCGGGGAAGTACGCCGGAACCTTCACCTCCTGCAGACTCTTGCCCGCCCGCAGACCACTGCCATCCTCATAAACGCGATGCGGCTCCTGGCCGCCCAGCCAGAAGCAGAAGGGCTGGCCGGCGGGGCGTTGGCCGAGGAAGTCCGCGAAGTTGCCCGCGTAGTCGCGGTTCGAGATGCCGCTGGTGGGCGGCTTGTTCGTCA
Organism: Bryobacteraceae bacterium; assembly: GCA_019752335.1. Classification (GTDB taxonomy): domain Bacteria; phylum Acidobacteriota; class Terriglobia; order Bryobacterales; family Bryobacteraceae; genus JALHNI01. The sequence continues at coordinate 134,619 of JAIEMJ010000015.1, forward strand.
GCTTCTGATACTCCTTGCCCGCCGGATTGTGCTTCCAGCCGCTCGCCTGAAACTCGCCCGGCCCCCAACCCTTCCCCGTCATACCGACAAAATACCCGGCCTGCTCCAGTACCGCTGGGTACACCGCAAATTCGTTCGGGAAGACACTGTAGTGGTTGATCGCTTCCTTTAGCTGCCAGGAGTTGCGGCCAGTGAGAATCGTGGCGCGGCAGGGGCTGCACTTGGGATTTGACGTGAAGGCGTTGTGGAAGAGGACGCCTTCGCGGGCGACGCGGTCGAAGTGCGGGGTCTTTACCCAAGCCGCGCCATATGCGCCGGCGTGGCCGTGTGACCAGTCGTCGGCGATCACGAAAAGGATGTTGGGGCGCCGGTTGGCTTGCGCCAACCCGGCCGTGGCAGAGACGGCGGTAAAGAGAAATTCGCGGCGATTCACAGCGTTCAGGTTACCGTAGAGTGATGAAGAATCCAAGGCTGCGCTGGGGCGTGCTCGGCGTTTCGAAGTTCGCGATGAACAAATGTATCCCCGGCATTCAGGGCTCCGCGCTTTGCGAAGTGACGGCGATCGCCTCGCGCGACCTCGCCAAGGCTCGCGAGGCGGCCGCGAAGCTGGGCATTGCGACGGCGTACGGCTCCTACGAGGAACTCCTGGCTGACCCCAACATCGACATCATCTATAACCCCTTGCCGAATCATCTGCACGTGCCGTGGTCCATCGCCGCGGCGCGCGCCGGGAAGCACGTCCTCTGCGAGAAGCCGCTGGCGCTTTCGCTGGCCGACCTCCGCGCCCTCATCGCCGCGCGCGACGCGGCCGGCGTCATCATCGGCGAAGCCTTCATGGTGCGCACGCATCCGCAATGGCTGCGCACGCGCGAAATCGCCGCCTCCGGACGCATCGGCGAACTCCGCGCCGCCACCGGCTTCTTCAGCTACACCAACGTGGACCCGCTGAACATCCGCAACCGCGCCGACATTGGCGGCGGCGCCCTTTGGGACATCGGCTGTTACCCGGTAACCACCTCGCGCCTCGTCTTCGGCGCCGAACCCACACGCGTCGCCGCGACGATTGAACGTGATCCTGCCTTTGGCACGGATCGTCTGTCGAGCTTCCTGCTCGAGTTTCCGCAAGGGCACGCGGCGTTTACTTGCTCCACGCAACTGGTGCCCTATCAGCGCATGCAGTTTCTGGGGACCAAGGGCCGCATCGACGTCGAGATTCCGTTCAACGCGCCGCCGGACCGCCCGGCGCGCATCTTCATCGACGACGGCGGCGAACTCTTCGGCTCCGGCATCACCAGCGAGAGCTTCGCCACCGGCGACCAGTACACCTGGCAAGCCGACGCCTTCGCCCGTGCCGTGCTCGGCGAAGGGCCCGTGCCGGTGCCGCTCGAGGATTCGCTAAAGCAGCTCGCCGTGCTTTCGGCGATCTTCACCGCCGCCGAAAGCGGCCGGTGGGAGCGCGTGAGTTCTTCACACGTGTAGCCTCGCTTGCCCAGCGCGCGCCGCCTAAGTGCTTCGATTCCGGTAAGGGCCCTGGGCGTGCAATGCAACACCGGCATGACTCTCGACAACACTCGCAGCCAGGCCATCTCGGTGCTGCTGCACGGCTCCTTGCTCTTGATGCTGCTCTGTCTCCCGTCTCTGCGCTTCGAACCCTTGCCGCCCCAAGTGCTCCCCGAAGCGATGCCGCTCATTCCGCGCAAGCTACTCTGGCGCGCTCACGACGCCGGTGGCAGCGCGCAACAGCAAGCTCCGGCGACGGCGGGACGCGTCGAAGTCCACGTAACGCCGCGGCCCCTGCTGCCGCCGGTAACGCGGCCCCTGGACCATACGCCAAAGCTGATTCTCGACGCGGGCCTGCACGTCGATGTGCCCATGCCGCAGACGATGCTCACGGGCGATCCGCTCTCCAATGTCCAGGGTCCGCCCTCGGGTGGCGCCAGGCCGGGGCGGGGCATCGGCAATTACGCCGGCGACGCCATCGGCGACGGGCCGGGAAACACCGGCCTCGGCAGCTACGCGGACCGTTGGCGCGGCGTTACCGCGCCCGTGGTGATTTACCGCGTGGAGCCGGACTATCCCGACGAAGCGCGCAAAGCGAAGTTTCAAGGCTCGGTGCTGGTCGCCGTAGAGGTGGATGAACAGGGGCGCGTCCGCGGCGTCCGCGTGGTGAAGCCCGCGGGTTTGGGACTCGACGAAAAGGCGATCGAAGCCGTGAAGCAGTGGCGCTTCCGGCCGGCGACGCGAAACGGCCAGCCCGTGCCGGTGCCCGCGTCGATTGAAGTCAGCTTTCATTTGTTGTAGCGGTGTCCCGGGAGTGGGCCAAAAAAGCTATACTTCCTAGAACCAGGAGGGTGAAAAGCACATGCGCTTCGCTCCTGCGGCCACTTCTTTATGACGCAACTTCTACGATCCTCTATTCTCTTCTTGGCCTCTTGCGCGGCCGCCTTGGCAGCCTGTTCAGCATCCGGCCCCAATCAGGTCACCTGCACCGGCGGCGCCAGCGCTTCCCTGGTTTCGAATGGAGCATCGTTAGGAACGTTTCAAGCCACGCCCTACCCCGCCACCCTGGCCGTGTCCGGCGCGCCGGCGGGCGCCACCGTCACCGGCCTCACCCTCACTTTGAACGGCTTTACGACGTTGGCTGGAGCCTCCTGTACCCCGGCGTGCGGCGCGTCTCGGGATTTAGGATTGATCCTGCAATCGCCCGCCGGGGCCAGCCTGCAGGTGATGGGCCGGATCGGCTCTAGCGCCACGGCGCAGACCAATCTCACCGTCACCCTATCGGACGCGGCGTCGACTCCGTTGGCCTCGAATCCAGCGGCCTGGAGCACCGGGGGCACCTTTCAGCCAACCTCCTACAGTAATGTCATCCGCAATAACCAGGTGAATCCGGTCTACACGCCGACGGGTCCCGCGAGCTTCAGTGTCGCCGCGCCCACCGGCGCTGGCACACTGGCGAGCACCTTCGTCGGTGCCCTGGTAGCCGGCACCTGGAATCTCTTCCTCGTCTCGGACTCCGGGAACAACACCCCGGCCGCTTCGGCCAATATCTCTTTCACCGATTGGACGCTGGTGATCAACTACAGCACCGCGCCGACTCCCACCACCACCACCCTGACATCGAATCCGTCACCGAACGCCGTCTTCGGGGCAGCGGTCACCTTTACCGCGACGGTGTCTGGCGCCTCCACGCCCAATCAGGGCACGGTTACCTTTTCCGAAAACGGCGTCGCGCTGGGCGCGGCCGTCAACGTGGTGAGCGGCGTGGCGACGTTTGTGACGTCAGCGCTTACTGAGGGCGACCACACCATCACCGCCGCCTACAGCGATGCCGCTAGTACCTTCCGTCCCAGCCAAGGTAACGCCGCTATTCGCGTGGACCGCGCCACCACCGGCCCCACCATCAATGCGGGTACGTACACCTACTGCAATCCCGGCGCGGTGACGATCCCGGCCGGCCTGGTCGCGTCGGTGAACAACATCGGTCGCGCAACGCCGAACCCCTCGAATCTTTTTGTGACGAATCTGCCAGGCACCGTCGCCAGCGTCACGGCGACGTTGCGGGCCTACCACACGTCGACCAACAACGGCTCGAACATCCTGCAGTCCCTGCTGGTGGGCCCGAACGGGGTTTCCGCGCCCGTGGCGGCCCAAACCCTGGACTTCTTCTCGCTGGCGGGCGCCAACCTGCTCATCACGCCTCAGGACACGTCCTTCGGTGACGCCTTCGGCAACATCACCAATCCTCCCGCGCCGCAGAACAAGCCTTTCAGCGCCACTGGGGCGGGGAATCCCTATACCGCGAGCCCCTTTTTCACCCTGCCCAGCGCCATTCAGCGCGCGGCCTCCGCAGGTACGTCCACTTTCGGCAATGTGTATGGGAATACCAACGGCAACGGTACCTGGAGCCTCTACTTCAACCTCACGAACTTCGACAACGGGCACGCACTCGATAATGGCTGGTGCCTGAATTTCACCGTCAATCCACCGGTGCTCGCGGTCACCAAGACCCATACCGGCAACTTCCTCCAAGGCGGCACCGGCACCTACACGGTCACCGTGACGAACAACGGCCCCGGACTCACTGGTGGCACGATCACCGTCGTGGACACGCCCCCGGTGGGGCTCACCGTGACCGGCATGTCCGGCAGCGGCTGGACCTGCACGGTGGGTACGCAAACCTGCACCACCACCTCGGTCGCCGCCGCGAATACCTCTCTGCCTGCGATCACCGTCACGGTGAGCGTGGCGAATAACGCCGCCTTGTCCTTGACCAACACGGTTACCGTGTCCGGCGGCGGCTCCACCGGCTCCGTCCAAGCGACAGACCCCACCACCGTTGTGACGACGCAGGCTGTCACCATCACCGTGCCCAGCGGCATCGCCTACGTCCTGAATGGCCAGAATCTCACCGGCCCGCAGACCGTCAACCTGCCGGCCGGCACGTACACCTTGGCGACCACCTCGCCGCAAACCCTGGGGGCGGGCCTGCGGGCCGTCTGGGTGAATTGGTCCGACGGCGGCGCCATCTCGCACACCATCTCCGTCACCGGCGCGCCCCTCTCCATCACGGGCACCTTCCAGAATCAGTTCCAGTTGAGCACTTCGAGCAATCCCGTTAACGGCGGCACGATCACCCCGGCCGACGGAACCTTCTTCGATGCGGGGACCGTGGTGAACGTCACGGCGACCCCCAATAGCGGCTTTGCCTTCGTGAATTGGTCCGGCCTGGTGGCGAACGCGAACGCCGCCTCCACCACGGTCACCATGGACGCGGCTCGCATCATCGCGGCGAACTTCACGCCGCTGCAGGCGGTCACGATCACGGTACCGGCCGGAGTCAGCTATACGCTGAACAGCCAGAACTTCACCGGCACACAGACCGTGAACCTGGCGGCGGGTACGTACACGCTAGCCACCACTTCGCCGCAGAGCACCGGGGCCGGGCAACAGGCGGTCTGGGTGAGTTGGTCCGATGGCGGCGCGTTGTCGCACTCGATCACCGTGGCGTCGTCGCCGCTCTCGATCACCGGCACCTTCCAGACGCAATTCCAATTGACCACGGCGGCCGGCCCGTCGAATGGCGGCACGGTGACGCCCGGTACGGGCTTCTTCAATGCGGGCACGGTGGTGAACGTCTCGGCGACGCCGAATAGCGGCTTTGTCTTCGTCAATTGGACGGGCGCGGTCGCCAACGCGAACTCGGCTAATACTACGGTCACCGCCGATGCGGCCAAGAGTATCACCGCGAACTTCGCCGCGCTGCAGGCGGTGACGATCAACGTCCCCGCCGGCCTCACCTACACGTTGAACGGCGTGCTCCAGACGGGCACGCAGACCGTGAACCTGGCCGCAGGCACCTACACGCTCTCGACGACTTCGCCGCAAAACACCGGCGCGGGACAACGCGCGGTCTGGGTGAGTTGGTCTGACGCAGGAGCGATCTCGCACTCGATCACCGTGGGGTCGTCCGCGGTGACGATCACCGGCACCTTCCAGACGCAGTTCCAACTGACGACGTCGGCTGGGGCGGGCGGCAGCGTGACGCCCACGACGGGCACCTTTTTCGACGCGAACACTGTCGTCAACGTCACCGCGACGCCGAATAGCGGCTTCGCTTTCGCCAACTGGACGGGCCCGGTGGCGAACGCTGCCGTCGCGGCCACCACGGTCACCATGGATGCGGCGAAGACCATCAGCGCCAGCTTTACCGCGCAGACCGCGGTGACCATCAACGTCCCGCCCGGCATCACCTACACCTTGAACAGCCAGAACCTTACCGGCTCACAGACCGTGAACCTTACTCCGGGTAGCTACACCCTCTCGACGACTTCTCCGCAGAATACCGGCGCGGGCCAGCGCGCCGTCTGGGTGAGTTGGTCCGATGCGGGCGCGATCTCTCACTCGATCACCGTCGGATCGTCGCCGCTCAGCATCACCGGCACCTTCCAGACGCAGTTCCAACTCACGACGGCGGCGGGCGCCGGCGGTACCGTCACCCCCGCCAGTGGCACCTTCTTCGACTCCGGCACAGTGGTCAACGTCACGGCGACGCCGAATAGCGGCTTTGTCTTTACCAATTGGACCGGCCCCGTCGCCAACGCCAGCGCGGCCGCTACCACCGTCACCTTGGACGCCGCCAAGAGTATCACCGCGAATTTCTCGGCGCTCCAAGGCGTCACCATTAACGTCCCCGCCGGCATCACCTACACGCTGAACGGCGCACTCCAGACGGGCACGCAGACGGTGAATCTGGCTCCGGGTACGTACACGCTCTCGACGACTTCTCCGCAGAGCACCGGCCCGGGTCAACGCGCGGTCTGGGTGAGTTGGTCGGATGCCGGCGCCATCTCGCATTCGATCACCGTAGGCTTGTCCGCGGTGACCATCACGGGTACGTTCCAGACGCAATTCCAACTGACGACGTCGGCCGGGGCGGGCGGTACCGTGACCCCCGCTACGGGAACCTTCTTTGACGCCAACACCGTCGTCAACGTCACCGCTACGCCGAACAGCGGCTTCGTCTTCGCCAGTTGGACTGGCCCGGTAGCCAACGCCAATGCCGCGGCCACCACCGTGACGATGGATGCGGCGAAGACCGTCAGCGCCAGCTTCACGGCGCAGACCGCAGTGACCATCAACGTCCCGGCGGGCATTACCTACACCTTGAACGGCGTGCTCCAGACGGGCTCGCAGACCGTGAATCTGGCTCCCGGCAGCTACACGCTGTCAACGACCACTCCGCAGACGATCGCTGCGGGCCAGCGGGCTGTCTTCGTGAGTTGGTCCGATGCGGGCGCCATCTCGCACACGATCACCGTAGGCTCTTCCGCGGTGACCATCACGGGCACCTTCCAGACGCAATTCCAACTCACAACTTCGGCCGGGGCGGGCGGTAGCGTGACGCCCGCGAGCGGCACTTTCTTTGACTCGGGCACGGTAGTCAATGTCACCGCGACACCGAATAGCGGCTTCATCTTCGCTAACTGGACCGGCCCCGTGGCCAACGCCAACGCCACTGCCACCACCGTTACGGTAGATGCGCCGAAGAGCATCACGGCCAACTTCACGGGTCAGACGGCGGTGACCATCACCGTCTCACCGGGCATCACCTACACGTTGAACGGCGTGCTGCTCACTGGCACGCAGACCGTGAACCTGGCGCCAGGAATTTACACCTTGTCGACGACTTCGCCGCAAAGTACCGGCCCAGGCCAGCAAGCCGTCTGGGTAAGTTGGTCCGACGGTGGCGCTATCTCGCACTCGATTACCGTAGGCTCGTCGCCGCTCAACATTACGGGCACCTTCCAGACGCAGTTCCAGCTGACGACATCGGCGGGCGCGGGCGGCACGGTGACCCCGGCCAGCGGCTCGTTCTTTAACGCCGGTACGGTCGTCAACCTCACGGCGACGCCGAACTCCGGCTTCCTCTTCAGTTCCTGGACCGGTCCGGTGGCCAACGCCGCCTCCGCCAGCACCACGATCACCCTGAATGCCCCGGCCACGGTCAGCGCCTCCTTTACCGTGCAAGGAGGCGGCGCCGCGCCCGACGTTACGGCGCAGTTCACCATCACCCAAGCCTTGGTGACCTATAGCCGCGCCACGGGGCGCTACTATCAGACGATCACCGTCGCCAATAATGGCAGCAGCCTCGCGAGCGTCGCCTACGTCGTGGACTCGCTCGCCGCGGGCTACACCGTCTTTCAACCGGCCGGCTTAACCGCCAACGCCCTTCCCGCTAACAGCGCCTACCGCGAACTCGGCCCCATTCCGAGCGGGGGAACCCTCACTTTCAACGTGGACTTCACCCGCGTGGGTACCCCCGTTTTCGCTTATACTCCTAGAATGTTGGGTGTTGGCCCCCGCTAAGTGGGGTACCCTAGAGAGACCATCGAGAGAACTATGAGAATCCGCCACTTTGGCGCTTTGGTTTTGGCGCTAGCGAGTGCTAGCTATGCCCGGGCGGAAATCGTATACAACAACACCACGACGGATACCTTCGACACCTACCTGTTTTCCGTCTACGGCGCCAACATGCTGGGCGACGCGATCAGCCTGGATGGCCTGGCCCGCTCCGTGAGTTCCGCCTCGGTCCAGTTCTACAACAACTCCATCAACAGCAACGGTAGCTTTTCGGCCACTTTGCGCTTCTACAATACGGGGAGTCCGGTAGGCGCGCAACTCGGACCCGCCTATACCCTCAACAACCTCGCCATCGGCGCCATGAGCATCCTGACAGCGACTTTCTCGAATTTGAACACGACGGTGCCCAACAACCTGGTCTTCGCCGTGTCGGTTTCGAACGTCTCGCCCGGCCTCGACCTCGGGCTAACGGCGTTCAACCCTCCCACCGTCGGAACGAGCGACAACAGCGCCTTGATCCTGCAAATCGGCTCGACATTCTCCACCGGCGCCCCGCTCTCGGGCAGCGGAAACCTGTATTTCCGGCTCGACGCCGTCCCCGAACCGGGGACACTGGCGTTGTCAGTAGTCGCGTTGGCCTATGTGGCAGCCCGCCTCCGTCGCAACCGGCAGGAGCCCGCCGCGTAAGCGGCGTGGCAACGTTCACGAATTATGCAGGAAAGCGGCCACGGCGCCCCACCTCTTACGAGGTGGGCTGATGGCTAACCGCGCTCGCGGCTAACTGACGCAGCACGTACGGCAGGATGCCGCCGTTGCGGTAGTAGCCGGCTTCTACCGGCGTATCGATGCGGACCTTCACCTGGAACTGCTTCTGCGTGCCGTCCTTGGCCGTCGCCGTCACCGTGGCGAGGCTGGCGCCGCAACTGATCACGCCTTCCGGGACGCCTTGGATCGAGAAGCTCTCGAAGCCCGTCAGACCCAGGCTCTCGCGCGTCTGGCCGTCGACGTATTGCGTCGGCAGCACGCCCATGCCCACCAGGTTCGAGCGGTGGATGCGCTCGTAGCTCTCCGCGATCACCAACTTCACGCCCAGCAGACTGACGCCCTTGGCCGCCCAATCCCGCGACGACCCGGAACCGTACTCCTTGCCCGCCAGGATCACCTGGCCGACCCCGGCCGCGGTGTACTTCATCGCCGCGTCGTAGATGAACATCTTCTCGCCCGTCGGCACATAGGCCGTATACGGGCCTTCCACGCCTTCCACCATCTGATTCTTGATGCGGATGTTGGCCAAGGTGCCGCGCACCATCGTCTCGTGGTTGCCGCGGCGGGCGCCGTAGCTGTTGAAGTCGATGTTGGCGACCCCTTCGCCGTTCAGGTAGCGGGCGGCCGGTGAGTCCTTGGCGATGGAGCCAGCGGGCGAAATGTGATCCGTGGTGATCGAATCGCCTAGAACGGCCAGGCACGCCAGGCCGCTAAAGTTCTTGATGAACGTTTCGGGGTCGGCCATCTCGTCAAAGTACGGAGGCCGGCGAATGTAGGTCGACTTCTCGTCCCACGCAAAGCGATCGCCCGTGGGGACCTTCATCTGCTTCCACTGGCCGGTGCCTTCAAAGACCGAATCATACTGCTTGGCGAACTGGGCAGCCGTGACGAAATCGCGCACCGACGCCTGTACCTCTTCGGTGGTCGGCCAGATGTCAGCCAAGTAGACCGGCTTACCGTCGGAACCGGTGCCGAGCGCCTCCGTGGTCAAATCGATATCCACGCGGCCCGCGATCGCGAAAGCGACGCACAGGGGCGGGGAAGCCAGGTAGTTCGAACGGACGTGCGGATTTACGCGGCCCTCGAAATTGCGATTGCCGCTCAGCACGCTGGCCAGGTTGAGCTTGTGCGCCGTAACCGCCTCGGCGATCTCGTCGGGCAGCGGTCCGGAGTTGCCGATGCACGTCGTGCAGCCGTAGCCGACGAGGTGGAACTTCAGCGCCTCCAGGAACGGCATCAGGCCGGCGGCGATCAAGTAATCGGTAACTACCTTGGAGCCCGGCGCGAGCGACGTCTTCACCCAAGGCTGCACCGTCAGTCCGCGTTCCACGGCCTTCTTGGCAAGCAGTCCCGCGGCCATCAGCACCGAGGGGTTTGAGGTATTCGTGCAACTGGTGATCGCGGCGATCGCCACCGCGCCTTCCTTCAGGTTGAACGTCTCGCCATTCATCGTCACCGGTGTGGACTTCGCCTCGCCCGTCAGCGTCGCCTGGAAGTTCGCCTTCAGGCCCGGCAACTCGACGCGATCCTGCGGACGCTTCGGACCGGCGAGCGACGGCTTCACCGTCGCCAAGTCGAGGCCCAGCGTTTCCGTATAGACCGGATCCGGCGTCTCGTCCGTCAGGAAAAGGCCTTGCTCCCGGCAGTAGGCCTCGGTGAGCGCGATGGTCTCGGCCGGCCGGTTCGTGAGCCGCATGTATTCGAGCGACTTCTCGTCGATCGGGAAAAAGCCGATGGTCGCGCCGTACTCCGGCGCCATGTTGGCGATCGTGGCGCGGTCCGCCAGGCTGAGCGCCTTCACGCCAGGGCCGTAGAACTCGACGAACTTGTTGACGACGCCCTTCTTGCGCAGGATCTGGGTGACGGTGAGGACGAGGTCCGTCGCGGTGGCGCCTGGAGCCAGCGTGCCCGACAGCTTGAAGCCGACTACGTCCGGCAACAACATCGTGACGGCTTGGCCGAGCATACAGGCCTCGGCCTCAATGCCACCAACGCCCCAACCGACGACGCCCAGGCCGTTGATCATCGTCGTGTGAGAGTCCGTACCGACCAGCGTGTCCGGGTAGGCCTCGCCCGTTTCGGCATTGCTGAACACCACGGGCGCCAGATATTCAAGATTCACCTGATGAACGATGCCCGTGCCGGGCGGCACCGCGCGGAAGTTGCGCAGGTTGCTTTGCGCCCAGCGGAGCAGGGCGTAGCGCTCGTGGTTGCGCTGGAACTCGAGCAACATGTTGAGATCGAAGGAGTCCTTCTGCCCGAAGTTGTCCACCTGCACGGAGTGGTCAATCACCAGGTCCACCGGGATCAGCGGATTCGCCAGCGTGGGGTCGAGTCCCATCTTCGCTAGCGCGTCGCGCATGGTAGCCATGTCCACAACGCATGGGACTCCGGTGAAGTCCTGCATCAACACGCGCGCCGGCATAAAAGCAATCTCCTGCTTCGCCGCAGCGACGTCCCATTTGGCGACGTACTCGATATCCGCTTTCCGCACGTTCAGGTTGTCTTCCTGCCGTAACAGGTTTTCGAGCAACACCTTGATCGAAAACGGCAGGCGATGGAGGTCAAAACCGGCTTTGCTGAGGGCGTCCAAGCGATAGATCGTGTAGGACTTATCACCGACTCGGAACGTGGAGCGCGAGGAAAAACTATTCTGGGAACTCATGTACAGGCTCTCATTTAGTGTAACCGGAAAGCCATGCAAAGGCATGGCCTTGGGCGTTTTTGGCGAATTTCTTCCCTGGGCCGGTACCACTATCCGGTACTGGACCAGGGTGGGGGCGGGTCCTGGTACGAAGTCGTTTTCTTGGCTATCGTTCTACGATTACTGGCTGGTTAGGCTAGATCCAGGTGATCATTCACACTCCAGAACTAATCCTTTCGAACGTCCGGTTTCACACACCGGCGGGCACGGTTTATTCGAAGGTGCGCGACGAACGCATCAGTGTTCTCTTCGTTTGCCTGGGCAACGCCAGCCGCAGCCAGATGGCGGAGGCCTTCGCCAAGGCTTACGGGTCCGACGTGATGCGGGCTTCGAGCGCGGGCCTGCTGCCGGCGCGGCATGTGCTCAGCACCACGCGCATGGTGATGGAGGAGAAATCGATTTCGCTCCAGGGCGCCGTGCCCAAGAGTATCAATCAATTTGAGCTGGATAAATTCGACCTCATCGTCAACATGAGCGGCCACGCGCTGCCGAAGACGAAGACGGCCGTCGTGAAGATCCTCGTCCGCGATCCCAACGGCAAGGACGAAACGGTTCACCGCCAAGTGCGGGACCGCGTGGAATCGATTGTGGAAGATCTGATCCACATGCTGCGCATGGCGCGGCTCGAACAGTTTGGGCTCAACCAGGAAACGGCGTTGAGGCCGATGATCGCCACCGCCTGTTGACAGGCAGGCGTGGGCGGTTTTGAACCCCGTGACGGTGTGGATGGCTGACCCGAGAGAGCCTCATCCAGACGCGCCGTCGCCCGGTTCTTCTCCCCAGGCGAGCGTGGAAAGCTTGCCGTACGTCTCAGACAGATCCTCGGGCAATACCCGCGTCTCACCCACCGCCGTCATAAAGTTGGCGTCACCCGGCCAGCGCGGTACCACATGGAAATGCACATGCTGCGCCACCCCCGCCCCCGCGCACTCCCCCAAATTGAAGCCCATGTTGAGGCCCGCGCACCGGTAGGCCTGGCGCAAAAGGGTCTCCGCGCGTTGAGCCAGCAGGATCAATTCCGTCAGTGCTTCCCGCGGCGCCGCCTCCAGGGTGGATACGTGGGCGAAAGGCACCACCATCAGATGACCACTCGTGTAGGGGTAACGATTCAGCACCACGAAGTTGTAACGCGCGCGATGCACAATCAGGGTCTGCGCATCGTCCCTCGCCGCGGACATCGCACAGAAGATGCAACCCGAGGGCTTCGTTAGCCCGGTGACGTAACGATAACGCCACGGGCTCCAGAGGTGATCCACGACGGAGCCTTAGGCTTGGTCGCCGTTAACCAGGTCCTTCAATTCCTTGCTGGGCTTGAAGTAGGGAATGCGCTTGGCAGGCACTTCCACTCGCGTACCGGTCTTCGGGTTACGGCCGATCCGCGGTTGGCGTTGGCGTGTGCGGAAACTGCCAAAGCCGCGGATTTCGATCTTGTCGCCCGTGCGCAGGCTTCGCACCACGGAGTCGAAGATGGCTTCGACAATGACCTCGGAGTCCTTGCGGGTCATTTCGACGACCCGCGAAACTTCCTCAATGAGATCGGCTTTCGTCATAAGTTGCTATTTTACACCATATTAGGGAGGGCCACGTCAAATGGCCCCGCCTTCACTCGGCTGGCTCGGTCTCCCTGCGCCCGCTACCCGGCTTGCCCATCGCGCTCTCCACCACCGAAGACGCCTGCCGCGCACGTGCCTGATAAGCCTGAATCCGTTCCAGGTCTTCCCTCGTGGCCATTTCCTTCAAACTCAGCCCAACCTTCTTCTCGGTCTCATTCATCTTGATGATTTTGAAGTCAAACTCCGCGCCCATCGGCAGCGCTGGACCATCGCCACGGCTCCGCTCCGCGCCACCCACCTGCGGGATCTCCGAATTGTGACAAAGGCCTTCGATGCCCGGTGCGATCTCGACGAAGACGCCAAACGCCGCCGCGCGCGCCACCGTGCCGTGTACCACGTCGTTCACGTAGTGCGTCTGGAAAAAGGTCTCCCACGCATCCGGTTGCAACTGCTTCACTCCCAGCGACAGACGCCGGTTACCGGTGTCAATATTCAGGATGACGGCCTGCACCATCTGCCCCTTCTTCACATGCTCCGAAGGGTGCTTCAGCCGCTCGGTCCAGGAGAAATCCGAAATATGAATCAGGCCATCCACGCCCTCCTCCACTTCGACGAACGCCCCGAAGTCAGATAGTTTGCGGACCCGCCCCTCCACCACGGAACCGATACTGTAGCGATCCTGAATCGTCGTCCACGGGTCGGCCTCCAGTTGCTTGATGCCCAGTGAGATGCGCCGGTCGCCGCCCTTGATTTCGAGCACGACGGCTTCCACCTGGTCGCCAGGCTTCACCACCTTCGACGGATGCTTCATCCGCCGGCTCCAAGTCATTTCGGAGATGTGAATTAAACCCTCTACGCCCGTCTCCAACTCTACGAACGCGCCATAGTCCGTCACGCTGACCACGCGGCCCAACACCCGCGTGCCCGGCGCGAAGCGCTCCGCGACGGTGGCCCACGGATCGGGCACCAGTTGCTTCATGCCCAGACTGACGCGGCCCTTATCCTTGTCGAGCTTCAGCACCCGGCAAGTGATGGTGTCACCCGGCTGTACAATCTCCTGCGGATGCGTCACCCGGCCATGCGACATGTCGCTCACGTGCAGCAAGCCGTCGATGCCGCCCAGATCAACGAAGGCGCCGTATTCGGTGAGGTTTTTGACGGTCCCCGTCACCACCGAGCCTTCCTCAACGTCGCTCAGCACGGCGTCCTTGCGTTGCAAGAAGTCCTCTTCGAGGACCGCTTTGCGCGAGACGACCAGGTTGCCCCGGCGGCGGTTGATCTTCAGGATCTTTACCTGAATGTCCTGCCCGGCATAAGAGTCCAGGTTGTGGATGGGGCGGATATCGAGTTGCGACGAAGGCATGAAGGCCTTCACGCCCAAATCCACTTCCAGCCCACCCTTTACCCGGCCACTCACGCGGCCAGTGACGATCTGATTGTCCCGATGCGCGGCTTCCAGGGTGTCCCACACGCGATGCCGGTTGGCGCGTTCGAACGAGAGCAACACGTAGCCGTCGGACGCGGCGTTGTTACGGTCCACGGCCACCTGAATGGCGTCGCCTGGGCCGTAGGCTAAGGCGCCGTCGGCTTGTTGCACTTGCTCGATGGGCACAAAGCCTTCCAGCTTCGTGCCGATGTCCACCAGCAATCCGCGCTCGGTCACCGAAACTACCGTGCCATTTATCCACTGGCCACTGCCGGGCGTAGCATTGCGGTTCTCCGCCGCGAACATCTGTTCGAAGTCCTCTTCAAAGGACTCGTCCAGCGGGTCGTCCGGCATGTCCACCGGCGGACCCGGTGCCGCATGCTCCGGCTCCCCAAACCCGGACTGCGGGCTGGGCCGCAACGGGCCAGGCCGGGCTGGGCTCGGATGCGAATCCGAGGCTAGGTTTTTGTTGCCGTCAGCGGGAAATGCCATTTCGCCATGTTCTCCACGCGCCAGTATTCCGAGCAACCGCCTCAATCTTGGGTTGCTCCCGGCTTCGTGGCGGGGAGAAAGCTTGTACCCTTCCCGGCAAAGCCAGAGCCCGAAGGGGTGAATGACCAGGAGATAGCTAGTTCCCGTGAACTAAGTCCCCGTTAAACAACGCATTAGCGACAACCCTAGAAATTGCGGTATGTGGGAATACTACCTGACGTCCCATAAGAAGTCAACCCCCCGAAGCACCTGTAAGCAAAGCACTTCGGGTAACGCGCCTGCAACATAGTAGACTCATTACTGTTGCGCTACTTCTTTCGCCGCTACACCCCGCATCTGCGCCGCGCTCTGATGGTGGAGAGCGGCTCCCGCTTTGTCCTCGAAAAATTCCTCGCCAGCCGCGACGCCTCGCTCAAACCCGATCTCGTTACCTGCTACGCCGGCGAACCCCGCGGCTTCTCCGGCGACGTCTTTCGCGTGCAGGATTACACCACCCCCGATACCCGCGCTGCCCTCCTCCGCGAATTGCAGAACAATCGCTACGACGTCATCGGCATCCTCTGCACCGACGAAGCCATCATGACCAAATGGAAGTGGCTGCTGGCCGCGCGCATCCCCGCCAAGCTCTTCATCATCAACGAAAATGCCGACTGGTTCTGGGTCGACTACAGCCACCTGGGCACCATCTGGCACTTCTTCAGTTTTCGCGCCGGCATGTCCGGCGCCGGGGCCGTCACCACGCCCTTGCGTCTGCTGTTGTTCCCGTTTACCTTGCTATATTTAGCGCTGTTCGCCATCCGCGTCCACATCCGTAGGAGACTAAGAGAATCATGAAAGCCATTCGCGTACACACGCCAGGCCCCGAAGAGAATCTGATCCTGGAAGAAGTGCCGGTTCCCGAGCCCGGCCCTGGCCAGGCCCAGGTGAAAATCGCCGTCAGCGGCATCAACTTCATCGACATCTACTTCCGCACCGGACTCTACCCCGCGCCCGAGCGTCCCTTCGGCCTCGGCATGGAAGCGGCCGGCACCGTCACCGCCGTCGGTGAGGGCTGTGTCCACGTCAAAGTGGGTGACCGCGTCGCCTACGCCATGCAGCGCGGTTCGTACGCCGAATACGCCGTCGTGCCCGAATGGATGCTGGTGCCCGTTCCCCCGGGACTCGAACTCTCCGATGCCGCCGCCCTCATGCTCCAGGGCATGACCGTGCATTACCTGACGCACAGCACCTTCGCGCTTCAGCCCGGCCAGACTTGCCTCATCCATGCCGCCGCCGGCGGCGTGGGTCTCATCCTCACGCAGGTCGCCAAATTGATTGGCGCCACCGTCATCGCCACCACCTCGACGCCGGAGAAGGGCAATCTCGTCGAACTCGCCGGCGCGGACCACGTCATCCGCTACGAGAACTTCGCCGACGAGGTCCGCCGCCTCACCCATGGCAAGGGCGTCCACGTCGTCTATGACTCGGTGGGAGCGTCCACCTTCGAAGGCAGCCTGAACTCCCTGCGTCCGCGCGGCATGATGGTCACCTTTGGCAACGCCTCCGGACCGGTGCCCGCCGTTGAACCCCTCCTCCTCAGCCAGAAAGGCTCTCTTTTCCTCACCCGTCCGCGTCTGGGCGACTACTGCGTCGACCGCGACGAGTTGCTCCAACGCTCCAGCGATGTATTCCGCTGGCGGACGGATGGCCACCTGCCGACTTTCTCTTCCAGCACCTACGCGATGGACAAAATCCAGCGCGCGCATCGCGACCTGGCGTCCCGGTCCACCTCGGGCAAACTCCTGCTGCATATCGGTTGATAGTACTATCCGCGCCGCCCCAAAACCGGCTACAATTTAGAGCACTCGCGCGCTTGCCGAGTTGTCCGCGAAAGTGTGAACTGAGAAACCGCGTTGACCGATTATTCGCAGCTATATCTGATTTGGCCGCCCATTGCGATCCTGCTCATTGGCCTGCTCTCGGGCTGGTTTCTTCAGCGCCATGTGCTCGTGCGCCAGATGGAAGACCTCGAAACCCAGCACCTGGACCTCCTGCGCTCCGCCGAGGAAGAAGTTTACACGGCGCGGGATGAGGCTCGCCTGCAGGGCCAGAAGCTGGACGAAGCGCAACTCGCCATCCAGGTCGGCTATGAGCGGCTGACTCTGTTGCATCGCCGCTTGAAGGAAGCCGAAGAGCGCTTGGTCACCTTGCCGGGCCCGGCCAAGCCGGAGCAGGAAGAGGAGTTGGCCCGGCTGCGGCAGAAACTGGCGCAACAAGAGGTCTTTTCGGAGCGCTTGAACGAGTTGGAGCGCGAACTCCAGGCGGCCAAGTCCCCCGTCCAGGTCCCGGTAGTCGCCGCCGTTGCGGACCCGTCGCGGGAACACCTCCTGCGCACGCTTCGGGAGCGCGCCGCCACCATTGAGTCGCTGCGCCACGAAGTGGCCGGGATCGAGGAACTGCGCGCCCGCCTGTCGGAGTTGGTGAGCGAACTCGGCGCTGCGCAAGCGCAACTCGAGCAGGTCACCAAGGAGCGCAACGCGCTTGCCGCCATCCCGCGGACCAAGCCCACCGAGTCCGCCAATGAACTCGTCCGCAAGTTGGCCGACGCCATCGCGCGCCGCCAGGAGTTAGAGATCGCCCTCGGCGAAGCCAATCGCCGGCTCGCCGCCGCCGAAGCCGACCGCGAGCGCCTGCTGCCCAAGCAGATGGGCGTCGCCGGCGTGAGCGCCATGCCCAAGGCCCTGGCCGCCGCCGCCGGCGGAGGTCTCGGCTTCCCGGTCACCGCGTGGCAGGCCCAGTTTCCGCCCCCCGAGCCCCTCGACGAACCGATTGACCTGCCCGTCGATGGTCCCCGCCGCGCCGCCTATGGCCTGCCGGTGGCCGACCCGCCGGCCGAAGTCCAGGAAGACGAGGGCGAGTATGTCGCGCCCGCTGTACCGCTCCTCTCGCCTGCCCAACTAGCCGGCGGCCTCAGCCAATTGCTCTTCGAAAACCGCATCCAGTTCGCCCCGGACCGCGCCGACATCCTGCCGGACTCAAAACTGCTCCTCGAAGACATCGCCGACCTGATCCTCTCCTCCGTTCCCGTGCGCCTCTGCATCGAAGGACACACCGAACGCGGCGACGCCCGGGCCAGCTTTTACCTGAGCGAGCGCCGCGCGTTGGCCGTCCTCGAGCGTCTGGCGAAACTCGGCGTCCCCGAGATGCGCATGATCAGCATCGGCTACGGCGACACCCGCGCCATCGACGAAAACGCCACCTATGAAGGCCGCATGCGCAACCGCCGCGTCGAAATCCGTGTCTTGGGCCGCACATAGGTAGGCGCAATGCCGTTCAGATAACGGCTTCTGCGGGGAAACTTCATCATCGAAGGGCGCTGCAGACCTTACGGTGAGGCTGCTCGTACCACACCCAGTGACCCGGCGCGACTTGGACGTCGTGGCGATCTGCTGCCAGCCGAGTGCAGGCGGAACTCGTTTGCTTCGGCATCCCGTTCCACGCGGTAGAGACCCTCGCCGCCCGACTCTGCAGGGAATAGGAATACTTAAGTGAAAGCTTGACAGTAGCGTGCCCTTGGGGAATACTAAAGTCATTGCTTAAGCATCCCAAAAGGAGCACAAAAGTGGCTGAATCTTCCATCCTTCACAACACGTTCGTGGTGGAGCGCACCTATACAAAGCCCACCGGGAAGGTGTTCGCCGCGTTGGGCGACCCCGCCAAGAAGCGCCGCTGGTTTGCCGAGAGCGAACGTCACGACGTTGAAGTCTTCGATTTGGACTTTCGCGTTGGCGGCCGTGAACGCGCGTCCTTTCGCTTCAAAGCCGGAACGCCGTTCGCCGGTGCTTCCTACGGCTGTGACAACCTCTACCTCGACATCGTAGACGGGCACCGTGTCGTTATGGCGTCGATGATGGAGTTCGGTGGCAGGCCAATCTCAGCCAGTCTGATCACGTTCGAAGTGTTGTCGATCGAGGCCGGTACGCGTCTTATCATGACGCACCAAGGGGCATACTTCGAGGGAGCCGATGGACCTGACCGGCGCCACCAAGGCTGGCGCGATCTGCTGGAGCGCCTGGATCGTGAGTTGGTGGCATGACTTCCCGCGGCAGTAGATCCGTTGGCTCAAAGTCGTTTCGATCAGCGAGTGTTGCCGCCGTGTTCCATGCTCTCGGGGACCCAACGAGAAGAGCCATCGTGGAAAGGCTGAGTGAGCGTCCCCGCTCAGCCACATTGCTGGCCGAGCCCCTCGGCATTACGGTGGCGGCGGTCGTTCAGCACCTGGCCGTCCTCGAAAGTAGTGGATTGATCCGGTCCGAAAAGGTGGGGCGTACGCGAACATGCCGCATCGAACCCTTGGGCCTCAGGACCATTGAAGACTGGATCAGCGAGCAGCGGACACTCTGGGAGCGCCGGCTGGATCGGCTGGGGAAAGTACTCGACGAAGAATAGAATTCCGGCCGGGTCAGACCGCGGCCCCGGACAACAGGAGATAAGTGTGTCACCGCTCAAGCACAACGCGACTTCGATCGCTATTTCATTGATCATCATGTCACTCTCGATTCAACACCCCGCCCATGCCGAGATCGTCGTCACTCGGGAAGGCAAACTCCGAAGCGTCGCGGGGAAAGACCCGGAAGTCGCGGTCTATCGGGGCATTCCCTTTGCCGCGCCTCCTTTAGGGGAATTGCGTTGGCGTCCGCCACAGCCCGTAACTCCCTGGCCGGATGTTCGCGTGGCCAATGCTTTCGGAGCTTACTGTGTCGGCATCAAATTTGGATTCATTCCGCCGGCAGGAATGAACGAAGACTGCTTGTACTTGAACGTTTGGGCTCCCGCCAAGACTCCGGCGCGGAGACTACCCGTGATGGTCTGGATTCACGGCGGCGGTTTTCAGGGCGGTGGCGGAGCCGATCCGGCATTCGACGGGGAGCGGCTCGCAAGACAGGGGCTGGTGGTTGTCACGTGCAACTATCGAGTCGGAGTTTTTGGGTTTCTCGCTCATCCGGATCTCACGCGGGAGTCTGACGATCACGCTTCCGGCAACTATGGACTGCTCGATCAAGTCGCCGTCTTGAAGTGGGTGAACCGAAACGCGGAGGCATTCGGAGGCGATCCGGCGAATGTCACGATCGCTGGCGAGTCCGCCGGGTCATATTCGGTGAGCGCCTTGACGGCGTCGCCGCTTGCGCGTGGCCTCTTTCACCGGGCCATCGCCCAGAGCGGTGGATACCTTTCTCCAAAACCCGGCGCCATGCGCACTCTCGAAGAGAGTGAAAAGGTGGGAGTCCGGCTCGCCCAGGCGTTGGGTGCGACGGGCGCCTCCGGACTGCGCGGCAAGAGCGCGGATGAGGTAATGGGGGCTGCCGCCAAGCTAGGCGATTTCTACGCCTTTCAACCTGGCATTGATGGTCGATTTCTGAAGGAGGCGGTCTACGCGACCTACGCCATGGGTCAGCAGGCGCGGGTGCCGCTGCTGCTTGGCTCCAATACCGAGGAAGGCGCGTTCCTCCTGCCGGAACAACGGCCCTCAGCCAAGGAGTTCCAGACGCTCCTAGCCACCACCTACGGTGCCGGCGCGTCCATGGTCCAAGACGTGTATCCCGTTGATACCCCGGCGAACGCGCTTCGCTCGGAACTGAATCTGTTCGCCGACAGCGCGTTCACGTATCCGATGTGGAAATGGGCATTGATGCATGGCGCTAGTGGTGCTCCCGTGTACCTGTACCAGTTCGGGCGGACCCTGCCTCCCATGCCGGGACAACTCTACAAAGGTATCGCTCGCGGTCAGTTGGGCGCCTTTCATGGCGACGAAGTAGCCTACGCGTTTGGAACGCTCGATAGCGCCTTTGGAGCACTTGATCAGTGGAGTCGAAAAAATCGCTGGGAGCGTGTCGATCATGACCTTTCGGATGCGATGGTGGGATACTGGTCGAACTTCGTAAAAACCGGCGATCCCAACGGGAGTGGCCTTCCAGACTGGCCTCGTTATGAACTGGGTTCGAAGCATCCACTCATGAGGTTTCACGACCGGCCGCGAGCGACGCCCGACGATCGGACCGCGAGGATGACACTCCTAGATGCCGCCTTCACGGAAAGCCGGGGAGCGAAAATCGTCCCAACAAGCAAAACCAGGCGGTAAGCAATGTCTATCGCAGTTGGGGCGCGTCCCTTGGCGCAAATCCGAACATTTCGCTCGAAGAGTGGCGGGACCTCATCGAAGTATGGGCGGTGCTGACCGCCGAACCGGGAGGAGTTGATTACATCGAAACGAGCGCCGGCGGAATTCCAGCAATGGGCAAATCCCAAGAATGCCGCGCATGACCGGGTGATCCTGGCGATTCACGGCGGCGGTTTCGTAACGGGATCGATGTACACTCATCGCAAGCTGTTCGCCCATCTCGCGAAGTCCATGGGAGCCCGCGCCCTCATTCTGAATGTTGGCCGGTCCCCTGAACACGTCCATCCTCGTCCGGTAGACGATGTCGTTGTGGT
The DNA here is from genome assembly GCA_019752335.1 of Bryobacteraceae bacterium. GTDB lineage: Bacteria > Acidobacteriota > Terriglobia > Bryobacterales > Bryobacteraceae > JALHNI01. Next base: position 155,893 of record JAIEMJ010000015.1, read on the forward strand.
CTATCGCTGGCTGCTTGGGCAAGGAATCAAACCGAACCACATCGCCTTTGCCGGAGACTCCGCGGGTGGCAGACTGGCTGTCACCGCACAAATTCGCGCCCGTTGAACGCGGGCTGCCCACGCCTGGCGCTGCACTCTTGCTGTCGCCGTGGGTCGATATGGTTGTTGAGGGGAGAACGCCGGCAAAGATGTCTGGTTTACGCGGAAAGAGAGCGTGCTAAGCCTCGCGAAAATGTTTCTCGGTCCGAAAGGTTACCCGCGCGATCCTCTGGCTATTCCCCTCTACGCCGATCTGAAGCAACTCGCGCCAACCTACATACAGGTCGGCGGCGACGAGGTTCTCTTGGATGATAGTCGCAGGCTTGCAGCGCGGGCGCGAAACGCCGGGACGGATGTAAAACTGGACGTGTTCCCGGGGATGCAGCACACGTTTCAGATGTGCGCGGGCCGCGCGCCAGAAGCAGACGAAGCCATTCAGCGACTCGCGGCATGGGCGCGGCCCAGACTCGGACTGGCCGCATCACGAAAGGACAGCCAGCGATGAAATTCACCAACTACGTGAACTTCGCAGGCCAATGCCGCAAGGCCTTCCTCAACTACGAACAGTTGCCGCGAAGGTCGGCATCGGAGGCACGGAGCTTTCAGGTGCGGACGTCCCGAATGCGGAACCGATGCCAGGCGCGGATCTCACCCTGAATACCGGCAGCGACCGCCAGGCAGAACGGATATCGTCCGCCTTGGCCAACGACGGAAGTATTCATGCCTTTGCCAGAGACCTTCTTCGCGTCGCGGTTCGGGCAACTCCGGGATCGTTTGGGATCAATTGGATAGTCCTGCGCTCCATCGGAGCGGTTACTGGTTACCGGAGGCTGGGAACTCTGGGTACCGGTCGAGTAACTGAGGCTAGAATCGACTATGGCTAAGCTCGTGTTCGGCATGAACCAGTCCCTGGATGGCTACGTCGACCATATGGCCTTCTCGCCAAGCCCCAAGCTCTTCCGCCAATTCATTGAGGATGCTCGGGGCAGGTAGGCAATCTCTACTGGGAGGACGATCATCCCGACTGGGATGCAGCGAAACACGATTTTGCCGCAGCGTGGCGGCGACAGCACAAATGGGTAGCCTCGCGCTCGTTGACGTCCGTCGGCCCCAACGCCAGCCTTCTTGGGGCTGATCTTGAGCGCGCGATCCGCGAGTTGAAGGCACAGCACGAAGGGGAGATCGAAGTGGCTGGCCCAGGCTTGGCGAAAAACCTCACCGGACTTGGCCTAATCGATGAGTATCGAATCTACCTGCACCCCGTTGTGCTTGGTCATGGCGATCCGTATTTCGCCGGACCCCGGCCGCCGCTCCGGCTTAAGGCTCATGATCGGATTGACGAGGACGTGATCCGTTTGACCTACGTTCCGGCTTGATTTCGCGGACAGCTCACGCGTAGAGCAACTGGCCAGCGGTCCGTTAAGCCGGGGCATTCGTTTCAGCTGAGTGAAGAGTATTGGCACTTAGGCGCGGAGTTGTAAACCCGGCGTTTGAGCGCTCGCTATTCGCCGCCGAATCGGCTATACTTCCAGGAAATATGTTCGAGCTTCGCCTCGGGGACGACCTGGATGATTTCTGCATCAAGTGTAAGCGTCTCACGAACCATACGATTGTTTCGCTCGTCGGCGACCAGTCCGCTAAGGTCCGTTGCCGGTCGTGCTACAACGATCATGACTTCCGCCACGAACAGGCACCTCCCACCAAAAAAGAGTTGAAGACCGCCCAGTTGCTCAAGGAGGCCCTCGAGGCCGCGGGCGAGTCCGTGCCGGAGGATGTCGAAGTGCCGCCCGTCAAGAAAAAGAAGGCGGGCGAGTAAGCGATACGAACTAATTGATGGCCCTTTAACCCGTTCAAGGTAAATCACTTACGGGAGAAGAGCCATCTGAAGGTTCCCGGCCCCTGCGGTAAACTGAAGCTAGCCGGAAATGCCAGCCCGGACCCGGGCTCTCACGCTTGCCCGGTACACACCGAAAAGCCTTTAGAATCAAACACTCGCCGGACCGTTTCGTCGCAGGCCTACTTGGCCAGCATCGGGATGAGCGAGGAGTACAAGCTGATCACGGCTGGGCCCAAAGTCACCACTAGTACCGACGGGAAGATGAGGAAGAAGACCGGGAACACCAGCTTTACGGTGGTCTTGCGCGCCTGCTCCTGCGCCAACTGCCGGCGGCGCGTGCGCATGTACCGGGCGTGCGTGCGCAAGGCCGGCGCCAGGCTGGTGCCAAAGCGGTCCGCGTCGGCCAGCAGGTTCACAAGCTTGGTTAACTCCGGCTCCTCGTTGCGGCGCGCCAGGTTGGTGAGCACTTGCGCGCGCGGGTAACCGGCCCGCAGTTCGAGCGGCACGACGGCAAGTTCGGAGCTAAGTTCGGGATAGGCGTCGCGCAATTCGCGGCTGGCTTCCGATAACGATTGGTCCAGCGTCTGGCCGGCTTCGAGGCCCAGGACGATCAGGTCGAGCGCCGGCGGCAGCCCTCGGCGGATGGCGAAGGCGCGGGAGCGGGCGCGGTACTCGAGGAGTCTTTCCGGCAGCATGGAGACAAATCCCCCGGCGCAAATCGCCGCGATCACCATACCGCGGACGTCGTGGCCGTTGAAGCCCGCTGCCGCCGCCACGCCGAGTGCGGCCAAGGCCGCGGACAGCATCTTGATGCCTTGCAGCGTCTCAATTGCCCGCGGATTGCGGAAACCTGCCGTCCGCAGCTTGCGTTCCGTTTCCTGCCGCGCGGATCGCTTCGGTGCCCAATGCCGTCCGATGTCGCGCAGCAAGTTGGCCTCGTCTGTGACTGGCTTGGGCGCCTCGTAAAATACGCTTGGTTCGTCCACTACTTTGGCCTTCGGTTCAGCCTTTGCCGGGCTCGTCAGGAACCAATAACCAATTCCGGCCACCAGTCCCAACACCGAAATGAAGCACGCTGCCAGAAGAAGGATCATGAGTTAGAGCCGGATATCCAGAATTCGCCGGATCACGAAGTGAGCGAGCACCAGGCAGCCCGCCGCGCCCATCAGCATCGGCTTGCCCCAAGGGTGAGCGGTGAGCGTGTAGAGATAAGGCGGATTCACGTAGAACATCATCGCCGCGATGCCCACAGGCAACAGGGTCAGCACGGCGCCCGTCATGCGGCCATGCGCCGAAATCGCGCGGACCTCTCCTTCGAGCGCCAGCGACTCCCTCATCGACTCCGACAACGTGCCCAGGACCTCCGTCAGCTTGCCGCCTGAACGGCTTTGCAGGCGTACCGCCGCCACGAAGATCTTCATGTTAATCGTCGGCACGCGGCGGGAAAGATGATCAAGCGCCTGGTCCCACGTGCGGCCCAGTTTCCATTCCTCGAGCGTCCGGCGCATCTCGGTAGAGATCGGCGCCGGACTCTCGCTTGCCAGCAGGTCGAGTCCGACGGCGAGCGGGTGCCCGGCCCGTAGCGCGCGCGCTAGCGAGTCCAGCGCGTCGGGGAAGGCTTGCTCAAATTGGTCCAAGCGCGCCTTTCGCTTCTGCATCACGCGGAAGTAGGGCACCAGCGACGATAACAGGCCACAGCCAAACGTGGCCAGCATCGGCATCCAGGGTAAGCGCCACAGGGCCACCGTGACGAGTGTACCGGTCAGTAGCATCATCGCGGCCAGACGCCCCACGGACCAGGAGAGATCGGCTTCCGCCAGGACCGACTTCCAGTCGGCGGCGAAGTGAAAGCGCTGCAGCATGGACTCCCACGGTCCGATGCTGCTCACCCGGTCAGACCGCAACAGGTTCGTCGCCGCCTCTTCAAATTCTTCGAGCGTCTGTTCGCCGTTGGCGGCTGGAGAGGCCGGCGCCGGACGGCGCAGCAGGAACCAGACGGCGGCGCCGGTGAGCCCGAAGGCGGCAAGGAAAAAGGCCAGCAGCGAGGCGAGTAACATGGGTGCCTACTTCTTCGCGCGCGCCACCACGCGAGGCGTGATCACGGCGACGATTCCGTCCGGACCCTCCAGGCCCGCTACCAGAAAGCTCTCACCAGGCGAGAAAGCCAAATCCGAGCGTAAGCGTCTTTCCGTCGCCGGGTCGCCCAGGCTCGCCTTCACGGTTGGCTCAATCCGCACGGAGAGGCGCCCATCGCCCCGCAACCGGGGAGTGAGGCGAATGTTCAGGCCCGGGTGGCCGGCGCGTTCTAGGCTGACTTCGCCGGACTCGCGGGTGACGAGTTGGCTCTTGGCGACAATCGCCAGGCGTCCTTCTGCTTCTAGGGCTGGCCAAGACTTTTCCCCCACCACCGGCACCACCTGCAAAGCCTGTCCGTCCGGTGCGAAGTGGCCGCCCAAAACGTCCAGCGTATCGGCGCGTTTCGGGCTGATCCATTGCACGTCGAAGAAGATGTCCGGCCCCTGGCCTGCCGCTTGGACCACGGCTGGCTCGGGCGCGGCAAGGCTCGCGCTGACGGGTTTCGCCGCTACCGCTTCTCCCTTCGCCGATGCTTGATCCTGCCGGTTTCGTAACACGATTCGCAACCGCCCCACCGTATCCGCCAAACTAACGCGGTCGGCGTCGGCGGGCGACAGTAGCACCGTCACCACGGGCCGCCCCGCCAACGGCGAACCCGGCTCTGGCGGACCGACGTTGAGCACTTCCACCGCCGGCATCACCGTGCGGACTTCGAGCAAGCCGGGGTTGGCGGCATCCCGCGCCGCAATGATCTGGATGTCCACCCGGTCGCCCGAGCGCACCATCTGCACCACTCCCAGCGAGTCCGCCACGTGCATCGTCACGGCACGCATCCCAACGGGAATCACCGACGAGGGGGCCGCCCCCGCCGGGCGGCTGAGGGACTGCTCCGAGATCGTCTGGCCCTCCACCAATGGATCCAAGGTGGCGCGGCCCAGCGCCTCCGCGACGTCCTTGACACAGTTCTGGCCGCTGGGACAGTTGAGGTCGGAAAGGCGCACATCCGCCGACTCGAGCAGCTTGCCCCGCTCAATATTGCGCGCGGCTACCAGCATCGCGGTCGGCGCCGGACCGGTGTTGGCCGACGCGCTCTTCGAGGGGGCGAGCCGGTCGGCGATTAGCCCATAGAAAACCGCTGTCGAGAGCACGGCGACCACCAGGGCAATGGCTAGCAAGGGAATCAGGTTTTTTCGCATCGTCCGCTACCGGTTCTATCGGTTTGCGGGGCTAAGGCCTTTAGCCGTTTGCCTACAATAGAGTCTTGTCGTCTGAATTACCTTTGTGGCAAGCTTGGATCAAACCGGCCGTAATCCTCGAGCAAGTCTGGAATACGGCCCCCTACCTGCGGGACCGTCCCGCCGGTGAAGCCACCCCGGGCCTCCGGCTGATGGACCTCGGCCTCGGCGGTCCGCTCGGCTTCCTGACCATCCTGCAGAACGGCGGACGCATTGACTTCGGTACTCGCCGCGCCGAACAACTCGAAGACTACTTCGCCCTTTGCCTTTCGGCCCACCATGCGACCGTGGCCACCTTCGTCCCCACCGACGTCGACACCAAGATCCGCGGCTTGCTGTGGCGCGAGACCCGCGATCCGTCCGTCCTCGCCCGCATGCTCGCCCTCACGCAACACATGGGCCGCTGGACCCTCCAAGGCATCTCCACCCGGGTCGATGAAGTCGCCAACAGCGGCCCCGTGTCTGGCCACGACGGCGAGCGGCTTGGCGCCCTCGCCGGTGGCTTAGGCCGTTTGCTCGCCCTTCAGGAAAAGATGCTCGCCGAGGCCGCCGAGGCCGCGATTGACGAAGAGCTTGAGCGAGAAGCCGTCGCCTTCCGCATCGCCCTCCACACCCCGGGCCAGGAGTTGCTTGCCCTCCGCCTGGCCATGAGCCTTACCCACAACGTGGGCGACCTCGACCAGGGCCTCAGTTTCTGGGACGGCATCAGCCAGACGCATCCGGCGCGCGCGCGCTTCGAGCGCCTGGCCCACGAGAATCAGCGTCCCTACCAGGGCTCCTTCGCCGCCGCCGCCGCCATCTACAAGACGTCGCTCGCCGCCGAAGGCCATCGCCACTATCCGCTGCGCCCCATCCGCGGCCTGCGCCAGTCGCCCGACCTCCTGCTGCCGCTAGGCCCCTGCCTTGACGATTGGGGCGCCCTGATCGGACGCCATCCGGCGCTCACCTCGGCGGACCGCGTCGAGATCCTGGCCGCGCTCGTCACCGGCTGCAAGAAGGTGCCGAACCAGTCCGGCTACTTCCGCGCCCTGGCTGGTTGGCGCGAAGGCGCGAGCCGCACCTACGAGGCGGCCGTGGCGGGCGCCTCCAATGCCGTGCAGAAGCTGATGCGCGAAGCGGCCTTCCGCCAAATGCTCGCCGTGCCGCGCGTGAGTTTCGAGTCCGCCCTCAAGAAGCGCGTGCTCGCCGTGCGCCAGGCCAATTAGGACGAAGTCCGCGAAAACAGGCTCAGCAAGCCGCCCCAAGTCGACGAGCCCGCGCTCTTCTTGGCCGGCTCCGGCTCTTTCTGTTCCAGGCGTTCGCCCATCTGCACGATCGCCTTGCCCAGCGCGCTGCCTACCGGAATGGGCTTGCCGTCGATCAGGGCCCGCTGGACGGAGTCATAGTCGCTCGGCAGCACGTGAAAGACTTCTTCGTGCAACGCCGTCTCGATCACTTCCTTGCTCAAGCCCACGTCGCGGTTGTAGCGATTCACCACCAGCCGGATCTTCGACCGGTCAATCCGGTTTTGATCGAGGTAGGAGAGCGCCCGTTGCGAGGCCTGCAGCGCGGGCAGTTCGTTCGTCGTCACCAGCAGTAACTCATCACAAAGCTTCGCCAGCGCCAGATTCCAAGCCCCGTACACGCCCGCCGTATCCAGCACCACCAGGTCATACATGGTGCGCATGAAATCGACGATGACCGTGGGATCCTGTTGATCACTCCCCGAAGCGTCAGCCGAATTTTCCGGACTCATCAGCACATCGAGACCACTGGTTTGCGTCACCAGACTCTTCCACATCGCCGGATCCAACTCGTGCGCATGGTGCAGCGCGTCCGTAAAACTGTAATTCGGTTTCAGTTTCAAAATAAAGGACAGCGTGCCGGTGAACTGATCGAGGTCACCCAAGAGTAACTTCTTCGAGGTTTGCCGCTTAAATTGAAAGGCCAGGTTACTCGCCACCGTGGTGGCGCCGCAGGCCCCTTTGGCGGGCATGAGGCAATAAACTCGCGACTGCGAAACGTCGCCCCTTCCGGCCATGATTTTCTTGTTGACGCGCTCCACCATTTGGCCAAACTGGTCATCGGTGAAAGGTTGGATCAGGAACTCGCTGGCCCCTTGCCGCACACAGCGCAGAATGATCTCCGGCTCATTGCCGGGCAGTAACGCCACCAAAGGCAGTTTCGGGTTCAACGCGATTAGCTCGCCCATGGTGGCCAAGGCGCGTTCCGGCTCCGAACTCATATCGAGGAAACAGACCGTGGGCAGGTGCGTGGCGAGCATGTCGCCGAGAGCGTGGCCCGGGGGATAGGTGGGCACTTGGAGCGCCGCGCCTTGCGGCAGGCCACGCCCCAACGCCTCTACCAGCGCGCCGGACATCATCTGATTCGGACAGATGATCAATGACTTCCAATTGGCCCCTGCGGTCATCGGCTTGGTTCCATTCTCCACTTACCCGGGTTCAAATTCATCGGCACATCGCCTTGGGTAGTGAATCGGCTTAACGGCGTCGAAACTTAATACAGTACGCCCCATGACATTGGGCTAAAGTTCCCTCTGCCCCCGCCGATATATACCTCTAGTGGGGTACATACCCCACTAGCGCAGGTGAGAGATACCCTCAAACCTACGCGCCCAGGTAGCCAAGACAATTCTTTGTTGTGCTAATTGGATCGGCTACCAAGCGCGAACGCTGTAGACCAAAAATAAAACAATAAAAGCGACCCACGTAAAATGAACCACACGAATTGGAATCCACAGACTCTTCCTTCCTACGCCTCAGCGCTGAACGCCGCGGCCGGCCTGCAGGCCTCCGCGCCGCTGCCGTTGGTCAGTGAAACGCTGGCCCGGTTGAGCATGCCTGAGACCGGCGCCGCCGATCTACTCGTCTGCGACTCGCAGCCGGTGACGGCGGCGGGCGTGCGCGCGTTGCTGGCGAACGTGCCCAACATCTTCGTCCTGCCGAACTGCGATTCGTTGACCGCCTGCCGCGCCGCTCTGCGCGAGCACACGCCGCAGATCATCATGCTCGACAAGGCGCTCGGCATGCAGGCGCTGCTCGAATGGCTCACTGACCTGCGCATCACCTTCCAGGGCCGCTCGGCGCCTGCCGTCGTGGTGTGGGGCGTTTCGATGACCGAAGCCGAGGCTTTGCGCTTCCTGCAAGCCGGCGCGCGCGGCATTGTCCGCAAGACCTCCCCGGCCGAGGTGCTGGTGGCGTGCCTCGAAGCCGTCGCCCAGGGCCGTACCTGGATGGAAGACACCGTCTTTCGCCACACGCCGAGCCCGGAGCGCTACCACCGTTCGGAGCTAACTCCGCGCGAGCAGCAGGTCATGGAACTCGTCGAGCAGGGGCTCAAAAATCGCGAGATCGCCCGCGAATTGGGCATTCGCCCCGGCACCGTGAAGATCCACTTGAAGCATATCTTCGAGAAGACGGGCGTCCGGGGACGCTACGGTCTGGCGCTATCGGGCATGCGGGAAAAGGGTATTCTCGCCGTCGACGCCGCCGACGGCGACGAGTAGCCGTTTAGGCCCCGCTGGCTTGGCCGACTTTGCCGGCCTCGAGCAGGCGCGCGTCCATGTGGTAACGTCTCGTGAGTTCCGGAAACAAGGGAGTGTGCGCGATCGCCGTCAGGTACTCGGGCACCTCCCAAGGGTCTTCCTCGCGCGTGGTCCACGGCAGCGCGTCAAAGCGGGCGAGGTTCACGGGGCGCGACGCGTAGCCCCGCAGCGTCTTTTCCCCTCGCAGGTTGTAGTAGTCCTCAAAGTAGCTCAACGCCAACTCCCGCAAGTTGCGATAGACGGGCGTGCGAGAGCGCAGGCCCGAGTAGTTCGATTTCGCGATCGCCCCCCAACGCCCCTGGCGGCGAAAAACGGCGAGCACATGATCGTCGTCGCGCACGGCCGTCAGGTCGATGATCAGGGGCGGGTCGCCGTGGAAACGCAGCGCGGCGGCGGCCAGCATCGCGCCTTCCATGCAGTGCGCTCGCCGATGGCGCAGCACCAGTCGCGGCGAGTAACAGGTCTCCGCGTGGTGGTAAGCGAGTTCTTCGTCCAGGAAGGCTTGAATCTTTTCGGGCGTCCGCAGGCGGCGCAGGACGGCCTTCTCGGCGGCGGTCCACATCGCGGCCTTAGGCCACCCGGCCCGCGAAGGCGCGGGCGACCGCGTCGGCTTCTTTCTCTTCCAGTCCCACCACGCCGAGCAGATAGGCGTTCTTGGTGAAAGCGAAAACGGGCGTGCCGGCGTCCGTCCCGTAATAGCCGCCAAAGGTGGGCACAAACTTGGCATTTTGCAGACGATTCTTCAAATCGAGCAGCAGAATTGCGGCCCGGTCCGGCGTAAAGGTCTTAACCAGAAACAGCCGGTAGGTTTGCTGGCCCCGTTTGTACTCGGCGAGATTGCCACCCGGCATGAAGTCCTTGCCGAGCAGTTCTTTTTCGACCAGGGAGACCCTCACCAGGCCAGCCTTCGGAAACCTGCGCGTCTCGTCGACGGGCTTGGGTACCGGATCGGCCTTCGGTTTTTCGACCGGCTTGGGCGCTTCGCTGGCGCAGGAAGTGAGGAAGGGCAGCAGCAGGAGAATACGTCGCGGAACCATAGCAGACATTATGCGACACTCACTATGCGAAACTGCGGACTGATGCACCGCCTCTGGATCGCTCTCTTTACCTTAACGGCCTGCGCGGCCGAAGACGCTATCACGCCCACGAAGAAGATCGTGCTCTTCAACGGCAAGAACTTCGACGGCTGGTACACCTGGCTGCGCGAAACCCGCTATGAAGATCCGAAGCGCGTCTTCACGGTGAACGACGGCGCGATCCACGTGAGCGGCGAGGACTGGGGCGGTATCGCCACCAAACAGGCTTATCGCGACTACCACTTGATCGTCGAATGGCGTTGGGGCGGCAAGACCCTGCCGCCGCGCGTGAAGAACGCCCGCGACTCGGGCATTCTCATTCATGCCGTAGGTGAGGACGGCAGGTACAACCAGACCTGGCTCGAATCAATCGAGTCGCAAATCATCGAAGGCGGCACGGGCGACATCATTCTGGTGGGCGGCGCGTCGAAGCCTACGCTCACCGTCAACACCGTCCAGGACGGGCGCGAGGTCTATTGGAAGCAGGATGGTAAACCCGTCACGAAGGACAGTGGCCGTTTCAATTGGTATGGCCGCTCGCGTGTCTGGAAGGACGTCATTGATTTTCGGGGAGTGGAAGACGTGGAGGCGCCGATGGGGAAATGGAACCGGCAGGAGATTTTTGCCCAGGGCGACAAGATTACTTATGTGGTGAACGGACGCGTAGTGATCCACGGCTACGCTTCGTCGCACCGGGCCGGGAAGATCCAGCTCCAAAGCGAAGGCGCCGAGATCTACTTCCGGCGGGTCGAACTGCGGCCGATCGGAAAGATGCCGAAGCTGAAGTAAATTCTTTCGCCATTGATGTCACTATCCCTGGAATTTGATAGTCTAGGGGGATCACAAAAGGCTGGATCCAAAACAAATAACTCGTTGGCTGCTACGGCAAGTGAGTGAATTGGCGCTAAATCAGGCTCAATATTTAGCGAGCTTTCAGTCGATGGAGGTTGAGGCGTATGGAGTACGAACGAAGTCTTGTGCCAGGCTTGCCCCAAAGCCGGAGTGCCTCGGCGACGCCGTTGCGGCGCATGGAGCAATTGCGCTGGCTGCTGGCGCGGGAGTATCCGGCGCGGCTGTCGCCAGAATCCTTGCGGGAGCTACGGCGCGAGGATTTACGCGATTACCGGTCGATTCTGGGTGAGGTGCGCGGCTACGCGCGGCAACGGATGCGGGCCTATCAGGAAGGCATGGCCGCACGTCAGGCGTGGGACCTGGATGAACTGGTGTCCCTGCATTGGTCGGTGCAAAAAGCCTTGTGGAAGCTCCGTCTGGCGCCGCTGGCTCCGGCGGGTTGGGGCGCCTCGCTGGTAGAGTCCGCCGCGACGGACTTCCGGCAAGTGGCTACCGTTTAGCGCGCCAAACCTCGCGGGCGGCCTCCGCGATGGCTAACAGATCCTCCCGGGCACTGCCCGCCCCGGAAGGGGCTTGCACGACGGGCTGCCGTTCTCCTGCTGGCCGAAGGCCATAGGTCCAAGCGGCAAAACACAAGCAGCCAATCACCAGCAAGCTGGTGTTCACGGCAAGATGCGCGCCCGTGTTGGTGCGGTTGTAGGCGAAGAGTCCGGCCGTTAGCGAAGCCAGGTAAACGGCCAGAATCCGGCCATGGATCAGAATGTTACCCCGGCGCGCTGCGGACGGCGCAATCCTGGCGAAGAAAAGCATCGTCAGGCCAACGATGACCGTAAGTCCCGTAACTAAGTAACGTTGGGAGATGAGAATCCAGGCCTGTTTCCTCACCAGCGCCAGATCGGGAGTAGAGGTGCCAATCACGATCAGGATTGCCACCGCCGCCATACCCATGAGCAGGCGTGGCGCAAAGCGAGCGATGCCCGGGTAGTCCTGAAAGGCCCGCCGCAGGAACTCCGCCACCGTGAGAGATTGGCTGAGCATGAGCAGGGGAGCGAAACTAGTCCAGATTTCGGTGTACAGGCGGGAATTATAGGGAAGGAAGAACAAGATCCCTGATCGGAGAAGCTCAAGTGAGACCCACGAGGCGAAGGCGAGATGAGTGCGAATTAACCGCGCGGTGGTAAGCCTGCCAAGTAACGCCACTTGGCAGGCCACCTGAAAATACCAAAAAAGTTGCATGAAGGCCGCAGCCACTGCCCCTGATAGTAGCGCAGTTAGAAGCCGACGGGGGGATCGAGAACTGGGATGGGTGCCATGTGTATCGTCGTCTCCTTTCGCTAACCGTTATCGCCAATTCAGGCCGATTTGCGGGCATTTCAGGAGAAATGTTCCACCTTTGAAACGAAGTTTCCGGCGCGTGCGCGCGCGGAGTCCAGGCCAGGAAAGAGAAGGGAAGGGGGAAAAAGGAAGGGTGGGGTTAGAAAAAGATGGGGTGCCCTACGGGGCTTGAACCCGCGACATCCGGAATCACAATCCGGCGCTCTACCAACTGAGCTAAGGGCACCACACGAACAACTCTCTTAGTGTACTACTTCAAACCCGCCTGTTTCCACAAGAGGTCCACGCGAGACTTCACCTCGGGGCTCATCCGCATCACGTCCGGCCAGCGACGCGTAAAGCCCTCCTCCGGACCCTTGCGCGTCGCGTCGATGCCCATCTTCGAGCCCCAATTCGGCATGCGCGACGCATGGTCGAGCGAATCGATGGGTCCCAGGACGAATTCGATGTCGCGCTGCGGGTCAATGTTGTTGAGCGCCTTCCAGGCCACCTCGCTGACGTTGCGCACGTCGACCTCCTCATCCACCACCACGATGCACTTCGTAAACATCGCTTGCCCCAGCCCCCAAATGGCGTGCATCACCTTGCGCGCCTGCATGGGGTAGCTCTTCTTGATCGACACCAGCATCAGGTTGTGAAAGACGCCCTCGGCGGGCATGCACATGTCGTGGATTTCGGGGATCGTCATGCGCAACATCGGCATAAAGATGCGCTCGATCGCCTTGCCCATGAAGTAATCCTCCATGGGCGGCGGGCCGACGATCGTCGTGGCGTAGATGGGGTTCTTGCGCTGCGTGAGGCAGGTGACATGAAAGACCGGGTAGTCGTCCTCGAGCGAATAGAAGCCGGTGTGGTCGCCAAACGGACCCTCGCGCCGCAACTCGTCCAGATTCACATACCCTTCGAGGACGTACTCCGCCTCGGCCGGCACTTCGAGGTCCACCGTCTGGCATTTCACCATCTCCACCGGCTGGTTGCGCAGAAAGCCGGCCACCATCATCTCGTCGATATCGGGCGGCAGGGGCAGAATGGCCGAGTACATCGTGGCCGGGTCCGCGCCGATCGCCACCGCCACCTCCATCCGCCGCTCCTCGCCCTTCGCATGCAACTGGCGAAAGTGGTCCGCGCCCTGCTTGTGCTTCTGCCAGTGCATGCCGGTGGTGCGCTCGTCGTAAACCTGCATGCGGTACATGCCGCAGTTCCTCTTGCCGTTGCGCGGATTCTTCGAGAAGACCATGGGCAGCGTGATGTACGGCCCGCCATCCTGCGGCCACGTCGTTAGGACGGGCAAGTCGTGGAGCGAGAAGTTATCTTTCTTGATGACCTCCTGGCACGGTCCGCGGGAAACAGTCTTGGGAAAGAACGCGCCCACCTCGGCGAGCTTCGGGAGTAGCTTGAGCTTATTCAGCAGGCCTTCGGGCGCCTTCATCTCCATGAACTCGGTGATGCGCGCGGCGAACTCCTCCATCTTGCCCACGCCGAGGGCGATCTCCATGCGGCGGTCACTGGCGAAGGCGTTGATCAGCACAGGCACGCTCGAGCCCTTGGGCTTCTCAAAGAGCAGAGCCGGCCCGCCGGACTTCACGGCGCGGTCAGCGAATTCGGTCATCTCGAGCTTGGGGTCCACCTCGAAGGGGATGCGATGGAGTTCGCCGGCCTGTTCGAGCGCGGCAATAAATTCACGAAGGTCTTGGAAGGCCATGTCTATCTTCCATGATGGCGCGTTTTATGATCGTAGAGATGTCTGAACGTATCGCTTTCGTCACCGGCGCCACCCGCGGCATTGGCCGCGCCTGCGCCCTCTCCCTGGCCGCCGCAGGCCATAAGCTCGTGATCGCCGCGCGAAATCAGGAGCAGTTGGAAGCCCTCGCCGGCGAACTCCGCGCCACTGGCGCGACGGTCTTCGTCCAGCCAATGGACCTCGGCTCCAGCGACTCCATCGCCGAAGCCTTCACCCGCGCCCAAAAAGACTTCGGGCCCGTCACCATCCTGGTGAACAACGCCGGCATCACCAAGGACGGCCTCGCCTTGCGCATGAAGAAGGACGATTGGGACACCGTCATTCAGACCAATCTCACCGGTTCCTTCCTCTGTTGCCAGCAAGCCATGCAGAGCATGTTGAAAGCGCGCTGGGGCCGCATCATCAACATTGCGAGCATTGTCGGCGAGACGGGCAACGCGGGGCAAGCGAACTATGTGGCCTCGAAGGCCGGCCTGATCGGGCTCACCAAGACGCTGGCCCAGGAACTGGCCAGCCGCACGATTACCGTGAACGCCGTCGCGCCTGGCTTTGTCGAAACCGACATGACGAGTGTCCTGTCGGAGGAGTTGAAGGGCAAGCTCCTCGGCTCCATTCCGCTCAAGCGGCTCGGCCGTCCCGAGGACATCGCGGCCGCCGTGCGCTTTTTGGCCAGTGAAGAGGCCAGCTACATCACCGGTCACGTGCTCGACGTGAACGGCGGCATGTACATGTAGGCGGCCTTACCGGACGGGGCCGTCCCAAAGGAACGTGCGCGCGGAACGGCTCCGCATGCGATCCTCGCCGCCCACGCCCAGCAGTTGCTTGCCCAGCGCTACGAACTCGATGGATGACAGGGCCACCGGCAATGCCGTCTGCTTCGCATACGCATTCCGCCGCGGATCGTAACGCCACACCTGATCGGTGAAGCCGGCCGTATATCCGCCGAAGAGCCAGATGGCATCGCGCACCGCCAGCGCTGTGATGCCACGGTTCGCCGACGGCAAGTCGCGCCGGCGCTCGAATGCGAACGTGCTCGGGTGGAAGGCCCAGGCCTCGGCCCGATTCTCGAGCGCTCCGGGCGCCTTCATTTGGCAGCCACCAAAGAGCCAAACGCGCCCGCGCCACACGGCCACCGCCGACAGCACAACGGATCCGCCCGGCAGCTTCGCGACGGCTTGCCAAGGGCCTTCGCCCTCGCGCATCCACACCGTGTCCGAGCAGCGCGTCAGGTCCACCAGATCCGCGCAGCCGCCGAACAAAAAGACGCGACGGCCGACACGCGCGGCGCGCCCGAGCGCATGGTCACCGGGAGTTTCGCCATGGGCGGTCCACTTCTGGAGCGACGCGTCCAAACGCCAAATCCGGCGCGACACGCCCGTTGCATGCGAGCCGCCGAAGACCTCCAGCGCATCCCCGACGAAAGGCCCGTAGGCCAAGGGCTCCGGCAAGGCCGGACCCTTGCGCCAGCGGTCGCTGCGCGCGTCATAGACTTGTACTTCGTTGAGCCAGCGCTTCGTGCCGTCTTCCCAGTAAGTGCCGCCCGCCACGACTACACTGCCGCCTGAGCGCGCCACCGCTGCCCCCGCCTCCCCGCGCGGCAGCGGCGACTTCGTCAGCCATACCGGCAGCAGCAGCGCCAACAGCAGCTCAAGCATGTCTCACCAGGTCCCGGTGTAAGTAAAGAATGCAACACGCAAACAAGAGCGCGGCATCCAGCAGCAGGATCCCGGCGACGCCCGCAAAGACGCCGTTCAGTCCCGCACTGCTCTTCAGCAGACCGGCGGCCAACACGCCCGCGCCGCCGGCCATCGTATTCACCATATTCGTCAGGCCAAAGATCGTCGATCGCTGGCTACTATTCGTCAAGTCGCAGAGTAACGGCAGGATGTTCACGTCGGCGCTCGTACGCAAGACGGAGTAAGCCACCAGGGCGATCATGATGGCCGTCTGTTGCCGCGTCGCAAGAAACGTGAGTAACACCGGCGCGGCGCACAAAATTAACGCTGCCTGCATCCACATCCGGCGATGCGCGCCGCCCATGGCCACGCGATCCGACACCCATCCGCCAACGGCTAATGTGGCCGCGCCACTCAGGCCCACCAGCGACGACCCCAGAAAGCCTGCTCGTGCCAGCGAGAGCCCGAAGTTCTCGTGGAAATAAAGCGGCAGCCAGTTGATGAAGATCCAACCGCCAATCGACGTGAGCAGTCCAGCGACGGCCAGTACGGCGATGGAAGGCACGCGCAACAATTCCGTGGCCGCCTGGCGGTAACTCAACTTCTCGGCCGTGGCGGGCTCGGCCGGGTCCATCGGTAGCAGAAAGCGGCACACCACGGCGAGCAGCAAGCCGGCGGCGCCCAACGTAATCAGGGGCGCTCGCCATCCGTAGTGCTCCCCCAGGTAGCCGGCGAGGGTGCCGCCACCCACCAGTCCCGCGGCGTTCCCCAAGGCGATGATGCCGAGCGCGGCGCCTCGCGTAGAGGGCCCGTGGTAAGCAGCGACTAAAGCGAAAGCCGCGGGCAGGTAAGCCGCCTCGACGATGCCCAACGCGACGCGCAGCGCGAGCAAGTGCCACGGCAACACCGCCAGGCCCGTGACGAGCGTGATCAGGCTCCAACTGGCCAGGCTCGCGAGAATCAGCGGTCCGCGCGCGAAACGGTCGCCGAGATAGCCACCCACGGGCGAGGCCAAAGCGTAGCTCCACAGGAACAGCGAGCCCATCGCGCCCAGGGCCGCATCGCTGAAGCCGAGATCGCTCTTCAGCAACGCGTAGACCGACGTGATGCTGGTCCGGTCTGCGTAGTTGAGCGCGCTCGCCAGAAACAGCGTCGCCACCAGCACCCACTTGTTCGTCTTCGGCAAGGCTTTATTGTAGCGGCCTGCTATCCTCAAAACAGCGAACGCATGATCCGCCTGCCTGTCGACGAAGTAGTTCCCGAGATCCTCGGTTTTCTTCGCACCCACCGCAACCTAGTTCTGGAAGCCCCGCCCGGCGCGGGCAAGACGACGCGCGTACCGCCGGCGCTGCTCGAATTCGGACCCGTGCTGGTGCTCGAACCTCGCCGCCTCGCCGCACGCTTGGCGGCGAAGCGCGTCGCGCAGGAGATGGGCGAGCCGGTAGGTGAAACGGTTGGTTACCAGGTCCGCTTCGACGAAGCCGCCGGACCCCGCACCCGCCTTCGCTTTCTCACCGAAGGCATCCTTACCCGGCGACTATTGACGGATCCCCAACTCAAAGGCATCGCCACCGTGGTGCTGGACGAATTCCACGAGCGCCACCTCGACGGCGACTTAGCCCTCGCCCTGCTGCTCCATCTACAGCGCACCGCGCGCCCGGACCTGCGCTTGCTCGTGATGTCGGCCACGCTCGACGCCGGCCCGATTGCAAAGCACCTGGGCGAATGCCCCATCGTCCGCTCGCCCGGCAAGCTCTTCGAGACCGACCTGCGCTATCTACCCGCATCGACGGCGCCACTGGAGCTGCAAGTGAAATCGGCGCTGGAGACGTTGGTGAAGTCCGGCTTGCCCGGCGACGTGCTCGTCTTTCTCCCCGGCGCGCGCGAAATCCGCCGCGCCATGGACGCCTCGGCGGCTTGGCTGCAAGCCAAGGGCATTCTCGCCCTGCCCCTCTTCGGCGACCTCACGCCCGAGGAGCAGGACCGCGCGGTCGAAAAAGGCTCGCGGCCCAAAGTCATCTTCTCCACCAACATCGCCGAGAGCTCCGTCACTATCGAAGGCGTCCGCGTCGTCATCGACTCCGGCCTCGCGCGCATCGCCGAAGACTCTCCCTTCACCGGCCTGCCCTCGCTCACCGTGAAGCGCATCAGCCAAGCCTCCGCCACGCAACGCGCCGGCCGCGCCGCGCGCACCGGGCCCGGCGTCGTCGTGCGGCTATACCCCGCCGAAGACTTGCATCGCCGACCCGCGCAGGATGCGCCCGAGTTACTCCGGCGCGAACTAAGCCAGTTGCTGCTGGACTTACTCGCCATGGGCGTCGACGAGAATCACTTACCCTGGCTGGACGCCCCACCGCCCGCCGCAGTGGCTGCTGCGCGCGCGTTGCTCCGCCGCCTGGGCGCGGAAGGCGCGCGCGCCAAGGCTATGGCGCAGTTGCCGCTGCATCCGCGCCTCGCGCGCCTGGTGCTGGAAGGCGCGGCGCGCGGCGTGCGCCGTGCCGCTTGTGACACCGCAGCCCAACTGAGTCTCGGCGAAACCGGCGACCTCTCCGGCCTCGCCCGCCAAGTGAGCCGCCAAATCGACCGCGCCCTGCAAAGCCCGACCCGCTCGCCGGACCCCGATGGCCTCGATAAGGCCTTACTCGCCGCCTTCCCGGATCGCGTCGCCAAGCACCATCGCGACGAAGAAGTCCGGCTCACCGGCGGCGGCTCCGCCCGCGTCCAGCGCGGCAAGGTGATCCCGCCCTGGCTCGTCTGCATCGACGTCGAGGAACGCCGCGAGCAGGGCCTGCCCCTGGTCCGCGATTTCGTGCCCATCGAACCCGATTGGCTGCTGGAAATGCCGGAGATCGAAGAGCGCCAGGAATTGCTTTGGCATCGCGAAGGCAGCCGCATCGAGGCCGTCACCCAACTTCGCTACGGCGCCTTGGTGATCGACGAAACCCGCGGCCGCCCCACCGAGCCTGAGTCCGCTGCGCACTTACTCGCCGCCAAGGCCAAGGAGCAGGTGCACCGGTTTATTGATCCCGACGAACTGGCCGAACTGCAAGCGCGCCTCGCTTTTGCGGGGCTGGGAGAAGTGGATGTAGAGGCCAGAATCGCCGAGTTAGCCCAGGGCCTGGTCAGCTTCGCCGAACTCGAAGCCGTTACCCGCAACGGTGGACTGGAGCGCGCCTTGGTCGCGGAAGCCGCAAAGCTGGAGCGCCTCGCTCCTCCGCGCATTCAACTCCCCACTGGACGCCAAGCCCGCGTGCGTTATATTGCCGGACAGACTCCCTGGGTCGCCTCCCGCCTGCAGGACTTCTTCGGCCTGCGCGAGACTCCGCGCGTGGGCCAAGTCAACCTGGTCGTCCACTTACTCGCCCCGAATCAGCGGCCGGTACAAGTGACGCAGGATCTGGCCGGCTTCTGGGTCCGCCACTACCCGGAGATCCGCAAAGAACTCTCCCGCCGCTACCCCCGCCACGCCTGGCCCCTGGATCCCTTGGGCACCGAAGCCCTCCAAGTCGGCAAGCGATGAACCCGCCACGTAAGCGGCGAGGCGAACTCTACCACGCGCAGCGGACCAAATCTAGCCCGCCGCGTAAGCGGCGGGGCGACGTTCACGAATTATGCCGCATTCACTGAGGTTTTCGCCGGTCAGACGGGGGCCGGCCTCGGCGGCAACCCCATTTTGGAGGGCTTCTCACACGGTGGGCTCTCCGGCTTTCGCGCAGGCCTGTCGCAGTTCTCGGACGGTCCTAGGAGTTATGGCCGGGCGAGGGGGTACGCGTCAGGGTCTACACTAAAAGGAACAAGTTCAGTTTCGACCATGGATTTTTACCAGCAAACCCTCTTCAAGCTTAAGCAATACTGGGCGGATCGCGGCGCCATTATTCAAGAGCCTTATGACATGGAGGTCGGCGCGGGCACGATGTGCCCCGAGACCTTTCTTCGCGTACTAGGACCGGATCCGTACCGGGTAGCCTATGTACAACCGAGCCGGAGGCCCGCTGATGGCCGCTACGGAGAGAATCCCAACCGCCTCTACAAGCACTCGCAATTGCAGGTGATTCTAAAGCCCACGCCGGCCGATGTGATCGACCAATACCTCGGTTCGCTCGAAGCGATCGGCATTGACCTCACCAAGCACGACATCAAATTCGAGGAAGACAACTGGGAGTCGCCCACCCTGGGCGCGTGGGGCATCGGTTGGCAGGTGATGCTCGACGGCCTCGAAATCACGCAGTTCACTTACTTCCAGCAGTGCGGCGGCATCGACCTGGACCTGGTCCCCGCCGAGATTACCTACGGCCTCGAACGGCTGACAGCGTTCCTGCAAAACAAAGAGAGCGTCTACGACATCGACTGGGCGCCCGGCTTCACTTACCGCGACGTCCGCTTCCGCGACGAGCAACAAGGCTCCGTCTACAACTTCGAGAAAGCCAACGTCGGGCGGCTGTGGAAACTGCTCGACCTCTACGAGGAAGAGGCCGTCGAACTGATGACCGCCTTCAAGGCGCTCGAAGATCCCGCCGAGATCGCGCGCTTCCCCTTGCTCGCCACCTATGAATATGTGCTGAAGTGCTCGAATACCTTCAACCTGCTCGACGCGCGCGGCGCGATATCTGTCACCGAGCGCGTGGGCGTGATTCAGCGCATTCGCAAATTGGCCGTGGGCCTCGCGCAGCTTTGGATGCAACAGCAGCATCCCGCTCAAGTGGAGGCCGCCTAAGCCATGGACTTCTTACTTGAAATCGGCTCCGAAGAGATTCCCGATTGGATGATTGACCCTGCCTTGGCCCACCTCGAGGCCAAGCTGAACGATTTGCTGCTGCCCCTGGGCGGCAAGGTGACTTCGGCTCTGGCGACCCCGCGCCGCCTGGCGATGCAGGCCACCGGCCTCGAAGCGCGGCAGGCGGATAGCGAAGAACTCGTCACCGGTCCGCCGAAGGCGGCCAACGAACAGGCCATTGCCGGCTTCGCCAAGAAGCAGGGCATTGATCGTGACGTACTCAAGGTCGTCACGACGGCGCGCGGCGAGTTCTTTGGCTACACGAAACATGTCAAGGGCCAAGCGTCGGTCGATCTGTTGAGCGCCGCGTTACCCTCGCTGATACTCGGCATTCCCTGGCCCAAGGCCATGTACTGGACGGGCAAGGGCGGTCCGCGCTTCATTCGCCCCATTCGCTGGCTGGTGTGTCTGCTGGGCGAGAGTGTCGTGCCGTTTGAAGTCGCTGGCGTCCACACCGGCAATCTCACGAACGGCCATCGCAAGCTGGGCGGCAAGAACCTGCCGGTCACCATTGACAACTACGCCCAGGAATTGGCGAAGAACTTCGTCATTCTTTCCGCTGCCGAACGCCAACGGAAGATCCGCGGTGAGATTGTCAGCTTGATTGCGAAGCAAGGCCTGAAGGTGAAGGCTGACGCGGCGCTGGAACACACGCTCACCTACATCACCGAGTTTCCCACTGCGATTCTCGGCAGCTTTGACCCTTCGTATCTCGCGCTGCCGGCCGAAGTGCTTGTCACCGTCATGCGCTTTCACCAGAAGTACTTCTCGGTCGAAACGGGCGACGGCAAGCTGTCGCCGCACTTCATCGCCGTGATGAATACCAGCGCCGACCCCGAAGGCCTGGTGCGCCACGGCAACGAACGCGTGCTGCGCGCCCGCTTCAACGACGCGCGCTTCTTCTACGATACCGACCAGAAGCGCAGCTTAACTGAGCGCGTGGAGGACTTGGCTAAGGTCACCTTCCAGGCGGAACTCGGCAGCTACCTCGACAAGACCAACCGCGTGATGGCGCTGCTAAAGGAACTGGGCGCGCCCCAAGCCAGCATCGACGCCGCGCAAATCGCCAAGGTCGACCTCACCACCGACATGGTGAAAGAGTTCACCGAATTGCAAGGCCAGATCGGCGGCATCTACGCTCGGGCGCAAGGGCATCCCGAAGCGGTCGCGCAGGCCATTTATGACCAGTACAAGCCGGTCAGCATGGAAGACTCGATCCCCACGACCGTCGAGGGCCAGTATCTCAGCCTGACCGACAAGGTGGACACCTTGCGCGGCTGCTTCGGCCTCGGCATCATCCCGAAGGGCTCGTCGGATCCGCTGGCTCTGCGGCGCGCCGCGCAGGGCGTCGTGAAGATCCTGGTGGAGGGTGAACTGGCGCTCAAGGTGCCGCAACTCACCGGCGGCGACGCGCAACTCGAGAAGTTCTTCGCGGACCGCGTCGGCTACTATTTCCGCGAAATTCGCGGCTTCGCCTATGACGAAGTCGCGGCGGTGATGGCCGCCGGTTGGCCGGACCTGAAGGACGCTTTGGCGCGCCTGGAGGCGGTGAAAACGGTCCGCCAGGGCGCGGACTTTGAGCCCTTGGCCGCCGCCTTCAAGCGCATCAAGAATATCCTCACGCAGGCCAAGTTTGCGGAGGATGGCGCGGTGGATGCGTCGAAGTTGGAACCGGGCGCCGAAGCTGATTTAGCGGCGGAGTTCGCGCGCGTGAAGTCGGCGATGGGGAGCGACTATGTGGCGGCGATGGGCGCGATTGCGTCGTTACGGCCATCGGTCGACAATTTTTTCAATAGTGTCATGGTGAACGTGGAAGATGCGGCAATTAGGCGGAATCGGTTAACCTTACTGAGGAGCCTGCTGACGGAGTTTTCTACTCTCGCGGATTTCTCAGAAATCGTGACACGATCGTAAGTTGCGCCGGCAAGTCCTCCCGACTTATTTCGCAGTAGGACAGGCCTCCTGGCCTGTCCAAAACAGAGTTTTTGGAGCAGGGACAGGCCAGGAGGCCTGTCCTACCTTGAAAGGACGTTGAATGAAGAAGTTCGTTTACTCCTTCGGCGGTGGAACCGCCGATGGCGACAGTAGCATGAAGGATACGCTGGGCGGCAAAGGTGCGGGCCTGGCGGAGATGTGCAAAGCCGGCATTCCGTGCCCAGCTGGCTTCACCATTGCCACGCAAGTGTGCAATCTCTATTTCCAGAACAACAACTCGGTACCCGAGGCCATCAACCAGGAGATCCTGGTAGCGCTGAAGAAGCTCGAAAAGGAAATGGGGCAGAAGCTCGGCGACCCCAAGAATCCGCTGCTGTTGAGCGTCCGCTCCGGCGCGAAGTTCTCCATGCCCGGCATGATGAACACGATTCTGAACCTCGGCAAGAACGACGTGACGAGCGAGGGCATGGCCCAGAAGACCGGCAACGCCCGCTTCGCCTATGACTGTTACCGCCGCTTCATTCAGATGTTCGGCGAAGTGGCCATGGAAGTCGACATGGAGCACTTTGACCATGCCTTCGACGCCCAAAAAGCCAAGCGCAAGATCAAGAGCGACGCCGACCTCACCGCCGATGACCTGAAGGCCATCATCGCCGAATACAAAAAGATCATCAAGAAGCACACCAAGCGTGACTTCCCGCAAGATCCGCTCGAGCAACTCTCCATGTCGCGCGACGCCGTGTTCCGCAGTTGGTGGAACCCCAAGGCCAACTACTATCGCAAGATGGAAAAGATCCCCGACGAGATCGGCACCGCCGCCAACGTGCAGGCGATGGTCTTCGGCAACATGGGTGACACCTCGGCCACCGGCGTCGGCTTCACCCGCGACCCCGGCAACGGCGAGAAGATCTTCTACGGCGAGTTCCTGCTGAACGCGCAGGGCGAGGACGTCGTCGCCGGTATCCGCACCCCGGAGCCGATTACCGACCTCGAAAAGGTGCTGCCCGAAGCCTACGCGCAACTGAAGCAGATCACCACCGATCTCGAAAAGCACTACCGCGACATGCAGGATTTCGAGTTCACCATTCAAGAGGGTAAGCTCTACATGTTGCAAACCCGCAATGGCAAGCGCACCGGTCCCGCGGCCGTCCGCCTCGCCATTGAGATGGCGAACGAGGGCCTCATCACGCGCGAAGAGGCCATCATGCGCGTGGCTCCTTCGCAGCTCGATCAGTTGCTCCACCCGGTCTTCGACGCTGCCAGCGTCAAGACGCTGAAGAAGCTCACCACCGGCATCGACGCCTCGCCCGGCGCCGCCGTCGGCCGCGCGGCCTTCTCTGCCGAGGACGCGGTAATTCTTTCGGCCAAGTCTCCCGTTATCCTGGTCCGCAAAGAGACCACGCCCGACGACATTCATGGCATGGACGTCGCCCGCGGCATTCTGACGGCGATCGGCGGCAAGAGTTCGCACGCCGCCGTCGTGGCCCGCGGCATGGGCCGCCCCTGCATCGTCGGCGCCGGCGCGCTCTCGATCGATGAAAAGAAGAAAGTGGCCACCTGCAACGGCGTCACGATTAAGGAAGGCGACTGGCTGTCGATGGATGGCACCACCGGTGCGGTCTACCTGGGCCAGGCGACCACGAAGGATCCGGATGTCCGTTCGGGTTACCTGGCGACGTTCATGCAATGGAGCGACGAGTTCCGCGGCAGCTTCGGCGTCCGCGCGAACGCCGACATTCCGCGCGACGCGAAGGTCGCGCGCTCCTTCGGCGCCGAGGGCATCGGCCTTTGCCGCACGGAGCACATGTTCTTCGAGGCGGACCGTCTGCCCCACGTCCAAGCCATGATTCTGGCGCGCGACCTCAAGACGCGCAAGGCTGCCCTGGCGAAGTTGCTGCCCATGCAGCGCAAGGACTTTGCCGGCCTCTTCGAAGCCATGGAAGGCTTCCCGGTGGTGATTCGTACCCTCGATCCGCCGCTGCATGAGTTCTTGCCCAAGCGCGAGAACCTGATGGTGGATGTGGCGAAGCTGCCGCATGCTGACCTGAAGACGAAGAAGGAGATGTCGAAGGCGTACAGCATCCCGGTGGGCGAACTGAAAAAGAAGCTCCCCGAGTTGCTGCATCGCGTGGAAGAGCTGCATGAGTTCAACCCGATGTTGGGCCATCGCGGCTGCCGCCTGGGTATCGTCTATCCGGAGATCACCGAGATGCAGGCCCGCGCCATCTTCGAAGCCGCCGTCCAGGTGGCGAAGAAGGGCAAGCAGGTGATTCCCGAGGTGATGATCCCGCTGGTGGGTTCGGCGCGCGAGCTCGAACTCCAAAAGGAGATCGTGGAAGGCGTGGCGAAGGAAGTGCTGGGCAAGGCCGGCATGACCAAGCTCAAGTACCTGATCGGCACGATGATCGAAGTTCCGCGCGCGGCGCTCACCGCGGACAAGATTGCCGAGCACGCCGAGTTCTTTAGCTTCGGCACCAACGACCTGACGCAGACCACGTTCGGCCTCTCCCGCGACGACTATACGAAGTTCTCGAAGTTCTACGAAGACGTCAAAATCTTCAAGAACGACCCCTTCGGCGCGCTGGACCAGGAAGGCGTCGGCATGCTGATCGAGTGGGCCATCGCCAAGGGCCGCAAGCAGCGTCCGGGCATGGAGATCGGCATCTGCGGCGAGCACGGCGGTGAGCCGTCCTCCGTGGACTTCTGCTACCGCGTGGGCATGGACTACGTGTCCTGCTCGCCCTACCGCGTGCCGATCGCCCGCCTGGCGGCCGCGCAAGCCGCGATCGCCAAGAAGAGCGGCGATAAGGGCCAAACGAACCGTACGGCTTAGTCCTGTCGCGATTCAGAACAAGGGCCCCTCGCCAGAGGGGCCTTTTTCTGTGTGCGATCAAGAATCGTTAGCGGGAGCGGCCGTGGCGGCGTGCGCCCCGGCCGCCTTCGCTGCCGGTTCACACAAGGGTAAGGCCTTAGGGTTGAGGGGCTGCGTCCGATCTGAACCGAGGACGCGTTCGATATCGGCGAAGTCTGCCTCCTGAGGGTCGCGGAGGCGAGCTGGCCAGTCCTGGTGGTCCGGGAATTTCTTGCGCCAGTAATCCAGGTACAGTTGGACTGTCGCGCGGTGATGCTTGTAGTTGAGCCGATAAACGGCGTCGTTGGCGGTATGGGCGGGGGCGCTGGAGTACTCGTAGCGATGCGCCCGCCTGGCGACGCCAGCCGCCGCCGGATTCTGTTCGATATAGAGCAAGGTAGCCCGGTATTGGGCGTCGCTGCGGATGGGTTTGGCATGGAAGTGATTGCGCCATAGATGGCCGGTCACGTTCATGCCTTGATGGACGCTACGGGCATAGTGCGACTGCAACTGCTGCATCAGTTGGGAGATGCCCCACTTTTGCTTGGGTTCGAGCAGGAAGTGGACGTGGTTCGACATCAGGCAGAAGGCATGAACCCGCACTTGGCAGCGGCGGGCGAGCCGGTCAAAGTGGTTCAGATAGCCGATCAATTGGGCCTGCGTCTCAAAGACTCTCTGTTTCCGCGAACCTCGCTGATAGACGTGGTAGCAGCGTCCGATCACCCAGTCGCGTTTGCGAGGCGGGGCGGCGTCGAGCTTCACTTTGGGCTTCGCGTGGCCGAGCATCCACTGTATAGTGTGTTTCCAACGGGAAAATTCTCAGTTATTTTCGAAGAAAAACGCCGAAGTCTATCGCCAACCCTCCGCCAAACAGGCCTCCGAAAAAGCCAGTTCCATTCAAGCCATTAATATCAATAGGTTTATTGGCGCGTCGGACGGGTCAAAACGGCCTTTACTCTTGCCTGAACGATTTTAAGTATTATTCAAAATCTTTCAACAACAGCTGAACTGAGCAGCGGCCGAATGACCGACCCGTGGACGTCGGTAAGCCGGTAGTGACGCCCTTGAAACCGGTACGTCAGCTTCGTGTGGTCGACGCCGAGGCAGTGCAGCAGCGTCGCGTGGATGTCGTGGACCTCCACCGGATCACTGGCGATGTTGTAGCTGAAGTCGTCGGTTTCGCCGTGCGTGACGCCGCCCTTGATGCCGCCGCCCGCCATCCAGAGCGAGAAGCACCGCGGATGATGGTCGCGTCCGTAATCGGTGGCCGTCAGCGTGCCTTGCGAATACACCGTGCGGCCGAACTCGCCGGACCAGACCACCAACGTCTCGTCCAGCAATCCCCGGCTCTTCAAATCCTGAATCAGCGCCGCCGACGGCTGGTCCGTCTGCTGCGCCTGCAGCCGCAGGTCGCGCGGCAGGTTGTTATGCTGATCCCAGCCCCGGTGGAAGAGTTGAATGAAGCGCACCCCGCGCTCCGCCAGACGGCGCGCCAGAATGCAGTTGGCCGCGTAGGTGCCCGGCGTGCGCGCGTCAGGACCGTAGAGATCGAAGGTGCTGTCGGGCTCCTGCGAAAGGTCAGTCAGTTCAGGCACTGAACTCTGCATGCGGAAGGCCATCTCGTACTGCGCGATGCGCGTCGCGATTTCGGGATCCTGGTACTCGTCGAGCTTGTGCTGATTCAGCGCCGCCAAGTCGTCGAGATAGCGGCGCCGCGCGGTGGGCGTGTAGCCGGAGGGGTTCGAGAGATACAGCACCGGGTCACTCCCGGAGCGGAACTTCACGCCCGCGTACTTCGTAGGGATAAAGCCGCTCCCCCAGGAGCGATCCGCCAGCGCCTGGGCGTTGCCTTTGCCCTGCGACACCATCACGACGAAGGCGGGCAGATCCTGATTCTCACTGCCGAGCCCGTAGCTGATCCAGGCGCCGATGCTGGGCCGCCCGGCGAGTTGGAAACCCGTTTGGCAGAAGGTCACCGCCGGGTCATGGTTGATAGCCTCGGTGTGAACCGAGCGCACCACGGCCAAATCATCCACCACCTTGGCCGTGTGCGGCAGCAGTTCACTCAGGTAAGTGCCGCTCTGGCCATGGCGTGCGAATTTGAACACCGAGGGCGCGGTGGGGAAGCCGGCTTGGTACGCGGTCATGCCCGTCAGCCGCTGACCCTGACGAATCGACGCCGGTAACTCCGTACCGGCCAGTTTCGTCAGGCCCGGCTTGTAGTCGAAGAGGTCCAATTGCGACGGACCACCGTGCTGGAACAGGTAGATGACGCGCTTGGCCTTCGGCGCGTAGTTCGGTAGCGCATCGGCGCCGAGGAGCGACTGCAGCGCCATCGCTCCCAGCCCTTGCGCCGAACGGCTGAGTAAGGCACGCCGGTTCATTCCTTGGTCACCGCCTCATCGAGATTCAACAGCAGATTGCCGACTGCCGCGTAGGCCGCGAGTTGCGCCGGCTTCAGCGACGCGTCGGTCTTCGCGACGCCCTGATTCAGGTACGGCGCGGCCTGTTCGCTCGAGAAGTAATCGAGGTGATAAGCGAGGCTCTGCGTCAGGATGCGCACCTCTCCCGTGTCCGGACGCCGGCCCGTCACCAGGCGAAAGCCGTAGGCCAACCGCTGCTCCGGCGACGCGCCGCCTTCCTTCAGCATGCGCTGGCCGAGCAGGCGTCCGGCTTCGAGGAACGTGACGTCGTTCATCAGATTGAGCGCCTGCAGCGGCGTATTCGTGCGGGACTCCCGCACCGTGCAGCTCTCATGATTCGCGGCATCGAAGTTCACCATCATCGGCGGCGCGATCGTGCGCTTCCAGAAGGTGTAGAGTCCGCGCCGGTAGAGGTCCCGGCCGCGGCTTTCGACGTAGTCCATATCCTGCATGGAGATCTCTTTCCACAGCCCGGCCGGCTGGTACGGCTTCACCGACGGCCCACCCAGCGACTCCTGCAGCAGGCCGCTCGAATAGAGTGCCGCATCGCGAATCATCTCCGGCGCCAAGCGCAGCCGTGGCCCGCGCGCGAGCAACCGATTGCCGGGGTCGCGCTCCAGCAACTCGGGCGTCACCTTCGAGCTCTGCCGGTACGTCGCGCTCGACAGGATCAGCTTTTGTAGGGCTTTCACGTCCCAGCCGGAGCGGATGAACTCGAGCGCCAGCCAGTCCAGCAGTTCGGGATGCGAGGGCCATTCGCCTTGCGTGCCGAAGTCTTCCGTCGTCTTGACGAGTCCCGTACCGAAGTACATCTGCCAGAAGCGATTGACGGTCACCCGCGCCAGTAGCGGATTCTCCGGAGATACGATCCAGCGCGCCAAGCCCAGCCGGTTGTTCGGCAGGCCCGGTGGCAACGGAGGCAGCACGGCGGGCACCCCCGGCGTCACGGCTTCGCCCGGCTTATCGTAAGCGCCGCGCAGCAGAATGTGGGCCTGCTTCGGCGGACCCTCGGCCATCACCATCACCGTCGGAAACGTCCGCTCGAAGCGTTCCTTCTCGTCCAACAGCCGCCGCAGCTTGCGCCAGGTCTCGCCGTCCGGGCCGGGATCACTTTCGAGAAATGCCGCTCGCGCGAACTCCGGCGACTGACGTCCGGACAGGGCCGCCACTTCATCCGCCGGCAACGCGCGGCTATAGACGCGCGCCGCGAGGATCTGCCCGGCAAAGCGATTCTCCGCGCCGCCGCCTGCGCCGATCCGCAAGGGCTCCTTGAAGATCGCGCCCGCGTTCACGAACGGGCGATAGAGCGTGTCCTGCGACACCTTTACCTCTTCGCGCTGCCCATCCACGTAGACGTTCACGCCGGCCGCCGCCACGCGGCCATCGTACGTCACCGCCACGTGGATCTCGCGGCCTGGCTCCCATTGCCGTACCGTATCCAGGCGAATGGCGTCGTCCGCGAAAGCGCTTGTCAGGTGAACATGCACCCGGCCGTCCCGCAGATAAACCCCGTAGCCCTTGCCTTGCGGACGGTCCACCATGCGAGTCAGCAGAGCCCCATTGCCCACCTTCACCCGCGCGGAGAGCGTGAAGTGATCGCGTATGTCGAAGGCGCCCGCTTGCTTCGCTTCGGTAGGCTGACCCGGCTGCCAGGCGAAGTCCGAGCCCGTCGCCGGCGTCCAGGGCCCAGTCTTAGTCTTGCTCTGCGCTGCGGCGATCACGCTTTCGCGACGACGTAACGTTTCGCGTTCGGCGGCGATGGCGGCTTCCCGCTGCTTCAACTCTGCCTGCTGCGCCGCCGTCGGAGCGGGCAGGTAGGGCGGGGAATTGCCGTACTTCATGGCGCGTCCGTTCTCGGGCACGTTATTGAAGTAGGCAAAGAACTGGTAGAACTCTTTCTGCGTCAGCGGATCGTACTTGTGGTTATGGCAGCGCGCGCAACCGAGCGTCAGCCCCAAAAAGACGGTGCTGGTGGTCTCCACCCGGTCCACCACGTACTCCACCGCGTACTCCTCCGGCACGATGCCGTCCTCGGTATTCCCGCGGTGATTGCGATTGAAGCCCGTGGCGATCTTTTGGTCCAGCGTGGGCTGCGGCAGCAGGTCGCCGGCGATCTGCTCCAGCGCGAATTGGTTGAAAGGCTGATTGCGGTTGAAGGCTTCAATCACCCAATCGCGCCAGCGCCACATCTGGCGCTCGCCGTCGAACTGATAGCCGTTGGTGTCGGCGTAGCGCGCCGCGTCGAGCCAACGCGCCGCCATGCGCTCGCCATAACGCGGCGAAGCCAGCAGGCGGTCCAAAGCGCGCTCATACGCCAGCGGCGACTTGTCGCGCAGGAACGCGTCCAACTCGACGGGCGTGGGCGGCAGTCCGGTCAGGTCGAGCGTAGCCCGGCGAAGTAAGGTCTCCGCCGCGGCGGCCGGCGAAGGAGCCAAGTGCTCGCGCTCCAGCCGGGCGAGGACAAAGGCATCGATCGGATTGCGTGCCCATTTACTCGCGCTCTTCGGCGGCGACTGCGGTTTCGGCGGAATGAAGGCCCAGTGCGCTTGCCAGGCTGCACCCTCGCTAATCCAGCGACGCAGCGTCGCCACCTCGGCGTCGGTCACCGTGTGGCCCGTGATCGCCGGGGGCATCCGCCGCGCTGGCTGCGCGGCGCGGACCCGCCGGATGATCTCGCTCTCGTCCGGTAGTCCTGGCTTGATGGCGACGCGGCCGCGCCGGTCCGCCTTCGCTTCGCTCTCGACGTCCAAGCGTAACGGGATGCCCTTCGTCTTCGCATCGGGTCCGTGGCAAGCGAAGCACTTGTCGGAAAGGATGGGGCGCACATCGCGGTTGAACTCCACCGATTGCGCGGCGGCCGAAACCGCCAAGAGCGACAGGATAATGCTCGTCACCCCTCCATTTAACCGCATCTCCGTCCGCCCAGCCGGATGTGAGCTTCGTTACAAAAACGTAAACGACAGAAAATGTTTACGGCAGCCGGAAAACGCTGTAAGATGAGGCAAGAGAGAAGCTTCCACATTATGCGCCGTCGATTGTCCTCCCCCCAAGCTTTCGTCGCTATCGTCACGCAAGGTCTTTTGCTCACCACCTTGCTCACCCCCTGGTCCCTAGCCCAAGATGTCCTGAATAACTCAGGCGTGATCAAAATGGTCGAAGGTGGGCTCAGCGAAGATTTCATTCTCACCGTCGTAAAGCAGCAGAACAGCGGTTTCACCGTGAATCCCAACGATCTGGTGGAACTCAAGAAGGCCAACGTCAGCGAACGCATTATCGCGGCGATGATGGCCAAAGCCCTGGGCACCGCCGCCGCGCCGCCCAAGCCCGAAGCGCCCAAGCCCAAGGGGCCGCCCTCCGAAAGCGGCGTCTACTACAAGAAGGGCGATGGCTGGGCCGAAGTGCTCACGGAGGAGATCGCCTGGAGCAACGCTGGGGTGGTTAACAGTGTTCGCAACGTGGCCAGTGTTGGTTTACTGAAGAAGGACGTCAGCGGCACCATCGCCCAAGTCTCCAGCCGTTCCATGCTCACGTCGCCTTTCGAACTGCTGATCGTGCCCAACAGCGGCGTCGATATTCATAGCTTTCTGCTGGTGCCTTTGAAGCGGCTGAAGGGCAAACGCGAAATCGAAGTAGGCCCGGCCAAGAAGGGCGAAGCGGGCAAGCGGGCGATTCCCTTTGGCGTCGAGAAGGTCGGCGCGAATCACTTCCGCATGGTTTTCCCCTCCCCGCTCGGCCCCGGCGAATACGGCATCTTGCCTTTGAATCAGGTGGCGACGGAGAACGGCCAGAGTGCCGCGCCGAGTGGCCGCGTTTATACCTTCCGCGTTCTGCTGTAGTAGAGGGTGATGCCTCGTCTTCTTCTCTTGCTCGGCGCGCTCCTGGCGGCGCAACCCAACGTCGACGTCACCACTCGCCTCTGGCAGCACCGTAACCTCGGCAAGGCCTTCTACGAGAACCCCACCACCCAGAACGAGTGCGTGGCCGAGTTCAAACAGGCCCTCAACCTCCAGCCGGACTCGATTCGCGAGAAGCTCAACTACGGCCTGGCCCTGCTCCGCGCCGCCAACAATCCCGACGGCCTGAAGCTCCTTGAGGAAGTGCAGCGCCTGGAGCCCGCGCTGCCCCACACCTGGTTCAACCTCGGAATTCATTGGAAGAAACAAGGCGACGGCGAACGCGCCCTGGCCCAGTTCGCGCAGATGGTGAAGCTGGTCCCGCTGGAGGCCAAGGGCTGGTACAACCTGGGCGCGGCGCGCAAGCTGGCTGGCCAGAACGACGAGGCCCTAACCGCCTTTGAGCGCGCGGCCGCGCTGGATCCATCTTTGGCCGCGGCCCGCTTTCAGCTCTACAACGGCTATCGCGCGGCCGCCCGGTTACCCGAGGCGCAGAAGCAATTGGCCGAGTTCCAACGCCTGAAGAAAGCCGCCGAAGGCGCGGCTATCGGCGAGGACGTCGACTGGTGCGACTACGCCGAGATCTACGATCCGCCGCCCGCGGTCGCCGACGTCGCCGTGCCTCCGGTCTACCGCGATCAACTCCTGCCCGGCCCAGCGACCTCCGTGATGGCCGTCCTCGATTCGCGCGGCATCGGTCGCGCCGACTTGCTGGTGGCCACCGGTACCTCGCTCCGCCTGCATCGCTACGGCCTGCCGCCCATCGACATTGCGCCCGCCACCGGCGTCCGCGCCCTCGTGCCCGCCGACTACAACA
Source organism: Bryobacteraceae bacterium (assembly GCA_019752335.1). Classification (GTDB taxonomy): domain Bacteria; phylum Acidobacteriota; class Terriglobia; order Bryobacterales; family Bryobacteraceae; genus JALHNI01. The sequence goes on from JAIEMJ010000015.1 coordinate 187,997, forward strand.
ACGACGGCCTCCCCGACATCCTCGTCCTCACCGCCGCTGGCCCCAAGCTCCTCCGGAATTCCCGTACCGGCTTCTTGCCCGCCGCCGTGAAGTGGCCCGCCGGCAACTTCCGCGCCGCCGTCTGGCTGGACTTCGACCACGACTACGACGTCGATCTCTTCCTCCTCGGCGACCAGCAGATACTCCTGCGCAACGAAGGCGCCGCCGGCTTTGCGCCTCATGCCTTTCCCTTCGAAGCCACGCCGGTGCAAAACGCGGAGATGGTCCGCCTGCGCCCCGATAGCCGCGCCTTCGATCTGCTCACCGTAAATGCGGCGGGCGAGACCATCGTCTACGAGGATCAACTCGGCGGCGTCTACCGGCCCGTGAAGCACCCCGAACTCGCCGTTTCTGCCCCCAGGTTCGAAGCCGACTTCAATCACGACGGCCGCCTGGACACCGCCGACGTCGTCGATGGCAAGGCCCGTCTCCGGCTGAACACCGCCAATGGCCAGTGGCTGCGCGTGCAACTCGAAGGTGTGCGCAATCCCAAGCTCGCGCCCGACGCCTGGGTGGAGGTGAAGGCCGGCACGCTCTATCGCCGCGCGCGCTATCAGGGCGTGCCCTTGCTCTTCAGCCTGGGCGCCGCCGCCGAAGCCGACACCGTCCGCATCACCTGGCCCAACGGGCTGATCCAGAACGAGACCCGGCAGAAGGCCAACGCCAGCTACCGCTACAAGGAGGCCCAACGCCTCTCCGGCTCCTGCCCCATCATTTGGATTTGGAATGGGCAAGGCTTTGAGTACGTCACCGACGTCCTCGGCGTCGCGCCCCTCGGCGCTGCCGCCGGCGACGGCACTTACTTCGCGGCGGACCACGACGAGTACGTGCAACTCCCCGCCTCACTCCAGCCGCGCGACGGCCACTTCGAGGTCCGGCTCACCGAAGAGCTCAGCGAGTCCGCGTACATTGACCAGATCGCGCTCCTCGGCGTCGACCACGCCGCCAACGAAGATCTCTATACCAGCGAGAAGTGGAAATCGCCGCCCTTTGAGGACTTGAAGCTCTACGCGGTCCAGCATTATCTGCCCGCGCGCCGCGCGCTGGATCAAGATGGCCAGGACGTCACAGCGCAAGTCTCGTCGCGCGACCTCACCTACCCCGACGGCTTCCGCCGCTCGATGTCGGGCATCGCCGAACGCCACACGCTCACGCTCGACTTCGCGCGTGAAGCCCCCGCCGACTCGCTCCTGATCCTCCACGGTTGGGTGGATTGGGCCGACGGATCTACTTTTCTCCAAGCGGCGCAGGAAGGCCAGGGCGGTCTCGTCGCCCCGCAATTGCAGGTCCGCGACGCGCGCGGGCAATGGGTCACCGTGCTCGAAGACATGGGCATGCCGGCCGGCAAGCCCAAGACGATCACAGTCGAGATGCGCGGCCTGTGGCGCTCCGCATCGCGCGAGGTGCGCATCGTCACCAACCTGTGCGTCTACTGGGATCAGATCCGCCTAGGCACGTCGTACCGCCTGCTCACCGCCGAGCCGGTAGCCGCCCCCTTAGCCGAAGCCGCCCTGCGTTTCCGAGGTTTTTCGCCCTCCTACATTCACCCGGTGCGCAAACAGCCCGAGCGCTTCTCCTACGACGGCGCCAGGCCGACCTCGCTCTGGAACCCCACCCCCGGCCTCTACACGCGCTACGGCGCCGTCGATGGCCTGCTGCGCGACGTCGATGACCGGCTCACCGTAATGGGCTCCGGCGACGAGATTCGTCTGCGCTTCCGCGCGCCCGCGCCCCCGGCCAGCGGACGCCGCAGCTATCTGCTGAAGGTGGACGGTTGGGCCAAGGACCGGGACGCGAACACGTCGAACGGGCAAACCGTGCAGCCGCTGCCCTTCCACCGCATGTCCGGCTATCCGTTGGGCGCGCAAGAGCGTCATCCCAATCCGGCCTATGAGCGCGAGTACAACACGCGCCCGGCCTTGCGCCTGCTGCGGCCGCTCGCTCCTTAAAGTTCGGCGACTAACGACAAGCGGAACCAGGGCCGGTGGCTCCGCACTTCGGCGGCCTGCAAGCCGGCCTGTTGCGCCAGCGCTCGCAACTCCGTGGCATGGAACGCTGCTTCCACAGACACGGGACCATCGTGCAGCACCAGTGGGCTCCAGCGCAGCAGCCACGCCGTCGCCGGCAGGAAGTAGTAAGCCAGCGGATGCCGTTCGAGATCCTGCACCACCACCGCGCGGCGCGCGCAGCGGGCCATCTTGCTCAGTAAATCCACCACCTGCGCGTCGTTGAAGTGATGCAGGAAGAGCGCGCAATGCACCACATCGAAAGCGCCGTCGGGGAAGGGCAGCGCAAAGGCGTCGGCCGCTACCTTGGGCGCGGGAGCGTCGCGCAGGTTACGATGCTGCCAGTCGAGGCAAGTCACGCGCGCGTGCGGAAATGTTTTGGCCACGGTCCGCGCCACGTCGCCCGTCGCCGCGCCCACGTCGAGCATCGTGAAGGCCTCCTGCCGCTGGTAAAGGCCCTCGAGCGAGCCGCGCAACACGCGATGCCCGCCGAACCAGCGATTCAAAAAGACGAGTTCTGCCAGATTCCGCCGCGCCTCAGCGTCGGGCGCGGCGTCAAGCAACTCCGGCACAATCACCCGCCCCCGATTAGCCCGCACGACGGAAAACCTCGCTTTTGCTAGGGTTTCCGCGCAAAATCGGCCTTGCCCGGACTTTGCGGCCCCAACTAGCCCGCCGCGTAAGCGGCGGGGCACATTCACGAATCATGCCACTTTTGCTGGCGTTTTCGCGGAAAAGCGCCCACCGTGCCCGTAGTGGCGCAACGCGACGGTATTTCATCAAGCTTGGTCCGGCACTTCGATGAAGCCTTCGAGATAGAACGCGCCGTGGCCCGCGATCAGGACGCGGTCTCCCGCGGCTTCGCACCACAGGTCGCCCACGCGCGGCGAGATCTGCCGCGCCGTCAGCTTCGCCTTACCCAACCGCGCCGACCAATACGGCGTCAACATACAGTGCGCACTCCCGGTGACCGGGTCTTCGTCGATGCCGGCTCGCGGCGCGAAGAAACGCGAGACGAAGTCGACTTCGTCGCCTGGCGCCGTCGCGATCAGCGCGAAATGCTCAATCGCAGCCAACGCCCGCATATCCGGCGCCAGCGCCCGCACCGCTGCCTCGCTCCCGAAAACCGCCATCTCAAAAGCGCCCGTATAGTGCTCCAGCGGTGTCGCCCCCAGGGCGCGGGCGAAGTCTTCGCGCAGCGGACCTGCCACCGGCGGCCGCACCGGGAAGTCGAGGGTAAATAGGTCGCCAGAACGGGTTACGGTCAATGGGCCACTCAACGTGTCGAAGGTGAACACCTGCCGTTCGGGTTCCATCCGATGCGCAAGGAAATAGGCTGCGGCGAGCGTTGCGTGGCCGCACAGCGGCACTTCCACGGCCGGGGTGAACCAGCGCAGATGCCAGCGGCCCGGCCCCACAGGGACGATATAAGCCGTCTCGGCGAGGTTATTCTCGGCGGCGATGCTTTGCAGTAGCGTGTCCGGTAGCCAGCGGTCCAGCGGACAGATCGCGGCCGGATTGCCGCCAAAGAGCTTCGCCGTGAAGGCGTCGATCTGATAGATCGGAAGTCGCATGCCCTAGTCTACAAAACCAAGGGCTAGGCATAGTCGTATGGAGCCAGATAAATCTCCCGGTCGTGGTCGACCAGCCCCATCCGAACCCGATCCATCCAACCGCGTCGGCCTAATACATTCTTCTGAATCGTTGGATCGGCAAAGAAGTAGACCAATGAATGGGTAACAACGCCGAGAACTTCGATATCCACCTCGTGTCCATACGCCTCGAAGTGACTGTTCGCGGTGCGAAATCGCATCAGAAGCCCGCTTTTCAAGTCAAAGCCGAGTTCGACGGCGTAGCTGGCCTCGAAGAGACAATGTGATGATCCAGTGTCAATGCTCGCCAAAAGATCGGTCGCGGCCGTGCCAGCCCGCAAGACCACGGGCACGGTAATGCTCGCATCTTGACTCGCGTAAGAATGAACCCGCGCGAAGGAGAGTGCCGGCATCCGTCTACCAACCGCCGAATGGGAGTTCGCCGTCTGGGGGCAAATGCGTCAAGAGTGGACGCTCGATACCTGCGGCACGCGCCGCGGCCCTCACGGCAGCCAGGCTATCTCCATGGGCAATGAGCCGATTGCCTTCGAGCGCGACCCACTGGCCCGCGTACGGAGCAGACTCGTTCGCCAGCCATTGGAATTCTTCCGTCCGCTCATTCACGGGCTCAGCCGACTCCCAACTAAGTGGGGATGCGCTCTCTTCCAGAGTCAGCCTCACTCGCTGGCTTTCTGGCAAAGCAAGGGGCTCCAGCGGGCGCAATACTCCCTGCTCGTAAATGGCGTCTAGCTGCCTAACCATAGCAACTTCATTGTAGCCGCAAGGCTACTGCAGACGATTGCGATTCTTCTCGTTGAGGACTAACTCGTTGAAGATACGCAGCACTTCCTGGCGGTAGACGTAAGTGCGGCGCATCGCCTTGCGCAGATTCTCTTCGTAAGCCTGCGTCTTCAGCACCTTTTTTACCACCGCCTTCGGGATGTCGATGTCCCGGCGGATGGAGTCAACCGACTGGCCGCGCAAGAAGAGCCCATAGAACAGCGCCGCCTCGCGCATCGGCGCTTGCGGGTCAAATTCGTCTTGTGCCGTCAGTGCCATGTCGGTGAAAACTCAATTGGTCTGAAAAACCGTAGTATAAATAGCAAACCCCGCTTTCGGCAAGAGGCAACTTTAGTACCAAACTAAAGCCGCCGTACCAGGCGGGATTTTCGCCATGGAAAGTTTATCGGTCCGTGCCCGGATGTTCGGTATGCGGCGGCGTCGCTTTTTTTTCGAGCGCCCGGAATTCCGGGGTCGCCTTCCGCAATCGCAGCCAGACCGGAAAAGCAGCCGGCGTCTCCAGCCACACCCGCATCCACTCCATCATCTCCGTTTTGACGGCCCAGTCCGCCTTCGGTGAGCGGCGGGCGAGCGCGGCGTGGCGCCGGGCCTCGCGAACCGCGGCTGGATCCCGCGTCGCCAGCAGGGTGCGCTCGAGCGAAGCGAAATCCTCCTGCCGGACGCCCTCTACCTCCGGCGCCAGCGGCACGCCCGAGGCCCGCAAGAGCTTGCGCAGATAAGCCTCCGAAATCGGCGCCAGACTGTCGCGGAGGCCATCGGCCACCGCGCGGTCCACCAGGGCCACGCCCTGCAAGGCTTCAGTCAGCCGCGTTTTTCTTGACCGCACGGCGATAGTGCTCCACCGCTTTTTGGTGCCCGGCGATGTCGGCCGAGAAGTTATGGCCGCCGCTGCCGTCCGCGCGGGCCACAAAATACAGGTACTGCGTCTGCTCCGGACGTAAGGCCGCCTCCATCGATTTCAGCCCCGGATTCGCAATCGGCCCCGGCGGCAAACCCGCCGTCCGGTACGTATTATAGGGATGCTCCCGATCCAGATCCGAGCGGTAAATCTTTCCCCGCCACCGGCCCTCAATCAGCGCGGCGTACATCACGGTGGGGTCGCAATCGAGCTTCATCTTCTTACCGATCCGGTTCCAGAAAACCGAAGCGACCACCGGCCGCTCCGCGGCGACTCCGGTCTCTTTCTCCACCAACGACGCCATCGTGACATATTTCAGCGCGTCCTGATCGCCTCCGGCTTGCTTCCAGGCGCGACGGAAGCTAATCACCATTTCGCGGCATACCGTCTTCGCCGTGGTGTGCCTCGGGAAACGGTAGGTAGCCGGAAAGAGAAACCCTTCGAGCGTCGGCGCTCTGGGGGCCAAGTCGCGGACGAGGGTAGGGTCAGCGGAGGCTTCGACGAAACTTTGCGCATCCACGACGCCCGCCGCCGCCAGAATGCGGGCGATGTCGTAGCGGTTGCTCCCCTCGGGAATCGTCGCTTCGAACTGGAAGGTGTCCCCGCGTTTGAGCCGGTCAATCACCTGCCAGACGGTGGCCGGCTTCTCAAAGACATACTCGCCGGCCTGCAGCTTGGCCTGCTTCCAGGTGCGGGCGGCCAGAAACAGGTTGGGGTCGCGAATCACGCCAGCGGCGCGCAATTGGGCCGCGATCTGCCGCGTGCCGGTGCCGCGCGCAATCTCCACGCGCGCGCCGGGCGGCGGCGTGGTCGTCATGCCCAATTGCCAGATAACGAAGGCGAACGCCGCCAGCAGCAACAGGACGAGCCCGGCCAGCAGCCGCTTCATGCCGATGCCTCTTCGTTCTTCGCGTAAGCCCGCGCGTCCAGGTAGCTTTCGAGGATCAGCACGGCGGAGAGCATATCCACCTGCGCCGCCCGTTTGTCGATGCCCATGCCGCTTTCGCGCAGCACTTGTCCGGCGATCTTCGACGTCCAGCGCTCGTCCCAGTATTCCACCGGTACGCCGGTCCATTCCGTCAGGCGGTCACCGAAGTCGCGGGCGTGTTGCGAGCCGCGGCTTTCCTGGCCGTTCATGTGCAGCGGATTGCCGAGCAGAAAGAGGCTCACCTCCCATTGTTTGGCAATCTGCTGCAGGTAAGCCCGGTCCTCGCGGATCCGGCCACGGGTGTACGTCGGCAGACCCTGTGCCGTAATTCCCAACGGATCGCTGACGGCGAAGCCGATACGTTTTTTTCCGAGGTCTAGGGCCAAAATGCGGTTGCTCATCGCCAGGATTCCCCTCATCATGGGAAACTGATTACATTATAGGGTCCAACGTGTTAGAGTCGAAACAAATCGGTGGAAATCCTCAGTCCTCTTGAATCCAGTATCCGGGAACCGAAGGCCGCGGGCGCGCGTAGCGTGAGCCTGCGCATCATCGCGCTCGCCATGTTGATCGCCTTGCTCTATTACGGGCAATTGTTCCTGATTACGATGCTCAGTTCGGTGATCATCGCCTTCATTCTGGAGCCCTTCGTCATCCTGATCATGAAGCTGCGCTTCAGCCGCGGCTTCGCCAGCTTTCTCGCTTGCAGCATCGCCTTGCTGGGCGTGTATTTGCTGGCCTTGGCCGCCTTCACGCAGATCTCGCAACTCGTCGAGGATCTGCCCCAATATAGCCTCAAGATGAACGCCCTGGTGGACCGTGTGAGTGACCGCGTGGAGGGCATCGAGCGCTCCATCGCCCAGGTGCTGCCCCGGCGCTTGCAGGAGCCTGCCACCGCCGCCGCTCCCGCCCCGCAGCCGCCCAACAGCGTCCGTCGCCGCCGCGCCAATGAGCCGCCCCCGGCCATGCCCGGCGTCCAGGAGGTCCGGCTCTATCAGCCGCGCCCGAATATTCTCGTGCTGTTGTATAGCTCGCTCTCGAACTATTACAGCTCGCTGCTGATGTTCTCCTTTGTGCCCTTCCTGGTCTACTTCATGCTCAGTTGGCGGGACCACATGCGCCGCGCCTATCTGGGCATGTTTCACGGCGAATCAAAGGAAGTCGCGACGCGGAGTTGGCACGCGATTGCCGGCATGGCTCGGGCCTACATGGCCGGAAACTTCCTGCTGGGCATGGTGCTGGCGCTCTTCAGCACAATTTTTTTCATCCTCGTGCAGTTACCGTATCCCTTCCTGATCGGGCCGCTCAGCGGCTTTTTGAGCATCGTGCCCTACCTCGGTTTACCGATGGCGCTACTGCCGCCGGTGCTCGCGGCCCTGCCCGTCTATAGCAATCTGGGCGCCTACCTGATCATCGCCTCCACGGTGGGATTCCTGCATCTGGTAGGACTCAACCTGCTGTACCCCAAGATGGTGGGGAGCCGCGTGCATTTGAACCCGCTGGCCGTTACCGTCGCGCTTATGTTCTGGGGCCTGCTGTGGGGCGGCGCCGGACTCGTCCTGGCCATCCCCATCACCGCCGGCATGAAGGCCGTCTTCGACAATGTCTCCGGCCTCGAAGTCTATGGCCGCCTGCTTGGCGACTAAGAGCGCTTGACGTTCCAAAAGTAATAGGTAGAATAGGGAAACGGTACTGTAGAACCCTGACTCTCAGGCCGATCTGTTCCTTGTGTGCCGCCAGATTTCCCGAAAGAGCTGGCTTAAGGAGAAAACGTTCAGGATGCGCCTCCCCCTCGTCGCGATCATCATTTTTCTATTCGCCTTCCCCACCTTTGCGGCCCGCTATACCCGCCCTACGGCGCGCACCAAAGCCGCCGTCCGGCCGGTGGCACGGAAAGCCGTACGCCCCCCCCTGAAGCGCACCAAGCGCACCCGCGTCTGGCAGCAGACCTGGGCCGCGCAGACCTTTGTCGACGAGCCCTCGCTGGGCGACGAAGTGGCCGGAGACGACCCCATTGTGCGGCAAGCCGCCGTGGAAGCGCTTGGGCAGTACAACGGCACGGTGGTCGTCGCGGACCCCTCGAATGGCCGCCTCCTGACGGTGGTGAATCAGAAGCTCGCCTACCGGGACGGCTTTACGCCTTGCTCGACGATCAAGATCGTCGCCGCCATGGGTAGCTTGATGGAAGGCAATGTCGACAAGGATTCGAAGCGTGCCAACCTGAACCTGACGACGGCGATCGCGCGCTCCAACAACGCTTACTTTGCTCAGCTCGGCAACGAACTCGGCTTTGACCGCGTTTCGCGCTACGCCCGCATGTTCGGTCTGGGCGAGAAGGCCGTTTACGGCCTGGATGAAGAGCATCCGGGTACGCTGCCGCAGGGCATTCCCCGCGAAGGGCTCGGCATGATGACCAGCTTCGGCTCCGGCATCAACCTGACGCCGCTTCAACTCGCCGCCGCCCTGTCCTCCATCGCCAACGGCGGGACGCTTTATTGGCTGCAATACCCGCGCACGCAGGTAGAGGTGGACGCCATGCGTCCCCGCGTGAAGCGCACGATCAACGTCCAGCCGGTGCTCGAAGACATTAAGCCGGGCTTGGCGGGCACCGTCGAGTACGGCACCGGCCGGCGCGCCTTCTACGACGCGTCAGAGCCGGTTTTCGGAAAAACCGGTACCTGTACCCACGCCGACAATCAGACGCACCTGGGCTGGTTCGGCTCCTTCAACGAAGTGGAAGGGCGCAAGCTCGTGGTGGTAGTGCTGCTTACCGGAGGCCGCCCGGTGAACGGTCCCGTGGCGTCGGGCGTCGCGGGCGAGGTCTACAAGAATCTTTCGAAGGCGCGTTACTTCTCGCGCGCGCCCTTGGCGCCCTTTACTCCCACGGTCGAAATGCTGAGCCGGCTTCCGGGGACGGAATAGGTTCGGCCGCCTTTACGCGGTCAAATAAGGCATACTTCAGTTCGGACACGCCTTGTCCGGTGACGCTCGAAATCGTGAAGAACTCCATGCCATGCTTCCCGGCCTCGGCGCGCAAGGCCTCCAGACGTTCCGGGTCACCGGCTGCGTCGATCTTCGTAGCCACCACGATCATCGGCTTCCGCAGCATCTCTTCGCTAAACGTCTCGAGCTCGGCGAGTATCGCCCGGAAATCGGCCACCGGCTCGCGATGGCTGCCCTCGGAGATGTCCACTAAGTGCAGCAGCAGCTTGGTGCGCTCAATGTGCTTCAGGAACCGCAGGCCCAGCCCTTTGCCTTCGTGCGCGCCTTCGATGATGCCGGGAATATCAGCGATCACCAGCGTACGGGTATCGTCTTCGTTCAAGCGTACGACCCCCAGGTTCGGCTCAAGCGTGGTAAACGGATAGTCGGCGATCTTCGGCCGGGCGGCCGAGAGGCGGGAAATCAAAGTCGATTTCCCGGCGTTCGGGAAGCCGACCAAGCCCACGTCGGCGAGCAGCTTTAATTCCAGCCGCAGCCGCTTCTCTTCGCCCGCAAAGCCTTGTTCATGCTCGGTGGGTGCCTGGTGAGTCGGGGTGGCGAAGTGCTGATTGCCGCGCCCGCCGCGTCCGCCCTTGGCGACCAGGAACTTATCGCCGAGGAACGAGAAATCATGCAGCGGCTCGCCGGTCTCAAGGTCATAAACGACGGTGCCGACGGGTACCGGCAACACGATGCCCTTGCCTTCGCGCCCCGTGCGCTGGGAGCCTTCGCCGTGGACGCCGCGTTCGGCCTTGTGCTCCGGGTTAAAGCGGAAATGCAGCAGCGTGTTGTGGTGCGGCGAAGCGACCATCACAATGTCGCCGCCGCGACCACCGTCGCCGCCGCTGGGTCCGCCGCGCGGGACGAACTTCTCGCGGCGAAACGCCATGCAGCCATTGCCGCCGTCGCCGGCCTTTACGTGGATTTTGACTTCATCGATGAACATAAAAAATGAAAAAAGGGCCGCTGGGGTCAGCGGCCCTTCAAGGTTCTTTGACTAAGGACGAACAGAAAAAACTTAAGCGGGGACGACGATGCCGACGAACTTGCCCATGCGGCCACGGTCGCGGAACTCCACGACACCGCTGACACGGGCATAAAGAGTATCGTCGGAGCCGACACCCACGTTGTCTCCGGCCTTGATCTTCGTACCGCGCTGCCGGACGATGATCGTGCCGCCGGTGACCATTTCGCCACCGAAACGCTTCACACCCAGACGCTGACCCTGCGAGTCGCGCCCGTTTCTAGAACTACCTGCACCTTTTTTACTTGCCATGGTGGAATCCCTCGAATCTCAATAAACTGATTTAGCCAACGATCTGGTCGACCTTCACCGTGGTGAAGTTCTGACGATGACCGATGGTGCGCTTGTACTGCTTCTTGCGCTTGAATTTGAAAACGATCACTTTGTCGCCCCGGCCGTTGGCCTGGATGGTGGCGGTGACCTTGGCGTCCTTCACGTCGGCGCCGGCGCGGATGCCGCCATTGTCGCCGATGGCCAGCACGCGGCCCAATTCAATCTGGTTGCCCGTGGCGCCTTCCAGCGTCTCCACGTTCAACACCTGGCCCGCTTCCACGCGAAACTGCTTACCGCCGGTCTCAACTACTGCATACATAACAGAAATCCTCTGGTGTTCCCGGCATTCCGCCTGGGGTTTGGGGTTCGCGCCGGGACCGATCAAACGATCCGGGGTCAAGACACACGACTCCGCGAACCCTTTTACTATAGCGCATCCGGCGGCTGAAACGCTACCGTACGAATCCTGTCATTTTTTCAGTCCACCTCTTGACACAAAAATAAAATTTGCTTAATCTAAATTCAATGTCATGATCTGACGGCGGCGATACCTTCCGACCCCTCGACGCCAGAAATCATGGCTAAGCGGCGGTGCCAACGCGCCGCCGCTTAGGAAAATTTACTTGCTCCCTCCAGTGAGTAGCGGCGAACTTTAAGCCTCTCCGCTACTCTATCTTTCCCGAAACCAGCTACGCTGGAAGCTTGTCGAAACCCATCGTAAAAGTCAATCGCAAAGCTGTCTCCCGATTTGAGAACGGCCACCCGTGGATCTTCATGAGCGATCTGGAGTCACGTGGGACGGCGCGGCCGGGCGACCTCGTCAGCGTGGCCGACTCCAGGGGCCGCATCTTCGGGATCGCCCACTTCTCGTCCACCTCGCAAATCACGCTGCGCATGCTGGCCGCGAATCACGAAGGGTCTGAGATGTCGCTGTTGCGCTTGCGTCTGGAGGCGGCGGCGCAGCATCGCGCCCGCGTGGTCCGCGATACTAACTCTTACCGCTTGGTCCACGCCGAAGCCGACCAGTTGCCGGGCCTGATCATCGACCGTTACGGCGACGTCTTCGTCCTGCAGACCCTTAACCAGGGTATGGATCGGGCCAAGCCGCAGATCGTCGAACTCTTGCAGGAACTCTTCGCTCCGGTGGCCATTGTGGAGCGCAACGATGCCGTCGTGAGGAAACTGGAGGGCTTGCCGCTCGAAAAGGGCGTCCTGCGCGGTGAACTGCCGGCGGGGCCGATTACCGTGGAGATGAACGGCTTGTCGCTGACGGCCGATGTGCTGGGCGGGCAGAAGACGGGAGTCTTTCTGGATCAACGCGAGAACTACCTGGCGGCTCGCCGTCATGCGCGGGGGCGCGTGCTCGATTGCTTCTGCTCCACGGGAGGCTTTGCTGTGCATATGGCGGCTTCGGCCGAGTCAGTCGAGGCGGTTGACGCTTCCGCGGTAGCGCTGGACGCCGCGCGGGCCAACGCGGAGCGCAACGGGGCGGGGAACGTGAATATCCGTGAGGCCGACGTCTTCGCGCTCTTGAGTGACTACGGCAGTGCGCGGCGGCAGTTCGACACGATCGTGCTCGACCCTCCGGCCTTTGCGAAGTCCCGCGCCACGGTGGAGAAGGCCTTGCGCGGCTACAAGGACATCAACCTGCGGGCGCTGCGCATGCTGGGTCCGGGCGGCATCCTGATGACTTATTCCTGCTCGCATCATGTCTCCGAAGCCGACTTACTGGGCGTAGTGGCGGAAGCCGCCATTGATGCCGGCAAGACCCTGCGGGTGCTGGAGCGCCGCACGCAAGCGGCGGATCATCCGATTCTGTTGACGGTGCCGGAAACGCTCTACCTGAAGGGCGCGGTGCTCGAGGTGGTAGCCTAAAGCCGCTTGGCGGCCAAGGCTTCGAGGGCGGCCTTTTCCATGGCGGCGCGGGGAGCGCTTTCGCCGGTCCAGATTTCGAACTGCCCGACGGCTTGCTCCATGAACATTTCAAGGCCCGGCACGACAGCTTTCTTCTCACTTTTGGCGCGGCCGATCAGCGCGGTTTCGAGGGGGTTGTAGACCATGTCGAAGACGACGTCGGCGGGGATGATGCCGTCGAAGAAGCAGTCGTCTACTTTGGGATACATGCCGAGGGGAGTGGCATGGACGACGGCGTCGAAGCGCGTGTCTTTGGTTAATTGCTCGCGCAGCAGGCTTTCGCCGCCGCAGGCTTTGGCGAGGGCGCGGGCACGGTCCGGGTTGCGGCCGACGATGGTGACTTTGGCGCCGGCATCCATCAGCGCGAAGGCCGCGCCGCGGGCGGCGCCGCCATTGCCGGCGACGAGAACTTTGCTCTTCGCCAAACGGACATGCTTGGCGAGTGGCTTGACGACCGCGGCGGCGTCAGTATTGGCGCCGCGCCATTTGCCACCCTTGCGCCACACCGTGTTCACGGCGCCGATGCGTTTGGCGAGCGGGTCGATGATGTCGAGATAACGGATGATCTTCTGTTTATGCGGTATGGTGACGCTGAAGCCCGCGATGGGCATGGTTTCGGCGAAGTGGAAGAAGTCCTTCAGTTGGGTGGGGGCGACGAGAAAGGGCAGGTAGATCGCGTCGAGCCGCTTTGACTGAAAGGCCCGGTTGTGGACGGGCGGCGAGATGGACTGGCGGACGGGGTCCGCGACGACGCCAAAGACCTTGGCAGACTTGGTGAACTTGTCGAAGCGATAGAGGCTGCGCAACGTGCGGGCGTTGATCTGTCCGGTGGCGGTGCCCTCCGCGGCTTGGGGCGAGGCGTAGGTGAAGAGGCAGCCGTAGGCGGGCGTCAGCACGCGGGTGGGGAAGCCGACCTCGCTCATGGCCAGCAGGATCAGCGGCACCTTAGCGCCCTTGGCGAGATCAAGCACCTTGGCGTTATCGCTGGGCTTGCGGGCCGTGGTGACCAGCTTATAGCCGTCGGCCGGGATTTTGGTCATGCGGCGCAGAACGGGCTCGACGGCGGGCGTACCGTCGTAGTTGTGGTAGCTGATGATGACGGTGACTTTGCTGCGCAAGGCGGCCACCTTTTCCTTGGCGCTTTCCGCCGTCTCGATCTCGATGTCGATGGCGATGGCGCCGGCGTCGACCGCGGCGTCGAGGATGGCGAGTTGCTCATCGATACTGCCGTTGAAGCGCCCGTGATTCTGATGGCGCCGGCAGGTGGCGAGCAGGAAGACATCGGGGTTGGCGGCGAGGAATTCCTTGATGACCGCAAGGCCCTGGCGCGGCGTCTCGAGGTAATCGAGTCGGAACTCGAGGAACGTTTCGCCGGCTTCTACTTCACGCTTGGCGTGACTGAGTAGCTTGCGCGGATCGGCAAAACCGAGGGCAATACAAACACGGGGCAGAGCGGTACGCGAGGGCATAGAACAGAGGCCAAGCATAACATAAGCTAGTGCATGCATGAGCCTTCTCGATACCATCGCCGCGATCTCGACTCCCCCGGGACGGGGCGGCCTTGGCGTGCTGCGCGTGAGCGGGCCGGAAGCCCGCCCGATCGCGGAACGCGTGTTGCGAGGGGTGAGGGAATGGCAGCCTTGGCGGGCGTTTCTGGCGACGCTGACGGGGGACGATGGCGAAGCGTTGGATCAGGTGGTGGTGACGTACTACGCCGCGCCGCGCTCTTACACGGCGGAGGATACGGTGGAGATCGCCTGCCACGGGGCGCCGGTGGTGTTGCGTGCGGGGCTGGATCGCTTGCTGGGCGCGGGGGCGCGGCTGGCGAATCCGGGCGAGTTCACCTTGCGCGCCTTCCTGCATGGGCGACTGGACTTGCCGCGCGCCGAAGCAGTGCATGACCTGATTCAAGCCACCACGCTTTATCAGGCGCGGATTGCCACGCAGCAGATCGAGGGCGCGGTGTCCCGCCGGGTAGCTCCGTTGAAGGAGCAACTGCTGGGGTTGATCACGCTGCTTGAAGCCGGTATCGACTTTGCCGAGGACGACATTGAGGTGGCGCCGGCGGCGGAGATCCTGGCGCGGCTGGATCCTTTGATCGCGCAGAGCCGGACCTTTGCACGCAGCTACCAGTACGGGAAGTTGGTACACGAGGGAGTGAGCCTGGCGATTGTAGGGCGTCCGAACGCGGGCAAGAGCAGCCTCTTCAACCGGCTGGTGGAGCAGGACCGCGCCATCGTCACCGATATTCCGGGTACGACGCGGGATTCAGTTTCGGAGACCGCGTCGTTGCAGGGACTGCCCGTGAAGTTCATCGATACGGCGGGCATCCGCGAGGGGCGCGATCTGGTGGAGAGCTTGGGGATCGAGAGGACTTACTCGGCGATGGCCGATGCGGATTGCACGTTGGTGGTGATTGACCTCGCGCAACCGGCGGATCCTTTCGATGCGGAACTCGCCACGCGGCTCACGGGGCCCCACTTAGTGGTGGGCAATAAGTGCGACTTACCCCGGCAGAACGCCACGGAGAGCGTGCCGGTGTCGGCGCTTACTGGGGAAGGCATCGAGGCACTGCGGTCGCGCATCCATGAGTTAGTGGCGCCGGAAGGCAGGCAGGAGGCGGGCTTTCTGACCAGCTTGCGCCACGCGCGTCTGCTTGAGGAGATGTTAGTGGCGCTCGAACGGGCTCGCGTGGCGGCTGACGAAAATGTGCCGCACGAGATGTTACTGTTGGACCTTTATTCGGCACTTACTCCCTTGGATGCAATTACCGGGGCGACCACGGCCGACGATATCCTGAACCGAATTTTCTCCACTTTCTGTATCGGCAAGTAGCTTACAATTTCACTGGCCGACGCTCCCGGCCGGACTGGTAGATGGCTTGAATTAAAGCGACGACTTTGCGCCCTTCCGTGGCGGGGACTAACAAGGGACGTTGGTCGCGAATGGCTTGGAGGAAGTCCTGAATTTGTAAGTGATGGTAGTGCTGCGTAGGATCGATGGCGTTAAATCGGGCGGTATCTTCGGCTTGATGTTTCGCTAAGTCTGCCTCTTCGCCCGGGATAGTCCAGACGTCGTTTACGGGTGGCTCGAGCACGTTCGACATGCCGGCAATGAAGGTGGCGCCTCCGTCGGTCTGGGTGCCGACAGAGGCGCCGTTGGACCCGTGGATATGAATTTTGGTGTAGATGCCGGGGCGTTGGCAAAGACTGACGACGATATTGCCGAGTCCGCCGTGGCGGAAGCGGAGGGTGGCGAGAGCGGTGTCTTCCACTTCGACGTAAGGATGGCTGAGATTGGCCCAGTCGCCCGTAACTTCGTCGATGGGTCCCATGAGCCATTGCAGAATGTCGAGGTGGTGGGGGGACTGGTTGATCAATACGCCGCCACCTTCGGTGGACCATTTCCCGCGCCAAGGGTCAGAGCGGTAGTAGGCTTCATCGCGCCAGCTGAACATCATGACGGTGCCGAGAATGGGGCGGCCGATCTTGCCCGCGTCGATGGCGGCCTTCATGCGGAGAACAGGTTCGAAGAAACGCCGTTGGCTGACGACGCCGAGTTGGACGCCGTGGCGCATGGCGGCGTCGAGCATGCGGTCGCAGTCTTCGAGACTGGCGGCCAAGGGCTTCTCCACCAGCGCGTGGACTCCGTGTTCGGCGGCGAGGATGGCGGGTGCGGCGTGGAGAGGGTGCGGCGTGCAGATCATCACCGCCTGGATGCCCGCTTGGGTAAACATGGTGGCGGCGTCGGAAAAAGCTTGCATGCCGTATTGCGCGGCGAAGGCCGCGGCGCGGGTGGGGTCGTGGTCGCAGACAGCGGTGAAGTTGGACTCCGGTAAGTCGCGCAGAGCAGCAGCGTGTAAGTGGCCGACCTTGCCGCAACCGATTAGCGCCGTTCTCATGCGGCCTCCGGAAAATATTGGGCGCTCATTTGGCGGAGGAAGCGGAGGGAGTCCGCCATTTCCTGCATGCCGTTCATGCCGTCCTCCAAGCTGATCCAACCGCGATATTGATGTTCGGCGAGGATGCGGAAGATGGCGTGATAGTCATTGAGTCCTTGGCCGGTGACGCCATGGCGTAGGTTGGGCGAGTAACCGAGGGTGCCGTCGCTTTGGCGTAATTCTTCCAGGGTCGCTCCGGGAGCTAAGTAACGGTCACTGGCGTGCATGCTGACGACGCGGGGCGCGACTTTCTGGAGTAAGTCAACGGGATCGTCGCCGGCGACTAAGGCATTGGAGGGGTCATACTGAACGCCGAAGTGCTGGCGGTCGGGGATGGAGGCGAGTAGCTCGAGAAATACGTCTTGTTTCTGGGCGAACTCCGGGTAGCGCCAGAAGCCATCCTTGTAGTGATTTTCGAGGCCG
Organism: Bryobacteraceae bacterium; assembly: GCA_019752335.1. Lineage (GTDB taxonomy): Bacteria > Acidobacteriota > Terriglobia > Bryobacterales > Bryobacteraceae > JALHNI01. Next base: position 204,817 of record JAIEMJ010000015.1, read on the forward strand.
AGAATAATGTCGTATTCGCGGGCGACGGGGAGTAACTCATGAATGGCGCTGGTGACCCATTCGAGTCCTTGCGCGCGGCTGACTTCGGGGTAGCGTTGGCCGCTGAGGACGCGGCAGACGGCGCGGGGTCCGCCGAGGCGGCGGGTGACGGCGATCATGGCGGCTTCACGGTCGATAGCGCGACGGCGGGCATCGGCGTCGGGGTTGGTGAAGTCCGGCGAGCAGCAGAGCATGGGCATGGCGAAGCCGGCGGCGTGGATTTGCTCGCCGATTTCGTCGAGGTAACCGGGTTCGAGACTGGTAAAGAAGCCATCGTACATTTCGAGGCCGTCAGCGTCGAGTTCGCGGGCCATGGCAATCCAGTCAAAGACCGACATGCGGCGCGTGCCGGCGATGTCGTCGAGGTAGCACTTGGGGAAGGCGGAGAGTCGGATGGGCATGCTGGAGCTACCATTCTAGAGCTTTACGGAACTCGGTTTTCATGACACTGTGATATCCTCTACGGGTTGTGAAGTGGCCAAAGGCCGGAGGAGGTTCGTATGGTAGAGAATGTCGTGATGGCTTTGGTGACGGGCCTCGTGATTCCGATTGCCAAGGAGGTATGGGACGACCGGAAGGGCAAGGCGAAGCAGGCCGTGGCGGATGGGGCGGCCACGAGTGCGGTGGCTCCGGTGATGGCCCACCCGTCGCCGGTTCATGAGAGTGGCGGCGGATGGGGGAAGGCCATCTTTCGTTTGGTGGTCGCGGGCGCTTTGGGGCTGATTGCGGCGGTGGTGGTGCTGAGCCTGGTGGACGCGCCGTCGCTGGATTCCGATGAATTTGAACTATCCGAGGCCGCGCTGAGCGTGATTTGCGTCGGTGTGGTGTGGTTCGTGCTGGACAAAGTGGGCCCGCTCAGGAGCCGTGGCTAGCGTCTCGGGAGCAACGTTCTGATGGGGGGCCGCCGCGGGCGGGGTTTCTGGCGGTGACGAAACGGACCGGCGAGTGGTTGATTCTACAGCCTTTCGGGCTCGCTCAAAGGAACGCTTGACCTCGTTTTGGTAGCGGAAGAACGTGTGGTGGATCTGTTTTTCCTCGAGAGTGCCAGCGAGTCCGGTGAAGGGGGTTTCGGCGAGGGCTTTGTCGGGGTTGAGTCCGCGGGAGCGGAGGTCGTGGAGGGTCTG
>JAIEMJ010000031.1 GCA_019752335.1 Bryobacteraceae bacterium
GGGAGTTTGGCGGTGAGTCCGTGCTTGACGGCGTTGAGGCGGGCGCGGGATTTGCCGGCTTCGGTGCGAGGACCGGTGGATTTCTGGGCGTTGCTTTGGCAGGCAGCGCGTTGGGCTTCCGTGATGGGTCTTGCCATGATTTTAGGGTGACACGCGGGGCCAAAGAATCGTGGCGAGTTTTGCGGGGGGTTGGGGGTTAAGTGTTTTGTTGGTTGGGGGTTGCGATTTTTTGAAATTGTTGTGTACAGGCTAAAGCCGCAACCACTTTTTAGAAATTGCGAGTGGGCGGCTTGGACTCGCTAGCTTTTCTCCCAACAAAAACCATCCCGTGAACCCTTGATTCCTATGGAGGCGAAAATTCGGTGAACTAGGTACCGCCGGGGACGGCAACGGAGGATGAAACTGGGCGAGAGCGGCCACCGCCGAGAACGAGCCACTCACTTTTCGTGCGTGGCTGGTTGGCATGCGCCGGACGGTAAATTGCTGTGCTTGTTTCGCCTAACCCACATGATATCAACGACGTGGTTCTTTGGGGCAGGAGCGTCTGGACCAGGACAGGCAGGAGGCCTGTCCTACCGTGGGTGACATCGGCTTCTGGCCCTCATGACGCGCCCAGCGCGTCCGCAACTCTCCAGAAACCAGCTTGTAAACCTTGGTGCTGGTTCCGGCGGGGATTCTGGCGGCGGGATTTGCGCCGTTGGCGGTGCGGGGGAAGTGGGCGGCGATGGTGCTGCTGGCGCTGGTGCCGATGGCCAGTGTGGTGGATGGTGTGGCTGCGGGGCGAGGGGTGAGTCCGCGGTAGGCCTGCTCGATGGCGGCCTTAACGCGCAGGTCCTAGCTGAACGCCGGCCAGGGGTGGATCCACCCCTTTACATGATTCGGGAAACTGCCTAGACTGAGGCATATGGGCGCCGCGAAGACGCTGCTATCAGCAGAGCAATTCGACAACTACCCGTTCGAGGAAGCCATGCGCTACGAACTCGACGAAGGGGAACTGATCGAAATGACGCGGCCCGCGTATCTGCACAACCGATTTTGATTCGCCTCACGGCGCGTTTGTTCCTGTTTCTGGAGACGCATCCCCTTGGGGAGGCGCTGCTATCGGAGAACCTGTATGCGTTCGCACCCGATACGCGTCTGGCGCCGGACCTCGCCGTGATTCTGGGGGACCGCCGCATGGGCTTGACGGGGGCCGAGGTGATCCCGATAGTCCCAGATCTGGCGATTGAGGTGCTTTCGCCCAGCGAGACTCCGGCCCGCGTCCATCGCAAGCTTGGACAATACTTCCGGGCGGGGGTGCGCGAGGTGTGGCTCATCGATCCGGAAGACCGCTCCGTCGAAATCTGGACGGGGCCATCGCTGCCGGAGCATTCTCTGACCGGTGAGGCCGCCGTGACGTCTGTTTTGCTGCCGGGCTTCGATCTCCCGCTGAGCGACTTGTTCGCCTAACGCCGGCCGACGTGGCTGGCCGTGATCTGCTTGAGGGAGGTGACGCCGCATTGCTTCATCACCAGTTCGAGCTCGACACGCAGCAAGTCGATGACGCGCTCGACGCCGGGTTGGCCGAAGGCGGCCAGACCCCAGATGTACGGGCGGCCGATGAAGACGGCGCGGGCGCCGAGGGCGAGGGCTTTAAAGATGTCCGTGCCGCGCCGGAAGCCGCCGTCGATGAAGACGGGCAGGCCTTGGGCGCCTTCCATCACCTCGGGTAGGCATTCGATGGTGCCGCGGCCACTCTCTTCGGCCCGGCCTCCGTGGTTCGAGACGATGATTCCGTCGGCACCCTGCTGGCGGCAGAGTTCGGCGTCCTCGCGGGTCTCGATGCCCTTGATGAGCAACTTCGCCGACTTCATCAATTTGCGCAGGCGGGCGATGTCCTGCCAGGTCATGGCGGGATTCGTGGTGCGCAGGCCTTCGACGTTGAGGCCCTGGTACATGGGCTTGCGGCGGTAGAAGTCCTCGGGGCGGGTACCGTGGCAGACGGGGCACTCGCGCCGGTCGAGCAGTTTGGCGCGGTCAAGCGTTTCGGTGTGGCGGCCGGCATGCGTATCGACGGTGAGGGCGATCACCGGGCAGCCGGCTTGTTCCACGCGTTGCACCAGGCTTTCGGTGACGTCCCAGCGGGAGCCTGAGTAGAGCTGATACCAGGGAGGGCGGCCCAGCTCTCGCGCGACGTCCTCCACCGACGTCGTGGTGGCGGTGGAGAGAATCTGCAGGGTGCGCTGGGCCTTGGCGGCGCGCGCGACCAGCAATTCGCCCTGCGCATGAAACGCCTTTTGATTGCCGATGGGCGCCAGGCCGATGGGGCTCTCCCAGGTAGTGCCGAAGATTTCGGTACGCAGGTCCGCGGTGCGGATATCGACCAGGCGGCGGGGGCGGAGGTAATAGCGATTGAAGCCTTGGCGATTCGCGCGTAGCGTCGCATCGTCGTCGACGCCGGTGGCGAGGTAGCCGAAGTGCGCGGGCGGCAGAGCTTTCCTGGCCGGCTCTTCGAAGTCCATCACGTTGATGGCGGCTTCCGGTGCGGCGATGGGCGCTTGGGCGAAGGCTGGGCTGGCGGCCAAATAGGCCAGAAAGCGGCGGCGGGCCAAAGGATCGAAGGGCATGCGCCTGTTAGCTTATCAGCGTTGCCCCGGGTGATGGGTCTGCTTGGCCGCGAGAATCTCCACGCCGGCCATGGTGTGCTTCCACTCGATGACGGCGAACGGTTCCGTGGCGCCGTTCAGGTAGAGCTCCTGCCGGGCGCGCCGCCACATCCGGGTGAGACTCTTGGTCCGCATCTGGGCGCGCTCGCCCTCCGGGATCCCGTCCTCGTCGTACCCCATGACCTGAATGTCTCCGACCTGCCCGTTGACCACCTTCTGCGTTACCTCGAAGACCGGCGTAGGGGGAAGGTCAGAAGATTGCTCCAGGATCGTCACTACCTCTCGCAAGGACGCCGGCTTGGGCGCCTTGCTGTGCGCGCGGGACATGTTTGGTGCGGACGCTCCCGTTCACCGGTACCAACGCCGGTCTCGACATTTCTCCCGATGGGCGGACACTGCTGTTTTCGGCGTGGGAACAGTCAGAGGGCGACCTGATGAGTGTGCAGCTTCCGTAGTGCGCGCCTTCCCACCGGTTGCCCAATATGATAGGATTCCGTCATATTAAAGGAGTTTCACAAACCATGAGGAATATTTTGCTCTGGAGTGCTCTGCTTGGCACCTCCCTTTTTTCCCAGGTAGAACGTGCCACTATCGTAGGCACAGCCTCTGACGCGTCCGGCGCGGCGATTGCCGGCGTCGAGGTGACGCTTACCGCGCAGGCCACCGGCACCAAGGCCCTGACGACCTCCGACGAGACGGGCGCCTACACTTTCGTCAACCTGATTCCCGGCACCTATACGGTGCAAGCCGCGAAGAGCGGCTTTCGCGGAGTCGTCTTCCGCGACTTCGTGCTACAGGTGAGCCAGACCGCGCGGCTGGATCTAAAGCTTGAAGTGGGTGGCGTGGAACAGGCGATCGAAGTGACTGGCGCGATTCCGCTTTTGCAGACCGAAAACGCCTCTGTCGGACAGGTGATCTCGCGTGAGGCTGTCGAGTCGCTGCCGCTCAATGGGCGCAACTTCGTCCAACTGGCGATCCTCTCGCCTGGGGTGACGGGGCTCGACTATGCGCAGTCCAACACGATCAACTCTGGCCGGCGGCCCGACGAACTGCGTCCGGGCGGGACGGCGCTGGCCGCCAATGGCGCCCGCAGCACGTCGAACCAGGTGTTGGTGGACGGCATCGACAATACCGAAATGATCTCGCAGACCTTCATCATTCGCCCGGCGGTGGAAGGCATTCAGGAGTTCAAGGTGCTGACGAACAACGCGGGCGCTGAGTACGGACGCTCGGCTGGCGCGGTGGTCGTGATCACCACGAAGTCGGGTGGCAATGACTTTCACGGGTCCTTGTTTGAGTTTCTGCGTAATGACCGGCTGGACGCCCGGAACTTCTTCGCCCGGGCGGACCAGAAGATCCCTCCTTTCAAGCTCAACCAGTACGGCGCGGCCTTGGGCGGTCCGGTGCGGCGCAATCGCACGTTCTTCTTCGCGAACTACGAGGGCTACCGCGAGGTCTTCGGCGACACCCAGACGGTGACGGTCCCGACTGCGGCGATGAAAACTGGTGACCTGCGCGGCGTCGCAGTGAACGGTATCTTCGATCCGCTCACCACGCGGCCCAACCCCGCGGGCGGCGCCGCCATTCGTGACCGCTTCCCCAACGACACGGTGCCCGCCAGCCGCTTCGATCCGATTGGCGCTGGCCTGGTCCGCCTCTTCCCGGATCCGCAGCGGGCTGGCCTGATCAATAACTTCGTCGCCAATCCGGTGAAGCGCTCCAGTCTGCATCGGGCCGACGGACGGCTCGATCATCAGCTTTCGAGCAAGGACACGCTTTTCTTCCGCTACTCCATCGATAAGAGCATCATCACGATGCCCGATACCTTTAACAAGGACATCGGCGGCAACGAAGCCAGCTTTGCCGGCGACAATAACGTCACCGGGCGCAGCGCCGTCTTCGCTTGGACGCGCAGCTTTACGCCGTCCACCATCGGCGATTTCCGCTATGGCTACACGCAGTTCAACTCGGCCCTGATTCCCACGCAACTTACCAATCCGCTGTGGTCGCGCATTCCGGGGCGCAACGCGAACGACCCCTTCCAGCCCACGGCGCCGATCGTCGGTACCGCCGGTTACGCCGGCTTGGGCAACGCCCGCTCGACGCCGTTGATTCGTGACCAGAAGATGCATGAGCTCATTGCCAATTTCTCCACCTTGAAGGGCTCGCACAATCTGAAGTACGGCGTGGATCTGCGCTTCCGCACCACGGGCGAGACGGCGTCGCCTCCCGGGGAAAGCGGCTTCGGACGCTGGAACTTCGATCCGGCCTATTCGCGCAACCCGGCTTCGCCCGGCGGCACCGGCGACACCATCGCCACTATGCTGCTGGGTTACCCGATCGCCCTGCGCCGCGACGTCTTTGTGAATGGCTCCGCCACGCAGAACACGAACGAGCTCAACTTTTACTTCCGCGACGAGTGGCGCGTGAACAAGAAGCTCACGCTGAATCTGGGTCTGCATTATGAAGTGAACACGCCGTTCGTCGAACAAAAGGATCAGATCGTCAACTTCGATCCGGTCTCCGCGCGGCAGTTGATCGCCGGGCGCGATGGCGTCTCGCGCACCGGCAACATCAATACCGACTGGAAGGCCTGGGGACCGCGGGTGAGCTTTGCCTATCAGATCGACAAGAAGACCGTCTTCCGCGGCGGCTACGGACTCTTCTATGAGCCGCAAGGCAACTTCAACACGAGCATCCGGCAATTTCGCCAGCCGCCCTTCGGCTTCGTCATCAACCAGCCCTTCAGCGGCAACGACGTGCCCACCGTGCTCACGTCGCAGGGCTTCCCCACCTCCACCGCCGTTCCGGACCTCACGCGCACGCCGACGCTCTACGCCCTACGCGCCGTCACCCCCAATTACCGCAATGGACAGATCCAGCAGTTCAACCTCAGCGCGCAGCGCGAGATGGGCATGAACAGCGTGCTGACGGTGGGCTTTGTCGGCTCCGCCGGCGCGTTGCTCAGTTGGGCGCGCAATATCAATCAGCCTGACCCTGGGGCTGGCGCGATCGATCCCCGTCGTCCCTTCTTCGGCCGACTGCCCGGCGTGACGAACATCGCCTGGCTCGAGAGTTCGGCCAATTCGGCCTACACGTCGATGCAGGTCACCTATGAGAAGCGCTTCTCCCGCGGTCTCTATTTCCTCAGCAATTGGACCTGGGCGCATGGCCTCGACAATGTCGGCGGCGACGGCGGCGCGAACGGGCCCATTCCGCAGGATCCGCGCAACCGCCGCGCTGATTGGGCCAGTTCGAACGCCGACATCCGGCATCGCGTGAACATCGCATCGTCTTATCAACTGCCGTTCGGCAAGAACCTCAAGTCTCCCGCTCGTTACGTCGTTGCGGGCTGGGAGCTGGGCGGATTGCTCGTGATGCAGAGCGGGCTGCCGTTCACGGCCACCGTGCCCGGTTCGCCTTCCAATACCGGCGCCGGATCGCGGGCCAATCCCGTGGACGGGGTGAGCCCGAGCGTCAGTGACCAGTCGATCAACCGCTGGTTCAACCCCGCGGCGTTCACCACGCCGGCGGCCTTCACCTGGGGCACGCTCGGCCGCAACACGTTGCGCGGTCCGTCGATCGGCAACGTGGACTTGTCGGCCGCGAAGAAGTTCCTGTTCAAGGAGAATCGGCGGCTCGAGTTCCGGGCCGAGTTTTTCAACGCGCTCAACCACCCCCAGTTTTCGCTCCCCGGGTCGACGATCGGCGTCGGCGGCGTGGGGACCATCACCGCGACCCAGCGGGCGAACCGTCAGATCCAGTTCGCCCTGCGCTTCGCTTACTAGGCACGGCGATTCTACCTGACTGTCTACCTGACTGAGACTTTGAGAATGCGGCCGGAGAGTTCGAGGATGAAGAGCTCTTCCGTGGCCGGGTCGAAGGCCAGGCTGACCGGGGCGCGCAGGTCGTTGAGGACGACTTGCGGGGCTGGGCTGTCGTAGCGGAGGAGCCGGCCGGGGCCGGCTGGCGTGGCGAGTTGGGCGACGCTGAATTCGAGTGCGAAAAACTGGGGTCGCTGGCCGGGCCGGTCTCTCCACAGGACGTCCACCGCCGAAGTCAGGTTAAAGATGAAGGGCTCCATCACCTTGGTTTCGGGGTTCACCGCGAGGACGCGCGCGTAGCCGGAGGAGAACGGAACGCCGGTGAGGAAGCTGACCAGGATCTGGTCTCCGTACAGACGGATACTAGTGGGCACGGCGTCAATCATGGGCGGCCCGATGGGGCCGATGTTGGGCAGGGCCGGGAAGCGGACTTGGCGCTGCCAACGGCCGGTGGCCGTGTTCACCCGACTGAGGGTGTTCATGGAGCCGTCCGAGACCCAGAGCGTGCTGCCATCCGGGGTGAGGGCGAGCCCCCAGGGGTTGCCGAAGCGATAGCCGGTCCCCTCCGGAACCGAGTCAGGAAAGTCAGCCAGCACGCTCACCTGGGCGCGCCCGCCGGCGCCGTCTTCCAGGTTGAGAGACTCGCCGTCCGCCAGGGATTGCTGCTGGGCCGGGGTGAACCGAAAGGTGCCGGTGATGGTATCGATGTCGGTGCTAAAGCGGACCTCAAGAATGGAACAGAAGATGGGAGACGACGCGCCAGCCGGGTTATGAATCGTCGCACCGGTGGGGGGGCGCCGTTCTATGTCGCCACCACCCACGGCAATGTACAGGGTCCGGTCGCGGAGGGCCAGGGCGGTGGGGCCACTGCCTCCTCCGGTGACTTCGGTGCCCGACGGCATGCCCTCGAAGAGGCTACGACGGACGCCGGCGCGAGACACGAAGGAGATCCGTCCGGAATTAGTCTGCGTGCTGGTTTCGGTGACGAGGAAATTGCCCCGGGGCGTCAGGATGATCTTCTGTGGACCCTGCAGGCCAGTGATGATCACCTCGGCCTGCCCAAGAAGTAGGGCTGCCGCGGCGAGAGAGAGAGTGGCGAGTTTTAGAGAGCTCATAGCAGCCGAGCCTACGCAACCTCGAGCGGGATTGCCATGCTCTTGTGATGCAAACTGGCTCATCGCGGAAATGATAGATAAATTTGGGGGTTAACAGCGAGCATCACTTCTGGTATAGTCTTGCTCAACGGGAAGTAATCCGCATGAGCAGCCAACTCAACCCCACGCCGAGTTTTCTTTTTGGACCCTTCGAATACGACGGCGCGTCCGGGGAGTTGCGCAAGCATCGGAATCGGGTGCGCATTCAGGGCCAGCCCTTGCAGATCCTGGCGAGCCTCCTCGCACGGGCGGGAGACGTGGTGAGCCGGGAGAGCCTGCAACGGGAGCTATGGGCCGGGGCCACCAACGGAGACTTTGAACACGGCCTCAACGCGGCGGTGAATAAATTGCGGCAAGTGCTCGGTGATTCCGCCGAGCAACCCCGCTATATTGAGACCTTACCCGGACGAGGCTACCGGTTCATTGCGCCCTTGCAGTCGCCCAGTATGTTGAGCGTCGTGGAGCTGCGGCCGGCTGTGGTAGAACCTACGGCATCCGGGCGTCGTTGGTGGGCTTGGGTGGGGGGAGCGTTGCTGCTTTTCTGCCCTCTTGGCCTGGGATATTGGTGGGGGCAAATGCGCACGAGTGGAGTGGCGTGGAAGCCGGGGCAGTTCGCCATTCAGCCACCCCTGGGCTATTTTCTGGAAGGCGCCGGCATCCGCCAGAGCTTTGCTCTGTCGCCGGACGGCAAGCGCCTCGCGTTTACAGCCATGGACTCGAGCGGCGTCTTCAGTGCCTTCGTCCGGGACCTCGACAGCCTGGAAGTGAAGCCAGTGCCCGACGGCAAGGGCGCTTACAGCGTTTACTGGTCTCCTGACAGCCGGTGGCTGTCGTTCACCGCCCGGGGACAGTTGCGGCGCATCGCGTTGGGCGGCGCAGCCAGCCAGTCCTTAGGCGCGCCCATGCCCTACTTGGGAATGGGGATTCCCCTCGGGAAAGACCGGCAACTGATCTCGAGCCACAACTTCAGCGCCATACTCTCGGGCACTGACCCACAGGCGCGAGAGATTCCCGGCATTTACGCCTGGCCACAGATGCTGCCTGATGGCAAGCATTTCCTGTCGACACGCTTCGACATCCAGTCGGGTCAGCACCGGGCGAGCGTGAGTGCGGTGGATCGACTCGACGAACGGCGCGAGTTAGTGCAGGCTGATTCACGGGTTATGTACACCGGCTCCGTGCGCGGAAACGGCGGCTACCTGCTCTTTCTGAAGGCCGGAACACTCTTGGCTCAGCCGTTTGATCCGGGGTCGCTGCAGACTACCGGCCCGCCGGTAGCCATCGTCCGGCGAGTGACGTCCTTCCAGCACACCGGCGCTGCCGACTTCTCCGTTGCCGACCGCGGACTGCTGGCCTACCAGACCTTTGTGAACCGGTCCCAGTTGACCTGGGTCAGCCGTACCGGCGAAGTCCTCTCCGCCGCGAGCCCGGGAGATTTGAGTACGAAGCACGCTCGCCTGTCTCCGGACGGCAAGCGGATCGCGACTTCGATATTCGACGTTGATCGCGGCGTGACGGATATCTGGATCTTCGAAGGCGGTGCGGGCAGGCGTCTCACCACCGGACGAGGCATTCGCCATTCACCGGTCTGGTCGCCGGACGGGAAGAAGGTAGTCTTCTTCCGTGCCTTTGGCGGCTTCCCGAAACTGGCCTGGCAAGCCGTCGACGATGGCAGCCCGGAAGAGGCTCTACCGGAATCGGCCTACATGCAACCCAGTTCCTGGTCACCCGACGGACGTTTTATTCTCTACAACGATGACGGCTTGCCGGCCGCGACCAATGGAGGGCAGTCCGACATCTTTGCCGTGGATCTTAAGCGCGGACCCAAATTGGTACCGCTTATCAAGACGCCGTTCCATGAAGCAAACGGTGCGTTCTCTCCCGATGGCCGTTGGATCGCCTTTACTTCGAATGAGTCCGGGCGGACGGAGATTTATGTCCAGGCCGTAGAAACGGGCGATTCCCTTCGCGTGGTGGGCAAGCGGCATTTGCTTTCGAACAAAGGGGCGCAGTGCTTGCGTTGGCGCGCGGACGGCCGGGAGCTCTTCTACCTGGCGTTCGACGGCAAGGTGTACGCGGTGCCGGTCCGTTTGGGACCCGCCGTGGAAACCGGCGCGCCCATCGCTTTGTTTAGCATCAGTACCGAAGCGCGGGCGGCCATTCACTCCATGCTGGGCTTTGACGTCTCCGCGGACGGCAGCCGGTTTCTCGTGCCGACGGTAAGCGCGAAGGACGGTCCGGCCATTGTCGTGGTGCAGGATTGGGAGCGGTTGTTACTGGGTGCGGTGGAGTGAATTGTCTGGTAGGAGCGGGCGCCGCGCTTTCAGAGTTGGTCCCGGTGGAGCCCATCTTGTGGCGAGACTACGATGCTCTCCAGAACGCGTTGCTTGTGCCAACTCGTCGAAGCGACTAAATTAGAGGATAGATGTCAACCGTAAAGGCGGAAACGCTGGACCGTTTCTACGAAACGCTCGAACCTCGACCATTGATCGATTCCGACGGACTCGCGACGTTCTACTACCAGGAGCTAAACGACGTTCGCGGTGATGACAATGTCGCCCGCTTAGCCCAGGAACTCGGGCGTGCCTTTGGCCGAAAGCATTTTCGCGCTTTTCTCGCCGGCCACAGTGGCTGCGGCAAGAGTACCGAGCTCTCCCGGCTCGCCTCCACGGTTAGTAGCCAATATCGTGTCATCCGCTTTAGCGCCAAGGATGAAATGCATCCCTCCAGCGCCAAGCCCTTCGATGTCCTGATTCTGATGATGCTGCGTTTAGGTGAAGAAATCGCCAAGCCCCAGGCGGAGGGTGGCTTGGGCTGGCAGCCAAACGCGTCGCTCAGCCGGAAAGTTCTGGACTGGTTTGCCAGCGAAGAGGTCAGCACCAAGACCGCGGTAGATACCAGCGCTTCGCTCGCCGCTGGAGCCGGCATCGATGCGGACTCGCTCTGGGCCAAGGCTCTCGGCCTGTTCGGCCGCCTGAAGGGCGAGGTGAAGTTTGCCTCGCAGCGCGAGAAGAAGGTGATCGACTACCGCATCTCCCGTCTGCCCGAGCTCATCGCCCTGGTAAACGACTTCTTCGACGCCTGCAACGATGTGCTCAAGGAACGTCATAAGCAGGAGTGGCTCTTCCTGGGCGAGGACTTCGAAAAACTCCTGGACTCGTCGATTCCTCAAACCTTCTTCGTCAAGGAATCTCAGGTCTTCTCCTCGCTTCGCACCCATCTGATCTTCACCATTCCCGTCGATCTGGCTTGGGCGGAGCGTGGCGTGTCGCTGCCTTTTGTCACTTATCTCATCCGCGACACTCCGGTCTACGATCAGGACAACCGGCCGGACCGTGGCCGCGACGCCCTGAGGGCGCTGCTGAACAAGCGAGTCAATCTGGCGCTCTTTGAAACCGGCCAATTGGACCGGCTCATCGTCGCGTCGGGCGGCCACTTACGCGACCTGTTTCTTCTGATCAAAGAGGCCTCCGACTTAGCGCTTTTGGCCAATCCACCGGCCGCGGCCATCCGCCAACCGGATGCCACGAAATCCATCGCCAAGCTCCGGCAGGAGGTCACGCTCCGTCTGGGCGATAGCCCCTATGACCCGGCTCCGATTTCGTGGACGGAACGCGCCGAGAAACTGAAGAAGGTTCACGAGCAGGCCGCGGATGCCAAAGTCCCGGATGCGGCCCTGCACGCCCTGTGCGTGCCCGGGCGGTACAGGAGTTTAACGGTGTCGGCCGGTTCGCCGTGGCGCCGCTGGTGGTGGATATTCTGATCAAGCAGGAAGTGTTGCCGGCCAATGCTGCCGGTGGCCTGCTTTCGGACGCGGGGCTGTGACCAAGGGCAGTGACCGATTCCTCCGAGTCCATCGCCGAAGCAATTGGCCGTCTCCAACTCTGGCTGGGGCGGAATCGCCCCGGCTTAGTGCGGATCGAGTACGTTTCGCCCCGCAGCCGGGCCGCCGTTATCGATCACCTTCGCACGCTGCTGCCGGTGGAGGAAGTTGCGCTCCTGCCCAGTCCGGATGCGGAGCAGGTGGTGGAAACGATGCTCGCCGCACTCAAAGCAGCGCCCCATCCGTCGGTTGTCTCTTTCACTGGGCTCGAGCGAGCGTTGGCCGCACCGCAGGCCGAGTCGTTGGCCGTGGTCAACTTCCAACGCGAGACCTTTGCCAACGCGGGAGTTGCCCAGCTTTGGTGGCTGCCTTCGCATTTCGTGGGCGTCTTCGCTCGCTCCGCCCGCGATCTCGATTCCTGGTTCGACCTCAAACTGCGGATCGCCGAGATCCCGGCGGGACCCACCGGGCCGGTTTGGGAGCAGCCCCATTCCGACCCCCAGGACGCCCGCCGCCAAGCCGAGTCCTTGATCAGGCGCGCGGAAAACTCCATCCGGGCCGGCGATCCCTGGCTCCCGGTCTGGAAGGAACTCATCGGGCCAGCCCTCGCGGCGCTGAGAGCGGCGGAACTGCACGCCGAAGCCGACCAACAGGCACTGCGATTGGGACAACTCGTAGAGGCCTTACAAGGCCAGATCGCGCAGCCGGCCACGGCCGATGCTTGGGACCAATTGGCGCGGGTCTACCAGGACCAAGGCAATTTTCAATCGTCGAGGAGTGCTCAGGAACGAGCGCTGGCGTTGGCCGCTTCCGATCTGGACGAGATCGCCTGCCGGTCCAACCTGGCAAATGTCCTCGGCGACATGGGCGAGTTCGCGGCGGCCCGGGAACAGAGCGAACTGGCCCTGGCCTTCGCCTTACGCGAGCTCGGTCCCGATCATCCCGAGGTCGCGATCCACCGGTCTAACTTGGCGAACATCCTCCGCGCGCTGGGAGAGCACGCGGCGGCTCGGGAACAGATCGAACTCGCCCTGGCATCCGCATTGCGCCAATTCGGTCCCGATCATCCCACCGTCGCCGTCAGCCGGTCCAACCTGTCGAGCATCCTCCGCGCGCTGGGAGAGCCCGCGGCCGCCCGGGAACAGATCGAACTCGCCCTGGCATCCGAATTGCGCCAATTCGGTCCCGATCATCCCACCGTCGCCGTCAGCCGGTCCAACCTGGCGAACATCCTCCGCGCGCTGGGAGAGCACGCGGCCGCTCGGGAACAGATCGAACTCGCCCTGGCCTCCGGCTTGCGCCAATTCGGCCCCGATCATCCCAATGTCGCCGTTTGCCGCGGGAACCTGGCCGCGATTCTGTATCACCTGCAGGACTTCCGCGCGGCACTCCGGGAGATTGACCAGGCGCTCGCCGTCTTCCGCGCCAAGTTGCCGCCCGCTCATCCGCACATCCAGAACGCCGAAAGATGGCGCGAAGATATCCTCCGGGCCCTCGGCTAGCCCTCTGCGGCCCGCCCTGCGGCGGCGAAACCGGAGAGCCCATCGCGTGAGCGATGGGGCATCGCACGCAGAATAGGCCTGTTTTGCTGGGGTTTTCGCCCGTGAAGTGGCAGAACGTGCCCCGCCGCTTACGCGGCGGGCTTTCCGGGTTTCGACTCAGGTGGCGTTTTGGGCGAATCGCGTCCAGCAATAGAGAGCGAACATGCAGGCAGCATGCTCGCTTCGGGCTACACCTCGTTGAACATGCCCTCGAAGAGGGCGCTGGTGAGATAGCGTTCTCCGGCGTCGGGCAGCACTACGACGATGACCTTGCCGGCCATCTCCGGGCGCTTGGCCACGCGCAAGGCGCCGACGGCCGCGGCGCCGCAGGAGATGCCGCACAGGATGCCTTCTTCCTTGGCCAGGCGGCGCGCCATTTCGATGGCTTCGTCGTTGCTCACCTGCTCCACTTCATCCACCACGCTCAGATCGAGGTTCTCGGGAATGAAGCCCGCGCCGATGCCCTGAATCTTATGCGGACCCGGCTTGATCTCCGCCCCGGCCAGCTTCTGCGAAATCACCGGACTGTGCACCGGCTCCACGGCGACCGACAGAATCGGCTTGCCCTTGGCCTGCTTGATGTAGCGCGAGATGCCCGTGATGGTGCCGCCGGTGCCCACGCCGCCCACGAAGACGTCGATCTTGCCCTCGGTGTCTTCCCAAATCTCGGGCCCCGTCGTCTTAAAGTGAATCTCGGGGTTGGCCGGATTGCGGAATTGCTGCAGGAGGACGTACTTCTTCGGGTCAGTCTCGTAGATCTCTTCGGCCTTGCCGATGGCGCCCTTCATGCCCTTGGGGCCCTCGGTGAGGACCAGGTTGGCACCATACACCTTGAGGACCTTGCGGCGTTCGATGGACATCGTCTCCGGCATGGTGAGCGTGATGGGATAGCCGCGCGCGGCGGCGACGAAAGCCAGCGCAATGCCCGTGTTGCCCGACGTCGGCTCCACGATCTCCTTGCCCGGACCCAGCAGTCCCTTCTTCTCGGCGTCCCAAATCATCGACGCGCCGATGCGGCACTTGACGGAGTAAGCCGGATTGCGGCCTTCAATCTTCGCCAGCACGGTCGCCTTGGCGCCGTCCGTGACGCGATTCAGGCGGACGAGCGGCGTGCGCCCAATGCTCAATGAATTGTCTTCAAACCACATGGTTGTTTTGCTCCTTACTCACTTACTCTCGCTAAATCACCCAGTCGGCCACGTACTTGGCGCGCTTCTCCTGCCAGCTTCGGGCCAGGTCGCCAAAGTTCGTACCGTCGGTGACGTCGGCAATGTTGCTGTCCACCTGCCGCCACAAGTCGGCGAAAGGGCTCTCCGTGCGCCGGCGCCCTTTCTTATTCTCGACGAAGCGCAGCACGTCGCCAATCGAAATCGTGTTGCTCGCCCGCGCCAACAAGTAACCGCCTTCCGCGCCCCGGCGCGATTCCACAAAGCCACCCTGCTTCAGGCTGGCCAGAATCAGCTCCAGAAACTTCTGCGGAATGTGCTGGCGTTCGGCAATGTCGGCGATTTTGATCGGGACGCCGGGCTTTTGCAGGGCCAAATCGAAGATAGCCTGCAAGGCATACTCGGCTTTTACGGACAGGTTGAACACTGGTTGGATGAATCTCCTGTATGTAAATCGAGATTATCGGATAGTGCGCGCCTTTGTCAAAGAGAGCCTATGATGGGAGGTCATGGAACGCTTGTCTCTGCCGCCCGATGCCACCCGCGCCCTGGTGCTTACGCATGGTGCGGGCTCCCACGCTGACGCGCCGTTGCTGGTCGCGCTCAGCGATGAACTGGCTCGCCACCAATGGGCCGTGTGGCGCGTGAATCTCGCCTACCGGCTTGCGCGAGCCAGCGGTCCGCCGCACCCGTCCGGCGCCGCGGCGGATCGGGCGAGCCTGGCCGACGCCATTGCCGCTTTGGCCCACGAAACGGGCTTGCCGGTTTTCGCGGGGGGACACTCCTATGGTGGCCGCCAAGGCACCATGTTGGCGGCTGAACAGCCGGACCTCGTCCGCGGGCTGCTCATTCTCAGCTATCCACTGCATCCCCCGAAGCAGCCCGAAAAGCTGCGTGTGGAGCATCTGCCGAAGTTGCGCACGCCGAGCCTCTTTGTGAGCGGACAGCGCGACGACTTCGGCACGCCCGCTGAACTGGCCCAATGGCTGGCGCCGCATCCGCTCGTGTTGCTGGAGGGGCAAGGGCACAGCCTTGCACCGAAGTGTGCGGCGCGTATCGCCGAGGAATGGAATCAATTCAGCGCGCGGTTGGTGTAGAGGCTCTTGCCGCCGATGGTGCGCACGAGGTAGAAGTTCTTGAGCCACGGCTGCACGCGGCTGACGGAGGGGTTCTCGATCAGCAGATACTGGCGCTGCGGGCTTTGCCAGATGGCGGGCAATTCGGCGTCGCTGAGGAAGACAGTGGGGGCGCCGGGCTCGTTCGAGCCGTACTCCAGGTTGTTCACGCGGCCGTTCAGGAGCAGGGCGCGGTCCAGCGGAGTGTAGAAGAAGATCGAAGAAAACGTGTAGTACTGGTTATCGATGATCACTTGCCCGGGCGGCGATTGCTTCAGCACCATCGCGAGTGGCTGCGAGGAGAGATATGGGTCAAACGTGATCATCGCCCAGCGCGCGGCATTCAAGAAGAGCACCATCATGGTGGCCAGGGCCAGAATCAACGTGCGCCCCCCGGTTCGCCAAACGGCGACCGCGCCAAGCAGTACAGCCAGCCCCGCCAGCACGAGGGGTCCGCGTAGGTACGCGAAGGAACGCAGCGTCAGGTCGCCCACGTGGCCCATTGACAGCGTATAGGCTTCGGTGGCCTGCGTCACCAGCGCCTGCGAGATATCGCCAGGTGCGGGAAGAGTCCACACTTGGCTGAGGATAAACAGAATGGCGGCGAGGGCCGCAGCCGAAATCATTCCGGCAACGCGGGCTGGCCACTTACTCCGCGTAGCCACCATCGCACTTCCGAGCAACAGCGCCATGGCCGGGTACGCGGGCATCGAATAATACTCTTGCGTGGTGGAAAAAGTGAAAAATACCATCGTGAACCCTGCCCAACAGAGGCACAGCAGGCGCACGCGTGCGGCGCGATCATCTCCCCGGTAACTCAGCCGCGCAGTTTGAATGATCCACGCGCTCCACGGAAAAAACCAGACTAAGTGCAGCGTCCAAAATAAGTATCTCGGCACCGTATTGTAGTCGCGCGGAAAGCGCATATTGAGAAAGCGAAAGACGTGTTCGTTGAAGAAGTAGAACCAGAAAAAGCCGCGGTAATGGCCGGGTTCGCTTTTCATGGTCCAGTCGAAGTAAGGCGGATTGCGGTAAGTCGCCAGAACGTGCCAAGGCAATCCGATGGCGAGCAGAATTCCGAGCGAACTTACCGGATAGAGCCGTTGCCAAGTCCGTTTGGCCAGTAGTTGCCGGGTGAAGAGTAGATACAGGCCCGCCGCCGCCACGGGGAAGAGGGCGGCGATGAGTCCTTTGAGTAGCAAGCCAGTGCCGATGGCCGCGCCCATGGTCCAAGCCCAACGGCGCGGGTGTAACTCCTCTTCGTCCAGCGCCCGCAGAAAGCCCCACAGAGCTAAGGCGATAGTCAGCGTTAATACGACATCGCGTATCAGGATGCGGGTAAAGAGAAACAGGCCGATGCTCGTGGCCATGGCTAGGCCGGCGTAGAGACCCACTAATTCTCCAAAGGCCCAGCGGCCCATGCGGAAGGTTACCGAGCAGAGGGCAAGAATTGAGAGGCTGATCGGCAGACGGGCCGCCGAATCGGTGACGCCGAAGAGCGCGTACGACGCGGCCATCATCCAATAAATCAGCGGCGACTTTTCGAGATACTTAATACCGTCCAGGCGCGCGGTAACCCAGTCGCCGGATGTGAGCATGTTTTTCGCGATGGCCGCTTGCACGGCGTCGACGTCGTCCATCAGAAATGGCGGCGAGAGCACGCTGACTAAGTAGATCGCCGCCGCCGCCAGCAGGACGATTAATTCCGCGCGGCGGTTTGTATGTTCCATCGTTTCATCCACAGGAAGAGAGTGAGCAGGCCCCACAGATGATAGCCCAAGTTGGCTTTGCGGTCGAGGTGCCGCGCGATGGTCTGGGCGAATATCGTCTCGTCGAACAGGCCTGTCGCTCGCACATTGGCGGGACTGAGCGTTTCGAGCATCAATGGCTTCAGCACCGTGCGGAACCAATGATGCGTGGGAATGTCGAACCCCTGCTTCGGCCTTTGCACGATAGCAGGCGGGAGTTTGTCCGCCATCAGCGTGCGTAAGACGTACTT
The DNA here is from genome assembly GCA_019752335.1 of Bryobacteraceae bacterium. Classification (GTDB taxonomy): domain Bacteria; phylum Acidobacteriota; class Terriglobia; order Bryobacterales; family Bryobacteraceae; genus JALHNI01. The sequence goes on from JAIEMJ010000031.1 coordinate 17,268, forward strand.
TAAGCGGCCATCGCGCGACGGCGCTGCCGGGCTAATCTTCAGATGCTCCGGCAGGGAATTGGCGAACTCAATCACACGATGATCGAGAAACGGCGGCCGCACTTCCAGCGAGTGCGCCATGCTCATCCGGTCACACTTGTTCAAGATATCGTCAGTCAGGTAATAACGCTGGTCTGCCCACAGATACTGATTCAGCTCGCCGCTCTGCGCGTATTCGCCGGGCATCCAGCGGAAGAGATCCCGCACGGCACGGCGTCCGTCGTGCCGGTAAAGGCGCTTGCGCTCCGCGTCCGAGTGGGTGCCATTCCAGAAGAAATGGGCGGTGGCCGGATCGAGCAGGCTGCCGCCCAGCAAGCGCTTTAATTTGTACTCGAAGCTAATCTTGTCGTCGGAGACAGGCCAAAGCTGTAATCCGCGCAGCAGCGTCCGGCGGGACCAGGCGGGTACTTGTCGCGCTTTCTCCGCGTATTCGTCCGCCAGGTAAGTATTGTAGCCGCCGAATAACTCGTCGGCGCCTTCGCCACTCAGGGCGACGGTTACGTGGCGGCGGCACATTTGCGACAGGTACCAGACCGGCAAGGCGCCGGAATCCGCGCTGGGTTCGTCAGCGAAGTAGGCCATGCGCTCGATTACGCCGGGCAACTCTGTTTCCGGTTGTAAGTCGAATTCCTCGTGCTCCGTCCCGTAGTGCGCGGCGGCGGCACGGAAGTAAGTACTTTCGTCAAAACTCTTACCCTGGAAAGAAACCGAGAAAGTCTTCAACTTCTGGCTACTCATGCCCGCGGCGTAGTGCAGGATGGTCGAAGAGTCCAGCCCGCCGGAGGCCCAGACGCCCAGTGGGACGTCAGATAGCAAGTGCTCGCGAATGGATTGCTTGAGTAAGCCGTCCAGTTCTTCCTGGGCGCTGCCCAGCGTGTGCCGATTCTCCTGCCACAGCGAGAGCGTCCAGTAACATTCCTGCTTTACGTCGCCCGCGCGCCACTCCATCCAATAGCCGGGGCGCAGTTTGGTGATTCCTTCCACCAGCGTGTACGGCGTCGGTACGTAGTTGAGCGATAAGTAGTAACTCAGGCCTTCGAGGTCAAGGCGCCGGTCAATCTCCGGATGCTCGAAGATGGCCTTCAGTTCAGAGCCGAAGTACAGGTCGAGACCGCGCTGGTAGAAGTACAGAGGCTTAATGCCCACGCGATCCCGCACCAGCACCAGCCGCTGTTCTTCTTCCTGCCACAAGGCAATGGCGAACATACCGCGCAAGCGTTTGAAGGCGCCGGTATCCCATTCGAGAAAGGCCTTCAAGACCACTTCGGTATCGCAGCGCGACCGGAAGGTGTGGCCACGCTGTTCAAGTTCCTGGCGCAGTTCGACGTGGTTATAAACCTCGCCGTTAAAGACGATGACGGTGTTGCCGTCGGCGCTGGTGATCGGCTGGTCACCACCGGCCAGGTCAATGATCTTGAGCCGTACGGCGCTGAGCGAGACCTTGTCGGACTCCCAGATGCCAGATTGATCCGGGCCGCGATGATGGAGCGTGTCCGTGACGCGGCGCATACGGCCCTCCGGCGCGCGCTGATCCAGGTGAGTAAAACCAGCAATGCCACACATAGCGGGTTAAAGCACGTCCGCGAAGCCGCGCTTCAGTTGGCGGAACAGCAGTCCGCCGAGGAGGAAGACGGTGCAGGCAGAAGCGGTCATCCCGGCAAGTTCCAGCCAGTTGGGGGCCTTGCTGACCAGCAGCACGTCGCGATAGGAAGTGACCGCGGCGGAAAGAGGATTCAGGTGCATGAGAAAGCGAAAGCGCGCGGGCACTTGGTCTACCGTAATGAAGATCGGGGTCACCCAAAACCATAGCGTGAGAGCGACCAGGGTGAATTGCGCCGTATCGCGCAGGAACACCTGCAGGCTCGCCACGATCCAGCCTAAGCCGACGCTGAAGAGTCCGAGGAGCAGGATGTAAGCCGGCAGTAATAGCGGCCAGGCGGAAAGCCCCTCGCCCCAAATAGCGACCGCGCCAAGCGCTAGCGCCAACGTCATCAGATGATTCACCAGCGACGAAAGGAAGATGGAGATCGGAATCATCTCCGACGGGAACAGCGTCTTAGTGATCAGATTGGAGTTGTCAACGAGGCAAGTGGAGCAGCGCGCGACGGTGTCTTGAAACAGGAGCCACGGCAGTTGGCCACAGAAGAGGAACAGCGTGTAGTTGCCGGTACGCTGGCCGGGCGGGACGCGCTGGCCGAGACAATAGTGAAAGACGAAGGTCCAACTGGCTAGCAGTACTAGGGGATGCACGATCATCCACAGCCAGCCCGCGCTGGAGCCAACGAAGCGGCGCGTAAAGTCGCGGCGTACCATCTCGGCGAGGAGGGTCCGCTTGGTTAACAAATTGCGAAAGAAATGTTTTCCGGGCCAGGCGCGCATCAATTGTTAGGATAACCCCGCCAGACATGATAAATTGTGCCGTATGAGGCTAATCGTAGTCGAGGATGAAAAAAGAATCGCCGATTTCTTGGCGCGCGGACTGGAAAGTGCTGGATATGCAGTGGATTTGGCGGCGGACGGCACCACGGGATTAGAACTCATTCACCAGACCGATTACGATCTGGCGATTCTCGACATGATGCTGCCCGATATGGACGGCCTTACCGTTCTCGAGAAGATTCGCAATCGTAAATCGAGCCCACCGGTGCTGATCCTGAGCGCCCGCGGCGGCGTAGACGACCGCGTACGCGGCCTGGAATTGGGCGCCGACGACTACCTGACGAAGCCCTTCGCCTTTGTCGAGTTGCTGGCCCGCGTCCGGGTCCTCCTGCGGCGCGGCCAACCGATGCCGGAGCGTCTGCAGGTGGGTGACCTGGTCCTCGACTGCATCCGCCGTAAGGTGCATCGTGGCTCGGATCAGATCGATCTGGCTCCCAAGGAATTCTCCATCCTCGAATATCTGATGCGCAGCAAGGGCCGCCCGGTGAGCCGCACCATGATCGTGGAACACGTTTGGGACATGGACTACGACGGCCTCACCAACATCGTTGACGTCTACATTCGGCATCTGCGCGCCAAGGTGGACGACAAGTACACCGAGAAGTTGATTCATACCGTGCGCGGGGTGGGTTACCTGGTGGAAGAGCCGTCCCCCGAAAAGTCCCCGGCGGAGTCCGCCTCGGCGATCCCGGCGCAATAGCTTCCATGCTTGGGCACAGGGCCTGGCCCGCATTCACGCGTAGCCTGCGCTTCCGCCTCACGGTCAGTTACGTGGTGCTGTTTACGCTGGCCCTGGTGGCGATCGGTATCAGCTTTCGCGGCCTGCTCTCCGGCGCTTCCCGGCGCCAGATTGAGCTTACGCTGGAAGAAGAGTTTGGCGAAGTGAAGGGCTTCCTGCGCATGGAGCGCAACCGGCCGGTGTGGTTCTACGACCGGCAGGACCCCGACGAAGCCGCGATTGTCGCGCGAATCCGCAACGGGGCCTTTCTGCTGACGGATTCCCAGGGCCAGGTGCTCGAGTCGTCGTCGCTCTACCGCCGCATGGGTCTGGAGCCGCAAGTCGAGATCGTCTCCGTGATGCAGGCGAATCGCCCCAGGATTCGCGTCCGTCAGGACCCGGACGGCGATGAGTACGTCATTCGCGAGGGCATTTTCGTTGACGGCCCTAACCGCTACTTCGTATCCCTGGGCCGCTCGCTCAGCGACTCCAACCAGATTCTGGCGCAGTTCACGCGCGGGTACTTTCTGCTGATGCCGTTGGGGATGGTGCTGATTGCTTGGGCCGGCTGGTGGTTCGCGGGACGCGCCTTAGCTCCCGTCATCGAGATGGCCAACGCCGCGCGCGCGATTAGTTCGTCAAATCTGGCATTGCGTCTCGCGCCGCCCGGTTCGAACGACGAACTCCAGAACCTGGTGGCCACCTTCAATAGCATGATGGAGCGTCTGGAACAGTCTTTTCATCAGGTCAGGCAATTCTCCACCGACGTTTCGCACGAACTGCGCACGCCGCTTACGGTGATTCGCGGCCACCTGGAGGTGGCGCTGATGACCGCGAAGACGGCGGAGCAGTATCAGGAGTCCATCTTGACCGCTCTGCAGGACGTGGAGCGCATCAGCCAGATCGTCCGCGCGCTGCTGCAACTGTCGCAAGCGGAGAGCGGGCAGTTGGCCCTGCAGCATGTGCCGGTGGACCTCACGCTGCTCACCGAGGCCTTGCGCGAGCAGTTTGACTTGGCCGCCGAGGAGTACCAAGTGAGCATCGAGACGCGTCTGCCGCCGAAGGTGATCGTCCGGGGTGACCGCGTGCAACTGGAGCGCTTGCTCACCAACCTCGTGATGAACGCCATCAAGTATTCCTACGCCGGCGGACGTGTCACGCTTTCCGCGCGGCCCGTGGATACGCATTGGGAATTCGTCGTCGAAGATCGCGGGCAAGGCATCCCCGCCGTGGACTTGCCGCACATCTTCGACCGGTTCTATCGCGTCCGTGGCCGCGAGTGGGATCCCGAGAAGGGCCTTGGTTTGGGGCTCAGTTTTGTTGCTTGGATCGTGAAGGCGCACGAGGGGCAGATCCGCGTGGAAAGCACGGTGGGCCAGGGTAGCCGTTTCATCGTGACTTTGCCGCGGGGGGGAGAGGGCTTAGAATCATCAAATGAGCTTTGAGATTCAAAAGCGGGAACGCGAAGGCGTCGTCATTCTGGATTTGAAGGGACGGTTGGTGGTGGGCGACGCTGCCTCCCGCCTACGCGACGAAATGTTGGGCCTGGCCGCCGCGGGACAGCATCGGGTGGTGCTGAACCTGGCCCAGGTCGATTTCATTGATTCCACGGGCCTGGGCGCGATGGTGATCTGCTTCACTACCTTGAAAAAGGCGGGGGGCGCACTGAAGCTGTGCAATCTGGCCGAGCGCGAAATCGAACTGCTGGTATTGACTAAGCTGACGAGCGTCTTTGAGCTCTTCGACGATGAGCAGCATGCGCTGAACAGCTTCTTCCCGGGCCGCGAACTCAAGCGCTTCGACATTCTCAGCTTCGTGCAGAAGCAGCGCGAGGAAAACAAATGAAGACCTTTCTTTTGTTGGCCGCCGCCACCTTGGCCTGGGGGCAGGATCTGGAGACCCTGAAGAAAGAGGCCATGGCGGGGGTGGACGCCCGGCGCAAAATGGTGCAGGAGATCGTCGACACGGTCTTCAGCTTTGGCGAACTCGGCTTTCAGGAAGTGGAGACGTCGCGTTATCTCACGGCGGTACTCGAGAAGAACGGTTTCCGGGTGACGCGTGGCGTGGCCGGCATGCCGACGGCATGGGTGGCCGAATGGAGTTACGGTACCGGCAAGCCGGCCATCGGCTTCATTACCGACATCGACGGCATTCCGCGCGCATCGCAGAAGCCGGGCGTCGCTTACCATGACCCCATGATTGAAGGCGCTCCCGGCCATGGCGAAGGCCACAACTCCGGTATGGCCGTCAATATTGTCGCGTCGATTGTGCTGAAAGAATTGATGACGAAGTACAAGGTGAACGGCTCCATCCGGCTCTATCCGGGCGTCGCCGAAGAACTGGTCGCCACCAAAGCCTTCTTCATCCGGGCGGGGCTCTTCAAGGATCTCGATATCATGCTCGGCTGCCATGTGGGCCGCGAACTGGCCACGTCCTACGGACAGCCGGCCATCAACTCCGGGCTGGTCTCGGTGCAGTACACCTTCTCCGGCGTCGCCGCGCATGCCGCTGGCGGACCCTGGAAAGGCAAGAGCGCGCTTGACGGTGTCGAACTGATGAATATCATGTGGAACTACAAGCGCGAGCATCTGCGCCCCGAACAGCGCTCGCACTACGTCATCGTCAATGGTGGGGATCAGCCGAACGTTGTCCCCTCGGAAGCTTCGGTCTGGTATTACTTCCGCGAGCAGGACTTTGCCCGCATCCGCGAGTTACACGAGTACGGCTCCACCATGGCCAAGGCGGCCGCCATGGCCACGGGCACGACGTTCACGCAGCGTACCGTGGGATCGGCGTGGCCGAATCACTTCAACAAGGTCGTCGCCGAGACGCAGCAGAAAAACATTGAGGCGATCGGCGTGCCGAAGTGGACCGAAGCGGACCAGACCCTGGCCAAGGAGTTACAACGCGAAATCGGTGTCACCAAAGTAGAAGCTCTGTACGACAAGCCGAAGCCGATGGAGCCACCGAAAGAATGGCGGGGCGGCGGGTCAGACGATATTGGCGACATCTCCTGGGTGGTGCCCACCGTCTACATGCGTTATCCCGCGAATATTCCCAACCTGCCCGGACACAGTTGGGCGGATGCCGTTTCCATGGCCACGCCCATTGCCCATAAGGGTTCCACGACCGGCGCGCAGGTACAAGCCACTACCGCGCTCGATTTTCTTCTGAAGCCGGCGCTGGTTACCGGTGCTTGGAAGTATCTGCGCGAAGTACAGACGAAAGATCAGAAATATACCCCGCTCATTGCCGATACGGACGTTCCCGCCATCGAACTGAATCACGATAAGATGGAGAGCTTTCGTCCGGCGATGCGGAAGCAGTATTATGACCCCGCCAAGTATCCTACTTACCTAGAACAATTAGGAATCACTTATCCCACCGTGCGCAAGGCGCCCAAGGAATAACATGCGAGCATCTTTCGTTCTCAACTTACTGCTGGCGGCAGCGGCGTTGAGTCAATCGCCCACCGCGCTGGACCGTTACGTCGCCGCGCCGGATCCCACTTACAAATGGGAAGTCGTCAAGACGCAGACTTACCCCAAGGCTACCGCTTACGTGCTGGAGATGACCTCGCAAACCTGGCTTACCGGTAACGAAGTGGACCGGCAGGCCTGGAAGCATTTCCTGGTGATCATTCGTCCCAACGAAGTAAAGACCGACATCGGCTTTCTGTTTATCAACGGCGGCAACAATAACAACAAGAACCCTCCCTCGCCGGACCTAGGCCTGGTGGACGCGGCCCTCCAGACGAACTCCGTTATTGCGGATTTACGGATGGTGCCCAATCAACCGCTGGTCTTCAGCGGCGCCCCGCCCATGACCGAGGACGGCCTAATCGCCTACAGCTGGGATAAGTTTCTCCGGACGGGCGACGACAAATGGCCCTTACGTCTGCCGATGACCAAGGCGGCCGTGCGCGCTCTCGACACGGTGACCGCCTTCTGTGCTACCGAAGCCGGTGGCAAGGTGAAGGTGGCTCGCTTTGTGGTTGGCGGCGGATCGAAGCGCGGCTGGACGGCTTGGACCACGGCGGCGGTGGAAGCGGCCGCGGGCAAGCGGGTGATCGCCGTGGTGCCTTTCGTGATTGACTTACTCAATATGGTGCCCAGCTTTGAGCATCATTACCGCGTTTACGGCGCCTGGTCCCCGGCGATTCAGGACTACGAAAAGGCGGGCATCATGAATTGGACGCGCACCAAGGAATATAAAGCGCTGCTGAAGATCGAAGAGCCCTACGAATATCGCCAACGGCTCACTTTGCCGAAGTACATCGTCAACGCCGCGGGCGACCAGTTCTTTCTGCCGGACTCTTCGCAATTCTATTGGGACGATCTGAAGGGCCCGAAGTATCTTCGCTATATCCCCAACGCTGACCATTCTCTGCGTAACACTGATGCCTTGCCTGCCATGTTGGCTTACTACGACTCCGTCATTCAAAACAAGACGCCGCCAAGATACGGTTGGAAGTTTCAGAAGAACGGCGATATTGTGGTGACGGCGGAGGGCAACCCGACCAGCGTGAAATTGTGGGCCGCGAATAATCCCGAAAAGCGGGATTTCCGCATGGCGGTGATCGGCGCGGCGTATAAGTCGACTGACTTAGCCAAGGACGCCAAGGGCCGCTGGGTGGCAGCGTTGCCGAAGGCGGCGAAGGGCTATACGGCTTACTTCGTCGAACTTACCTGGCCGAGCGGCGTCAAGGCCCCGTTCAAATTCACCACTCCGGTACGGGTTTGGCCCGACGTCTATCCGTTTCCGGCTTTCAAGCCCGGTCCCATTGGAGGCAAGTAAATGCTGCGTGTAGCACTCTTCTTCTTAGCAGCGGCACTATTCGCCCAACGGCCACCCGATCCAGCCGCCGAGTTACTGTGGCCCAACGGCGCGCCGGGCGCCGTCGGCGCGGAAGACTTGGACAAGCCGTCGCTCACTCCCTGGTTGCCCGATAAAGGCAACGGCATGGCCGTGGTAGTGTGCCCCGGCGGCGGCTACGGAGCGTTGGCCCTCGATCATGAAGGCAAACAGATCGCGCAGTGGCTGAACTCGCAGGGCATCGCCGCGTTCGTGCTGAAGTACCGCCTCGGGCCGCGCTACCGCCATCCGGCGCCCCTCGCCGATGCGCAACAGGCGTTGCGGATGGTGCGCGCTCGCGGGGCGTATCAGAAGATCGGGATCTGGGGTTTCTCCGCTGGCGGCCATCTCGCTTCCACCGCCGCTACGCTTTTCGACGGGCCGGAAACGCGTCCGGACTTCGCGATTCTCGCCTACCCCGTCATCACCTTCACCGACGAGCCGCAGGTGCACAAAGGCTCGCGCCGCAACCTACTTGGGGACGCGCCCGACCCCCAACTCGCGCAGGCGCTTTCCACTGAGTTGCGCGTCACGGCCAATACGCCGCCTGTCTTTCTCTTCCACACCAACGAAGACAAGGGCGTTCCGCCGGAGAACAGCATCCTCTTCTATTTGGCTTGCCGCAAGGCGGGTGTGCCCGTCGAGATGCACGTCTACGAACGTGGCCCCCACGGCGTGGGGCTCGCGCAGACGGACTACGCGCTGGCTTCCTGGTCCGGCCGCCTCGCCGATTGGTTGCAGCGCCGCTAGCGCGCCAGCGCTACAATCGGGGCATGGGACGACTCCTCGTAGTTTCGCTCGCCTTCCTCACGGCCACCGCCTGGCCGCAAAAGAAACAGATTGAGCCGGGCTTCGCCTCCAGCGACGAAGTGGACGTTACGGCCACCATGCACATTGACCGGGCGGAGATCACGCAACTGGTCGGCGCCGAGCTCGAAAAGCACATCTACGTCGTCGAGGTGAAGGTGCGTCCGAAGGGCGAGAAGCCTCTGCGCATCAACCTGGATGACTTCGTCATCCTGAAGACCGACGACGGCCAGCGCTCCACTCCGTTTGCCCCCTCGCAAATTGCCTCCGCCGGCGGCCTCACGCTGAAGAGCGAGCGCATCGGCGGCTGGGCGCACCAAGGCAACGGACCCGTCTGGGGCGGTGTCGGCAGCCGCATGCCCGGACAATTGCCCGGCAACGGCGGCAGTATAGGATCGCAAACCGGTGGCTCCGATGCCACGGGGGTCCAGGCGCAGTCGAAGACCACCGCCGAGCCTAAGGATAACCCTCTTCTCGCCGCGCTGAAGGCCAAGGTGCTTCTGGAGAAGGAGACTACGGAGACGGTGAGCGGCTTGCTGTACTTTCCGCTGGAAGGCAAGCTCAAGCTGAAGAATCTGAGTCTGCTGTACAAGGCGCCGGGCGGCAAGATGGAAATCGTTTTCCAACGTTAGCTATACCGCTGCGTCGCCGTCCAGGCTGCGCCACAGGTACCAACTCGCGATCGTCGCATGCGGCCGCCAGGGCTCGGCGATCTTCGCCAAACGCTCCGGCGACGGCGGTTCCGGCAGGCCGTAGGCTCGCTGCACCGCATTGCGAATTCCGAGATCACCCGTGGGCAGTACGTCCGGTCGGCGCAGGGCAAACATGAGGAACATCTGCACCGTCCAGACGCCGACGCCTTTCACCTGAGTCAGGTGCGCGATCACCGCCTGGTCGTCCAGGGCAGGGAGGTCCTGAAACCGCACGAGGCCGGTACGCGTCTTTTCAGCGAGGTCGAGAACGTATTTGGCTTTTTGGCCGGAGAGCCCCAGGGGACGCAGATCCTCGACGGTTCGTTTGGCCAGCCGTTTGGGTGTCATCTCACCGACTGACTCCGCAAAGCGCGCGTAGATCGTACCCGCCGCCTTGCCGCTGAGTTGTTGATAGATGATGGAGCGCACCAGGGCTTCAAACGTGGGCTCGCGATATTGGATACGGCATGGCCCGACGGCCGCGATGATGGCGGCCAGAACAGGATCCGAGGAACGAAGATGGTTCAGCGCTTTCCGCATTGGTTGTGCGACCCTCAAAGCAGTATGACACGGCGTCAAATTCTCGCTGGGGCGGCCGCCGCCCCGCTGCTGGCACAAGATCCAGGCTCGGTAATCCGCGTGGACGTGGAACTGGTGAACGTCACGTTCTCCGTCCGCGACAAGCGCGGCGCGTTGGTGCCCACGCTGCTGAAGGACGATTTCGAAGTCTGGGAGGATGGCAAAAAGCAGGACATCCGTTCCTTCACGAAGGAAGGCGATCTCCCGCTTACCATCGGGCTGCTGGTCGACGTTAGCCCGAGCCAGGAGCGTCTGATCGAGACCGAACGCCGCGCCGCCGCCGCCTTCTTTCGCACCGTCCTCAAGAACAAGGACATGGCCTTCGTCATTAGCTTTGGCGGCGAAGCTGAACTCCTGCAAGACCTTACCAGTTCTCCGAAGTTGCTGACGCAGTCGCTGGACGGTCTGCGCGTGAACGCCTCCGTCCAGTCGCCGATTGGGCAAGGACCCATTGCGACGACGCCGCGCGGCACGATTATGTTCGACGCGGTTTATCTGGCGGCCGACGAGAAACTGAAGGGGGAGGTGGACCGTAAAGTGGTGCTGCTGATCACCGACGGCGTCGACATGGGCAGCCGCAAGAAGATCGGGCAGGCCATTGAGTCCGCGCACCGGTCCGACGCGATCATCTACGGCATTTACTACTTTGACCGGGCCGCCTACGGCTATCACATGTACGGCGTCAGCGATGGTGATTTGCGCAAGATGTCCGAGGATACGGGAGGGAGGGTTTTCCGCGTGGAGCGCCGCACGACGTTGGAAGACGTCTTCAAACAACTGGAAGACGAGATGCGCAACCAGTACACCCTGAGCTACTCATCGACGAACCCGAGCCGCGATGGCGGCTTTCGCAAACTCGAGATCCGGGCGAAGAACAAAGAACTGAAGGTGCAGGCGCGCCGCGGATACTTCGCCTCGCGCAGCTAGACCGATACGAAGCCCGGCGCGTGCCCCCGTCCCAAAGGGCACGCGCCGGTGGGTGCGCGGATGAGACGCGCACACCGAAATCAGAAGCGAAGAGCGCCGGCCACCGCAACCGGGCCCTCTTTCTTCTGATAACTCCATCATTCCACACGCCTGCCAAGTTCTTCTTTACAGAATTTTCGTATGTATTTGATTCTGATTGATTTATAATTTTTAAAAGTGCCGTGATCCGAATTTTGTCATCGCCCTACGGGCTTTGTCAGCCGCGGACGCTCTGGCGCGTTGGCCACCTCCAGCGCGAGCTTCTCGAAGAAGCGGTTGAACTCGATCGCCGCGGCAAAATCGACCGGCTGGTGCAAGTCGTCCGCAGGCTTGTGGTATCGCTCCATGTACCATTGCCGGTAAATCTTCTCCTCCGCCGAACCCGCTTCGTACCCGAAAATGAAGGCCAGCGCCGGCACGCCGATCTTGAGGAAGTTGAATTGATCGCTGCGCCGGTAAAGGCCGCGCTCGGGCTCCTGGTCGGCCTGCACCCGCAGGCCCATCCCGCGCGCCACCCGGCGAGCGTCGTCTCCGAGCGTTGACTGGTCCAAGGCCAGCACCGTCAGCAGGCGTAGCGGAAAGATGGGGCGCAGGTAGTCCAGGTTCAGGTTCGCCACGAGCTTTTCCTTGGCTACGGTGGGATGAGCCGTGAAGTAGGCGGAGCCGAGTAGCCCTTTCTCCTCGCCCGTGAAGATCGTGAAAAGGATCCCGCGCTTCGGTTTGGCGCCTGACGCCTTCAAGTGTGCGGCGAACTCCATCAGCGTGGCGACGTAGGCGCAATCGTCGAAGGCGCCATTGTAGATGCGGTCGCCGTTCACGGGCTGGCCGATGCCGTAGCCATCGAGGTGCGCGGAGAGGACAACATACTCGTCGAGTTCGCCGGGGTAGGCGGCGATCACATTGTCCGAGAGGAGTTCACTCGACGTGGCCTTAGTCCGGATCCGCAAGCTGCCCGGGGCGCGGAGGATCCCGGCGGCAGCCTCCGTGCTGAGGCGAATCTGGAAGAACGAGGACTGCGCGGGCGGCGTGAGCCGCACGGTCTTCGCATAGGCCACCGGCCAGCGCGGCGGTTCTGTCGCGCGCGGATTGTCGATGGTGAGGACGCCGACGGCGCCCGCCTTCTCCAAGGCTGCTGCCCGGCCCGCGCCATGAACGACGGCGAACTTACCGCGCACTTCGGTAGCCGGATCGTCGGCCAGAACGAGCGGCGCCTCGATCGCTTCGGGAAGCCCCGGAGCGGCCGTAATCGAGATCTCGTCCAGGAATCGCAGCGCCTGGCGCTTGCCGTCGCGCACCAGTTCGATGCGGGTATCCGCCGGACGTAGCTCCACCGCATACAGCTTTACCGGCTGGGCAAAGCCCCGCTCGCCGCTCGGCCGCAGACCCAGCCTTGCGAACTCGCGAATCACGTAAGCCTCGGCACGCCGGTACCCGGCGCTACCGGTGTCGCGGCCCTGGTTCGCGTCGCTCGCCATGGCCCGCACATGCGACCACCAAGCGCGAGCATCTTCGGGAGGCTCCGACGCCAAGAGCGAGAGGGTGAGTGTCAAGCAGATCAAGGTGGATCGCATGGGGGCCAGACTAGCACGGGTTGGTACCGCTTGGGGACGCTGCGGGATTGGGAGCAGGGCCGGGCTTGACGCTGATTGGGCGGGATCCGGAGGGTGTGCGGCGGGCTCTGAATCGGGGTTGAGCGGTTGGCTTCACCTTGGTGAACATCGGTCTGTGAGGATCGCCGCGAGCTTTGCTTGCGCGATCAAACCCGAGGCCACGCCGAGAACGAGATCGACCAGTTCCATCTGGGAAAGACTTAGCTCCCAGTCATTCAGGTAAAGGAAGACGAGGGCCGCGTTCGCGCCGATGCGCTTGTTGCCGTCGAGAAAGACGTGGTTCTGGCAGAGGTGGAAGAGGTAGGCGGCTGCCATGGCGGGGATTGTGGGGCGAGGCCGGCCCGGTCACGAAGACCATGGGTGCCGCCGTAACGTTCGATTTGCTCGGCGTGCATCTCGAGGATTTCGTCGAGCGTCAGGAAGATGGGATCCATCGGAAGTTTATTCGGCAAGCTTTTGGAAGGCGGTGCCGAACTGCTGGTGGGCTTTGGCCTGGGCGGCCTCGAACTTGCGGCGCCGATCAGAGGGCTTGGCGCGGCCGATGGTGAGCTTTTCGCCGTCCGTGGAGATGTCGAGCGTGGTGTCGGCGTCGATCTTGAGGAGTTCGAGGATCGGGCGGTCGATGACGAGCGCGAGGCTGTTGCCGTGTTTGGTTAGCTTCTTTAGCATCGGGATGTGTTAATCCAATGTAGCACCATTGGAATAACAAAAGCTTCCCGTCCGGGCAGAATTACGCGGGCATCGCGGGCTTGCTGGACGATGATTGGCCGGGATGCGGATGGGTGTTCGGCGGACGCTGAATCGGTTGAGCCAGGTCCCCCACCTCCACCTTGGGGGGCGATGGACTTCGGCGGTAAGTAGAGCAAAGTCAGCAGGTTGAGGGAAGTGGCTGGGAGATAGGTGTAAGAGGGTGAATTACGCCGATTCCTACGTCCCAAAGGGCACGCACCGGTGGGTGCGCGGATGACGACGCGCATACCAAAATCAGAAGCGAAGAGCGCCGGCCACCGCAACCGGACATTCTTTCTTCTGATAACTCCATCATTCCACACGCCTGCCAAATTCTTCTTTACGAATTTTTCGTATGTATTTGATTCTGAGTGATTTATAATTGTTCAAAGTGCCGTGAATGATAAAGTTTGCAGCAGTCAGGCGGGGAGAAGGGAGATGGAGCAGAAGGTGGGTGAGGCCGCCTGGTTGATGCGAACGGGCATCGAGCTAAACTGCTTGGATGAGATTGGGGTTATGGCGATTGGATGTCGAAGTGTGGAGTGGTGGGGGTACAGAGAACGATGGGGGAGTTTTCAGCGGCCTGCTAGGGGAGAACCAGATCAAGGACCAGCTTTTCGGACCTCTCCACATGAAGGGTTTGTGGCCTCAATGTCCGGTTCGATAGCCTGGCGGTAACCTGGTAATCGCCAGGGGCGAGCGAGTCGGCCAAATAGCGGCCTTGGGCGTCGCACGAAGCGCTGGCTGACCAGACGTCCTGTCCGTTGGTGCGGTCAGCCGAGAGGGCCCGAAAATAAACGAAGGCACCGGGGGCTGGCTGACCGGCGGCGTCGCGCATTTGGCCTGACACTTGAGCCGCGCCGCTGGCGAAGCGGACCTCGACATCCGCGACGGAAGCGTTTAGCAGGTCGAGACCGCGCCGTGTAATGTCCGTATCGCCCGCCCAAATTGACTCGACATAGGCGCCGGGAATCCGCGAGACGAAGATCGCATAACGGTCCGGGCTAACGTTGGCCACGGCAATCGTGCCATCAGGCCCAGCTTTGCCCGTCTGCAGGATGCCCAGTCCTTCCAATGGGTTCAGCGACACTTCGGTCTGGATGGGGTCTTGCCGTTTCGCTTCCGCCCAGCGTTGACGAACTCGCACCGTGTAGAGCGGGCTAGCGGGGACCACCACATCTTCGAGGTCATGGTCGGTCACCGTGACATTGGCGAAGCCCATGACGAATGGTTGGCTTCGTTTGGGAGTTTGGGGCCAGCTCTGGACTTTCAACCGGTAGTTTCCCGCCGGGATCTCCACCACAAAACGGCGTTCAGGATCGAGCCTGCTGGTACGCATCCTCATGCTCTGCTCCCTGGGCACGAGATCGGGAACGACAGATTGGCTGCCGTGGGCTAGTAACTCCCCCAGAAACTGGCCACGGACCTTGAATAGCCTTCGGGATTTCACGACTACCACGAGATCACTGCGATGCTCTCCCTCGCGTAGCGTGATTCTGGCGGCGCGTTCCCTTCGAGCCTCGCTGGGGTAGTAGGTGGAGGAGGAGTAAGCGGGCTCGTTGGCTTTCGCTTCCAGAAGATAGTCGTTAGCCGAGAGACCCCTCAGGGTGAATTCGCCACCTTTGGTCATCACGAAGCCAAGGGCCGCGGGACGTTCGGCGCCCTGAAGCGACACGCTGGCTTCAACGGGTTTGCCATTCTCATCCACCACTCGGCCGGAGAGCACCGCTTCAGGAGCCAGACGAATGATGATGTCGCGTGCACGTTCGCCATTCGACAGGCGCACCGAAGGTCCGGTGAAAATGTCCATTTTGGCAAAGCCCGGTCGCGTAGCGCCCAACCGGTATTCGCCAGCGGAGAGGCCGACGAAATCGAACCGGCCGGCCGCATCAGAGGTGGCGGTGGCTTGGTTTACATTCAGAACCACTTCGACTCCTGGCAGGGGTTCTCCCGTGCGGGAATCTAATACCGCGCCACCGAGTGAACCAGCGGGCGCAGGAGCCTGGGCCACGAGCGTGGCCAAGAAGAAAGCGGCGAAGCTCTCCATCAGCACAGTCTATCGCAGTCAGCCCGGACCGTACGCCAAGACTAACCCGCGATACTCCGCGCGCCTCGTCCAAGCCATAAGAGCTGCCGCTTCGGCTTTCGCCTGCCGCAGCCGGGCGACTAGTGCGCGGCGAGCTTCTGCCCGGCGCTCTCCTCGACGATGCGGCCGTCGAAAAGGCGGATATTGCGGTCGGCGTACGTCTCGTAGCGCGGGTCGTGGGTCACCATGCAGATGGTGGCGCCTTGGCGATGCAGGTCGCGTAGCAGCTCCATGACGGCCTCGCCGTTCTGCGAGTCGAGGTTGCCGGTGGGCTCGTCGGCCAGGAGGATGGAGGGCTCGCCGCCTAGCGCGCGGGCGACGGCCACGCGCTGCTGTTGGCCGCCCGATAGCTGCGACGGATAGTGCTTCACCCGGTGCGACATGCCGACGCGTTCCAGCGCCTCATGAACCCTTTTCTTGCGCTCCGCTGACCCCATGCCGCGATACGTAAGTGGCAATTCTACATTCTCATAGACCGTCAAATCTCCAATCAGGTTGAAGGCCTGGAAAATGAAACCAATTTCTCGATTCCGGATGCGGGCGCGCTCGCTCATCTTCAGGCTTTGCACCGCGCGGGAGTTCAACGTGTACGTGCCATTCGAAGGCGTATCCAGCAACCCCAGGATGGCCAGCAAGGTCGACTTGCCGCAGCCCGAAGGTCCGCCGATCGAGAGGTACTCGCCCTTCTGGATCTCCAGATGAATGCCCGCCAAGGCGTGCGTCTCCACTTCGTCCGTCAGGAAGACTTTCGTAACGCCTTCCAATTTGATCAATGCTTCGCCCATGTGTTCTCTTTTCCTAATTCAATCTGATCCGCTGATGCGCATCCCAGTTCGACATGTCAGACAAGATCACCTTGTCGCCCACCGCCAAACCCTTCACAATCTCAATCTGATTCACCGAACTGCGGCCGAACTGCACCTGCACCCGGTTGGCTTCCTTGCCGTCGGGCGTCATCTTGAAGAGCCCCACGGTGGAATTCTGCTGCCCGAAGACCGGACGGCCTACATACAATACGTCTGAAAGCTTTTCGAGTTCGATCGTTCCGTCGACACTCAGGTCCGGGCGCGCGCCGGGCGGCAAGGTGCCCTCAATGCGCACGTCCACCGTCACGGTGCCGTTCACCACGGCCGGATCAATCCGCATCACGCTCCCGTTGACGATGCCGTTGCGCGTGTCGATCTGCGCGGGTTGGCCGATCAGAATATCCTTCGCCTGCGTCTCGGCGATCTTGAGCTCGGCCTTCAGCTTCCAGGGCTGTACCACCTTGGCCAGAATCGTCCCCGCAGCTACCTTCTGTCCGATCTCCACCGACACGGTCTGCAACACGCCCACGGTGCCCGCGCGGACCTTGAGCTGGTCCACCTGTTGCTTCTTCAGGTTGAAGGCGGCGCGGCGCTTTTCGATCTCCACCTTCTGGCCCTGTAACTGCGCTTCGATCATCTCGCCCATGTTTGCCAGGCGCTGCTGCTCCACTTGATAGCGCTCGCCGAGTTCGTCCGCCGTGGCGCGCGCGAGCTTGACGGTGATGTCGGCGGAGAGGCCGCTCTTGGCCAATTCGGCTTCACGGTCCGACTTCAGCTTGGCCTGGGTAAACTCGCTCTTCACCTGCGCGGCCTTGGCCTTCTGCTCCAGGCGCTGGCTTTCCAGGCGCACTTTCAGGTCCGTGTAGGTCGCCTCGCCGGACTTCAGTTGCCACTCGGCGTCCACCATGGAGAGCTGCAGCTCGGGGTTGGTGAGTTCCAACAGGACGGTGTCCGGGGTCACCTTCACGCCGGGCAGGAAGTGCCGCTTCTCGACGCGCCCCTCGGAGATGGCCGGCACCTGCAGGACCTCCTCCGGCACCAGCGTGCCGAGTCCGCGGACCTGGCGCAGCATGGGTCCGCGCTTCACGGTATCTGGCCAAAGCGTGGCCGCTTCCACCGTCGGCGCGGCGGGCTTGAGGTTGCCGAGAACGTAACTCATCGAGCCCACGACGCCCAAGGCGACGACGCCCAGGATGGTGCGCTTGATCATCTTCTGTTTCGCAATTCCTTCGCGCGGTTTGTCCATGTGGCTCTGGCCAAGTGCAACTGCCGTGCCAGATCAGACGTTGAACCGAATCAATTGGTTAGGAAAGAGAATCGCAGTCGCAAGTGTCCGCTATTGGGACACTCCTGTACGGAATCAACCGCGATAATGGGGAGATGGCTTTCGTCCCCTTGCCTTTCGTCCGTCCTTCGCCCGAAGTCCAACTCGCCGAAGCGCGCCAATTCGCGGCCCGGCTGGCCACTCGCCGCACTGTCCGCCACTTCTCGCCGGACCCCGTGCCGGACGAAGTCCTTGACCTGGCCATCGCGGCGGCAGCCTCAGCGCCATCGGGCGCCCATCAGCAACCCTGGACCTTTGTTCTCGTGACCGATCCGGCGGTAAAGAGCCAGATCCGCGCGGCGGCCGAGCAGGAGGAGCGCGAGAACTACGAGCGGCGCTTCCCGGACGAGTGGCTCCAAGCGCTGGCGCCCTTCGGGACGGACTGGCACAAGGAATTCCTCGACCAGGCGCCCGCCTTGATCGTCGTCTTCGCGCAGCAGTACGGCGAAAACAAGCGCAAGCACTATTACGTGCAGGAGTCCGTCGGCATTGCGTGTGGGTTTCTCCTGGCGGCTCTGCACTGGTCCGGCCTCGCGACGCTTACCCACACGCCGTCCCCGATGGGCTTCCTGCGGGAGATTCTGGGTCGCCCGGAGAACGAGCGCCCGTTCCTGCTGATCCCGGTCGGCTACCCGGCTGAGGGTTGCGAGGTTCCAGACTTGCGCCGGAAGTCGTTGGACGAGGTCCGCGTGCGGCGTTGACCGACGGTTGTGCGTTCTCCACTGTACTTGGGCAAGGGTATACCCGCCGATTTACCCCGTTTCCAAAGCCTTCGGAAAAATGAGCAACCGGCGAGAAAGTCGCGGAATACGAGAACTCAATAGGGCGCGATACTGAACCCACGAGCCTGCTGGCCTCCGGCTTTGGGACGCAAGGGTTCACTCGAAAACGCTACGCCCGCCGTTCCATCATTCCGGCCGATCATTACCGGGCGCTCCCAGTGCGGCGGCACCTGGACGGTCCGTGTCTGACGGCCACCTTGGTCGAACGTGAGGACCTGCCCATCGAGCCATACTTCGAGCGCTTCGCCGTGGGCTGCCACTTCCACGCCGTGGAATACGCCGGAATCGAACGCCGCCTGGGGAGGGGAGAAAGCTACGGTGTGCATCGGATTCAGGCACTTTATGGTCACCTTGCCATTCGAGTGCAGTTGCACCCAGTACCCGGCGCTGGCGCCCCCGATGATGCCGTCGCCCGGCGCGGCAGCGCGGCTTCGGAAGTAGGGTCCGGCTTGCACGACGTCGCCGGCGGGCGACTTAGGCACCAGCAGTTCTACGCGGATGCGTACGTCTTGGCCGACGTCCGAGCCGCGAAGCCCAGCTACCGGGCAGTCCGGGCTTTGCGCGACTAACTGAATCCCACCGTAGTCGAGACCTGTGTGAATCAACTGCCCGTCTCGCAGGCTCGAGTGGGGTGCCTTCTCGAAGATCGGGCTAAAGAAATACTGTTGGCTCGGCGTAGCGATATCCGTCAGACCAGCCAAGCAACGATGCAGCGCGGAGATCTCAGCCCCGCGGAGCGCGCGCCGCCAGATGCGCACATCGTCCACCGCGCCGCGGAATCCTCCGCGAATCTGGTTCACCAGACTGCCAATCGACCACGGAGTCTCCGCCGTCCCGGCCGGACGAGCGGCGCTCCGGCGCATCGTTGCCTCCGCCTGGAGTAAGCCGTCCACGTAGAGTAAACCTCGGCCGTCAGCCAGCGTTCCCACCAGATGATGCCACTGCCCATCAAGGATGCTCCGGGTCGCCACCGCCAGGCTGCGATCACTGCCGATCCCGGCGTAGCCACGATTCGCGAATGCGGGCCGCCCATCGGGCAACAGCATCAGGCGCGGGGCGTCGAAGGAATTCGGGCCGGGATGCTCGCCGAAGTGCAGCACATCCGTAATGTCTCCATTCGTCGCGTCTGTCTTCACCCATGCCGCCAGGGTTCGCGGCGCGTCCTGGCGGGGAAGAATTCGCGCGCGATCCATTCCCCCCAGGCGTTGACCAGTACCGTCAAACCGCAGCGCCCCGCCCCGGACGCCAGCCTCCCAGAACCCGCCGCTCCGTGACCCAGTCAGGCCGTTCCCCGAGCTATCTACAACCCTCTCTCCTCGCCCTTCGTCAAGCTTCCACCAGCCTGCCTCAGGAAAGTCATCGGCGAGCGGCGCTGGCCGAGGCACGAGAATCGCGGCGGCCCCGAGACCGATCATCGCCACGGCCGTGGCCACCGCGGCGATACGCCAGCGGAACGCCTTGGCCGGACTGGCGGTGGCCGCTCGCGGCGGCAACTCCTCCAAGGGCCCCACGAAGCGGTATCCCAGCCGCGGGGCAGTTCGGATGAAGCGAGGCTCCTTAGCATCGTCGCCCAGCGCTTTGCGAATCTCCTGAATACAGCCGGCCAGCGTCGCGTCCACCACCGCCGTTCCTGGCCAGGCACGTTCGAAAATCTCCTCCTTGCTGACAATGCGGTGGCGTTGATCGATCAGGAACAGGAGAAGGGTAAGCGCCTTGGCGCGCAGTTCCACGGGTTGCCCGCCTCGCGAAACCGACGGCACCCCGGGGTCGATCTCGAGATCCAGGCACCGGTAGGGCGCTTGGCGCGGTTCCGAAACTGCATCCGTGGCTTGGCGCATAACTACTTGGACCGCCTCGCTCATTCGCCGAAGTCTGAGGAAAATCCCGACGCTTCGAGGCGTCTGCCGTCATTGTAACCGCTCCGAGGACAAACGGCCGCAATTTTCGCGGGAAAATCTCGGGGAAATCTTATGTCGAACCCGTTCACCTTCCCCTAGACTCGGCACATGCTCCAGTTTTCGCGCGTTGGATGCTTCGTCCGTCTGCTGCTTGTGCTGCTCATGGGAGGGTGTCTGCTTCAGGCGCAGGCGATCCGCACGGGATTCCCGGCCGCCGGCACGCAACCTCGCTCTGACGACACCTTTAGCGGTCCGATTCCCATCGGCTTCGCCGTCAATTTCTTCGGCAGTACCTACAGCAACCTGTACGTCGGCACAAATGGCTACGTCACGTTCGACCGCGGCCAGACGGGCTACAACCCCGAGAACCTAATCAACTACCAGCAGAAGATCATCGCGCCCTTCTACGGCGACATCGATACGCGCAGCCCGCAATCCGGTCAGATCACCTGGGGATCGGGAACCATCAACGGACGGCCCGCTTTCGTCGTTACCTGGAACAACGCTGGTTACTACAACACCCGGGCGGACAAGACGAACATCGTTCAACTGGTGATTCTCAGCCGGAGTGACCGGGCCACCGGCGACTTCGATTTCGAATTCAACTATGGCCAGATCCTGTGGGAAGCCGGAGACGCGAATGGCGGCCAGAACGGCCTATGCGGGCCCAGCTGTAAGGCGCCCACCGTAGGATATTCCAATGGCTTGGCCGGCACAGCGAACCGCTCATTCGAGCAGCGCGGTTCGCACGTAGCCGGCGCGTTCCTCGACAGCAACACCAGCACCGGTCTGCGCTATCAGCAGTCGGGCGGTAGCGGAGTCAACGGCCGGCTGCTCTTCACGGTCAGCAACGGCGCCGTTTCCGGGGGGTCCGGCTCCGGCGGCGGGACGGGTTCTGGCGCTGGCTTCTGCTCCACTACCGGCGGCTCACCCGCCGGTGGCGTCAGTTTGATCGACGGACCGGTCTGCGCGACGCTTCCGTCCACCACGGCCTCCTGCCCCCTCGCCCGGCCTGGCTCCGTCACCAGCTTCGGAACGACGGATCCGTTGGCGATGATCTGGTTCGGCCTCGGTGGCCTGACGCCGCAGTCCACCGTCCGCGCAAGATTCTCTTTCAACGGCGTCGAACAGCCCGCATTAGACTACGGACCCTTCGGATCGTTCCAGTCCAACACCACCTATTCGCTGTGCCCCAGCTTCGTCCCCAATGCGAGCAGTGCCGGAAACTGGACGCTCACCGTCTACGTGAACAACTCCCCCATTCCCTTTGTCACCGTGACCTTCACCGTTACCCCCGGCGCAGGAAGTGGCGCTGGCGGGAGCACCGGCGCCGTTCCGAGCAACAGCACCAGTTTCGGCCCTACTTGCGCGGGTGCCTTTCCCGGCACCTGGAATACGTCCAACCTCGGCATCATGGGGATCGATCCCGTGCGAACTGACGGGTTGCTCATCGGCCGCAATAGCCAGTTCCTGTTCGGAAACGGCTTCGTCATCGGGCGAGTGCTTACCGCCCTCACCACGAACGAAGGCTCCTTCCGCTGGCTGATGGCGCCAAGCGGGGCTTCGATGGTTGGCCTGCCCAATGCATTCTTTGGTCCTGGTTCGGCGTCGAAGGCCGTCTCGCAGCCGGTGGTCGCCTGCCTGGGCACCAGTACCGCGGCGCTCTGGGTGGGGCAGTGGGATACTGTGCCGTTCGGCACCATTCGCGCGCGCATGAACCTCAGCGGCAGCGTGACCTTCACGGTCCCGCAGAGTTGCGACTTTCCGGGCGGCACCTTTACCGGAACCGCGTCGGGTCTGGGACTCTCCGGCACGTTTTCCGGGCCTTCATCCTCCGGCACGTTCTCGCTGTCATTCCCTACGAGCGATATCGGAAACTTCAGCGGCACTTATTCCGTCGGGAGCAGCGGTCCCCAATCCTGGACCGGTAAGAATCGCAGTAACGGCCTGGTGAGTGACTTCGTCAGCGACCGTGGCTTCAACGGCCGCTGGTACACGCCCTATGGGCTGCTCACTCTGAAAGTGGCCGGCAGCGCCGTCACCGGGACCTACCCCAACGGCGGTACCCTGACCGGCGTGGTCTCCTCCGGCAACCTCGGCGCGCCGGATTTCGGGGGCGGCGTCACCCTGGTGGGCTCTTACTCCGATCTGTCGAGCTCGGGCTCGATCTCCCTCAAGATCAACGCCATCAATGCCCCGCAGAACGACCCGTTCCCGCAGACACTCGGGGCCACTTTCTATGGCTCCTCCACCAACAGCAGTGGCTTCACTGCGCCATGGATTGGCGCGCGGGCCGGCGACTGGTCCGGAACCTGGAGCACCCAGTTAGGCACCATGACCGGATCGCAGCGCGGCGACGGCAAGTGGGTCCTCCGGGTCGCGGGCTACACGTTTGTCGGCACGGCCACCTCCCATCCGGCCGGAGGCAACGCTCTCTCCGGCCAGTTCATCGGGCCCTTGGGCGGTGGCGGTTTCTTGTTCCTCATGAACCCGGATGGAGTCAGCTTTTCGGGATCTGTCGCCGCGTGGAGCCATATCGGACTCTACGGCACACTTCAAGCGACCCATGTCAGCGACACCATCGGACCTTTAGATCTTTGCAGCACGATCCGGCCCGTAACCACCATCACCACCGTTCCCGCCGGGCTGCAGGTGCGCGTTGATCAGGACTCGCTCACTGCCCCGGTGACGCGCTCCTGGCCAGCCAACGAAGGACATGGCTTCAGCACCCCATCCCCACAAACGCTGAACAACGTCCAGTACGACTTTAGCCTGTGGAATTACACCTTGAATGCGGGCGGCGGCATCCTCGCGCCTCCCTCCAGCACCACCTACACCGCCGTTTTTAAGGCCGGCGCCAACGGGGCTGGTCCCGGCGGCTTCGGCGGCGCCTGGACGTCACCCAACGGGCCCATCCGCATCGTTCCCACCGGCGGGAATACCGTTGAGGGCCTTTTCCCCGCCGGCGGACCCGGCGGCTATAGCGGCTTCACCTGTACCGTGTCGGGCAACACTTGCACCGGCTCCGCCTTCACCCCCAACGGCCCTCCCGGCACCATCACGATTACTTCCGCCGGCCCCTCGCTTACCGGGACCATCACTCGTCCTGAGGGCGCCGGAACGATTCCGGTCTCGGGCACTTCCACTGGCCCGTCCTCCGAGCCCCCTGGTCCGCGAGTCACCTTTAGTCCGGCCATGACCACCATCCACCAGAACGCCTGCAATGCCTCGTTGCCCGATCCCACGAAGACCGCTTTCTACACCAACGATGCGTACATCACCCACTGGGTTTTAATCGCCGGCGTCAACCCAGGAGACCTCATCGGGGTCACTTATACCGGTCCAGGCGGCGCCCGCTATTTTGGGCAAACGCCGACGAACTGGAGCAGCATCTGGGTCTGTTACACGCTGCCCGTCTCCCCATCGGCCGCTCCGTTGGGCAACTGGACCGTTTCGCTCAGCGTCAACAACCAGCCAGTGCAAGGTACGGCGGCCCCGTTCACCCTGTCGGCCCCCCCGCCGGGGCAGGGCGGGACCGGGGGCGGTGGTGGTGGAACGCCCGGAGGCGGCACGCCTGGAGGCGGTACCGGAGGAAGCACTACGCCAGCCACCGGCCCCGGTCCTGATCTCGTGCCCGGTGGCGGAACCGGTGGCATGAGTGGCGGTGGCACTCCGGGTGGTGGCACTCCGGGTGGTGGAGGTACGGGCGCCGGCGCCGGCGCACCAGCCACGCTGACCATCCCCGCCAGTGCCAACATCTACGCGGCCGGCCGCTCCGCCGCCCCGGCCCTCCCTGGCGGTGGCGGTAGCTTACCTCCCCTCTACAACCTTCCCGCCGGATCCGCCGGCCAGGTTTTAACGGTCACCAGTGTCGGCGGCACCTACACGGGCTGTCGCGATTGCGTCACCAACGGGCCCGACGGATCCTCGAACTTTGGCGGCACGAACAGCGACCCGAACGCCGACGCAGGCCAGCAGGCGATTCACCGTCTGGGTATCTCTGGTATCCGTCACGACACTACCAACGGCTTCCTGGTGGGTGTCTTCACCAACGGCCAGGTAGCCGGGCCACCGCCACCCACGGCGGTGAATTTCACGGCCACTGCCGGCAATGGCTCGTTTGCGCCGCAGTTGTTCCAGACCTTCTACGTCGGCGACGGGCTCACCGGAACCGGTTCCGGTTCGGTGCAACAGTTCGTGATTCCGGCCGGCGCCACGCAGTTCTATCTGGGCTTCGTGGATGGCTTCTCCTTCAGCGGCTACCCCGGCTACTATGGCGACAACAACGGGCAAATGACCGCTACCGTCCAGGTAGGGGCAGGTTCCGGGGGCGGCACGGGTGGTGGAGGCGCGCCGGGTGGCGGGGGCACCGGGACCGACCCCTGCGCCGGCCTCACCCTCCTTCCCGCCGGTCAAGCCTTCACGAGCGCGAGCGCCACCTCCAGCTTCTCCGTCCGGTCCACCTGCAACTGGACCGCTACTTCTAACGCCGACTGGGTCCAACTCACCGGCGGCCGGACTGGAAGCGGCGCCGGATCGGTTAGCTTCGCTGTCGCCGCGAACTCCGGCCCACCCCGCAACGCCACCATTAGCGTCGGCGGGCAGACATTCTCCGTCTTCCAAAGCGGAACCACCAGCGGGACCACGCCCGGCTGCAACTACACGGTGCAGGAGGCCACCGAGAGCTTCGTTCCGGCCGGCGGCACGCGGCTGATCCGCTTCCTGACGAATCAGACCTGCGCTTGGACCGTGACCATCGTCTATCCCCCTGGCATGGCAACCGGCTGGGTGACGGCCGCGCCAGCCGCCGGCAGTGCCAACGGCGCCGTCTCCTACACCGTCGCGGCCAACACCGGCAGCGCTCGCCAGGCCGCCATCATCATCGCCGGGAAAAACATCGCCATCCTGCAGGAAGCCGCGCCTCCCACCCCACCCGGTGGCGGCACCCCCGGCGGCGGTGGCACTCCCGGCGGAGGCACGACGCCTCCTGGTACACCCGCCATCTCTCCCGGCGGGGTCGTCAACGCCGCGAGCTACGCGCCCGGCGGACCGCCCAACGGCTTAGCCCAAGGCTCGTTCTTCAGCATCTTCGGTTCCAGCCTCGGGCCCACTGAACCCGCGCAGGCCGGCTACCCGCTTCCGGCCAGCCTGGGCAGCGTCACCGTCCAGATCCTCGCCGGTGGCAACACCTTCAACGCCTATCTCGTCTTCGTCTCCGCCGGGCAGATCAACGGGCTACTTCCCTCCAACCTGCCGCCCGGCCCCGCCCAGATGACCGTCATCGCCAACGGCCGCACCAGCGCACAGGCCACCGTCCTCATCAATCCCACCAGCTTCGGAGCCTTCTTCCAGGTGGTGGGCGGCAACAACCTGGCCATCGCCCAAAACGTCGCCAGCGCGACCGACTATCCCTTAAATCTGCCGTCATCACCGGCCAAGCCCGGCCAGATCGTCATTCTTTGGGGAACGGGCCTTGGGCCGATCAACGGCCCCGACAACGTGGCGCCCGGATCCAACGCCTTCGACATGCGGGGAGCGCCGGCAAACCTGCAGGTGGCCATCACCGTGGGTGGCCTAGCCGTGCCGGCCCAGAACATTCTGTACGCCGGACGTCAGGCCGAAAGCGCCGGAGTCGACAACGTCTACTTCACCCTTCCCGACAACGCACCGCTCGGCTGCAACGTGCCAGTCGCGATCACGGTGGGAGGAATAGCGGCGAACGTCACGACCATCGCCATCACCGCCGACGGACTCCCTTGCCGTTGACGCCATTATGGAATTCGACGCCACTTCAATAAACGCAATAAATCACTGAATGGATAAATTCAGCGGTGCGCTCGAAGTATAACCGCTGTTCACCAGGCTCGGCTTTTCATCGTCTCTGCGAGAACGGTCCGCAGGTCTAGCGGGCTCTCTGCGGTTATCGAGTAAGATTGCGGGGTGAGATCTGCTAAAGCTTCCGCGGAAACGGCTTGAAGCCGGCTTCCTGCAGATCGTCCATGGTGCGCTTGGTATCCGCGCCACCCTTCACCGGACCCACCACGACACGATAGAGGTCCGGCTTGCCGTCCACTCCCACCACGTAGGCCTTGAAGCCCTTCTTGGCGAGCACTTCCACCACCAAATCGGCTTCGCTCTTGCCGACCGCGGCTACCTGCAGATAGCTGCCAGAAGGAGCCTTGCCGCCGCCCGCTGAGACGGGCTCACGCTTGGCTTCGGTCTTCTTCTCTTTCTCCTTCTCGCGCTCTGCCTTCTTAGCTTCGGCCTTGGCTTCCTTCTCACGGTCAGCCTTTTCGCGTTCCGCCTTCTTGGCTTCGGCTTTCTTCTCGGCTGCTTCCTTAGCCGCTTCCTGTTCCTTCACCTTGGGGTCGGCCTTCGGCGGTTCGGCAGTCTTCGCGTCGGGCTTCGCCACCTCGGTTTCGATGGGCGACTTGATCTCCACCGGACGCGTCACCGCCGCGCTGCTCGCTGAGGGTTTGGCGTCCACCACGATGGGCTTGTCTGAGGGCGAATTGTCGACTTTTCTGGCTTCCGCAACGGGGTTCACGCTCCGGCCCATGATAAAGCCCATGGCGAAAAACACCGCCAGCAGGGTTACGACAATGAAGAACACACTGAGGAGTTGCTTATTGCCAAGGATTAGTTCGAATTCACCGTCATCGTTACGAGGCATAGAAGTCCTGACATGTATAGGTTACTAGAAATGGGGGGCCAGTACTAGCGGGGGGTTCTAAAACATTTTCCGCAAGGATTGGATTGACGAGATGACGAGTTCTGGCTCGTCGAGTTGGATCCAGTGGCCCGCGCGTTGCGCTACCTGGTGCTGGCCCCGCGACGACAAGGACACCAAGGCCTCATGCGCGGCCAGGCGTTCTGGCTCCAGGTTCGCGGCAGAGAGTAGAATCACCGGGATGTCCATGGGCCGCAAGGCGTTAGCGGTCTGCACCGAACTCAACGGCAACTGCCGCAGGTGATCCGCCATGCTGAGGAAATTTTTGGGCAGGCACCAGTGCGAGCGCACGATCGGCCATAGCGAGGGCGGCATTTTGCGCACCTCGCCCACCAGCCGTTCCAGCACCGAAGAGCCCGGTCCCGCCGCGCCGCGATTCACCCGGCCCACGATGCGTTCGCCGCCCAGGAGCAGCGTTCGTAGTACTGTCCGTACGAAACCCCAGCGCGCCAAAAACGCTCCGCGGCTCGCCAGGAACACGCCGTACTCGAGCATCCGTTTGCGGTGGACTTCGGGCAGGAACCACTCGGCCGGATGCAGCGGATCTACCAGCACCAGGCCAGCCACCCGGCCCGGATGCTCACAGGCAGCCAGCAGCGTCGACATGCCCCCGAACGAATGGCCCACCAGAATCACCGGTTCCGTGTGGCCCGCGCGTTCCAGCATCGCGAACAACTCATGATTCACTTGCTTCGCGGTCCGCGGCGTGGTGGCGAGTTCGCTCCAGCCCAAACCCGCCCGGTCATAAACGGCGATCCGCGTCTCCTCGGCGATCGCCTTCTGGATGTAGCACCAACTCAACGACGAAGCGCCGATGCCCGCCTCGCACACGATCAGCGGAGTGTCGGTGACTGGCCCCATCACGTGGAAATGCTGCTTATGACCGCCCACTTGCAGCAGCGTGCCCGGTGGGCCATAGCGCCAACGGTCGAGTGCGGCTCCCGCGTGCTGAATCAGCCAGCCCAGCACGGGAATCAGGGCCAACAGTACGAGCGGCCAAAGCAGGAAGAACATTTCAGGCACCCTGGAAGTGCGGATTCTCGATCAGGCTGAAGCGATGGCCAAAGGGATCCTGAATCGTCGTCTTGCGAATCCCGCCCCCCACCTCTTCGATGCCCGTTAAATCGCGCGCCCCGAATTGGAGAAAATTCGTCACCGCCGCCTGCAGATCGGCGACGCCCCAGTAAACATACGTGGACCCGGACGTGTAGGGCGCCGAGTCATTCGGCACCAAGCCGAACTCATAGCCGCCCAGGTTGAAGCCGACATAGAACGGCTCGTCGAAATACGGCGCGACCCCCAGGCTGCGCGCGTACCAATCGCGGACCGCGGCCAGGTTGTGCGGCTTGACATGCAGTTGCACGGTGCGCAGGCCCAGGATCATAGCGGTAACTCCGGCAACGGTCCGCGGGCGTCCTCAAGTTGCCCGGCCAATTGCAACAGCAAGTCTTCTTCCCACGGCCGGCCGATGAGCTGGATGCCGATGGGCAGCCCTTCGGAGGAGAGCGTCCACGGAATCACCACCGCCGGCAAGCCCAGCAGATTCGCGGGATAGAGCGGCATCATGGCTTGGAAGAGTCCGATCTCCTTGGTGGGTGTCGGATAGCGGCGTGCCCGGTGCGCAAACGCCGTCGTGCCGGCCACCGGCCACAGCAGCACGCCGTAGTCACGCATCTGCCGCAAAAGATGCGCGCGCATGCGATCCCGCGCGGCCAGGTTCAGCACCACTTGTTTCGCCGTGGGCAAGGGGCGTCCGGCGAGTTGCTCCAGAAGCTCGGTGCCGGTCCAGTGGGCGTCGGCTTCGTGGCCCGCGATGGTATCGCGCATGAATTCGGCGGGCAGTTCGCTAAAGAAGAAACTCCACAAATTGGGCGACTTCTCCAAGCCCTCCGGCGTCCACGCCTCCGTCGGCAGGCGCAGCGTATCGGCGCAAATCCGCGCGCAGTCCTGCACCGCCGCGGCGATCTCGGCCGCTACCGGCACCTCGCCGAAACGTTCGGCGAAGCCGATCTTCGTGGACCGGGCAGGAGGCCCTTCCATGGGCACGGAAAACGGATCCTGATCGTCGTGCCCCGCCACGACGTCGTACAAAATGCGCAGATCGCGAGCGTTGCGCGCCATCGGCCCGGCGACGCCCAGCAGCCCGCCCGGGTGCGCGATGCGCGGTTCGTGGCCCGTGGCGGGCACGCGGCCCGGCGTCGGCTTTAGCGCGGCGATGCCGCAAGCGTGCGCCGGCCAGCGCACTGAGCCGCCGCCGTCGGAGCCCATGCCGCCCGCCGAACAGAACGCGCTGATCGCCGCCGCTTCGCCGCCGCTGCTGCCGCCCGGCGTCCGCTCCAGATTCCAAGGGTTATTGCTGCGTCCGGTGAGGTGGTTGTCGCTCTCATAGTTCGCGAGGAACTCGGGCGTGTTCGTCTTCCCGATCACAATCGCTCCCGCCGCCTCCAGCCGCGCGACGCAGGTGGCGTCGTCCTTCGCCCGATGCTCCAGGCGGAAGCGGCTGCCGCAGTAAGTCGGCTGGCCGGCGACGTCGAAGCTGTCCTTGATCGAGACTGGCACCCCGGCCAGCGGACCGCTCAGCGGCTCCCGCGCCCGCTCGCGAGCGCGGTCCGCATAAATCGCGACGAAGGCGTTCACCGCCGGATTCACCGACGCGATGCGCGCCAAGTAGTCGTCGACGACTTCGAGCGGCGTTGCGTGGCCGCGGGCGATTTCGTCGCGCAAAGCGGACAGGGTGAGTCGGTGCAGCATGCCCTCACCAGTCTACGCGAGGTCGAGCGTCGCCACCGCGTAGGGCCCTAACGGAAGCTCGATCGTCGCCTCGGTGGTGGTGACGGTCCGGCTTGGGCGGCGGAACCGGTCCGGCTGCGTTGTCGCCATGAGGAAGCTGCGGTCGTCGAGCGTCCGGATGGCGACTTGCTTCGCCGCCGGCACGCGCACAATGCGCGGCCGCGCCGTCAGATTCGCCACCAGCGTCCGCCGGCGGGCTCCCAGCGCCAGTTGCCAGCCGATCACCTCCAGCGGGGATTCCGTCAGCAGCGCCTGCCCACTGCCGCCCGCGAACTCCGCGACATCGGCGAAGACGTGAAACAGCGGAAACACCATGCCCGGCGTTGCATGGAACACCTCCGGCAGCGGTGACGCGCCCGGCATGAGGACGCCGCCCCAGCCATGCGTCTCGTAGTAGGTAATGCTCGCGGCGCCGGCCTCGCTCAGGTACTTCAGGCTACCGAGCGTCCAGGCCGCGCCAAAAAGCGTCGGCTGCCGGTGGTCAATGCGTGACGGCAGTTTGCCCGGCGGCGTAGGCGGCTCCGGCCCGCGCTGCTGTGGGTTGAAGCGGGGCCGCAGCGTCACCGGTGTGATCACCAGCGGCTTCGTCCCGCAAAACTGCCGCGCGGAGCGCACCGTATCGCCCTGCGGCGCTAGGTTCTCCACCAGGCTCGCATTGTCGAACGCATGCACCTGCGGATTGAGCGAATAGCAGACGGCGTCGAGCGCGGCCAAATCCGGCCGCTCGCGGTTGAGTTCGGTAAAGTACTGATTCGTGCCCGACGTCAGCGGACCCAGCAGATACCGCCGGGCCAGCGCCAGCGTCACCGGATTGGTGGCCGTCTCGCCCGCGCGGAACACCAGCCACCGCACTGGCTTTACTGCACCCATCGCCTGCACGACGGCCTTCAGATCGGCCTCTGCCGCGTCGCTCAGTATTAGCGCCACTTCCAGGCCCGCGTTCACTCCACGCGCTTCCGTGATCGCTCGCGCCAGCAGGGCGCGCCAGTTGGAGGACGGCAGATCGCACCGCAAGTCGACTCTCAGGTGCGCGGGCTTCAGCCCCGTCAGCATCGCCGTCTCTCGCGCGCCCAGCGGCTGCTCCGCCGCGGCTAGGCCGAAGCCGATGGAAGGCAGCTTTGCGCGGTCTGGCCCCATCGTTAACTCGACTACGGCCCGCGAGCGCGGCTTCGCGGGAGTGCCCCGCGGCGTCACCTTCACGGTCACCGACTGCTCCACGCGCGTCCCCTTGGCCAGCAGCACCGGGTAAGGAATCGCCAGCGGCGTGCAGTAGGTCTTGTAGTTGCCATCGGTCCAATTACGATGGTCTTCCATCTCGAAGATATCGCCCGCGAAGCGCACCTCCACGTCGCTGCCGTCCGGCAGCCGATGCGACAGCGCCCGCAGGTTCAGCAGCGGTTGATTGGGAGCAATCAGGGCAGGGAACTGCCCGGTCACCACCTTGCCATCGGCCTGCTCCGCCCGGCAGGGCTGGCCCGCGCATTCCGCCAACGGATGCAGCACGCAGAAGCCGACGCGATTGCGCTCAAAGCTCGACCGCGCCTCGCCGGCAAAGTCAAACCGCAGCGTCGCCGTCGCGCCCACGGTCTCCCCGGTGATCGTGCCATGCCAGGCAAAGTCGATCTCGCGCTCCTGGCAGGCGACGTCGAAGTCGAGCTGGAAGCCAGACGGCGAAGTCGTCGTCTTCAGGTTCGTCACCTTCGGGGCCACGGTGCCCCAACTCTTGTCGCGCACCGCTGCATAGATGCCCCGTAGCACTTCGTGCTCGCCAAAGCGAATGTAGCGCGCAAAACCCAGCCCTGGCTCAAACAGCAAAGACAGCGGACCGGCATTCAGTTCAAGCGGCGCGGGCGGCAGGTCGGCGAGGCCGGTAAGCGCAATCGGGCTTTGCGCCTGCAAGGCAAAAGGCAAAATGAAGAGTTCGCGACGGAGCATGCGTCCATTGTGTCGCACCGGCCGGCGAAAGCGAAATGCCGGGCGCCGCCGAGGCGAGCGATAACAAAAGGCGTCTGGTGGAATCTGTCGAAGGAATCTATCGAAGGAATCTATCGCAACGGAAGAGTAGAACTATTGGCGCCGCTGACAGGAGCTGAGGGTTCACGCGTTGTCGTAACTCTAGTTCATCCCGCCGAACCCTTGGATCTTCGTGAGCGGGGCATCGACGAGTCTTGGGCCGCCGATTTGAGGCACCGCTTAGCCGTCTTCGCCGAGGATTGGGATCGCCCCGAGATGGATGCGTACGATGAACTAC
Organism: Bryobacteraceae bacterium; assembly: GCA_019752335.1. Classification (GTDB taxonomy): domain Bacteria; phylum Acidobacteriota; class Terriglobia; order Bryobacterales; family Bryobacteraceae; genus JALHNI01. The sequence continues at coordinate 49,368 of JAIEMJ010000031.1, forward strand.
CGTCGCGGTGATGACGTTTCTGCATAGCGCAAGGACGCATGGTGCATCTTGCATGCTTCGGCAAGAAAATGCCCAAAATTCCTGCCCCCGGACAGCAACCTTGGGCTGAAGCGCACGAAAGGAACGAGTGGAAATGGCACTGAGCAAGACCGGAAAGATCGGCAGTTCCTTTGATGGCTTTTTGGCCGCGCAAGGGATCCTCAATGAATGCGAGGAGCGGGCCATCCAGCAAATTCTCGTCGATCAGATCAAGGTGTGGGCGACGGACAAATCAGCCCAAGCTCGCACGAAGCGCTCGCAGCGCCTTTAGCGCCACCTCGATCTCCGCCAAGTTCACCCGCGAGGAGGTCTGGTTCGCCCATACGGCTTGGCGCCGGGCCAGTTCCTTGACGGCTTTTTTTCCGCGCTGAGTTAGACAAACGAGCTTCGCCCGCCGGTGATCCGGATTCGGTGCGTACTCCACGAGGCCCTCCTCCTCGAGCAGGTTCGCCAGGCGTTGCACGTTCTGCCTGGCCAAGCCCATCTGGCGTCCGATCTGCGCCACCGATTGCGACTGGCCTTCAATCGCGCCCAGCACCTGCCAGCGCGCACTTGTCAACCCTAGCGGCTTGGTCAGGCTGTCGCCGGCGGCCAAGAGTCTGCCATGGAAGCGAAACGTTTCGAGAACCAAATCGGTAAAGGCTTTCCCGTTTTTGGTGTGCGGCATAGGCTGGTCCTTACGGGCCGACGCAGAGATTCGGCACGGTGAGGCGCGTGAATAGATGCGGCGAGGCCACGGCGGAGGAAGGATACTGGGCCAAGGCCGCCTTGAACTCCGGATGATCGAAAGCCGCTCGGAAGTGCGCCACGGACTCCCATACCGCGTAGTTCATCAAAACGGTACTGCCCGCGATCCCGCGATGGAGCTGCGTCGAGATGTAGCCCGGTTGCTGCTTCATCCAGTTCGCATCGCTCGTCCAGGCTTCGAGCAGCGCCGGAATGTCCGCCTCGGCCACCTGGAAGATGTTCACCAAAATGACCGGCGCCTGCTCCTCCTGCAACTGCTGAAAGATGGGAACCGCGGCGTCCAGTGGACGAAGTTGAAACATGGTATCTCCCGGAAAGAAAGTGACATCATCATGTCATATTGAAACTATGGTGTCAATTGAGCCGCGCAAAGCCGTCCCTACGCAAGTACCACGTCTAGTAAGATCAACCCATGAGAACTGTCCATCATTGGATCGGCGGCAAGCTGACGCCGTCCACCTCCGGCCGGTCGGCCAAGGTCTGGAATCCCGCTACGGGCGAAGTCCAAGCCATGGTCGACCTCGCCCAGGCCGCCGAAGTGGATGCCGTCGTTGCCACGGCTCAGGCCGCCTTCCCCGAGTGGCGCTCCACTGCGCTCTCCCGCCGCGCGGAGGTCATGTTTAAGCTTCGCGAACTGGTCGACGCCAACCGCCGCCGCATCGCCGAACTGATTTCGGCCGAACACGGCAAGACGGTGCCCGACGCCCTAGGCGAAGTCGCCCGTGGACTCGAGAACATCGAATTCGCTTGCGGCGTGCCGAATCTGCTCAAAGGCGGCTTCTCCGAACAAGTCAGCCGTGGGCTCGACGTCTATCAGATTCGCCAGCCGCTCGGCGTCGTGGCCGGCATTACGCCGTTTAATTTCCCCGCCATGGTCCCGATGTGGATGTTCGCCAACGCGCTGGCCTGCGGCAATACCTTCATCCTCAAGCCCTCCGAAAAGGACCCTTCGGTCAGCCTCTACCTTGCCGAATTGCTCCAGCAAGCCGGACTACCGGACGGCGTCTTCAACGTCCTGCAAGGTGATAAGGCCGCGGTCGACGCGCTGCTGGCGCATCCCACGGTGAAGGCCATTAGCTTCGTCGGTTCCACGCCGGTGGCCCGCGCGATCTATGAGACGGCCACGCGCAACGGCAAGCGCGTGCAGGCCTTGGGCGGCGCGAAGAATCACATGCTGGTGCTGCCTGACGCTGATCTCGACATGGCCGCCGATGCGGCCGTGTCTGGCGCCTATGGCTCCGCCGGCGAACGCTGTATGGCGATCTCCCTGGTCGTCGCCGTGGGCAGCGCGGCGGACCCGCTCATTGCGGCGATCAAGGAGCGTATGGCCAAGATCAAGGTCGGCCCGGCCCACGAGCCCGCCAGCGAAATGGGCCCGCTCATCACCCGCGAGCATCGCGACAAGGTGGTCTCCTACGTCGCCCAGGCGACCGCCGAGGGCGCCACCGTTGCTGTCGATGGCCGTCAGGATCCGGCCAGCCAAAGTCCCGGCTTCTTCACTGGCGCCTCCTTGCTGGACCACGTCACGCCCCAGATGAATTGCTACCGCGACGAGATCTTCGGCCCCGTGCTCGGCGTGGTCCGCGTCGCCACCTACGACGAAGCGCTACGCCTCATCAATGAGAATCCCTTCGGCAACGGCGTCGCCATCTTCACGCGTGACGGCGGCGCCGCCCGCCAATTCCAGTTCGACGTCGAAGTGGGCATGGTCGGCATCAACGTGCCGATTCCGGTGCCGGTCGCCTATTACAGCTTCGGCGGCTGGAAGGCGTCGCTCTTCGGCGACCTGCACATGTACGGGCCCGAAGGCGTTCAGTTCTACACCCGGGCCAAAGTGGTTACCAGCCGCTGGCCGGACCCCGGCACTAGCCGCGTCGATCTCGGGTTTCCCCAGGTCCGCTAAACGCGAAAACGGCGCCGGGTTGCCCCGGCGCCGTTTGTCGAAAGCCAATATTCGAACTAGCTGGCCATCTTGACGGACTTGACCATGATCATGTTCGTCTTCTTGTCCAACTTGCCGTTGATGGTCACCTTGTGACCGTAGTGTTCCTTGATCGCATCCGGATTGGAGAACTTCAGCACCTTGTCGCCAGTGGCGAACACGGGGGCCGAGCCGCCCTTGATGCAGCCGTTCACGCACTTCTGCGAAGCCTCAGAGGCGTCCGCATGCTTAGCGCCGCACTTTTCGTCAACGATGGTGCCGGACCACTCAGCGGCAAACGCGCCAACGGCCAGCAGGGAAAGCAAAGCAAACTTCTTCATTTCTACATTCTCCTTAACAAACTGCGCCTTCAGTCTACAACAAAACTGTTCTATAGAGCAAAAAGCGTGCCTTGGCCCAATAGCCAATGCGGATCCAGGCGCCGCTTCACGGCTTTCATCGCCTCAATTTCCGCGGGCGAATACTGAATCGGCAAGAACTTCGCCTTCCGTTTTCCAAGTCCGTGCTCCGCCGCGACGGACCCGCCCAATTCCACCGCCTTTTGGGCGAACTCCGTCATCACTTCCGCCCCCGCATCGAAGCGGGCCTGCGTCGACGGCGTCATGTTCACGTGCGCGTGTGCGTCGCCCAGATGGCCAAAGATGCAGTATTCGCCCGGCATGATCTCGTCCATCCGACGCCGGTAATACGCAATCATCTCCCGATTTCGCTCCACGGGCACCGCAAAATCGCTGCCCATTTTCATGAAGCCATTCCGTTCGGAGATCGCCAGCACGGTTTCGGGAAGTGTGTGCCGGAACTTGCGAAAGCGCTCCCGGTCCGCATCCGACGTCCCGAACCAGGAGAGCTCGCCGAGCCCGTGCGCCACCTCCAGCCATTCGGCCCAGGCATCCACATCGGCGTCGCTTTCGACGATCTGCTCGATAATCAAAGCCCCGCGCGCCTCTTCGGGAATCTCGGGAAAGCGCGTGCGAATCATCTTGAGCGCGGACCAGTCCACGTACTCCAGCATCCGCAAACCCGGCACCGCGCGCCACGCATCGAGCGCCGCGAAGCAGCTCTCGTCCGTGGGAAAAAAGACGATGCCATTCAGCAGTTGCTTCGGGGCAGGGAGCAGGGTAACTTCGGCTTCAATCACCACGCCGAGCGTGCCCTCGGCGCCAGTGAAGAGGTCCACCCAATCCATGCCGGGCTTCAGCGGGTAGCCCGCCGAGTGCTTCTTGCAGCGGGGCTGCGGAATCTCGAGCACGTCGAAGTCAATCGCCTCGCCGCGGCGGACGTCCTTGACGGAGCCATCCATCATCACGACGCGCAGCCGGTTGATCCAGCGCCGCGTGGCGCCGTACTTGAAGCTCCGCGACCCCGAAGAATTGCAAGCCACGGTGCCGCCCAGGAAGGCCATGGTCTCGGTGGGATCCGGCGGATAGAATTGCCCATGCGCCTTCGCGGCGGCATGCAGGTCATGCAGCGTCACACCCGCGCCCACGGTCGCGATGCCGTCTTCTACATCGAGCCGCCGGAATTTCTCCACCGAAATCAGCCAACCGCCCTGCGGAACGCGGCCCCCGGTGAGTCCGCTGCCGCCGCCGGCGATGGTGACGGGAATCCGCTGCGCCGTCGCCTCCGCCATCAGCGAGCAAAGCTCAGCCTCGGTGGTTGGCACACAAATGCGGTCAGCGTGGCCCTTGTAGCCACCAGCGTCTTCGAGATATCCCCAGCTCATGCGAAGACTATAATATCGGATATGCCTTCGACCTTGATTGCTCCGCCCTTCGAGTTCGAAAACCTTCCCCGCAAAAAGTGGACCCGCGATGAGTGCGCCCAACTCAGCGGCCTCTTCGACCTGCACCAATACGAACTCATCAACGGAGAGTTAATCAAGAAAATGGGCAAGAATCATCCGCACGTTTGGACGCTCCTCTTGCTCGCCAAGTGGCTGCAGTCAGTTTTCCCGGCCTTCACGATCGTCACCGAGGCACCCATCGACGTTCGCCCGGAAGATAACCCCGCGAGTGATCCTGAGCCAGACGCGGTTGTGCTCACGAAGCCCTACAACGAACTCGCCCCACGCCCCAAATCCACGGACGTCCGCCTCGTCGCCGAGGTTTCCGACACCACCCTCGCCTTCGACCTCAGCGCCAAGGCCGCCCTCTACGCGCGCGCCGAGATCCCCGAGTATTGGGTCCTGGACGTGACCAGTCGCCGGCTCGTCGTGCATCGCAGTCCCCAGGCGGGCGCCTATCAGGACATCAGAGTCTATGCCGACTCCGAGTCTCTAGCCCCACTCGCCGCCCCGGACTCGACCCTATTGGTGGCGGGCCTCTTCTAGCCGCGGAGTATAATTTCGGATATGCCCTCGACCTTGATTGCTCCGCCCATCGAGTTCGAAAACCTTCCCCGCAAAAAGTGGACCCGCGACGAGTGCGCCCAACTCAGCGGCCTCTTCGACCTGCACCAATACGAACTCATCAACGGAGAGTTAATCAGGAAAATGGGCAAGAACCACCCGCACATCCGCACCATGGTCTTGTTGCTGGAGTGGCTCCGATCTGTGTTTCCCACCCGTAACGTCGTCCAGGAGATCCCGATCGACGTTTGGCACGAAGACAACCCTTCTAGCGAGCCGGAACCCGATGTCGTGGTTTTGGCACAGTCCGTCCTCGCATTGGTTCCTCGTCCTAAGGCTGCGGATGTTTTGCTTCTTGTCGAGGTCTCCGATACGACTCTCGCCTTTGACCTGAAAGCAAAGGCTGGCCTCTACGCCCGCGCGGAAATTCAGGATTACTGGGTGCTGGACGTCAACCAACGGCGCCTGATCGTCCACCGCCTCCCGCGAGAGGGCGTGTATCAGGACATTAGCGTCTTTGCCGGAACGGAGAGTGTCGCCGCACTCGCCACGCCGGAGGCTCCCGTCGTGGTGGCCAGTCTGTTCTAACGAACGTCGCGTCCACCGCCATCCGGTCGACCCCGCCAAACCCCTGTTGACGAGTTCCCGGCTTGGCTTCTCGCCGCCTCACAGATCTTCAGGCTGGAGCCCCGTCTTCTTGGCGATTTGGGAGAGCAGTCCGGGGCCGACCTCCTCGCTATCGTGGAAGGCAAATGTGTAATTTGGCCAGTTAGTTCCGCTGAGGCGCCGGTGAGACCCACGTTGCCAAGACACACTCCAACCGATAGAGCCTTTTCGCTTTGACCGTCGGCCAAAGGCTCACGCTACGGAAAAGACTTTAGCGAAGGGCTCGGGGACTTCCTCGCCGTGGTCGATGCAATCGGCGGCTACGCGCAACGCGAGAGCTCGGACGTTCGCAATGGCGGCCGCCCGCGTGTCTCCATAAGCCATCACACCTGGCATGGAGTCGATGTCAGCCCACCAGCGGCCATCTTCTTCTTGGCCGAGCACAATTGGTATCGATTCGACGCTAACTACTTCCATAGTCTTCTACCCCTTAGTTTACATGGGTGCCGGCTCTCAACTCCGCAGCATCTGCTCCGCCGTCTTGAGCGTCTCCGGCGTCAGGTCCCCGCCCGCGATCATCCGGCCCAACTCCGCAATCCGCGCCTCACGGCCCAGCTCCGCAATCGAAGTCACAATCCGGCCCTTTTGCTCCCGCTTCTCCACTGAATACTGATGGTCAGCGAAGCCCGCGATCTGGGCCAAGTGCGTTACGCACAGCACCTGCTGATTCCCCGCCAACTGCTTCAGCCGCTTGCCCACACTCACGGCGACCGATCCGCCGATGCCCGCATCGACCTCGTCAAATACCAAGGTCGGCGGAATCGTCTGCTTCTTCACTTCGTTCAGACAGGTCTTCAACGCCAGCGCGATGCGCGACAACTCGCCGCCCGACGCCGTCTTCTCCAGCGGCTTCGGCGCCTCGCCCAAATTCGCGGACACCAGAAACGCCACCGCATCCATGCCGTTCGCGCTCCAGGCCGCGGGCGTAATCTCCGCCCGGAACGACGTGCGCTCCATCGCCAGTTGACCCAACTCCGTCTCGACTCGTTTTTCGAGCTTCCGCGCCGTCTTCCTGCGCGACTCCGTCAACGCCCCCGCCGCCGACTCGTACTCGCGCGCGAACCGCGCCTGCTCCTTCTTCAACTCCTCGCGCCGCTCCCCCGCCGACTCCGCCGCCGACAACTGCCGTGAAATCGTCCCCAGGAACTCCAGCACCTCGCCGATGGACTGGCCGTACTTACGCTTCAACTTATCGAGCGCGGCCAGCCGGTTCTCCACCTCTTCGAGGCGCGCCGGATCGCTCTCCAGCCGCCCCAAATAATCCCGCAACTCCTGCGATGCGTCTTCGATCGCGATCGCGGCCGGCTTCAATGCCTCCCGCACCGGAATCATCTTCTCGTCAATCCGGCACAGATCGTCCATGCGCTTGATCGCCGACCGCAAGCCCGCCAGGCAACTCTCCGGCGCATCGTATAAAGCGTCATAGGCCGCCGTAGCGGACTCCGCCAGCCGGTTCACGTTCGAAAGCAAGCGCCGCTGCTGCTCCAGGTCCGCATCCTCGCCCGGATGCGGCGCCACCGTTTCGATTTCGCGCTTTTGAAACGCCCACAGATCGGCCAAGCGCAGACGCTCCTGCTCCTGACGGTCCAGTTCTTCGAGTTCCTGCCCCGTGCGTCGCCACTTCTCGTAAGCCGATGCCACCTGCTCCACGGCTCCCAACTGATGGCCGAATTCGTCCAGCATGTCCCGCTGCGCATCGTGCGAGAAGAGCCGTTGCTGATCGTGCTGCCCATGGATATCGCCCAGCCACGGCGCGATCTCTTTCAGGAACGCCGCCGTCACCGGCCGCGAGTCAATGTAGGCGCGCGACTTGCCGTTCAGCAGAATTTCGCGTTCGATCAGGATCTCTTCTTCGCTGGATTCAATTCCCGCCCCCGCCAGCACCTCGGCGAAGGCCGCCGCCCGCGGCTTCTCGAAGATCCCCGACACCCGCGCCTTCTCCGCGCCCGAACGGATCATCTCCACCGACGCCCGTCCCCCCAGCAGCAAGCCTAACGCGTCCACCATGATCGACTTGCCGCTGCCGGTTTCTCCCGTCATGACGTTCAGTCCGGGATGGAAGGGAACGCGCAAACGCTCCACCACCGCATAGTTCTCCACAACTAGTTCGAGCAGCATTTACGCCGATTATAGCGCTCCCGCCGTCAAACATTTCACTTGTCAAATGTTTGTTTCCTCTGCGAAACCATTGTGGGACGCGCTAACAACCGTTTATGATGAAGGTTCCGTGGCCTTTATCCTGCTCGAAATCCGCATCCTCGATCTGATTGACCCCAGCAAGCCGATTCCCTTCGCCGTGCTGCTTCTGCTCCTCGGCGCCTCCGTGCTCTCCTGGGGCATCAGCCTGAAGAAGTTGAGCGTGCTGCGCAAGGCGCAGGATGGCAACCGCACCTTCATGCGCGCCATCCGGAAGGCCGACACCTTCGAGCAGATCGCCACCGCCAGCGAGCAGTGCAAAGACGCCCCGCTGGTGACGGTCTTCGACTTCGGCTACACCGAACTCGTCCGCCAGGTCAAGCTCAAGCGCAAGCCTTACAACCAGATGGCGCTCGAACGCAATCTGCAGTTGGGCGCCAGTGAAGAGATGTCCCGCCTGGAACGCAACGTCGGCTGGCTGGCCACCATCGCCGCCGTCGCGCCCTTCATTGGCCTGTTCGGTACCGTCTGGGGCATCATGGATGCCTTCAACCAGCTTTCGACGGCGGGCGCCGCGAGTCTACGGGCCGTCGGCCCCGGCATCGCCGACGCCCTGGTCGCCACGGCCATGGGGCTCGCCGCGGCGATCCCGGCCGCGATTTTCTACAACCACTTCGGCCACCTCCTCCGCGAACTCTCCGCCCGCATGGACGACTTCGGCCTCGAATTCTTAAATCTCACCGATCGGACCTTCCCGGACTAGCGCCCCATGGTTTCGCAATCCCCCCATTCCGGCTACGTCTCTGGACCGCGGCGTGGACGTCCAGCGCGCCGCGTGGGCTGTGGGGCATATTTTCCGGTCACCGTAACGAACCCCGACCGTAAGGGAGGGGATCGCTCTGCCAGCTCTCATCGGTCATCCCCTCCCTCGCGGTCGGGGTTCGTTACGGGCACTCAGGAAGGGGATCGCGATCATGGCCTTTAGCGCTCCCACCTCCGGCGGCCGGCGGCGGGGCCGCGCGCTCCCCCCCACGCTGTCCGAAATGAATATCGTACCCCTGGTGGACGTCGTGCTCGTCCTTCTGATCATCTTCATGATCACCGCCCAGGCCATGGAATTCGGCCTCGAAATCGAGGTTCCCAAGGTGAAACGCTCCACGCCTTCGGTGAAGGAGCTTCCTGTCCTCAGCATCTCCCGCCGTGGCGAGCTCAAGCTCAACGAAGCCCCGCTCGCCAATATTGCCCTTATCGGACCCGAAGTCCGCCGCCGCTTCGGCCCCACCGCCAAGGATGTCTACATCCGCTGCGACAAGAACGCCACCGTCGACCTTTTCGCCCAGGCCGCCGACGCCTGCGGGCGCGCCGGACTCAAAGTGAACTTCGTCACCAAGACCGACTAAGATGGCCACCCGCGTCTACATCTGGGAATACCGCGAGGACTGGAGCCGTTCCCTGGCCAGTTCGCTCGCCATTCACTGTGCCGTCATCGTTGCCCTGGCCGGCGCCGCCTGGTGGAATCGCAGCCGGCCCTCGTTCGGCTCGCCCGACGCCGCCGGCGGCGGCGCTGTCGGAGTCGAAGTGGTGCGCAGCATCCCCATCCCGCGCCGTCCCACGCCCGAGAATAAAGTTGCCGAAAACACCGAGAATGAGGCTCCGCGCAAGGTCGAAAAAGAAATCAAACCCAAGGTGGAAGAGGACGAAGGCATCTCGCTCGACAAGATCAGGCGCAAGATTCCCAAGAAGAAGCCCTCCGAGTTGGCGGCCCTCAAACGCTATCTGCCCGAGGAGAATCTGAAGGATCGCCTGCTCACCACCACCGGCCGCGCCGCCTCTTCTCCGATGTTCTCCGTGCCCAACGCCGGCAGCCTCGGCACCGGCGCCAATGACCCGTTCGGTGACCGTTTCGGCTGGTACGCCAAGCTCCTCCGCGACGCCATCGCTCGCAAGTGGCGCACCGACGACGTGCCCGCCAACATCAGCACTCTGCCACCCGCCACCGTCGCTTTCACCATCCAACGCGACGGCAAGGTGTCCGACGTCCGAATCGTCCAAGCCTCCGGTAACTACGCCCTCGATAACTCGGCCAAGCGCGCCGTGCTTGAGGCCGCCCCGTTCCAGGCCTTGCCCCCGCAGTTCGAACGCAGCTCCGCCAGCGTGGAGATGCTCTTTGAGTTAAAACGATGAACCCATACCTACTTCTTCCGCTCCTCCTCGCGACTCTCTCGGCCCAGCAGGCTGACTTTCGCGGCAAAATCGTCTCATCTGACCGGCCCACCATCGCCCTGCCGGACATCCGTGGCACCGGCGAGACGCAGCCGCTCATGAATACCCTCAACAGCAAGCTCTTCAACGAGATTGAGCAGGCCGCCGTCCTGAAGATGGCGCCCAAGGGTCTCTACCCGCTCACCGTGCCGCAACAGCCGACTGACTTCAAGCCTCCGACGCTGGGGCCGAACCGCCAGCCGCTCTCGCAAGGCCCCTGGCTGACGGACTGGAGCGGCCCGCCCGTGAACGCCAATTACCTCGCCTTCGGCTACGCCACCGTGCAGGGCGGCCGGTTGGCTTTGTTTGGTTGGCTCTACGACGTCACCCAGAAGGACATTCAGAACGCCCAAGTCTTCGGCAAGGTCTACTTCGGCACGCTGGACGACGATGGCGCCAAAAAGGTGGCCCTCGAATTCGCCGTCGACATTCTGGCTCGCTTCGGCGGCAAGAGCCTCGCCGGTTCCCGCATCTTTTTCATCTCGGACCGCTCAGGCGCTAAGGAGCTCTGGAGCATGGATTACGACGGCGCCAATCAGAAGCAGCTCACCTTTTACCGCTCCACCTGCATCTCGCCCGCCATCTCCAAGGACAACGCCAAGATCGCCTTCACCCGCATCGGCGCCGGGAACCCGTCCATCATGGTCCACACGACGGACTCAGGCCGCAAGCTGAACTTCACCAACCCCGTGGCCACCATGAACGCCACCCCGGACTTTACCCCGGACGGCAACCAGATCGTCTTCTCGTCGACCCTGGGCGGCTCGCCCGCCAACCTTTACGTCGCCGGCGCCGACGGCGGTGGCATCCGCCGCTTGACGTCCGTCAAGTCCATTGAGGTGGAGCCCAAGGTAAACCCCAAGAGCGGCAACGAAATCGTCTTCATCTCCGGCCGCTCCGGCAAGGCGCAGCTTTACCGCATGAATCTCGACGGCACCGACATTGAACGCCTCACCGACGGCCGTGGCGAAGCCTCCAATCCCACCTGGCACCCAGACGGCCAATTCGTCGCCTTCGCCTGGACCGCGGGTCTGGAGCCCGGCAACTGGTCGATCTTCATCATGGACGTCGCCTCGAAGAAGTACGTCCAGCTCACCTCCGGCGTCCGCAGTGAGAATCCCGCCTGGGCCCCTGACGGCCGCCACCTCGTCTTTTCCCGCACCGTTGGCCGCCAGGTGCAGCTCTATTCGATCCTGGCCGATGGAACTCAGTTGAAGCAGTTAACCTTCACCGGATCGAACGAAAAGCCCGCCTGGACGCATTAAGCCAGATTTTTTTTCGCCGATAGTTAACAATCACCCCCAACTTGGGTAAAGATAAGAGAATGAACATCTGGAGCGCGATAGAAAATGCTCCGGAAGGGAAACGAGAAGATTAAGATGAGTCTGAAGAATACGGTTCGCTTACCTCTGATGGCCGCCCTGGCCGCCGCCTTGATGATGATCGCGACGGGTTGCAAAAAGAACATTCCCCCCGCCGCCAAGCTTCCGGACACGCCAAAGCCGGCGCCCGTGGAAGCGCCCAAGGCCAAGCCGGTGATCTCCTTCAATGCCGACCCCTCTTCCATCGTCCGCGGTGACGCCGTCACCCTCCGCTGGACCGTTCAGAACGCCGACGCCGTCACCATCGAGCCCGGCGTAGGCACCGTCGCCGCTTCCGGCAGCCGCCAGGTCTACCCCACCACCGCCACCACCTACATCCTCCGCGCCTCCGGCCCCGGCGGCTCTGACTCGGCTCGCGTCTCGGTCAGCGTTTCCGCACCCACCGAAAAGCCCCCGGCCGCGCCCTCCGGCACCACCGAGGACGTCACCGGCGCCCTCGAACGCCTCGTCAAAGACGCCTACTTCGGCTATGACTCCGCCGAGATCCGCGAAGATGCCCGCGCCACCCTGCAGCGCAACTCGGACGGCCTCAAGGAGATCTTCGGTAAGTTCTCCAGTTCGAATGTCATCGTGGAGGGCCACTGCGACGAACGCGGCTCCGCCGAATACAACCTCGGCTTAGGCGAGAAGCGCGCCAATGCCGCCCGCGAATTCCTCGTCCAACTCGGCGTCCCCGGCGACAAACTGAAGTCGGTCACCTACGGCAAGGAACGCCAGACCTGCACCGACGCCACCGAAGACTGCTGGCAAAAGAACCGCCGAGCCCACTTCGCCCTCGGACAGTAAGGTAGGGCGGGCCCCCCGGCCCGCCTCGCTCGCCTTTTCCAGCCACGCACGGCAGAGCAGCCGGCAACGATAGAGACCGGGTGGTTCACAGTGGTTACGGGCTTCAGCCGGTAGCGCAATTGTAAGACGGACCCCCTGGTCCGTCACGTCATCTCTTCACAACGATTTCGAAAAATCGTAAAGAAAACAATCTAAACCACTTACCGCAATGTTCCGACCCTAACCAGGACGCGCTCCCTCGCCCAGCATGCCACCCTGGAGTCATGGCCAATCCGACCATTCTTTTCGCCTCGCAAAGGCCCAGTACCCAAACGGCGTCGATCAGAGCCCAAAAAGCTTTAGAATCAACCACTCGCCGGTCCGTTTCGTCGAAAGAACCCTGTCCTCAGAGGCGATTTTGTGATATATTCGGCCTGAAACGAAGGCGAGGTGTGCGTTGCGAGCAACTCTGATACTGATTTCTGTGGCCAGTGCGTTTGCCGCTGAAAGCGCGCCTAAGGCTTTCACGGCCATCCAGAAACGCTGGTGGGCCATTCAGCCCGTCCGCGAGCAGACTCCCCCGGTCGCGACTCTCTCCCGCATTGACGCCTTCGTCCATGCCAAGCTGCAAGGCAAAGGCATCACGCCGAACCCCTCGGCTGACCCCGTCACCCTGCTCCGCCGCGCCACCCTCGACCTTACCGGGCTGCCCCCCACCCCCGAAGAGACCCAAGCCTTCCTCAGCGACCGTTCCCCCGAGGCCTTCGCCAAAGTCGTCGACCGCTTGCTCGCGTCCCCGCGCTACGGCGAGCGCTGGGGCCGCCATTGGCTCGACCTGGCTCGTTACGCCGATAGCGAAGGCTTCAAGGCCGACGAGACCCGCCCCAACATCTGGCGCTATCGCGACTACGTCATTCAGAGCTTCAACGAAGACAAGCCCTACAATCGCTTCGTACAGGAGCAACTCGCCGGCGACGAAATGTTTCCCGGCGATGCCCAGGCCCTGGTCGCCACCGGCTTCAACCGGCACTTTCCCGACGAGTACAACGCCCGCAATCTCTATCAGCGCCGCCAGGAGCTTTTGAACGACATTACCGACGTGGTCGGCTCCACCTTCATGGGGCTCACCTTCGGCTGCGCCCGCTGCCACGACCATAAGTTCGATCCCATCCTGCACAAGGACTATTACCGCCTGCAGTCCTTCTTCGCTGGTTTGCACATCGATGACCAGGCGACCCTGGCCTCCCCGAAGGCGCAGCAGGAGTATCAGGCGCAGCTCAAGGTCTGGGAAAAGGCCACCTTCGATGTGCGCAAGGAGATCGCCTCCGTCCTCAAGATCCAACGCGACTTCCGCGTGAAGGAGAACTTCGACAAGTTCCCCGAAGAGATTCAAGCCTCCGTCACCTGCGCCCCCGAAAAGCGGACGCCCATGCAGTGGCAGATGTACTACAAGGCCATGCCGCAGTTGACCTTTGACGATGCCGAAGTCGCCAAGGGCATTCGTGGTGACGTGAAGGCTGCCTACCAGAAGCTCGCCGCCAAGCTCAAGACTTTCGATCATCTGAAGCCGGCCGAGTTGCCCATCACCCAGGCCATGGTGGAGGACGTTGCGGCCATCCCGTCCACCCACGTGCTCCGCGGCGGCGCGTACGACGCCGTCGATGAAGAGGTGCAGCCTGGCTTCCTCTCCATCCTCGACCCCTCCGACCTCCGTCTGCCCGCCGCGCCCGCCGGCAAGAGTGGACGCCGCACCGCGTTGGCCAAGTGGCTCACCGACCCCGCGAATCCGCTCACCGCGCGCGTCATCGTGAATCGCGTCTGGCACTACCACTTCGGCCAGGGCCTGGTGGCCACGCCTTCTGACTTCGGCCTGATGGGCGCGCGGCCCACGCACAAGGAACTGCTCGATGACTTGAGCTACCGTTTCGTGCGCGATGGCTGGAGCATCAAGCGCCTGCATCGCGAGATTATGCTCTCGGAAACCTACCGCCGCAGTTCGGACTTCGCCGCCGCTGCCGGCCAGGCCGATCCCGAGAACGCCACCTTATGGCGCTACAACCGGCGGCGCCTGGAAGGCGAGTCCATCCGCGATTCCATGCTGGCCGTCAGCGGTCTGCTGAATACGAAGATGAACGGCCCCGGCGTCTTTCCGCCCCTGCCCGCCGGCGTCGAGACGCGTGGCGGTTGGAAACGCGACGAGTCGCTGGAAGAGGCCCGCCGGCGCAGCATTTATATCTTCGTGCGCCGCAATACGCGCTACCCGATGTTCGAAGCCTTCGACATGCCCGACACCCACGAGAGCTGCGCGCGCCGGAACCAGACCGTGACGCCCTCCCAGGCACTCGAACTGATGAACAGCGAAATGGTCCTCGACTGGTCAAAAGGTTTGGCTGCTCGCGTCTTGAACGACGCCGGTCTCTCGCGCGAAGCGATGGTCGACCGCGCGTATCGTCTCGTCTACGCTCGTCCCGCGAGCGACGATGAGAAGCGTCTCGCCAGCGACTTCTTCACCCGGCACCAGCCCATTCTGGCGGCTCGCTCCGCGCCGCTGGTGGTTCCCGATAAGTTGCCATCTGGCATACAACCGATTGAGGCGGCCGTGCTCGTTGACCTCTGCCATGCGCTCTTCAATTCGAACGAGTTCCTCTACATCAACTAAAGCCATGCTCCAAAAGCTACAGCACCATTGGCCCGTCCGCTCCCGCCGGGAGTTCTTCACGGCCGCCGGGAGCGGCCTTGCCGGCATGGCGCTCTCCTCGCTGATGGCCGAAGCCGCGCCCCGCCGTGGCGACCTCTTGGCCGCCCGTCCGCCGCACCATGCCGCAAAAGCCAAGAGCATCATCTTCCTCTTCATGGAAGGCGGGCCGAGCCACATCGATTTGTTCGATCCCAAGCCCAAGCTCAAGGAGTTGCATGGCCAGCCGATGCCGGCCTCCTACGGCAAGCTCATCACCGCCATGGGCACCGCAAATAACTCGATCATGGCCTCGCCACGCGAGTTCAAACAGCATGGCCAATCCGGCCTCTGGGTCTCGGACTGGTATCCCCATATCGCCCAACACGCCGACGAACTCGCCGTACTCCGCAGTTGCTGGGCCAACGGCTTGAACCACGTCGGCAGCGTCTGCCAGATGAACACCGGCGACATCCTCGCCGGCCGCCCGTCCCTGGGCGCCTGGACCACCTACGGTCTCGGCACCGCCAATCGCAACCTCCCCTCGTTCGTCGTCATGCAGGACGACAAGGAGCCGCTCGGCGGCACCAAGAATTGGAGCGCCGGCTTTCTTCCGGCCACCTACCAGGGCACGCAATTCCGCACCGGCGACACGCCCATTCTGAATCTGAAGCCCGGCGGCAACGCCACCAGCGAACAGCAGCTCAGCAAGCTCTCTTATGTGAAGGCGCTCAACGCGCGATTCGGCGAGGGCAAGGACGATGACACCGAACTCGACGCCCGCGTCCGTTCCTTTGAACTGGCTTACCAGATGCAGTCTGCCGGTCCCGAAGCCGTCGACTTGACGCAGGAGAGCGAGGCCACCAAGCGCCTTTACGGCATGGATGATCCGGCCACGTTACCCTACGGCCGGAATTGCCTGCAAGCGCGCCGTCTGGTGGAGCGTGGAGTACGCTTCGTCGAGCTCTATTGTGGCTCCGGCTCCGGTTGGGACGCCCATCAGAATATCGAAGCCAATCACGCCAAATGGTGCCGCGCCTCGGACAAGCCCATCGCCGGCCTCCTCACGGATCTCAAAGCCCGCGGGCTCCTCGACGAAACGCTCGTCGTCTGGGGCGGGGAATTCGGCCGCACTCCCTTCAACGAAAAGGGCGACGGCCGCGATCACAACCCCTGGGGCTTCAGTATGTTCTTCGCGGGCGCGGGCATCAAGCCCGGGCAAGCCATCGGCACCACCGACGAGATCGGCCTGCGCGCCGTCGAGCGTCCCGCTCATGTCCACGACATCCACGCCACCATGCTGCACCTGCTCGGCATGGACCATCTGCAATTGACCTATCAGCACAACGGCCGCGCCGAACGCCCCACCATCGTCGGCGGCAGCCTCATTCACGAGCTACTGGCGTAGAATCAAATGCCGGACCTCGCGCGCGTCCGTCGCCAGCGTGATCTTTGCCCCGGCCGCAAAGAGCCGCTCAAACACCTGCGGATTCGTGATGTCGACATCCACCACCGGTAGGATACGGTAGTCGCCCGGTGGCAGATCCGGGATACGGTATTGGCCATCGATCAGCGAAACCGTCCCGCGCACCGTGTCGCCCTGTTCGCTCACCGCCAGCACCTGCACATCGCCCAACGGGCGCTGTTCCGCGTCGAGCACTTTGCCGCTCACCTCGGCCGTGCCCTCTTCCAGGGTCAGGACGAGTTCACTCTCCTGGGCTTCGCGCAGGTCGACGAAGTTCGGATTGAGGTAGTAGCCGGAGGGAAGGCCGCTGGCCGTAAGCCGGTACCACTCGCGTGCCAGTTGGGGCACCGTGAACCGTCCGGACGGATCCACCTGGACACTTCGTCCGCCGCCCAGCGCGTCCGGTGGCGGCTCGAAAATCAGGGTGAAGCGCAGGCCTTCGTTCTTCACCTTGCCCCGCAAGGTAATCGCCGGCGAGAGCGGGACGCTCACCCCTTCCACCGCGGCGGTGACCTTGATCGCTAGCGCACCGGACGAGTCCTGGAGAGCGGCCCGGAGCAGATAGCTCCCCGCCGGCACCTCCTTCAGAACAAAGCTGCCGTCTGCATTGGCCAGCGCCGTGGGCGGCCGCGTCACGGCGAAGCGCCAGCCCGGCTCCCGCGGGACCAGCGTCAACCGGGCTCCTGCCGCTGCCTTCCCGCTTACGGTGACCAAAGGCGGTGCTTCCAGCCGCACATCGACGCTAGGCAGCGGCGCACTGGAAATGACGTCAAAAGTTCGAGCCCGCGCCGGGTCGGCGACGCCGGGGGCGAACATCGTGGGCAGTGGCGGACGGTCGACGGCGATAACGTATTGTCCGGGCGCTAAGCCATCGCAGCGATACTCGCCGCCTTCGTTGGTCATCGTCTGCTGCAGCGGACTCAGCATTCGCTTGGCCTGGTTCCCCCAGCGGCTCCACCGCAGGCACTGCACCATCACTTGGGCCACGGGCCTGCCTTCCGCATCGAGTACCCGGCCTCGGAGCGACGACAGGCGGTTCATCTTCAGCACGACGCCCTTCAACTGCTCGCCCGGCAGCAGCGACAGCGCCGTCAGCCCGGCGGGCGCCACTTGATAGCCTTCGAGCTCCGCCCAGATCTGATACCGCCCCGGTGCGAATCCGCCGCGGAAGCCGCCCTCCTCGTCCGTCACCAGCACCGTGGGCGGTCCTTTGGTGGCCCGGGTAGCGGGCATCTGGCTGGCGTCGTAGAAGCTGTCTTCGAGATTTCGTCCCGACGGACGGATGCCCACGACAATCGGAATCTGGTGCAGCGTCACCCGCGCGCCGCGGATGGCTTCGCCCGTGGCTAGGTCGATCACCCGGCCAGCAATGCCGCTCGCCGGTACGCCAGGGGGCTGGAACGCAACGGCCGACATCGCGAACAACAGTAGACAACAGGGGCGCATGCTCTCTTCCATGGTACGGCTTAGCGGGCCAGGCGTGCGCTCGCCTGGCCCGCTAAGGGCTAACGCAGCGGCACCATCACCATGTTCGACAACGCGTCGCCCATGCGCAGTTGCAGCGGACGCGGGCCCGTGCCCGCGCCGGCCGGGACGCGGATCGCCGTGGCGTAGAGCCCGAAGGATCCCGGCACCGCGGCCGAACCGACCACTTCCGCCGCCACTCCGCCGATGGTCGCCGTCGCCGGCGCCGCCAGGAAGATGCCGTTGGGCGTCACGTTGCCGGACGGGAAGCCGGGCAACGTGGCTCCCAGACCCGTCGAGAAGACGGCGATGGTATTGCCGGCCGCGGCCGGCCGCGCGTCCGTGTAGGGCAGTTGCGTGTCCGCGTCCAGGACGAAGCCGGCGAAGATCGCCGGCGCGGCTGCGGCAACTCTTACCGTGGCGGGCGCACTAAAGCTGGCGCCGTTGAAGATCGCCACGGCGTTCATGCCGGCCACAACGTCAAAAGGCGCCAGGCCATTTACCTGCGTGGGCGAGACAAACAACAGCCGCGCCCGGCCGGCGCCGAGGCCGATGGCTACGCCGTTCAGCGTGTCCGGTACCGAGACGCCCTGCCAACCTTCCAGCGTCCCTGTCACTCTGGACAGGTTGCGGCCGAAGATGGTAAACGCGCCGCCCGGCGCCAGCGTCGTGCTCGTGGGAACCAGATTCGCGCTCACCACCGAGGTGATCACTGGCGTACCAATGGCCCCGGCGACCTGGGCGCGAATCGCTCCGCCCGGGTTGTCCGACGTGTGCAGATTGAAGTAGAGGGCGTCGGGTGACCGCACCAGCAAGTCCTGCGCTTCAAGCGCCGCGCCTTCGGCGGCGAAGGTGGAATTGAGCGTGATGTTGCCTTGTCCACCCGGCACTTCCCGGCGCACCAGACCAGAGTTCACCGTAACCGGTCCGTTCTCGCCCGCGCGGCCGGTGTGCAGGTGCATGCCGGTCAGTACGATGTCCGTGGGGAAGCGGTAGTTCATGTCGAAGGTCGTCATAGCCGCCAGGACTGACCCGTTCTCGTTGCGTAGCGTCGAGACAATCACCAAGCCCGTGCCGCTCGCATTGAGCCCGGTAATCGGGGGCACTTCGTTGGCCGGAGACGGCTCCACCTGATACACCAGGCGGTCCATCGTGCGCAGTTGGCCGCGTACCAGGCCTCCCGGAGCTGTCGTCGTATGCACGTTCATGTAATAGCCAGCGGGGTTCACCAGCAAGCCGCGCACGGTGCTGGCGGCCGAGGCGACGCTCAGGTCAACATCGAAGAAGCCGTCGGCGCCTACGCTGACGATGGTGGGATTCGCCGAAGTGATCGGTGAGCCGGCCACCGGCAGGCTCGAGTTAATCGTCACCGGGCCATTGATGCCGGCCGCGCCGTCATGAATGTGGAAGCCCGTAATGGTGAGCGGTTCCGGAAAGGTTACGGTGGAGGTGAGTTGGACGGTAGCGCCGTTCACTTGGCCCGCCTCATTGCGGGTGAAGATCAACGTGGTGAGCGCGGTGCCGCGGCCAGAATCGGCCGGTAACGCGGGGACCTCGTTCAGCGGTGACATGATCGTGCCAAAGGTTCGTACCTCGGCGCGCTCCATCTGTCCGCGCACCGCGCCGCCTGGAAACACAGAGGTGTGGACGTTAAAGTAGTATCCCGCTGGATTGAGCAGCAGGCCCGTGAGCGTGGTCACCGCGACTTGGTTGTCGGCGGCCACATAGGCCGGGCGGACAAAGTGCGTCAAGCCCGCGGGCGTCGCCGTGGTGGTATGGGCGGCGTTGATGACCACGGGGCCGTTGGTGCCGGCCGCACCTTCATGGATGTGGGCGCCCGTGTAGTTCACCGCCTCTGGGGCGCGCAGGTTCATGTGGAAGTCCACCGAGCCGGACTCAATCTGGCCATTATCGCCGCGCACAATATGCACGACAGCCGTGCAGGCGCCGGAGCCCGCGTAGTCTACCGCCGGTACTTCGTTGGCGGGCGAAAGCCGCGCCCGAAAGTAATGCGTCTCCGCCGTCTTCGCCAGCAGCGTGCTGGCACACAACATCGTTATCCAGAATACTCTTTGCATGTATATCTCCCGAGAAAGTCAAGCTGAGGCCCGCCAAAGCGAAGCGGGTTACATGGGTTAAGCATACTCCCATCGGGGGGTGTCCGGGATGTACACTACCTTGCATGACCAGACGCGAAATGATGGCCGCCTTGCCGCTAGCCATGGCGGCCCAAACGCCTCGCCCGCCCAACATCATCTTCATCATGTCCGACGATCACGCCGCGCACGCCATCTCGGCTTACGGCAGCAAGATCAACCGGACGCCGAACATTGACCGGTTGGCCAAGGACGGGGTTCGCCTGGCGAATTGCTTCGTCACCAACTCCATCTGTACGCCGAGCCGGGGTGCGATTCTCACCGGCCAGTACAGCCATATCAATGGCGTGAAGACCCTGAATGACTCGATTGACCCCAAGAAGATCCACGTCGCCCACTTACTCCGCGACCGCGGTTATCAGACGGCCATGATCGGCAAGTGGCACCTGCAAACCGATCCCCAAGGCTTCGACTTCTGGCGCATTCTGCCGGGCCAAGGCGCGTATACTGACCCCGTCTTTATTGACGCCGCTGGACGCAAGAAGTACACCGGCTATTGTACCGACCTGATCGGGGACTTCACCCTGGACTACTTGAAGCAGCGCGACAAGAACAAACCCTTCTTCGTGATGTGCCACCACAAGGCGCCGCATCGCGCGTGGGAGCCGGCACCCAAATATAAGCAATGGCTGGAAGACGTCACGGTGCCGGAGCCCGATAACCTCTACGAAGATACGTCCAAGCGCTCCGCCGCCGCGCAGCGCGCGACCCTGCGTGTCGGCGACGACATGACCAAGACCGACCTGAAGGTAGATAAACCCGCCGGTCTCGAAGGAAATCCATTGCGGAAGTGGGCGTATCAGCGCTACATCAAGGACTACCTGCGCTGCGTCCGCAGCGTCGACGATAACGTCGGCCGCGTGCTGGATTACCTGGACGCTGAGGGACTCACGGAGAATACTCTGGTCGTTTACACCTCAGACCAGGGCTTCTTCCTCGGCGATCATGGCTGGTTCGATAAGCGCTTCATGTACGAAGAGTCCCTGCGGATGCCGTTTCTGGCGCGGCTGCCCAAGGTAATTCCGCCCGGCACCGTAAATCGAGATATCGTGCTGAATATCGACTTTGCCCCGTCGTTTCTCGAGTTAGCCGGCGCGCCCACGCCCAGTTCCATGCAGGGCGTTAGCGCCGTGCCGGTGCTGAAGGGCAAAACTCCCAAGGGCTGGCGTAAGTCCATGTACTATCGCTACTGGATGCACCTAGGCGGCGGCCATACGGTGACCGCGCACTACGGCGTCCGGACGGAGCGTTACAAGCTGATTTACTACTATGGCCAAGCGCTCGGCGCCAGTGGCGCCGTCGACACTCCCACGCCGCCCGAGTGGGAGTTATTCGACTTACAAAAAGATCCCCGCGAAATGAAGAGTGTCTACGGTGATCCGGCCTACGCCAAGGTGGAGAAGACCTTGAAAGCCGAACTTACTCGCCTGCGGCAGCAGTATCAGGATCTTACTTAGACATGTTCTATGAACCACGCCTGGGGCATGGCCTCCCGCATGATCCGTTCAAGGCCTGCGTCGCTCCCCGGCCGATCGGCTGGATATCCACCATCAGCCGCGAAGGGGTCGTGAACCTGGCCCCCTTCAGCTACTTCAACGCCGTCCTCGACTTTCCGCCCACGGTCATGTTCTCGGCGTCCGGCCCGCATCGCGAAGGGGGCTTGAAGGATACGGCGCGCAACGCGGAAGAGACGGGCGAATTCGTCTACAACCTGGCCACCTGGGACTTGCGCGACCAGATGAACCGCACCTCGGAGGCCGTGCTGCGCGAGATCGACGAGTTTGATCTGGCCGGCCTGGAGAAAGCGCCCTCCCGCCTGGTAAAGCCGCCGCGCGTAGCGGCGTCGCCGGTGCAACTGGAGTGCCGCACGACGAAGGTGCTGGCCCTGCCGACATCGCGGCCGGACATCGAGAACCGCGTGGTCTTCGGCGAGGTAGTCGGCGTGCATATTGCCGAAAGCATCCTCATCAATGGCCAAGTGGACCTGACGCTCGCCAAGCCAATCGCGCGCTGCGGCTATTCGGACTACGCCGTGGTCGAGCGGCTCTTCGCTCTCAGCCGGCCTTAGCCTGCTGACCGGTTGCCGTTCGCTGCGCCGTTTGGATCGTGATCAAGGCCTCGAAAAACCGGCCTCGACAGATCTGTCGATCCATGGCAAACTGGATCGTGATCAAGGCCTCGAAAAACCGGCCTCGACACATCTGTCGATCCATGGCAAACATAAAATTCTTGATGAGAAGAGCGACCGGTGAGTTCGTCCACGACCTGGTCACCCGGGATTTGCGCGGCCAGATGAACCGCACCTCGGAGGCCGTACTGGGCGAGATCGACGAGTTTGATCTGGCGGGCCTGGAGAGAAAGCGCCCTCCCGCCTGGTAAAGCCGACGCTCGTAGCGGCGTCGCCGGTGCAACTGGAGTGCCGTACGACGAAGGTGCTGGCCCTTGACGGACGGCTGCTACGCTGCGCCGTTGATCGTGAGCCAACGCCTTACCGGCCGGTAAACAACGTCCGCTCGTCGACAAAACAGAGCTTGTTGCCAAATGGGTCGGCACAGTAAAAACTGCGTTCACCCCAAGGTTGGGTTGCGATGGGACGGAGAATCGAGCCGCTGGGCTGTTGACCCGCTCGCTCCTGGTAGGCTTCAAGATCGTTAACGGCGAAGTAAACGTGATCCGGATTGGGGGTCGCGTCCCAGGGGTCGCCGTCGGCGCGCGGATCGAAGCAAGCGAGGATGGTGCCTCCGCAATCAAAGTAATGCCGCCCGGGGGAAATTCGCATTCCAGGTTGCTGCAGAACAGCCGAATAATACGCCGCGGCGCTATCAATGCTGGAGACGGGAATGATGACGCGGAACAAACGAGCGGTGGCCATGTTTGAGAGTGTACGGGTGACGAGGGCATCCTCGCAAGTACGCACTTTGAAGTACCCTGTTCGCTAGGAGTTTTGCATGGCAACCAACAGCGTGATCCACCGCGAACGAAACCGCTGCCCCCTCTACACGGCGATCTGTGCGATTCAAGGCCGGTGGAAGCCGATGATTTTCCGCCGTCTGGGAGACGGCTCGTTAGGCTTTGGCGAACTCAGCCGGAGTATGCCCGGAATCACTATCAAAGTTCTGCGGCAACAACTCCGCGAACTGGAGGCCGATCACCTCGTGACAAGATCTGTTCCAGAGAAACGAGGCCTCCAGGTGAAGTACCGGATTTCGACGCATGGACAGACGCTCGCTCCGGTTTTCGAAACCCTCTGGACATGGGGTACGCTTCACCTCGCCCACATCGAGAAAACCGGCGACCGAAGTGCATAGGCATGCGGATCGCGCGGTAAACTCAAGTGCCTTAGATTGCTCTCTGAGCCATGAGTGAGTGGCCTCGCCGAGGCCCTCAGGTGACCCAGAGTCCTTAGCCCACCCAAGACTTCTGCGCGCGCCGCGCGGGCGCCACGGTGGCCGTCGTCGCGCCGACCCCCGCCACGTGGCCGCGGACGTGGTCTCCTGGCTGGATTCGCGCGCCCTTCGGACAGCCGGTCGAGATCAGGTCTCCCGGATGGAGCGTCATGTAGTGGCTGTGGAAGCGCACCAGTTCGTAGGGGCGGGTATGCATGTTGGCGACTACGTCGCTTGAGAAAATGCTGCCGTTATGTTCGGTATTCACCACCAACGCGTCGACGTCGCGGACTTCGTCGCGCGTGACGACCACGGGGCCGAAGCTGAAGAAGGTGTCGAAGCTCTTGGCTCGCGTGAGGTAACGGGGGTTCTTGCGGAGTACGTCGAGCGCGGTGAGGTCCAGCGTCGTTGTGTAGCCGAAGATCACGTCTTCCACGTCGCCCGCGTCGAGGTAGCGGCAGTCGCGGCCGATGATGACGCCGAGTTCGCCTTCGGCATCCACTTCGTTGCTCACGGCGAGCGGCGGCAGTTCGATCTCGCCGCCGGGCTCAAACATACAGGCCGCTGGCTTCATGAAACTGCCGGGCTCGTCGGGTTGCACGGCGTTGATGTCCACGGCGTGCGTCTTGTAGTTGAGGCCGATGCACCAGATCTTGGGCGGCACGGGGTAGGGCAGCAAGGGCGTGACGTCCGTATAGGGAATGGTCGCGACGCCAGCCGGATTCAGTTGGCCCGCGGCGCGGGCCTGAATGATGGCGAGCAAGTCATTCGGCACCTGGGTGCCGTGCTTGGCGTTGATCTCGCTTACCGGGGCGATGCCCTGCGCGGTGAGCACTCCCGCGTGAATCTCTTGGCCGTATCGAAAACGCAATAGCTGCAAGCTGCAAGTTCCTTCCGCTAACGAAGATAGCATTTAGCAGGCTGCTGAAAAGCGATGGGCCGCCGGTCCTACGACGTCCGGCCGGCCGGTACTGCGTTTTCAGCAGCCTGATTTAAATCTTGAAGAAGATCTTACGGCGGTAAAGCCAGTAGCAGAGCCCCCACATCACGCTCATCACGAGTAAGTTGTGCGGGATCGCCCCCGCGGGGCCGAGAAAAGCAAACTGCTCTCCGTCGAAGTTGGCCAAGCCTCGCGACAGCCAGCCGCGCAATACCTGGGAGAACGAGTAAATGAAAATGCAATTCATCCCAACCACGACCAAGGGGAACGTCCAACGCTTGGCTCCCTTCACTTCCACCAGCCAATAGAAGGCGGCAAAAGCCAGCAATACCCAACCGGCGCTAACGAAGGTAAAGGAGCCCAGCCACAAGCGCTTCACCATGGGAATCCAGGGCGAAAGGGCCATGCCCAAGCCGAAAGCGGCCAATCCGCTCAGCACCAGCAGCCGAATCCGCTCCAGGTGGCTGCGCGGCGAAAGCATCAGCAATCCGGTCCAACAGCCGAACAAAACAGTGATCGCGTTACCCAGGAAATTCAGCGTTGTGTAATAGCCCGAGTAATTGTAGCCAAGTAAGGAAAGGTCAATCACGGCGCCGACGTTGCCACTCTGGTCAAACGGACCGCCAGGTCCGGGGAATAAGTAGAACAGGGCATGGTGGAACACCATCATGCTCGCCGCCGCCGCCACCTGCCAGGCGAATCGCAATTGGAGGATGGCGTAACAGACGACATAGGACAATGCGATCTGGCAAAGTACGTTGATGAATTGCAGCTTCAATCCCTGCGTGCCGCCCCAGTTCGAAAGAATATTCGAAAGCACCACCAGGACGGCAGCGCGCCAGAGCACGTGGCCGAATGGCGCTGCCCGGCGCGCGAAGGCCAGCGGCATGGCCACGCCCACCATGAAGGTAAAGGCGGGCTGAATCAAATCCCACAGCGTGCAGCCGATCCAGTCGGCGTGTTCGGCCTGGGGCCAGCGGAAGGCGTCGTAGAGCCCGAAGCCGTGCGAGATCAATAGCAGCATCGTCAGGCCGCGAAACGCATCCAACGACACCAGCCTTTCATCGGGCTTCTGTACCGGTGCGGGCGCGGCCAGAGCGGGCGCTTCCAACGTCAGCGTCTTCATGGCTGCCTATTCTACTCCACATTTCAGATAAACTACAGAGCTAGTTATGCCGCGAATTCTGGTGTGCGAATGCAAGCAGGAGGTCTCCTCCTTCAATCCGGTGCTGGCCCATTACGGCGACTTCCTCGTCGACCGGGGTGACGACATCCTCGCTTACCATCGCGACGTCCGCTCTGAGATGGGCGGTGCCCTGCGGGTCTTCGGCGAGCATCCTCACCTGGAGATCGTCCCTGGCTACAGCGCGCGGGGCATTACCTCTAGCGGTACGCTGGCT
The DNA here is from genome assembly GCA_019752335.1 of Bryobacteraceae bacterium. GTDB lineage: Bacteria > Acidobacteriota > Terriglobia > Bryobacterales > Bryobacteraceae > JALHNI01. The sequence goes on from JAIEMJ010000031.1 coordinate 75,139, forward strand.
GACGCTGACTTCCGCCGCCTGGCCGATGAATTCCTCAGCGCCGTGCGCGCCGCGGGACCCCTCGATGGCATTTACTATGCCCTGCACGGCGCGCTCGCCTCCGAAACGGAGTTCGATCCCGAAGGTTACTTCCTGGCAGAGACGCGCAAGATCGTCGGTGAGCGCATTCCCATCGTCGTTTCGCTCGATTTACACGGCATCCTCACCGATCAGATTCTGCAACACGCCGACGCCGTCGCGGTCTACCTCACTTACCCGCATGTCGACTTCTATGAAACCGGCGAACGCGCGGCCCACTTACTCGTTCGTCTCTTAAACGGCGAAATTCGGCCCGTTACCGCGCGCGTGCCGATTCCGGCTCTCGTGCGTGGCTATGAGCTCATCACGGAGACCGGCCGCTTCGGCCACGTTGTCCGTCGCGCGGCCGCCGTGGGCATCTCGGGCGGCATGTTCATCGGCAACCCCTTCACGGACGTGCCGGAACTCTGCTCCAACGCGTTCGTCGTCACCGACGGCGACGCCGCTCTGGCCGAACGCGAAGGCGTCTCCCTCGCGCGTGAATTCTGGGAGATGCGCGAACACCTGCAACAGCCCTTGACGCCGCTGCGCGAGAGCGTGCATCTGGCAGCCTCGCTCTCCGGTCGCGTCGTCCTGGTGGATGCGGCTGATGCGACCAGTTCCGGCGCTTCGGGCGATAGCAATGCCATCCTGCAGGCTTTGCTTGAGACTGGCTGCCAGCGGACTTCGCTCATTCCGGTGGTGGACCAACCGGCGGTGGATACGGCCCTGCGCGCTGGCGTCGGCGCTGAAGTGACGGTTCCTGTGGGAGGCACCCTCGACCCGCGCTTCACGCCCGTGCGCGTCACGGGCCGGGTGGTGTCGCTGTCGGACGGCCATATCGTGAGCGAGTCGCATGGAGAGGCCTGGTACGCGGGACCCACCGCGGTGCTGCAGTGCGGCCCAATGACGTTGGTGCTCACCAGTCGCGCGATCAGCCTCTATGACCGAAGCCTGTTTCTCGCCAACGGCCTGCATCCGGCGGACTTTGCGATGACCGTGGTGAAGAGTCCACATTGCCAGCCGCGCTTCTTTGCCGATGGCGCCGAGTTACTCATTAACGTGGACGCGCCGGGGTCCACCAGCGCGAACTTACGCAGCCTAGGACATCGGCGCTGCGCGCGGCCCATGTTTCCGTTGGACGCGGAAGTACCATTTGAGCCGAAGGCCCGCATCTTTCGGCGGGAGAGATCATGAAGATACGTGAAATTCGCGCCTTTGGGCTGCGAGGCAAGACACCCGAGGGCGGTTGGAGCAATGAATTACGTCCGGAGGATTGTGTCCATACCCTGATCGCCGTACTTACGGACGACGGACGCACCGGTTGGGGCAGCGTCTTCACCAGCGAGGAGTTAGTGCGCGGATCTCTTACCGTGCTGAAGCCCTTGTATCTCGGCGAGAATGCGCTCGAACCTGAAAGAGTAAGTGAGAAGCTTCACCAAAATACCTTTTGGCAAGGCCGGGGCGGCGCGATTACTCATACCATCAGCGGCATCGACATCGCGCTCTGGGACTTACTCGGAAAGGCGACTGGCCAACCGGTGGGCCGCTTGCTAGGTGGCCGCTACCGCGAGCGCGTCCAGCCGTACGCTTCGCTGCTGATGCGGGAGCCCGCGCAAATGGCCGGCGAGTTACTGCCCGTGAAAGCGCAAGGCTTTCGCGCCTTCAAAATCGGCTGGGGACCCTTCGGCCGCCGCGACGCCGCCACCGACGAAGCCATCGTCCGCGCCGCGCGCGAAGCCATCGGGCCGGAGTGCCGGCTGATGGTGGACGCCGGCGGCAGCGACGCCTTCTGGCCGGGTGGCTTGAAATGGGCGCTGCGCGCGGCCGATATGCTGGCGGATTACGGAGTGGCGTGGTTCGAAGAGGCCTTGCATCCTGACGCCCTTGAAGACTATGTCACCCTGCGCCAAGCCGCCAAGCTGCCCATTGCCGGCGGCGAAGTGCTGACGCGTCGGCAATCCTTCCAGCCTTGGCTCGCCGCAGGCGCCTTTGATATTGTGCAGCCTGACGTAACAAAAGTCGGCGGCATTAGTGAAGAACGGCGCATCGGACGAATGGCGAACGACTACGGCGTGAAGTTCATTCCCCATGGCTGGAATACCACGGTGGGTCTCGCCGCTGACTTACAATTGGCGTCCGCATTTTCCGGTACTGACTTAGTGGAGTATCTAACCGGCTCGCCCTTCATCGACGACTTACACCCCTGGCAACTCGACGCGGATGGCATGCTCGCCATTCCTTCCGGGGCGGGGCTCGGCATCCATCTCAACTTAGACGCCATTCGAGAATTCTGCCCTGGGGCGGACCTAAGTGGCGTGGCCGCGTAATCGCTGGTGGCTGGTCGCCTTCCTGTGGGTGGCCTTCGCGCTCAATTACCTTGACCGGCAGATGGTCTACTCGATGTTCCCCGCGCTACGCGCCGACTTGAGGATCGACGCCGCGCGGCTGGGCATCATCGGCAGTGTCTTTCTCTGGGTCTATACGCTGTCCATGCCGCTCGCCGGCCGCCTGGCGGACCGCTTCCCCCGGGAGCGCATGATTCTGGCCAGCCTGATCCTGTGGAGCATCGCCACGTTGGGCAGCGGACTCAGCCACAGCGAAGCTGCCTTCGCCGGATGGCGCGCCGCCATGGGCCTTACCGAGGCTTTGTACTTCCCCGCCGCGTTGGCCTTGCTCGCCAGCCGCTATCCGGCTGCCATTCGCTCGCGCGCCTTGGGGCTGCACCAATCGGCGCAGTACTTGGGGGCGATGCTGGGCGGCTGGTATGGCGGTTGGAGCGCGGACCATGTCGGTTGGCGACAGGCCTTTGCGGTGGCGGGCGCCGTGGGCATCGCCTATAGCCTCGTCCTGTGGCAAGTCTTCCGCGCGCTGCCGCCTTCCGTGGAACCAACCCTGAAGACCGGCCGGGCGAACTGGCGCCTGCTCGCGCGCTCGCCCGGCTATGTACTGCTGTGTCTCACCTTCGCCGCCTTCTGCGCGATGCAGTGGGTCTACCTGGCTTGGTTCCCTACCTACCTCTACGAGCGCTACCACCTGTCGATGACGGATAGCGGCTGGAACGCAGCCGTCTTCCTCCAGGGCAGCGCGATGCTCGGCATCTTCGTCTCCGCCGCCCTGGCGGACCGTTGGGCGGCGCGCTGGCCGAAGGCCCGGCAGTACGTCGCCGGTGCGAGTGTCCTGTTGTGCGCGCCGTTCGCCTATCTCACGTTCTCCTCGGAGTCGCTGCTTTGGGCGCGCGTTTACTCCGCGCTCTTCGGACTCTTCGCCGGCAGCCTGGCCGCCAATGCCTTCGCCGCCGCCTGTGACCTGATCGGTAGCGAGCAACGCGGCCTCGCCTCCGGCGTATTGAACATGATGGGCGGCCTCTCCGCGGCCGCGATGATCTATTTGACGGGCCTCTGGAAGGAGAGCATCGGTTTCCCCACCATCACCAAATGGATGACGGTGGTAGCCATGTTCAGCGCCGCCATTTGGTTGTGGCGGACGCGCGTCGCGCGCGCTTAGGCCAGCTTCTTGCGCGCCAGCGGAATCGCGTAGGCGCCCACCGGATTGTGCGCCTTGCTCTTCGCCGCCATCTGCCAGTATTCGCGCGCCTTCTCGTTGTCCTTCAACTTTTCGTAGGTGGTGGCGATCAGGCACTGAATGAACGCATCATTCTGGTTCGCCTTTTTCAGATCTTCCAGCGCCTGGGCATGGTCGCCGAGATAGAGCGCGACGTAGCCCGTGAGGTACGGGAAGAAGACCTCCTGCGCCTTGCGCAATTCGGTCATGCTCTCCAGCGACGCCTTCGCGGCGGCAATGGCCTTCATCGCGTCGCCACGCTTGCCTCGCCGTGCGGCGAGGCGCGCCTGCGCGTGCGCCAGGCGGTAGTTCCACAATGCGCGACGGTCGGCCGAAATGGTCGGCTCCTTCAGGCCCAACTCCGTACCGCGCTTGTACCAGCGCTCCGCCGCCTTCAGGTCGCCCGAGTCGATGCAGACGCGCGCCGCCTCATTGGCCATCTCGCCCTGCTGGTAGAAGGCGTTGGCCGGTTCGTCCTTCTCGCGCGTCACCCAGTAGGCGATCACCTGCTCTTCGAGTTCGCCGGTCTTTTGGCAATTGCTTTCGAAAGCGTAGGACATTGCCAAGCCGCGTTGTGCATTCGCTTTCGCGCGCGGCGTGGCCGCCGTGTCGATCTCCTTCTGGAAGATGGCCCGCGCCTCGGCGTACTTGCCCTCCACGTCTAGCTGCGACGCCTGCCGCAAGGCGGGCGAGCCGCCGCCGGGTTGCGCCGCCAGGCAGCCCGCAAAAAGCAAGGTAAGAAAAACGCTACGCATAGCCCTTATTGTAGGCCGATTGGGCCAAAAGTACTAGGGTTTGGCTATGGTTCTTCGGACGTTCGTCCTCTAGAATAAAAGGCATGCTGCGCCCTCTCCTTGCGATTCTTGCCCTAGCTGTCTTCGCGTTTGCCGCCGATGTCAGCGGCGCCGATGTCACGGGCGAATGGAAGGCTACGGCCGAGGGCCCCGACGGCCGCCCCATGACCCGTACCTTCAAGTTCGTTGCCGACGGGCAGAAGGTCACTGGCGAGTCCGTCAGTTCCATCGTGGGGAAGTCGATGATCACCGATGGCCACCTGGACGGCGACCACCTCACCTTCACCTTGCACATCGAATTTCAGGGCAACGAGATGACGTCCAAGTACAACGGCAAGATCGTCAACAAGGACAAAATCATTTTCAAAATCGAGGGCTTGCAGGGCGGGGAAGACTTCCATTGGATCGCCGTGCGGGCGCCCGCCGCCAAGTAGTGACGCAAAGTCCAACACGGCGCGAAAATAATTTCGAAAATAATTGAGATTTTTCCCGTCGAAAACACACTATTAAGCGAACGTGTTAATCCTATTCGCTTTCTTACGCCTGGTGGACTGGCTCCGGCACCAATTCCGGATGCTGAAATTGACGCCGCGCAGCCGTTCGCTCGGCCGTCGCGCGGAGGATCTCACCCATCGGTACCTCCAGCGCCAAGGCTATCGCGTCGTCGCCCGTAACTTCACGCCTCGTGGCGGACACGGCGAACTTGACCTCGTAGCCTGGCATGGTGACCGCCTCGTTGTGGTGGAGGTGAAGAGCCGCCAAAGCGACGGCTTTGGCTCCCCGGACCGGGCGCTCGACGAAGACAAACGCCGCGCCCTTTATCGCGTCGCTCGCGAATTCGCCCGCCGTGCCGAGGTCCCTTGGGATCGTGTCCGCTTTGACCTGGTGAGCATCATCTTTCGCCCGCGCATTCGCAACCGCCCTCTGCTGGAGCACCAGCGCGACATCTTCCCAGTCCTGTACTCCTAGAACTAATTCGCCGAAAGTAATCCGAAACTCCCTGGCGCTCCATTCCCGCCAAATCCATAATCGCGGAATGACTCGTCGAGACCTACTTCGCGCCGGCGCTGGCGCTTCCTTCGGTTGGGCGCTCAACGCCGCTTGGCCGCTAGTGAATCCCGTCTTCACCGCCGACCCGTTCTCCGCCGGAGTCGCCTCGGGCGATCCACTCCCCGACGGGATGATTCTCTGGACGAAGCTGATCGCTGACCCGCGCAAGAAACAGTCCTGGCAGTCTGGCTCCGTTGCCATCTACTGGACCGTTGCCAGCGACGCCCTCATGCGTAACGTCGTCGCCGGCGGCACCGCCTATGCCACCCCGGACTTCGACCACGCCCTGCATATCGACGTCCGCGGGCTTGCGCCCAATCGCTGGTATTGGTATCAGTTCTCCGCGCCCGGCTTCGTGAGCGACATCGGCCGCACCAAGACCGCGCCGGCCACTGCGATTCCGCAGGTGAACTTCGCCCTCGCCTCCTGCCAGAATTACGAACACGGCTACTACAACGCCTATCGGCACCTGGCAAACGAAGACCTGGACTTCGTCCTTTTTCTCGGCGACTACATCTACGAGAACGCCAGTTGCTACTGCGGCGTCCGGCGCCAGCCCACCACCGCCGCTGTAACGCTCGCCGACTACCGCAATCGCTACGCGCTCTATCGCACCGACGCCGACTTACGCCGCGCGCACCAAATGTTCCCCTGGATTGTGACCTGGGACGATCACGACGTGGCGAATAACTACGCCGGACTTACTCCCGCCACCGGCGCGAATAAGACCTTCGCGCAGCGCCGCGCGGCCGCTTATCAGGCCTTTTACGAGTGGCTCCCCATTCGCTTACCCGCGCCGATGACGTCTGCGAGCGCCCGCATCTACCGCCGCCTGGACTTTGGGCCGATGATGTCGATGTATGTGCTCGACTGCCGCCAGTATCGCAGCGTGCAGGCGTGCGGCAACTGGGACCAGGCGCCCTGCGCCGGCATGTACGACGCCTCGCGCACCATGTTGGGAGCGGCCCAGGAGCAGTGGCTGACGGCGGAAATGGCCGCGTCGAATGCCACCTGGGACGTCCTGGCTAGCTCCATCATGCTGACCAAGTTCGACGAGTATCCCGGCAACGGCGAAATCTACAACATGGATACCTGGAGCGGTTATGAGGCATCGCGTCTGCGGCTGCTGAACTCTTTCGCGCAAACCAATACGCCCAACCCGGTGGTCGTCTCGGGAGACTCCCATGCCAGTTGGGCGTGCGATCTGAAGCTCGATTTCCGCAACGTGAATGCGCCAGCCGTCGGCACCGAGTTCGCCGGGACGTCAATCAGTTCGGACGGCGATGGCTCGGATACTCCCAGCGACGTTGCGGCCCAGTTACTCGACAATCCGCAAGTGAAGTTTTACAGCGGCAAGCGCGGCTACGTGCGCTGCGCCGTCACGCCGGATCGCTTTCAAGCGGACTACCGGGTCGTAGACCGCGTCACGGTGCCTGCCTCCTTCGTGTCGACCAAGGCATCTTACCTCGCCGACCGGGGACGCCCGGGCGCGCAACGCTACTGAGTTCCTGCTATTGAGGGTCGCCATTCAGCGTCACCGACATCGGACCCAGGCCCGTGGTGGTGCCCCAGATGATATTGGATCCCCAGGTGACGTTGCTCCCCCAGATAATGTTGCTGCCCCAGATGATGTTGTAGGCGGCCACGGTGTTCGATCCCCAGATGATGTTGCTGCCCCAGATGATGTTGTTGCCGCGGAGAGTGTTGGAGCCCCAAATGATGTTGCTGCCCCAGATGATGTTGTTGCCCCAAACAACGTTGGAACCGGTTACCAGGGTCACCGTGCCATCAGAAGGATTCGGCGCCGCTGTGGGCGAAAGCGCCGCGCCCGAGGAGAGTTCGGTACTGCGCAAGGCGGCTTCAATGTCCAGGTAGCCGGCGCCCACCGTGAAGATGTCGTAGTTGAGCACGAAAGTCTTATTCACCGTGGGATCCACCACCGTGGTTTGGATCGGGAAAGTCTTGGTCGCGGTTCGCATCAACCGTGCTTTCACCTGGTCCGGCGTCAACGTGGGCGTCTTTTGCAGGAGGAGCGCCGCCGCCGCGCTCACGATGGGAGCGGCCATGCTGGTGCCGTTCAATCGTAAGTAGTCCTTCGATACCCGATTGCTCTTCGCTTCCTTATAGAGCGTACTGTCGCCGGGAGTATCGGAGGAGACAATGCGATTTCCCGGGGCCACTAAGTCCGGTTTTACGATGCGATCGATTTGCGTTGGACCCTTCGAGCTATAGGTGGTCATGACGTCGTCCGCGCGGGTCACCGTGCTGTTCGTGCGCATGGCGCCCACGGTGATCACAAAGGGACTGTTGCCCGGCGAGGTAATCGTCCCGTAGCCCTGCGTCGCCTCCGTCCGTCCAAAGTTGCCTGCTGCCACCACCACCACGATTCCTGCGCGCCATGCCGCTTCCACCGCGCGGCAAAGCGGGTCCGTCGTGAAGCTCTCCCGCACCGGGCGGCCCAGCGAGATATTCATCACCCGAATGTTGTAAGTGGTCCGCAGTTCGATCGCGCGTTGAATCGCCGCGATCACCGCGCTATCGGTTCCCGAACCGTCTTTGTCCAGCACCCGCAGGTTAATCAGGTGCGCACCCCGTGCGATCCCCGGATAGAGCCCCTTTGACTTCGCTCCATCACCCGAAATCATGCTCCCCACGAAACTGCCGTGGCCATACGAGTCCTTCCAGTCGGGGCCTCCGACGAAGGACTCCGAATAGACGATCCGTGACTTCACGTCTTCAACCTCTGTCCGCAGACCGCTATCGAGGACGGCAATGCCGATGCCCTTTCCGTCGAAGCCGAAGTTCACCGGGAAGAGGCCACCCGCCGAGTCCGGGCTCGCGGCCACCTGTGCGGCGCGCACCTCGCGGTCGATCGAGATAAAGTCGATGTCGGAGTCGTCAGCCAAATCCACTGCGGTCGCGGCATCTATCTCCACCACTGTGGAGCGAATGTTCTTGAGCGTCCCCTTCTTCGCGGATGCCTTGTTGTGGACTTTCGCCAGCTTCGCGTCCGTCATTGGCCCGTTGAACTGCACGATCACCTGTACCGTGCCCTTCTTCCCCTTCAGGTCGTCCGAAGCCTTGTCCTTCTTCGCCACCGCCGAACCGCTAAACAACAGCAGACCCATGCTAGTCAGGGTGGCAAGCATACGAACTTGGTGTTTCATAATCATTCCTAGGTTGTTCTTTCACAGCCAGATGCGTGGCTACCTGCATGAGAAGCAAGTGACGTGCCAAACCTAAGTTGCTGAATTATTAATGTCCGGCCTCTTCGTTGAGGACAAAGTGTCTTCGGGCTTCGGCCAATTTGTCCCTGCGCTTAGCTGGTTCGCCCGCGAAACGACAGGACGTCCGGCACCCAAGCCGGCTTTAGCCGGTCCCAGTTGGTCCGCGCGTAAGACAGGGCCACCATGAGGAGGATCACCAACACGGCCATTATGCTCGCCTGCGGGATAGTCAGGTTCTCTTTCCAGTACCAGAACCAGCGTCCGTATACCAGTTCGACATGCACCCAGTAAACCAACAGCGACGTAGTCCCCAACTGCCGGATCCAACTCCACCCCGGCTTTGCGATGTACTGCGTCCAAACCCAACCGGCCGCCAGCAGCAGCAGGCAAATGCCGGTCTTGATGAAAACCAGCCACGGACTGTCGATCCAGAACTCGCTCTTCGTATACAGCGAAAACGGAAGATTCGACGCATACTGGCTGCCATAGATCACCACGAAGCCGCCCACCGCCAGCCATTGCAGCAGCCGGTTCAGATTCTCCGGCTGCGTCAACCGGATGGCCGACCCCACCGCCAGCCCAAACGCCAGGAACGCCGCCCACGGGAAGAAGCCGAACAGCACGCCGTCCGGCGCCAGGTACTGGCGCGCCACCGATGGCCAGCCGGTCCACTCGAGTTGCGCGATCACGGGAGTTGCCACCGCGATCGCAAAGCCCAAGGCTGCTGAGAGCCGCGCCCGCTCGGCCGTCGGGAAGAGCGTCATGAGCGACAGCACCGCCACGGAGAAGCCCATGCAGTTCAGCACGTCCACCTTGAAGATGTCCTCCCACGGCCGTGGCCAGCCGAAAAGAAACATCTGCAACCGGAAGCCGAAGGCCAAAAGAAACAAGTAGCGCGACCGCTTCAGCGCGCCCAGGATGCGCTGGCCGGTGCCGAGCCCCTTGCGCTCCATCGAGTCCATCAGGAAGGCGAGGGTTACGCCCGTCAGGAAGAGGAAAATCGCCGGCGGCATGCCGCCCACAAACTGTGAATAGATAAACGGCGCGGACTCCCGTAATGACGGATGCGTGAAGCTGTGAAACGCATGCCCTTGCAGCATAATCGCCGCGCCCAGTCCGCGCGTCCAGTCGATAAAACTGAGCCGGTCCGGTTTCACGCGAGCTTACTTGAGCGGATACTCTTTCTTGGCATTCTTCGGGGCCTTCACGCGCAACTGCTCCTCGGTCAGCGCCGGATTCATCTGCAGGTCGCTGTACTGAATCAGCATATAGTCATTCGAGGGCTGATGGATCTTCACTTGGCGCGGATAGCCGTCCGCGCCATCCAGCCACATCTCGATCTTCTTAATGTGCTCCTTGGTCGCGGCGAGTTTGGGATTCAACTCGAGGTGTGCGCCTAGCTTCTCATCGCCGATCCACTTGATGTCGTAGTTCGCGCTGAGTTCTTTGCTCGACGTACCAAAGCCAATCAGCAGCCCTTGGGTTAGCGCGGTGTCGAACTTGCCGGTGTCGTAGATCTGCAGCGTGTTGATCTTCGGCAAATACATTTCCACACGCTTGTCGCGGTAGGAAAACGCCTTGGCCTCGGGCTCGGTGAAATCGATCAGCACCGCTACCTTACCCTTGGTCCGCTTCATGGCGATGCGCCCACCCTCGCGGGCGTCGTCGTTGATGATGGCGGTATGTTGGGTACGCTTGAGCGTCGCCGTCATGCCGGCGAAGGTGCCGGAGTTCGCGTTCATCTTGGCCAGCGTACTTTCGAGCGTAGCCGCCAAGCCCGGCGCAGCCAGAAGCAAAAACAGTGTCTTCACAATCCCGGTAGACGCACCAGCCTAAGGCTTGGTGTACGCCATGAAGCCTTTCACTTCCTGCTCGGCGTCGTAGTGCGGCTCCACCTTCACTACCTTCACGTTTTCGTGAAACCGCTTGCGGATCAGTTCGCTGGCCCGCGACGGCCGCGCGGACTCCGGCTCCTTCGCCAACTCCTCGGCGCCAATCATATACATTCCCCCGGGAAGCATGGCCACTTCGCTGGCGCGGGGCCGGTCGCGGAAGATCTCGGGCGGCGTCAGAAAGATGAAGGCGAGAATCAGCGCCACCATGATGTCGTAAGGAAAGCTGGCGCGCGGGTAGTCCCAAAAGATAAATCGCTTCATCTGCCTTTCAGTTTAGCAGCCACCCGTCGCGACGTCGCTGTGTGCCCGCGCTTTGACAGCGGTCCGGGTTCGTTGGACAATTCAGTATGGTTTCCAGGCTCCTCTGCTCCACCCTCTGGCTCGCAGTTCTGGCTGGCACGATCACTGCGGCTACCGGCTGGGATCAGGTCACCAACCTTCCACCGGACACCGACGTCCGGCTATCGCTCGATCAACCCAAGCGGCGCATTAAGGGCCGCCTCGTTGCCGCGGACCGTGACGGCATCACCCTGACCCTCAAGAATGGCTCCAGCCAGACGATTCGGCGCGCAGACCTGCGGCAAGTGGAGGCGAAAGGGCCCATCCGGCGGAACGCTCCGCTGATCGGCGCTCTCGTGGGCGCCGTCCTCGTGGGCGCGATCTTCAGCGCCGAGCGTTTCGATGCCACCCCGCAGGCCGTACTGGTGCTGGCCGCCGGCGGAGGCGCGGCTGGATTCGGCATCGGGTCGGCTTTCCGCTATCGCCTGGTCTTTGAGCGCTGACCAGCAGAGCTAACCATGCCTTAGAAATCGAAGCGTCCGACGAGTTGTCCCGTACGCGGCGTGGGCAGCGACGAGTTTACGCTGTTCGAGGCGATGCCGAAGTAGTTGAGGAAACCGAAGCCGCCCGTGAGCACGCCGTTGGCGGAGCGTGTGGGCGGATTCTGGGGGCTGGCCGTGCTCGGATCGGCAATCGACAGGTTCTGGTTGAACAGATTGAAGAACTCCGCGCGCAGGCTGAAGGTGACCCGTTCGCGAATCCGGAACTCCTTGCCCAGGCCTCCGGAAATAATCGGACGCCGCTGGCCGCGAAAGTCATTGAAGTACAGGATATTGCTGCCAGGGACGCCGGCGGTCTGATCCTGCCAGGCGGCGGGATTGAGAATTGTCTCCTGCGTCGGGTCAATGCAGCCGCAGTTGGGGCTCTTCAAAAACAAAGGCGCTCCCGCCACGCGTTGCTGCCGGGTGTAGCCGGTGGCGACAAAGCCGCCGATGCCATTGTTCGAGCCCGGCGTCGCCAACAAGGTGCCGCTCTGCCACGTGCTGATCGTGCCGAGCTTCCAACCGCTCAAGAGCGCCCGTGTCGCGCGGTGCTGTTTCACAAAGCCATAGGCCGGCACCGTGTAGTTGACGCTTAGGCTGGCCACGTGCGGGAGATAGTTCGGCGAGAGTCCTTTGAAGCTCTTCCGGTCGTAGATGTTCCCCGCGTTGATCGCATTGTCCAGGGTTTTGGAGAATGCATAGGCGAGAGTCGCCGTGAGGCCATGGGAAAAGCGCTTGGTCGCTTTCACCTGTAAGGCGTCATACCAGGACGCGCCGAGCGGCGCCCAGAGTTGCCCAACGCCGCTGTACTGCGGGAAGGGACGCAGGCTCTGCAACACGGTGCCGTTGGTGGGGAAGCCGGGGTAGGGGAGCTTAAAGCCCGCGGCCACGGCGGCCGGCGAGGTGATGGTGGAATTCAACAGCGTACGGGTGCCGGCGTTGGTTAAGTCGCCCAGACCGAACCGCTGCAGCGTCGCCGGATTCACCGCATTGTAATTGACCAGGTTGCCCACGCTGTACGTCCCGTTTCCGCCGCCGCCGGCGTTCTGCCAAACGGTGCGGTTGCCTAAGTAGGCCACCTCCACCACGATATCCTTGCCGATATCTCGCTGCACGGAGATATTCCACTGGTTCACGCGCGAGGGCCTGCCGCCGTTGCGATCCACCAGGGCCGGCGCAGCCTGCACCGCGGCTCCGGGGATCACGTTCAAGCCGGGGTCATAGGCCGCGCCGTACAGCAGACCCTGATCCAGCACCAGCGGCCGCGAGATCTGTCCGGCGGCCAGGCCATTCCCGGGCGACGGAAGGTTCACCACATTGAAGCCCATACTCGCCGTCGAAGGCGCGACGGCGGTAGGGGAAAGGGGCCCATATACCAGGCCCCAACCCGCACGCAGTACGGTTTTGGCGTTCCACTGATACGCGGCGCCAAACCGTGGGGCATAGGCCTTCTTGTAGGACGGCACCAACGTGCAGTTGCAGCGGCCAGGTCCAGAGCCGGCATAGATCACCGCGCCCAGCAGACCATTCGCGTTCGGATTCGGCGTCGTCGGGCTAAAGGTCGACTGACGATTCCAAAGTTCTCCCAGCGGTCCCTGATAATCCCAACGCACGCCATAGTCCAGCGTCAGCTTACGAGTCAATTTCCACGTATCCTGGGCAAAAAAGGCCACCGAGGCACGCCGGTTCTGTGGCGTGGAAGCGTTTCCCGCCGAAGCATTGTCGTAGAGCCCCAGCAGGAAACTGGCCCAGGAGGAGCCGGTACCCGTTCCCGTGGGAAGCACTTGTCCATAGAGCGGCTGCGCCGTTTGCGCGCCGCCGTAGTTAAAGGTGGGCGTCAGATTGTTGTAAGTAAGGGGGCTGGTGGTTTCGAGCTTCCAGTCGCCGCCGAACTTCGACGTATGGTTCCCGTGGATCCAGCTTAGGTTAGCCACCCCGGTCGCTTTCTGGTCGATCAACAGGGTGACATTGCCCGTGCCGAACGGCAACGCCATGCCCCCCAGCACGCTATCTCCGATGGGACCCAAGCGAGGGAAGCCCTTACCCGGCGCGCCCGTAATCCCCAACTTCGTCAGATCGAAATCGTAGCTCACCGGCGGCACCGTGTCGGGGTTCCGGTATCGGATGAAGCCCGCTCCCAGATGCAGCAGCAAAGTCGGCTTTAGCGTGTGGTCATAGTTCACCCGGCTCGTCGAACTCCAGATGTTCTGAATCCGCACCCGTGACAAGACATCCGGCAGACCGTCCACGCCGTTTGATTTGTCGGTGCTCTGCGTTCCCACGTAACCCGAGACCTTGATGCGGTCATTGAAGTTATGGTCGATCTTCACCGAGGGGATCTGCTGGAGCTTGAAGAACGCGCCCGATTGCGCGAAGTTATTCACGTAAAGGTCGTTGCCGATATTGGGCTTCGGCAGAAAACCGAGGATCTGCCGCGCGGTAGGGTCAATGCGGCTCGAGGGGATCACGTTGTTCGGGAAAACGTTCAGCACGCGGCGGCCGGCGCTATCGAGCACCTGCGTCGCAGGATCGTAGATGGCATTCTGGATGATACTGCGGCCCGCGAAGTCGGTACCCAGATTCCGGTTCCCGGTCACCAGCAGGTTGTTACTCAAGTCACCGCGTAGGTAGGCGCTATTCGGCACCGTGGAGGTGCCCGCGTAAAGGCTTTCGCGGTCGCGATACCTTTCCAGATTGAAGAAGAAGAAAGTTTTGTTTCTTCCGTTGTAGAGCTTGGGGATCCACACCGGCCCGCCGACGGAGCCGCCGTAGTCCGCCAGATGCTTCACTACTTTGATGTGTTTGCCTTGGCCGTCGTTGGTGAAGGGAATGCCCGCGTTGAGAAAAGTATTCTGGAAATAGGTGTAGGCGCTGCCGTGCAGTTGGTTGGTGCCGCTCTTCGAGGTAAAGTTATAGACGCCGCCGTTCCCGACGCGCCCGAACTCCGCCGAAAAGTTCGAGGTTTGCAACGTGAACTGTTCAATCGACTCCACTGACGGTTGTAACTCGTCAGACACCCGAGTCTGCCGGGCGCTATCGGATTCCTGTCCCTCGAACATGATCTTGAAGTTGTTGTTGCCGCCGTTGATCGAGATGTTGTTCCAGCCATTGAAGGTAGCCCCGGGCGTCATTTGCGCGAACGACAACGGGTTACGGATCGCCCCCGCGCCGATGCCAAAATTGAGCGGCAGCTCGGAGATCTGCTTGCCGGTAATCGTGCTGGATTGCTCAGCGCTCTCGGTCTTCAACTGCGACGAGTCCGCCGTCACCTGCACCGACTCGGCGGCCGTGCCCACCTTCAACACCACATCGACGCGCGTGGTTACCGCCACCTGCACCTGGATGTTGGTTTGCTGGTACTTACTGAATCCACTCTGCTCAATCGCGAGCGTATAAGTGCCCGCCGGTAGCGCAAGCAACGTATAGTTGCCGGTTCCGGTGGTCGTAGTGGTGCTCTTCGTACCGTTATTGACGTTCGTGAGCGAAACACTGACATTCGGGACCAGGGCCCCCGTCGTATCGGCGACGGTGCCGGTGAGTGTGCCACGGTCGCTTTGGGCCACCATGAGAAAGCAACTGCACCACAAAAGAACAAGAGCGCGCGGGAAATAGTTCAAGGCGATCACCTTCCGACTGAGATTTGCTGGACTATATCACACCCCCACGCATTGCGCATTTCCACACGAGCCGGTGTCGGTTATATCTGCCACCGATCTCTCCGCGCGGACCAGCAGAGCGGCCTACCGCCCCGTGCTGACCGAGCCCAGGCGGCACGAACGGCAGACGCCAAGGCCGGCGCTATTGGCCATCAGGGCCGCGCAGCGTTCGGCCAGGTTTTGGCGTTCACCCAACGGCGAAGAGGTCCGCAGGAACTCGGTGGTCTCCACGGTAGGGAAGCCTTCCTTCGCGCCCACGAGCGCGGTCGTCCACGCATGCAAGCCGGGCGAACTCGGCCCCGGGTTCGCCGCCGAGTTCGCGCAAGTGTTGGCGACGGGAACCGTCGGGAGGAGCTTCACCAGCAGAGTAACCGGGTCCGGCGGCGCCGAGGGCGCTAGCAAGAACGGAACCGCCACCAGATCTCGCAGGCCGGAGAGCGCAACCAACCCGTTGGGCGTCACCGGGCAACTGCAGCAACCGGCCAACTGGTCATCGGGCGTGAAGCTATAGACGTTCAGGCAGAAAGCCCCCGTGGTCGCAGCGGTAAAACCCGCCGCTAGCCCGGCGCCGCGGGCACCCGAGTTGGTCACCCAGATTTCCGCTTCGCGGAGGTCCAGGTTCGAAACGTAGCGCACCTGGATGCCCTGGTCCTCCCGGTCCTCACCCAGAACGCCCACCGGTGATAAGGGGACCACGCCACTCTGCGCCTGGCTGCCGGTGAGCTCGATCACTGAGCTGATGGTGGTAGTGCGCGTAGTGGTGACGGTTTCGTCAACGCTGGTATGGATGTGGGTGAGCGTATCCCAATTCCGGCCGCCGCTCGGCACGTCGACGCGCGTGCCACCCGGGCAGCGGAAGGGCTCCACCGGAGTGGTGAAGTGGAAAGGAAAGCCGTCGTCCGGGGCGAGTCCGCCCATGCCGGCCGGCGCGCCGCCCGTGTAGCCGGCGCAGGGATAGTCGGGGCTGGCCAGCGCGCCCGTGAGGATCACCCCGGGGCCGAGGGTCTCCCGGCGGCTCACGCCGATCGTGCGCGTGCTGCGGGTGCGTTCGCGGGATACCTGAGCCTCCGAGGTATTGGCTTGGGTAAGCCGCGACGGGCCCTGCACGACCGCGGTTTCGGGCTTCGCCCGCAGCTCAGCGGCCATTTTCCACAGCACCGATTGCACCTCCGCGGCCTCGGGGGGCAGTTCCAGATTCACCTCGGCCAGCACCGTCCCCCCCGCGGACCGTGCCACCAGGCGCGTGCGAAACAGGCTCACCTGCCGATCCACCGCCGTAGCCTGGGTCGACTGGGTAAACGAAGTACTGCTGGTGAAAGTCGGTTCCTGAGCAGGAAGCCACATAGCGAGCAGGAGCGAGAACCTCCTCATAGCTCTCCAGTAAGCGCGAAAGGAAGTCCAGCCTATGGCCGCTCAGTACCAGTACTCGAAGGCGACCCCAGGTCCGTTCACCTGCCAACCGGCGACGCACGAAGTCGCCGTCGCCGTGGGGCGTCAGGGACAGAAGAGCAACGGTAGAATCGTCGATCCATTCGGAAACACCACCGATCGCGCGTTCGTCCCATCCCTCCCCAACGGCACTCCGAGCCGTTACCGAAATCCTGGCACCCGTTCGCCAGCAATCGCGATCGCCGCAGCGTCGGCGACACAATCACGATCGCCTGCTTCGGCCGTGTCGCCGCCCGGTGCACGGCCCCTCCGTCACCGTCGTCTTCCCCCATTGCCGGTGGCAATTTGAGGATCACTTGGAGCTCCACCGTCTCAAGCAACGGCTGCTGGCTTCCGTCGGGAACAAAACCCAGTAAGTCACGCGCAAAGGCCATGGGGGGGCGCTGATATTCAATCGAAGTCATGCGCAACTCGAGTATCGCAGCCCGCCGCGACTTACAAGCCCAACGCCCCGCGCAAGAACTAGAGCCAGAGCCCGCGCCAAACGAACCCAAACCCACCCCAGAGGAACAAGCTGCCGAAGCCAAGCGCCGCGCCTTCCACCGCCACATCAACATCAAGCTCGGCCGCCCCGCCGACTGGGAACCGCCTACCCAGTAGCTCAGGACTACCGGAACAGCCGCAAATCGATCGCTTCGCCCATCGCCCGATAGCCCGCGTCGCTAGGATGCAGGTGGTCGCCGCCGTCGTAGGCCGCCAGGAGCCGCGTGGGGTTGGAGGGGTCGCGGGTGACTTTGTCGAAATCAATCACGCCGTCGAAGGCGTTGCCGGTGCGGATCCACGTGTTTACCGCTTGCCGCTTCGCTTCTTTCTCCGCCGAGTAATATCCCGCGAAGACCGTGCCCTCGAACGGCAGAATTGTCGCGCCGATCAGCTTCACGCCACGCTGGTGGGCGCGCTCGATGAGCTGCTTCATGGCCGCGATCAGGTCCTCGGCGGTCACCGTCTCGGACGCGGGCGCGGAGGTCCCGGCATGGCCTAGGTCGTTGATGCCTTCCAGCAGAATCACGTAGCGCACGCCCGGTTGCGCCAGCACGTCACGTTCGAAGCGGGCGAGCGCGTTTGTGCCGAAGCGGATATTGCTCGGCGAGGCGTCGTGCAGCAGGCGATTCCCGCCGATCCCCGCGTTCACCACGCCGATCTTCTTGCTACGCAGCCGGCTGGCCAGGACGTCGGGCCAACGGCGGTTAGTGTCGACGGTGGAACGCGCGCCATCGGTGATGGAGTCGCCGAAGGTGACGACGTTGAAGGCCGTGGCGGGCGCCAGGACATCGACGCCGGCGAGATAGACCCACGCGCTCAGAGGGTTGGCGCCGGTGACGGCTGCCGCCGCGGACTGATCGCCCGCTCCCACTTGATTGGTCTGCTGCGCCGCATAGTGGATGCCGGCGCCCAGCGCGGGGCCGGGCAGATACAGGCTGATGGTGAGGTCGGCGCCGCTGGGTATGCTCAACCTCACCGGGTCACTGAGGATGATCGCATCGGCCGGAATCGTCACCTCGGGACGGCCGCTGAACGTCAGCACCTGGCCTGGTCCGTTCCGTCCGATCCGCGCCGCGCCGATGCGGACCTTTTCCTTGCCAAAGGCATTCGACAGACGCACGCGCACCTGCTCGCCCCCCAGGCTGACATGCACGGTCTGTCGCAGGGTCTGGTTCTCGAAGACCAGTTTGGCCGTGCGCATCTGCGCGGCGTCGGCGAGTTGTGGCGACGGGCTCGGCGCCCAGGAGGCCACCCAACGGTCAGCGGGGAGCAGGAGCGTAGCGGTGGCCAGCGCGATCCAGCAGAGACGAGGAGACATCCTCGGATTATATGAGATCCTACCGGACCAGCGGAGTCACCGTGAACTTGCGGAACTCTACGGCGCCGTGGTCGCCCTGCACGATGAACGGCCCGGCATTCGCTTCGTCCCCGTTGCCCGCGATAGCGGTGAGGCCTTCAATCTCGCGGCGATCGACGGTCTTTTGGCCATTCAACGTGACGGTGACCCAACGGCCCACCAGGCGAACGTCGAGCGTCTGCCATTCGCCCACCGGCTTACTCGCGTTCACCAGCGGCGCATAGCGGCTATAGAGCGCGCCGTGCGAGTGGGTGTCCTGCTTTTGGCCGAAGTCTTCCAGAATCTGCACTTCATAACGGCCACGCAGGCCGATGCCGCCATTGGTCTTGGGCCCCAGCTTGTACTCGGCGTGCAACTCGAAGTTCCAGAAGTTCTCCTTGGAGACGAGATTATTCGCGCCGGCGACATTCTTCGCGATGCCGTTCTCCACCGCCCAGCCCAGCGGCTGCCCGGCGACCATTGGCGTCCAGGCGCTCAGGTCCCGGCCGTTGAACAGCTCGATCGGTTTGCCGAGCTTCCAGGAGGCGTCGTCGCGGTCGCGGATGACGGGCGCGCGGGTGCCGGTGAATTGATAAACGACGTGGCCGTCGAGCGAGAAGGTCCCCTGCAGCTTGCCGTTCTGCAGCTTCGCCAAGTAGACGCCGCGGCGCGTCTGGCTCCAAAGCTCCTTCGCGCCGACTTTGTAAGCTCGTGAGAATTCGAATCGCAGTTCGCCCCCGTCGACGGTGAGCGCGGGAATCGTATCCATATCGCCGCCGGGGGCGCCGACGAATTTACCCTTGGGCGCCTTGCCGCCGGCGCCCTCCACCTCCAGCCACCACGCCCGGGAGCGGGCTTCGTTCTTGACGTCGATATTCCAGCGCCCATTGAAGTCGCTGTCCTTCGCGCTGAGGGTGGCGGCGAGCGCTAAGGCTGCGTAGGTGAGTTTGGTCATCAAAACGGAATGTAGCACAAGGCCGAGGCCAACGTGAAAAAGCCGCCCCCGAAACAGGGGCGGCTTTTTCTTGGGAAATCAGAGGATTTAGTGAGCTTCCATCGCCTTGCCGTTGGCTAGCCCGGGCGAGGCCGGTACCTTGCCGCGGCGGCGTGCTTCCGACAACCACGATGGCGGACGTCCACGGCGGCGGCCGCGGTTTTCCACAAGACGCTCCAGCGTCAGGATCGCTTCTTCAATTTGTTCGCGTTCTTTGCGTAATTCTTCCAGGATTTTGGTAACGTCCATCACAACCTCCACTAGACCCAGTTCGCCTACGTTTCCCCTGGCTAGCCAGCCTTGGTTCTACTTTCAGAACCGAAGGGGTTATCTTTGAGGCGCTTAGTCGTCACTATTATGGCGCAGGACGAGAGCCATTTCAAGAGGTTCGTTCCGAAATCAGAACAGATCCTGAAATTCGTTACAATTTCACCCTTGGAGAATTTTGGCGATTCCAGTGGAAATAGAAAGGTAATCCAATCGCGATCAGTACCAAGCCTAACATGGATTCGCGCGGCGAATCCCGTAACGTATAGAAAATTAAGAGCGCTGAGACCAGTACGAAGACCATCGGCACCCACGGGTAGCCCAAGGTCCGGTAGGGCCGGGCGAGCTCCGGTTGGGTTTTGCGCAATACGATAACCGAGGCCGCCGCCATTCCGTAAAGAATCCAACTCGCAAAAATTACACAAGTGTAAAGTTCGTCATAACGGCCGGAAAGCACCAAAACGCAACTCCACGCCGACAACCCGAAGATGCTCACGCCCGGCGACCGGTACTCCGGATGCACTTCGCCGAAGCTCTTGAAGAAGAGTCCATCGCGCGCCATGGCGAACGGCACGCGCGACCCGGAGAGAATCGACCCATTCAGGGCCGCGAAAATCGACACCATCGCCACAATACTCACCGCCGTCGCCCCGGGTGGACCGAAGACCTTGCGCATCAGTTCGCCGGGGACCAGATCCGCCTGCGATACTTCCTGCGGCGTCAGCACGTAGAAATAGGCGGCATTGGCCGCGAGGTAGATCGCCATCACGGCCAGCGTGCCCAGGATCAGCGCCTTGGGCAGATTCTTCTGCGGCTGCTCGATTTCGGCCGAAACCATGGCGACGTTATTCCAGCCGTCGTACGCCCACAGGATGCCCACCAGCGCGGCGAAGAAGCCCGCAATTCCGCCCGGGTTCGCTGGCACCTGCTCACTCATGTGGCTGAAACTGCCGGAGTAGCTGAAGCCCACGAAGACAATGGCGACGAACAGACCCACCTTGGCGATCGTCACTACGAGTTGCACGCCACCGCCGAAGCGGACCCCGAAATAATTCACGCCGCCCAGACCCAGGATTAGGGCGATGGCCACCACTTGCCCGAACGTGATTTCGAGCGGCTGCCAGTTCGGCCCAATCGGCGCGTCGATCCGCGCGATCACGCCGTTTAAGCCCGGCGCGAAGTTCACCATGGCCAGGTAGAAGGCTGTCGCCAGCGTCGCGACCGAGCCGCTCTTCGCCACCCACATCTGCGTCCAGCCGTAGATAAAGGCGTAGAGCCGCCCATAAGCCGCACGCAAGTAAACGTACTCGCCGCCGGACTCCGGCATTGCCGCGGCCAACTCCGCATAGGTGAGCGCGCCGGCCAAGGAAAGCAATCCGCCAAACACCCAGACAAAGAAAAGCTCCCACGGGTCGCCCACCTTCAAAATGGCGCGCTTCGGCACCAGGAAGATGCCGCTGCCGATCACCGTCCCGATCACGATTGCCACCGCGCCCCATAAGCCCAGGTCGCGGCGTAGTTCTAGTTGGCTGCCCTTCGTCACGCGGACTCCTTTTGCCGGTCAAACATTCCTACGATCAGCCCCACCCCCACCGTCACCGCCGAGCCGATCAACACGTACCACGTCCATTTGATGTCCGTGCCGAAGCGCACATAGAGGGTGGTTATCAGGCCGGCCAGCATGCCGGCCATCGCCGCCTTCTCGCCCGGACCCTTAAACAGCAAGCCCAGCAGAAAGACGCCCAACAGCGCGCCGTAGATGATGCTCGCGATGCCCAGCCCCGCCTCCAGCA
This sequence comes from Bryobacteraceae bacterium, assembly GCA_019752335.1. Lineage (GTDB taxonomy): Bacteria > Acidobacteriota > Terriglobia > Bryobacterales > Bryobacteraceae > JALHNI01. Next base: position 96,525 of record JAIEMJ010000031.1, read on the forward strand.
CCGAGTTAATCTGCTGCGCCACCAGCGCAATGGCGAACAGAATGCCACCCCACACGAGCGTAATCAGGCGGGCGATCTTCAGGTACTCGGCGTCCGAGCGCGAGCGCCGCGAAAGCGGCTTCCAGAAGTCCATCACCGTCGTCGACGCCAGCGAGTTGAGCGCGGCCGAAAGGTTGGACATCGCGGCGGCCAGAATAGCGGCAATGGTGAGTCCGGCGATCCCCGGGGGCAGCTGGTTCCAGAGGAACTCGGGATAAATGCGATCTCCCTTGGCCGGCCGCGCCAGGCCGTTGTCCTGGTAGTAGACGTAAAGACACACGCCGATGATCAGAAACAGCGTGAACTGGAAGAGGATCACGCCCCAACTCGAGAGCAGCGCCAAGCGCCCTTCGCGCTCGTTCTTCGCCGAGAGCAGGCGCTGCACCATCAGTTGCTCCGTGCCATGCGACGCCGTCGTCAGGAAACAGCCGCCGATGATGCCTGCCAGGAACGTATAGGGTTTCGCGAAGAAGCCCGGTTCGGTCGGCAGGCTGAAGTCGAAGATCTGAAACTTGCCCGCATTCCCGGCCACTTCGGCGACGTGATTCCAGCCGCCCGGAATCTGTCCCAGAATGACGAAGAAGCTCAGAATCGCGCCGGCGACGTAAAGGAACATCTGGATCACATCGGTCCAGATGACGGCGGTCATGCCGCCCTCGAAGGTGTAGAAGAGCGTCAGGCAGACGATGAGAAAGATGGAAACAATGTTGTCGGTGCCCAGGATGATGGAGATCACGATCGAGATGGCAAAGACGCGGACGCCTTCGGCCATCGCCCGCAGCAGCAGGAAGCAGCCGGCAGTGAGCTTGCGGATGCTGGTGCCAAAACGGCGCTCCATCAGTTCGTAGGCGGTGAACATTTCGCCGCGGAAGTAGTGCGGCAGAAAGAGGGTGACGATAATCAGGCGCGCCAGCAGGTAGCCGAACACCACTTGAAGGAAGCCCAGATTGCCGTCGAAGGCCAGGGCCGGGGTGCCAATCACCGTCAGCGTGCTGGTCTCCGCCGAGACGATGGAGAAGGCGATCGCCCACCAGGGGGTCGTCTTGCCGCCCAGGAAATAGTCTTTGAGTGTCTGCTGGTTATGGCGAAAACGCGCGCCAAAGAGCGTTATGCCCACCAAATAGATCACGATCACCGTCAGATCAAACCAGCGCATGGAATTCATCGAAGTCTAACATGGCGGCTCTAAAGAAAACGGGAACATCTTTCGAATGGGCGGCATCTATCGTGGTGAAAACCGCCGGGGTGGAAGAAAGTGGCTATCGGTTAAGCTAATGAGGTTGCGGGTGATTAGAAGTTTCGGATATGCTGAGGATTCCGTTGCGTGCCTGGATCGCGTAGTCTTGGGCTGCATCTGTTAATTCCCTTTCAGCGTCCTTAGGAGGCAGAAGAAGTGTTCAAGCGTTGGAGTCAGGCCGTGATGGTCGCGGGTGTGCTTTTGCTCCCCGTTGCATATGGGCAAGAGAAGAAGGTGAAGGACCAAGCCGAGTTCGACTTGATCCAGTTGGTTCAGAAGGAGCCGGACGCCAAGAAGCGCGTCGACCTGATCCAGCAGTGGAAGGACAAGTACCCCACCTCGGACTTCAAGAGTGAGCGGCTGCAAGCCATGATCGCCACGCAGCAGGCCGCCGGCAATGCCGCTGGCATGCGCGACGCCGCCTATGAATTGATCAAGGAAGATCCCAAGAGCATCGCTGGCTATGCGTCGGCGGTCGCGTTGACGGTGAGCATGGGCGACAAGAGCCCTGAGGCCTTGGCCAACAGCGAGAAGGCTGCCCAAGGCGCGCTGGAAATGTTGCCGACCTTTACTAAGCCGGCCAACGTGACCGACCCCCAGTGGGACGCCTATAAGAAAGACGTCCAACTCAACGCCATGAAGGCCCTCGGCTTCATCAAGATGAGCCGCAATGACTATACGGGCGCGGAAGAGGCCTACCTCAATATCCTGAAGATCATGCCCAACCTGGCCGACGTCTCGCTCAACGCGGCCACTGCCGTCCTGCGCCAGAAGAACGACGCTCGCCAAGCGGTAGCTCTTTTCCACTACGCACGCGCCGCGAGCTTTACTGGACCCGGCGCGCTGCCCGAGGCTTCCCGCAATCAGGCGATGAGCTTCTTCAAGAAGAACTACGTGATCCTCCGGGATAACGAAACCAAGATCGACGAATTCATCGCGAAGACGAAGGACTCGGCGATTCCGCCGGCCGACCTGAAGATTGAATCAGTGGCGGAAGAGCTGAACCGCGAACTTGAAAAGCTGAAGGAGACGAATCCGCAACTGGCCCTCTGGATCCAGGTGAAGAAGGAACTCGTAGGCGCCAATGGCGATGCCTACTTTAAGGAAAGCGTGCTGGGCACCGGCCTACCCAAGCTCAAGGGCAAAGTAATCAGCCACACGCCAGCGCTCCGGCCGACCAAGGTTGTCCTGGCACTCGAAAACGACAAGGACGGCGAGATGACCCTGGTCTTCGCCCCCGGCCTCCCTGGCAAGGCTGACCCTGGTACCGAGATCGAGTTCGAAGGCGGCATTCCGAAGGCCTTCACGAAGGACCCCTTCAACCTCACCGTCGCCGTAGACGCTGGCTCAGTCACCGGTTGGCCGGTGGCCGTTCCCGCCGCCAAGCCCGCCGTTCCGGTGCGCCCGCGCGTCCCCGTCCCGGCCCCGAAGAAGAAGTAGTTTCCAGTCAGTCCCAGCAAAAAGCCCACCCTACGGGGTGGGCTTTTTTGTTCTGTAGGACCGGCCTCCGGCCGGTCCAATGACGGGCCAGGGGGCCCATCCTACACCTAAGGGCTTCAGCCTGTAGTGGACCGGCCTCGGCAGCCGATTAAAGGACGACCTGTTGGCCGATGCTATCGAGCACCACCGGTACCCGCAAGCGCGCCGCCGCCGCTTGAAAACGCTCGATGGGCTCCGTATGTGCCTCGCGGCTCAAACGGAACGTTTGGTGGTGGACCGGCAGGAAGCGCGCCGCCCCCGCGTCGAGGCCCATCCGCAAAGCCTGTTCCGGCGTGCAATGCGCGTGGATCCAGGGGTTGTAGGCGCCGATGGGCACGATGGCCAAGTCGATTCCGCGCGAAGTCTTGAGAGCCCGGAAAGCGTCCGTCTCCGCGGTGTCACCCGCGAAGAGCACGCGCCGGGCGCCGCTGTCGAGCACGTAGCCGTTGTAGCCGCGGTAGGTGTCCGTGCGCAGCCGGGCGCCCCAATGCCGCACTTCGTGGGCGCGGATCTCGAGCGGCCCCACGCGGACGCTCTCACCCCAACCGAGTTCGGTGACGCGCCGGTACCGGTCCGCGCGAATCAAGTCCGACGTTGACCTTGCCATGATGACTTCCGTCTTCGGCGACTCCAGCGCCCGCAGCGTGCGCGTGTCCAAATGGTCGAAGTGCGCGTGCGAAAGCAGGATCAGGTCAATCGGCGGCAGCTCTTCCGGAGTGAGCGCCGCATCCACCAGCCGTTTCATCCCCACCTGCGTGAAGCGCAGATCGACGCCGGCATGCGAATAGAGCAGCGGGTCCGTGATCACGGTAAAGCCGTCGAGCTTCAGCAGCACGGTGCTGTGGCCCAGCCAAGCCGCGTGCAGTCCGTGGTCCGGCCACAGGCGCGGCGTCGGGCGAAGCTGGGCCGGGGCGATCTTGCGCTCCCGGTCAGCGATGATCTGGTTCACGAAACCGGGCGCCATGCGGTAGATGGCCGCGCCCGCGGCGCCGAGTCCCGCCAGGCCCGTGCCGCCCAACAGCATCAGGTTGCGGCGCAGACGCGTCACCAGCCGAAGCGCTCCTCGCGCCAGGGGTCGCCGTTCATGTGGTAGCCGTTGCGCTCCCAGAAGCCCGCCTTGTCGTGCTCGACAAATTCGAGCGCGCCGAGCCACTTGGCTGACTTCCACGCGTACAGCTTCGGCACCATCAAGCGCGCCGGGCCGCCATGCTCCAGCGACAGATCCTCGCCGTCGTGCCGGAAGGCGACCAGCGCGTCCTCAGCCAGAAACTCTTCGAGTGGCAGATTCGTCGTCCAGCCCTGGTCATAGCCGTGCGCCACCACGAACTTGGCCTCCGGCTTCACGCCGCCTGCCAGTTCCACCAACGCGCGCGTGCTCACGCCCTCCCAGATGTTGCCCAGGCGGCTCCAGCGCGTCACACAGTGGAAGTCGGCGAAGACCTTCACGCGGGGCAAGGCCAGGAATTCCTCCCAGGTGAAGGCCACCTGCCGCTGCACCAGGCCGTCGATTTCGAGCTTCCAGTTGGCGGCGTCGATCCGGGGCGGCCCGCTCGCGTCGAGCACTGGCCACTTGAGCGTCCGCGACTGCCCGGGCGGCACGCGCTGGGCGCGGTGAGTGTCAGAACTGATGATGACGCCGGCTGGCTGATCGCCGGGCAGGGGAATCGTCTCGGCCTGTTGTTTGGGGTCTCGCGAGAAAAGCATGAGCACTTCAATGGATGCCGGGCAGGGAAGTGCGGTTGCAATCATCGTGCCAATCGCCGGGCCGCTGGGCTCTCGAAAAAATAATTGAGAACTTTGCCGCGCAAAACAGACTTACTTCCGAGAACGCATGAAACACCTTCTTCTTTTATTCGCCTTAATGCCGCTATCCGGCGCTGCTCCCAACCCAGGCGGACGGGTGGAGTACATCGGCGGCACGCTGGCGGACCTGCCCACCGGCACCGGCGGACGCCTGGAAGTGACGGACGCGTCGCATCTCGTCTTCACCAACAAGCAGAGGAAGCTGGACGTTCCGTATCCCAGCATCAATCTGCTGGAGTACGGCCAGAAGGCCGATCGCCGATATCTGGCGGCGGTCCTGGTTTCGCCCGTCTTCCTACTCAGCAAGAAACGTGACCACTTCCTTACCATCGGCTACGCCGACGCCGAGGGCCACCAGCAGGCGCTGGTGCTCAAGGTGGAGAAGCGTGACCTGCGGCCCGTCCTGGCGTCGCTCGAGGCGCGCACCGGCTTGCGGGTCACCTTCCAGGACAACGAGGCGCGCAAGGCCGCCTGGGGTTCGAAATGACGACTCTTCTTCTCAGTCTCACGCTCTTGCAAGAACCAGGAGCCCTAGCTAAAGTGAAGCGCGTCTACGTCGACAAGCTCACCGTGGGCGAAGGCTCCGAGCAGATTCGCGACCTCTTGCTGAGTGCCGTCTCGAGCCTCGGCCTCTTTGTCATCACCGAGAACCCTGAACGCGCCGACGCCTTTCTGCGCGGCGGCGCCGAGGATCGCGTCTACCAGGAGACGTTTGACTTCCGCGACGGCGTCGATGGGCGGGCGCAAATCGGCACCGCCACCGGTACGTCGACCCGCAACGGGAACCGGCGCAGTCTGGGCGTGAGCGTCGGCGAGGACGAGAGTGCCCGGCAGACGGAGCGCAAGCACGAGGCCTTTGCCGCGATCAGGCTGGTGGATAAGGACGGAGACGTGCTTTGGTCCACCTTGCAGCAGAGCGCCGGAACGAAGTTCCGCAACGCCGGCCTGGATTTGGTGCGCAAAGTGGTAGACCAACTCAAGCTCGACGTGATGGCCGCGCGCAAGCCGCCCGGGCCATAAACGCTGTTAGCATTGGAGTAGTGAGTTGCCTGACTCGACGCACCGTCCTCGCCGCTGCGGCCCTTCCGTTACTTGGACAACGCACCGCCCCGAAGGCCGTCCCGGCCGGCGAACGCCGGCGCTATGCCGACCCCACCACGGAGCACGAAGTCTTCCGGCTTACCGATCCAGCGCATACGAGCATCCTGCCGTCGGAATCGGGCCATTGTGTCGCCCGCAACAATTCGGTGCTCTACTGTTCTAACCGGTCCGGCAAGATGCAGGTGCATCGCGTCGACCTCAAGTCTGGCGACCCCAAGCAGCTCACTGACGCCGCCGCCCTGGAGCCCCGCAGCGTTGCTTTTCTGCCCGACGAACGCACTTTCCTCTACGTCGACGGGCAAACGCTGAAGCGCTCCGATGGCCGCGACGTCTACGCCGCGCCGAATCCGCTGGAGCCGGGGCTCGCCATCACCGACGACGGCCTGTCTGCCTTCGTCACGGAACGCGCCGGTGCCCGTTGGCGCCTGATGCAGGTACCGCTGTTGGCCAAGGGCTCGCCGAAGAGTCTGGTAGAGAGCGAGCAACGTTTATCGGGCATCAAGCCGCGCCCCAAGCGGGCGTCGCTCTTGTATCTGCGCGAAGGCAGCCTGCACCTGGTCACCTTTGAAGGGCAGAGCCGTCAACTGAAAACCGAGGGCCGCATCAACCAGGTGGAATGGCAGCCCGATGGCCGTACGGCGATTTATTTGACGCGCTCGCTCGACGAGCGTCCGCAAGCCACCTTGCGCGAAACCGAACCCGATCCGAATTCTGACCGGCTCTTCTGCCGTACCTCGCAATTTGCTCATTTTGCGCGCAACGCCGACGGCAGCGTCTTTGTAGGCGTCAGTGGCAGTGTGGCCTCACCGCTGGTCCTGTTGCTGCTGCGTATCACACGGCGCGAATTCCCCCTCTGCGAGCATCGCGCCCAGACGCCCTTGGCTCCGCCGGTGTTCACGCCGAACAGCCAACGCGTGCTCTTTCAAGGCGACCGCGATGGCCAGCCCGCCCTCTATATGATTGCGCTGGATAAGCTGGTGGAGAAGACCGAAGAGCCGGAGACGCGCTAAGCCCCGAAAACGCGGGTGAAAATCGCGTCGACGTTGCCCAACTGCCGCTCGTAGGAGAAGGCGTGCGCGAGCTGCGATGGAGACATCAGCGCCTGGATCTCGGGCAAGGCCTCCAGGGTCGCGCGGAAGTCGCCGTCGGACTCCCAGCAGGCCAGCGCATGCGTCTGTACCAGCTTGTAAGCCAACTCCCGCAGCATCCCCGCGGCTACCAGGTCCAGCAGTACTTGTCCCGAGAAGACGAGGCCCTTGGTGGATTCGAGATTCTGCTTCATGCGCGCCGGGAAGACCCGCATTCCCTCCACCAGCCAAGTCGTCTTCGCCAGCAGGTAGTCGGTGAGGATGCAACTATCGGGCAGGATCACGCGCTCCACCGACGAATGCGAGATATCGCGCTCGTGCCACAGCGGAATGTTCTCAAAAGCGGCTTGTAGATTCGAGCGCACCACGCGCGCCAGCCCGCAGATCTGCTCGCAGACGATGGGATTCTTCTTGTGCGGCATGGCCGAGGAGCCCTTCTGGCCCGTGGCGAACGGCTCCATCACCTCGCGGACCTCGGTGCGCTGCAAGTGCCGCACCTCGAGCGCGATCTTTTCCAGCGTCGCGCACACCAGCGCCAAGGCGGCGATGTAGGCCGCGTGGAGGTCGCGCGAGAGGACTTGCGAGGAGACCGGCGCGGCGCGCAGTCCGAGCTTGGCGCAGATGCGCTCCTCGGCTTCCATCGGCAGGTGGGCGAGCGTGCCGACGGCGCCGGAGATCTTGCCCACGCGTGCTTCGTCGGCGGCTTGCGCGAAGCGGGCGCGGTTGCGGCGGAGTTCGTCGTACCAGAGCGCCAGCTTCAGGCCGAAGGTGATGGGCTCGGCGTGAATGCCGTGCGTGCGGCCGATCTGGACGGCGTGCTGAAACTCGCGCGCGCGCTTTTCCAGGGCTGCTAACAGCGGATCAATCCCGGCCAGGATCAGCGCGGCGGCCTGCTGCATCTGGCAGGCTTGCGCCGTGTCGACGACATCGTTCGAGGTCATGCCGAAGTGGAACCAGCGCGAGGCTCCCGCGGCGCCCGCGGCGGCCATCTGCTCGGCGACGGCCGTCGTGAACGCGATCACGTCATGCCGGGTTTCGCGTTCAATTGCTTCGATGCGCTCGACGCTGAAGCCGGCGTGCGCCTTCAGTTGCGCGACGGCGTCGGCGGGCACTTGCCCCAGTCCGGCGAGCGTTTCGGACGCGGCCAATTCCACGGCTAGCCATTGCTCGTACTTGTTCTGTTCACTCCAAATGCGGCCCATCTCCGGGCGCGTGTAACGGGAAATCATAGGTTATAGAGAGGGGACGGCTCGCCGGGTTCGCAAACGGTAAGTTCCGTAAGCAGGGCGCGCTGCTGCAAGGCCTGGGCGGCGATCAGGCGCGCGATCTCGGGATGATTATTGTGCTCGCTCAAGTGGCCCAGCATCACGGTCTGGGCGCGGGCGGAGAGATGGTCCAGCAGAAACTGCGACGCCACGTCGTTCGAAAGATGCCCCTTGCGCGACATCACGCGCTGCTTCACGCTCCAGGGGTACGGGCCCACCTTGAGCATATCGAGGTCGTGGTTCGATTCAAGCAGCAGCAGATCGACGTCTTCCAGATGGACTTTGATCGAGTCCGGAATGTAGCCGAGGTCGGTCGCGATGCCCACCTTCGCGCCTTCCCCGACAAACGTAAAGCCCACGGGATCGACGGCGTCGTGCGGAATCGTAAAGCTGGTCACCTCAATGTCGCCGATGCGAAAACGCGTGCCGGCCTGGAACTCGGTGACTTCGGGAGGCCCGGCAGCGCAATTCCAATCGATCATCGGGGCGGTGAGTTTGGTGAGGAACACCGGCACGGCCTGCTTCTTGTCTTTAGCCAATTTGCGGGCCAGGGCGGGCAGTCCGCTCACGTGGTCAGCGTGCTCGTGGGTGATGAGAATGGCGTCGATGTCGCAAGGGTTTTCGCCGATCGCTTCCAGGCGCGCGTAAGTTTCCTTGGCACTCAAACCGGCGTCGATGAGCAAGCGTGTGTGTGGCGTCGCGACGAGGGCGCAATTGCCGGAGCTCGAACTGGCCAAAACACAAAACTTCAACATTGTTCTCTTATCGGCTCTTTCGATTGTAGCGTCCGGCGGGTGAAAAAGAATCTTCCGGTAGACCTTCCTTTTCATTTTTATTTCAGATAGAATTTCGGACCTGAGTGGAGAGTGGACGCTCCCTCAAACTTGGATGGGCTTCCGGCTAACGCGGGAAGCCCTTTTTTCGCGCAAATCTCTCGCCAATTCGCCAACAGTTCACCAATTGGCTCCGAGGAGCCCGCCGCGTCAGCGGCGGGGCAAGTTTCGACGCTTATCCGCGAAAACGCCAATAAATCAGCCATATTCTGCGTAGTGTGGCCCCATCGCTCACGCGATGGGCTCTCCCGGTTGTGCGAGCCAGACACACTTTTTCTGAGCTTCTAAACGGCGGGGCGTAGGTAGGCCCTACCGCTTGCGCGGTGGTCAGACAAGGCTATTGCCGCTGGAGCAGACGGCTCGCCCAGGCAATAAAGTACTTCATGTTGGACCGGTCCTCGTGGCCGCCGTCGTGTTGGCGCCAGGCGAGTTCGCCCTCCAATAGCCCGGTGTTGACCGGCGGCATCTTCTCCTTGCCGAGATCGCGCGCCCCTAGCAGCCGGAACACCGGCCCCGCGGCAACCGTCGCCATAAAGCTGCCTTCTTGATCGAGCCACAGGGCGTCGCCTTTCTCTGGAATGCCGTAGCTGATGAAGGTAGGCCGCGGTGCGCAGAGGGCGATCAACTGATGCGCGTCGACGGGAAGGTCGGCCGCGGTCTTGGCGCCGAAGGTGGACTCCGCCGCGCCGTACTTCAGGAAGTTGCCGGCCATCCAATGGTATTCGCCCGCGCCGGTGAGGTTCTCCACGGCTTCGCCAAAGTTGCGCCGATGCAGCTTGGCGCCGCCTTCGCCGGAGGAGCCGACGAGGGCTAAGGCGAAGCGCGGCTCGAAGGCCAGGGTCACCAACGCGGCTTTCCCGTAGCGTGATACGCCCTCGATGCCGACGCGCTTGGCGTCGACGGCGGGATCCGTTTCCAAATAATCCAGGCCGCGCGCCGCGCCCCAGGCCCAGGCGCGCAGGGCGCCCCAGTCGTCGGGCCGGCGGGGCTGCCCACGGTTGACGAGTCCGATGATGCCTTTGGTGAGTCCGGCGCCGTTGTCGGCTTGAATGGAGCGAGGTACGATCGAGGCGTAGCCCCAGCCGGCCGCGATGAGTTGTTCGGTGGAAGGCGGGTCAGCAAACTGCACGGGCGGCGGAACTGGCCCTTTGCCGCCCATGCCAGGAAACGTAGGCGGCGGGTCACCGGGGAGCCCGCCGAAGCCGAACATCATCAGCACCGGCACGGGGCCCTTGGCATTGGCCGGCGTAACGACGGCCATCTGGATGTCGACGGAGAGGGCAGGGAAGGCCGAGTTGTCGACGTGCCCGGTAAGCCGCTTGCCGATGATGGGAATGCCGGCCAATTCGCGGTTGACCTTCTCGGTGACGGTCCAGGTGACGCGCGGAGTGTTTTTGGGAACGCGGCCGAAGACTTCGCGCTCGAAGTCCTCGACGATCTCGGGGCGACGGCGAGTCCACCAGGTCCTGGCGTTGGTGACCTTCTTGCCGTTCTTGAGGGTGAGGGGGTCGGGGAGATCGGGGAAGGGGTTGGCTTTGGCGGGGTCGTAGTTGGCGGCGTTGGGCTCGCCGGCCTTTGCGCGCCCGTTGGGACCGGGCCGTAGGGCCTTGATGCCCAGTTGCGAGAGCATATTCTGGTGGTCTTCTGCTGCCGTCCATTCCTTAGGAGAGTCGGCCAGGGCGAGCAGCGTGAAGAGCAGGATCATCGGGGCGATCATATCATCCAGCGGACGGGACGGGGGCTCGCCCGCTGGATGTGGAGGCGGGTCTACAAGCGGCCCGAACCGAGTCCGCCGAGTCTGCAGGTCCGGCAGATACCGAAGCCGGAGCCGTTCGCGTTGATGAAATTGCAGAGTTGCGCGAGGCGAGTAAGTTCACTAATGTCGCCGGGGAGGTTGCCCGGAGTTTGGCTGAGCGTGCCGGTGGAGAAGCGGGTCTCGGTTGAGCCGTAACTGCCATCCGGTTTGGCGTGCAGTGTCGTGCCCCAGGCCAGGATGCCCGAGGTGACGAGACCGCGGTTGATCCCGGCCGCCGAGCCCAGGCAGCTTCCGGCCACCGGGGTACTGGCCACGAGCTTGACGACGACGGAGTTGGGGACCTGCGGAGTAAAGGTATTGCCGAGCAGGTCATTCCGTACCGAGAGCGCGACCAGCCCATTTGGGGTGACCGGACAGGAACAGCAGGAGACCATGTTCTCGCCTGGCTCAAAGGTGTAGACGTTGGCGCAAACCGCACCCGTCGTGTTGGCGTCAGTTCCGGCGGCCGTGCCCGCGCCGTTCAACCCGGTGTTGGTGATGTTGATGAAGGAGTCGCCGACATTGAGGTTCGCGAAGTAGCGGAGGTGATAGGGGCCGTCGGTTTGTGGATTTAGCGGGGGCGTGATGCTCCGAGGCCTGTTGGTGAAGGTAACGAACGTGATGCCACCGCTGGCTACGGTGACCGTCACCTGTCCTGTAGCGAGACTGGAGCTAACCAGCGAACCAGCGGGGAGAGCGTCCACGGCAGTAAGCAAAATGGTTGGGGTGATCGTTTCGGTAACGCTGACGTTGCCAGGGGTCACCTGGAGGGGGGCGGAACAGTTGGGCTGCGCGACCGTGCCGGCGTTGAGGACCAGCGGTTGGCCAGCTACCGTGAAGTTGTAAGCAACGCCCACTTCGACGCCCTCGGCAGCCTTACAGACCTGGACGAAGCCCTGGAGCAGGTTGTTCAGGGCGTTGACGAAATTTAGGGTGATCTGATTACCCGCCACGAAGTTGACCGTGGCCGTTCCTCCGCCGAGGTTAGACGCGGTGATGGCATTAGCGGGCACCGAAGTAACCGAGGTCAAGGCGATTCCCACGGCGGGTGCCTCCGTAACGATTCGCAAGCCTGCCGGGACGGTGAAGAAGTCGCTACAATTGCCGGCCGGGCCAGCCCCGGCGGCGACGTTCACGCTGATTGCGGTTCCGGATACGGTGAAGTTGGAAATCGCCCCTACCGTTACGCCCGGGCCGGCAACTTTGCAGAATTTGAGGAAGGCGTCGGTGTTGTTCGGAGGGATGGAATTGGTAAAGGTCAGTCGCACACTTGCATCGAGCGCCACTTGTACGCGCATCAGGCCAGTCGTCAAGTTTGTGTTAGCCAGCGCCGAGGGGGGGGCGCTCACCACGGAACTGAGTGTCGTTCCATTGGGAATGGTTTCCTGCACGGGTTGATTGAGGCCGACGGGTACTTCGATGGAGACGCCGCAGTTGCCATTGGGTGCCGCGCCTGCGGCTACCGAGATCGCCGGGTAGGGGAAGCCCGGAACTAGTGGGGCGAACGGGACCGTGAAGGTAAACGGCGTATTCAGGGCAACACCCACGCCGGCTACTTTGCAGATCTGGACGAAGCCGGTCTGAAAGCCGGTGAGTTCCTGCGAGGCGTTCGGCCCGGCGTTGGCGTAGACGCGGAAGCCGGAGAGGTCGTAGAGCCCGAAGTTGAAGCCAGGATCGGTGACCAAGTTATACAGAGCAGTGGAAAGGGCGGAATTGAGAGGGAAACCGGGGTCAAAGATGTGACGGGCGGCCCGGACGGCTGCATTGGCCTTCGTGGGGTCCGTGATGGCGATCAGGTCCAGAACGGCGATCTGCCGGTACTTCAGAAGGCCCTGCGGGTCGCCCTGAAAGGCGGTGCCGACGAGACTATTCTGCAGATCCGTCAGGGTGTAGACATTGGCCGTGTAGGGCACACCCGAAACGGGAGGGTTGAACTGTAGGCAGTACAGGCGCCGAACGACACCATTCACCGTGATGTCAAACACGCCAATCCCGACGTCCACCGCCGGCCCCATGTTCGCCGAGGTTACGGCCGTTGCCGCGCCTTCCAGAATTAATCCCAGAGTCAATATCTGAAGTAGTTTCATAAATCACTTCCTCCCGCTTTCGTGGCTCCGGTGTTTTGAACTCTGGGCTAGCGGAGCGCGGCTGCCCAGTGCGCGAAGTTACTCGTTGGATTTCTGCCAAACTTGGGCTGAACGAATCACTTCAGAACCTAAAAACTGTCTGTAAGTCAAGTTCAAAGCCATTGGTGAAAAGCGTAAATCGATTCAGTACCGAAGTCAATGTCAAGAGCTGGATAGTTACAAAATCGGTACGGTTAGTACCCGTATTTATTGCTAAAAAGTAGTACCACCATACCTACTATGAATTCCACTTTAGTAGAGAAACTCCCCACTATGTGAGTTTCGAGCAAGTCAGGTGGCCATAGGAAGAAAGTTATTTAGGCGGTGTAAGTTAGCAATGGAATGCTGTCCGAGTGGCCCGTCGCGGAGGGGCGCAGAGGGGGGCGAAGGGGGATAGTTATGGACCGAAAGTACGCGAACCGGCGGGACCGTGGCTAGCACAACGTCCCAGGAACTCTATCGTCGTAGGCGGCTACAGTACTTTTTGCCCCTAATCTTGACTGACGATGGCGATGGGCCGGACGGGGGACCCGGTGGCGCCTTTGAACTTGAGCGGCAGGCAGACAAAAGCGAACTCCGTTTGCCGGTCCTGCGCGAGGTTCTCGAGGTCGAGATTCTCGATGATGTAGATGCCCTTTTGCGGCAGCAAGTACAGGTGGCCGAAGAGCGTGGAACCGGTCTCCGGATCGCGCTCTCCCGGTACATCCCAAGCCATGTTGTCCGCGCCGACGGCAACCACGCCATGGTCGGCCGCCCAGATCGACGCTGACTTGTGTAAGCCCGCCGCGCGCAGATAGAGCGCTTCGTCGTGCCAGACGGAGGCATAGCCGGTGCGCACTAAGAGCACGTCACCTTGGGCCGGGCGATGCACCAAGGCGGCCTCGAGCTCATCGGCCGTGATGGAGTAGAGCTCCGGCAAACGGGCGACGCCCTGATGGCCTGCGACGTCAATGAGCACGCCGCGCGTGACGAGCGGCGGGACGGTCTCGACACCCAGTTCCGTGAAGCCCGCGGCCGTCTCCACGTGGTCCGGATGCTTGCCGCCGAAGAGTTCCAAGCCGCAAGCCTGATGGCAGAGCGCGTCGATGTGGGTGCCCGAATGCTCCATCATGGTGAGCACGCCGGACGCGCCGGAGCGCGGCTGATTCACCGGAAAGCTGTCGCGGTGGCGCCGGTGCAGGGCGTAGAAATAGCCCGGGCGATGCGATTCGTGGATGGGCATGCCGGCAAAACGCGGCTGCTCCAGGTCATAGGTGCGGCTGGCCTTCAGGTGCGCGAGCAAATCAGCGGTCATGGGCTTGACGGTAACACGTCATACACTGGTGCGATGAGCAATTCCTGGGACGCGGCCCTCTACGATGACCGCCATCGTTTCGTTTCGCAGTATGGATCCGGCCTCGTGGAGTTGGCGAGTCCGCAAGCGGGTGAGCGCGTGCTGGACCTCGGCTGCGGCACCGGGCTCTTGCTCGACGAACTCGCGGCGACGGGCGCCACGGTGGTGGGACTGGACGCTTCGGCGCCGATGGTGGAGAAGGCCCGTGCGGCCTATCCGCGATTTGAGCTGCAGGTTGGCGACGCGCGGGACTTCCACTTTGCTGAACCGTTTGACCTGGTCTTTTCGAACGCCACCCTGCACTGGATTCCGGACGCGGCGGCGGTGGCCCGTTCCGTGGCGCGGGCTCTGCGCGACGGCGGCCGCTTCGTGGCGGAGTTCGGCGGCGAGCGCAACTGTGTCCTGATCGTCGAGGCGCTGCTACAGGCGGGACGCGAGCGCGGGCTGACGCTCGTGTCGCCGTTTTACTATCCGTCAGTGGCCGCCTACGCACAGGTGCTGGATGGCGCCGGCTTTGAGGTTACCTTCGCGCAGATGTTTCCGCGCTTCACCAAGCTCAGCGACCCCGTCACCGGGCTGCGCGACTGGATCCAGATGTTCTGCGGCGCCTTTCTGGCGGGCGTCCCGGCCGGGCAGCACGAGGAGTTCCTGAACCGCGTGGAAGAGCTCACGCGGCCCCAATTGCACCGGGACGGCAACTGGTATGCCGATTACCGGCGGCTGCGCGTGGTGGCCGTGAAGAGATCGAGCCTATAGCGGCACTTCGCGCGCTCCCCGTCCTGATACATGTCAAGCCACTCGGGTAAGGTGATGATTTCGACAAGTTCCGCGCCCAGACGCTCGCAGGTAAGGCGGGAGGCGGTATTCTCGGGGTCGCAGGTGATCCACAAGTGTTGAAAGCCATGCCGCACGGCGAAGGGGAGCAGCAAGCGGCAGGCCCGTTCGGCAAAGCGGTGCCCGCGAAACTCGGGGTCGACGTTGTAGCCCAGGTTGCCCGCGTAGAGGACGATGTCGTCGTTGGAGCCAGCCCGGAAACGAAGGCCGCCCACGGTTTGCTCGCCGAGCCGCAGGTCGAAGCGGTAAGTTGGTACCGTGCAGGCGGTGTCATTGCCGGGCACGGTGGCGGTGAGGCGCAAAGCGAGTTCGCCGTCGGAGAGGCTGCCGGGCGCGAGGAAGGGTGGCATAGGTAGTACGAAACGAAGCGAGAAGTTGTTGATTTCATGACATTTTCCTGAAATCAACTCGACTGCGCGGCAAACCCAGGGTGCTCTTCTCCTTGTATTTTGAGGATAGCAGGCGAAAACGAGCGATTCGGTCTAAGTGGTGGAAAGGGTTCGGGAAAATCGTTGTGACGCGCGCGCCTATCGGGACTTGGCGCCCTTGAGCCAGGCGAGATCGAAAGACGCGAGCGTGAGGGAGGCGGCGCGGAAGGCGTTTCCTTCCTGGGCTCCGGATTCGTAGAAGCAGTAGATGGTTCCGTTGGGCGCCACCGTCAGATCCGAGTAGCCGGACCAGCCGGGTTCAATCACCCGCTTGGCCGTCCAACTCTGGCCGTCGTCTTCGCTCAGTTGGACGGTGAGGTTCTTCCGGTCGCGATTCTTGCCTGGCTGTGCGGCGCCGCCGGTTTTGTCGAGGGTGTCGGGATTGGAGAAGACCAGGCGTTTTCCGCCCAGGCTGAGGAGGCTGGCAAAGCAGATCGGTTCCAGCAACTGGGGATCGAACCTGGGCTTTGACCACCGGTGTGCTCCGTCTTTTGACGTCACGATGGTGCGCCGGTGGGTCTTGGTTTCGGTGCGCACGTTGAGCATGACGTGGCCATTCGAGAGCTGCGCGGCCGTGGTCTCGTTGGGGAAGACATGGTCGGGGGTATCGGGCACGGCGATCTCGCCGCGTTGCCAGGTCTTGCCGCCGTCGTCGGAGTAGAGGGTGGAATTCACGCTGGGCCGGTGAGCGTGGCCGCCGGTGCCGGTGGAGAGCCAGACTGGCGCCAGCAGTCGTCCGTTGCGCAGTTGAATGCCGTGGCCCGGCCCGATGGCCAGCACTTTCCAGGGGTATTCGGGGCGGAACTTCTCGAAGGCGGGCGTAATCTCGACGGGCGGCGAAAAAGTCTGGCCATCGTCGTCGCTGCGCATGTAGAACGCGCGCATATACTCAAGGCAAAACAGGAAGTGAACCTGGCCCGTCTTCCCGTCGGCAATGGCGATTGGATTGTTGTAGGTGACATCGGGCGTCGGCTCGGTAAGCTGCTGGGCGATCGCCACCGGGTTCTTGGTTTTCTCGCCCGCCACGCTCGCGATCGCCCGAAAGGGGGACCAGCTTTTGCCGCCGTCGGTGCTGCGGCGGAGGACGATGTCGGTGGGCCCCCAATCGCCGCTGGCGCTCTTGCGCGCTTCGGCGTAGGCGAGCAACGATCCGCGTTTGGTGGTGACGATGCCGGGGATGCGGTAGAGGGCATAGCCGTCGCCGCCGGAGCGGAAGAGTGTGGACTGCTGAAGTTCGGCGGCCAGCGTGAGGGTGAGGATCAGGTACGTCATCGCAAGTTCAAACGATGATACAACCGTTGCCAACCGCAGAAACTCGGATCCGAGGCCGGAGCCCTTCGATTATTCGTGGGGTTGGGCCATCCGACCCTACCGCTTCTTGGCGACCGCACACGGCCCAGATAGAGGTTGGCAATTTGATCGACAAAATCAAGGTCCAGCCGAACCGACAGAGGACGAAGTTGGTCCACATTGGTCCACAGCGTTGCCGTCTCGACCTCAGCGCAGACCCGCCAAAGTGGCTCGTGTGCCGTGTGGTAGCATCTGAGCGCGATGCTTGATTCAAAAAGAGAGAAGCGCATACTGGAAGCTGGCCGTCTGTTGGGCGAACTAATGAAGCTGGTTGGCGAAGACTCGCCGGATTTGCACAAGGTGCTGGTAAACCTGTGCGTGGGTGCACAAGAGTCGGTTAATGCGATCTTGCTTCTCTCGGACAATGGGTACGAACGGGAAGCCTGGAGCGTCACTCGCTCGATATTTGAAATGGCGGTTAACGCTCGATACCTGCGTAAGCATCCAGACCAGTTGGAGAGATACATGAATTTCTCATACGTCACCGATAAGAAACTATCTGATTGGTTGGCAACAAGAGGATTCCCACTGCCGCCGCCTCTGAGCGCTTCCGTGGATGCCAACGCCAAACGTGTTGAGGAGCTTTACGCTCACAAGTCCAGGTGGCACAAAAGTTCGATGGCAGAGATGGCGCAAAGTGTTGGATTGAAGTCCCTGTACGATGGTTTCTATCCCACGATGTGTAATTCTGTCCATGGCGGGTATTCGTTCCTGGAGGGCGAAAACTCATCTAGCGGCTTTCCCTTTTTCCTCGGAATGGTGTTCTACTGTGTGTGCCTCGGTGCCCTCGACAAGGCGTCGAAGGGCGGACTGGAAGAAGAAATAGATTTGTTGCTGAAAGATGACTCCCACTCAGCGCTAACAACGAACATTCACATCGCCTAGTTGTGCTCCTCCAATTCTCTCTTCACCACGTTGTGAAACCATGCGCCGGTGAGATGATTCGGGAGAACGAGTCACCTGGGGCGGGCCGGGTCCTCCATTGGTGGTGGAATCACTTTCCGGAAGCCTTTCGGGTGGCCCGCAACGAGTCCGGGGTTGCGGGTTTCTATGCGTATATCGACGCCGCGCGAGTGAGCGCTGCGCTGAGGGATGCTGACGCCCTCGTAAACGGTTGGTGCGAACACCTCCGCGATCAGCCGCTGGCGCGTGGCCAGAATGCCATCCTGATTCGACGGTGGCTGAGCCACGGAATCGGAGAAGCCCCTTCCGCGGTGCAAGCGGAGTGCTGGCTGGACGTCAAGCGCACCTATCTCGAGATGCGGGCCTCCCTGCGCCGTTGCTACCTCGCGGTTTCCGATCTCGCGCCTTATTCCGCGGCGGCTCAGTATCTGGGATTTACGGCGATTCCCTCCGCCACGGCACGCTTCGACGGAGTTCTTCATCATCTGGCTATGCTCGATTTCGGACCGGGGTCGCTGGATGGCTGGATCAGTTCGCTCCTGGCGCGTGAACTCGACGCCCCGGCCGGAGATCTGTTTGACCGCGGCGCGAGGCAGGTCGTTGTCGACGGTGAGCGGATCGATCTCACGAGCCTGGAATTCGGCGTGATGTGTCTGCTTCGCCAGTACGATGGTAAACCCGTCTCCCGCGAAGATCTGCTCCGGGAAGTCTGGGGGCAATCCTTCGATGGCGGCAGCAATGTGGTCGACGCCGTCGTCAGTTCGCTGCGGCAGAAGCTGGGGTCACAGGCCGGAGCCCTGGCGACCATTCGTGGGGTGGGGTATCGCTTCGGCAACTGAATGCGCTCGAAAGCAGGACGGTCTTCAAAGACCATTCGATGTGCTTGCCGAAAAGAATCGGTTGGCGGAGGCGGCGGGGGGCTGCGGTCTTGCGGTGTGCCAAGGTAGCGCCCTTCGTGCCAATACAGAGTGACTACCAGCCCCATACAGGCCAACGTAGGGCTGGTTCGGGCGTTGGGGCGGCTTCTGGGGTTACTGATCGTGCGCGGCTGGGTGGCGGGTAGGGCTCACCTTCAGGGCGCCTTTGCCCCAGACGGTCTGGCGGCCGACTCCGGTCCATTGGCCGGCTTTGAGCCAGGGGAGGAAGGGGCCGTAGTCGCCTTCGTAGTCGACCCAGCCCGTGAAGCCGCCCAAGGAGTGCTTCTGCCCCGTCCTGGAGCTGCGGCGCTCGGCTTCGGCCCAGGTGACGGTGCCGCCGGCGATGCGGAGGTGGTCGGCGGAGTGGGCGAGCGCTGCGAGGTCGTGATCCGGGCGCCCGCCCTGGTAGAGCGCGCAGAGGTTGCCGATGCGGTTGGCGAGGCGGCGGAAGAGCGGGCCGAAGGCGGGCCGCAGGGCGACCGAGCCGGCGTCTTTGAACTCGGTGGGCGTGGTGAAGGCGATTCTTAGAATGCCTGGTTGCTGGGAGGTGCCGGCGAGGGCGAGCGTGAGGCCTGGGC
This sequence comes from Bryobacteraceae bacterium, assembly GCA_019752335.1. Lineage (GTDB taxonomy): Bacteria > Acidobacteriota > Terriglobia > Bryobacterales > Bryobacteraceae > JALHNI01. The sequence continues at coordinate 115,634 of JAIEMJ010000031.1, forward strand.
TGGCGGCGCCGGCGAGGGTGCCATTCGCAAAGACCGCGGTCTGCTCTTGATGCTGCTCGTCGAGCGGGTGAACGCGGATTAGCTCGACGGGCACGCGTCCAGGTCCGACGCCTTCGACGCCCAGTTGGCGGAAGGTGAGGACGAAGAAGGCGAGCAGGTCGGGGCGCGGGGAGAAGAGGTGCAGGTCAAAGAAGAAGGGTTCGCCGGCTTCCAGGGCGCGCCCTTCGAGGCCGGCCGGACGAAAGACGAAGGCGCGCGGGGGGTCGGCGAGGCCGCTGGGGCCGGCGGGCCAGGTGGGTTCAAAGACCTGAGCGTAGGGGCAGTCGGCGGCGATGGCGCAGTGGGCGGCGCCGGGACAGCGGGGTTCGCAGGCAATGCGGCGAAAGATCGTTCCGAAGGCGCCGCGGAGGATGTTGCCGGATTGATACAGGGGAAACAGCGCGGGTCCGCGGGCGACGAAGTGAAAGCGATAGGGCCAGACTCGGAGAGCGTTCATGTGGGGGCGGACCTTCCTGATGATATACCCGCCACGCTGAGATCCGAGTCTGGAACGGTTTAGGCGAACGCCTTGACGAGGGCTTCGAACTGGACTTTGAGGGAATGCGAATGCGGGGTGACGGCGGGAACCGGCCGTTCGACGCCGAGTAGCGCGTAGACGGCCATCTGGGCGGCGCGGACGGAGTATTCCACGGTGAAGACGACGTCGTCCGGAATTTCGACGAACTGGCTGACGAAGGCGAAGTTCCGGGAACCGCGGGGGACGGGCAAGGGGCGGTCCGCCTGCATTCTCGGCATGAACATGCTGGTGATGTAGGGCATGCGGCAGGGGATGCAGTTCGCGGTGCTGACCATGTCGCGATCAAAGCGCAGATGGCCGCAGAGTTCGGTGAGGATCTCGGCCCCGGTACACTCGTCCATGGGCTTCGGGACGAAGTTGCCGACGCGGTCCGGGAAGAGGGAGTAGCCCCAGAAGACCTGGACGCCTGGCGGCTGGTGGCGGAAGTGCGGCTGATGGGCCAGGACGATCGACAGCATCCAGTTCGAATCCGGGAAAGTGACCAAGCCCCCGGTGCCGTCCAGATTGCCGCTGAATTCGAGCATTTCGGCGAAGAAGCCGGGCTGGTGGAGGGTAACGGTAAAGGACTCCCAGCAAGCCTGGGAGATGGACCGGTTGAAGGCGGCGGGCGAGCCGAAGTCCTCACGGCCGGCGGCCAGTTTCTCCCACAGGGTCCAGCCGCCGCTGTCGGCTTTGGTGCGCTTGGCGGGGGCGGTGGTGAGGGAGCCGAGGCTTGAAGCATCGGTCATGGAGGCGTTCTGGAAGAAGACGAGGGCGGTGGGCGGGACGGCAAAAGATGCCGGTTGGCCTTCGCGTCGGCATTCGATGCCGGTGATGAGGAATTCGCCGTCGACGGTTTCGTGGACCAGATCCGTCACCAGGCAGTTCGGCACAAATTGCACACCTTGCGCTTGAAGCCAGGCGGTGAGGGGCAGGACGAGCGAGTCGTACTGGTTGTAAATGGTGCGTTTGACGCGGCACGCGATGGACGAGGCGAAGGGCAAGGCGCTGTTGCGCTGCGCGCCTGCGACGGGCCGTCAGGTGGCGGTGGTCGGGTCGGGTCCGGCGTCGCTCTCCTGCGCGGGCGAACTGGCGCGGCGCGGGCATCAGATAACGGTATTCGAGAAGCGTTCACTAGCGGGCGGGCTATCTACCTATGGAATCATTTCGTTGCGCGAGCCAATGGAAGCGTCGCTTGAAGAAGTGCAGATGATCGAGCGGCTGGGCGTCCGCATCGAGACCGGCGTGGAAGTTCAAGCGTTGGATGAGCTTCGCGCGCGCTTTGACGCGGTGTTCCTGGGGATCGGGCTGGGGCGCACGCCGGCGCTGGGGATTCCCGGCGAGGAGCACATTCTGGACGGACTCGACTACATCGAACAGAGCAAGCTGGACCCTGCGGCGATGAAGATCGGCCGGAGCGTAGTAGTGATCGGGGCTGGGAATACGGCGATCGACTGTGCCACGGTCGCGAAGCGGCTGGGCGCCTCGCGCGTGACGCTGGCGTACCGCGGTTCTGAAGAGGGCGTCCGCGCCTATCCGCACGAGGTCGACTTCATCCGGCGGGAGGGCGTCGAGTTCCGCTTCCACGCGCAGCCGTCCCGCGTCGTGGTGGAGGGGGGCGTGGTGACCGGCCTCGCTTGTGGCGACTTCATCCTGCCGGCGGACCAGATCGTGAAGGCGATCGGCCAGCAGAAGCTGCCGGGCTTCGGCGTCGCGTTGGAGCGTGGGTTCGTCCGGGTGAACGACGAGTTCGAAACCAGCGTGCCGGGCGTCTACGCCGGGGGCGACTGCATTCGCGTGAAGAACGCCGCTTCCACGGTGATGGCCGTGCAGGACGGCAAGCTGGCCGCGCAGGCCATTGATCGGAGTTTTCGTGGCTGATCTGAGGATTAACTTTGCCGGCATTCAGTCGCCGAATCCCTTCTGGCTGGCGTCGGCTCCGCCGGCGAACTCCGGCGCGCAAATTCACCGCGCGTTTGAGGCGGGCTGGGGCGGCGCGGTTTGGAAGACGATCGGTCCGCCGGTGCTGAACGTCTCGAACCGCTACGGCGCGTTCAACTATGGCGGGCAGCGCATGGTGGGGATCAACAACGTCGAGCTGATTTCGGACCGGCCGCTAGCGGTAAACCTGCGCGAGATCGCCGAGGTGAAGCGGGCGTGGCCGGATCGCGCGGTGATCGTCTCGGCGATGGTGGCGAGCCAGGCGCAGGCCTGGCACGACATCGTCCGGCAGATTGAAGACACCGGCGCCGACGGCATTGAGCTCAACTATGGCTGTCCGCACGGCATGAGCGAGCGCGGCATGGGCGCGGCGGTGGGCCAGGTGCCGGAGTATTGTGAGCAGATCACGCGTTGGGTGATGGAGGTGGCGACGATTCCGGTGATCGTGAAGCTGACGCCGAACATCACGAATATTGTGAGTCCGGCGCGCGCGGCCGTGGCGGCGGGGGCGAATGCGCTGTCGTTGATCAATACGGTGAATTCGATTACGGCGGTGGACCTCGACACGTTCGAGATCTCGCCCAGCATCGGCGGCAAGGGCGGGCACGGTGGTTACGCGGGCCCGGCGGTGAAGCCGATCGCGCTGAACATGCTGTCGGCGTTGGGCGCGGACGGCATCGGCCTGCCGATCTCCGGCATGGGCGGCATCGCCACGTGGCGCGACGCGGCGGAGTTCCTGTTGCTCGGCGCGAGCAGTTTGCAGGTCTGCACGGCGGTGATGCACCACGGCTTCCGGATCATCGAAGACCTCTGCGACGGCCTGAACCATTGGATGGACGAGAAGGGCTTCGCGACGATCGCCGACGTGAGCGGCAAGAGTCTGCCGCGCATTTCGGACTTCCAGCATTTTGACCTGTCGTTCCGCGCCGTGGCGCGCATTGACGAGTCAAAGTGCATTCAGTGCAATCTGTGTTACGTCGCCTGCAACGACACGGCGCACCAGTGCATCGATCTGGTGAACGCGGCGGGAGAGGTGGTGCCGCCTTACTCTTATCCGGTGGAGAGCAATGGCAAGGCGGAGGCGTTGAATCGTCCGCGTCCCGTGGTCCGCGAAGTGGATTGCGTCGGCTGCCGGCTTTGCTACAACGTCTGTCCGGTGGAGAAGTGCATCGCCATGGTCCCCGAGCCGTCGGGTCGCGCGCCGGTGACGTGGGCCGAACTGAGCGCGGCGGAACCGGCGGTGACGGAAGACTGGCAGGCGATGGAAGAGTACCGTAGGAGGGTCGGCATTCATGTCCACTAAACCGTCCACTCAACCCTTGCTGATTCGCAACGCCGACATCGTCACCGCGGACTCCCGCTATCGCGCCGACATCTACGCCGAGGGCGAAACCATTACGCGCATCGGGCAGCAACTCGAAGTCCCTGTCGGCGCCGAGATCATTGATGCCACCGGCCGGCTCGTCTTTCCCGGCTTCATCGATCCGCACGTGCATCTCTACCTGCCCTTTATGGCGACGTTCGCCAAGGATACGCACGAGACGGGTAGCATCGCCGCGCTGGTGGGCGGGACGACGACGTACCTCGAAATGTGTTGCCCGTCGCGGCTGGACGATGCCCTCGAAGGTTACGAACTCTGGAAGAGCAAAGCCGCGGGCGCCAGTGCCTGCGACTATTCCTTCCACATGTCCGTCACCCGGTTTGAGAAGCACACCGAAGCCCAGTTGCGCGAGATCGTGCGGGACGGCATCGCGTCGTTCAAGATTTTTCTCGCCTATAAGGACTTCTTCGGCGTCGACGATGGCGAAATGTATCAGACGTTGCGCTTGGCCAAGCAACTCGGCGTGATTACGACGGCGCACTGCGAGAATGCCGAACTGGTGGGGCGTTTGCAGGCGAACTTAGTCGCCGAAGGCAAGACGGGCCCGGAGTGGCATGAGCCGAGCCGCCCCGAGTCAGTCGAGGCGGAGGGTACGCATCGCTTTGCCACGTTCCTCGAGAATACGGGCGCGGCGGGCTACGTCGTGCACCTCTCTTGCGCGGGCGCGTTGCAGGCGGCGATCGCCGCCAAACAGCGCGGCACGCGGCTGTGGGTGGAGAGCGTGCTGCCGCACTTCCTGCTCGATAAGACCTACGCCGAGCGTCCCGGCGTGGAAGGGCGCAAGCACGTGATGTCGCCGCCGCTGCGGGACCGGCGCAATCAGCGCGTCTTGTGGGATGCGCTCGCCGCCGGGCTGATCGACACCGTCGGCACGGACCATTGCCCCTTCGATACCGCGCAGAAAGAACTGGGCGAAAGCGCGTTTACGCAAATCCCCAACGGCATTCCGGGCATTGAGGAGCGCGTGAATCTGCTCTACACCTACGGGGTGAAGCGCGGCACGCTCGACCTGCATCGCTTCGTCGACGTGGCCAGCACGCGGGCGGCCAAGCTCTTCGGCCTCTTCCCGCGCAAAGGCACCATCGCCGTGGGCAGCGACGCGGACCTCGTCGTCTATGACCCGAGTTACCGCGGCACGGTGTCGGCCAAGACGCAACACACGAACTGCGACTACAGCGGCTTCGAGGGCTTTGCGCTGGAGGGCCGGCCAGCGGTGGTGACGGTGCGCGGCCGGGTTCAGGTGCGGGACGGCGTCTTCGTGGGTGAGCGGGGCCGGGGTCGCCTGCTGCGGCGCGAGGCGGGCTACTGAGATGACCGTCGACCCCCAACGCGTCATCCGCGACCTCAAGGAACTGCGCGCCCTGACCTGCGACGAGCACGGTGCGCAGCGCGTCGCTTGGACCGATACCTGGCTGCAGGCCCGGGACTGGTTCACCAACAAGCTCGCCGGGTTGCCGGTGGAGGACCACCTCGACGCCGCCGGCAATCGCTGGGTGACGTTGGCTGGAGGTTCTCCCCAGGCGTTGATCCTCGGGAGCCACCTGGACTCGGTGCCGAACGGCGGTTGGCTCGATGGCTGCCTCGGGGTCCTTGCGGCGCTTGAAGTCCTGCGCGCTTTTGCGCGTGAGGGAACGCCGCCGGTCACCATCCGGCTGGTCGATTGGGCCGACGAAGAGGGCGCCCGCTTTGGCCGCAGTCTACTGGGCTCGTCGGCCTTCGCCGGCACGCATACAATTGACGCGGATCGCGGGCGGCTTGACCGGGACGGCATTCGTCTCGAAGATGCCCTGCGTCGTTGTGGCGTCGAGATTGACCGTTTTCCGGAAGCCGAGGCCGAACGCGCTCATGCGGCCGCGTATCTGGAACTGCATATCGAGCAAGGTCCGGTGCTCGAAAGCCTAAACCTGCCCATGGGCGTGGTGCTGGGGACCAAGGGCGTCGAGCGGCACGCGATCACCTTCCGGGGGCAAGAGGCGCACTCGGGGTCGACGCCGATGAACCAGCGCCAGGACGCTCTGGCCGCCGCCGCGAAGCTTGCGCTCGAGATCCGTACGATCGCCCGCCGGCACTCCGACGCCGTCTGCACCATGGGGAGCGTGAAGACCTTTCCCGGCATCGTCACGGCCGTTGTGGGCCGTTGCGAGTGTACGCTGGACCAGCGCGACCTCGATCCTCAGGTCCTGGCCCAGATGTATGCCGAAGCCCGCGCCGCCAGCCAGCGTTTTGCCACGGAGGAGGGCTGCACGGTGGAATGGTCCCGCATCTGGGGCATCGAGCCGGTGCCCTTTCACCCCGCCCTGATCGCCCTGGCCGGTGATCTGCACTGTCTACCGTCGGGCCCCCTGCACGACGCCGCCGAAGTCGCGCGCGCCGACATTCCTACGGCGATGCTCTTCGTGCAGTCGCTGAAGGGGATCAGTCACAACAAGATCGAGGACACGCGCGAAGAGCACCTGGCCCTGGCCATCGAGCGGTACGCGCAACTCGCCGCCCGCACCGCGGAGTGGATCACTTGTAGGACGGGCCTCCTAGCCCGTCGCAACTAACCTCTTTCCCCGTCGCAAAGAGTTTACCTTTTCGTAACCATCATCTACTTGAAAATTACTCAGCTTCAGGCGCAATCAAGTCGGCACGGGCAGACCGCATTGCCCCCACTACCCCTACGAACTTAGTCACCACCTCTTGGCCCGATTTCTCAAGATGACCAAGTGAACGGGACTTGCGTGACCGAGGGCAAGTGGTAATGACACACGGGGTGGCGAGGCGTACTAATCTGGAACGATGGATCGACGTCATTTTCTTTCTGCTGCCGCTGGGGCGCTGAGTGCTTCGGCTCAGGAGTTTCCGGTTCCGGCGGAGATTCGCCAGTTGAAGCCCATGACCGCGGGCGTGGTGCCGATTGCGGATGCTGAGCGGCAGGGGCGGTTGGACAAGGCCCGGCGGTTGATGCGGGAGCAGAAGGTGGGGGCCATCTTCTTGGAAGCTGGTTCGAGCCTTTACTATTTCACGGGCGTCCGGTGGACGCCGTCGGAGCGGCTTTTTGGTTTGGTGATTCCGGCTCAAGGCGAGTTGGGCTGGCTGGTGGCGGCGCAGGACGAGAAGCGCGCTTCCGAGGTCCTGCGGGCGGGGCAGGACGTCCGCGTTTGGTCGGATGATCCCTTTCCGCGCCTGGCCCAACTGCTGAAGGACCGCGGCGTGGCGGCGGGGACTTTGGGGATGGATGAACGCGCGCGGTTCTTCGTGTTCGACGGCATCCGGCGGGCGGTGCCGGGCCTCGAATTCACGAATGCCGACGGGGTGACGGCGGGTTGCCGGATGCAGAAGTCGGCGGCGGAACTGGCGTTGATGCAGCGCGCGAGCGATGTGACGATTGCCGCTTACAAGGCGGGCCTCGCGACCTTGCGCGAGGGGATGCCGCAGAACGAATTGCAGAGTAACATCCACGCCGCTTACCGGGCGCTGGGCTATCCGGGCTACGTCTCGGTCATGTATGGCCAGTACACGGCGTTTCCGCATGGCAGCATTACGCCGCAGAAGCTCAAGCTGGGCGACTTCGTGATGATCGATGACGGCTGCACGGTGGAGGGCTACCAGAGCGACATTACGCGCACGGTGATCTTCGGGAAGCCGACGGACCGCCAGCGGAAGGTCTGGGCGCTGGAACGTAAAGCGCAGGATGCGGCATTGGCCGCGGCGCGTCCGGGCGCGCCTTGCGAGGCGGTCGACCTGGCCGCGCGCAAGGTGATTGAAGCCGGCGGCTTCGGGCCGGGCTACAAGACTCCCGGACTGCCGCATCGTACGGGCCACGGCATCGGGCTCGACGGCCACGAGTGGACCTATCTCGTGAAGGGCAGCAAGACGCCGCTCGCGAAGGGCATGTGCTTCAGCGATGAACCGATGATCGCCATCTACGGCGAGTTCGGCGTGCGACTGGAGGACTGCTTCTACATGACGGACGATGGTCCGCGGCTCTTCTCGAAGCAAAGTCCGGCCATTGACCAACCGTTCGCCTGAGGTTACCCCTATGCAAATGAATACCGATACCTATCAAAAGCGCATCGCGGACGTGCAGGCGGCGATGAAAGAGTTTGGCCTGGCGGCGATCGTGATCGAGCCCGGCGCGGCCATGCAGCATCTCACGGGGGTGCGCTGGGGCCGCAGCGAGCGCAGTTTTCTGGTGGTGATTCCCGCGCAGGGAGCGCCGGCGTTTGTGGTGCCGGGCTTTGAAGAAGAGCGGGCCCGGGAACTGACGCCGAAGGGCGCCGATATCCGGGTGTGGCAGGAAGACGAGTCGCCGTCGGAGCGGGTGGCGCGGATCTTCGCGGATCGTGGCGTGGTGTCGGGCCGGGTGGGGATGGAAGAGAGTCTACGGTTCTTTATCTTCCAAAACCTGCGCCGGGCGGCGCCGAAGTTTGAGTATGTGACGGCGCAGCCGGCGTTGAAGTCGGCAGGGGTGAATCTGGTGGCGCCGCCGCGGTCGCGGCCTTAAGGCTTGAGGCCTTAGGGTTTCTCGCGCCGCCAGACGAGTTCCACGGAAAAGTCGCCCGCGACGGCGGTGAGCGTTAAGTGATCGCCTGTGAAGCGGTACTTGCGGCGGAGGTCCGTGCCGACCCAACTTGGCACCAGACAAGCCTCCACATGGTGGATCACCTCGCCGACGCGCTCATCGACCGTGAACGTACCGTAGTAGGCAATGAATCCGGCGACTGCTTCGCGAATTTCGGCGTCGGCGGCTCGCCCCGTGGCAAAGCTGACGCCGCTTGCGAGAGTCGACCGCCGCCCGGGCCGCATTAACTGCGCGGACATGCGCCCCGCGGAGTCGTAGGTGATGCGGCCGACGGGGCGTTCGGAGTACGGATAGTCCACTTTCCCATTCGCGCCGCGGCGGGCGTAGCTCACGAGGTTCCACACTCCCAGAAGCTGGTCGCGCACGGGGGGCGCGGCCAGGGCGGCGAGGAGGGATCGGCGTCGGGTCACTAGAATTCGAACTTCAGCACCATTTGCACCTGGCGGCCGAAGCCGGTGAGGGTGTTGGTGATGGTGCCGCCGGCGGGAACGCCGATGTTGAAGTTCGGCAGGCGGAAGTTGGCGCGGTTGCCGAGGTTGAAGGCTTCGGCGCGGAACTGCACGCGCATGCCGTCGCGCAGGGGAATGCCGAAGTTCTTCAGCACGGCGAGGTCAAACTGCTGCAAGTCAGGACCACGCAGAATGTTCAAGCCGGAGTTGCCGTAGGTGAGGGCGGCGGGCGCGGCGAAGCAGGCGGTGTCGAACCAGCGTTCGACGCGGGGCGAATCGATGGCGCCATTGCAGATGCGATTCGGAAGCTGATAGGCGCCGGCGTTGTTGAGGCTGGAGGCGGCCATGGTGGGGGTGAAGGCGAGTCCGCTTTGGGCGGTGACGATGGCGTTCAACTGCCAGCCGCCGATGACGCCGTTGGTGAAGCGATTGGTGGAATTGACGAACTGGCGGCCCGCGCCGAAGGGCAGTTCGTAAACACCGGCCAGCACCAGACGGTGCGGGACGTTGAAGGTGGATTCGGCGCGCGCGGCGCGGCGGTTGTTGATGTCCTGATAGCCGCCGACGCGGTTCGTCTGGCCGCTGGAGCCGGAAATCGAATCGTCAATCGATTTGCCCCACGTATAGACGACGGTGACCGAGTTGCCGTTCTTGAAGTTTTTCTGCACCTTGGTGAGCAAGCCATGGTAACTGGAAGCGCCGAAGTAGCCAAGGTAATTGATGTTGGCGATGTTGCTGAGCGCCTGCACCGGCCGGCGCGAAGGCACCGATCCGATGCCGGGCTGCGCCTGGTTCAGGTTGTACGCCGAGAAGAGATTCAGGCCGCGACTGCCCAGGTAACCGACGTCGAGGAGGAGGCCCTGGCCGATTTCGTGCTGGATGTTCATGCCCCACTGCAGGCTCTTGGTGAACTTGGTATCACGGTCTACGGCTTGGATGGTGCCCACCTGTCCGGCCAAGGCGGCGGCCTGCACTTGGGCCGACGTATTCAACGGCGCAAAGCCGGGAACGGGAATGCCGTCGGTGAGGTTGCGGCCCACGGTAAGCGAGCCGGGGGCGAAGTTCTGAATGGGCATGAAGGGCACGTTGCGGCCGAGGGCGCCCTGGCCGGCGTAGTGGACGCTGACGTAGTGGGTGCCGAAGGAGCCGCGGAGCACGGTCTTGCCTTGGCCGGTGAGCTGGTAGGCGAAGCCGAGGCGGGGGGCGAGGTTATTGTTATCGGTCTTGCGGCCGGCATACTTGTCGCCGCCGAGGGCGGGGATCAGGCTGGGCGCGGGATTCGTGGGGTCGAAGTTGTAATTTGCGAGGCGGCCGGCGACTTCGGTGAGCGGCAGGAAGAGCTCATGGCGCAGGCCGAGGTTGAGGGTGAGGCGGCGGTTGACCTTGAAGTCGTCCTGGATAAACCAGGCATTTTCCCAGCCGCGGAGTCCGAAGGTGCCGAAGAGGGTCGCGCGGGTGATGGCAGTGGGGAAGCCGAGCAGCAGGGAGGCGATGGAACTGCCACCGGCGCCGCGCGAGTTGTTGGTGAACTCGGGGTTGAAGTTAAAGAAGCCGCGCGCAGGGTCCTGCGACTCGAAGAAGTTCAAGTGGCGGCGGACGGTCTGCCAGCCGGTCTTGATGGAGTGGCGGCCCTTGATCCAGGTGAGGTTGCCGCTGGCCTGGTAGTTGGTGTTGGCGGAGATGGAGGGGATCGGGGTGTTGGCGCCGAGGAAGGCGAAGCCGGTGGGGCGAATGGCGGGCAAGCCACCCGAGAAGGGCGGCAGCGCTTCGCTGACGCCGGGGATGCCGATTTCGCGCGCCGAGGGGATGTTCATGTCCTTGGGGACGGCGAAGAGGTCAAAGCGGGAGAAGCCGATGCGGGTATCGAGCAGCAGGTTCGGGCGAAAGACGTGCGTGTCGCTGATGACAGCGCCCCAGGTGGTGAGTTGGAAGTCAGCGGCGTCGGCGAGTTGGCCGGTGTCGCCGCCAGCGAACTGCCCCATGGTGAAGCCGGGGTTGGCGGGGCGGGGAAGCGCGCCGGGCAGGTCAGCGAAGTTGAAGCCGCGGCTGACGCGCATGAAGAGGTTGTTCTTGTTGGCCACGAGCACCTTGTCGGAGCGGAGATTGAAGGCGTCGTCGCGTTGGATGCGGTTGGGCGAGAAGAAGTACTGGTTGGCGCCGCTGTTGGGGTCCGGGTAGAGGTTGGTGAGGAGGCGCGACGGACGCGGGATACGGCTTTCGGGAATGCGGTTGTTGGCGAACGGGGTGCGGGTGAAGAGGCCGGGGCTGGCGGGGTCCGCGAGGTTGGTCAGGGGATCGAAGATGTTGGTGGCGCCGAAGTCGCCGGCCTTTTGCGCGGCGGTGGGGACGATGCTGACGACGTTTAGGCCCCGGCCTTGGCGTAAGCCCTGGTAGTCGCCGAAGATGAACCAGCTATTCTTTTTGATGGCGCCGCCGTAGGTAGCGCCGAATTGATTCTGACGGAAGGCGGGGATGCGGCGCTGGCTGGCGGCGGTCTTACGCTGGAAGAAGTCGCGGGCGTCGAGCGAGGAGTTGCGCAGGTAGTTATAGACGCTGCCGTGCATGTCGTTGGTGCCGGCGCGGACCTGGACGTTGACGATGCCACCGGAGGAGCGGCCGAATTCGGCGGGCGGGTTGGCCACGTAGACTTTGAATTCCTGAGTCGCTTCGACGGAGGGCTGCAGGATGGTGGAGTTGATCCAGCTCTCGTTGTTGTCGATGCCGTCCACGAGGAAGTTGTTATTCTGGCCGCGCTGTCCGGCGGCGTTGAAGCTGCCGGTGCCCCGCGGCACGAAGGCGCCGGCGCCTTCGATGTTGCCGCCCTGCTGGCCGGTGGTGACGCCGGCTTGCAGATGGACTAATTGCACGTAATTGCGGCCATTGAGCGGTAGTTCCTGCACCTGGCGTTTCTGCATCACGTCGCCGATTTCGGAGCTATCGCTTTTAACGAGGGGCGCGGCCTCGGAAACGGAGACGGTCTCGGTGACGTCGCCCACGGCGAGCGAGAAGTCGACGCGCGCCTTCTGGTCCACTTGCAGATTCAGGCCCGAACGCTCGACGGTGCGGAAGCCCGCGGCTTTCACGGTGATGGTGTAATTGCCCAGTGGAATGTAGGGTGCTTCGTACTCGCCAGAAGTGCTGCTTTGCAGCTCGCGGCGGAAGCCGGTGTCTTTGTTGACGATGGTAATGTTAGCGGCGGCGACGGTGGCGCCCGAGGCGTCCTTCACCTGACCCAGGAAGGTACCAGAGGCGCTTTGGCCGAAGACGGCAGGCACGAGCGCGAGAAATAAGGCAATGGACTTCATACAGTGAGTCCCCTTTCTGAAGCGTATCGAAAACTGGTAAAGATATTGTATTGGATTCTGGAGGCCGCTGCCAGCCCGCCGCGTGAACGGCGGGCTGGCAGCGTGACGTTTTTCCCGCGAAAACCCCTGTAAAGCGCCATAATCATGATTCGTAGACGTTGCCCCGCCGCTCACGCGGCGGGCTAGTCCACTGGCGAGTCTTTGGCGGGCATGAAGGCGTTAAATTCCTCTTTGGCGCGGGCGGCATAGTCGTCGAGGAGGGTGGTGACGCGCTCGTAGCTGGGCGATTTCACGATGAAGCCGACGTGATGCTTCTTGTCCATGCGCCAGGCGATCTCCGGATCCTGGTAGTGGCTGGTGTCAGGGCGCTCCTGGCGCGCCAGCGAGACGAGGAGGCCCGCGTAGTCCGTGCGGGCGGGCGGAACCCGGTAAGCGGTCTGGCCGCCGGCCAATTCAAGCTTGGCCCATTCGGCCCAAAGATTGAGGCCCGTGGCGGCTTCCACCAGGTCGGTGATGTGGGCGCCGCCGACGCGGGCCGAGGTCTCGAGAAAGTAAATCTTGCCATCGGCGTGGGCGACGATGAATTCCGTATGGGAGACGCCCCGCTTCAAGCCGAGCGCGGCCAGCACCGCCTGATTCTTACGCAACAAGCCCTGCGATAGCGGACTGCCGCGCTCCAGAATGCGCGTGGTAAAGATGCCGCCGCCTTGCGAGACATCGAGCGGCGGACGGCCGTAGCGGCTGGCGATGGCGAACAGAATCTGGTCATGGTCGACGATGGAGTCGACGTGGCAGATGTCGCCGGGGACGAATTGCTCCACCAGGTAGTAGCTCTGTTCGTCGCCCAAGCGGTGAATATGGCCCCAAAGCTCGTCGGCGGTGTGCACCTTATGGATGCCAATGGCCCCGGCCAGGAAGCGCGGTTTCAGCACCCAGGGGGCGGGTACTTGTTCCGTAAACTCCTGCACGCGGCGATGGTTGAGTACATGGACAAAGCGCGGAATGTTGAGCGACGCGGTATCGGCTTTCATGCGCATGGCGAGCTTATCCCGGAAGTGCCGCGTGGTGGTCTCGCCCATGCCGGGAATGCGCAGATGCTCGCGGAGGAAGGCGGCCATTTCGAGGTCGAAGTCGTCGAGCGGCACCAGCCGGTCAATCTCCTCGGTGCGGGCGAGGTAGGCGATGGTGTTGAGGGTATGCTGGCGGTTCCACTTCTTGTCGACGTCGGGCATGTAGTAAATCTCGTCGATGGAATCGGTGGGCCATTTGGCGCTATCGCGCAGACTTTCACTGGTGAGGAGGAGGACGCGGGCGCCTTGTTCCTTGGCTTCGCGCAGAAAAGCGTGGCCTTTCTCGTAGCTGGCGAGTGCGAGCAAGGTAAGGGGCATTGGCATCTCCAGGGGCGGACGCGCTATCTTGTAAGCGTGAACCGATTTATTCTCAATTCAGCGATGGCCGCCACTTTGGTGATGGGCGGCTCAGTAGCTTCTGGTCAAGATAGCACAGGGAAAAAAGCCGTCGCCCCGGTGAAGGCTGCCGTGGCGGCCGCGAAGCCCGCCGTGGCGGCTCCGAAGGCCCCGGTAGCCAAGCCGGCGGCTGGCGCCAAGCCAACTGCGGCGAAGCCCGCCATGAGCGCGAAGCCGGTGGTGGCTTCCGCCAGTAACCCCGTGGTGCTTACCGTGGGCGACGAACAGATCACCAAGCAGGACTTCGAAACCTTCCTGGCCGGCTTGCCCGATCAGGTGAAGGCGCAGATGGCCAGCATCCCCAAGAAGCGGATCGCCGAACAGATCGCCGACATCAAGGTTTTCGCGGCGGAGGCTCGCCGGCGTAACCTCGACCAAACGGCGATGGCCAAGATCGAAATGGACCAGGCGCTGGCCAGTTCGCTCTTCCGCGACGTCCAGGGCAAGATCAACCCCTCCGAAGCCGACTTGCAGGCTTATTACGAGAAGAATAAGGACCAGTATCAGAAGGTAAAGGCGCGTCACATTCTGCTGCGCTTTAAGGGTTCGCCCGTACCGGTGAAGGAAGGCCAGAAGGATCTGACCAAGGAAGAGGCGCTCGCCAAGGCCCAAGAGCTGAAGAAGGCCATCGAAGGCGGCGCGGACTTCGCCGAGTTGGCCAAGAAAGAGTCCGATGACGCCGGCAGCGGCGCCAACGGCGGCGACCTGGGCGCCTTCGGCCGCGGCATGATGGTGCCGCCCTTTGAGCAAGCGGCTTTCTCCTTGCCGATCGGCAAGACGAGCGATCCGGTGGAGAGCCAGTTCGGCTACCACATCATTCAGGTGCAGGAGCAACTCGGCAAGGACTTCGCCAGCGCCAAGGCCGAGATCGAGCCGAAGATCAAGCCGGACCTCGCCCAGAAGGCGATGAAGGAGATCAAGGACGCGACCAAGATCGTCTTCAACGATACTTACTTCGCTGAACCGGCCCCACCGAAGATGCCCGCCGAGCCAGCCCCGGCTAAGCCGTAAAAGAATCGACTCAACGTTCCTGGAGCCGTAAGCGTCATGCGAAGCATGAAACCGCTTACGGCTCTTTTGCTGATCGTCTTGACTGTCTTCTTCCTCACCGCACAGACTCCCCAACCGCGCCGCAAACGGTCCGGAGACTATCCGGTGTGGGAGGTGAAGGTGCTGCAGCCCGTGGAGGTGACGCCCGCGCGCTATCGCCAGGTGACGGAACGGGAACTGAATGACCTGGCCTACGAAGGCTGGGAACTGGTGAGCATGACGCCGTTCACGTATCTGAACGAGGAGCGGGGGAAGGAAAAGACCATGGTGACCCAGACCTACCCGTCTTATGTCTTCAAGCGGCAGCGCAAAGAGCTCAACTAGGCGTTAACGATCTTCTCTTTCGCCTTGTCCCAAGCCATGTACTTGTGACGCCGGTAGGAGAGCGAGCCGAGTTGCACGGCCACGACGGCTTTGTAGCCCAGTTCGGCGTCGCACTTCAGCGTGGCGCCGGTGCGGATGGCGTCCTGCAGATTCATGTGGTGCAAATCGATTGATTCGCTGCCCTGCCGCTGATACTCGATTACTTTCGCGCCTTCTTTGAACATCGCCTGCGGGGTGATGGTGAAGCCGGTGGCGGTGAATTCGAGGGTGGCTTTGTGGCCGCGCAGCAGGTACTGAATCTTGGTGTCGTTCGCCATGGAGGAGACCAACTGAATGGTGGGGCCGCCCTCGTAGTCGATCAGCATGTTGAGCGTGTCGGGGATCTCCGCCGTCGATTCGGGAAAGACGAACTTGCCGCCGGCGCCGACGCCGCGGACGGGCATGCCGAGGCCAAGGCTCTTGATGATGCGGGTGACGCGGTGTACGAAGAGGTCGCTGGCGATGCCGTGCGAATAGTCCCAGTAGCGGCGCCAGTTGAAGAAGCGGTCCGGGACGAACTCGTGCTTGCGGGCGGGGCCGAGCCAGGCCTTCCAGTCGAGGTTGACGCCGGGCTTGCAGTCGGGGTCGGGCTGGTAGAGGTTGAAGAAGTCGCCGTTGTGGTTGCGGGAGTAGTCGATCTGGGCGAGGACGACTTTGCCGAGCGTGCCGTCGGTGACGTACTTGTTGGCTTCGGCGAAGGAGCCGTCGGACATGCCTTGCACGCCCACTTGCAGCTTTTGTTTGCTGCCGCGGACCTTCACGGCCAGCTTGCGCGCCTCTTCGGCGGTGAAGCACATGGGCTTCTCGACATAGACGTGCTTGCCGGCGTCGAGCGCGTCGGCGGCCATCTGGTAGTGCCAGTGCTCGGGCGTGGCGATCAGGACGTAGTCGAGATCCTTCGATTCGAGCAGCTTGCGGTACTCCTTGATCTTGACGCCGCCGGTAAGGACGGCGGCCGCGTCGAGGCGCTTGTCGTAGACGTCGCAGACGGCGCCGATCTCAATGTTGGCCGCGGCCTTCATCTTGTTCAGCGCCCGCATGTGTCCCGTGGCCATGCCCCCACAACCGATGACGCCAATGCGGAGCCGTTCATTGGCCCCGAGGATGCGGGATTGGGAGAGGGCGGTAGCGGCGAGGAGTCCGGCGAATTGGCGTCGTTGCATAACGCTATTGTAATTCGCTAGCAAGCCCCAATTTCGGGAGTCGATGTGTTATTCTAAAGAAGTCTGTGCGCCCGTAGCTCAGCTGGATAGAGCGTCTGGCTACGAACCAGAAGGCCGGGTGTTCGAATCACTCCGGGCGCACCACAACATCCCAAGTACTCCTGCTCTTCCGACCCTAACTGGGCGATGTGCGTCAATTTTTAGATACGCGGGGGCGATCCGCAAGCCCCTCTCGACGCCGGATCTTCTATTTACTCACGGACCTTTTTTGTCTCACGGTTACGCGTGAAGCCTTTCTCGTCGGTTAAACTCAGCAGAAGCCCCACTCATGCCTCTTTCCGCCGGCGAAAAACTCGGCCCCTACGAAATCCTCTCCGCGATTGGCGCGGGTGGGATGGGAGAGGTCTATAAGGCGCGCGACACGCGGCTGGACCGCACAGTGGCGGTGAAGGTGTTGCCGGAGCACATTGCGCTGCGCGACGACGTGCGCGCGCGCTTTGAGCGGGAGGCGCGGGCGGTGGCGTCGCTGAATCATCCGAATATCTGCTCGCTGTTCGATATTGGACCGGGCTATATGGTGATGGAGCTGATTGAGGGCGAGACTTTAGCGTCGCGCATCGAGAAGGGCCCGTTGCCGCTCGATCAGGCTTTGAAGTTCGCGGCGCAGATCGCGGATGCTTTGGATCGGGCGCATCGGGCGGGGGTGACGCATCGCGACGTCAAGCCGCAGAATATCATGCTGACTCGGGATGGCGTGAAGGTGCTGGACTTCGGACTGGCGAAGTCGGTGACGTCGAAGCCGGGGCCGACGGATGAGACGCTTACCAAGGCGCTGACCGCCGAGGGCACCATCATGGGGACGCCGCAGTATATGGCGCCGGAGCAGTTCGCGGGGAAAGAGGCCGATGCGCGATCGGACATCTGGGCGTTTGGGGCAGTGCTGTATGAGATGGTGACCGGGCGGAATGCGTTCCAGGGGGCCAACTACCAGAGCCTCGTCGGCGCGATCCTGGCGATGGACCCGCCGCCGATGGCGGTGAAGCCGTTCACGCCAAGTTGGCTCGAACGGCTGGTGCGGCGTTGCCTGGCGAAGGACCCCGAGGAACGTTGGCAGTCCATGCGCGACATTGTGCTTGAACTGCGATCGCCGCCGGAGGAGAAGGTGGCAACCGCCAAGGCCAGCCGATGGCCGTGGGCCATCGCGACGACCACAGCCGTGCTGAGCCTTCTGATCGTGGCCTGGGCGCTGTCGCGATCCGCGAGAGACACCGCGTCGGACCAAGCATACCGGTTCCAACTCACTCCGCCCGAAGGCGGCCAATTCGATCACAGCACCGGCTTTGCTCTCTCGCCCGATGGCCGGACCCTCGCCCTGGTCGCCACGGCGACCGGCAAGAGCGGACTCTGGGTCCGTCCCTTGGACGGCACCGCGGCGCGACTGCTACCCGGAACCGAACTCGCCCAATTCCCCCTCTGGTCACCCGACGGCCGTTCCCTGGCATACGGCGCTTCCGGCAGACTTTGGCGAGTGGACGTCGCCGGCGGCTCTCCGATTACCATCTGCGACGTCCCCACCTTTGCGGGCGGCGACTGGTCTCCGGAGGGCTTCATTGTATTCTCCGTGTCCACCAGGGGACTCCTCCGCGTTGCCGCTTCCGGAGGCACGCCGAAGTTGCTCGCTGCTCCCGATACGCGCCGGGGTGAGACGAGCTACTACCGGCCGCAGATGCTGACCGGCGGACGAATTCTGTTCCGGATCGCTGGCACGCCGGAAGTAGCGGGCATCTACGTGATGTCACTGGCCAACCCCAAGGAGCGAATCCGTATGAAGTCCTCTTTCAGCAATGGGCTGTACGCGGCAGGCTACCTGCTATCGCTATCCGGCTCTACTCTGATCGCCGAACGTTTCGACCCGGAGCGTCTCAAGCTCTCGGGCGAGCCTCGGCCCGTCGCCAGCCCGGTGGGCTCTGGCACGCTCAGAGGCATGGCCGTGGCGGCTTCAACGAGTGGCCTGCTGGTGTACGGGCAGGTGACCGGCGAACAGTTGACTTGGCTCGACCACGCCGGCCACGTTTCGCCGCTGGCCACTCATCCAGAACGGGGCACTTTGGGTGAGCCTGGCGACTACCTCTCGTTCCGCGTGTCGCCTGACGGCCGGCGAGCCACGGTGGGCCGCACTTCCGGCACCGGGCGTGACCTCTGGATGGTGGAGACGGAGCGGGATACCTGGAGCCGGTTCACTTTCCTGCCGGGAAGCGCCTTGAATCCGGTCTGGTCGCCCGACGGCCGGCAAGTCATGTTCCGCGGGGGTGCTCCACTCCTTCTACACCGCAAGGAGACGAGCGGAGCCGGAACCGAGCAGCGCGTGACAGAGTCGGCCAACGTGCAATACCCAACCGACTGGTCGCGCAACGGGAGGCTGGTGCTTTACTACGAACTCGCCCCGGATACGCAGCGCGACTTATGGGTGTTGCCCGTGACGTCGGAGGGAAAGCCCGCGGCCAGCCCGCGTCCGTATCTGCGCACCCGCTCCAACGAATACCACGGGCGGTTTTCTCCTGAACCGAACCCGCGCTGGGTAGCGTACACCTCGGACGAATCGGGCCGCGACGAGGTCTACCTGCAGAGCTTCCCGGAGCCTAGGACCAAGTTTCAGATCTCGACCGGCGGCGGCACATATCCCGAGTGGAGCCCCGACGGACGGGAGTTGTACTACCTTTCGGCGGATGGCAAGTTGATGGCGGTGGACGTGAAGCTCGGCGCGGATTCAATGGCCTCGTCCACGCCTCGCGGGTTGTTCGCGCTCCGGACCGGGACAACCATAAATACCTATCCCTACTCCGTAGCGCCGGACGGCAAGCGCTTCCTGGTGCTGACGCCGGCGGGCGGCTCGCAGCCGTTGGAGGTGATCGTCAACTGGCCTGCGTTGTTGAAGGCAGGTGCAACGCAGCCATGAGCCTGCTGCCCCTGGTGCGAGAAGCGGCGGAGAAGAAGATCCTCTTTCTGCCCCATGCTGTTCGCCAGATGTCGCGCCCAGATCGAGTGATTGGGGTGGCCGAGGTGCGAAATTGCGTGACCACCGGCGACTTGATCGAGGATTACCCCGAAGACGTCCGTGGGCATAGTTGTCTTATTCTGGGCAATGGTGAGGACCCGCTTACGAGCCCGATCCGTCACAATGGGAAGCCGATTTCAAGACCAGGAGATCCAAATGAAGTGCGTACACTGTCAAGACATGATGCGGCGCTCGACGGCGCCGTTTCACGTCGACCGGAAGGGTTATCATCTGTCGCTCGATGAGGTGCCGGCTTGGGTTTGCTCGGAGTGCGGAGAGCCGCATTTCGAGGAACGCGAGGTGGAATCGATCCAAACGGTGCTCCGCCAGTTGGACGAACAGATGAGGCAAATGGCGCCGGCCGCGTAATCCATGCCACTCAGCCCCGGCGAAAAACTCGGCCCCTACGAAGTCCTCTCCGCGATTGGCGCGGGTGGGATGGGGGAGGTCTATAAGGCGCGTGACACGCGGCTGGACCGCACGGTCGCGGTGAAGGTGTTGCCGGATCACATTGCCGCTCGTGAGGACGTGCGGGCGCGTTTTGAGCGCGAAGCGGGCGGTGGCGTCGCTGAACCATCCGAACATTTGCACGCTCCATGACATCGGCGAAGGCTACATGGTGATGGAGCTGATTGAAGGCGAGACGCTGGCATCGCGTATCGAGAAGGGGGCTTTGCCGCTCGATCAGGCCTTGAAGTTTGCGGCGCAGATCGCGGATGCTTTGGATCGGGCGCATCGGGCGGGGGTGACGCATCGCGACGTCAAGCCGCAGAACATCATGGTGACGCGGGATGGCGTGAAGGTGCTGGACTTCGGACTGGCGAAGTCGGTGACGTCGAAGCCGGGGCCGACGGATGAGACGCTGACGAAGGCGCTGACGGCGGAAGGCACGATCATGGGGACGCCGCAGTATATGGCGCCAGCGGCTGGCCTACCAGGCGGGGTGGCCGGGGGCCGGCCTCTACGTGATGCCTTATCCTCCCATCGGCGCGAAGTGGCAGATCTCGGCGGATGGCGTCGAACCCGTCTGGAGGCGCGATGGCAAGGAGCTCTACTTCATCCGCGGCGCCGATGAGATCATGGCGGCCCGGATCAGCGTCGTGGGCCGCACCGTCGTCGCGGATACCCCGCGCGGCCTCTTCCGCGTGGCCCTGCCGCCGCCGACCGTTCCCGGCCATCGCTTCGATGTGGCCCCCGACGGCAGGATCCTAGTGATGGAGCGCGTGCCCGACCCGCCGGGCGTGCCGTTCACGGTGCTGCTGAATTGGCGTAGCCTGGCCAGCAAGCCGTAGCGGATCCGGCGAGCCGCTGTCGCCTTAGAGGCAGGATCCGCCGTTTGGCAGGCGGAGGCGCAGGAAGTGGGTCCGTTGGTTCATCGGCAGGGCTAGCTGCCGCCGGATCATCTGTCTCAGGTCCTGTTCGCTCGCTTGACGCATGGCTGCGAGCGCCAACTCACGTTGGGCCGGCGGGCGGGTTTTCTTGTTCTTCGAGAGTGGCTTGGAGGACATGGAGCACCGCGACATCCTGAGGGCGATTGGCTTCTTTTTTCTTACTCCGGATAATATCACCCAGCGCCGCGACCATCACCGCACGGCCCTTGATGTCGACCGGAACGGCCCGGCTGCGGAGGCTGTTGAAGGACTTTTTGGGGAGTCCTCGCGGAGGATGTGGTAAACGGTGGAGAAGGCCGGGAAGGGTTGGGAAATCTGGCCGCCCAGGAGTTGTGCGACTTTGCGAAGTTTCGCCTCGTTTTCCGTCACGGAGCGGTAAAAGAAGTCGAAGTCCACGGTGGTGACCGGAGCTCCGTGGAGCGCCGCCCATGGTTTGACTTTCTCTTGAACCGGCGCACTTGTCAATTTCCACTGGGGGCGATGAATACGGGCGGACCAGGGGGTCCGTGTTACAAGTTCTTGGGTAGAATCAGAGCATGGGTGCAAATCCAGTTTCGGCAATCACGGTAGAGCAATATCTCGCGATAGACGAGGCCGCCGAGCGTAAGAGTGAGTATCATGATGGGGAGTTGTTCACCGTGGTAGATGCTACCCCGGCACATGGCATCTTGGCCTTCAATCTAGGCGGTATTCTCCATGGCCGGGTGAAGAACGGGTGCCGAGGAATTATTGCGCCGCGCGTCCGCGTCAGCCCGACCCGGTTTGTCTACCCGGATGCCGTGATCGTCTGCGGCGAGCCCCAGATCTTGAGCGACTCGCTCACTAATCCGCGCACGATCATCGAGATTCTGTCGCCCTCCACCGAGAATTACGACGCCGGGACAAAGTTCAGGCTCTTTCAGCAACTGGCCTCGTTCGATGAGTATGTGCTGATCGCCCAGGATCAGCCCCGCGTTGACCTGTTCCGTAGGGAGTCGCCGAACCATTGGTCGCTGGAGATTCTTCAGGGGCTGGACCAGCCGGTGCTTCTGGGAGTCGCGGAAAGTGCCTTTTCGCTCGCGGAGTTGTATGCGGGCATTACGCTGCCTTCGGTGGATGAGGCGGGGTCCTAGATTTACGCACAGTGACGTTCAGCATGCCAGAGCCCTTAACCTCCCATGACCGCTCCCGTTTCGCCAGCGAAGCGCTCGCCGCGCGACTCGCCGAACGTGACATCCAACTGATCCGGGCGTGCGATGTCGCCAACGAGGACCTCGACGTAGCCGAAATTGAGCGGGATCTTGATGGCATCGCCGACCCCATAGTGGAACCATGGAAGTAATCCCGGACCGGAGTGGAGATTTCGTTGCCTTCATTGGTTCCCAGCGCTTCGGCGATCTCGCCATGGGCCAGACCTTCCAGCAACAGCATCACTTGCCGTTGGCCGGTGGGTAGGCGCCGTATGGCTTCCAGGAACTGCACGCGCAGTTCGCCGGAAGAGGCCGCGGCTTCGGGGCTGGGGCGGAAGTCGGGCACCTCAAGCGCTTCTTGACCCATGGCCGTGGCGGCGCGGTATCGGCGCTCCAAATGGCTCAGGGCGCGGTTTTCGGGCCTGCAGTTTAGTGAAACCAGCCAAACATCATTTCCTGGCCTTGGGCTGGTTTGGACGCGTCGCGGTCGTCTTGTCGACGAACAACAGCGCGTCGTACCGTTGCGAGATCACCTGCGGGTAGGTAATGGTTTCGGGGGCGTTTTCGAGAAAGACTTGCATGGCGTTGCGAGTGGCGTGCTCGGCGGAGAGCCATTCGCGGACGGGGCCGCTGGGTGGGGCGGAGCGCAGGTCCAGGGCGAAGAGCGGAATTCCGGCTGCCGCCAGGGTGGCGTCGAGGCTCGCCGTGGGCGCCGGCCCTAATGCGAATTCCCGCAGACGCCAAGTGGGATCGGCAGCCTGGAAGGACCCCTGGTTGAAGACGAAACCGAACGTGACCATCTCGCGGCCATACATTTTTCGCAGTCTCACACCCATCACCTCGGCGCCCAGCGGATCACGGGCGGTCATCACATGGAAGTTGTGCGCCCAGAGCACGACTTTGGCCCCCGGCGACTGATCGAGAATCCACTTGACGTTCGTGGCCATGCTGGAGTCGCGTGCCTGCATCCGTGCCAGGGGTGACGCTCCGATCAGGAACTGCTCCAGACCCTGGACGACGACCCGCGCATTCTGGATCGCCCAGGCGGAGCGCGGCCGCAGCGACTCCAAGTGAGCAAGCACTTTCTCCCACTCGCCCGTCACGCTCTTTCGAGCGGCCGGATCCTGGGCGACGGCGGCTTGCAAGATCTCTTTGGCGCGCGACAGGGCAGGGAGGAAGTCCGGATCGGCCTCCGCCAGAAAGCGCTGAACGTTTTCCATGGCGACCGTGGGATCCTGCATGTCGAAGCCAACGAATTCCACGCGCCCTCGGCCCGCTTGGTTGTAGGCGCGTATCCACCGGATCATTTCGAGTACTTCTTCGGTATCCAGCAGCGGGTTGTTGAGACCCTTCAGCAGCTTCGCGGGATCACCTTCGCCGGTCAGCACGTAGTCGTTCAGCCGGTACGCCTGGGGCATCGCCGCCTCGATCGCCAAGATAGAGAAGCCCATCTGGGTGACCAGGAACTCGAGCAGGCGGTGCTTCAGTTGAAAGAACTCCCGCGTGCCATGCGTAGCCTCGCCGAGCGCTACGATGCGCGCATCGCCCACCACCTTCTTGAGCGGCGCCAGGTCCGCGAAGCCATGGCCGGCGAGTGGAGTACGCAGGCGAATCGCGGTGCTGCGAATCCAGGCCATTGCCTCTTCCGGCGGAGCCTGGGCAAGTGCCAGGAAGGGTCCGGCGGCTGACGCCAGAATGGTTCGTCGAGAGGCTTTCATCCTTTGGCTAGACGAGCTTGGCGCGAAAACGTATTGGGTGGATCAGTCACGTCGTGTTACAAAATGCAGAGATGGACACAATCCCCATGATTCAACCAACGTTCCTCGTCGCGACCTGGGGGGACGGGATTTTCGCCATCACGGGCCACCAGCAGACCCAAGAACTGGCGCGCCTCTCCGTGCCATCGCTCGCGCCGGATGGCCACGGTGGCGCGCTCGCGATCATCGAGGGACACTCGCTGCGGCGGCGACTCGCCGGTGGCCAATGGGCCACGCTCGCAACGAGCGACTTCGATTTGTCGTGTTGCATGGCCGTGCGCGATGAGATCTACGTGGGGACCGATGATGCGCGCATGCTGCGGCTTGGCGGGGGCGGCGCGCTGGAACCGCTTGACGGTTTTGACCGCGTGCCGGGGCGGGAGACTTGGTTTGCGGGCTCGGCGATCGTCGATGGGCAGCGTCGCGGGCCGCCCTGGCGGCTTCGCGGATTGCAGCGGCTGGAACCAGCATGGCGTCGATATCCTTGGTTGCGGACCGCGCCTCAAACACTAGGCACATGACAGCGCCGCCGGCCAGTTAGGCCTCGCCGCGCACCCCCCTCACCCGAAGTTCCTCGTTGAGCGCCGCCAATAACTCGCGAATTCGCTCGGACGTGATCATTAGACGCGATCGCCAATCGTGGCATCAATGAAGATATTGCGGCGGCGGAAGGGTATGGGCGATTCCAGCAGCAGGTGAGCTCGTAGGCTCATCCACGGCACCGCGAAAACGGGCTGAGTGAGCGGCGCCACGTTTGCGGTCCACTGGGGTGGCCGACGACCCTGCCGATGAGCGGCCTGCTCGACCATCGCGGCGACGTAATTGGCCAGGTAAGCGTCGTCAATTGCCGGCGCGCGCAGCGAATCGATCTCGCTGGCCGACGCACTCGTCAACAAATCGTTGATCTCGGCGAGCAGAAAGGCGGGTTTTTCCTTCCCCAATTCACCCGCCAACCGCTGAAACTCACAGGGCACGCTCATGCTGACACTCTACCATCCTGCCCGAATCCTACAGGAAGAGTGGGGCGGCTGGAATTCTGACGGCTTGCGCATCCAACTCCAACGCCCCCACGGCCCACAAATCTCCCTGCCGGTACCGCGACAGCTTCCGCGCCGGGGGATCCGCGACATAAATGAATTCGACTCCCGCCTGCTCATAATCGGCCAGCTTAGTCATCAACTCCTCGAACCGGTCATCCGGCGAAACGATCTCCACCACGGCGTACGGCGCGAACTCCGGAATAAAATCCGCTGGCTCAGAAAGGAAAACCGCGAAATCAGCAACACGGAAACGATCCGGTCCCACCCGGACTCGAATCTCCGTCGCCCGGAACATCTCCCTCTGGTCGTCCCACGGCTTGAAGGCATCCGACAAGCGGACCTACAAACGGCTGTGGGCGAAATTCGGCGCGGACCTCTCCAACAACTCACCAGCGACATAGTCCGGCTCGGGGCCGTCGAGGCTGGATCGAAGATACTCCGTGAGTGCCATGGCCATAAGCTAACACGCGGTCCGCGGGTAACGAATCGCCCGCCTAGGAAGTCAGTACTAGGAGCCCTCTTCCCGGACCCTGCCCGTCCGTTATAGAATCCAAGAGTCTCCCCTTGAAGAGTGAAAGGAAGGTCCACGTGAGCGATCACCAAGATCTGAAGAACCCGCGGCCCGCCGTATCCCGCCGCGGCTTTGTACAAGGCGCGGGTGCCGTTACGGGCGCCGTCGCGCTGATGGAAGAAGAAGCGCAAGCGCAAGCCGCTGGCAAAGTGATGGGCCCCGCGGCCATGGCGATCACGCTCACCGTGAACGGCAAGCCGCTGAAGGTAACCGTCGAGCCGCGCGAGACGTTGCTGGACACCCTGCGCCATAAGCTGGAACACACGGGCGCCAAGCGCGTCTGCGACCGCGGTACCTGCGGCGCCTGCACGGTGATCGTGAACAACAAGGTCTCCTATGCTTGCACCATGCTGGCCGTGGACGCCGTGGGCAAGAAGATTCAGACCATCGAAAGCCTGACGGCCAACGGCAAGACGCACCCGATCGTCCCGGCCTTCCACAACAACGACGCCCAGCAGTGCGGCTACTGCACCCCGGGCTTCGTGATGGCGGCCAAGGGCTTCCTGGACCGCAATCCCAACCCCACCTACGAGCAGGTGAAAGACGGGCTCGGTGGCAATCTCTGCCGTTGCGGCACCTACGTCGGCGTGCGCCAAGCGGTGCTCGAAGCGGCGAAGAAGTTGAAGGCGTAAGGAGGAAAACATGGCAAATTACTCATGGCCCGAAATGAAATCCCGCAAGGTGATTGGCCAACGCCTGTCACGCTTGGACGGCATTGAAAAATCCAGTGGCAAAGCGAAGTACACGTCGGACCTGATGCCCAACGGCTTGCTGCACGCCGTGTTGCTCAGCTCACCGCACGCGCACGCCATCGTCCGTTCCATCGATACGTCCGAGGCGGAGAAGATGCCCGGCGTGAAGAGTGTGCGCGTGGTCGCCAAGGCCGGCACGGAAGTGCAATGGGCCGGCGCCGAGATCGCCTACGTCGCCGCCACCAGCGAACCCCAAGCCCGCGACGCCGCCCGCGCCATCAAGGTGAACTACGAAGTGCTGCCCCACTTTGTGAAGGAAGACCAGATCACCCGCGCCGGTAACCGCGCCAAGGCGGCCGGCGAACAAGTCACCGGAGACGTCGATCAAGGCTTCAAGGACGCTGCGGTCACCACCGAAGGCGAGTACGCCATCCCCGTCATTACCCACTGCTGCCTGGAGCCGCATGGACAGATGATCGAGTGGAAGGGCGAGCAGATCAACTACTACCCGTCCACGCAAAACGTCTCCGGCATCGGCGGCGACCTCGCCCGCAGCCTGAACGTGCCCGCCTCCCAGATCAAGGTCCACATGGACCACATCGGCGGCGGCTTCGGCGCGAAGTTCCCCTCCGACAACTGGGGCAAAGAGTGCGCCAACATGTCGAAGGACGCGGGCGGCGCCCCGGTCCGTATGTACCTGGACCGCGCGCAAGAGCTCACCATCGCGGGCGTGCGGCCTTCGCACTTCGCCAAGATCAAGCTCGGCGCGAAGGCCGACGGCACGCTCACCGCGTGGGAGTCGACGTCCTGGTCCACTGGTGGCTTCACCGGCGGCGGCATGGCTCCGTTGCCGTACGTCTTCACCAATATGCCGAACAAGCGGCTGAACCACACCGCCGTATCCATCAACGGCGGCGGCGCCCGCGCCTGGCGCGCGCCGAACCATCCGCAGGCCAGCTTCCTCACTTGCGCGGCGCTCGAAGATATCGCCGCCAAGCTGAACCTGGATCCGATTGAGGTCTTCTCGAAGAACGTCCAGTTCACCCCGCGTGCCGAAACCTACATCCGGCAATTGAAGCGCGCCGCGGTGATGATCGATTGGCAGAAGAATTGGCACCCCCGCGGGAAAGGCGCTTCCGGCAACCTGAAGCGCGGGCTCGGCATCGGCATCGCCACCTGGGGCGGCCTGGGCCACGCCTCGCGCTGCCTCGCGAAGATCAACGCCGACGGCACCGTCGAAGTGATGATGGGCACGCAGGACCTCGGCACCGGCACGCGCACCTGCATCTCGCAGGTGGTTTCCGAAACGCTCGGCGTACCCATGAATATGGTGGTGGTCCGCATCGGCGACAATTCTTACCCGGCCTCCGGCGCGTCCGGCGGCTCCACGACGATTGGCGGCATCAGCGCCTCCTCGCGCAAAGCCGCGGCCGAAGCGCTCGACCAACTGCTGGACCTCGTGGCCCCGCAACTGGGGGTCCCCAAGGACCAGTTGCAGGCTGTCGATTCGCGCATCTTCGTCAAGGGCAATCCCGACAAGGCGATCAGTTGGAAGGCCGCTTGCCAGAAGCTTGGTCCCAAGTCGATTGAAGCTACCGGCGAGAACAACCCGAAGCAGCCCGGCGGCCTGATCAATCAGGGCGTTGGTGGCATTCAGATGGCCGACGTCACGGTTGACATCGAGACGGGCGTGGTCCGCATGAACAAGATGGTGGCCGTGCAGGATTGCGGCCTCATCGTCAATCCCAAGCTCGCCGAAAGCCAGGTGAACGGTGCTTGCATTATGAGCATCTGCGCCGCGCTGATGGAAGAGCGCGTGATGGACAACGTTACGGGCCGCGTGTTGAACGCCGACATGGAGTTCTACAAGCTGGCCGGCATTAAGGATATCGGCGAGATCCAAGTGGAGATGGAGATCGACGAAGTGAATGACAAGCGCGGCGTGATCGGGCTCGGCGAGCCCTGCGCCGTAGGCGGCGTCGCCGCGATCGCGAACGCGGTGGCGAACGCCATTGGCGTTCGCGTCCCCTCCGTACCCGTCACCCCGGACCGGGTGCTCAGCGCCCTCTACGGCAATCGCATGGAAAGGTTGGCTTAAGCAAAATGCAGAACTTCGAATACGCGAATCCCGGCACGGTGGCGGAAGCCACCGGCCTGCTCGGAGCAACCTGGAGCGACGCCGCGATTTTGGCCGGCGGCACGGACTTGCTCAGCCTGATGAAGGATTACCGGATGTCGCCCAAGCGCGTCGTCAACATCAAGTCCATCAAGGGGCTCGATAAGGTGGCGAAGGCCGGTGGCATGCTCAGCGTGGGCGCCGCCGTCACCATCGATGACCTGATGGAGCATCCGGCCGTCCGCTCCGAGTATCCGTCGCTCATGCAAGCGGCCCACGGCATCACCTCGCCGCAGATCCGTAACATGGGCACCCTCGGCGGCGACCTTTGCCAGCGGCCTCGCTGCTGGTACTTCCGCAACGGCTACGGCTTGCTCGGCATGCAGAATGGCAAAAGCCTGATCGATGCCGGCGAGAATCGCTACCATGCGATCTTCCCGCAGGGCGCGGCCAAGTTCGTCTCGGCTTCTTCCTTCGCCCCGGCGCTCATCGCGCTCGGCGCGAAGCTCAAGATTGCCGGCAAGTCAGGCAATCGCGAAGCGGACTTAGCCAGCTTCTTCGTGGCGCCGAAGTCCGAAGCGGAGCGCGAAATCGCTTTGCAGCCCGGCGAAATCGTCACCGAGATCCTCATCCCTTCGGCCGGCGGCTCTAAGAACGCCACGTACGAAGTGCGCCATAAGGACGCTCTCGATTGGCCGCTCGCCACGGCCTCTGTCGTCGTCAAGATGAACGGCAGTTCTGTGGCCTCGGCCAAAATCGTGATGGGCCACGTCGGACCTACGCCCGTGTCAGCCGACAAGGCCGCCGCGTGGCTGGCCGGTAAGTCGATCACGGCGGAGGCGGCGGAGGCCGCGGGCAAAGCCGCCGTGGAAGGGGCCATGCCGCTCAGCCAGAATGCGTACAAGGTGCAGTTGGCCAAGGTCGCGGTAAAGCGCGCCCTGATGATGGCCGCCGGCCTCAGCGTCTAGAATTGGCTTTGTTTTGTCAGAAGGGCCGGGCTCATGCCCGGCCTTTCGTTTGAAGGAGATCCAAGATGGAACGCGCAGGAATCGCCCGCATCGACCAAGACGACGACCGTTGCCTCAACCTCTGCTGGAAGGGCATGTACATCGACTCCGAATGGGACCCCACCGTCCAACACGGCAACGACCGCCTCTTCTGGTGCCACAAAACCCAGAACCCCCTCGGCCCGGACAACAAAGCCGTGGACGAGTACGACTGTAACGACACCCGCAAATGCTACACGCCGCTCATAGGCTGATTGCGGCCGTGGGATTAAGTGTCCGTCAGAGATCCTCGGGACGAAGACCAGTATCTTTTCCGATCTTTGATAATGCCGCCGGACCTATTTCTTCGCCGTCGTGAAAACAGAAGGTGAAGTTCGGCCAGCCACCACGTTGGAGCTTACGGTGCGATCCGACTTGTTCTTGAACGTCCAGCCGATTCGTTGCATGGCTGCATACACTCTGCGTGCCTTCGTCGCCCTCCAGGTGCTCACGCGGCGAATAGTACCCGCAGCGGCTGCGGAACTTCATCGCCGCTTTCCACCATGTCGGCGAGGACTTGCAACGCGATTGCCTTGACTTTCCGGATAGCTGCGGCTTTAGTAGCGCCGTAAGCCATGACCCCGGGATGATCAGGGACGGAAGCTGGGATTCTCCCATCCTCTTCCTGTTCGACTACGACTCGAATTGGATCTATGGTCACCATGGCTCCTTCATTCGAGCGGAATGCCAACCGTAGCGAAGCAAGGCTTAAGCCACCAGTTCCCGGATCACCTCGCCACCCACCTGACTCAGTTGCTTGTCGCGTCCCGCGTGGAAGTAGCGCAGCTTGCCGTCGTCGAGGCCCAGCAGTCGCAGCAGCGTCACGTGGAAATCGCGTAGCGGATGCACCACCTCCACCGCTGATCCGCCTACTTCATCCGTCGCGCCGACCACAGCGCCGCGCGGTGCGCCGCCGCCGGCCAGCCACACGCTCATCGCGTTCGCGTTGTGATCCCGGCCCCAGGCCGTGCTGCCTTGGCGGATTCCGTTATCCGGGCTCCGGCCAAACTCGCCGGCCCAGACGACAAGCGTCTCATCCAGCAGGCCCGTCCGCTTCAGGTCCGTCAGCAGGCCGCTGATCGGCTTGTCAATTGCGCGCAGCCGCGACCCATGCGCCTTGTCGATGTAGTCGTGCGAGTCCCAGCCCATGGCGATTACCTGGACGAAGCGCACTCCCTTCTGCACCAGGCGCCGCGCTAAGAGGCAGCGGCGGCCGAGCGAGTCCGCGTCCGCGTTC
Organism: Bryobacteraceae bacterium; assembly: GCA_019752335.1. GTDB lineage: Bacteria > Acidobacteriota > Terriglobia > Bryobacterales > Bryobacteraceae > JALHNI01. The sequence continues at coordinate 145,949 of JAIEMJ010000031.1, forward strand.
GCCTCGCCGATGCCATAGAGCGCCAACGTCTCCGGCGACTCCTTCTCCAGGTCGACGATGCCGGGCATTTCGGCCTGCATGCGGAACGCCAACTCATAGCTCTGGAGCCGCGCCGCCAGGTCAGCGTGGCCCGGATGCTGCGCCTGATGACGCCGGTTCAGGCCCGACAGGAACTCGAGGGTCATCTTCTGCCGCTCCGGCGTCACGCCCGGCGGCGGCGCCATGTCGAGGATGGGCGTGCCTTGCGAGCGTAGCGGCGTCCCCTGATAGTGCGCGGGCAGAAAGCCGTTTGACCAGTTGGCTTGGCCGCCTTGCGGATAGGCGACGTCGGGCAAGACGAGGAACGAAGGCAGATTCTGATTCTCGGTGCCGAGCCCGTAGGAGACCCACGCGCCGACGGCGGGGTCGCCGCCGAACTGCGTGCCCGTGTTCAGGTGATAGAGCGCGGTGGGATGATTCACGCTCTCCGCCTTCAAACCGCGGTAGAAACAGACGTCGTCGACGCAGCCCGCGAAGCCCTCCAGCAGGGAATTGATCTCGACCCCCAGCTTCCCCGCGCGGCGAAACTCGAACGGGCTGCGTACGTAGTAGCGCTCGCCCGTATTCATGTTCGCTTCGAACTTATTGCGCTCCTTCTGAAAGCGCGTCATGTGCAGTTGCGCGAGTTTTGGCTTGGGGTCGAAGGTGTCGATGTGGCTCGGCCCGCCCTCCATCAGCAGGAAGATGCAGTGCTTGGCCTTGGCCGGGATCTGCTGCGCCTTGGGCGTCAGCGGTCCTTCCTCGGCGGCCAGCATCGACGACAAGGCGATCGAGCCGAGCCCCATGCCGCCGCCAAATAACAGGTCGCGCCGCGAGGGAGTCGCGAAGCGCATCCGGGATTTAGTAGACATAGGAAAACTCGTTCGCATTCAGTAACGCCAGCGCGACATCGCTCAAGGCCCTCACTTCCGGAGTCACCTCGGAGGGATGCAGATTCGCCTCATAGGCGGACTCGCTCTCTTCCTGCTGGAACGAGAAGCTCTCGCCCGTCAGTTCGCTCGTGATCCGGTGGATGAGCGGCTTCCGGGGCGGGGGCTTCGGCGCCGGATGCTGACGATGCCACGCGAGCGAGCGCGCGTACAAGTTACGCGCTTCTGTTAATTCGCTGGCCTCCGGATCCCGTGCGTAGGCGAGTTCGAAAGTCCGCCGGATGCCGTCCGGCGACTCCTTGGCGGCACGGGCCGCCAGCGCCAATGCGGCATCGTGCGCGAACTGGCCGTTGAACAAAGTGAAGCTCTGCGTGGGCACCGTCGAGGCGACGCGGCGCTCGCAGGCCAAGTCCAGGCTCGGGCCATTGAAGACGTCGATGAACGGATCGATCAGGCTGCGTTGCTGAAACAGATAAACGCTGCGGCGATTGCGCTCCCGGCGCAGGGCCGAAGGGTGATACGGCGGCGCCAGCGAACCCATGCGATGCCGGGGCTGGCTGGCGACGTCCTCGCTGATCTGCGGAAACGTCCCCGGGCCGCCCGCGTCGAAGCTGAGTTCGCCGGCCGCGGCCAGGATGTTGTCGCGTAGCGCCTCGGCTTCCAGGCGCCGCGGCGAGAAGTAAGAGAGCAGCAGGTTATCCGGGTCCTGCTTGGCGACTAAGGCGGCATCCACGGGAGCCGGTCCGCGCTGATACGCTCGCGACAGCAGGATCTGGCGGTGGAGTTGCTTCACGCTCCAACCGCGTTCGATGAAGCTCCGCGCCAGCCAGTCGAGTAGCTCCGGATGTGTGGGCTTCTTGCCCATCTTGCCGAAGTTACTGGCGTCGCCGGCCAAGCCTTGGCCGAAGTGATACTGCCAGACGCGGTTCACCATCACGCGCGCGGTGAGCGGATTCTCCGGATGCGCGATCCAATTCGCCAGGGCTGACCGGCGGCCCTCCACGGTTTCTGGAATGTCCACCGCGCGGTAGCCGCCCACGATCTCCGGCGCACTCAGCACGCCCGGCGTCACTGCCTCGGCCGGTGACTGGACGTTGCCACCGGGCAGAATTCTTACTCCCGCCGGCACGTATTTGGCTCTGGCCGCATAGCGCAGCGCGGGGCCGCCATCCGTCTCGCCGTCGCGGGGTCCACTGCTCACCGCGAACGCCTTGGGCGCGAAGCGATCCAAGGACTCCTTGTAAATCTGCGCATGCTTCTGAAATAGCTTGTACTCTTCAAACTGCAGCGGCTCCAAGCCGGCGCCCGTATTCATGGCCTGCGCCAACTCGCCTTTCGGCAGATCTTCTTCGCGTGCGACGCCGTGCTTCTTCAGCAGATTCTGCACCGCGAGCTTACGATAGTCCGCCATGCGGGCCAGCGCCTTGGCGTGCGTGGCGGCCAACGCCTTCTTCTCCGCTTCGCGGCCCTGTACCAGTTCGGACGGGAGAAACGGCAAGGCGGGCCGGGCGAACTCGGTGCTCGCGAAGACCGCCTGCATGCGGTAGTAGTCGCGCGTCGGCAGGGGATCGAACTTATGGTCGTGGCAGCGCGCACAGCCCAGGGTAAGGCCGAGGAAAGTCGACGCCGTGGCGTGGGTGACGTCGTCCAAAAACATCTGGCGCGTGACGGCCTCCACCGACATCGCCGTATGCTCCCAAGGGCCGCCGCGCAGGAAGCCGGTGGCGATCAGCGCTTCCGCGTCGCCCGGATAGAGCTCATCGCCCGCGATCTGTTCCCGCACGAAACGGTCATAGGGTTTGTCGGCGTTGAAGCTGCGAATCACGTAGTCGCGATAGCGCCAGGCGTTGGGCCGCTCAAAGTCGTTGGAGTAACCGCCGGAGTCGGCGTAGCGGGCGACGTCGAGCCAATGGCGGCCCCAGCGCTCACCGTAGCGTGGTGAGGCCAGCAAACGGTCCACCAGCTTTTCCCATGCCTGTGGGCTCTGGTCCGCGACGAAGGCCTTCACCTCTTCGTGCGTCGCGCGCAGACCCGTCAGGTCCACCGTGACGCGCTGAATCAAGGTGCGTCGATCCGCTTTACTGGCCGGAGCCATGCCGCGTTCGCGCAGTTTTGCGTCGATGAAGCCATCGATGGTCATCGGGCTGGCGAAGCGCCGCAAGGGCTGGAAGGCCCACAGGTCGGCTTCGGCGTAAGTCCACTTGGCCGGCCCCTCCGCTTTCCAGGGAGCACCGGCGTCGATCCACTCGCGAAAGGCATGCCGCACTGCTGGGCTCAGTTTTTGCTTTTCGCCACCCGGGGGCATCTGCAAACCGTCGACGCCTTCAATCATCCGCAGCAGTAGGCTCTCGCTGGCCTTTCCCGGCACAACGGCGGCGCCGCGCTTCCCGCCCTTCAGCAGGCTCTCGCGCGTCCGCAGGTCCAAGCCGGAAAGGGCCAGCGCTGCTCCGTGGCAACCTTGGCAATCACGCTTCAGCGACGGCAACACGGTCTCGGTAAACGGATCCTGCGCCAGCGCCACGGTGGCCACGAGCAGATACAGCTTCGTCATCGCCCCCTCATTCTATGTCAAACGCACTAATTCCACATCCTGAATCGATTGACGAATCAATCAATGCAAGTTAGGCTTTAAGGGTGCCTGCCGCCGCTGAAAGCCTGCTCCTCCAAGAGATCCGGCAAACCAAACCTTTCCGCACGCCCTCGCAGGAAGCTGCCGTTGCTCTGATGCGTACCGCTGATCTCATTCAGCGCAACTACAGCCGCCTCGTCGAGCCCCGCGGACTCACCGTGCAACAGTACAACGTCCTGCGCATTCTGCGCGGCGCCGGCCAAACCGGCCTGCCCACGCTCGACATCGGCGAGCGGATGATCGAGCAGACGCCTGGCATCACGCGCTTGCTGGACCGGTTGGAGGCCAAGAAGATGGTCCGCCGCCAGCGCAGCACGCAGGATCGCCGCCAAGTCTTCTGCTGGATTACGCCCGCTGGCCTGAAACTCCTGGCCGAGATCGATGCTCCGATCGAGCAGACCGGCGAAGCGGTCTTCGCCAAGCTCGACGAGGCTGAGATCCGCGCGCTGATCGCCAAATTGGAGCGCTTGCGCCAGACGCTCCATACTTTGTTGACCGCCGGGTAAGGGCGCGGGCGCTACAGTAGAAGCATGCTGGCCTGCTCCCTGCTGCTTGCCCTCCTCTTTCAGGACCCGAAGCCCAAAATCGACGACCCGACGACGGTGCGGCTGCCCGATGGCAAGCTGCAGTCCGAGGAGATTTTGAAGGCGGAACACAAGCGTAGCCTGAAGGACGCGCAGGAATTGGTGCGCCTGTCGCAGGAAGTGCAGCAGGAACTGGAGCAGCAGGAGCATCATGTCCTGTCGATCGGCATGCTGAAGAAGCTCGACGAAGTGGAAAAGCTCGCTCGCAAGCTACGCGGACGAGTAAAGCGTTAACATAGAGGGGACATGTTCTTTCGCCGCGAAAAACCCGCCGTCCACACCTTCGACAGCCGCCTGGGAGACCTGCGCGGGAAAGGCTTTTCCGTCGCGCCCAAGGGCGCGGGGACGGCGGTGGCGTTGCGCGATGGCTGCGCCGCAGTACTGAAAGATGCGGGCGCGACCGTCGAGATCGAGAAGACCGGCGTGTTGATCGGCAACGCCATTGGCGTGCTGACGCACGGTGGCTACCAGGTCTATTTTGAGACGTCCGCCGGAGAACGCCGCGCGGGCACGGCGGCGCAATTGAAGGCCCTGCACGCCTTCGACGAAGACCTTCGCGAAGCCCTTGGACTCACCAGCCTCTACAACGAAGGGCTCGGCACCACCAACGGCCGGCACCTGTATGACCGCGTCCGCGATCGTGACCAAGGCAAGAAGCCCGTCTTCTCCGTTCGCTAAGTTTAAGGCAGCAACGCCGTTAACTGGCGCAGATCGCCTTCGGTGATGGCGGACTGCTGCGCGAAATCGGCCCGCGTCTTCAGCTTGCGGCGGTAGCGCTGGAAGTACTCGGCGAGGTCGCCGCCGTATTGGAAGCTGTACATGATGTCGGCGAAATTGCGCGTATGCCGCAGACCCAAGCCGTGGCCGGCTTCGTGCAGCACCGTCAGGTAGACCATCACGTCGCGCAGGAGCGGATCGTCGACGTTGCGGCCCACGGGCCGGATCGCCAGGCGCACGCCGGGCTTGCCGCTGATCATCACCGGCTCGGCTTCACCGTACTGGCCGCCGAACTTCGAGGCCCAGATCACCTGCATGCGCGCGGACAAGGGATCTTCGACGCGGCGGACCTTCAGCTTGCCGTTGGCGGCGCGCTGCCAGGCTTCCAGGGCGTAGACGGCGAGTTGATCATCGCCCTCAAAGCAGCCGGAATCGAGCATGGCTTGCTTGGTGCATGGCGCGATGTAGTAAGGCAGGTCTTGCGGCTCATTTGCCAAAGCGAAACTGACGGCGAGCAGCCAGAAGGTCATCGGGGGCCGACGCGTTGCCCTTCTTCGCGCAGTTGCTTCACTTCGTCTTCCAATGACTCGATGCGGCGCGTCAGTTGCGCGATCAACTGGCCCTCGGGGTCCGGCATCTTGCTGTGGTCGAGCTTCTCTTCGGGCTCCGTGCCGCGCTGACGCACGATGCGGCCGGGGATGCCGACCACGGTGGAGTGGTCCGGCACGCTTTGGATGACGACGCTGCCCGCGCCGATGCGGGAGAAGTCGCCGACGGTGATGTTGCCGAGCACCTTGGCGCCTCCGCCGATCACGACGTTGTTGCCGATGGTGGGGTGGCGTTTGCCCTTTTCTTTGCCGGTGCCGCCCAAGGTGACGTCCTGGTAGATGAGGCAATCGTCGCCGATGATGGCCGTCTCGCCGATCACCACGCCCATGCCATGGTCAATAAACAGGCGCCGGCCAATGGTGGCGCCGGGGTGAATTTCGATGCCCGTCAGCCAGCGCGCGAATTGCGACAGGAAACGGGCGGGCACACGCAGCTTGGCCAGATAGAGCCGGTGCGTTATTTTGTGCGTCAAGACCGCATGCAGCCCGGGATAACACAGCAGTATCTCGAGGTAGCTGGTCGCCGCGGGATCCTCGCGGAAAATTGTATCTATCTGTTCGCGAATGGTGCTGAACATGACCCTGGCCTTTAGAATATCGCACTTACCGGCCCCCCAAGGCCTCCGCCAGGGCGGTCCACGCCTCCTCCGGCGCGAGGTAAGCAGCCGCGTAGCCTTCCGCGAGCAGAGTGGCGGGCAGGTACTGGTCGTACTTCTCGACGGCCTTGTTCGCGACGGCCTGCGCTAGCACCGGCCCGGCTGGCGGGCCGATTTCGAGCCACTCGCGCGCCTCGGCGTAGAGGCGATCCGGCTCTATGCCCTCGATCATCACGCCGACGCCGAAGCTAGCCGCGCTGTGACCGAGCGACTGGCATTGGACGGCGATCGTGTTGCTGACGCGGTCCCCGGCCCAGAGAAACAGCAGCGTGCCTTCGGGCACGGCGATGATGCGGGCGTTCGCCAAATCGTGCCGCTGGAAGAGCGCACGGCCTTCCTCCAGCAAGGACTTCGCCTCGGCGTCGAGGTAAGCCGGGCAGGCGTCACGCAGGTACCAAGCGAGCATCTCCTGATGCACTTTCGGGTGGACGTTACCCGGCGAGCCGCCCATGAAGCTTGGCGCCCGGCCGCCCTTGGCGGGCGCCACCTCAATGACGCGGGCCTCGGGGTCCACGCGCGTAACGCGCCAGCGCCGGCCGCCGAAGAGAATCAGCGCCTTTTCCGCCACCGGCTGATTGACGCTCAGTTTGCCCAGCATGCGCGCGCCGTGCAGCAGGCGGTACTCTTCTTGGCTGACGAACGTGGGATAGAAGCTGTAGTGATTCACCATCGGCTCGGCGCTGGGGCCATGGAGCAAGGTGCCGTCTTCGCTCTGCACCAGGAAGCCGCGCGCGGCCAGGTCGCGCAGCAACTCGGTGAAGCGCGGCACGTCGAGCGAGAAGGGGCCAGCCTTGCACAGCAGCGTATAGGCCTCCTTGGCGCTGATGCCGCCGCGTTGCGCGATGACGGAGAGCAGTTGGTGCATCAGGGTGGAGAGATGCATCGCGCCGCTCAAGGGCGGCTCGCACCAGCGCTGGAGCAGGAGTTCAATGCAGGCGATGGTCTGCGTCAGGTCCAGTCGCAGACGGTCCTGCAGGCTGGCCGACGGGGCGCCGGTTTCCGTGACAAAGGCGCGCAGAATGGCGGGTTCGCCGCGACGGCCGGAGCGGCCCAGACGTTGCCGCAAACTGGCGACACTGAACGGCGGCGACAACTGCGCGACGCTGCGCACGGTGCCGATGTCGATGCCCATTTCGAGGGTCGACGTGCAGACGGCCGTCGCGGGCCGCTCGGGGTCCTTCAGGATGGACTCCACGTCCTCGCGCAATTCCTTCGCCAGACTGCCATGGTGCGCGTGGAATTCGTTCGGCAGTTGATGCCGCTCGTAGATGCGCGCCACGCGATCCGTAAACTGCTCCACCATGGTGCGGCTATTGGCGAAGACCAGATTCTTCGTGCCGCGCATGGCGGCAAAGACGTTGGCCGCCACGCGGTCAATGCTGAGAAACTCTCCTTCTTCGCCGTCTCCGTCCCAGCCATCGCGATAGCCCTTGACGAGAATGCGCAACTCCAGGGGGCCTAACTTACTCTCGACGATCCGCACCCGCTGGGCCTGGCCGGGACGCAGATATTCCGCGGCGAGTTGTAAGTCGCCCAGCGTCGCGCTGAGTCCGATGCGCGGCACGCGCCGGCCGAGGCAATCTTCCAGGCGATGGAGCAGGGAACTCACCTGCATGCCGCGCTCCCGGCCAATAAAAGAATGTAACTCGTCGACCACGATGTAGCGCAGATGGCGAAACATGTGCGCGAGATAAAATCCCTTACGCACAAAGAGACTCTCGAGCGACTCCGGTGTGATCAACAAGGCCCCGTGCGAATGTTTCTCGAAGTTCCGCTTGGGGCCCGTATGGACGTCGCCGTGCCAGGGATAAACGGGTAAGTCGAGCGAGCCGAATAAGTCGCCCAGGCGCAGGAATTGATCGTTGATCAACGCCTTCAGCGGACTCAGATACAGCGCCAAGCCTGGCGTCTCGGCCGCGCATAGCGCGGAGGCGATCGGCAGAAAAGCCGCTTCCGTTTTTCCGGCCGCCGTGGCCGCGGCGATGATTACGTCCTGGTCACCCGCCAGAATCGGCGGAATGGCCTGTTCCTGGGCGTCGCGCAACTCGTTCCAGCCCTGCTCCCAGATCCAGCGTTGCACGCGTTCATCGAGCCGTGCGAAGGCGCTCGACGTGGCGGGGGTCATACGGTGAAGCTCGCCAACTCGTCTTCCGCCGTCAGTTGCGACGGGTCAGCGTCGGCGGTGAGCGACACGCCGCCAAGTACTTGCCGCCAATCGGCGCCGCGATTCTGGTCGAGCACGGCGAGTAAGTTAACGAAGGCGGTAATCGTCGTGCGCGGTGTGCGGAAGTAAGAGTCGCCGATGCGCTCTTCGCAATGGCGCATGAATTGATGTAAGCCCTCTTCCGGCAGTAAGTACTGCGTCGCGTCGCCACCGGCGTAGACATTCCTTACCTTGCTAATGAGTAAGTAGAAATCCTCGGGTGTCAGGCTCGACAAACGCAACACCGGGCCGGTGTGATCCACCATGCCGTCCTTGGCGAAGGTATTTTCCGCCAGGCGCGATTGGAGGGCGGGATAACTGAAGAGTCCACGGCGGGTGTCCATCAGGAATTCCGGGGTGCCGCCAAAGAGGATGCCCAGGCCGGGCGCGCTGCCTTGTAGGCAGTCGTTCACGATGCGGAGAATCTGCTCGTAGTTGGCGTTGCGTGAGGCCACGTGGGAGAGCTTATACAGGTTCACCATTTCGTCGAGCATGACGAGCAAGCCGCCGAAGCCGGCCAGGCGCGTGAAGCGAGCCATTAGCTTTAGTTGGTCGTAGAAGTTCTGGTCGTCGATGATGGTGCGCACGCCGAGCGCCTGGCGCGCGTCGGTCTTGGCGGTGAACTCGGCGCGCAGCCAGCGGACGGCATCGGACTTAAGGGTTTCGCTCCCGGTGTCGTGTCCGCGCCAGTAGGCGGCGATCACTTGGGCAAAGTCGTAGCCGCCGGTCATCTCGGACAACTGCTCCAGGCGCTCGTGGATCAAGGGCTCGGGCGCCGTGCCGCGCTCACGGGCGTCCTTCAATACTTCGGAGACGAAGCGCTCGACTAAGCTACTCATCGCGCCGCCCTCGGGCTTCGCGCGCGTGGAGAGGTTGCGCATCAGCTCGGCATACAGGGAGCGGGCCTGGCCGCCGGAGGCTTGCAGGCGGCGGTCCGGCGAGAGGTCGGCGTGGACCGCAACCAGTTTCTTTTCGAGGCCGATGCTGCGCACCAGATGCAGGAAGAAGGTCTTGCCGCTGCCGTAGGAGCCGATGACGAAACGAACCGCGGAGCCGCCATCGGCGCAGCGCTCGATGTCGGCCAGCAGCGCTTCAATCTCGCGCAGGCGGCCCACCTGGATGTGTTGCTGCCCGGTGCGCGGCACGACGCCGGCGCGTAAGGACTGAATCACGGCATCGCGGTCCTTGGGGCGGATGGGGATCACAGTTGCAAAGCCTCCCTGGTGGCCGGGTTGAGGGTGACGGGGTCATCGCCTTCGAGCAAGAGGTCACCCGCGCGGTCCAAAGCCATTTCGTTGATCGTGTCGAGCGCGCCATCGGGCAGCAGTCCGGCTTCGGACGCGAGCGCGTTGAAATCCGCGCGCGGCCAACCTGCCGCAGCGAGTAACCGATGTACTAAGCCGGAGTGCGCGGCGTCCAAGCCCGAGACACTGCCTGCGGCCGGTGGCGTGACGGCGACGGCCTCCTCGACAAAGATGCCGCGCAGCAGCTCACTGACGCGCTCGGTCTCCACTTGCATGGCTTGCACCTTGGCGAGGTCTACCCTCGGACCCGGCCTCGGCGCCGCAGGAATGCGATAGGCCGGGGCGGGTTCACTGCTCAAGGCCATCCGGACGGGCTCGGTTGCGGCAGCGTGGATGTCGCCGTAGGCGCGTTTCGGATCGATGCCTAAACGCTCGTAGAGCTTGCCGATCAGCGAGACTTCGGCCGGCGACACGTCGCCATCGGCGCTGGCCAAATTGGCCAGAAAGAGGCCGAGTTCGGCCCGGCTGGCGACGGGCAGTTGCTCCAAGCGGCGCTTCACGCCGGTCATGGCCGGCGGTACGCGCAGCAGCCAGCGCAGATAGGCTTCCAGGCGCCGGCTCTCCGCGAGCGAAAGGCTGCGTGCTCGCGTCGCGTGGCGGATCAGGTAGCTCTTCTCGCCCACGTTCACCGTGCCGTCGGCGTGCGCCAGCATCGCGCCCAGGTGGGCGAAAAGCGTGGCACTCGCATAGTCCGGCGACGGGACGGAGGGGCCCTCGCTTTGCCGAAAGACGATCAGCGGATGCTCCTCACTGACGGACTGCGCGCCGAAGCGGGCGTCCGGCTCGAAGCCATAGCCCAGCCGGTCAAACACCTGCGCCACCATGATCGCTTCGCGCTTCGCCGGTGCTTCCGGCAACTGCGCCCACGCCGCGCGCAACTCCGCGTAGGCGACCTCCGCAAACTCGACCGAGGCCAAACGCTGGTCGAGAAACCGAGTGAGCGCCTGCGGTCCGCGGGCGCGCGCCAAAGGCGGCGGCAACAGGCTCAGCGCCGCCGGACTGTCCTCTTCGCCCGGGTGCCGGCCCACGAAGCGCAGGTAGCCATCGAGATCTTCGCGTACCTCGCTGGCGAGCTCGGTGAGTTTCTCGATGGGCTTTCTCAGCATCATGACGTCGGGCAACGGCCATTCCACCGTGGTCGCGGGCAAAGTTGGATGGGTGGGCTCATACAGGATCTTCAGCCGCTTCTTGTTCGGCGGCAATCGCATACCCGCGCCGAACTCCTGTTGGTACTTTAGCGCGAACCACTCGCGAAACTCCCGCTCGATGCGCGCCACGGCGGGACGTTCCAGCAGATCCCACTCGAGGCTCAGCCACGCCAGCGCCCAATCAGCGGGAAGCGGATCCTGCCGATGGACGAACTGGCCCAAACCACGGCGAAGCAGGATGACGCTGGGGCCAAGTACCTTGGTGGGCAGCAACACCGGCCCATGGATGGCGAGGAGCTCCGCGGTGCAGCCTTCCAGAGCACTGTTGCCGTAAATCGCCTCCAGCCGTTGCACTTCGGCGACGATCAGCGCCAATTCCGGCTCGCTAATTTGGTCAAAAAAGGCGCGCCGCTCTAGGCCCCAGAAATAGAGCATGACGAGATCGGGGTCGACGTGAGGGTCCTGCCTGCCGCCGGCCAGCCAGTGCAGGTAGGCGCGGCGCTCGCTCGGCTGCAGGCTCGCGTAGCCATCGGGTATCCAGTCCGGCCGTTCGCGATCCAGGCCGTCAATCGGCAAGGTGGGATCGATCCACGTCGGGTCACTCGCGCCGCTGCTCAAGTAGAACATACCGCCCGGAATCGTCACGCCACGGACGGTGACGCTCTCCCCCAGCGGCACCCAGCCACTGATGGGAGGAGCAATTGCGACAGAGGTGGCAGGCAAAGAAGGTAACTCCCGGCGCGAAGGCGAGTGGGCAAGCGGCGTTGCGCGGCGTGGTGTTGGAGGAGCGCCCAGAAGCACGCGGATCAGCTTCCAGATGAGGGAAGCAAGCATTCCCCTCCAAAATAGCGCAAATTAGTCTTCGAGTTTTTCGGGAATTCGCTCGATATTCTGTTCGCCGGCGGCTTTCTTGGCGTGATACTGCTTCATCCAGGCTTCCCAGCTCTTGCCGGCCGCGGTATCGCGTCCGGTGAAGGCGAGCGTTTTCACGTCGGCGTAGGCGATGGCGACCTTCTGGCTGCTGCCGCGCGGAAAGAGGCGAATGTAGGATTCGGCGAGCGTGCCGGCGGCCAGACGGTCAAAGATATAGCCGTCGATCACGGTGCCGTCGCGGCGCGTAATGGTGACGTCGCCACGATAGTCGAAGGCCTTCTCCAGGCCCTCGCGCAGTTCGGCTTCGGACGCGGCTTCCCACACGCGTCCCTGCAGATTTTCGTGGACCGTTCCCGCCGCTACTTCGAGTTCGTCGGGATTCATTGGTTCGCGATTTGTACCAAATCCGAATGAACCGCCTTCGGCGGCTCTTTCAGCATTTCGAGCGCTTCCTGGTCACGGTAGCGGGAGAAGAGCGTAGCGCGCGCGGTGGCGAAGAAGCCCTTCCAGGAGCTAAACGTATAGTCCACCGCCGATGCTTCGTAGCCGCTATGCACCATGCAATTGGCGCACTTGGGATTGCCGCTTTCGGTGCCGTAGTTGTCCCAGCCCGTGGTCTCCATCAATTCCTGAAAGGTCTCGGCGTAGCCATCTTGCAACAGGTAACAGGGCTTCTGCCAGCCGAAGAGGTTGTAGGTCGGCATGCCCCAGGGCGTGCATTTGAAATTCTGCTTGCCCATCAGGAATTCAAGAAACAAGGGCGACATGTTGAATTCCCAATTCGGACGGCGATTCGAAAGCATGGCCCGGAAGAGGCGGCGCGTGCGCGCGCGGCCGAGGAAGTGTTGCTGGTCCGGCGCTTTGTCGTAAGAGTAACCGGGCGAGAGCATCATGCCTTCGACGCCCAGGGCGGTCATCTCATCGAAGAAGTCGCGGACGCTGTTGGGATCGGTACCGTCGAAGAGCGTGGTGTTTGTCGTGACGCGGAAACCGGCGGCGATGGCGGCTTTGATGCCGGCCAGCGCAATCTCGTAGCCGCCTTCCTTGCAGACGGACAAGTCGTGATGCTCGCGTTGGCCGTCCATGTGGACGGAGAAGCTTAGGTACTTGCTGGGCTTAAAGAGGTGCAGCTTTTCTTGCAGCAAGAGGGCATTCGTGCAGAGGTAGATGTACTTCTTGCGAGCCACTAGTCCGGCGACGATTTCGCCGATTTGCGGATGCATGAGGGGCTCGCCACCCGGAATCGAAACCATGGGCGCGCCGCACTCGTCGACGGCCTTGAAGCAGTCTTCGGGCGAAAGATTCATCTTCAACACGTGGGCCGGATACTGAATCTTGCCACAACCGGCGCAAGCCAAATTGCAGCGAAACAGCGGCTCCAGCATCAGCACTAAGGGATAGCGCTGGCGTCCCTTGAGCTTCTGTTGAATGACATAACTGGCCACGGTCCACATTTGGGAGACGGGCACGGGCATGAGCGAACACCTCCAACGGTAAAGACTCTATTGTCTCATGGCCACCGCCAAAGAGCCTAACTCTACGACTGTTGGAAGCCGAGCCGCAAGCGCTCCAGGGCGGCGCGGATCCGCGTCTTGACGGTCCCCAAGGGTAGGCCCTGCCGAGTGGCGATCTCGCTGTGGCTCAGGCCTTCGTAGAAGGAGAGTTCAAGCAGTTCGCGCTGCCCGGGAGCCAAGCCGCGGATCTGGCTGGCAATCCAGTCTTCGCGCCAGTGGCGGAGGCAGGCCTGGTCCGGGCGCTCGCCGGAGTCGACCCACTCGCGATCCTGCCCGACGGATTCGGGGCGAAAACGGTGCCGGCGAAGACGGTCGATAGCCCGGGTGCGGGCGATCATAAAGAGCCAGGCGCTTACGCCACCGCGCTCCTCACGAAAGGTGGGGGCCATGCGCCAAGCCTGCAGGTAGACGTCCTGCAGGACTTCTTCGGCGTCGTGCTGGTCGGGCAGGATGCGGCGGATGCGGCCCAGGAGGCTAAGACGGGTTTGGCGGCAGAGTTCCTCCAGGGCGCCTTGGTCCTGGCCGGCGATGCGTTCGAGGAGAGAGATCATTCCGAGGCCTCCTTCTCTTGGGGCGCTTGGCCCTCGGAAGCCTGGGCGGCGAAGCGGACGTTTTCGGCTTGCATCCACCGGACGATCTCGTCCAGGTCATGCGCGCGAAACTCCGCGCCGGTTTGGACGTGCTGGATGGAGTAGATTTTTGCAGCGCCGCCGGCGTCAAGATCGAGCCAACAGCGAATGAGGAAGGAACTTTGGGTCGTCATGTCCGCCAGTGTCGCGGACGCCTCTTCCGGGCGGCTTCGCCGGGGTGGACAGCCTACTTCCAAGCCACTTCCAGACGGCTAAGCTACTCAAAACAAGCCAAATCTAGTTCTAATCTTTTTTCGCTAGACCCACTCTGGCGAGCACCTTTTGGAATCGCGGCTGGGAGCGCAGGGGCTCGTAAACCGGGTCGACCCCAATATAAACGATCATTCCTTCGCGACGTTCGCAGGCTTCCTCGAGCCAATGCAGGCCGGCTTCCACGTCGCCGGAACGGGCGGCCATACTGGCTAACTCCATCGCGGTGCCCTTGTTGCGTAGCGCCGCGAACCAGGCGCGGCGCGCGACGTGGTAGTCCTTCTGGAAACCTTGCGCCTGCTTCGCCTCACCGATGGCTCGCAGGTAGGCCTCGGCGGCCTTGGCTGCTTCGGCCGTTTTGCCCATCTGATCGAGGATCTCCACGCGGTCCTCCAGGGCGACTGTGAAGTCCGGCTTGAGTTCGAGCGCGCGGTCCGCCCAGGCCAAGGCGGCCGGGAATTGGCGTTGGTAGTAAGCCGGGTAGCCGCTATTGAGCAGGATGATGGGCGAGAGCGGATCGAGTTCGCGCGCCCGGGCCAACTGGCGATCCGCCTCGCCGAAGCGGCCCATGGCGCCCAGATGGACGCCGAACCAGTGGTGTGCGGTGGCGTAGCCGTCGTTGAGTTGAATAGCCCGGCCGAACTCCGCCTCTGCTCCCGGAAAATCCCACTCGTAGAGCGCGCGCACCATGGCGAGTGACGTATGCGCCTCGGCCAAAGTCTCGTCGAGTTCGATGGCCCGCAGGGCGGCGGCGCGGGCGCGGGGAAAATAGTCAGACGGATGGCCCAGACGTACGGCCGAGAGCCCGTAGCTATCGGCCAAGCCCGCGAACGCCAAAGCATAGGCGGGATCCCGGCGGATGGCCTGCTCGTAGTAGCCAATTGATTTGCGCAGGCCTTCTTCGCTGCGCTGATTGGCGAAATAACGGCCGCTGAGGTACAGGCGAAAGGCTTCAGGATCCTGGGTCTGCCGGACCGCCGGCGTCGCCGGGCCGCCCAACTGCGCGAGGAGTTCGGCATTGAGGGTCTGCTGCATCCGGCTGAGGTCCCCGGTGGGAGCGCTGTATTCTCGGCCCCACAGGCGGGAGCCGTCGCCGGTGTCGACCAGTTCCATGGCCACGCGGTAGGCGTTGCCTTCGGCCCGGACCCGGCCAAAAAGCACAGCGCTTACCTTCAACTCGCGACCCACCGCCACCGCATCCGTGCGGCCCTGATAAACGAATACCGTCGAGCGGGCCATGACGCGCACCGTGCGCAAACGGGAACTGCTGTTGATGAGCCCTTCGGTGAGCCCCTCCGCAATGGCCGGTACCCCCCCATCCTGTGTCCCTGCCCGGAAGGGAAGAATGGCCAGGGAATTCACGCCGCGGAGCGGCGTCGCTTTGGCCCGGTTCCACCACCACGCCACCGCAACCAGCGTGAGAGGAGCCAGCGCGAGTAACAATGCCAGCCGCCACCAGCGGCGCTGGGTAGCGAGCGCGGGAGCCGGGGGACGAAGGACTTCCGGTCCTTCGCTCGCCATGAGCGATTCGTACAGACGCTGCGTGGCTAGCTCGGGTTCTGCGTCCAGTTCCGCCCGCAACGCTTCGCGGCAGACGCGGTATTGCTCCCGGGCGCGCTGACGCTGGCCCAGGCTGCCGTACAAACGCATTAACTGCCGGTGCGCTTCCTCATGCGCACGATTCATCGTGAGCAGACGCCGGAGCGTGGCCTCGGCGCGATGCGGTTCGCCCGCGAACTCCTCGGCCCGCGCGAGCGACTCCAGTAGCCGCTCAGCTAACTGGCGTGCCTGCTCGCGGCGGACGGAGCACCAGTCCTCGTAGCGGTCCTCTTCGAGGAGGTCACCGGTATAGAGGGCGAGCGCGGCTTCGAGCGCCGTACGATCGCCGTCGCGCAACGCAATTGTGCCTAACTCGTCGAAGCGGTCGAGATCCACCGTCACCAACGGCTCGCCAGCCAGCTCGATCATGCTTTCCACCGTGTGCAGGTAGCGCGACGCGGCGCCCGGCTTCAGGTCCGGTTCCAGCACCCGGCGCGCGGCATGGAGCAGCTTGTGCAGATTATTCAGGGCGGCCTCGGGCTCGCTCTCGGGCCACAGCCATTCGAGCACCTGTTCGCGGTGCAGGGTGCGGTTGGGAGTGAGGGCGAGCAATTTAAGGAGCGTCTTGGCTTTCTTCCGCCCCCAACGGCTCTCGTCCACGGGTGACCCTTGCACGACTAGGTCGAACCGGCCCAAGAGTCTTAACTCAACTTCCGCCACTATGTGATGATACAGCGCGCTACGCCCCGCGCCCGGTCCTGGCGGTCAAAATGGCGAGCGTGTTCTTCCAGAGTTGCCGGCTGGAATAGTGCATGTAACCCATTTTTTTTGGCGTCTCGTCCGACAATTCTCGCAACAGGCTCTCCAGATTCGCTGGCCGTACTTTATGCTTGAGCACGATCTCGCAGGCCGCCTGCAACCAGCGGCCCGGCAGGAAGCTGTAGGAGGTGACGTTGAGGATGCCAGCCCCGTGCTGGGAAAGCACCGTGGCGGCGAGGAGCGGATCGGCATCGCGCATCTCCATCGCGCACTCGGCGGCCTGCGGGGACTCGATCAGCCCCTGCCGGACCACCTCCCAGGCTGCGGGATACTGCCTTGTCGCCATATGCACGTTAAAGGCCCAGAGATGGCGCTGCGCCTCCGTGGGATTCCCGGGCGGGTTGGACGAGAAGAGGAACTTGCGCCACTCGGGCCAGCACTGATGCTGGTCCGCCATTTGCTGAAGACGGGACGTCTCCCGGTAGTCTGGACGGCTAAAGACCGGGATCGCAGCCACGAAGGCGTCTTCGACGCGGCCGGCTTGCAGGAGCAGGGTGGTCATCAGCAGGGGCAGGTGCGGCCGCGTCCCCGGCGCGCACTGGGCCATCAACTTGCCCACATAGGCAATCGCCCGTTCCCTCTCGTTTCGCTGCGTCAGGAAGAAGACGAATCCGTTATCCGGATCGACGTTGGACTGGTCAAAGCGCAACTGAGCACGCTCCATGCTGTCGTAGTCGGACTGCTTGGCGTAGCCGGACTGGGCCAGCGTCAGCATGCGAACCGCGATGGTGTGCTGACGCGGGCCGGACGCGCTGGTGAGCGCGGCCTCGGCGGCCTCGGATAGCTGGCGTACGCCCGCTTCGCCGAGGAGCGTACGGAGCGCCTCAATACGGTCGCCGGCGCTCTCATAGCGCAACCGGTTTTCAAAGTCATGCAGATAGAACTTGAGCAGGTACGGAATCAACGTCTGCGGTGTCGCCTTGGCGAGGCGCGCGGCCCGCAGAAACTCGTCCATGGCGGCCGGTAGCATCGTCAACAAAGCTTCGGCGCTGGCGGGGGCGCGATCAAATGTAAACAAGAGGTTGATGAGTTCCGCGATAACTTCCAGAGCAGCAAAGGGTTGGCCTTGGCCAGTCATCGCCGACGCCTGGTCGAGCTCCAGCTGTATCGCCTGGCCATGCTTTTTCCATTCCGCCGGACGGGCACTTTGCGGCGGCCGCTTCAAGCGCTTCTTTAATGCCGCGATGTAAGCCTTTAAATCGAGGGCATATCCGCCTTCCTGCACGGCGAAGTTCATGAGATGCTGCAGGAGGCGGTCGTCCTGTTGGGCCCAATTGAGCAGAAGGCCCGCCAGGACGTCACTGGGCTGCTCGCGCAGGATCTTGTCCATCTCGGCGGCGCCCAGTTTTTTGGCCTTCGGCTTGCCCTTGGCCGAACCCTTCGCCGCCACCGGCTTGGGCTCCAAAGCCGCCAAAGCCACGGCTACGCTATGCGCGCAGAGTAAGCCTTGCGCGCCGCGCTCGCATGGGCACTCGTACTGCAGGAAGCCGTCTTCCATCCAAAGACGAGCCAGGAAAGACTCACCGCCGTCGCTGACGCTGGCGGCGGTCTCGTCGAGCTCAATCTCCAAGCTCGACACATGCCCCTTGAGGAAGAGTTCCTGGCCCTGCTGGAAGATCGGGATGGTCGCCAGGCGATTCAGCACCGGCCGGGCCAGAGCGGTGCCAAAGGGCTTACTCAGGCCACCCTTCGCCATCGCCTAACGCACCTCGAAGAAGACCAGGTACTGGCTTTTGGGAATGTGCTCCTGGCGCCCCAGCGCCCTGAAGCCTTCGGCTTCCACTTCCTTGATGACGTCGTCCATGTCGAGCCGGATGTGATTCACGGCGTCGCCGCCGGGCATAGCGCCTTCGCGTTTGTAGTAATCGACCAGCGCCAGGCGGCCACCGGGCTTGAGCGACGCCTTGATGCGGGCCAGCATCTGGGCCGGGTAATCGAAGTGGTGGTAGGCATCGAGAACGAGGATGACGTCGCAGGCGTTGACGGGCAGCTTGGGATCCTTCACCGTGCCGAGGATGAAACGCACGTTGTTGAGCCGCTCGGCCTCGGCGGTGGCGCGGGCTTTGGCGAGGAAGTCCGGGAAGATATCCTGCGCGAGGACAATACCATTGCCGCCGACGGCTTCGCTGAGGTAGGGCAGCAGGTAGCCGACACCGGTGCCGAGGTCGGCAACGGTTTGCCCGGGCTTGAGTCCCAGGGCCTGCACCAGGGCCTGCGGACGCTGTTTAGCGTCGCGGTCTGGCGCGGTGAGGCGCTGGGCGATGCCTTTGCGCAGTTCGGGCGTCTTGTAGGCTTGATTGGCCTGGTCCGCCACTTGGGCGAGCGAGGCGGCCAGGAGGAGAGTGAGCATTTTGGGCTAGAGTCCTTTCTCGATGGGCATGGCGAGCGGGGGCTCGATGACGAAATCCAGGGCGGCCATCTCGGCGACGGCGGCGCGGATGGCGCCTTCCTCGGCGGGCTCCACGGTGATGACGAAGGGGAGGTCTTCCTTCGGTTCGTTCGGCAACTGCAGCACGGCATCGATGCTGATGCCCTTGGCGGCCAGAATGCCGGCGAGCTTGGCGATGATGCCGTGGGCGTCGCGCACGCGGAACCGCAGGTAATAGCTGGAGCGCAGTTGTTCCATCGGCCGCGGCTCGCCGCTGGCCAGTTGGACGTGGGCGAAGGGCGAGGTCCGCGCGCCGCCGCGGAGTTCGCGCGCCACGCGGACCAGGTCGCTGACGACCGCTACGCCCGTGGGGTGCGCGCCCGCGCCGCGACCGTAGTAGAAGGTGTCCTGGCCGAACTCGCCCTTCACCCAGACGGCGTTGTAAGCGCCCGTGACGCCGGCCATGATCGCCGATTGCGGCAGCAGGCTGGGCCGCACGGAGAGCAGCAGCCCGGTGGGTGTGCGGCGCGCGGCGCAGATCAGGCGGATGGTGTGCTTGAGGGTGTGGGCGTAGGCGAAGTCCAAAGGCGATACGCGGCGTATGCCTTCGGTGTAGATCGTGGCCGGGTCAACGCGTTGGCCGAAAGCGAGGCCGGCCAGGATAGCCAGCTTCGAACGGGCATCGAAGCCATCGACGTCGGCGGTGGGGTCGGCCTCGGCGTAGCCGAGGCGCTGGGCTTCGGCCAGGACGTCGGCGAAGGCGGAGCCCTTTTGCTCAATCTCGGTAAGAATGTAGTTGCAGGTGCCGTTTAGGATGCCGAAAAGGGTCTCAATCCGGTCGCCGCTGATGCCGTCGCGGAGAACGGTGTGCACGGGAATGCCGCCGGCGACGCTCGCTTCCATGGCGAGGCTGGCGCCATGAGCGACGGCCAAGGCCCAGAGTTCGGGTCCCGCGGCGGCGAGCAGCTCTTTATTGGCGGTGACGACGCTCTTCCCGGCGGTGAGGGCCGCTTCGATGATCTCGCGCGCCGTCCCCGTGCCGCCGACGAGTTCGGCGACGATCTCCACTTCGGGATGCGCGACCACCTCGCGCCAGTTCGTGGTCTTCAGTACGCCCGGCAGCGCGGGCAATTCGCGAGTGTTCACACTCGGCGAGCAAACGGCGGCGATTTCCAACGGAAATCCCAGCTTTTCAGCAAGACTTTGCGCGTTACCGGTGAGAATGGCCAAGGCTCCGGAGCCCACATTGCCCAGTCCGATGACGCCAATTTTGACGGGTTTCATTCACTGGCCATGGTAGCTCAGAAGGAGAACCGTAGCGCCAACTGGATCCGGCGGCCCGGGCGAGTCGCCGTCACCTGCCCGAACTGCGTGTTCACCTGGCGCGCCTGCGCGTCGAAACGAGCCGTGGTGTCCACCCCAGTGAACTGCGTATGGTTGAAGGCGTTATAGAACTCGGCGCGGAGTTGCGTGCGGAAACGTTCCCGCACCGTGATGTTCTTGTAAGCCGTCAGGTCCCAATTGAAGATGCCCGGCAGCCGAACCACCGTGCGGGCCGCGCTCCCGTAGGTGCCTGCGGCCGGCTGCGCGAAGACGTCCGTGCGGAACCAACGCGAGAAGTTGCGCTCGTCGCGGCCCAGGTTCGGGTTTCCGCGAATATCAATGCGCGCGCCATCCGTCGGCGAACCGGTAATGTCCACCGCCGTGACCGTGCCAAAGCCGACTCCCGAGGGCGGCCCCGATGAGGCCGTGAAAATGCCGGAGAACTGCCAGTCGTTCACCAGCCGTTTGGCGATCCGCGGCCCGGTGGTCCAGTTCGGCAGGTCGTACAGCCAGTTCACCTTGGCGACATGCGTACGGTCGAAGGCGGAAAGCCCGTAGTTCCAGATGCGGACGGGCACCAGCACGGAGACCGCGTTACCGTCATCGGAGTTGTAGTCGAGCGACTTGGACCATGTGTAGCTGATGCCGTACTGCAACTGCTTGGCGAAGCGCCGGTTTGCGGAGACCTGCAGCGAGTGGTAGTTCGAGGAGCCCGCCGGTTCGCGCATCAGTAGATTGCCCCAGCCCGGGTACGGGCGCAGGAAGTTCAACGGCAGCGGCCGGTTCGTGGTGGGGTCGTTGGCGGAGGCTTGGAAGTTGGTGCCGAAGGGAATCGCGTTCAGGTTACGCTGCCAGAGCAGGTGGCGGCCGAGTGATCCCACGTAGCCCACATCGAGCACCGTCTTGTAGCCGATGTCGCGCTGCAGCGTGAGCGAGAAGTTGGCGACGCGCGGCGTCTTTGCGTTCAAGTCGAGGCCGGAGACGTTGGCGGGGAAGAGCACGCCCGACGCATTCTGCAGCGTAGAGATGTTGCTGAAGTAGACCGAGGGCCGGTCGACAATCGGGGGTTGAATGCTGAAGTCAGTAAGTACCGTGCCGTGCGACATGCGGTTATAAAAGACGCCCACGCCGCCGCGCAAGGACGTTTTGCCGTTGCCGAAGACGTCCCAGGCGAAGCCCGCGCGCGGGCCGGCCAGGATGCCGGGGTCCTGCATCAGCGAGCGCGGCACCTTGCTATCGGTTAATGGCGAGATCATGCCGTTTGAAGCCGAACCACGGCCGGGGGCAATGGAGCCGATGAGGGTGCCGGGCAGGATCGCGCCGTTGTTGGGATTACGGCCCACGCGGACGCCGCCCTGTAGCGCGGGTTCCACCAGGGAGACGGCGCGCGAACGGTCGTAAGCTGGGGCCCAGAATCCGGACAACGCGTCGCCGTTGATCCAGGACTGTGGCAGATAGTGAAAGCGCACGCCAAGGTCCAGCGAGAAGCGTCGGGTGACCTTCCAGCTATCCTGGACGAACCACTCCGTATTGGACGCGTAGTTCACCGGAAATGGCCGCCGCGTGGGTTCGTCGTATTGGTTGAAGACGCCCAAGGCGGCGTTGGAGAACGCATAGTCCGTGTCGAGCGGGTTATTCACGTTGCGGCCAAAGTTGAACTCGCCGTTGAAGGCGCCGGCGGTGGACTGATTCGCCGCCCACAGCCGGTCAAAATAGAAGCCCAGCTTCACCGTGTGCTTGGTGAACGTCTTCGAGAAGTTATTCGAGAAGGAGATGATTTCATGAGTCGTAGTCAGTGGCGTCCGGCTATCCATGCTGACGGCCACGGCGTTGGGGACGCCACCGAAGCTCATATTCGGAATCAGGTTCAAGGGGTTATTCGCGGGGTTTAATTGGCCCGCGCGAAAACCAATCGTATCGCGCTGAATAGATCTCAAGGCGGCGTCATCAATGGTGTTATTCAACGGCCGCGTGGAGTAATTCATGTTCAGCTCATTGACGATGGTGGGCGAAATGATGCGCTGATAACGCACCAGAAATAGTTTTCCATGGTTATCCGAGTTCTGCCGGAAGACGTCGTAGTTTCCTGTCCCCGCGGGAATGCCCACTTTGCCGTCGTTAATGTCTTTCCGTGCGGAGTAAGAGAAGGCGATCAGGTTCTTCGAATTCAGATTGTAGTCTACCTTGAGCGTGTCGGTGCGTTTCGGCTGCCGGACCACATCCTGGAAAATGTAATTGAAGTTGCCCCGGGAAACAGCGCGGTTGGTGAAATTGGGTAAGGGGAGAAAACGCAAGAGTGCCGCGCCGTTGGGGTCCAGCCGATTGGGCGGAATGATGTTATTCGGAAACGGCGTGCGATTATTGGCCGGATCGCGCACGACGGTGAGCGCGTTATTCACGTCGAGCGACTGCGAGAAATCGCCGCGGCGTTCTAGTTCGGTCGGCGTGGTGCGCTGCGCGAGTTCTGTCGGGATCGAGAGGGGCCAATACTCCTGGCTCCAAAAGAAGAATAGCTTGTCTTTGTTCTTGTTAAAGCCGCCTGGCAGAATTACGGGGCCGCCTAATTGGTAGTTCCAGGTGTCAAAACGGTAACGCGGCCGGGTGCGGCCTAAGCGGTTATTGAAAAAGTCATTCGCGTTGAGGATTTCGTTACGCTTGAAGTAACTCGCCAAACCATGAAATTCCCGCGAGCCTGACTTTGTCACAATTTGCACGTTGGCGCCGGACATGCGGCCATATTCCGCCTGGTAGTTACTCAGCAGGACCTTCACCTCGGCCACCGCATCCATCGAGACGGAGACCAGCGCATTGAAGTTATTGCCGATCGCATTCACCGTCGCGCCGTCGATGGTGAGGTTATTCGTATTGCGGCGATTTCCTTGGGCGTAGAAATTCCAATTGGTGGCCAGGTTCTCCGGGTCATCGAGATCCACCACGCCCGGCAATAACGACACCAGCGAAGTTACATTGCGTCCGCGAATGGCCAGGTTCTGTACCTGCGAGCCCGTCAGTGTTCCCGAGCGTTCGGCGGTGAGCGTCTGCACCACGGCGGCCTGATCACTCACCTGCACGGCGTCAGTCGTTTGGCCGATTTCGAGCCTCAGGTCCGACAGATTCAATGTCTCCGCGGCGGAGACATTGATCGAGGTCCGCTGCAGGCGGCGAAAGCCGGCGGCCTCCACCGAGAGCGTATAGACGCCCGGTTGCAGCGAGCCAAAGAAGAAGCGGCCGGTTTCGTTGCTGGTGGCGGCGCGCTCAGCCCGCGTGGAATCCTGCACCAGCTTAAGCGAAGCCCCCGCGACGAGGGCATTGGCCGGGTCAGTAATGGTGCCGGTAAGCGAGCCGGTGATGGACTGCGCCGGAAGCAGCGTCGTCGAAAGAAGGAGGAGAGCCCAGGTACGCATGGGCCGAATTCTATCAGATGGTTGGCGGGAAGTCCGCCCGGCAGAAACAATAGACGAACTGCTGCGGCGTGCCCCAAGGCGTCATGTGGATCTCCCGCTGGCTTTCGAGCAACCGGAATCCGGAGCCGAACTCGCCGTGCAACTGGCCATCGTCGTAGCGCACCACGTCCAGGCCGCTACACTTCGCTGGACCCTCCGGACCAAAAGCGCTGACGATGACATAGCCTCCTGGCCGCACCGTGCGTCTCACCTGCGCCACGTAGGCTGCGCGATCCGCTGCCGACGTCAGGAAGTGAAACACGGCGCGATCATGCCAGATGTCGTAGGCCTGGGCCGGGAGGACCGCTTGGGTGACGTCGCCGGCGATCCACTCGACGCGCGTGGCGGCGTGACCGAGGCGGTTCTTCGTCTTGTCGAGCGCTTTGCGGGAGATGTCGAGCACGGTAAGCGACAACGCCGGCCGGGAGAGAAGGTCATCCACCAAAGTCGACTCGCCGCCGCCGACATCGATCACCGAGGCGTTTCTTCCCCGTGCCGCTTGGTCGATCAACGCAAGTGAGGTCTCCAGATGCGGCCGGTACCAACTCACCGCGTCCGTGGCTTTGGTCGCGTAGACTTCATCCCAGTGTTTGGCGGGGTTCATCAGTTCATCGTATGATAACCGGAGCCTATGGACTACATCGAACAACTCTTTGGCATCTCCCCGGACGGGGGCAACGGCCTTTTCGAATTGATGCTGTTTATGGTGCCGGTGGTGGCGCTGGCGGCGTGGCTTCTGCGGCGGCGAGGTCGGCTTGCGCCCACGCCTGCCACTCAGCCGACGGATCGGACTGGCTCCCGATCCGGTGGCGGAATAGACCACGACCGTAGGTAGCGGCGGTGAGCGTGCGGGACTCGGCGTGGACCACGAGATCCATGACGAAGGCCTGCGGGAGATCGCCTGAGATGTCAGTCCACGTATAGCTCTCGCCCGTCCATGCGCCCCGGTAAACACCGAAGTCCGTGGCGACGTAAGGCGTGTCTTCGTGAAAGACGACGCAGTTGTGCGGCGCATCGGGAAGCCCTTCGCCGGTCGCGCGCCAAGTGTGGCCAGCGTCGAGTGAAAGGTAAACGTGCGCTTGGCCGGGGTCCGGCGAGGGCCCAACGGCTACCAGTACGTGCGCGCTGCTCTCCGGATGGGCCGCGATGCGCGTGATGTAGCGATAGGGCAGGTCAATGCCGGCCAGATTCTCGCCCCAGGTATTCCCGCCGTCATCACTGCGGAAGAAGCCTCCGCGCTCGGTGCCGGCGTAAACGACACGATCCTGCGCGCTGAAATGAATCGCCGACACCGGGGAACTATCCAGCACCGGCGAAACCGCGCGCCACGTCTCGCCATCATCGTTGGACTTCCACAGGCGCGTTGTGCCGAGCAGCAATGGCCGCGGATTCTTGCGCCCCGGCGAGCCGTCCATGGCCACGATGGGCATCCACAGATCTTCCTTGTCCTTGGCTTCCAGGCCGGCGGGTGTGATGCGCTTCCATCCCTCTTCGCGCGTGTGCCGGTACACCTCGCCGCCGGGCGATGTCGAAACGAGGTGCTCAGGGTCCTCGGGATCCATCAGCATCCAGCCGCCCTCGTCGTGGCGCTGGTGGTCGAAGTGCTGGGGAGGATCTTCCTGCCGGTGGAGTACGACGCCCTCATGATGCACGCTGCCCGCGACGATGCCGCCTTCGGCGCCCGCGACGTCCACCTTGAAGAACATCGACGTGGCGAGGCCGGCATGCCGCTGCGTCCAGGTGTCGCCGTGGTCGTCACTCACGCCGCAGCCGCCTTCGTTGGCGTCGTAGACGCGCCCGTTTGCGGCCAGCACCAGCGCGTGGTGGCCGCCAGGGGCAAAGTGGGGGTCGGCTTCGGGGGCGTCGAATTCGGTGATCTGCTGCCAGGTGCGGCCGCCGTCGCGGGTGCGGTGCAAGTCGCGTCCACCGCAGATGACGAACTCCGGGTTATCCGGGGCCACGGCGATGCAGTTGTCGTAGTTCGCACTCGTCTCGTTGGCGAAGTGGGTGCCGCCGTTGCTCTGCCAGGTGTCGCCATCGTCGTCGCTGCGGAAGACGCCGAGCACGCCTTCGCGCGTGTGACCGGCGTAGGCCCACAGCACGGTTACCGCGGGCTGGGCGCCGTCCGCCGGCCGGTGCCCGATGGCCAGGCTGGTGCGGCCGAACTTCTCGCCAGAAGGCAGCCCGGTCTCGAGATGGGTCCAGGTCTGGCCGCCGTCGAGCGACCGGTAAATGCCGCTACGCCAGCCCCGCAGATGGACGGCCGCATAGACGACATCCGTGCGCGCCGGGTGGCAGACGATGGAGTGGCAGCGATAGGGCCCTGCGACGTCGCTGGGGTCGGCGGCGCCCTCAAAAGCGAAACCGTCCACCAGGTCCCAAATGACGATGCCGTTGTCGCCGGCGCGGCCAATATGCAAGCCGGAGAGGTCTTCGTCGACGATGGTGGCGGAGCCGGCGAAGATCCGGCCAGGCACCAGGGGATCGAGCGCGAGCGCCCCGATGCGGTTGGGCAGGGTTTGCGGGCCGTCTACCTCGTCGACGACGGAAGCCCAGGTGGGGCCGCCCGAGGAACGGAAGATACCGCAGCCGGGGTAGCTATCCAGGTTGAGATTCGCTTCGCCGGTGGCCAGGTAAAGCGAGCCGTCAGAGTGAAGGGCTAAAGCCCCTACGCTCAACGACGCCAGTTCGTCGGACCATGGCTGCCAGGTGAGGCCAGCGTCCTCGGTCCGCCAGACGCCGCCGCCGGCCGTCCCCAGAAACACCGTATCTGGATGCTGCGCGGACACCGCCAGTGCCGTCGCGCGTCCACCGACGTTGTTGGGGCCAAGCGAAGTCCAGTTGTAGACCGCCGTGACGGCGGAGCGCCGCGTGATGCGCTGGAGGGTAGCTTCCTGGGAGTCGCTCGGCCTCGCCCAACGATTGAGAAACCAGGCGGCGCGTTCGTCGCGGCTCATTTCGCGTTCCTCACGTCCAGCCGGTAGATGCCGCGGCCGTAGGTGGCGGCGAAGAGCGCCTGGGCGCCGCGGTGGTAGACGAGGTCCGTGACGATGACGTTGGGCAGGGTGCCGCTCACATTCTCCCAAGCGTACTTCGCGCCGTCCCAGCGTCCCGCAAAAACGCCGATATCGGTGCCGACGAAGGCCCGAAAGGGCGCCACGGTCTCGAAAGCGAGCGACGTATGCGGCACGTTGGGCAAGCGCAGGTCCGGATTGGCGTTGCGCCAAGTAAGCCCGGCGTCGAGTGAGAGAAAGACATGCCCATAGGCTCGGCGCTCGGCGCCCTTCTGCGCTGGGGGCGTCGCTGCGATGGTGAGCAGGACGTGCCGATGGTTCTGCGGGTGGCTCTCCATGCGCGTGATTAACCGGTAAGGCAGGTCGACGCCGGCCAGATTCTCTGACCAGTAGTTACCGCCGTCTACGCTGCGAAAAACGCCGCCTCGTTGCGTGCCCGCGTAGACAAAGCGCGGATTCGCGTCGGCGATTTCGATCGCGGTCACCGTCGAGCCATCGAGCACCGGCGACGCCGGCTTCCAGGAGACACCATTGTCGATGGTCTTCCAGATCCGCGTGGTGCCCAGCAGCACGGGGCGCGGTTGGGCGCGGCCGGCGCTGGTATCCATGGCCAGATAGGACATCCACACTTCGCCGGTCTCCTCTTCATCCAGGCCGTCCGGCGTCGCGTCGCGGAAGCGGCCGTTGTTCGCCACCGCGATGTTGATGTGCTGCGAGGAGCCCCACAGGTGGCTGGCGTCGTCCGGGTTAAACACGGTCCAGCCGCCGTCGCCGCTCAGCACGCGGGAGAACAGCCCCTTCGGGGTGTTCAGGTTGTGTACCAGCGTGCCGTTGTCCTGCGCACCGCCGCTGATCACCTCGGCATGCGTGGGCGCGACGTCCAGGTCGTAGAACATCGTGGTCACCAGACCGGCTTCGCGCGTCTGCCACGAAGCGCCGAAGTTTTCGCTGAAGGCCAGCCCACTATCGTTGGCATCGTAGACCCAGCCGTCGGGCGTGATGGCGAGCGCGTGGTGGTCGGCGTGCGCGTAGTGTGGATCGTGCGGGGGCAGGTTGAACTCGGTGATCTGCTCCCAGGTCTGGCCGCCGTCGGTGGAGCGATGCAGATCCTGCCCGCCGCAGATCACCTGGTCCGGGTGTTGCGGATGCACGGCGATGCAGTTGTTGTAATGCGTGGAGCGCTGCTGGGCGAAGTAGTCCTCACCGGTGGCGTGCCAGGTGTCGCCGCCGTTGCGGCTGAAGAAGACGCCCAGCATCCCTTCGCGCCGGTGCCCGGCGTAGGCCCACAGCACGTCGGGGTCAGAAGGGGCGCGGGCCAGGCTGACGCGGCCGAAGGCTTCGCTAGGGGGCAGCCCTTTGGTGAGTTGTTGCCACTCGCCATCGCAGCAGCGCCACAGGCCGCTGCGCCAGCCACGCAGATTCACGCTGACGATGGCTTCGCTACGTTCGGGGTGAAAGAGCACGGAATGGCAGCGATACGGCACGGACGCGCGGACGGGAACCTGGCTCTGCGGATCGCCGCCGAAGACGAAGCCGGAGATGGCTTTCCATTCCCAGCTTCCGTCAGCGAGTTCGTGGCCCTCATAGAGTCCGGCGGGCTCGCTGCGGACGGTGGACGCTGAGCCCAGCAGGATGTGGCCGCGCGGGGATACGTGGTCAATCGCGATGGCGCCGATCCGGCTGGGCAGCGGGTCACCGGTATCCGCTCTTTGCGTGCCGCCGATCAAAGCCCAGCCGCCCCCCGCGGACTGATAGAGGCCAGTGCCCGGATAGCTATCGAGCGTCAGGTTGGCTTCGCCGGTGCCCACGAATAGGCTATGCGGCGCGCGCGGATCGAGCGCCAGGGCTCCGATGTTCTGCACGAGGTCGTCGTCCCAGACGGACTCCCAGGTTTTGCCGGAATCGCTGGAGACCCAAACGCCACCCGCGGCACTGCCCAGCCAGACGCGGCGCGGCTCGCGAGGGTCCACCACCAGCGACGTCGCGCGGCCGCCGACGTTGAAGGGTCCGAGCGACTCCCAACGGATGGCTGGATTGCCCGCCGCGCGCGCCCCAACCAGCGCGCTGACATCGGCTTCATGGCCCGGCTGCGCCGAGCGGTCAGAGAACCATTGGGAGCGTCCAGCCTTGCTCATGGGGCGGGACTAGCTGTTCGATTTCTTACCGCTTACCGGCGCAGGGTCGGGCTTACGAGAGGTGTTGTCGGTGCTGCCGTTGGGAGTAAGTCCGCCGGCGCCGATGGGCGCGGGGTCGGGCTTGCGAGAGGTGTTGTCGGTGCTGCCGTTAGGAATCAGTCCGCCAGCGCCGATGGGCGCGGGGTCGGGCTTGCGAGAGGTGTTATCGGTGCTGCCGTTAGGAATCAGTCCGCCTACCCGGACGGGCTCAGTGGTTGCCGCTACCTCAGCCGTCTGGGCCACCAGACCCGGAATCTCAATCGTAATCGTGATCTTCATAACTGTACCTTCCTACGCTGCTTTTGTGGCGCCTTGGGCCTACCACTCTAACCCAAAAGACCGAAAAAACCAATCATCCGTTTCCCGGCGTGCCGCCTGGACGAGTTGGCGGCGGGCAGCCACGTCAGAATCCACCACCATCAGCAGCGCCTCGCCAAACTCCCGGTACTGCCGCAGCGTGCCCACCACGATGTCCAACCGCGCGGGTGAGAAGTGTACCAGCGCCAGACGCAGCCGGTTGTGCAAGGAGATTCGTGGGGGCAGGGGATAGGGCACGCCCTCGCGAAAGTGATGTCCAGCAATCGTCTCCGGCGTCACCCATTGCTGATAGCCCAGCGTCCAAAGCCGTAAGCACATCTCATTGTCGACGTTGCCCGCGGCCAGCATACCTTCGTCGAAGCCTCCAACCGCGTCGAAGATCCCGCGGCGGATGGCCATGCACGCACCGGGTAGCACGGGGACCAACACCGGACCCTGGGGCGCCTCTTTCAGCCAACTGGCCTCCAGATGGGGCTTGGGCAAACTCAGCCCATAGCCCACGTGCTGGCGGGCCGGCATCTCCGCCATCGCCGGCGACGCCGCGCCGGCTCTAGGGCGTTCGAGCAACTCGCACACCGGCTGCCACCAACCTGCGTCGAAAGACATGTGCGCGTCGCAAAACACGAGCACCTCGCCCGTCGAGGCGCGCGCACCCTGATTGCGAGCCCGGGCCACGCCGGTTGCCGAATCATTGCGCAGGAGCCGCACCTCCTGGCCTTGCGACAGGAAATCGGTAGAGCCATCACTCGAAGCATCGTCCACGACCACGATCTCGGCGGTCTCCGGCAGCGTCGCCCGCAAATTCTCGACGGTATCGCGGAGCAGCGCGCCTTCGTTGCGAGAGATCACTACCGCCGAGATCGCTACCGTACGGTCTCGCGCTGCCATATGTTTCCTGTGAGTTCGCCCAGCGTGAGCACGGCGATGCCTTGGCCCACCGAGAGGCCGATGGATTTGTCCTGGTCTCCCAAAAACTTGAGGGATCGGCCGCCGGCGTGCAGGTGCTGCACGGCGATTGCCGCCCCGAGGGGCACCTTGGTGCTCGGGTGCAGCGGCTGCGCATAGAGGCAACGGAAGCCGTCGCGGTCGGACAGGAAATAGAGCGCGTTGCCGCCGGGTGACCAAGCCGGAGCCCGTGCTTTCTTGTCCTCCGGCGTGATGGCAATCCATTGCTCGGCTGGCGCCGGTTCCGCGCCAGCCGGGGCGACGAAGATCGTTACCTGGCCCGTGGCGCGCGTGATTTCATGAAACGCGATCCACTTTCCATCGGGTGACCAGCGCGCACCTAGCAACAACTGCCGGGCCCGGACCGCCGGCGTGGTTTTTCCGGTGGCCGTGTCGAAGCGTAGAATGTCGTCCGGAGGCTTGATGGGCTCGAGTAAAATCTCCTGGCCATCGCGGCCGGCGTCAAAAGGCGTTCCGCAATTGGTCTGGCACAGCGTGCGGGTCACGCCGCCTTGCACCGGCATCTGCACCATGGCCAGCGAAGGGTCAAGATAGGTAAGGGACTGGCCGTTCTGTGACAGGGTCGGGTAGCGAGCCGAACTCACGCCGCTCAGCAGCGTCTTCACTTTGCCCGTACCCAGATTCATTACGCGCAACGACGAAACGCCGGCCGCGCGGCTCCGGTAGGCCAACACCATGCCATCTACCGATAGCGTGGGATAGGTCTCCGAGGACTCTTCCTTGGTGAGATTTCGCAGCGGTCCCGAGACCTGGGTACGCTCCGTGTCGAGTGGCAAGCCCCAGATGTCGTAGTTGAGGGTAAGGCTCGAGTAAACGAGCCGCGTCGCATGCTCCGCGATAGAGACTTGTCCTTCAAACGTGGTGCCATTGGTGATACGGCGCGGCCGGCCGCTGAGCTTGAGTTGGTCGTCGAACTCTAACTCGAAGAGATTGGTGGAGTCGCCCGAAGATGCCGCGAAGACTGCACGGCTCGGCTTGTCGAGCCAGGCCAAAGGCGTATCGGAGGTCTGGATGGCGGGTACGCTCAGCTTGGCCGCGGTGAGCGAAGCCACGGCTCCGGTGCGTGCCGGCGGCCGCCCGTCCAAGGGGAAAACATACCAGTCGAGGCTGTTGGCCGCGGGGGAAGAGTCATTAGCCCTGGCGAGGCACAGCAAGGCATCGCCGCTGGGCGACCACACCGGGTGCAGCGATGCGGCGAACCCCGGGGCCACGGCGCGGGACTCGCCACCGCCGGCCGGCATCACGCGTACTTGCGCCGAGCCCGGCAGGTAGCCCGACGCTTCGCGACCGCTCCAATAGGCAATCGACTTGCCGTCGGGCGAGAACTTCGGATCGTGGCCGCCCGCGGCGAGCAAGGTCGGTTCGCCGCCCAACGCGTTCACCACGTAGACTCCGCCACCGTCCATTTCGGAGCGAAAGACGATGCGCGTACCGTCGGGCGAGAAGTCCGGCGCACTTTCGTCCATGGAACTTTGGGTGAGTTGAATCGGTGAACCACCGGCACCAATTTGCTGCAGCCAGAGGTCCAGGCTGCCCGTGGCGCCCCGGTCCGAAGCGTAGACGACGAACTTGCCATCGCGTGAAATCGCGGGATCGAAGGAGAGGCCCGGGTCACTGGTGAGGCGTGTATTGACGACGTCGTTCTCGCGCACTTCGGGCTTCGCGGGCTTGCGCCACAGCAGGAATCCCAGCGCCACGCAAGTGATAGCGCTGCCGGCCAGAAACAGCGGATGCCGCCAGATCGGCTTCGGTAGCGCTGGTGGGAGAGTGCGTTCGCCCGAGAGAGCCGTCAACACCTCGGACGCGCTCGCCGGGCGCCGGGCGGGATCACGGTCAATACAGCGCAGGATCAGCCGTTCCCAGTCGGGCGGCACGTCAGGGAGGGGGAACCTGCTACCGGCGTTGATCCGCTGCCCGGTCACCATCTCATGCATCATCAGGCCCAGGGCGTAGATATCGGAAGCGGCGGATGCCGGCTCGCCTTGGAACTGCTCGGGCGCCATGTAGTCCGGGGTGCCGAGTACATGGCCCGCTACGGTGACGTTGGTGGAGTCGGCGGAGTGCTCCATGGCCCGGGCGAGGCCAAAGTCGCTGATGACAGCGCGCGGACCACTGGAGCTTTGCGCAATCATCACGTTGCCCGGCTTCAGATCGCGGTGGATGATGCCGCGCTCGTGCAAGGCGGCCAAGCCCGCCGCCATCTGCCGCATCAGCCGTCCGGCGAGTTCAACCGGTAAGCGTCCTTCGCGTCGCAGGTAGCTGCCCAGGGTCTCGCCGTCGAGGAATTCCATCGTGAGGAAGGTGTGTCCCGCGTCGTGGCCGACATCGAAGATACGGCAGATATTGGCATGCGTGACTTGCCGCGCCAGTTGCACTTCACGCCGGAAGCGGCCGAGAAACTGCTTGTCGTCATTCAGGCTCGGCCGTAGCGTCTTGAGCGCAATGCTGCCCCCAAGTTCGAGGTCGTCGGCTTCGTAGACTTCGCCCATGCCCCCGGCGCCGACGAAGCGGCGAATGCGGAAGCGCGGTGTCACCAGGTCACCGGGCGAGAAGGTATGGCGGGGTCCGGGCAGGATGCCCAGGCTGGCGGTGGGTCCGGCTTGGGCCAATAGCCGCTCCACTGACGCTTGCAACTCCAGGTCGCCGCCGCAGGCATGGATGACGTAGGCGCGCTGTTCGCTGGCGGGCAGTTCGGCGGCGGCGGAAAAGATCTCCTTCACGAGATCCCAACGGCTTAGCGACATGATACGTGCGTCTGTTGGCTCATTCTTCCGCGCCCCCCGACCGGGGTTCCCGGTATTATACGTGGAAAGTGACGTCTTCGTAGACTTCAGCGAGTGGAATTGTGACGCCCGCGAACTGTACAGAGGCGTCGAGCCCGGTTACGATGTCCAGCGTCCACGACGTTTCGGACTGCTTGCGAAATATGTCGACGCGGGCCTCGCTCTGCGAAACGAGCAGGTACTCCGAGAATTCCGGCAGCCTTCGGTAAAGTTCAAATTTTCCACCGTAGTCGTAATCCTGCGTCGAAGGTGACAGCACTTCTACGATAGATCTTGCGTCGTTGAGCGTATCCACCTGCTCATCTGTAAACGTAGGTTGGTTACAGACCACCACGATGTCCGGGTAAACGAATTTCGAGGCCGAGACGCGAACCCGCAAGGGGGAGATGGCTGCCCGGCAGCCAGTGCCGCGCAGACGGGTCCTGAGCGCGGTGGTAATGCCTGCGGCAATGCAGGAATGCGCGAAGCTCACTGCTGCCAGGGGGAAGAGTGCGCCGTCGTGGTATTCGCTCTTGAGTTCGGCTTCCCGGTCGAACGCGAGGTACTCGTCGACACTGAGCTTGAGATGAGGTGCGGCGCCCATATTGCTATTCTACCAACCGCTCGGCTGACCCGCGTTCTGTTCGTCCAGCCACTTCTTCAGCGGCGCGAAGTACTCCACCACCGCGGAGGCGTCGATTTCGCTCTTGCCCGTCAGCAGCTTCAACGTCTCCGGCCACGGACGGCTCGCCCCCTGCGCCAGCATCGCCGCGAAGGCTTGCCCAGCTTCCTTGTTCTGATACACCGAGCAGCGATACAGCGGCTGCTTGCAGCCTGCCTTCTCCGCCAGCGCCCGATGAAATTGGAACTGCAGTAAGTGGGCCAGGAAGTACCGTGTATAGGGCACCGACGCCGGGACGTGATACTTGGCCCCCGCGTCGAAGTCACTCTCGGAGCGGGCCACCGGCTCCGCCACGCCCTGGTACTTTCGGCGCAACTCCCACCAGGCGGCGTTCATCTGTTCGGGCTTTACTTCCCCGGAGAAGACCTTCCAGCGCCACTGGTCAATCATCAAACCGAAAGGCAGAAACGCCACCTTCTCCAGGGCCCGCTTCATCAGCACGCCCACATCGGCGGACTCGGGCGGCGTCTTCGTCAACAGGCCGATCTTCACCAGATAATCCGGCGTCATCGAGAGCTGCACCGTATCGCCGATCGCTTCGTGGAAACCATCGTTGGCCGAATCGCGGAAGAGAAATGGCTGCTGGTTGTAGGCGCGCTGATAGTAGCTATGGCCGAGTTCGTGATGGATGGTGAAAAGGTCCTCGCCCGTGGGCTCGATGCACATCTTGATGCGCAGGTCATCGACATTGTCCACGTCCCAGGCTGAGGCATGGCACACTACCTCGCGGTCGCGCGGCTTAGTCAACATGCTGCGTTCCCAGAAGGTCTTCGGCAGCGGCGAGAAGCCCAGCGAGAGGTACATCCGCTCGCCCATGCGCGTCATCTCTTCGGCGGTGGCTTTACGGCCGGCGAGGATCTTCGAGAGGTCATAGCCGGGGTCGGCATTCGGCGGCGCGAGCAGCGGATAGAGGTTGTCCCAGCTTTGCGCCCACATGTTTCCGAGTAAGTGCGCGGGAATCGGGCCGCTAGCGGGAACCACTTTGTCGCCGTACTTCGCGCGCAGCTTGTTCCGCACATAGGCATGCAAGGAGACGTAGAGCGGCTTCACTTGCTCCCACAGACGGTCCACCTCCTTGGCGAAGGCGTCGGGCTCCATGTCGTACTTCGACCGCCACATGGCGCCCGAATCCTTGAAGCCCAACTCGCGCGCGCCCTGGTTCGCCAACGCGACGTACTTCACGTAGTCCGCGCGAATGGGTTGCGCGGTGTCGTGCCAGCCCTTCCAGGTTTCGAGGAGCTTCGCCGGATCGTGGCTCTCGGCGATCACTTTACTCACCTGCCCGATGTCCTGGCAGGTGCTGGGCATGGGGCAATACTTGGCGCGGCCGTAATGCGCCTCCATGCCGGACGTGAGCTTGGTGAGTTCGGCGGAGAGCTTCGGGTCACTCGGCGCGGCGACGACCAAGCCGTTCTTGAGGAGCTTCAACTTGCGCGCGACGTCGGCCGGTACGTTCACGCCGTCGTAGGTGGCGGCGAGCTTCGCGTACTTCACGCCGGCTTGAATGGCTTTTTCGGTGAGGGCGGCGGAGATCGCTTCCGTGTCCTGGGTTATGTAAGTCGCCGCGATCCACTGCGCCTGGCTCGCCTGATTGGCGAGCGCGAGCAGTTCCGTCTCCGCTTCGGCGACCATCTTCGCCGCCGCGGCGGGCCGGTCCGCCGATAAGCTATCGCCGCAGGAAGTGGTCCATCCCAGGCAGAATACGACCAGAGCAAGGTTTCGTTTCACGCTTTCGATTCTATCCTGCGACAATGGAAGGTTGCTGAACGATTGGACTCCTGACTCCTGGCGCACTCGCGTTGCGCTGCAACAGCCTCGCTACGAGGACCCGGCCGCGTTGGCCCGGGCCGTCGCTGAGCTAAGCGCCTTGCCCCCGCTCGTCACCACTTGGGAGGTGGAGGAACTGCGCCGCCAACTGGCCGAAGCCGCCCAAGGCAAGCGCTTCCTGCTGCAAGGCGGCGACTGCGCCGAGAGCCTCTCCGAATGCCGCGCCGAGCCAGTCACCAATAAGCTGAAGGTGCTCCTGCAGATGAGCCTGGTGCTGGTCCACGGTGGCCAGCGCCCCGTGATCCGCGTCGGCCGTTTTGCCGGTCAATACGCCAAGCCGCGCTCCGAAGACACCGAAACGCGCGAGGGCGTCACCCTGCCGTCCTATCGCGGCGACATCGTCAACCGGCCTGCTTTTACCGCGGCGGACCGCCGTCCGGATCCGGACCTGCTCCTGCGCGGCTACGAGCGCGCCGCCCTCACCCTGAACCTGATCCGCGCTCTCTCCAGTGGCGGCTTCGCTGATCTCCACCATCCCGAAAACTGGGACCTTGCCTTTGTGGAAAGCTCACCCCTGGCCGCCGAGTACCGGCGCATCGTGGGTTCGATTGGGGAGAGCCTGCGCTTCATGGAAAACGTCCTCGGCGTGCGCACGGGGGGAATGGAGAAGGTGGATTTCTTCTCGAGCCACGAAGGCCTGCACCTTGAATACGAACGCGCGCAGACTCACCTTCAAAACGGCCACTGGTACCACCTGGCGACCCACTTCCCGTGGATCGGCCTGCGGACCGCGCAACTCGACGGCGCGCATGTCGAGTACTTCCGCGGCCTGCGCAATCCGATCGGCGTGAAGATCGGCGCCAGCACCACGGCCGAAGGTTTGCGCCGTCTGCTGGACCTTCTCAATCCCACGCATTTGCCCGGAAGGATCACGCTGATCCATCGCTTCGGCGCGGGACAGATCGCGGCGCATTTGCCGGGCCTGATCGCCGCCGTGCGCGACACCTCGCACCTGCCGCTGTGGGTGTGCGATCCGATGCACGGCAACACCGTCACCACGGCGGCAGGCTACAAGACTCGCCGCTTTCAGGCCATTCTGGAAGAGTTGGAACAAGCTTTCGACCTTCATGCCCAGACCGGTGGCCGCCTGGGCGGCG
Source organism: Bryobacteraceae bacterium (assembly GCA_019752335.1). Classification (GTDB taxonomy): domain Bacteria; phylum Acidobacteriota; class Terriglobia; order Bryobacterales; family Bryobacteraceae; genus JALHNI01. The sequence goes on from JAIEMJ010000031.1 coordinate 182,264, forward strand.
TGCATATCGAACTCACCGGCGACGACGTCACCGAATGCACGGGAGGCGCCCGTGGCTTGGCCGAAGTGGACTTGAAGCGCGCCTATCGCACCGAGGTGGATCCGCGGCTGAATGGCGAACAAGCGCTCGAAATGGCGCTGTTGATCGCGCGCAAAATGCGCTCGCTGGGATGAAACCGCCACGCGCCGCATCTCGTATGTAAGTGCAGGAGACTTCGATGAAACTCTTATTGGCCGTTACCCTATCCGCCCTGGCCCTGCTGGCGCAGCCTTCTGAAAAGGCCCGCCAGAACATGATCAAAGAGGTCCGGCATGAACTGGTGATGATGCCCTACTACGGCGTCTTCGACAACCTCTCCTTCCGCGTGGACGGCTACACCGTCACCTTGCTGGGCCAAGTGACGCGCCCCACACTCAAGAGCGAGGCCGAGAATCGCGCGAAGAGCGTGGAAGGCGTGGAGAAGGTGGTCAACCAGATTGAGGTGTTACCGCTTTCGCCCAACGATGACCGGATCCGGATCGCCGTGGCCCGCGCGATCTTCAATCACCCCGTGCTCCAGCAGTACTCCTTGCGCGCCGTACCGCCAATTCACATTATTGTGAAGAACGGCAACGTGACGCTCGAAGGTGTCGTCGCCCGCGAGATGGATAAAAACGTGGCGAATATTCAAGCCAACGGCGTGTCTGGAGTCTTTTCGGTGAAGAATAACTTGGTCGCCGAAAGTAAGTAATTTGGAGGCTAGAAATCGAGGCGCAACGTGAAGCGGAACGTCCGTCCATCGTTGAGGGTATTGGTGATCTGTCCGAACGCCGGCGAGGACAGGTCCGCGTTGGGCTCGGCGAACTGAGGAGTATTCATCACGTTGACGCCTTCCGCGCGGAAAGACAGCGCCCGGTCACCGTGCAGGATAAACCGGCGCTCCAGACTCGCGTTCAGGTTGTGGATGCCCCCGCGGCGGAAGGTGTTCGTGCCCAGGTTGCCTCTCGGTTCCAGTGGCTGCATCAACTCGAAGGCGGAGCGGGGAAGTAGCCTGGGGGCGGTGTCCGGGTCGCCGAAGGTGCGGCCGAGAATGCTCGTGTCGCGGAGATGTGGCCTGTCACCGTTGACGCCGTCGGCGTTGCCGTAGCCCGGGGCGTCGGAGCCGCTAAAGACGGTGAAGGGCAAACCGCTTTTCGAAAGAAACACCGCGGACAGACGCCAATCCTTGGTAACGTGCCGTGCTTGCCGCATCTGCGGAAGCGAGTAAACCATGCGGACCAATAAAGCGTGGGTCTGATGAAAATTGCTCACGCCGCGTAAGTCCGCCGCGACCCCCGTAGCGGTCTGCGAATAACCCTGCAGCGCATCGTCACCGGCGGCGATGTTCACGTAGGTGGCGCCGGTGTCGATGGCCTTGCTGAACCAATAGGCCGTATCCAGCGTGAGCCGCCGCCAGTTGGGCAGCGTATAGTTGACGCGCGCGGCGTCAAAGTAAGCTCGCGCTCCGTTGGTGATTTGCCGGAAGTCGTAATACCGGGGATCTGGGCGACGGTCATTGATGGTGGCCGTGGTTTGCGGAATGCCGGGCACGATGACGGCGCGATTGTTGTAATTCATCAGCAGTAGCTTCCAGGTGCGCGTGCCGACGTAACCCAACTGCAGCTTCCCGGCTTTCGCGCCCACGGGGATTTCCCACATGGCGTTGTATTGGTGGGAATAAGGAGTGACTAAGTCCGGCGGCACGTCAAAGGTAATTGCCCGCTGATTGCCGCCCAGGCTGACGCCGCGCAGTAAGTCGAGCAAGGGCGGGTTGAGGACTTCCACCTTCTGAAAAGCCGGTTGGTTCCAGCGGACCTGCTGCAAGGTCGCCGGGAACACCTCGCCGAATTGCGTGCTGTAGGCAGCCCGCAGGACGCCCCAGCGCCCGCCCAGCCGACGCGCGAGGCCGACGGTCGGCGCCAGATTGTTGCAGTCGCACCGGAAGGGAATCAGCGACAGCCGATTCACCTCCTGAATGCCCATCACCGGCTCATACCGCACGCCCAACGACACGGTGAGCTTGTCGTTCACCCGCCAATTGTCTTGCACGAAAGCATGCGTTTCCCAACGGCGAAAACCGCGCATCAACTCGCCCGCGCCGAAGGAGTATCGCGTCACGGCGCCGAGCCGGAAGTTGGTGATGGCGTCGCGGCCAAAGTCATTACGAAAGTAAATATTGCCCCGGTTCGAACTCGCTTCGCGGCCATTCAGTTGCAACCGGGCGAATTCTCCGCCAAGGGAAAGCTGATGCCGGCCCTGCTGACGGGTGTACCTGGCCGCGGTGCGATAGCGATTCTGCACGCGGTCCACCGGAATGGACGACCCCGGACCTAGCTTTTCCCAAGCCGTGCCGATCACCACCTGCGGCCCCACCGCGTTCGCTTCGGGCACCAGCAAGGACCGGGAGCGGTTGAAACCCGTCGTGACGTCCAGCACGCTGCCAGCGCCCAGGTTGCGGCTCCAGGTGAGCCGCGCGTCGTGTGACTTCGTTGTCGTATCCGGATTCTGCCCCGCCACGAGCTGGAAGGCGTCCACCGCCTGCGTTGTCCACACATGCCGCGCGGTGAAACGATCCTTCCCGCGCCAATGGTCCAGTTGCGACGTTGTGTTGTCGGTGTCGATCCGTTGCGCGGCATTGGTGTTGAGTTGGCGCTCGCCGAGATTCGGCGGTTGGCTGGGCCAGGCGCGCAGCCAGCGATTGATTAGCGCGCAGGCGGCGGGATCCGGGCTCAGGCAACTGCGCTCATCGGCGCGCGGCACCAGAATGTTGCCGTTGACGAAGCCGCGCTGCATCTGTCGCGATCCGTCGAAGGAGAAATGCGTCTTCGCGGTAAGCGGCGCTAAGAGCCGGATCCCGAACTGGTTGTCCCGCGCGGGACGCACGCCTCCCACCTGAAAGAAGCTGCGCGCGGAAAAGATGCTGTTGTTGTGCGACCACGTGGCGCTACCCCGGACTCCGGAACTGGGGCGCGTGCCGCCTAGATGCACGCTGCCTGCGGGCGCGTTGCCGTATTCGGCGCCGTAGAAGCGCGCCTCGGACTTGAACTCCGTTATCAGCGTCGCGGTGGTGCCCAGCCGCTTGATGTTCTCCTTCAGCGCGTTGTTATCCAGCAGCGTGATGGCGACATTTTCGTTGCGGCGGCTCTCACCGCTCTCGGTGTTCGTTTTGCCAAGCAGGTTAAGGTCTGCCCGCTTCTCGGGCGCGGGCGCAAGCTTCTCCTCGGGAGTCTGCACCGGCGGACCCTGCGGAAGCAAAAGCAAAGCGACCAGAATCGAAGTCAATTCACAGGATATCGAAACTTACATCGTCACGACATCGAAATGAAATCTTTCCGGCGGCAGCGACGACACCGGATCCGGGTTCATAGAGGCCCAGGTGCCGTAGGCCGTGTTGGCCACCGTGCCATTCAGATACAGCAGGAAGTTATTCGAGAAGCAAGCGATCGGCGGCGGCTGACGGAAGGTAAGGCGCAGGCCGACCGCGCTCTCCAGGCTGCCTGAATCCGCTTTCACTTCTTTGTCCTTCAGCAGGTCCACGAAGCTCTTACGTCCCGCGTGTGGCCAGACGTCGCCCCGGAGGAACGGGCGCAGCGTCGAGTTTAGTTCAAACGTCGTCTCGCACTGGCGAATCCAGGAAAGGATCGAATCGCCCCAATTCCACTGGTTGAGAAAGAGAAAGTATTGATCCACCAGATTGAGCGCGAGGTCCATCTTGCGCCGCTGATGTTCAATCTCCACCAGATTCAACGGCAGGCTGCCGTCGTTGATCATCTCTTCGCTCTCCACGATGTTGGCGGCCAGGCCCACCACCCGCTCTAGTTTTTCCGGGTGGCTCTTGTAGCGGCCGTCGTGCTTGCCGTTTACCAGAAGCGGCGGCAGTTCCAGGGTATTGCTCCCCGGGATCTCCACCCATTTCCGAGTTCCAAGTACTTCCATCACACACCTCCCCAAGTTTCTTTCGGGCAGACGAGGCCATCGACCTACTTAGTCCTATCGGCGAGTCGCCGAAAATTCATAAGATCTGTTGATTGTACGACGCATTTCGCGTCTTGCAAGTTCCCCATTCCGGGGAGCCGTACTAGTACTGCACTAGCGTTTTGCCGGACGTGCCGGCGCGAACGTCTTTTGGATGGCCTCGGCCACCAGCGGCGCCATCAGGCGGTAACCCATCGCGTTCGGATGTAGCCCATCCTCCGCCAACTCGGACTTCAACATGCCCTGCGCGTCGGAGAGCGCCGGCGTGTAATTCAAGTAAGTAAAGCCGCGATTCTTGCAGAAGCTTTCGAGCCATTGGTTCATCGCGCGAATCTGTTCGGGCGGACGCTGGGGCGAGCGCGCGTAGGTAGGATTCACGGCCACATGGTAGTCGCTGATGGGCAACACCGAGGAGTAGATCGCTTTCACTTTGTGAAAGCTCAGCAGATCACCGATCAGCGTGAGGTTGTTCTGAATCGTCGCCAACGGAACGCCGCGCGCTAAGTCATTCGTGCCCGCCAGAATCACCACTGCCGCCGGCTTCAGGTCCAGCACGTCGGCCTTCATCCGGCCCAGCATCTCGCCGGTGACTTGTCCGCTGATGCCGCGATTCACGTAGTCCTGTGCCGGGAAGTATTCGTTCAAGCGCCAGGCGTCCGTGATGGAGTCGCCCAAAAAGACCACTCGCCCCGCCGTGGCGGGCGCGAGTCGAGTGTTGGCCTCGGCGTAGCGCTTGAGGTTGTCGCGGTCCGGCGAACGCAGGGCCGTCTCGCGTTGTTGCAGCAACGCCGTGAAGTGCGCCTCCAGTTTGCTCAGCAACTGGCGATACTCGGTGACTTGCCGCGTGCCTTCGTCTGGAAACGGATAGGGCTTTGGCACTGCGTCCGAGAGCAGGGCAAAGGCGCGCGCGTTCACCAAATAGGTGTGCACCAGGCCCGCGTGCATTCCGCCCGGCGCCACGATCAGGTTCAGCCGCGCTTGCTTCGCGTTCTCCTGCAAGGGCGCCGCCGCCCGCGCCAATTCCGGCACCAACAGCGAGACCGACTCCATCAACTGCGCTCCGCGCTCCTCCAGCGCCAGCACCTCGCGGGCGGGTAGCAAATTGGTCTGCCCCCAAACGAAAGGGGCCAAAAACAAGAGAGCGGCAAAATGTTTCAAGGCTTCTGTTCCTTTTCCAACTGCAACGTGATGGAGCCAATGTAGAAAGGCAGGCGGGCCCGGATCTGCACGGGCCAGCGCCGCTCATCGTTCGAGATCCACACCTGCAACGTCCCCTTGCGGTTGTAGAGCACGCCGTCGAAGACTTCTACGAGATAGCGCGTCGTGTTGAACGCACCAGCCGGCGTCTTTAGGTCTTCCTTGGCCTCGCAATCCACCTTGACGGTGGCGAGCTTCTTGCCGTCGGAGAGCGGCAGGCTGAGCGTTTGCCCGGGCTCCAGGCGCAGGGTCCGCAGGCGCATCAGGCCGCCGATGACGTCGTTGACGCAGCCGCCCGACACCATGGCCTTGTCCAGCATCACCTGATTCTTTACCAGATCCTTCTCGAGATACCGGATGCGCTTGCGTTCTTTGTCGAACGTGATCAGCGTTTCGCGCTTACGGCTGCCCTCCTCGGCCTGCATGCTGACCGTGCTGGTACACATCGCCGCATCCAACACCGCGAGGTAATTGTCGTTGACGCGATAGAGCTTGGAGACCAGCCCTTGGCTTTCGAGATGCACCCGCGCCGTGTTCTGCGCGTCATAGTCTAGCCGGGCCCAGCCCGCCGTGATCAGCCGCCATTCGACGCTATAGCGCAAAGCCAGCTTCGGCGGTAGCGCCGGGGCCGGGGCCTGCGCCAGGGCAGGGAAAAGGTACGGTCCGCCAAGGAGGGCGGGGATCAGAATCTTAGCGAACAAACCTAGAGTGTGGCAGAAGCCACCCTAGCCTAGCAACCATTGGGTGAACTCGTTCTCACCGTGGACGTCCGTCAAACGCTGGTCGCGGCCCTGATAACGCCACGTCAGTTTCGTGTGATCGACCCCCATCAGGCGCAGAATCGTCGCGTTCACGTCGTGGATGGACTTGGGTTGCTCCACGGCCCGCAGGCCAAACTCGTCGGTCGCGCCCAGCACGCGCCCGCCGTGGATCCCCGCGCCCGCCATCCACATGCTGTAGCCGTAAGGGTGATGATCACGGCCATTCTTGCCCTCGGCCAGCGGCGTCCGGCCGAACTCCGAATTCCACACGACCAGCGTGGAATCGAGCAAGCCGCGCGCTTCGAGGTCGCTGAGCAGCGCGGCAATCGGCTGATCGGACTTCTTCGCCATCTTCTCGTGCGACCCCAGCAAGTCATTGTGCGCGTCGTCCCAGTCGTCGCCCAGGTTCGTGCCGAAGAACAACTGCACGAAGCGCACGCCGCGCTCCACCATGCGGCGTGCGAGCAGGCATTTGCGCCCGAAGTCGGCCGTGAAGGGTTCGTCCAGGCCGTAGAGCTTGCGTGTCGCGGGCGTCTCGCTGGTGAGGTCCACCGCGCCGGGGGCTTCGCTTTGCATGCGGAAAGCGAGCTCGTAGGCCTTGATGCGCGCGTCCAGCGTGGAGTCGTCTTCGCGCGAAGCGTAGTGACGGCGATTCAAGTCGTTCACCAGGCCGAGTGTTTCTTTTTGCGCGTCCGGCGTAATGCCCGCCGGCGTCGCCAGATTCAGCACCGGGCTCTGGCCCGCGCGGAACATCGTTCCCTGGTGCGTCGCCGGCAGGTAGCCCGCCCCATAAGCGCCCGCGCCAGACTTCATCGCGCCATCCGACATCACCACGTACGATGGCAGATTCTTGTTCTCGCTGCCCAAGCCGTATACCGTCCACGAGCCGATCGAAGGCCGTCCCGGAAACTGCGAGCCCGTGCAACTCAGGAACATGGCCGGTGCATGATCGAAGGCATCGCCGTAGCAGGAGCGCACCACCGCCATCTTATCGGCGTGCTTCCCCAAGTGCGGAAAGAGCGACGAGAACTGCAGGCCGCTCTGGCCGTAGCGTGGGAACTCCCACGGCGAGCCGCGCATCAGTGCCTTGCGAAAGTCAATGCGCGCCGTCACCAGTCCGGCGGCGAAACTCGGCGGGATGGTGCTGCCGTTCAGCTTCGTGAGCGTCGGCTTCGGATCGAACGTATCCACGTGCGAAACGCCGCCGTGGTTGAAGATGTAGATGATGTTCTTGGCCCGCGCCATGGCGTGCGTCTGCGCTTGCGACATGCCGGCGAGCGCCAGTCCGGCGAAGCCTTTGCCCGTGCGTTGGATGAGTTCGCGTCGATTGATCATGGCTACTCCACGTAAAGAAACTCGTTCAGGTTGAAGACGCCGCGCGCCAGTTCGGTCAGCGCGGCCGAACGGTTGCCGAGATGCTGGGTCTGCTGGGCCAGGAAGCGGTTTGAGCGCTCCGCCTCGAAGGGCTCCGGCGCGCGGCCAAAGAGACGTTGCCAGAGCGCGGCCACCGGATCGGCTTCCTTCTCCAGCAAGCCCGCCAGGCGCGTCGCCTGCGCCAGGGTGAAGCGGCCGTTCAAGAGCGACAGCGACTGCGGCGCCGTCGTGGAGGAGTCCCGCCGGGAGCAACTCAACACGCCTTCCGGCATATCGAAGGCTTCGAGCAGCGGCATGCGGAAGTTCCGCCGGGCTAGCATGTAGATCGTGCGGCGGTCATGCTCGCGGGCGTCCTCGGTGACGATCCAGGCGTTGTTTAACGGCTGGCTCATGCCGTAGAGCTCTTCGGTGGCGAGCGTCGGCACCACGGGCCGTCCGCCCATCTTCAGGTTCAGCGCGCCGGACGCCGCCAGGATCGAGTCGCGGACCTCTTCCGCCTCCAGCCGGCGCCGCGTGTAGTGCGACAGCAGCGTGTTCTCCGGATCCATCTCCAAGGCCTTGGGCGACGGCCGCGACGCCTGCGTGTAGGCCGCTGACGTCATCATCAAGCGATGCATCGCCTTCAGCGAATACTTGCGCGCCACAAACTCCGTCGCGAGCCAGTCCAGCAGTTCCCGGTGCGAGGCGGTGGCGCGCGTACCAAAGTCAGAGGGCGTATTCACGAGTCCCCGGCCGAAGTGAAACTGCCAGATGCGGTTCACCATCACCCGCGCGGTAAGCGGATTCTCGGGCGACGCGATCCACTCCGCCAGACCCTTGCGCCGTTGCGAAGTCTCGGCCTCCTGCGGCGGGGCCGGAATGTCGCCGCCACCCAGCGCCGTCGGATAGCCAGGGAAGATCTCCTCGCCGTTCCCGCCGCCCTTGGCCGGCAGAAAACTCCGCGGCGACTCGCGGCCGATATCCGTGAGGCCAGGCGAAAACGGGCCCGGCCCGAAGTTCTTGTACATCGCCACCAGGCGCTTCTCGATCTTGTCGAGCCGGTCCGCTTCTTCCTTCGAGAGCACCGCGTACACCTGCGCGTCCGAAGGCTCCACTTCTTTTTGAAACTGGTCCGTGATCTTCTTCTGCTCCGGAGTTTTCTCGTCATCGGGAGTCCGGAACGCAGCGTTTACTTCGGGCGACATCTTCGCCAGCACCGCGTCGCGCAGGCGCTTGCGATGCGGATCGAGCAACGCCATCATCTGCGCGCCCAGCTCTTGCAAGCGGAACAGGCGCGTGTTCTCGTTCAAGTCGTACCCGCGCGCGTTGTTGTAGTGCAGGAAGATGCGCGTCTTCTGGTGCGGCATAAAGACCGCTTGCAGGCGATAGTAATCGCGCTGCGGGATGGGATCGAACTTATGATCGTGGCAGCGCGCGCAGCCCACGGTCAGGCCCAGGAATACGCCGCTCGTGGTGTCGGTAAAGTCCGTCAGCGTCTCGACGCGGTTCTCTCTCTCCTGTTTGTAGAGCATGTCCCGATTGGTGCCCACCGTGTAGAAGCCAGTGCCCTGCTGCGCCTCGGGCTCCTCGGGATAGAGTTCGTCGCCGGCGATCGTTTCCTTGATGAACCGGTCATACGGCTTGTCGTCGTTGAAGCTCTTCACCACGTAGTCGCGATAGCGCCAGGCGTAAAGCAGATAGGGGTCCTGCTCGAAGCCAGAGGTGTCGCCGTAGCGAGCCAGATCCAGCCAATGCTTGCCCCACTTCTCGCCGTAACGCGGTGAAGCCAGCAGGCGCTCGATCAGCTTCGGATAGGCGTCGTTCGCCGTATCGGCGAGGAAGGCCTGGATTTCGGCGTTCGTGGGCGGCAGGCCGTGCAGGTCATAAGTGGCGCGACGGATCAAAGTGAGCTTATCCGCGGGCGCGCCGCGCTTCAGGCCTTTTTCGGCCAGCTTAGCGTCGATGAAGAAGTCAATGCTGTCGCCCGCCGGCCGTACCGGTTTTTGAAATGCCCACCACGTGGAAGCCGCCTTCTGCGGAGCCGCGTTGGCCGGCCAGACGGCGCCCGCACTGAGCCATGCGGACAGGAGCGACTGTTCCGCGGCGGCGAGCTTGCCCGTGGGCGGCATCTTCACCTTGCCCGTGTAAGCCACCGCCGCCAGCACCTTATCTCGATGCTGCAACAGGTCCGCCGTGGAGGTGAGCCGCACCCCGGCCATCTGCATTTGGGCGTTGTGACACTGCTGACACTTATTGGCCAGAACGGCCACGGCGTCCGTGGGCGAGTCAGCGAAGGCAAGCGTCGCCAGGACGAAAAAACAAAGAAAGAGGCGCATGGGAGCTACCGAGATTACATCACAAAGCGCTAGTCGAGCGAGAAACTCTCCCCCCGCGCGGCCACCGTCACCGGCAAGTGGTACTCTTCCTCGATCAGCTTGGCCAGCGTATTCGCCGGCAATAGCTCGCCGTGAACCAGGAAGACGCGCTTCAAGCTGCCCACCATCGGCTTCATCCAGGAGAGTAGCTCCCGCTGGTCGGCGTGGCCGGAGAGTTCGTTCAGCTTCACCACTTCGGCGCGCAGGCGGAACGGCTCGCCGAAGATGTTCACCTCCGGCGCCTTGTCAACGATCTTGCGCCCCAAGGTGTTCTCGCCCTGGTAGCCGGTGATCAGCACCGTGTTGCGCGGGTCGCCGATGTTGTTGCGCAAATGATGCAGCACGCGCCCGCCTTCGCACATGCCGGAGGCCGAAATGATCACCACGGGGCCGCGCAGGTCATTCAAAGCCTTCGAATCCGCCACTTCGCGGACGTACTTCAGGCGGCTGAAGCCGAAAGGATCTTCGCCGCGCTGCAGATACTCGGCGATGTGCTCGTCGAAGCACTCGGGATGCCGGCGGAAGACTTCGGTCACGTTCACCGCCAAGGGCGAATCGACAAAAATGGGGATGGCTGGCAAACGGCCTTGCTTCATCAAGCCATGCAGCATCAGTACCACTTGCTGCGTCCGCCCGACGGCGAAGGCCGGGACGATCACCTTGCCGCCACGCTCGACGGTCCGCTTGATCACGGCTTCGAGCTTATCTTCCACGGCCTCGTTGTGCTCGTGCAGGCGATTGCCGTAGGTCGATTCCATAATCAGGTAATCCACCGCCGGCAACGCCTCGGGGTCGCGAATGATCGGCAGCCCCACGCGGCCCACGTCGCCGGAGAAGGCCAGGCGCGTGCGCTTGCCGCCTTCCTTGGCCTCGAGCACCATCGCGGTGGAACCCAACATGTGGCCCGCGTCGAAGCGCTGGCAGAGCAAGCCCTCGGCCACTTCATGCACAGCGTTCGCCGATTCGAGCACCTGAAACTGCTCGAGCGCCTGCTCGGCGTCCTTGATGCCGTAGAGCGGAGCGACGATCTCCAAGTCCTGGTCGTCGATCTCCAGGCGCCGGCGCTTCGCATTACGCCGTGCGATGAACTCCGCGTCGCGCTCCTGCAGATAGGCCGAATCCCGCAGCATGGCCTGGCACAGGTCCGTCGTCGCGGCGTTGGCCCAAATCGGCCCCGTGAAGCCGTTCTTTACCAGCGTGGGCAGGTTGCCGGCATGGTCTGTATGCGCGTGCGACAGCAGCACGGACTTCACCGACGAGGGCGCAAACGGGAAGGTGGAATTGCGCGCGAAGGCTTCCTTGCGGCGGCCTTGGTAGAGTCCGCAATCGAGCAAGTAGCGCTCGCCGTGGTGCGTCAGTTCGTGCATGGAACCGGTGACGGTTTGGGCCGCCCCCCAAAAGGTGAGCTTCATCTAGTCCCCAGCCTACCGCAAGAAGCCGCTGCGCACGGCAACATCGGCGCTCAGTTCGTCATTCAGCGGATCGTCAAGCGCCAGCAGCCAACGCTGCGCGGGCGTTAGCTTGGCCTGCACCTCCGCGCGCAACAGACGCTTCTGATACTGCTGCTGCGGCTTGTCGCGACGGCAGAAGAAACCATGCATCGCCGTGCGCGGCCGCGCCGTGCGATTGGCCGTGCCCCCATGCCACAAGTGCGAGTTCATCACCACCACCGTGCCCGCCGGCGCGATGATCCGGATTTCATCCGGATGCGGCGCGGCTGGATCGGCCAGCACTTCCTCCGGCCGGCGGCCACTCTTGTGCGAGCCCGGTACACAGCGCGTGGGGCCGTTGTCCGCGGTGAAGTCGTCCAGAATCCAAATCGTATTGCAGACCCAGTTGCCGCGTTCGTCGGGCAGTCCGCCCATGTCGCAATGCAAGGGCTGGCTCCATTCGCTCAAGGGATTCGCGCTGCGTACGTTGACGCTCGAGAGCTTGTAGTCCGGCCCGATCACGGCCGCGACGCCCGCGAGAATCGCAGGGTCGGCGACGCACTCCAGAAAGATGCCGCCCTTGTCGATACAGTTGGCCAGGCGGCGCGTAAAGGGTTCAGGCTTAAACTCGCTGCCCGCCTGGTCGCCCTCCAGGGCGTAGAGTTCGTCGACGCGCGCGCGCAGCGCGGCCAGTTGCGCCGGGCTCATGAAGTCCGGCAGTATGAGATAACCTTGGTCATCCAAGTGATCCAATTGGGCAGCGGTCATGCTGTCCAGTGTATTGTAGGATCGGCCTCCCGGCCGGTCCAGCGTTTTTCCGCACCCAGCGCGTAACCGGTGTATTCCTAGTAAAGAGGTCATTTGCCCGAAAGCTACGAACGTATCCTGGTCCGCGCGACGAATTGGATTGGCGACGCCGTCATGTCGCTCCCGGCCCTCCGCGCCTTGCGCGAGCGCTATCCGCACGCGCGCATCACCTTGCTCGCCATGCCCTGGGTTGCCGACCTCTACGGCCGCGAACCCTTCTGCGACGAACTGATTCCCTGGCGCGCCCAACGCGGCCCGCGCGATCTGGCCGAGAAGTGGCGCGTCGGCCGCGCCCTCGCCGCGCATCGCTTTGACCTCGCCGTCGTGCTGCCCAACTCCTTCGATTCGGCCTTACCCGCCTGGCTGGCCGGCATTCCCCGGCGCGTCGGTTTCGACCGTGACGCTCGCGGCTGGCTGCTGACTGACCGTATTCCCCGCATCCAGCCCGGCGACACTCCCCCGCACCAGAGCTCTCATTATCTGGAACTGCTCCGGCGCGCGGGCTTGATCGAACGGCTCCCCACCGAGGCGATCATTCGTTTGGACGGCGCCGCCGCGGCGCGCGAGCAAGGCCGCCAGCGGCTGGGCCCCGGACCCATCGTCGGCGTCTGCCCCGGCGCGGCCTTTGGCGGAGCGAAGCGCTGGGCCCCGGAACGCTTCGCAACGTCCGCCCGGACGGTCGCTGCGAAGCTAGGCGCGCGCGTGGCTCTCTTTGGTTCGAAGGACGAAGTGGCGATCTGCGACGAAGTGAATCACCATCTGGGCGGCACGGCGAAGTCCTACGCCGGCGCCACCTCGTTAGGCGAGTTCGTCGAAATGCTCGCCGCTTGCGACGTCGTCCTCACGAATGACTCGGGGCCGATGCACGTCGCCTCGGCGTTGGGGGTGCCGACGGTGGCCGTCTTCGGGTCGACGGATCACATCGCCACGGGGCCTACCGGCCCGTTGGCGCGGGTGGTGCGGGAGCCCGTGGCCTGCAGCCCTTGCTTCGAGCGGGAGTGCCCGCTGAGCGAGCCGGCGGCGCATTTAGCGTGCCTGCGCGGAGTAAGCGCGGAGCGAGTGGCTCGCGAGGCGCTCCAGTTACTTGGCGTGGACGCTCTCGGCGTAGACTAAGTCGCCGGTGAGCCCGTCGTAGTATTGGATCACTGGAGGACGTGATTCACTTGGGCCACCGCGTAGTAAGGCACTTTTCGCAGCATCCCTGGCACGGGTCACGATAGAACCACGCCGATACAACCAGCCGGGAACGATAGTGACCGGGTCGTCATCAGGCACCGGCGAGTTCCCAGCGTACAACCTCGATTTCACCCATTCAACTCCAATTAGGCAAAAAGTTTACAACTTAAGGGATTGACTTACTCCGCAAATGGGCGCAAGATACTCCCAATTAGCCAAGTAAGGAGATAAGCGTTGCCGAAAAAAAACAACACCTTCGGCTCGGGCAATTTTCCGGAATTGCTCACTACTTCTCTGCCTCGTCGCGCTTCGTAGCCCGGCGCAGCAAGGTACCAAAGACTACATTCGTCTTGGCGGGCGCGTAGTGGCGATTGATTCCACCGTTGCCGTCGTCGTTACGCCCAATCCTCCCTCCACTGTTCCTTCGCCGGGCGGGCAGCTTTCTTTCTCGGCAAACGTTCCTGTTACGTGGTCGGTAAATCCTTCGAATGGCGGAAGCATTATTGCCATCAGTGACACGGCCGCCACTCTCACCGTCGCAAATCCACTCCCCAACGGACTTCTCTCGCTCGACGTGATTGCTACCCCGGCAGGCGGCACCGCATCTCGCACCGTGAATGTTCCTCTACGCACGCCGATTGCGATTAACACCGGTCCCTCGGTGATGCCGACTGGCGGCCAGGCCTTCTTCTCGGCAAATGTCCCCGTTACGTGGGAGGTGTCGGCGGTGCCTGGCGTTGCCACAATTAACCCTACGGCGACAGTCCCTAACGCGTTCGCCAGTGTTGTTGTCTCCGCCAACCCGTCCGGCAATCCTGCGACATTCGTTCTGATCGCCCGCGACGCCCGCGCCGTTAGCGACCCCCGTTTCCAGGACAACGCGCTATTTTGGATTGTTACCATTCAATACATCAACAATGGTTCGCCGTCCGCCAATGGCCAATTTAACGTCGCGAATCACAATGGCTCCGCTGCCGCCACCTGGACGTTTGGGTTCACAGATCCGCAAGGACCCCAGAATATCAACTGGATGGCGGTTCACTTTACTACCACCGGTGCTCGCTCCTTCCCTAACTCTTGCTTGCTAATATTCTTCACGGCGTCTGGCAGCGTTAATCTTTCCAACGACGCGGGCGACGTTTCTTTAGAAGGCGTTAGCCAACAAGACGAGCCCCTGCGTAATTCCCAGTGCCTCATTGAGATGAAAGGCGTCTACTCCTACACCGCGGGCAACGTTCGATATCTTGTTGTTCCCGCTTTCATGTCTCCATCGTTCACCGGGCCGCGTGACATTTATCTCAATGCTGGCAACAATCAAGGGCTGTTCGGTTACTGGCCGAAGGTGGCGTCGTTTTGGCCGATGTTCTACGATACCTTGGCCTCGTCCTTGACGAGTTTTCCCCCTGGTGGGAACGGAGTAGCTTTCACTACTCGCCTGTGGGCAATGAACAACTTCTTGGGTGGATCGGTCGACTTGATGGGTATAACGGTGAGAGATACGCAAAATCGCTATTGCCAAGTCTTGACATTCCCCAATAGCGCGTGGGTCTATTTGGTATCCAATAGCCCTTCCGCATTTGACGGCACTAGCCTCCCGAACAATTCCTACGTATTGCAGAATGCTCGTTGCTCGGTACCTGTATCCTCCGTTAAAATCAAAAACTATGCCTCGCTCGTGCCGTCCGCACCCTACGCTCTCTTTGACGCCCAAATTCAAGCCAATTCGCCAATTCGGGGCACCACTCAGACCATGAACGGACAGATCTTTTACTTCCTGAATTCGAATTGGATTACAGAGGCTGAGCGATATCTCGGACTTTGGCTCATTCCCGGCCTTCTATAGGAGTAACTCACCAGATGAAAAACATTCTTGCGCTCGTTATCGCTACGTGCCCAGTTCTAGCCCAACTGCAGACTGGCTTTATCCAAGTGGAAACCACCCTCCTCAGCGGCGCAGCGGGCATCGCTGGCACTGTCGATGGCGTGCCCCCCGGCAAGGCCGAACAGGTTCGCGTCACTGTCGTCCGCACGGAGCCTGCTTCGCCGTTGGCCGTGGCCTCCATCGCACTCGCCAAAGATGGCTCCTTCGCGCTGAACGCGCTACCGGCCGGCACCTATAGAGTCTGCGTCAACTCCACCGAAGGCGACTTTGTTGACACTTGCACCTGGGGGCTACCAGCAACGTCGGTCACCGTGTCGGGTGCCCAAAAACTCGCTGCGCAGAAGTTCACCCTTACCAGCGGCGTGCGCTTCAAAGTCCGCATCGACGATCCCGGTGGTAACCTGCAGCCGAAGGCCGGGGAAAAGGTCGGCCCCCACATTTTAGTCGCCGTCCAGGGATCCAATGGGCTTCTTCCGCTGGTGCCTTTGGCGAGTTCCCGGGCCGGGCTCGATTACGAAACCGTCATTCCGGTTGGCCAGCCATTGAAGTTCGCTGCTTTCAGCAAAACGGTGGATTTGGAAGACGAAAGCCGTCAACTGCTCCCCGCCACCGGCATGCTCCGCGACCTCCCCACCGCCACCGCCGCCGCTCCCCCCACCGTGCGCCTCACCGTGCGCGGCCGTAAATAGCTGAGGCGGCTTGCCTTGCCGGAAGCTAGTCAGCCATCAGGAAAAGGTGTTCGAAAAAGATTCACCAGCTAAAGAGAACCGAGGTTACCGATCATGATCCACCAAACCCGCCGTTCGCTCCTCCTAGGCGGGCACGCGCTGCTCATCGCGACTCTGGCGAAGGCCCAGCCATCACTCAGCGCCGGCCGCCGCGATGACTACCTTCGCACCCAAGATCTCCCGCATTTCTTGGGCCGCTACCAAAAAGCCCTCGGTGCGCGCCTCGACACCCCAGGCCTCGAACGCCAGGTCTCTTCGGGCACCCTGCGGGAGAAGGGTGCCGACAAAGTTGCTCTCCTGACGTGGGAATTGCCGGGCAAGTTCCGGATCGAAAAAGACGGCAAAGCCATCGTTGGGGCTCTCGCCGGTCTTCCCGCGCCCGCTATTCCCGGCGTCAGTAGCGAGGATGACGATGACCTGCTGGAATCTCTCTTCCTGGATCGCGCGGAGTCCGCCCTCTACAATGTCGTCAACGGCGCCGCTGTCCGCGTCATCGGCTACCAGGTGGGCACGCAACGTGGCCGCGTGCCCGGCTATGCTGGTCCCTATTTTGACATTTTCGATATCACCGCCAAGGCTGACGCCAAAGCAAACAGTCCGTCTCGCAGCAAGCGATACATTTTCGATTCCATGTCTGGTCTTTTACAACGTGTGGTCTATGTCACCGTAAAGCCCTCCGGTACCCAAGCCGTAAGTACCGTGTTTTCGCAATGGGCGAAAATTCAAAATGATTTCTTGCCCGGAGTGATCGAGCGTTCCATTGATCAAGTGAGCGTGGCGCGCTTCACGGCTACTAGCCAGGGCCTCGCTGCACGAACTGCTGACGGAAAATTAGACAGACCCTAAGGAGACATTCATGAAACGCCATTCTCTAGCTCTTTGGTTTGCCCTTTTCGCCGTAATTTCGTCGTCCGCTCAAACTGCCAAACCCACGCGGCCGGACCGCGGCTTCTACCCGAACGGAAGCTTCTCTCCTTCCGAGTTTGACACCATAAATAACGTCAACGGAAATTTAATTGCCCGCGTACCGATTACCGGGCTGGCGCCGAGTCGAGGCGGTAGCCAGATCAGCGTCGGCTTAGTCTATAACTCTGCTCTTTATGATACGTTCTCTTCGATTGGCGGGCCTGCCGGATCCTCCTACGTCTATCAGGCCCTGAAGAAGAGCGAGTACGGCGGCTGGACCCTGGGCTACCAATACGGGCTAGAGTACGAGACCCGCAGCGTGAGTGGTATCTGCTCCGCTGCGTTCCCAGAGATCTTCAAAACTTACAAGATGTACTTGCGGACTCCAGACGGGTCATTACATACCCTGCGGCTGCACCCTTACTTAGACGTGAGCGGCGATGGCTTTTACAGCATCGGGCCCAACCGCAAGGAGCGAGGGTGTGTGGGCAATGGAAATGATGACGTACCTCCCACCGGTGACCTTGTTTACACCACTACGGATGGTTCGAACATTCGCGTCGAGCTCAGCTACTCTACTCTCCTCCCCGGTTGCACCATCGCTTCCGACAGCGACAGCTACTGGACCTGCCGGCAGTGGCGCGTGTTTCTGCCTGACGGCTCTGAAGTTCGCGGCTACGGCAAGAGCGCGAGAACTTTCGTGGACCGCAACGGGAATGAAACTTATTTGAGCCCCTATGTCAACTCCGCGGGAAACGCAGTCGATCTGATCGAGGATCAAGCGGGACGCTTCATTGAGATCGAGAAGTTCGTGTCACCCCGGAAAGACGTCATTCGCCGGTTTGGCTTTGGCCAGCAGTTGCTGGAATGGGAAATTCAGTACCAAACCATTCAAACAGTAGACGGAGTATTTTACCTGTGCGCCGACAATGTACCCCCGCCCTCAAACTATTGCGTTTTCGGCTCGCCAGGGAACCCCATGAGTCACGAAGTCGTTTCCAAGATCAAGTTTCCCGCGCAGACGGTGAATGGGCTTGCCTACAGCTTCGACTTTGAGTACTCTGGCGCGGCGCAAAATGGCTGGGGCGAATTACGCACCGCCTATTTTCCCAGCCGCATAACCGCCACCACCACTACCCGCGCCCGCCTCGACTTCCAATACGTTTGGGATGGGTACACCACCACCGCGATCAACCAACTGCCGATGAGGGATGTTACCCGTAAACTGGAGAATCCCATCAAAAAAAGAACTCTCTCGTACACGAGCGGTGATGGCTTTCTCCGCTCGGAGGTGTGGGACTATACCTTTACCGACATTTCGAGCACCACTACCCTCCCTGACGGTTCTCAGCAGACCGCCTCTTTCGGAGACGTTTCTCAATCCTGGGCCTGGACCCGTGGCTTGGTGTCAAATGAGACGATGCCGTACGGGCGTTCCGTCTCTCGCATCTGGCAACGCAATCCTCCTCTGGCGCCCATCGCGGCCAACGCCGCCGCCAATGCCTATGTCTCCTCCGAGACCACCAGCCTGGGAACCAGGGCGAGCCAAGCGAAAACCAGCACGCGCACCTTTACCGTGGATCGCAATGGTAACCAAACGCAGGTCGTAGAATCGGACTGGCTTGCTTCGCCGTTGCGCCGCCGTGAGGCCGTCTACCTCAATCCCACCACCGTCGCCAATGGCGCGGTTCCCACCGTGGACGAGGTCAATGCCTACTGGCGCGCCGGTCCCCGCCGAAGTGTGCGCGCGGTGAAACGCCAGCGCACCGTTCAACTCCCCGCAGCGGTTACTCGCAGCCTGACGGAGTTCGCTTACGACGCCAATTGGAACGTCACCCAGTCCCGCCAATGGGATTCCACCAAGCTCACTACCGCACCGCCAGAGACGGGCGGCGATATTCTCAACGCCGCGAATGCCGTCATTCAGCAGTCCAACTTCACGCCTACGGGCAACCCCACGAGCGCTATCGACGCGAATGTCAATCAATCTACTTACAGCTACGGGTCCATCTCCGGTTGCAGCCCAACCCAGCCTACGGTCTCCGATCTTTATCCCACGAGCAAGGTCGAAGGGGCGAACAATACCGCCATTCAGCGGAACTTTAGCCTAAGCTACGATTGCAACACCGGCGTGGTCACCAGTGAGACTGACGTCAATAACAGTGACGCTAATGGCACTGTGACTACCAGTCGCGGCTACGATGCCTTCGGACGCCCCCTTGTGGTCACCGCCCCCGACGGCAGCCGCACCGAGTGGTTCTATCAGGATGGCAACTACCGCACCGCCGAGTACCGCGACGTGAGCACCGCCGCCGACAAGCGCAATACCACCATTCGCCACTTTGACGATCTTGGGCGGTTGTTCCTGCAGCAAACCAGCTCGACCGCCACGATTCCTGGTCTCACCAATGCCACGGAAGGCATTCTGGTCGACCAGCTTTACGAGCCACCCTGCCGGGTACCCAACGCGAATTGCGATACTTTCCGCTACGAAGCGGTTTCCATCCCGTATCGGGTCAATGGCCCCGACCCCCGTGGCTGGACGCGCACCAAGATCGATGCGCTGAGCCGGCCGGTGGAGGTGCAGTACTTCACGGGCGAAACCAAGCCATTCCCGTGGGCGGGCAACGTGACCAGCACCGGAACCGAGACCATGGCCTATAACGCTGACCAAACCATCACCACCGATGCGGCCGGACGCCAGCGCATCAGCGAAGTGGATGGCTTCGGGCGCTTGATTCGCGTCGTGGAGGATCCCAACGGCTTGAACTACTCCACCAGCTATGAATATGACGTGCTCGACAACCTCACGCGGGTAGTTCAAGGCAACCGCATCCGGGACTTCGAATACACCTCACTCAGCCGCCTTCGGAGCACCACCCAGCCGGAGACGGGCTCCATTTTCTACACGTATGACAACAACGGGAACCTACTCACCAAGAGCGACGGGCGCGGCACGATGAGCATTAGCGGCTATGACGCGCTCAATCGCATGCTGAGCAAGAGCTGGACCGTCGCCAACACGCCCGCCGTGCAATATTCTTACGATAATTGCACCCAGGGGAAGGGCCGGCTATGTGGCGCCACGGCGGTGGGCGTAAGCACCTCCAGCTTTGAATACGATACGCTGGGAAGGCCGGTGAAGAAGACGCAAACCATTGGCGGAACGGCCTACGTCATGCAGCAGGGTTACCTGCTGAGCGGAGCGGTGGCGTGGATGATGTATCCCACCGGTACGTTGGCGCTGCCGCGCAAAGTGAGCTACGAGTACTGGCCGAACGGGCAGACCAAAGGGGTTTGGCAGGGGGAGACCGGTTCCGGCTCTAGATATGCCACGGTCGAGAGCTATCATGCGGCGGGCCAAGAGAGTAGCGTTCGTCTCGGTAATTTGTTACAGGAAGAAACCACGCTGAACCCCCGCCTACAAGTGTCGGAACGTAAGGTGACCTTCAACAGCGCTTTCCCGAATAGGATCCTATGGACCGCTGGCTATGACTACGGGTCACCGAACGACGGGAACTTGAAGACGCAGACGATCACTGGATGGCTACCCCCGTTCCAGACCTTCAACTTCACGCAGACTTACACTTACGATAACCTAAGCCGCCTGCGAACGATGAAAGATAGCGGGCTGAGTTGTGGTCCGGACGCGAATACCAACCAGCGCTACGTGTATGACCGGCATGGCAACAAAGCGAACCTCTCCTCGGCCTCTACGTGCGGCGAAGCGAGCGGCGCGGCCGTGCCGTTCGTCGCCAATGATTTGCCCGCCGATGTCGAAGCCATCTTCCCGGCCAACCGCATCTCGAACTCGAACCCGGACGGCAGCGGCAATCAACAGAACTGGGCCGGGCGGACTTTCATCTACGACGGCGAAAACCGGGTCTACCAGGCGAATCTATCTCCCACGTCGTTCTATCGCTACAACTACGACGGCGAAGGGCGGCGCGTCAGTTCGCAGCGCTTTACCCTGGGCAATCCGGTGCCGCAGGAGAACACTTACTTCATTTACGACGCCAGCGGACAACTGCTCTCGGAGACCGACGGCGTGACGCCCTTGGGTCCGAACCCGGAACGGAAGTACCTCACCGCCGATCCGCTGGGAAGCACGCGCTTGGTGACGAAGTCGAGCGGCACGGCGAATACCATCGTCGACGCGCGGTTCGACTATTACCCCTTCGGCGAGGCGATCACGCGGTCGACGGCGGGCTACGCCGGGCCGGCGGTCCGGCCGAGGTTTACCGGTCAACTGCGGGATTCGGAGACGGGACTCGATTACTTCGGCGCGCGGTATATGGCGGGGTCGATGGGGCGGTTTACGAGCCCAGATCCGTCGCCTCTCGGAGTGTCGATCCAAGATCCTCAGTCGTGGAATCTCTACTCCAACGTCAGAAATCGTACTACCACGTTTGTCGACACAGCGGGCCTATGGGCGACGTATATTCACGCGGACATCAATTCGATCGCACTTAGCGGCTATCTTTCCGCAGGACAGATATCGGCACTGAACCAGCGCGCCTACGATTTGGACCGAGACAATTCGACAGCGGGGGCAAATGATCATGCTCTTCGGAGGCCGGACCAGAATCCAGAGCAGGGCCGTAATGCTATTTGGTCTAGAGTAGCGTCAGAGATGCGTCTTGCAAGGCCAACCGGTTCCACCTTGACAGACTTTGACGTTTGGCACCTCGGCAACGCTATACATGCGGTTCAAGATATGACATCTCCGAGTCACACAAGCAACGCCGGTGAGCCCGGTGTATGGAGTGGCCTCACGCTTGGCGTGATTGGACACGCGATTGGGGAAGGATTACCTTCTGTCAACTGGTCCAGGATAGGTGTGGCGATTCGATTCACGCTCGCCACACTGGTTCAAGCAGCTCCGGAATATGCAGCATCGAGAGGTTTGACGAGTTCGAATATCGATGCTGTGGCTGCCAGAAGGATTTCCGACTTTGTATCGTTCCACTTCCGCATGGGACCTAAACCTAACCGCCCGGTGCTGGAGGACGCAGCTCGCCAGTGCGCGCTAGGAAATCAAGCGGCTTGTGGAATCGAAAGCGGAGGAAACCCGTTTTGAAGCCTAAGGGGAAGATCGGCTTATCGCTAGTAATCGGGGTGGTGGTCAGTTGGCTCTTGGTCCTCGCTGACTCCCTTCATTCACCTTTCGATGAATCAATGACTTTCGTGGAACGCGCTGCCAATGCCTTGGCAAGCCCGGGCTACGCTGGGGCATCCTTGCTTGGTTCATCGGGACACAACGCAGTGGGGCTATTGTTTGGTTTTTTGTTAGCTTCGACCCTGTTCTACGCCGTGCTGGTGTTCATCGGATGGTCGGTGAGTGAATATCTCGGCACGAAAAATTCCAGGGATTGATGCACTTGACGACGCAAATGGTCTGACTGGCGGGATGTTTGACGGATGTTTGACGACTGGCACCAAGGAAGAGCCGCACCAAAGAAGAGCCCAAGTCTTGGTGGTCAAGTCTTGGTGCCGGTCAAGAGATTTCATGACCGGCACCAAAAAAGAACCCAAGTCTTGGTGCCGGTCGTTTCATGAAAAAACGCCCCACCCGCAAAAGGGTGAAAACGAGTGCGCAAGCGGGGGCCGTGAAATTTCGTGACTGAAATTTCGTGACCGGCACCAAAAAGGAACCCAAGTCTTAGTGCCGGTCATTTCATGAAAAAGCGCCCCACCCGCAAAAGGGTGAAAACGACTGCGCAAGCGGGGGCATTCGGCCGGACGGCCGCGACTGAGGGAGGGATTTTCTGGGCGACTTAGTGGAGCTTGAGCGGTAGCATGCAGTGCAAGAGCGGGTAAGGGCGAACCCTCACCGGATACCCGCAAACTACCCCGCCCGACTCCCCGCCGACTGGGCTACCTCCGGACGCCGCCATCCCCGCGGCCGGTTGTACGACTGCCACGACGCCGTCACCGCCGCGTTCCGGATCTCCTCCTCAATCGGCCCATCCACGAACGCAGTCCAGTCTTCGGCGATGAACCCCGGCCGGGCAAACAGATGCTGCCAACGCTCGAGGCACAACAGGCCGCTATCGTCATGACCCGCACAATGCGCCGCCGCGCTGGACCACTGATACTGCCGCGCCTTCGACACCAACCGAGCCCGCACCGGATTGTTCTCCAGATACCGTAGGAAGAGCTTAAAGCCAGCCCCCTCAAGCAGTTCCGCGTCAAACCGCGGACACCAATTCACCGGCCCGGCCCGAAAATAAGCCATCATCCCCGGATCACCCTCACGCCCAAAAGGCACAAACAGCACCCAAGGCCGATCCCGGTATTTCTGATTGAGATAGCGCGAGTAATTCCCCTGCATATCC
>JAIEMJ010000024.1 GCA_019752335.1 Bryobacteraceae bacterium
GTCGAAAGAGCTTTACGATCCGAAGACCTTCATCACTCACGAGGCGTCGCTGCATCAGACTTTCGTCCATTGTGCAAGATTCCCCACTGCTGCCTCCCGTAGGAGTCTGGCCCGTGTTTCAGTGCCAGTGTGGCCGTGTGCCCTCTCAGGCCGGCTACCGATCGAAGCCTTGGTGAGCCATTACCTCACCAACTAGCTAATCGGCCGCGGGCTGTTCCTTCGGCGCCTTGCGGCTTTTCCCTCTCGGGATTATGCGGTATTAGCGTCGGTTTCCCAACGTTATTCCCCACCAAAGGGTACATGACCCACGTGTTACTCACCCGTACGCCGCTTTACTCAGGATTGCTCCCTTTCTCGCTCGACTTGCATGTGTTAAGCGCGCCTCCAGCGTTGATTCTGAGCCGGGATCAAACTCTCGTTTGAACCGTTAGTTAACAAGTCCAACATTTGTTACCCCACAGATAGCGGAGCCTTCCATGCTGAACTCTTGTCGCCTCAGATGTTACTCAAATATTACTGACGAGTTCGAACTTCGCATCCAATCAGGTTGTCAAACAACTGACCAACTTTGACGCGATCAAAAAGAAAGCATCATCATTGGCGGCCTCGAAAGGCGGCTTCCAGGTCGTCCCAAAAGGAACTTCCCAGAAAAACTCAAAATCCTCTGCCGTTTTGCAAGAGTGCGGCGAATCGCCGCAACAGGCGGGTTACATCCCAGAAAGCCTACCGGCTAGTCGCGCGGCGCTTTCAGAATCCCGACTCCGTCTTCTTTATATCGGCAATTTCGTTCTTGCCAGGAGTCGGCCAACCGTCAATCTCGTTTAACCATCTACTACACTACGGTACTTTTGGAACCCTGTCAACTTTTCTTTTCATCTCTTTCACACCAGAGCCACCAGACAGGAGCATTTTACATCCTTGTTTCTGAGGGATCTTTTTGGGAGAAGATCGAAGCGAGCGAGGTTTGTCGCACCAGCAGTTGGGATTCGCGTCGCCGCGCATCCACGAGCTTTAGATTAGCAAAGGGTGGGGGGCTTGGCAAGCTGATGGCCAAAGAAAGTTTTGTTGATGAAGACATTTTTCATCCATTACGTTTTATGATAATTCGTAACTACCTGATGATACGTCGGTTACGATTCTGTGGCAGTTCGAGAAAAATTCTTTACGGAGGCGCTATGATTCCCTCGGGGTGTAGTAAAAGACGGCAATGCCTGTGCTTTGGCGGTTTGATTCTGGCGTTGTGCCTGATTTCCTGCTCGCCCCGAACGATTCCGGCTCCGTCTACAACGCCAAAACCGCTGGCTGGCACTTATCTCGATCTGGAACCGGGCTGGAGACTTCGCGTGATTACGCCTTTGCTCCGGGGCGGGGGTTTTGTTTTGAAGCCCATTCCGCTTCGGGAGGACGGCTCGACGATAGCACTTCAGGCTTCCAATGACTTCGAGGGCTACGAGACGTCCTTCTACGAGGTCCTGCCGCCCATGCGACTGCGCTTCCAGCAAGCGACTGCCACGCGCGAGGGCATTACGGCTCCCGCCGCCAAGCCCAGCTACGCCTTATCGATTCCGGGTGGAATGAAGTTTGCAAGGCTCGTTTATCTCAAGCGCGGTTCGGAGAAGGCGCATGACATGGCGATCCTTGCCGCGCGGCATCCGGCAGAGCTCGACGCATTGACCTTTCGGTTGCAAAGCTCACCGGCCAGCGATTGCGGCAAAGGGTGTCAGTGGGTACCGGTGGGCATTGCCGTGCGCGCCGAGCAACAAAAGAATGGGCAGTGGGCCCCAGTGCGTTGACCCATCGTCCCAGGATTGGCGATAGTGGAAGAGCGGAAAGAAGAATGAGTATGGACGCGGGCGGCCGATGGCGGATATCCTTTACCTCACCGAACTTCTGGGGCTACAGGTCTTTGATCTCAAGGGCCGAGTCCTCGGTCGCGTGCGCGACGCCGCCATTGTTCCGCTGATTGACCCGCAACGGGTAGACCGCTTTCTCATAGGCGGCAATGGCACTTCCTGGCTTACGGTGAGGCACGATCAGATCCAGCGCATCCAACTCACCGGCATTCAGTTGCGCGACGAGGTCCTCACTCCGTATCACAACGACGAGTACATGCTACGCCTGGTGCGCGACCTGCTCGATCAGCAGATTATCGACGCCCAGGGTCGCAAGGTGGTGCGCGTGACGGACGTCACGTTCACCGTGGAGGGGCCGGAGCTGAAGGTGCTGGAAGTGGATGTCGGTTTGCGGAGCGTGTTGCGGCGTTTGGCGCAGGGGGTCCTGCCACGGGATTGGATCCGGAGCCTGCAATCGCCGATCGCGCCGCAGAGCATCAGTTGGCAATTCTGCAATATCGTGGAGCCGGATCCGCAGCGCCGTTTGCGCTTAAACATCACGAATAATTTCCTCGAGAAAATGCACCCGGCGGACATTGCCGATATTGTCGAAGAACTAGGTCCTGAGGACCGCGAAGCGATTATCGCGTCGCTCGACGAAGAGGTGGCGGCCGAGGCGCTGAGCGAGGTGGATCCGGATATGCAGGCCAGTATTCTGGAGGCGCTCGAAACCGAAAAGGCCGCGGATATTATGGACGAGATGGACCCCGGCGAGGCCGCCGATGTATTGGCCGAACTTGAGGACGAGCGGGCCGATGAAATCATGCACGAAATGGAAGCCGAGGAAGAAGTTACCGAGTTACTCGAGTTTGCCGAGGATAGTGCGGGACGGCTGATGTCTACCGAGTTTGTCGAGCTACCGGGCGACGCCACGGTGGCGATGGCGGTGCGGCAGCTCAAGGAAAATCCGGAAAGCATCGAGGCATTGCAGGCGATTTACTTGCACTCGGGGGGTAAGCTCACCGCCACTGTTCCCTTGGCCCGGCTGTTACTCGCCCAAGGAGATACTCTTCTGACGAAATTGGCGGCGGAGAATTCAACGCGTATCAAGGTGGACGCCAAACAGAGCCGCGTCGTGGAGCTATTCGACAAATACAATTTGCTCGAACTGCCGGTGGTAGACGCGGACGAGCGAATGGTGGGCGTGATTACGGCGGACGATGTGATTACTTTGTTGAGGGACCAGTAACTTGTTCCGGCGGCTGAAGTATCATATCGCGGTCTTTTTCTCGGTCATCGGGCCGGGCTTCATCACGGCCGTGGTCGATAACGACGCCGGTGGGATTTACACTTACTCGCAAGCCGGGGCTAAGTATGGCTATCTGCCGCTGTGGACCCTGCTGCCGATTACGCTCCTGCTCATCGTTACCCAGGAGATGTGCTCGCGCATGGGCGCGGTGACGGGCAAGGGACTCTCGGACTTAATCCGCGAAGAATTCGGCCTGCGAACGACGTTCTTCATGATGTTGATTCTGGTGCTGGCCAACCTGATGAACGTGATGGCGAACTTTGCCGGCATCGCGAGTTCGCTCGAACTATTTCACGTCAGCCGTTATTTTTCCGTCCCTTTGGGCGCGCTGATAGTCTGGCTGTTGGTGGTGAAGGGTACTTACGCACGCGTGGAGAAGGTATTTCTGTTTGCGACGATTTTGTATGTCGCCTACATTGCCGCCGGCATCCTGGTGAAGCCGGATTGGAAGCAGGCGGCGCTCTACAGTGTGAAGCCCGAGTTTATGTTCGATTCTGGCTATCTGACGATGCTGATCGGCATGGTAGGCACGTCGGTGGCGCCATGGATGCAGTTTTACTTACAGGCGGCAATCGTGGAGAAGGGGGTGAGCGCGAAGGAATACGCGGAGTCCCGGATCGAGGTGATTGTTGGCTGCGTGGTGATGACGGTGATCGCCTTTTTCATTATTGTGGCTTGCGCCGGGGCGATTGGCAGTGTGGCGCCGCGCGATATCAAGGACGCGGCGGACGCGGCCGAAGGCTTGAAGCCGTTCGGCACATACGCCTATTTGATGTTCGCGGCGGGATTATTTAATGCCTCGCTCTTCGCCGCTTGCATCTTGCCTTTGTCGACGGCTTACACGGTATGTGAGGGGTTGGGCTTCGAGAGCGGCGTCAATTTCAGCTTTCGCGAGGCGCCGATCTTCTATTGGCTGTTTACGCTGCTGATTGTGGTGGGCGGCGGCGTAGTGTTACTGCCGTCGTTTCCCTTGGTGAAGGCGATTTTGCTTTCGCAGGTCTTGAACGGTATTCTGCTGCCGCTGGTGCTGGTGTTTATGATCTTGCTCGTCAACAAGCGACGGCTGATGCGCGAGTGGACCAATACGGTGAGCTACAACGTCGTGGCCTGGACGGCGGTGGTCGTGATGATCGGGCTGACGCTGGCCCTGTTGGGAATCAGCGTCATGCAGTTGCGCGGTTAGGTATCTCACGACGACTCTTTTTATGCCAGACATGACGGATGCGCGGTTCGCAGAGTTGTGCCAGGAGTATGATGCCTACCGCCTCGAACATACGGCGGAAGGAGAGTTGCTGATCCTGCCACTGGAGGATCCCGAGACCGACGCGCAAAACATGATGATCGTCGTTCAGTTGTCGAAATGGAATGTCGAGTCGGGAAGAGGAGTGGTGAACGGCCCAAGCGGCGGATTTCTGCTTCCCAACGGAGCCCGTCGTGCCCCGGATGCGGCATGGACGTCGCGGCAACGCTTCGGGCGGCGGCCCGGCGTACCGGAATTCGTCATTGAATTGCTCTCACCCAGCGACCGGTTGAATCAGGCCGAAGCGAAGATGCTCGAGTGGCTCTCGAACGGCGTGGAACTCGGTTGGCTCATCGACCCGGGCGCCCGCACGGTGCGGATCTATCGCCCCAATGTCCCGCAGCCCGAAATACACCGGGGCGTCGCGTCCATCGACGGTGAAGCGCCGGTCGTGGGTTTCACCCTCGACCTCAGCGCGATTTGGGAAATCTGAACCTTATAACGCCTGGCCGCGGTAGCTCGCCAGGCGGGCGATGCGCTCTTGCGTGGGCGGGTGCGTTGAGAAGAGCTTGGCGAACCACTGGCCGGCCATTGGCGGAATGATGTACATGTGCGACATGGCCGGCGTGGAGGACTCCATCGGGATCCGCTGCGACCACGTCTCTAACTTCCCGAGGCCGGAAATCAGCCCCTCCGGCGAACCCGTGAACTTTGCGGCGGCGTAGTCCGCGCTGAATTCGCGGGTGCGGGAGATCGCCATCTGAATGACCATGGCGGCCATGGGCGCGAGGATCATCATGGCCAAGGCGCCCACGATGCCGCCGCCGCCCGAGTCTTCATCGTCATCGTGATGCCGTGGCCCCATGAACATGAGCATGTTGCCCATGTAGGAGATCGCCGTCGCGATGGTGGCGGCGATGGAGCCGGTAAGAATATCTCGATTCTTGATGTGGCCCAGTTCGTGCGCAATGACGGCTTCCACTTCGCGGTCGCTCATCAGGTCGAGCAGGCCGGCCGAGACGGCGACCGAGGAGTGCGACGGATTGCGGCCGGTGGCAAAGGCGTTCGGCGAGGCTTCGGGCAGCACCCAGAGCTTCGGCATCGGCAGGCCCATGCGCTGGCACAGTTGCGCGGTCATGGGGCCAATTCGGGCGAAGATCGCGGCGTTCTCGCTCTCGCTGACGCGGACGGCGCCGCTCGACGACAGCGCCATCTTCTCCGAGAAGAAGTAGCTGAAGAAATTCATGCCCACGGCGATTACCAGGGCGATGGTCATGCCTTGTTGTCCACCGGCGATACGGCCCGCCAGGATCAACAGGCCACTCAGGGAACCCAGGAGTATGGCGGTCTTAATTGCGTTCATTTTTCTCTCTCTGCACTCAGTATGACGGATCTTTCATGCTTCAGGTTCCGAAGATCGGAGTAAGGCGCCCGGTTACGCAGACCCAGGGGTTTTGCTAATGGCCGTTACGAAAAGTTCGGGCTAGACTGCTATTGGATGCAGTACTGGCGAACAGCGATGCGCGAGGCGTTAGGGATGGGCTGGGCGTTTGTGACGTTCAACTTGCCCCTGTCCATCGTCTATTTGTACCTGCCGGAGAGCCGGCATTGGTCATTGATGGCGGTGCTGGCGATCCCCGGACTGGTGTTGCCGGCCTTATGCGCGATTGCGCGCCTGCACCGGCAACAGGCCTCCGCGCTGGCGATGGGAGCCACTTGCTTCTTCGGCGCGGTGCTGGCCGCCTTCGCGCATCACGCCGCGATGATGGGGCTCACCCACATCGGCATCTACCTGGGCGACCGGACGGGCTTCACTCGCCTGCCCGTCGCCCTGCAGACGGACCTCAACTTCTGGAAGAAGCACTTCGCCGAGACGCCCGGCTACTGGATTCCGCCGGCCAAGGAAGTGCTGGATCTGGTGCTGATGTTCGGTTTCGTCGCCGCGCTGACGGCCGGTTGGCTGGTGACGCGTCAGTGGCTGCTGCGGTCGCGGACGGCGTAGCGCTCTACGCTCACCCCGTGAACCATCTCGTAAACTTCTGCCTGTGAACGACCCCCTCACTATCGTTCGGGGCTGGTTGGCGGGCCAGAATGCCATCAAGCCGCAAACCGAATCAGTGGGTCCAACCAGCATCGGTTAAGATGCCAGAGTGACTTCTCCCCTCCAACGCCGTCATTTTCTAGTCGCCGCCGCGGCCGCCCAGCAGACTTGGGCCGGCGCCAATGACCGTTTACGCATCGCCATCGTCGGCCTGGGCGGACGCGGTACCGCGCACATCAAGGAGCTGCTGCCGGTTCCGAACCTGGAGATCGCCGCGCTCGTCGAGGTGGACGGCGCGCGCGCCGAGGCCGCCTCGCAGGTGATCTTTGAGAAGACCGGTAAGCGTCCCATCATCGAAAGCGACATGCGGCGCGCCTTCGACATGAAGACCATCGACGCGGTCACCGTCGCCACTACGAACCATTGGCACACGCTTACCGCCGTTTGGGCGATGCAGGCCGGCAAGGACGTCTACGTCGAGAAGCCGGTCTCGCACAATGTCTTTGAGGGGATCAAGCTCGTCGAGACGGCGCGCAAGTACAACCGCATCGCCGCGGGCGGCACCCAGCGGCGCTGGTGGGGCCGCTTCCGCGCCGCGGTGGACCTGCTCCACGCGGGCGCCATCGGCGACGTCTACCAGGGCAACTTTATGTTCCCTGGCAACCGCGAGCCCATTGGCTTTAAGCCCATCGCCCAGCCGCCCGCGAATCTCAACTGGGACCTCTGGGTCGGCCCCGCCCCGATGCAGCCCTACCACGCGAACTTGGTCCACTACAACTGGCACTGGTTCTGGGACTTCGGCAATGGCGAACTTGGCAACAACGGCATCCACATGATCGACGTCCTGCGTTGGGGCATGAAGAAGACGCTGCCCGTCGCCGTCCGCTCCACCGGTGGCCGCTTCGGCCCGCAGGACCAGGGGCAGACGCCGAATACGCAAAACGTCACCTGGACCTTCGCCGACGGCACGAGCATCGTCGGCGCGTTGCGCGGACTTCCCACCGCCGAGCCCATGGCCTGGGACTTCTTCGGCACCAAAGGCCATCTGCATCTGATGGCCGACGGGCGCCATCGCCTAACCCTGGGCCGCAACAAGAAGCCGGAGCCCGAACCCGCCGAGTATCCCAAGGATCTGGACCACTTCGCCAACTTCGCCGACGCCGTCCGCGCGCGGGATCGCAAGCTCTTGCACGCCGAGGTGGAGGAGACCGCGATTTCCACGGCCTACTGCCACCTGGGCAACATCTCCCATCGGCTGGGCCGCGAACTGCGCTTCAACCCGGAGCAGATGAAGTTCGTCGCCGACGCCGAGGCGAATGCTATGCTCACGCGGAAATACCGGTCGCCGTATGTGGTGCCGGAACGGGTTTAGGGAGTCTTTGGCATGGGCCACCGGTTCGACTACGACAGTAACATCAAGCACACTTTCGAGATCGACGTTCCGACGATGTTGACGTGGATTACTGGCGGATTGGCGGTTAAGGCGTTTTTGAACGTCGAACTGCCCGTAATTCTGAAGCGCGTGGCGGACCTGGTGATGCAGTTGGAAGATGCCTCGCTCTTGCACCTCGAGTTTCAAAGCACGAACGACCGGGACATGGCCCATCGTGTAGGAATCATGGCGTTGCTGATCGGCCAGCGCTACCCACGCCGCCGCTTACGGCAGGTGGTTTTGTATTTGGGCGAAGGAAAAGTGCGCATGCCGAAGCTCCTCCGCGTGGAGGGGGTGACGGTGGAGTACGAACTGATCGATATCCGAGACTTCGATGCCCAGGCGCTCCTCGCCACCGGTAACCCTGGCGACTGTGCTCTGGCGTTGTTGGCCAGGGGGGGACCTGAGAGTTTGCGTACGATATTGCGGCAGGCAAACCGGCTACCGCCAGAGGCACGCGAGCGTGCGTTGTCCCATTTGTACGTATTTTCGGGCTTGCGCCGGATGTCAAATCAGCTAAGAATGGAGATGAAGGCTATGGGAATCACAATCGACATCGAGAAAAACTCGATCCTGAAGGACACCCGGGACTCCGCGTTGGCGGCTGGCCGCATGGAAGGCCGCATGGAAGGCCGCGTGGAAGGATTTGCCAAATTGCTGGAGGTTCGTTTCGGGGAGTTGCCAACCTGGGCCCAGGAGCGACTCGCGCGGGCCACGCCAGTGCAGATCGACCGCTGGACGAAGTCTGTCTTTCGCGCCGACTCGCTCGAGGTCCTCCTCGGAAAGAAGTAAAAGCTTACCGGGCTCGGGCTGCGCGCTCCCGATCCAGCATCGTACGCTTGCGCGCTATCCCCCAGCGATAGCCACCCATCTCGCCAGTGCCGCGAATCACGCGATGGCAGGGAATCACCAGCGCGACACGATTGCTGGCGCAGGCCCGCGCCACGGCACGTGAAGCGCTCGGTGCCCCGAGCGCGGCCGCCACCTCGCCGTAGCTAGCTACCTCGCCATAGGGAATCGACTGCAAATAGCTCCACACGCGCATCTGAAAGGCGGTGGCCTGGATGTCGAGCGGTAGCTCCAACGCAGGCTGCGTGCCGGCCAAGTGCGCTTGGAGATTTTCGAGCCAGCGGACGAAGTCCGGATGCGGCGGCTGGGCCATGGGGGTCAGCACAGCGGCGGGGTATTCGCGGCGCAGCAGGTCGAGCAAGGCCTGGGCATCGTCGGCGAATTGGACAAAGCACAGCCCGCGGTCCGTGGCGCCCATCATCATCCAGCCGACCGCCGTCTCGGCGGAGGCGTAAGTAATCTCGACGGCTTCGCCACCCCGGCGGTACTGGCGCGGCGTCATGCCCAGACGCGTATCGGCGCGCTCATACACCCGGCTCGACGAGCCGAAGCCGGCCGCATAGACCGCCTCGGTGACGTCGCCCGCGCTGCGCAGGCTGGCCTTCAATTGCCGCATCCGGCAGGCCTCAGCGTATTGCTTCGGCGTCACGCCGGTGGCAGCCTTAAAGCGGCGTTGCAGATGAAAGGGACTCAGGGCGGCCCGCGCGGACAGTGACTCCAGGGTGTGCGTCTGGTCGCGGTGGGTCTCAATAAAGCGGCAGAGCTCTTGGATGCGTTCGTCAGTCGTCATGAGTTGAGGATACGGTTTCGGCCCCGGCGGGGCCTATCCGATTCTTGCGCGATTCTCACCCGCGACATTGGGATTACGGCGCCAAAGGCGGCCGAGGGGAATATTTGACCGCCTCGTAGGGATCTTGCGCCCATGGATAAAACTTTTCTCCTTCTTACTCTCTGCGCCCTCGCCTGGGCGGACGATCCCAACAAGCGCGTCGCGCCGGTGAACCAGGACAGTGCCCATGTGGCGATTCGCGGCTACGACCCCGTCGCCTACTTCACCAGCGGCCAGCCAGCTAAGGGCCAAAGCCAGTTCGAACATACCTGGATGGACGCCAAATGGCTCTTCACCAGCGCCGCCAATCGCGACGCCTTCGCCGCCGCGCCAGAGAAGTTCGCCCCGCAATTCGGCGGCTACTGCGCCTGGGCCGTCAGCAACAACTACACGGCGCCGGTGGATCCCACGGCGTGGAAGATCGTCGATGGCAAGCTCTATCTGAATTACAACGCCGACGTCCAAAAGAAGTGGGCGGAAGGCATGGCCGAGCGCATCGAAAAGGGCCACCAGAATTGGCCCAAGCTGCACCGCTAACATGCCCAGTTCCCACCAGGAGCGCCTGCGCGACGCCGTCTGCCGGATCCCGGTGGACCCCGGTTTACGCGTGCGTGTGTGCGCCACATTTGTGCCGCGCGAGCCCACGTTTCGTCTGGCCCGGCAACTGCAACTGGCCGGCGTGATTTTCGCCCTGGCCTTCGTGGCCGGTTCGGGCTCGCGGGGGCCTAGAGGCCCTGCGAGCGTAGAGGAGCAATTGGCGGAGGCTGGCGCTTTTCGGCTCGCCGTCGGAGACCATCTCGAATGCGCCTTGCGCCGCAAGCGCATCGGCCAACCCGGGCTCACGCCCCCCGCGCATCCTGGGAGTGAACACCTGTGCCACTACGAAGGACACGCGCTCACCCATCTGACGATGGCCGGGAACGACGGCGTCGCCTCGCTCATCATCGCGCGCCGCGAAGCCGATGGGCCGCCAATCGAGGGCATGCGCCAGGCACGCACCAGTGAACTGACGGTGACGGCGATCGCCAGCCACGGCTTCGACGTCTACCTGGTGTCCCACCAGAACCCTCACGCCGGCCAGGAACGGATGCGCCAACTGATGCCCCGGATCAACCGTCTCACGGCGATGATGGCCTTGGATACCGTCGCGGTGGCGCGAAATCCCGCGTTAAAACGGACGAAGCCTCCAAAGCCCTTGCCAAGCGGCGTGTAGATTCACGAAGAACGCCCGGAGCCGATGGGCTGGCGAAGCTTTTTACTATGGAAAGATGAGCAGGATTCGGCAGTTGTCTCCCCTGGTCGCTTTGGCCATCATGAAGTGTTGCTCGAGTCCCGCGCCGAGAAAGGCGGCCAGGCAGAGTATGACGAATCCGGTGGTATATTTCGAGATTCCCGTCACCGATCTTGGCCGCGCCATGCGATTCTACGGGGCGGTGTTCGGGTTTGCCTTCGAACGAGAGTCGATCGACGGTAATGAGATGGCCCTGTTCCCCTTGGTGGAGGGTGCGGCGGGCATCAGTGGAGCGCTGGCCAAGGGCAGTATCTATGTTCCTTCGAAGACTGGATCTGTCATCTATTTCGCCGTAGACGATCTCGCTAAGACTCTCGCGCGGGTGAACGCGACCGGAGGTAAGACGCTTTATCCCGTCACGGCCATCGGCGCGAACGGTTCTGTCGCTGAGTTCGAGGACAGCGAAGGCAACCGAGTGGCGCTCCACTCGAAAAACTGAGGGGCGCGGAATCGGCTATCTTGGCAGCATGCTCCGCAAGCCGCTCTTCGTTCTCGCACTTGCTCTTCAAGCCGCCACGGCCCAGAGCCGCATCCCGGTGGTGCTCTCCACCGATGTCGGCAACGAGGTGGACGACCAATGGGCGATCGTGTATCTGCTGCTGCATCCCACCTTTGACGTGAGGGGCATTCTGTCGGCGCATGCGCCGAGCATCAGTCCGCCGGCGGGCAAAGTGTCGTTGGAGATTCTGCGCTCAGTGGTCGAGCAGCGCCTAGGGATGGCCACCCATCCGCCATTGTTCGAAGGTGCTAGCCTGCCGCTGGCCTCCCGGACGCAGCCCCGGCCCAGTCCGGCGGTGGACTTCCTGATTCAGGCCTCGCAAGGCTATACCGAAACCAATCGACTGCAGGTACTGAATATCGGCGCCATCACCGACGTCGCCTCCGCCATCCTGAAGGACCCCTCGATCACCCGGCGCATCCGCGTCCTCAACATGGGCTTCAACAGCGCCGCGCAAGGAGGCAACGAGTTCAACATCGCCAACGATCCGCTCGCCATGCAAGTGGTGCTCGACTCGGACGTGCCCCTGGTCACCGGCCCCGGCGACGTCTGCCGCCGCGATCTGGCGTTAACGCTCGATCAGGCCCGGGCCATGGTCGCCGGCCGCGGACCCGTCGGCCAATGGCTGTGGACCGAGTTTCTCGCCTGGTACTACCGCCACGTGAAGCCGCTGCGCAAAGACGATTTCAGCAAGCCGTGGATGATCTGGGACAACATCGTACTGGCGCACCTGTTGGGAATGACGGAGTCGCGCGAGGCGGACCGTCCAGCCATGACGGAGGCGATGAGCTTCACGCCGTCCACCGTTCCCGGTCGGAAGATGACCTGGATCACGCGAGTGGACAGCGCCCGAATGTGGGCCGATTTTGTCGAACGGCTCGACTTGTATCAGTCGACGCATGCGGTCCCTGGGCGTTGATTGCTTCGCTGTCCTCAAACAGAAGCGATGGAACTCACTCGGCTCGCAAAGCAGCCAGCGGATCGACGGCGGCGGCGCGACGCGCCGGTAACACGCTGGCCGCGAAGGTGGCCAAACCCAGACCGCCCACCACCCCCGCGTAAGCGACCGGGTCCAGCGGACTCAGCCCATACAGCAGGTTCGTCAACAACCCCGACAGCAGCCCCGCGCCCAGCAGTCCCACGATCATCCCCGCGAACACCGCCCGCAGATTCTGCCACAGCACCAGCCTAGTCACCTCGCGGGGCTGAGCGCCCAACGCCATCCGGACGCCGATTTCGCGGGTCCGTTGCGCGACGTTGTAGGCCACCACGCCGTACAGCCCGACACAGGCGAGCGTCAGCGCAAAGGTGCCCAGGCCGAGCGCGATACTGGCCGCGACGCGCGATGCCTTCAATGTCTCCGCCATGTCCTGGTCCAGGCGATTGACCACCGGCAGCACTTGCGGGTCCAGGGAGCGAACGGCCTCGCGGAGCAGCCCGAGTTGCCGCGGCTCCTTCAGCCTTACCAGAAACGTCGCGTCCAGGCCGCCGGCGCTCGGCAGGAAGTAAGTGGGCTCGGCCTTCGATTCGAGCCCCCGGTAGACGCTGTTGCGCGCGACGCCCACCACTTCGTAATTCTTCTGCACCGCGCGAAATTTTCGCCCAAGCGGATCCTCGCCGCCCCAGGCCAGACGGGCCGTGGCTTCGCTAATGATCGCCACGCGCTGGCCGGCGTCGCGCGGCGTAAAGTGGCGCCCCGCGACAAGCGGAACGCCCAGCATCTCCAGATGCCCAGGATCGACTTGGGCCACCACGGCACGCTCCAGCGTGCGGCCCCCGTTGCTGGCGATGAAGTCGGTGCCGTTGCTGTTGTTCCCGAAGGGCAGGATGTCGCTATAACTGACGCCAGTCACGCCCGGCAGCGCAAGCAGGCGTTCGCGCAGCGTGCGCGTCAGGGTGAGGGCCCGGGCTTCGTCGTAGCCGAAGAGCCGTAAATCGAGCCTTAGGACGGCGAGTCCCCGCGTATCGAAGCCGGCGTCGGCGCGGTTGGCGTGCAACACGCCGCGCAGGAGGAGTCCCGCGCTGGTGAGGAGAATGACGCAAAGCGCCACCTGGGCCGCCGCCAGCAGACGGCGTGTATCCCAGCGACGCAGCTTGGCGTTCGCCCCCTTCAACGCGGACTGCACGTCGAATCGCGTCGCTTGCAGGGCCGGCATCAGCCCGAAGACCACCGTGGCCAGCAGGCTTACGATCAGCGAGAAGACGAGCACCGTGCCGTCGGGCTCCAGCCGGAAGGTGAGCGTCTGATCCGACACCGCATTCAAGATCACCTTCGGCAGCATCGTGGCGAGCGCCAGGCCGATGGCCGCGCCGGCCAGGCTGAGCACCAGGCTCTCGGTGAGCAACTGCCGGATCAGCCGCCCTCGGCCCGCGCCGAGCGACAGCCGCACCGCGATCTCCTTGCGCCTCGCCGAGGCCCGCGCCAGCAGCAGGTTCGAGACATTGACGCAAACCAGCAGCAGCACCAGCGCCACCGCCAAGCCCAGCAATGCCAGGACCGGTCCCAGCCGTTCCTGAATCCGCGGGTGCGAGAAGAACGAAGCGCCGGTCAGCAACATCCCGTGCGACTCGCGTTGATGCTCCTTCCGCCAACGATCACCCAGGACGGCGATTTCGGACTGCGCCTCGCTGCGCGTAACGCCCGCCTTCAGGCGCCCCAGCACGTCCGTGCAGCAGGCGCCCGGCTCGTTCACCATGCTGTTTTCTGGCTGCAAGAGCGCCAGGGCGTGGAACGGCACCCAGACGCCCATCGCGTCCGGCGAGATCCCCTGGAACTCTTCGTTCGCTACGCCGATGATCCGCAGCGGCACGCGGTTCAGCGTCAGTCGACCGCCGAGCACGTCGCGCCGCCCCGCGAATTGGCTTTGCCAGAAGCGGTAACTCAAAACGACCGGTGGCTCAGCCAGGCCGGCGCGGTCGTCCTCCGCGGTGTAGTTTCTCCCCCAGGCCATGGGCACGCCGAGCACGGCGAAGTAATTGCCGCTCGTCGCCGTGGCCTGCACATTCACGCGTTGCCCCTGCCGCTCCATCAGCAAGGACCCCAGCGTCCGGTGCGCCGCGATGCCGGACATCGACTTGGCCTGGTCGCGTAAGTACTCGAAGAACGGATGCTGTAAGCCGCGATAAGCCACCCGGCTGCGCCGCGCGTCCACCTGCAGGATCGACACGACGTGGGCCGGATCTTGAATCTCCGGCGGCCGCAGGGCAACGGCGTTGAAAAGCGTGAAGAGGCTGGTGTTGAAGCCAATGCCGAGCCCCAACGCACCAATAGCCATCACGGCGAAGCCGGGTGTGGCGCGCAGGCTGCGCAGCGCGTAGCCGAGGTCCTGCCGCAGTTCGTCCAGCCAGCGGACCGTCCAGGCGGCGCGCGCCTCCTCCTTCAACTGCGTCACATTGCCCAGCCGGCGCCGCGCCTCCCGGCCCGCCTCTTCGGGCGACAGGCCCGCTGCGCGCAACTCGGCCTCTCGCATTTCGCGATAGAAGTCGAGCTCCTCGTCCAGGTCCGTCCGTTTCCAGAAGAGTAGTTTGCGCCACATACTGTGCCTTCCTCCTATGCCGTCCTCAGAATCTGTTGAATCATGTTCACCATGCGGTCGAACTCCGCGCTCTCCGACGCCAGTTGCTCTTTACCGGCACCGGTGAGCTCATAGAAACGCGCCTTGCGGCCTGTCTCCGACACGCCCCACTTCGCCGATGCCCAGCCCTTCACAACGAGTCGCTGCAAGGCCGGATAGAGCGAACCTTCGCCCACCTGCAGCAGGTCTCCAGAGACTTGGCGCAAGTAGAGGCCGATCCCATAGCCATGCAGCGGCCCTTTGGCGAGCGATTTGAGGACGAGTAGGTCTAGGGTTCCAGGCAGCAGTTCTCGATACATTGATATACGATGTATAACAAACCAGAAGCCCGGTTAGCAAGCAGGGCTATCCTAAAGAAGGATGTCTCGTGGCTCAATCACCTCGAAGCTGGGCCGCGGGCTCTATCTGAGTCTGGGCTGGTGCTGTGTGGCGTTAGGCTTTGCTGGCGTCTTTATCCCGGGCCTGCCCACCACCGTCTTCATCCTGGCGGCGTCCTACTGTTTCGCCCGGAGTTCTCCGCGTTTCCAGCAATGGCTGCTGAACCACCGTTGGTTCGGGCCCAGCCTGCGCCGCTTCCGAGAGTCGGGCGGCATGCCCCGTTCGGCGAAGGTCGCCGCGCTCACTACGATGTGGATCGCGGTGTTGTTGTCCGCCATGATG
This sequence comes from Bryobacteraceae bacterium, assembly GCA_019752335.1. Lineage (GTDB taxonomy): Bacteria > Acidobacteriota > Terriglobia > Bryobacterales > Bryobacteraceae > JALHNI01. The sequence goes on from JAIEMJ010000024.1 coordinate 15,558, forward strand.
CTATCCCGCGTCCGGCTCTGGGCCGCCATCGCCACGCTGAGCCTTGGCGTGATTGGCACCCTTACGATTCTGTTCGGTGTACGCACCGTAGCGGAATAGCACACTTTGGTTTTCGTTTTACTCTGCATGGGAATACTTCCGGGGGCGACGGTGATTCAGCTTGCAGGAACTTCGAATGCCAATCGCCATCACCGGCAACTCCCCGAATCTTCACTGGCGGCGCCCATGTGTACCGTGAGCTGGCAATATCGCGCCGGCGGCTATCAGCTCTTCTGCAATCACGACGAAAGCCTTAGCCGCAAAGCGGCCTTGCCTCCCGAACTCGAGGCCTTTGCCGGAGCCCGCTTCCTCGCTCCACGCGACACCGGTCGCGCCGGTACTTGGATCGCCGTGAACGAATTCGGGATCACCGTCTGCTTGCTGAAGGGCGGGCCGGCCCATGGCGGTGTCCGCGCCACGCAAAGCCGTGGTTGGCTGGTCGCGGACCTGGCCCGCCTGCGCTCCACCGCGGAAATGGCCGCCTATCTGGAGTACTCGCCGCTGTACGACTATTCGAGCTTCACCGTAGCCATTCTCGCGCCGCGCGAAGCCGTCTTGCTGTTGGAATGGAATGGAGTGACCAAACATTCGGAGCGCCGCGCAGGCCGGGGCATGATCTCCTCCTCGTCCTACCACCCCGACGCCACTCGCCAGTACCGGGAGTGCCTGTTCGCGGAGCACCTCCAAGCGGGCGGCTCGTTAGCAGAGTTCCACGCGAGCCACGGCGAATCGCCCAGCCCGTACTCGCCGTGCATGCATCGCGAGGATGCGCGGACGGTGAGCTTCTCCAAGGTAGAGGTAACCGAAGGCGAGGCGACGCTCGACTATTCGCCCGGATCGCCCTGCCAGGGGTTGCCTTTCGCGCGCATGAGCTTGGCGTTGCTCGATTGAGGTTGCTGTAAAGTGTAAAGCGATGGCCGAAGTAGCACTCTCTTCCAAAAACCAAATCGTCGTACCGAAAGAGGCCCGAGAAGCTCTGGGCGTCTTGCCCGGTGACAGACTCCTCTTGCTTGTACGCGGCGATTCGGTGGTAGTCCTTCCTCGACCGCGATCTTTCACCAAGGCCCTGCGCGGCTTGGCGAAACCCGCCGCCGCAAAAGACTATCTCGCTCAGGAGCGAGCCAGTTGGCACTAAGGCTCTTTGCCCGGAAAGACTACGCCCGCAAATACCAGCCCCGGCGATGCAGACCGTAGGCGATGGTGAGCATCAGCAGCATGTAGCTCACCGCGTACAGCAGCGAGGCGTTCATTGGCGAGGCCAGCGGTGCGAAAAACGTCTCATACAGCCACTCCCGCATCGACGTCCCCGCCATCGGGATCGACTGCAATGTGACGTCGATCACCTCCGACGCCATGTACACGGCGATGGCGTTCTTCCCCAGAATGACGAACGGCGCCAAGCCCTTCCGGTAACCTTGGCCATCCACCAGCCACAGAATACTCGCGAAGAGAATAAAGTCCAAGCCGGCCATCAGCAGGACGAACGAGCTCGTCCACAGGCTCTTGTTAATCGGCAGCCAGGGGTCCCAGCAAAAAGCGGCGGCGACCAGCACGTTGCCGATGATCAGCATCCAGGTCGTACGAGTCGCTAGGTCGCGTTTCGCCGCGAGTAAGTGCCCCGCCAATAACCCGATGAGGCAACTGCCAATGGCGGGCAGGGTACTCACCACGCCTTCCGGATCCCAGGTCCTGGTATGCGCGTAGTTGTGCGCGCCCAGCACGATCCGGTCAATATAATGCGCGAAGTTCCCCTCCACGTCCAACCGGCCCGCCCCATAGCCCGGCACCGGCGCTTGGAACATCAGCAGCGCGAAGCCGAGCAGACAAACGGCCGCCGCCACCACCTGCCCGCGCAGACCCGTGTACAGAAAGATGGCCACCGTCGCGAAGTAGCAGATCGCCAGACGCTGCAGCACTCCCAGGATGCGGAACGTGCCCACGTCGAACGTAGGGTAGGCGTAGACGAAAAGACCCAAAGCGAACAGAATCGCCGCGCGCCGCGCCGCCGTCCGCAGCAGCGGACCCCGCGCCTCACCCGCCGCCAGCTTCCTCCCCATTGAGAGCGTGATGGCTAAGCCAATGATCCAGACAAACGACGGGAAGACGACGTCGGTGGGCGTCCAGCCGTGCCACTTGGCGTGGCGCAGCGGCGCGTAGACCGCGTCGCCCGTACCGGCCGTGTTGACGATGACCATGAAGGCCATCACCAGTCCGCGAAAGACGTCGAGCGAAAGCAGGCGCTGAGGCATGAATTATTGTACGGTGGAAGCTAATGCGTCCCCTACTGCTTCTGGCTTTGGCCCTCACCGGCTGCACCTCGCTCTACTACAACGCCATGCAGAAGATCGGCAAGGAAAAGCGCGACATCCTGGTGCAACGCATCCGGGACAGCCAGCAGGATGCCGATCAGGCCAAAGCGCAGATCAAGACGACGCTCGAAGCCTTTCAGGAGCTCACCGGGTTCGACGGCGGCAACCTCGAGAAGACCTACAAAAAGCTCAACGGCGAATTCGAGGACGCCGAAAAGCGCGCCCAAACGCTGGCGGACCGCGTCAAGAGCATCGACCAAGTCGGCCACGACCTCTTCCGTGAATGGAACCAGGAGCTCGCCTCCATCAAAGACGCCAGTCTGCACGCCCGCAGCGCCCAGTTGCTGCGGCAAACGCGCAGCCGCCATCAACAGTATCTGGCGCGCATGAAGCAGACTGAGCGCAAGATGGCCCCGGTTCTCCAGGGCTTTCGCGACCAGGTGCTCTTCCTCAAGCACAACCTGAACGCAAGCGCGATGGGCTCTCTCAAAACCACCGCGGCCCGCATGGACGGCGACGTCAACCTCCTAATCGCCGACATCGAAGGCTCCCGCCAAGAAGCTGATGCCTTCATTCAGACGCTGTCTGCACGGTAGACAGAGGCGAAGCAATTGGGGATTCGGGTGCTTGCATGTCATGCCCCATGCCTGACGCGGCCACCCTATGGCAGCAACGTGAAATTCACTTCTACCTCGGTCGCCACTTCCACGGCTTCGCCATTGAGCAGCGTCGGCCGGTAGCGCCACTGCTTCACGGCGACGGCGGCCGCCTCGCGCAAGCGGCTGTCGACGAACTGATTTACTGGCTGCAGGTCCAGCACGGTACCTTCTCTGCTAATCGACACGCGCAGCAGTACCGTGCCTTCCACGCGTTCCGCCTTGCAGTCGCGCGGTAGCCCGCCTGCTCCACCTGCACCGTGTAGCTGCCCGTGGGCACGCCCGGCCAGCGAAACTCGCCCGCCGCATCCGTGCGCACGATCTAGCGCCGCGGCCCCGCCGTGTCCGCCCCGGTGGGGAAAACCAGCGACACCCGCGCGCCCGCCACTCGCATCGCTAACGACGCCGTGGATGCCTACGGCATCCCCTTGCGCGAGCAGGACTGCGCCTGCCACGAGCGCGATCGCCAAAAGTCGTAGTGCCATCACGCCCATCATCACTTCTTCTCCTTGAGCCGCGCCTTCACCAGCTTCCGGATTAAAACTGCGGGCAAAGGCTGATCGATCGCAAACTGAATCGTCCCCTTCGACGTCTCGTAGCCTGCCAACTCCTCCGACAGCCCGGCGATGGTCGCCGCGCTGAGCGGGAAGAAGCTGCAGTGCTTCTGGAACGACGCAAACGCCACCAGCGGACCCTCATGATGGATCGTGGGAATGCCATACGAAATGGACTCCGTGGCCCCCGGCACCTCCGCATGAATCCGCTTTCGCACCTCTTGCAGCGTCGTCCGCTGCGGCTCCGGCACGGCCGCCAAATACTCGTCCACCGTCATCAGAACCTCCGGATGAATTCGAGATGAAAGGCCAGCGCCGCGCTCACTTCGGCGCACGGCACATACTCGGCCGCGGTGTGGGCCTGGTCAATGTTGCCGGGTCCGAAGATGATGCTGGGAATGCCTTGGCGGACCAGCTTGCTGGCGTCGCTCCCGAAAGGGACTCCGCAGGGTACGGCGTCGTAGCCCAAGCCACCGAGCACTTCCTGGGCGGTGCGCACCAGGTGGCTCTCGGGTGTAGTCTCCATCGCGGGGTCAGCCAGCCAGGGCGGGTCGGCGATGGCGTTTATTCCAGGAATGCCGGCCAAGGCTGCTTCATAGCTCTTCCACACGGTGAGCGCGTCTTCGCCGGGCAACAGGCGACGGTCGAGCGTGATTTCGCAGACCTCCGGAATGAAGTTTGTCTGCTCGCCGCCACGGATAGTGCCCACGCTGATCGTCGCCGGACCCAGCAGCGGATGCCGCACACTGGCGAGCGCCTGATGGTCCGCCTCCAACCAGTCGAGCACCGGCACCATGGCGCGAATCGCGCTGACGCCCAAGTGCGGCTGCGACGAATGCACGGCCACGCCGCGGGTGCGAATCTTCCAGCGCAAGACTCCCTTGGCCGCGACGACGATGCGCATCCGCGTCGGTTCGGCAACGATAGCCGCCGTCGCCGATAGCCCCTCGCATAACTTGGTCACGCCGCGGAAGCCGACCTCTTCATCCACCGTCGCGGCGAGCCAAAGCTCGCACGGGGGCACGCGGCCGTCCTCTTTCCAATGCGCCAGGGCGTGCATCATCGTGGCCAGCCCGGCCTTCGTATCGCAGGAGCCGCGGCCATACAGCAGACCGTCGCGGATCTCTGGCACGAAGGGCGGAATCGTCATGCCGCTGACGGACACCGTGTCCATGTGCGCTTCCAGAATCAGCCGCCGCGACGAATCCTGGCCCGGCACACGCGCGATCACGTTGTCGCGGCCCGGCAACACCGGCTGGCGAAAGGTCTCGATGCCACGCGCGGCGAAGAAGGCCTCCACGTATTGCGCGACGCCCTCCTCGGGCACGCCGCCCTCGTGCGCCGGGTTAATGCTGTTGATGGCGATCAGTTCGCTCAGCGTTTGGAGAACAGGTTCCACGCCCTGTATCGTAGCTTATGCGCTTACCAGCCGCTGCTCCAGCGCGATTTCGGCTGGTTCCGGCGCCCCGCCATCGAGGAACGCTTGCGGCGTGATGGTGTGGCCGGGCGCCAGCACCGTCATCGTGATCATCGCGCGCGGCTGCACTGCGGCCAGGCTCGGATTGAGCGCCTTCGACGCTTCGAGAAACACGACTTGCCCCAGGGCCCGCAATGCGGACTTATCCGCGTACACGCCGTCCAGCCGATGATGGAATGCCTCGGTGAGATCGGCGCCGAACTCCGCCAGGCGCTCGACGATGCGAGAGGGCGGGCCCGACAGGTCCGCCAAGTCGTGCAGCGCCTCGGCGGCCTTCGCGACGATCTCAGCCTCGAAGAAGAGCAGACCATCGAAGCGCGGATTCGTGCCCGCGCCGAGCGCCAGGAAGTCACTGGCTTCGGACGGGTCAAAGAAGGCAGCACGCCCGTTTTCGCCCGCCTCCTGCAAGCGGCGCCGCGCCTGGGCCAGCGTCGCGCCCAGGCGCGCGACCGTGTCCGGATTCATGGCCATCGCCGAACGTTGGGTAAGGTCGCGGAAGTCCCAGTAGGGGCTATCGTCGGTGTTGAAGGTGAGGCGGCCATCGCGCAGCGAGACCGACGTGGAAGGCTTCATCGACGCCCACACGAGCAACGCGGCGGCGGCGCTGTTCTGGTCCAGCCGGTCGAGATCCTGGAAGAAGTAAAACGGCAGCAGGCGCTTCACCCCGGCCTGAATCGCGCGAGAGGCGCGCATCGTGGCGGCCTTGCGTTGCGCTGGGTCCATCGGCGCGAGCCACGCGCTGAGCGCGCTGCCCGGAATGCTCACTTCCATCGACGTCAGCACGTCACCGAATTCGTTCTTGCCGTTATGTAGCTGGTCCTCCACGGCCGCGTCGAAGAGCGTGTAGAAGGTGCTCAGGTCGGTCCCGCCGCGGAAGTTGCCTGCGAGGTACTGCTCCATGAAGGGGCGCGCGTAGCTCTCCAGTTCCTCGCGTCTGAGGTGCAGCTTGGCATACAGCAAACGATAGCTCCACGTGGCGTCGCTCGCGTCATTCAGGCGCAGTGCCGGTGAGCGTAGGGCGCCCGTATTGAGCGCCACAGACAACTTACTCTTGTACTGATTCCGCACGCGGACTTCGTCGCTCGCCGTCAGGTCATACACCAGCACGCGCCCGGCTTCTTCGGTCACTTGTAGATCCTGGGCTCTCACCTTGGCCAGGCTGCGATTGGCATGGTCCGAGCGGAAGTTGAACATGGGCAAGCTGACTTCGACGAAACTCGTCCGGGTGATGCCGTGGCTCAGGGAGCCTTGTTCCAGCCGCACGCCAGCCGTGGGCTCCACCAGCAGGCGATCCAGTTGCGCTTCGGTCATCACCGCGCGGAAGAGCTGGAAAGCGCTGGGCTGCGAGAGGTCGAACTCGGCGTCGAACAAGGCCTCGGTGGTGGAGGCGCGGTGAAAGGCCGACGTCAGTTCAAAGGTATAGGTATGATTGAGCGCCTTGCGCGCCTCGGCGAAGATCTCGCTCTGCTTCGTGGTGATGGCGTGGAGCGCGTTCTTCATCTCGTTCAAACGCGAGAAGTCGAACTCCGTATCGAGGAAGAGGCTCAAGCGGCCGGTGAGCAAGCTGTCGAGTTGGCGGAAGTCAGCGGCGGTGACGGCGTCGCGAATGCCGTCCAGGCTCAGGGCGCTATCGAGGTGCTGCTTCAGGTTCTGGAGGAGGCCGCCCTGCAAGGCGCCCAGCGTTTTCTGGGCGGCGTCGCGGACAAAGTCAAGGCGGTTGGCGAGCGCCAACAAGCCATCTTCCGCCAGGGCCTGTAGCCATTGGCTTTCGATTTTGTTGGTGAGTCCCGACGAAGCAATTAGCTTCTCCAGTTGAGCGGCGGTGCGCGCCGGGTCGGCCAGGATTTCTAACTCGGCGGTGAGTTGCGTGATTTCCGGCTTACTGAGCAACTTCCAGACACGCGAGGAAACGCGCCCCGGCAGGGCATCCCATTGGTTCAACGCGCCGAGTAACTCACTCCTGGCGGCGTCGAACTTCTTCGCCGGGTCGATTCCGGTGGCGGCCTTCAGCAGAGTCATAGCCCGCTCATTGGCCAGACCCGCGACTAACTCGCCGACGCTCTGTTTCTTGTCCGTCCACTGCGCCAAATTCTTCAGCGCCTTCGCGATCTGAGTACCGTGGACACCGAAGACGGCGCTGACGAAGTCGCCGGCGTCTTCGGGCACGGCGGCCGTCGCGGTGACACCGGCCTTGAGGTTCAGGCCGAAGTCCATGCCGTTGGTTTTCTGCTTGAAGAGCTGCAGCCGGACCCGGGTATCGTCCGCTGGACGTCCCACGACGGCCAGCAACTTGCCGCTCACGTTCAGTCCGAAGGTGGCGCTCAAGCCGGCGTCGAGCTTCAGGCCCAGGTCGCCGGAGAGTCCGCCGAGGCGGGCTTCGTGGAGGAAGCTGAAGTGATAGCCCAGGCGCGCGCCGAGCTTCAGCGACGCATTGCCGTCCACTTCGGCGATCAACCAACAGCCCGGAGCCAGGTTCAAGCGGCCCTGCGCATTCAGGCCCACGTGCCGCGGCAGGCGAAAGCTGGAAGCGGTGAGTTGCATCACGGTGGCGGCGCCGTCGGTGGCGGCGAAGCGCTGCACCACGGCGAAACGGCCCGCACTGACGGCGCTGGCGCCAAAGGTGAACGTACCCACGGCTCCAAGGGGGTGGGTACCGGACACCTTGCCGGAAGCTTGGTAGCCCAGACGAATCACGGCGAAGCGATCTCCGTCGCGCTGGCTCAAATGAATCGGCACGGCGGGCGTTTCGGGTAGGTCCAGCGAGGCTAGGGCGGCCGCTGCGCTGTCGTAGATTCCAGCGCCCGAAGAGAAGCCGACACTCACCTGGACGGGTCCGGCTTGCAGTTTCAGATCTTCGCTAGAGTCCAGCGCAAAAGCGAGCCCGGCCAACGGCAACACGCCGTTCGGCCGGGTGGGGAAGGGTTTGTCTTTAGCCAAAGCCAGCGCGACATCGGCGCCGGTGGCCACGGAGACCGTCAGCGACGAAGCCGCGCCGGCGGGCAGGATCGAGGGGTCCAGGAAAAACTTGCGTTCAAAGCTATCGGACAAGGCAGTAATGGGAATGGACATACGCGTACCTCTGGCGAACAAAGGGCAGGGAGTGACGACAGAAGCACCCGGCGGCGGCGCGCCGGGCGGAAGGAGATGTTCGCAGTGTACGTGAATCGCGGGCCGGATTGCAATCAGCGCAGGCGTTGCAGGTCGGCCTCGGCGGCGATGAAGCCGAAGGCGCTCCATTGGCGCCCGGCGGTCACTTTGCGGAAGATCTCCAGGGCCTTCTCTTTCTGTCCGTGGTAGAGATACCAGTTGCCGACGCCGTAGCCTTGCGTGGCCAGCGACAAGTCGTCGGCGCCGGCGGGATCCAGCAGACTCTCGGGCGGACGCAGACCCTTGTACATCAGCAAACGCCGGTGGTAGCTGTCGTTTTCGATGATGTCCATCTTCTCGCGGATGGGCACCAGCGCGGCGGCGGCTTCGCGGGGACGGTTCAAGCGGCGGTAGGTCATATAGAGCCAGTCCGTGGTGGCGGTGAGTGAATCGTCGTTGGAGCGGGAGACCTTCATGCACTCGCGGTAAGCGCGCAGGGCCTTGGCGAAATCGCCCTTCAGATAGTGCGCCAGCCCCAGGTGGTACCAGATGTTGAACTGCAGCGAGGAGCGCGGCTGGTTCACGCGGTTCGGCAAGCCGTCGGGCTCAATCTGGTCGGGTTGGCCTTTCACCAGACGCGTGGCGCGTTCGAAATCGGCGATGGCGAGGTCGAACTTGCGGATGGTGAGATAACGATGGCCGCGATGGCGCAGAAACCGGGCGTCCTGGGGGAAGCGGGTGACGCCTTGCGAAAACGTCGCAATGGCCTCCTGATACCGGCCCACATAACCCAGCCGCCGGCCGACCCAGATCAGCGCGTCGGCGCTATTCGGCTCCTTTTCGAGGCCGGCGCGGGCCTGAGCCAGATTCGCTTCGGCCGCCGCGGACGCGGGGGGCGAGAATAACGGCTGACCGCCGAGCGACGTCGCTTCGGGAGTCTGGACCAGGAAGAGGAGCAGAGCGGCGCTAAACATGATTCCAGCATACGGAATCCGGCGGCCTCCCTACCGGCGGGATTTTCGCGGTCGTCAAATCAGGATTGAACGGATACCTTGTAAGTTGGAACAGAAACTCAGATTGACCAACGTGGTGAGGGCTATGTTTGAAGGGCGTTGGGACAGGCTGCTAAGGGAGCTTAACTCGCATATGGGCGTCAGGACACCAATGTTTCAGGGTGGAGTGATCGGCAAAGCTCAGTCTGCTCTGTCCGGGATGGCCGGAGGGCGTCCGCTAGGGGTTTATGCATGGCACCATCAGGGCATACTAGCGATAACTCAACCGCGAACGAGGCCGACAAAACTCGGAACCAACTTAGCCAAGCGTTGGAGCAGCAAGTCGAACGGAATCCCAATATCCTCTGCCTGCTCACGAAGCCGAACGCGCACCAAGGTTGGATCTGACGCCCAAAGCAACGTGAGAAAGGCAGATGGCCCACTCACCGCGACCGAGTCCGTAGCGGGGCGGAAATCTTTGAGGTTGAAGGTGACCAAATAGTCGGCGCGCCATGCGACGGCCGCGGCGAGCACGTGACGGTCCTTCGGGTGGTTGCCCATTTTTGCGATCAAGTCCTCATAGCCGGCAACGAGGGCACCGGGAAAAAATTGCCGCATGGCGCTCTCCCTGTACAGCACAGCCTCCCGGGACTTACCAAAACTCTGTGCCAGCGTCCGCCGGACTTCCTCCAAGATCTCGTCAGTCCAACGGACCTGATACAGCGACGGGGGTTCGGCGAGCCGCAAGAGCGTATCGGCCAGCGGCATCGGGATCAAGACGCACGCATCCAATAGCGCTACCGGTGGCCGGTTCACTTACTCGTCCCGACCACCTTCGGGAATGCCCGCATCGTCATACAGCCCCTCCGCGTAGGCATCGCGCGACATCTTCTTAAGCGCTGCCTTCCGCGCCGCACGCCGTTCGGCGAAAGCCAACACGTCCCTGAGCGCGACGCGCCGGTGCTTGCCCACGAGGTGATGCGGCATCTCGCCGGCGTCGAGCAGCCGGATCACATAGGGCCGGGACATGCCCAGGAGTTCGCCGGCTTGTTGCGTGGTGAGTTGTTTTTCTTCAGGGAGCAGAACCAGGCTTCGTCCAGCTTCCAAGCTCTTGACGATATCCTGCAGCAGGAGCAGCAGGGGCGCGGGCAGCGTGGCTTGCTCGCCCTGGGGCCCTAGCAATTTCGCGGAGCCGCGCTCGAGCAAGAGGCCCACATCACGCAGGCCGGCGGCATCCTGCGGCTCAATCGAAATGGGCTCCTCGACCATTGGCTCTCCTGATTGCAGGCTAACATGACCTCTCGACATTCGCAATACTGTAAACAGTCTGCCTAGGGGCGCCCCCCGGCCCAAGCGGCCGCTCCGCCCGCCACCCATGGATTTTGTGGCAGCCCGGTTCGCCGACTCCCTTGGTTCCGACATGCGACGGCGCGCGCCAGTTTTCGAAGACGGGGCGGTGACATCCTATCCCTCGGCGCGCTGGCTGCCGGATTCAACCAGCCGAAGCTGACTACTTAATCTCTAACTCAAACGACTTCGACCCCACCACGACTACCGGCCCGCAGTCGATCACGAGTTCCGCTACCGCCGAACCGGTGGGCGGCGGCGGTGGGCTGCTTTTCGCCATCGACAGCGCGGCCGATGGAGGCAGCCCTGGCAGTTCCACTGGTCCCGCGGCATAGCTCGGGTCCGCTCGCCAGACGCGGATGTAGACGTTGCTGTTGCTGCGCTGGCGGTTGAGCAGCGCCACCATCTCGGCCGGAGTCTTGCCGGCCAGCGTGCCGCCCGCGAAGAGATTCCGTGCTTCGAAAGAATTGAGCGTGGGGGCGTCGCCGACGGTGAAGTAGAGCGTGCCGGGCTTGGCTCCCGTGGGGATCGTGTAGCGAATCTTCTTGCGCTCTTCGCGGCCGTTCTCCGCGCTCAGGCCTACCGAGAGTTCCAGTGTGTCACCCGGCGCGGCTTGGCGCTGGCTCGGCCAGGCCTGCTCGATGCGCCATTGGCGGCGCTCCTCCACCACATCGAAGTTGAGTTCGATCGCCTTCAGGCGCAAACCTGGCGTGACGCTTTCGAGCAAAGTGGCCAGGGGCGTCGCCGCCGACAACGACGCGACGCCCAACACGCTGAAGTCGCCCGTATACCGGTTGGCCAGCTTCACCGGCGGCAAGCCGTCTTCAAACTCAATCTGGCCGCGCACGCCGACGGTGGCCGAACCGAAGGATCTTTCCGTCGCGTCCAGCGCGGAGAACGCCGCCATCTGCACCATCAGCGGCGCCAGAAACCGGTGCGGAGCGACGTTCACCTGATAACTCTGCCGGCCGTTCACCGTAATGCGCATCGGTAGCAGCTTGGCTTCCCGGCCCAACTCGCCAGCGACGGCCGTGTTACGGTCACTCGTGATGGCGCCCATCCACTCGCGGGCGGCGGAGATCTTGAACGAAGTCGTCAGGCTCGGCAAGAGCGCCAGCACCTCCGCGCGCGCAAAGGGCAATTCGGTATCGCCCACCGAGAGGAAGCGATGGCCGAAGGCGTAGATCTTCTTCCCGTCGATCCAGGTGACGGTGCCATCGGCGCCGGCGGTCATGTCACCGGTGATCAACTGGACGGAGATCATCGAACCGGGCTCCAGCAATCGGGGATCGCCCGCTGCCCGCGGACGCCCGCCGCCGATGGCCTGGCGCGGTGACAAGCCCCATTCGCGCAGGCGGGGCCCGAATTCTTCCAGCGTCCGCGCCGTGAAGCCATTGAAGGCGACCGGGGTGGCAATCTCTTCTAACTGCGCTTCTCCGAAACGCAAGGCGGCCCGGGGCTGGGGCCCCCGCGCGACGCTGGCCAGGATTTCGCTCATCGGCCGGATGCCGCCGATGGCCTCCTTCGCGAAGGGAAAGGCGAAAGCCACCGCGCCGATCAGCTTGCCATTCACCCACACCGGGCTGCCGCTCATGCCCTGCATCACCCCGGTGTTGGCCAACGGACCGCCGGAGAGACGCGCCAGGATCAGACTCTGCTTCGGGCCGGTATTCTCCATCACCCCCAGGATCTCGACGTCGAAGGTGCTCACCGTCGTACCGGCAAATACAGTACGTCCCGTGCCGCGTTGGCCGCTCTTTACCTCGCTCAGCGGAAGAAACGCCGGTTGCGCCCGCAGCCAGCCACTCAGGACGGCCGAGACGAAGATCAATTTGCGCAAGCCCACGGCCTTCAGTGTAGAATACGGGCGGGTTTTCCGCGACCGATGCGGGCCCCGGGGAATCAGCTATCATAGAAACAATAAATTCATGACTAGTCCAGTCCATCCGGTCAACCCTTCGGAGGTGGTTGTCCCCGGTACCGCGGGCCCTCCTGGCCGCGAAGTGCCCTGGGGACCTCTCGCGTGGTTCTTCACGCTGATCGCCATCTGCTATTTCCCGATGCTGCAAGCACTAATCGGGCAATGGTCGAACGACGAGGACATGGGCCACGGCTTCTTTGTTCCGGTCATCGCCGCGTATATCGCCTGGCAACACCGCGATGAACTCCTCGCCACGCCCCTTCAACCCAGCTATTGGGGTTTGCCTCTGTTGCTCTGGGGAGCCTTCCAATTGACCATCGGCAACCTGGGCGCCGAATTGTTTCTACAACGTACGGCCATTATCTTCACCATCGTTGGCGCGGTATGGCTGGTTTGCGGCACGCGCATCTTGCGCATTGTGGCCTTTCCACTCTTCTTGCTGGTCTTCATGGTGCCGCTGCCGGCCGTCATCTACAACAAAATCACGTTCCCGCTCCAGATCTTCGCTAGCGTCGTGGCGGAAACCACGCTGAATCTGATTGGCATCCCCGCCCTGCGCGAGGGGAACGTGCTCGATCTCCCCAACAACAAGCTGTCGGTGATTGAAGCCTGCAGCGGCATTCGCTCTCTGTTGTCGCTCACCTTTCTGTCGTTGGTCTACGGCTACTTCTTCGACCGCAAAAGCTGGGTGCGGCCGATCCTGCTCCTCGGAGTGATCCCGATCGCCATCATCGCCAACGCCGCCCGCGTCACCATCACCGGCATCATCTCAGAGTACGACCGTGAATTAGCCCAAGGCGTCTTTCACACGCTCGAAGGCTGGGTGATCTTCATGATCGCCTTCGTGCTGCTCGGCGTCTTGCACCAGACCGTCAATTGGATCTACAACATGGTGCAGAAAGCCCGGACTGAACCCACCCTCTCGTAAAAAGGAAGCCTGACCGATGAAATTCTCCCTTACCCGCGCCGGCCAGATTTTGAGTGCTATCCTCATCGGTCAGGCCGCATTGTTCTACGGGCTGTCACGCGCCGAATACGTCCCGCCTAGTCAGCCCTTGACGAATATGTCGAAGACCCTCGGCTCCTGGAAGATGGTGCAGGAGGGCGTGGTGGAAAAAGAAGTGCAGGACGTCCTCAAGGCGGACGACACCCTCACTCGTGGCTTTGTTTCGGACAAGTTTCCGGTCTCGGCCGGCCTCTTCATCGCCGCGTTCCGGTCGCAGCGGAGTGGCAAAGCGCCGCATTCACCCAAGAATTGCCTGCCGGGTAGCGGCTGGACGGAAACCGAACAAGGCTTTGCCTCGCTGAAGCTCGATGGCCGCGCCGATCCGATTGTCGTGAACAAATACGTCGTCCAGAAGGGCGAATCCACCAGCCTGGTGATCTACTGGTATCAGTCGCGTGACCGCGTCGTGGCCAGCGAGTACAGCGCGAAGGGCTACGTCGTTCTCGACGCGATCCGCGACAACCGTACGGACTCAGCCCTGGTCCGCGTCATTGTTCCCGTCGTCAACAACAACGTCGACCAAGCCATGGTCGTGGCCACTGACTTCATCCAAGCCTCCTTCGACAAGATCCGCCGCCAGTTGCCAGCCTAACCACTCCTCGCCGTAAGGCTTTTTGCCGAGTGGCAAATGTTCCTAATGCAGGCAGTATAGAGGTGCATGCGCGCACTTCGCTTCTTCGCCTTCACCCTCGCCCTGATCGTACTCATGAAAATCGTGGCCTGATCCGATTTCCTGCGAAATCGCCGGTTTTCCCCGGGTATCGCAAGACTTATCCACAGCCCCCCAAGCTACACTCAAACTGGTTATCCCTGTTTGAGGTTAACACTCCGTGACTTATCCACAGAAACGTGCCCGCAAGTGTATGTACCATCTATAGATAAAGAGCTTGACGGACCACTAGATGTTGGGGCATCATCGTAGGGCTTACCCGATCTGTGTCTTGGGAGTAGACACCGGTCAAAACACTCAAAAATAAGAACATTCGAGGAAGAATCAATGGGACAGTTGGCCGTCGCACTGAGTGCGAAGTTAAATACGTTGAAAAAGCCACTACAAAAGGAACACCGTAGTGGAATTTCATTCCCCCGCTATTTCACGGCCCGGCTCGAAAACGGTCGGACTCCATACGACGAGATTCTGTGGGAGCGGCGTACCGCCTCCATTGGGAACGACAAAGGCGCGGTGATCTTCGAACAGCGCGACGTCGAAATCCCGAAGGACTGGTCGCAGACCGCGACCAACATCGTCGCCAGCAAATACTTCCACGGCAAGATGGGTTCGCCCGAGCGCGAAACCAGCGTCCGCCAGCTGGTCCACCGTGTTGTCGACACGATCGCCGAGTGGGGCATCGCCGACCGCTACTTCAAGACCCGCGAGGACGCCGAGAATTTCCGCTCCGAACTCGCCCACCTGATGCTCACGCAGAAGGCCTGTTTCAACTCTCCCGTCTGGTTCAACGTCGGCGTCCGCGGCGAGAAGCGCGGCTACGGCTGGTATTGGGACGAGACCTCGCAATCCATCCACAAGTTGCAGCCGGAGGACTCCCGTCCCCAGTGCTCCGCCTGCTTCATCGTCTCCGTCAAGGACTCCCTCGAAAGCATTCTCGACCTCGCCAAGACCGAGGGCATGCTCTTCAAGTGGGGCTCCGGCACCGGCTCAAACCTTTCCAGCCTGCGCGAGGAGAACGCGATTCTCTCCGGCGGCGGCCGCGCTTCCGGTCCGCTGAGCTTCATGAAGGGCTTCGACGCCTTTGCCGGCGTCATCAAGAGCGGCGGCAAGACGCGCCGCGCGGCCAAGATGGTCGTGCTCAACGCCGAGCATCCGGACATCGAAAACTTCATCTGGTGCAAGGCTAAGGAAGAAAAGAAGGCGCACACCCTCATCGAACAGGGCTACGACTCGTCGCTCGACGGCGAAGCCTACAGCTCCGTCTTCTTCCAGAACGCGAACAACTCGGTCCGCGCGACCGACGAATTCATGCAAGCCTGCGAGAACAATACGGACTTCTGGACCAAGGCTGTCGGCGTGGGAACGCCCGTGAAGCGCTTCCAGGCGCGCGACCTGCTGCGCGAAATCGCCGACGCCACCTGGCGCTGCGGCGACCCCGGCATGCAGTTCGATACCACGATCAATACGTGGCACACCTCGAAGAACACGGCCCGCATCAACGCTTCGAATCCCTGCTCCGAGTACATGTTCCTCGATGATTCGGCCTGCAACCTGTCGTCCTTGAACCTGATGAAGTTCCTCTCGCCGAACGCTGAGTTCGACGTGGAAGCCTTCCGCCACGCCGTCGACACGATGATCGTGGCCCAGGAGATCCTGGTCGACAACGCCTGCTACCCGACGGACCGCATCGCCCAGAATTCTCACGAGTACCGCCCGCTCGGCCTCGGCTACGCCAACCTGGGCGCCATGCTGATGGCCATGAGCGTGCCTTACGACTCTGATCAGGGCCGCGATCTTGCCGGCTCCATCACCGCCGTCATGTGCGGCCAGGCCTACCTCAGTTCGGCGCGCATCGCCGATGCCGTCGGCCCCTGCGCCGGCTACGCGCACAACGAGGAGCCCTTCCTCGACGTCATCCGCATGCACCGCGACTCCTGCAAGCGCATCAATCCGGCCAACATCTCGCCCGAACTCTATAAGGGCGCCTGGGAGTGCTGGACCAACGCTTATGAGCTCGGCCGCTCGGCCGGCTACCGCAACGCGCAAACCACCGTCATCGCCCCCACCGGCACCATCGGCTTCATGATGGATTGCGACACCACCGGCATTGAGCCGGACCTCTCGCTCGTCAAGTACAAGAAGCTGGTCGGCGGCGGCGTCATCAAGATCGTCAACCAGACCGTCCCGCAAGCCCTGCTCAAGCTCGGCTACCGCGAGGCGCAAGCCGAAGCGATCGTCAACCACATCGACTCCACCGGCACCATCGAAGGCGCCGCCCACATCAAAGACGAGCATCTCGCCATCTTCGATACCTCCTTCCGCCCGGCCAACGGCAAGCGCTTCATCCATCACATGGGCCATGTGAAGATGATGGCCGCCGTGCAGCCATTCATCTCCGGCGCCATCTCCAAAACCATCAACATGCCCGAGGAATGTACGGTGGAAGAGATCATGGACGCCTACCTCGAAAGCTGGCGCCTGGGCCTGAAGGCCGTCGCCATCTATCGCGACAACTCGAAGCTGGCGCAGCCGCTCTCCTCGGGTTCCTCGAAGGGCGAGAAGAAGTCGAACGCGCAACTGGCTGCCGCCGCGGCGGCTCTGGTCCCGGCGAAGGTGGAAGAGCGCATCGTCTACAAGCCGATCCGCCGCAAGCTCGCCGACGAGCGTGCGTCCATCACGCATAAGTTCTCCATCGCCGGCCACGAAGGCTACATCACGGTGGGCCTCTACGACGATGGCCAGCCGGGCGAAATCTTTATCTCGATGGCGAAAGAAGGCTCGACGATTTCGGGCATCATGGATAGCTTCGCCACTGCGGTATCTTACGGGTTGCAATACGGCGTACCGCTCAAGTTCTACGTGGACAAATTCAGCCACGTGCGCTTTGAGCCTTCGGGTTGGACCAACAATCCGCAGGTGCAGTACGCGAAGTCGATCATGGACTACATCTTCCGCTGGATGGGCGCGAAGTTCCTCGGGCCGGAGTATTCGGTGAGCGAAGCGGGCGAAGGCCTCATGCTGAAGCCCACGGAACCCGAACCCCAGCAGAAGCTGGAATTCGAGCCGGTGACGTCAGTGGCTGACTCGCCAGTCTGCCAGGTGTGTGGTTCCCTGATGACGCGCAATGGTTCGTGCTTCAAGTGCGAGAACTGCGGCGGCACGAGCGGCTGCAGTTAGTCCGGACAGTAGACAGAACAAAGGGACCCCGCCGCAAGGCGGGGTCTTTTTGCGTTTGCGCTATGCTAACCATAGGAGATTGGCATGAGCATCCAACTAGCTCTCGATGTCTCCGCCGCAACGGCGGCCGGTATGCCCGTCGACGGTGTGCTCCGGGAAGCCCTCAAGCTCTACGACAGAAAACGGCAATCGGCTGTGCGGCGCGTCGAGTACACCTCCCGGGAGCTGGAAATGGCTTGGACGCGAGAACCCGATCTCCGGTACATCGGCCAATGGGTAGCTCTAGAAGGGTCTCTCGTGGTAGCTAGCGGCACCGATGGCAAAGCCGTCGCACAGTCGGCACGCGCGCAGGGCATCCCAATTCCCTTTATGTTCTACGTAACCGAACCTGACTCGCACCCGTTCGCCGGGGGTTGAAAGGCACGGAGTGCCGCACCACCAACGCAGGCACGGACGCCTTCAGAACGACATGGGCTTGAAACCAGGTCGGCAATGGTAGGACAGGCCTCCGGCCTGTCCTGGTTCAGCCTCCCCTTACCCGAAGAACGGCACCGACGGCGCGTAGAAGTACTCGCCACCCCGCATCCGCACGAACCCCTTGAAGTCGATCGGCGTCGCCAGCGGCACCATCTGGCCGTAGCGCTGTGACCACGGCTGCGGCGTGGAAGACGGATTCTGGCCAATCACCGGATCGATGCCGTCGTTCGAGTGCGGAAAGCTGTTGTTGTTCACCCATGTGCCCTGCACAAATTCAAACTGCTGCGCGATATCCGCCACGAAGCAGCCAAACAGCAGGCCCACGTTACCGCTGGGCATCAAATCAATCGAAGGCTCTTCCTTCTCGGGACGGTCGCCGTACGGGATCCCGCGACGCGCCAGCCGCTTAGTCCGGTCGAAGTCGAGACCTCCCGGGCTGCTGCCGCGCGGATTCGTCTTGCGGATGTGGGCGTGAAACGGGCAACGCTGCCCCGCCGCGTCGGCGTCATAGTTGAAGTTATTTGGGACCCCCGTCGGCGGCAGGTCATCCACCGGCGCGGGCAACGAGGTGCCGCCCCCGGGCGACATGGTGGCCGCTGCCGCCAGGGTGACCGGAGCGCCGTTCTCAAAGCGCCCCACCACCTGCGCCCCGGCAATCTCCTTGTCCGCGTTCAACTGCGCATTGCCGAGGTTCTCCTCGGCGCGCTTGAAGCCGCGCACGTCCTGGTCCAGCTTGCGGAAGACGAAGAAGCTCCCATAGGACTCCGCATGAGCGTGAAGTGGATCCTTCACCAGCACCAGATTCGGTCCTGCCGCCGGGTCCCATTTGTCGATCCCGCCGTTGCTCTGTTCACTCGCCACCTCCTCCTCGAAAAACAGCGGCTGGCTGCGGCCATCCACATAGCCGAAGTGCTCAATGTGGTCGCCATTGTCATTGCGGCGGCCGTGCCCAGTCTCCACCTGCACCACGTTGCCGACGGTCGATAGCCTCCCGATCAAGGCGCGGGCTTCGCGGGAAAGGAAATGACGGTCGTCGTCGGCCAGGATGAAAAGAGCGTGGATCTCCTGCCGGAAGCCGGGGTCCCAAAGGGGCACCGCGGGATCGTTCAGCCGGGGGACCGAGCTCTTCATACCGTTCTTGAACTCGGCGGGAAAACCGGCCAAACTGGCTCCCAGGTGGCTGAGCCCCTTGCCGGTCAGCAGCACACCGCGGAAGATTTCGCCTTCGAGTCCGCTTTCTTTAAACTCCTGGCGCTCCTTCAGTTGCTTGGCCAGCGTGGTCAGTTTCGGCGCATACTTCTTCAGAAAGGCCTTCACCGAGGCCTTCGGTTTCGTGAAGTGAACGAAGATGTTCACTGCATGGTCGCGGCCATGCGACTTCAGGATATTTCCCTGCATGCGCTCAAAAGCGGGAGCGAGTGCCGGAATTTGAGCAGTCAGAATCGGCGTAGCAGACTGGTGTAGGTTAGGCATAAGCAACCGTCCTCCACCTGTACACGCGCAAAAAGGCTACGCCGGGGGACACCGTGTCTGGTAAACTTTCGTCCCCTGCCCGCTACAAACACCGGGAAGCCGGCCTAAGGCTGATTCTGGGCTCGCTTCACCCAGCGATACGCCGCCTGCGAATTGCGCCAGAAAAACTTCTCCTGCACCGCGCGACTCTTGCTGGCAAAGTAGCTTTGCACCGTAGATAGGCCTTGCGCGTATGTCCCCGACGTGTCGCTATTCGGCCAGTCGCTCCCGTAAAGCACGCGGTCTTCGCCGAAGGTCGCGCACAGAGGATCGAGCAGGCTCGCCGTCGACGGCTTGTCCGCCGCCTTCTGCCGCAGCAGAATCGCCGAGAGCTTCACATAAACCTGTTTGCGCGCGCCCAACTCGCGCAAGAGCTTCTCGTACGTGGCCCGCTCACCGGCCGCCACCCGAATGTTCGGCAAATGGTCAATCACGATGCGCAGCGTGGGGTGGCGGTCCGTAATCCGCAAGGTATCTTCCAGCAGACGGATGCTCTGGTTGGCCGTGTCGAGCGACAAACCGGCCTTGGCTAGCCGTCCGAGGTCGGCGACGAACTCCGGTTTAGCCAAACCGGCGCGCAGATCGCGATCCCAAAGGTAACCGTAACGGATGCCGCGGAAGAGCGAATTCCTGGCCAGTTGCTCCAGTTGCTTGGGGAACTCCGGTTTGCCGGGCTCCAGATTGCCCGCGAAGCCCACCATAATGGTGTCCTGCGCGCAGACGTCCAGCACCCATTGGTTGTCGGTAAACCACGGGCTCGCCTCAATCTCAATCGCGCCCACCACGTTGAACCCCTTGGTCACCTCGCGCAAGCGCTTCGGCAACGCCGTCTTATACAGCACGGGGTTATCCTTCGGCGGCCACGGCACACCGCCGGCGCGCGACGGGTCAAAGAGGTGGACGTGCGTATCGATGATCGGGATCGGAGGATCAGCGGCTAAGAGCGGAGCGGCAGCGGTGGTTTGCAGAAAGGCACGGCGCTTCATCCTTGGCAGTGTATCGCCAAATCGGCCCTACCCGATGGTTTGCGTCCTCTAAGACCGCGGTTCGCGGATGGTCTTCTGCCGCATCAGGTTCTTCATCTCGTTGAAGAACGCGTCTTCGTCCTGAAAATCGCGATATACCGAGGCGAAGCGGACGTAGGCGATCTTGTCCAGCACCTGCAGGCGCTGCATCAGCAACTCGCCGATCTGGCTGGTGGGAATCTCCCGATCCGGCGCGTCGTTCAGCAAACCCTCGATCTCGTCCACCAGATTGGCCAGACGAGTCATGGGAATGGGGCGCTTCTCGCACGCCTTGAGGAGGCCGTTGAGCACCTTCTGCCGGTCAAACTTCTCGCGGCGGCCATCTTTTTTGATCGCCATGTAGGGGATCTCATCAATGCGCTCGTACGTCGTAAAGCGACGGGCGCATTGTAAGCACTCGCGCCGGCGGCGGATGGATTCCCCCTCCTTGCTTTCGCGCGAGTCGATCACTTTGTCTTGCAGATGGCCGCAAAAGGGGCACAGCATAGGCTAAATCGCGATCTGCGGACGGCCGGGCTCTGGCCAGTCGAGGTGGAAGAACTTGCCGCGAGGCTGGTCCGTCCGCTCGTAGGTGTGCGCGCCGAAGAAGTCGCGTTGGGCCTGCAGCAGATTCGCCGGCAAGGACGCCGAGCGGTAGCCGTCGTAGTAGCTGAGCGCTGAACTGAAGGTGGGCACCGGGACGCCGCAAAGCGTCGCTTCGGCGATCACCTGCCGCCAGTTGGCTTGCGTGCGCTGGATTTCGCTGTTGAAGAACTCGTCCAGCAGCAGGTTCGCGAGTTGTCCGTCCCGCCCGAAGGCTTCGGTGATCTTCTGCAGGAAACGGGCGCGGATGATGCAGCCGCCGCGCCAGATCTGCGCGATCTCGCCAAAGTTCAGCGTCCACTTGTACTCTTTCTGCGCCTCGCGCATCAGTTGGAAGCCCTGCGCATAAGAGCAAATCTTGGAGCAATAGAGGGCGTCATGAATCGCGGCGATCATGGCCTTCTTGTCGCCGGCAAAGGTCTTGGCCGGGCCGGTGAGCTTGGTGGAGGCGTAGACGCGCTCCTCTTTTACGGCCGAAAGACAACGCGCGAAGACGGCTTCGGCGACGGTGGGCGCGGGCACGCCCATGTCGAGCGCGTTCACCGACGTCCACTTGCCGGTGCCCTTCTGGCCTGCCGTGTCGAGCACGATATCGACGAAGGCGCCACCGGTGACGGGGTCCTTTTGCCGAAGGATGTCGGCGGTGATCTCGACGAGGAACGAATCGAGCAAGCCTTTATTCCATTCGGCGAAGACGTCGCCGATCTCGCCGGGCGCCATGCCCAGCAGGTTCTTCATGATGCTGTAGGCTTCGCAGATCATCTGCATGTCGCCGTACTCGATGCCGTTGTGGACCATCTTGACGTAGTGGCCGGCGCCGTTCGGGCCAATGTAAGTGGAGCAGGCGACGCCACCCAGAATCGGGTTGCCGGGCGTGGCGCCGTCGAGCGGCTTGCCCGTGACGGCGTCCACCTTGGCGGCGATGGCGGTCCAGATGGGCTCGATCTCTTTGTAAGCGGCGGGGTCACCACCGGGCATGAGCGAGGGGCCGAAGCGGGCGCCTTCTTCGCCCCCGGAGACGCCGGAGCCGATAAAGCGGAAGCCCTTAGCGGCGAGGTCCTTCTCGCGGCGAATGGTATCAGTCCAAAGGGCGTTGCCGCCGTCGATGACGATGTCGCCGGCTTCGAGATGCGGCAGCAGACTGTCGATCACCGCGTCGGTTGGCGCGCCGGCCTTCACCAGGATGATCATCTTGCGCGGCCGCTTCAGCGACCCGACGAAGCCCTCAATCGTGGCTTGGCCTACCAGGCCGCCAGGAGTATGCCGGTTTTCGGCGACGAACTTCTCCATGGTCGCGGCCGTACGGTTGTAGACAGAGATGCGGAAGCCGTGGTCGGCGACGTTCAGGGCGAGGTTCTGGCCCATGACGGCAAGGCCGACGAGCCCGATATCGGAAAGCTGTTCACTCATGTAGCCAACATTTTCTCACGCCGTAACCGGAAGCGCGCTGCCGCCGTCCGAAGAAATTGAGAGACTGATCATGATGAAGACACTTTTTTCAAGCTTGCTACTGCTGAACGCGGCCCTGCTGTGGGCCGACAAGACCAACCCCAGCCAAGCGGAGATCGACGAGATCGTCAAAAAGTTCGCCGCCAAGGAGAGCGAATTCGCCACCGCGCGGCAGGCCTATACCTATCGCCAGTCGGCCAAACTCCAGGAGGTCGGCGCCCAGGGCGGCAAGTGGGAAGAGGTGTCGGACATCGTCTTTTCGGGCGCTGGCAAGCGAGAGGAGAAGGTGATCCGCGCCCCCGTGCAGACCCTGCGCAACATCATCATGACCCCCGAAGACTTGCAGGATATGCGCAATACACAGCCCTTCGTCCTCACGTCGAGCGAGGTGGACCAATACTTCGTCCGTTTCCTGGGCCGCGAAAAGGTGGACGAGATCGACGCCTACGTCTTCGCCGTAAAGCCCAAGAAGCTCGAGACCGGCAAGCGTTACTTCTCCGGCATGATCTACGTCGATGACCAGGATTTGCAGATCGTGAAGAGCTACGGCCGTGGCGTCGGTATCGCCAAGAATCAGCAGTTCCCCAAGTTCGAGACGTTCCGCGAACAGATCGACGGCAAGTATTGGTTCCCCACGTACACCGTGTCGAACGACACGCTGAACTTCGATAGCGGTCCGGTGCCGATCAAGATGACGGTGAAGTACGAGAACTACAAGCGCTTCCAGGCCGAATCGACGATCAAGTTCGGCGACATCGCCGAGCCCACGACGCCGGCTGCGCCCACCGCTCCTCCTGTGACCACCACACCGGGCGCACCCACGCCCTCGTCCACGGATAGCGATCTGCCGCCGCATATGCGCCAGAAGACGACGCCCAAGCCAGGCGCCACGCCCTCTTCCACCACGTCCACGACGGCCGCGCCACCGCCGCCGCCGGTTTCGTCCGGCCCCGAACTGGCGCCGCTCTACGGCAAACCGACGCCGAAGAAGAAGAAGTAATGCGCATTCTTACCTGGTTCCTGTTGGCCAGTCCGCTGGTGGCGCAAGTCGCTCCCGGCTTGGGCCGCGGCTATCTGGGAGAGCTCGAGCACACCGGCCGCCAAGTGCTGCAACTCGCCGAGGCCGTCCCCGAAGCGAAGTACTCCTGGCGTCCCGCGCCGGGTGTGATGTCGGTGGCCGAGGTCTACACGCACATCTACGAGGGCAACTTCTTCCTGCTCAGCCAGGCCGGACATCCGGTACCCAAAGAGATGCAGACAAAGACTACGTCGAAGGCCGAGATCATCGCGCGGCTGAAGCGCAGCCTGGCCGAGGTGAAGCAGAAGTACGAAGCGACTTCGCCCGCCGAGATGCAGCGGCCCGTAAAGTTCCTCGGCACGGTGGACTCGAAGGTCGAGAATTTGTATCTGCGCATCCTGGCGCACATCAGCGAGCACATGGGCCAGTCGATCGCCTACGCGCGCATGAACGGCGTCGTCCCGCCCTGGTCCGTCAAACCATGACTGAACCCTGGCTCCGTGGGCCGATAGCCGATCTGCATCCCGTCGCCGCGCATCTGATCTACACCTTCACGCAAGCGCGCGAGGAGTTGGCGTTGCGTCCGATGGACGTCTGGGCCCCGGTGGGTCCGATTGCGCCGGTAGGCTTTCATCTCGCGCATATCGCAGGCAGCGTGAACCGGCTGACGACGTATCTGCGCGGCGAGCAGTTGACGCCGGAGCAGATGGCCCGTTTGCAAGCCGAGTCGACGCCGGGGCCTACCTGGGCCGAATTGCTGGCGGCCATGGAAGTCGAGTTCGCGGCCACCGAAGCGCTCGTCCGCACGATTTCGCCGGAGACCTACCCGGAGCCTCGCTACGTTGGGCGGAAGCGGTTGCCGACGACGGCCGGCGGGCTGATTATCCATATGGCCGAGCACACACAGCGGCACACCGGCCAGGCGCTGCTCACCGTGAAGCTAGCGCTGGCGGCTTCCGACAGTTACTGAGCCGGAGAAGGTGGACCATCGGGAGCTACGAGGGATCTTTTCCCCGCGTGGCCGGCACGGCCTTCACCAGTCCCAGACCCAGCAGGACGACCGCACCGACCACGATCCAGTGGGTGGCGACGTGCAGCAGTGAGGCCCCATAGATCAAGCCGCCGATCAGGATCACGAATCCGACAAGGTATATTGCGAATGACATTGCTATTCGCAGAGCAATTCGAGGTCCGCGACGGAGTCGGCAAAAAGTGCACTCCTGGTGCGTCCAACTGGAAGTCATATACAGTAGTGGGAACCAAAGCCTATGCACCAAAACGAACTCCCACCCGCCGCCCAGATGATGAACCTGCTCTGGGGTAAGGCCGTCGCCACCTCCATCTCGGCCGTCGCCAAACTCGGCGTTGCCGACCACATGTCCCTCACCGAACCAGCCTCCGCCGAAGCGCTCGCTCAGGCCACCCACGCTCACGCCCCCAGCCTCTACCGCGTTCTGCGCATGCTCTCCGGCATCGGGATGTTCCAGGAACACTCCGGCCAGCGCTTCACCCTTACACCGCTCTCCAACACTCTTCGCTCCGATGTGCCCGATTCCGTCCGCGGCGTCTGTATGTTCCTCACCGACCCCTGGCACATGCGTGGGTACGAAAACATCCTGCACTGCCTCCAGACCGGCGAAAACGGGGTTACCAAAGCCTACGGCCGCCACGGTTTCGACGTCATTGCCGAGGATCCCGCCTCGCTCGAGAATTTCCAGATCGGCATGTCCAACTACACCGCCATGGAAGGCGCTCTCCTCGATCCGCTGCTGGATCTCTCTTCCTTCCGGCGCATCGGCGATGTGGGCGGCGGCCACGGCTCGTTGTTGGCGCAAATCCTCCGCCGGAATCCCACGCTGCAAGGGATTCTCTTCGATCTTCCGGAAGTCGTCGCACACGCGCCAAACCCCGCGGATCTCGGCCTCACCGGCCGCATGACCATCGAGGCCGGCAGCATGTTCGAGCGCGTCCCCACCGGCTGCGACGCTTACATCATGAAGCACATCATCCACGACTGGGACGACGAACACTCCCGCAAAGTCCTTCGCCTGATGTGCGATCAACTCGCTGCGGAAGCTCCGCAAGCCGGCCGCGTCTTCCTGGCCGAAATGGTGGTCCCGCACAGCCCCGAGCCCCATCCCGCCAAATTCCTGGATATCGAAATGCTCGTCATGACGCCCGGCGGCAAGGAGCGAACGACAGCCGAATTCGCCGTGCTCTTCGAATCCGCGGGCCTCGAACTCGTGCGCACGCTCACCACGCCCGGCCCCATTTGCCTGATCGAAGCCCGCGTAGCCGCCTGATCCGCCCACCACCAGTTCTCCAGTTCGTCCACGCGATTGACGTAAGCTGGAAGCAACGGAGGTTCCTCATGCGGGGAGCGTGCTGGGCGATCTGGTGGGTGAGTGTCGCGGCGTACGGCCAATGGCCCGTCGTGCTCGACGAGGGGAAGCTGCGCGTGGTGCTGCGCGACGGCAAATCCGTAGTGGTGCTGCCGGTAAGCAACAACGCGGCGGCGGCGAGTCGCGCGACGCTGGAATTGTTGTAGTCGTAGAGCGCGAACTGCCCGGATTTCGCTTGCATAGGGAAGCGCGGCGACCAGGAGAATTCGAAGGACTGGCCCGCCAGCTTGCGGCCACAAACAGAACACGACCCGGTCCGGGTGAACAATCCCGAAGCGCGGACGGTCTTGCCACCCTCTCGTTGGAGGGTGGAGTAAGTGCTTCTTTGTAGCCGAGTCCTGACCATTTCGTCATGGTCGGCGATGTGCGCAATGCCACCTGGGCGCTTGCAGTGGCGGCCCGCAGTGGCGGCTCCCGCCTACGACCGGTAAGCCGGCTGCCGCTCCTCAATCAGCGCCGCCGATTTCGACTTACGTCCACGCAACCACTCTTGCAGGCTCTCCATATACAAGTAAATCACCGGCGTAATATACAACGTAAGTACCTGACTCACCAACAAACCGCCCACCACCGCCAGACCCAGAGGCTGCCGCGCATCGGCCCCTTCGCCGTAACCCATCGCAATCGGCAGCGTCCCAAACAGAGCGGCCACCGTGGTCATCATGATCGGCCGGAAGCGTTGCAGGCAGCCGCGCCAGATTGCTTGCTCCGCGCTCTCCCCCTCCGCTCGCGCGGCAATCGCAAAGTCGATCATCATGATGGCGTTCTTCTTTACCACGCCAAATAACATGATGATGCCCACAAAGGCATACAGGTCCAGTTGCTTGCCGAAGATCAGCAGGGTGGCCAGCGCGCCGAAGACCGCCGACGGTAGTCCCGCCAGAATCGTAATCGGGTGGATGAAGCTCTCGTAGAGCACGCCCAGCACCAAATAGATCACCAGGATCGCCACCAGCAATAATACAGTCAGATTCTCGAATGACTTCTGAAACTCCTTCACCGTGCCCTGGAAGCTGGTGGTAATGTTCGTCGGCATGCCCAGGTTCGTGATCGTCTCTTGCACCTTCTCCGCCGCTTGACCCAGCGAGAAGCCCGGCGCGAGATTGAACGAAACAGTCACCGCCGGCAGTTGTCCGAAGTGATTGATCGAGAGCGGTCCTACTTGGCGCTTCAGCTTGGCCAGCGTATCCAGCGGCACCAGCGCGCCGTTTGCGGAACGCACATATAGCTTCGAGAGCGAAGACTGTTCGCGCTGATAACGCGGCTCCACTTCGAGGATGACGGCGTACTGGTTGGCGGGTGCGTAAATCGTCGTTACTTCCCGCTGACCGTAGGCGCCGAATAGCGCCGCCTGAATCTGCTGAGCGGAGATCCCCAGTGCCTGCGCACGATCCCGGTCTATTTCGACATTCACTTCGGGGCTGGCAATCTGTAAGTCGGAATTGACGTCCACAAAACCGGGTAACTTCTTCATTTCGTCGGCGAGCTTCGGCGCCCACTGATACAGCGACTGTAAGCTAACACTCTGCAGCGTCATCTGAAACAGGCTCTGCGACGGCTGCCCGCCGATCGTAATCGGCGGCGGGTTATTCATAAAGACCTGGATGCCAGGCACCGCCGCCATCTTCGGCCGCAATTCCGCGATGATCTGGTCAATGGACCGCTGGCGCTCCGCTAAGGGCTTCGCGCGCATCACCAGAAAACCGGCGTTGCCGCTGCGGATGAAGGAGACCGCGGAAACGATATCCGGGTCCGCCTTGCCGATCGCCGCCACCGCCTGCTGATGCTCCGCCATCGATTCAAACGAGATATCCTGGGCCGCCCGCGTCTGCGAAAAGATCACGCCGCTATCCTGGCTGGGTATAAAGCCCGTCGGCATGCTCTTGAATAAATACACCGTACCCAACAGCATCGCTACCGCCACCGCCATCGTCACCAAGTGGTAACGCATCGCCGCGCGCAGAGTAACTTCGTAGATTCGGGCCATGCCATCGAAGCCGGCTTCGAACCAGCGATAGACCAAGCCATGTCCGCTCGCGTGCGTCACCGTCAGATAACGGCTGCCTAGCATCGGCGTCAACGTCAGCGACACGAAACCCGAAATCAGAATCGCCACCACGATGGTGACCGAAAACTCATGCAGCAAACGGCCCACAATGCCGCGCAGAAACAACACCGGAATAAAGACGGCGACGAGCGAAATCGTCATCGACACAATCGTAAAGCCGATCTCCTGTGACGCCACCATGGCCGCCTCCAGGCGCGTTTTGCCCATCTCCATGTGCCGCACAATGTTTTCGAGCATCACGATCGCGTCGTCCACGACAAAGCCCACCGACAGCGTCAGCGCCATCAGGGACAGGTTGTTCAGGCTGTAGCCGAGCAGATACATCACCGCGAAGGTACCCACCAATGAGAACGGCACCGCAATGCCGGGAATCAGCGTGGCCGGCAAGTTGCGCAGGAAGAGGAAGATCACCAGGATCACCAGGGCAATGGTGAGCAGCAGCGTGAACTCGACGTCCGCGATGGAGCCGCGGATGGTCTGCGACGAGTCGTTGGCCACCTCGAGCTCAATCGTCGGGGGCAGTGCCGCGCGGAAGGCGGGCAGCATGGCGCGGATCTGGTCGACGATCTCGACGGTATTGGTCCCGGGTTGGCGTTGCACGGCCAGGATCACGCCGCGGGTGCCGTTGTGCCAGCCGATGTTCTTCGTATTCTCCACGCCGTCAAGCACCGTGGCGATCTGGTCCAGCCGGATCGGCGAACCGTTGCGCCACGCCACAATGATGGGCCGGTAAGCCTTGGCGTCGGCGAGCGTGCCGCTCGATTGAATGGTAAAAGCCTGCTTCCGGCCGTCCAGCCGTCCGGTGGGCAGGTTCGTGTTGCTGGTCTGCAGGGCGCGTTGCACATCCTCCACCGAGAGGTTGTAGGCCGTCATGCGGTCGGGGTCCACTTGGATGCGCACCGCGTACTTCTGCACGCCGAAGATGTTCACGCTGGAGACGCCGCTCACCATGGAGATGCGCTGCGCGAGCAAAGTGTCGGCGTATTCGTTTACCGTATAGAGCGGCTGTGTTTCGGAGCGGAGGGCGAGAAAGAGAATGGGCTGCTCGGCGGGATTCACCTTTTGCAGGCTTGGCGGACGCGGCATGCTGGCGGGCAGACGGCCGCCGGCTTTGCTGATGGCCGATTGGATGTCCTGCGCGGCGGCGTCGATGTCGCGGCTGAGGTCGAACTGAATGGTGATGGACGTCGAGCCCTGCGAGTTGGTCGAGTTCATCGAATCGATGCCGGCGACGGTGGAAAATTCGCGCTCGAGCGGCGTCGCCACGGAGGTGGCCATCGTCTCCGGACTCGCCCCGGGCAGCACCGCCTGCACCTGCAGCGTGGGATAGTCGATCGCCGGCAACGCCGCCACCGGCAGGGAGCGGAAGGCGATCGCGCCGAACAGAATGATGGCCAGCGTCACCAGCGACGTCATCACCGGCCGTTCAATAAAGATGCGCGAGAAGTTCATTCGACGGCCCCTTCGCTGCCCTTGACGGCGGCCGCACTGCGCACCTTCATGCCGGGTGCCAAGCGCAACTGGCCGTCCAGCACCACGCGGTCACCCGGGTCGACGCCGGTGACCACGGTCTGATTGCGATAGGTCTCGCCCGCCGTCACCAGCCGCACCTCCACGGTGGAGTCGTCCTTGACGCGATAGACGTAGGGACCCTTCTGCCCCGGCTGTACCGCCTCGGCAGGCACGACGGTGGCATTGGGCACGCTGCCCAAGCCCAACACCACGTCGACAAACTGGCCGGGCCAGAAGAGGCCGTCCGCGTTGGCGAAGGTCGCCTTGAGCCGAATGGAGCCGGTGGCCGCGTCCACGGCGTTTTCGATGAGCGTCAGTTGGCCCGTTGCCGCCTTCCGCGGCGCATCCTTCAAGGAGGCGCGCACAGCGAGGCCCGCGCGCTGCCGGTCGCGAATCGCGCCCAGGTGCGCCTCCGGCACGTAGAAAGTGGCGAAGATGGGCGACGTCCGATTCACCACCACCAGGTTCGTTTCGTTCGCCTTCACGACGTTGCCGGCGTTTACCAGCAGCGTGCCGGTGCGGCCGGCGATGGGCGAGCGGACCCAGCAATAGGCGATATCGAGCTTGGCCTTCTCCACCTGCGCCAGGTCGGCTGCCAGGTTCGCGCGTGAACTTTCGAGGCCGGCCCGGGTGGCCAATACGGCGGACTGCTCTTTTTCAGCCGTGGTGCGAATTTGGTCCAACTGCGTTCGCGAGACGATGCCGCTGCTGAGTAGCTCGGTGTAGCGCTTGGCCTCCGCCTCGGAGTACTTGGCCTGGGCCGCGTCGCGCGCGAGGTTGGCCTCTCCCTGTTGCAGCGCCGCGCGGTCGCGCGCCACGTTGGCCTCGGCCTGCGCCAGCGACTGCTGGTAGGGCCGGTCATCGATCTGGAAGAGCAGCGCGCCTTTGGCGACCACCTGGCCCTCCGTGAAGGCGACGCGCACGATCTGCCCGGCCACCTGCGGCTTCACCTGCACCGTCTCGGAGGCCTCCGTGGTGCCCACCACGGATACCTCAATCGGGATGGTGGCCGTGGAAGCCTGCCCGATCACTACCGGCGCCACGGGCGGCCGCGGCGGGCCTTTGGTGGCGTTGGGCGCAGTCGACTTGCAAGCCGTCAGTGCCACTAGACCGATGGCCGGCCAAAGACTCCTACGCAGACTCCTACACAATGTTTTCAAATCAGACCTTCTAGCCTGATCGTAACACCCGGTTTCCTATAGCCCTCACGATGACGTTCTGGCTAGTCGACGGCGTTACTGCCGCGCTCACGCTGGCCATGCTTCACAACACCAGGTCGGTAGTAGAATATGCGCGTGGTGAAGCAAAAGAATTGGACGGACGTTAAGGCAGGTCTGGCTGGACTTGCGCTGATCCTGGCCGCGACGGTTCCGTGCCATGCCCAGGCACCGCGAATGTTCCTCGACCGCTACTGCGCGGCGTGCCACAACGCCAGCACGAAGAGTGGCGGCCTCAATCTGCTCCAGGCCGGCTCCTCCAAAGTCGCCGCCGAGCCCGAACTCTGGGAGAAAGTCGTCCGGAAGCTGCGCACGGGTGTCATGCCACCTCCGAACGTTCCTCAACCGGCCATTGCGGAGCGCGTGGCGGTGTTGAAGTCGCTCGAGTCCTCGCTCGATGCCGCCTCAGCGGCGAACCCGAACCCTGGCCGCACCGAGACCTTGCGGCGTCTGAATCGCACCGAATACCAGCACGCGATCCGGGATCTTCTGGCCTTGGACATCGACGCGGCGTCGCTGCTGCCGGCCGACGAAAGCGGGCACGGCTTCGACAACGTCAATGTCGGCGACCTGTCGCCGACCCTCCTGAACCGTTACATCTCCGCCGCGCAGAAGATCAGCCGCCTCGCCGTGGGTACGCAAGCTTCGCTCCAGAACGACACCATCCGGCTGCCGGCCGACCTCACCCAGGAGGGCCATTTGCCCGGGCTGCCCGCGGGCACGCGCGGCGGCGTATCGACACCCTATACGTTCCCCCAGGACGGCGATTACGAAATTCAGATCTCCCTCATGCGCGACCTGGCCGGCGTCATCAGCGGCTTGCGCGACGCGCGCTCGCATGAGATGCTCCTGCTGATTGACCGTGCACCGGTACACAGCTTCGCCATCTCCCGAGCTTCCCTGGGTAACGAGACGCTGAACGAGAAGATCCTGAAAGCGCGAATTCCCGTCAAGGCCGGTCCCCACCTCCTGGCCGTCACTTTCGTCAAAGAAGGCTCGTCACTCGGCGAAACTCCCCGGCTGCCCACTGAATCGCGCTTCAACGACCGGCGCTATCCCCGCACCGCGCCCGCCGTGGACCAGATCTCCATCACCGGCCCCTACACGCCCAAAGGTCCGGGCGACACTCCCAGCCGGCGCCGGTTGTTTGTCTGCCGCCCCACGACGCAGGATCAGGAAGAGACTTGCGCGACGCGCATTCTCTCGACGCTGATGCGGCGCGCCTACCGGCGCCCGGTCTCCGCAGCCGACGTCGCCGGGCCGATGGCCTTCTACCGGAAGGCCTTCTACCGAAAGGATCGGGCGACGGGCGACTTTGACCAGGGCATCACCTTTGACCAGGGCATCACCATGGCCGTCACGGCCGTGCTCACCAACCCCAGATTCCTGTTCCGCGTGGAAAGCGACCCCGCCAAGGTCCCGGCCGGCGGCGTCTATCGCCTCAACGATCTCGATCTGGCCTCACGCCTCTCGTTCTTCCTGTGGAGCAGCATTCCCGACGACGAACTCCTTCGCGTCGCCGAGCAAGGCCGGCTGAGTGAGCCGGAGGAACTCGAGAAGCAGACGCGCCGTCTGCTGGCCGATCGCCGGTCCTTCAATCTCGCCACCAACTTCGCCGGACAGTGGCTGCGTCTGCGCAATATCGACGAAGTGAATCCCAGCGGCAATCTCTTTCGCGACTTCGACGACAACCTGCGGCAGGCCTTCCGGCAGGAGACGGAGCTTTTCTTCGACAGCATCGTCCGTGAGGATCGCAGCGCGCTCACGCTCCTGAAATCGGACTACACGTTCCTCAACGAACGCCTGGCCAAGCACTACGGCATCCCCGGCGTCTACGGCAGCCGCTTTCGCCGCGTGGGTCTCCCGCCCGGCAGTCAGCGGGGCGGCCTGCTGCGCCAGGGCAGCGTGCTCTCGGTGACGTCCTATGCCACGCGCACCTCGCCCGTGCTGCGCGGCGTGCTGATCTTGAAGAACCTCATCGGCGCGCCGCCGCCCGCGCCCCCGCCCGACGTGCCCGCGCTCGATGAAGGCACCATGGCCGCCAACCTTCCCATGCGCCAGCGGCTGGCCGCGCATCGCAGCAACCCCGTGTGCGCCAGTTGCCACCGCACCATCGATCCGCTCGGCTTCTCGCTCGAAAACTTCGACGCCATCGGCCATTGGCGAGACCTGGAGGTGGAGGATCAGCCCGTGGATGCGTCAGGAGCCGTCCCGGGTGACCGCGCCTTCCAAGGCGTGGCTGGGCTCGAAGACTCGTTGCTGCGCCACCCCGAAGTCTTTGCCACCACGCTTACCGAAAACCTGCTCACCTTTGCGCTCGGGCGCGGGGTCGAATATTATGATGCTGCCGCCGTGCGCAAGATCGTAGCCACCGCCGAAAAGGATGGCTACCGCTTCTCGTCCCTGATCCTGGGCATCGTCAAGAGTGCTCCGTTCCAAATGAGGCGCGCCGAAGGCGCCCGCTAGCGAGGAAAACATGACCTTTCTCACGAAAAAAGCGATCCCGCGACGCGCCATGCTGAGAAGCGCCCAGGCCGCTCTCGCCCTGCCGATGCTCGACGCCATGATCCCCGCCGCCACCGCCTGGGCCGCCACGCCCGCCAAACCCGTCAAGCGGCTCGGCTTTGTTTTTATTCCCATGGGCTGCGACCAGGACCGCTGGACCCCGGCTGGCCAAGGCAAACTCGGCGAACTCTCCCCGATCCTGCAGCCGCTCGAACCGGTGAAGGATCAGCTCTCCGTCATCACCAATCTGCGCCTGCAGGGCGCCTACCCCGGCACGCATGACACGTCAAATTCCGCGTTTCTCAGCGCCGCCAGCGCCAAGCATACCGAGAGTTCGGACTATTTCTCCGGCACCACGGTGGACCAGGTGGCCGCCAGAGAGCTCGGCCGCGACACGCAAGTCGCCTCTCTGCAACTGGCCATGGATCTGAATCCGCTGGCCGGGGTTTGCAACAACGGCTACTCGTGCGTCTATCAGAATTGCCTCTCCTGGTCGTCGCCCACCACTCCGCTGCCCTCCGAGGCCCATCCGCGCGTCGTCTTCGAACGCCTCTTCGGCGAAGGCGGCAACGCCCAAGCCCGCCGCGCCGCGCTGCACAATCGGGCCAGCCTGCTCGATTCGTTCACCAAAGAGATCGCCGGCTTTCAGCAGCGCCTGGGCGCGCCGGATCGCGCCCGGCTGGACCAGTATCTCGACAGCGTCCATCAGGTGGAACGCGAGATCTCCCGCGCCGAGCAAGCCGTCGCCCAGAATCAGACGCCCGACCTCGAGCGGCCGGTGGGCGTTCCCGCCGCCTTTGCCGACCACGCCAAGCTGATGTTCGACCTGCAGATCCTCGCCTTTCAGGCCGACATCACCCGCGTCATCGCCTTTCAGTTCACCCGGGAGCAAAGCAATCGGACGTATCCGGAGATCGGTGTCCGCGATCCCCACCATCCCACCAGTCATCACGGCAATGACCCGGTTAAGGTGGCGCAAATTGCGAAGATCAATACCTACCACATCTCCCTGTTTTCCCAATTCCTCCAGCGCCTGCAGGCGGCCAAGGAGGGCAACGGCTCGCT
The DNA here is from genome assembly GCA_019752335.1 of Bryobacteraceae bacterium. Lineage (GTDB taxonomy): Bacteria > Acidobacteriota > Terriglobia > Bryobacterales > Bryobacteraceae > JALHNI01. Next base: position 49,625 of record JAIEMJ010000024.1, read on the forward strand.
CCTCGATCACACGGTTTACCTGTATGGCAGCGGCATGGGCAACCCCAGCTTGCACGATCACGAAAACCTTCCCATCCTGGTCGCGGGTGGCAGAGCCACGGGCCTCAAGGGCGGGCGCCACATCCGTTACGAGAAGGGAACGAACCTCGCGAACCTCCACCTCACGCTGCTCGATCAAGTGGGCGTCCGCGTGGATTCCTTCGGCGACAGCACCGCGAAGGTCGAAGATCTTTTTGAGCGAGTGGATGTGGGCTAACGGACATGAAGCCGTCACTGAAGCACTCGATCACCGCACTCTTCCTGCTCGCCACCTACTCTCTTTCCGCTGCCGACGCCCCCCTGGCCGACGCCACCGAACGACGCGACACCGCCGCCAGAAACCAACTCCTCGCCCAGGGCGCGAATGTCAACGCCGCCCAGGTGGACGGCGCCACCGCACTGCATTGGGCCGTATTCCACGATGACGCGGAAGCGGTTACCGCCCTCCTCCGCGCCGGCGCCAAGGCGAACACCCTGAACCGCTATGGCGTCCCACCCCTCGCGGCGGCCTGCACCAATGGCAACGCTGTGATCATGAACCAACTGCTCGCAGCCGGCGCCGACCCGAACGCCGAGCTCAAGGGCGGCGAGACCATGCTCATGCTGGCGGCCCGCGCCGGCCACGTGGATGCCGTCAAAGCGCTCCTGGCGCGCGGCGCCAAAGTCGACGCTCGCGAACGGCTCGGCCAGACGGCCCTCATGTGGGCTGCTGCCGAGGGCCACACGGCGGTGGTCGTCGCGCTGCTGGAGGCCAAAACTGACCTCCACGCCGCCGCCGAATCCGGCCATGAGGCCTTCTTTTATGCCATTCGCGCCGGCCACCAGGAAACCGTGCGCGCCCTGCTCGCCGCCGGCGCCGACGCCAAAACGCTCCTCCGTTCCACGAAGGGGCCGCGCGTCACTCCCCTCTCACTAGCGGTCCTCAACGGCCACTTCGAACTCGCGATCGCCCTGGTCGACGCCGGTGCCGATCCCAACGACGTGCGCACCGGCTTCACGCCCCTCCACATGATCGCCGGCGTGCGGAAGCCCGACTCGAGCGACATCAGCGATCCCGCCCCGGCCACCGGCGCCGGCCGCCTGTCGAGTGCCGGCTTCGTGCGTGAAATCGTCAAGCGCGGCGCCAACGTCAATGCCCGGCTGCCCCAGGGCTCGCCGAAGCAACAACCCAACACGTCGTCGAGCATCGGGACCGTAGGCGCCACGCCTTTCCTCTTCGCCGCCGACCGCGGCGACGTCCCCCTGATGCGCCTGCTGCTGAAACTGGGCGCCGATCCCCTTCTCCCCAACGCCGAAGGCACCACCCCGCTGCTCGCCGCCGCCGGAGTCGGCACCAATGAGCCCCAGGAAGAAGCGGGTGAGGAAAGCGAAGCCGTGGAAGCGGTAAAGCTTTTGCTCGACCTCGGCGCCAGCGTGAACACCGTGGACCAGAACGGCGACACGGCCATGCACGGCGCCGCCTACAACATCAGCCCCCTGGTCGTAAAGCTCCTGGCGGAGCGCGGCGCTGACCCGCAAATCTGGAGCAAACCCAACCAGGCCGGCGGAACGCCTTTATTCATCGCCGAAGGCTACATCAGCCGCCTCCCACGCCCCGACGCCCCCACCATCGCGGCCATCACCCAACTGATGGTGAAAGCGGGTATCTCCACGGGAGGCCCCCGGCCGAAGATCATCGACAGCTACGAGAAGCCCGCCGCTCCCGCTACGCCCACGGCACCGCCGAAGTGACGGCCCCGCCCCACAAGCCCGGGAAGATCGCATATGATAACCGAAACTCCATGACCCACAATTTCCCCTCCCGCCGCAAGCTTCTGCGCTGCCTCACCGCCACCGGAGCGGGCCTGTTGGGCGCGCCGGCGCTGCCCGCTTTCGCCTTGCCCGAAGACAAGATCAAAGCCGTACGCTACTTCACAAATCCGGGTGACGCGAACGGCAGACAGGGCCAACCGATGGTGAACCAGTCCACCAACGTCGTCATGATCGAAACGCAGCGTGGACTCATCGGCATTGGCGAGGGAGGGGAGCCCCGCACGATGGAGGAGTGCGCCAGCATGCTGATCGGACTCGATCCCTTCCGCATCGAAAACCACTGGCAACGCATGATGCGCGGATACTTCTATCCGGCGGGCCGCGAAAAGCTTCATTCCTTGGGAGCGTTGGACCTGGCGCTGTGGGATCTGAAAGGCAAGGCCCTTGATGTACCTATTTGGCAATTGTTAGGCGGTAAAGCGCGGGAGCACTTGGAATTGTATTCCACCGTGTTCCCGACTCCCGCGGGCGGCACCTTGGAAGATGCCGCGCGCGCCTGTCGCGATGCCGGCTTCCGCGCCTACCGCTACGCCACAGACAACCCGCGTCAAAGGGTAGTGGACCGTTTCAAACTGGTCCGCAAGATGTACGACGATTGCGTTCTGCTCCACAAAGGAGCCGGCGACGGCGGATGGGCGATTGATTTCCACACGGAACTCGATCTCTCGGATGCCATCAACCTGGCCACTTTGCTGGAGCCCCTCCATCCCTACTTCTGCGAGGATCTCATCCGCAGTGAGAACGTACTCTCTTATGAGACCGTCCGCCAGCGCACCAAGGTTCCGATTGCGGTGGGCGAGCAGTTCGGCTACAAGTGGGACATCAACGCCCTCATCGAAAAGCAACTCATTGACTATACGCGGGTCACTCTGCCAAACGTCGGCGGCATCACCGAGTTCATGAAGATTTGCGCGTTGGCGGAAACCCACTACATCGGGATGATTCCGCATTTCACGGGGCCGATCGCGGAAGCGGCACTGGTCCACTGCCTCGCGGCGACGTCGGTGATCGCCCTGATGGAGATGTTGGGCAACGGCACGCGGACTTGGCCTTACCTGCCGAAGGTCTATGATTTCAAAGACGGTAAGCTGTGGCCGAACGACCGGCCCGGACTGGGCGTTCAGGTGGACGTAACCAAACTGACCAAAATCGGGGAATACACCACCTATCGCGCGGGCATGTTCCTCAACCAGCGCCCGGACGGATCGTTCACCAACTGGTAGCCTCCGTTTCCCGGCGCACTCCCCACATCGTTCAGGTTCTAATTTCAGAGGAGTTACCCATTGCGGACAATTCTCGCTTTCGCTCTCTGCCCAGCCTGCGTCGGGCTCGGCCTTGCCCAGGCACTTCCGGCCGGCCCGCGCGCTCCCGCTGCTTTCTATGAAGACACCCGGAACATCCCGGTTTCTCCGGAGGTGCAGGCCGATAAGAAGGTCACCTTTCGGCTGTTCGCCCCGCAAGCGAGCGAGGTGCTCTTGATGGGGTCACCCGGCATTCTGGAAGTCATCAAAAAGCCCCTGCCGCTGGTGCGCGGCGACAACGGCGTGTGGAGCCTCACCGTGGGGCCTTTAGCGCCCGGCTTTTACACTTATGGCTACGCGATCGACGGCGGTCTGCGCATGCCGGACCCCTCGAACCCCCAACTCGAACTGCGCCGCTGGGGCGCCACGAGTCTCTTCGTCATTCCAGGACTGGAGCAAGCGCCGATCGATGAACGCAAAGTGCCGCACGGCACCATCCACGTCAATGTCTATGACTCGCCCAACCTCAACGCCCAGCGCCTGGTTTATGTCTACACGCCCCCCGGCTATGAGACCGGCAAACAAAAGCTCCCGGTTCTCTACCTGTTGCACGGCAATGGGCAAATCGAGTCTTCCTGGACGTGGACCGGCCGCACCAACGTCATCATGGACAATCTGCTGGCGGATGGAAAAATCAAGCCGATGATCGTGGTGATGCCCTATGGCCACGTCACGCGCGAAATCAAGACCGTCGCGAATCCGGCCGGGGCGCCCTCACCCACCGACCAGGCGGTGATCGAGAAGGAATTGATAACCGCGATCAAGCCCATGGTGGAGAGCAAGTATCGCGTACTCACCGGACGCGATCACCGCGCCATTGGCGGTCTCTCCATGGGCTCCGCGCAATCGCAGATGATCGCGCTGCACCATCTCGACCAGTTTGCCTATCTCGGCGCCTTCAGCGCGGCCGGCAATCGCGCGGAATGGGAAAAAGCCGACGGCGAAACCTTGAACCGGAAGCTCAAGGTGCTCTGGCTGGGCTGCGGCACCGAGGACTTCGCCTACGAAGGGATGAAGAATCTCCACACGCTGCTCGAAACGAAAAGGGTGAAACACGTTTGGAACGAATCGGGCGCGGGCCATAGTTGGCCCAACTGGCAGGTGTATCTCACCAAATATGCCCAGCTTTTGTTTCGAGACTGAGGTGGCTGTCCCCGCGAGCCGAAGACCTTAACCATTCGTCGCCAGATGGGCCACGGTGTACGAGCCCGCCGGCAGCCGGAACGTCATGGAGGTGCCCACTTGCGGCGCATCCAGCTTCCGCGGCACCACCTGATTCGGCTGGCCGAACGTATTGGCCGCCTTCATCTCGCGACCGGTGAGCGTTTGGCAGGACAGCACCCGTGCCGGCGTAGGCGATTGCCAGGTGATCGTGAGATCGCGCTCCGCGTCAGGATCGCGATTCAGCACAAACAGCGCCGCCTGCCGGTTCGCCGGATCGTGCGTCGCGACCACGTCCAAAAACGGTACCTGCGCATTGCGCGCTACATCAGGACGCAAGCCCTGCGCCCGGATCGGATAGCTCTCACACTCCACCTGCAGATCCAGCACCCGGCCGTGCGCGTATTCGAGCGCCCAGGCGTAGGGATAGTAGATCGTCTGCCGGATGGTCTTCTCCGCATTGGTCATCAAGGGCGCGATCACGTTGACGATCTGCGCGATGCAGCCTAGCCGTACCCGGTCGGACTGCCGCAGCAGCGTGTTCACAAAACCGCCCACCACCAACGCATCCTCCAGGTTGTATTGCTCCTCCAGGAGGTGCGGAGCCGCCTTGCGTTGGCCATCGGAGTGTTCGCTGCCGCGCGCCCGGTACCAGACATTCCACTCGTCAAACGATAGCCACAGCCGTTTGGACGACTTCTTCACACCCTGCACGTAGTCGCACACCGCCGCGATCTCATGAATCTGGCGCTCCATGTCGAGGTTCGCCGCCAGATAGCGCGGCAAGCTGTTGCCGGTCATCGCCTGCGTGTTGCCGTAATAGTTGTGCAGCGAGATGGCGTCCACTTGGTCATAGCATTCCTCCAGCACTTCCCGGTCCCAGATCATGTAGTTGGGCATCGACGTACTCGACGAGCCGCACGCGATCAGTTGCAGCCCCCGGTCGATCACGCGGAACTGCTGCGCGGCGTCGCGCGCCTTGCGGCCATAGTCGCGCGCCGGCATGGTGCCGATCTGCCAGGGCCCGTCCATTTCGTTCCCCAGGCACCAGTACTTCACCCCGTGCGGTTGCTCATAGCCATGCGCGCGCCGCAGATCGCTCCACTTGGTGCCGCGGTCGAGATTGCAGTACTCCACATAAGCCACTTGCTCGGCCACGTTGCTGGTGCCGAAGTTGCCGCCCAAGAGGGGCTCGGTGCCCACCAGCCGCGCCCACTGGATGAACTCGTTGGTGCCAAACTGATTCGTCTCGAGCGAATTCCAGGCCCGATCAAGCACCGTGGGCCGCTGGTTCTTCGGGCCTACCCCATCCAGCCAGTGGTAACCGGAAACGAAGTTGCCGCCGGGATACCGCATGATCGGCACCTTCATCGCCTTCACTTCCGCCAGCACATCCTTGCGGAAGCCGCTCGCGTCCGCCAGCGGCGACTTCGGATCATACACACCTTCGTACACCGCGCGTCCGAGATGCTCGAGGAACGCGCCCAGCACGCGGCGATCCATCTCGCCCTTGTGGCGCGCCTGGTGGATCACCGTGCGCGCCGCGCCGCGCGTTTGGCTGTAGCCTAAGGGCGTCAGCCCAGCAGCGAGCGCGGCACTCGATGCGGTCAACTTGCGGAGAAAGTCTCGACGGTCAGCTGGCATATTCGTTCACCTCGGATGCCGAGCCAGTTTATCAACCCGGAGGCGCCCCCAGAAAGACCTGGGATCGCTTGCTTGATACGATGAGTCCCACCGTGATCCGAATTCTTCTCTTCCTATTCCTCGTCATCTTGTCCGGCTGCAAACGCGTGGTGCTGGAGCCGGTGCCCGCCTGGGCGTATCCCACCAACCCACCTGCACCGCCCGGCCAAGCTCCTCCCGCGCCGCAAGGACCATTCCATCTCGAGTCCACCACGGTGGCCTTCACGCGCCCGCAACTCACCAACCTCTTTAGCGCCCCGGATTGGTATCCCGAGGGGCATCCGCCGATGCCGGAGGTGGTGGCGCGCGGCCGCCGGCCCGACGTGGCGGCCTGCGGCTACTGCCACCTGCCCACCGGCAACGGACGGCCCGAAAACGCGCGACTCGCCGGTTTGCCCATCGAGTACTTCGTCACGCAAGTGAAGGCCTTTCGCGACGGCGCCCGCAAGTCCTTCGTCGCTGGCCGGGCCCCAACCATCAACATGAGCAAGGCTGCCCGCGCGATCCAGGATGGCGAGATCCTAGCCGCCGCTCAGTACTTTGCCGCTCTTCCCGCGCAGTCCTTGGTGCGCGTCGTCGAGGCTTCCGCGATTCCCAAAACGCAGATCGCCGGCTGGTTGTACAAGTTCGACAAAGCGGGCCTACCAGAGCCGCTCGGCCAACGGATCATCGAAGGCCCCGAGGACTTTGAACAGTTCGAATTGCGCGATCCCCACACACGCTATATCGCTTACGTTCCGGAAGGAAGCATCGCCTTAGGCCAGCGCCTGGCCGAGACCTGGCACAACGGCTCATCGCTCGAATGCCACACCTGCCACGGCGACGGTTGCCGGGGCAAGGACGACGTACCGGGTATCGCCGGCCGGTCTCCCACCTCGCTTATGCGTCAACTGTACGATCTGAAGTCCGGCGCCCGCCGGGGTGGCAAGAGTTCGGAGATGGAGAAGGTAGTTTGGGATATGACGGAACGCGACATGCTGGCGCTCTCGGCTTATCTCGCCTCGCTGAGACCGTAAGAATGCCGGGCCTGCCGCTGAACGCCCCGCGATCACGCGTCAAGCTTAGGCAGAGTCAATCATTCGGCCGGTAGACACGGAGCAGCAACCCGTCGACAATTTCCCGGCCCGCTAGTTCATCATGTACGCGAACGGCCAGGCGATGGAAGTTGGGGTCATAGGTGCAGAGGACAATGCCAGCATGCGCCACCGCTCTTCGTTGGTGCAGCCGCAAAAAATGCAGACGGTTGTGCGTAAGGAGCGCTCTTCTCTCCGCCGCGGCAAATTTTAGGACTTCTTCATCGGAAATCGACTGGTTCGCGTTGCCCGCATCCTGTGATGTTAGGACATCATGCTCCAGCCGGCGCAGATGCCGAACCGTCTGGATCGGGAAATTCTCGTTCGAATAGAACCGCGCCATTCAAGCGGACTCGTTCTCAACGATCTGCCCGGCGATCTCGGCTGGATGACTGCGGACGTAGGCCCAGGCGTTCACCAGATCCTCGGCTCGCAGTGATGGATAAGCTTCGAGCAATTGCTGCTCTGAGGTGCCGTGCCGTCGCGCTTGCTCCAGTAACCACACGGGAATGCGCGTCCGTACCACGCAAGGCTCGCCCCCGCAGACGCCGGGCCGAGAGTCAATACCGGGAAAGTCGTCACCAAGATCCTGCACGACCCACTTTAAGATCTGCGCCTTTTCACCGCGCGAAAGTGTCGGCAACAGGTGCTCGAAATCGGTTAGCGTCGCCATGGTGTCTGCCCTTATTCTCGCACCGAATTGGTGATCCGCAGGCTTGGATGCCCCAGTCGGACGGGGCACGGGCGGTGTGCACACTCGCGCATTTCGCCCGCTTGAGTTTGTCCCCCTCTGCGACAGCCTTCACCAGAAACAGAATCCGCTTGGCCCAGATTCCGTGGCGCAAAAGCTGCTACGGGAAGAGAGACGTTTGCCGGTCCTCCACGGGCTTGCGCTTGGGTGGCGGACGCTTGCGGCTGCCATGGCGGACCACCGCTTCCCGCGACTCCTCGCGGGTACCCGCGCGACGCCGTACAGCGCCGATCCGTGCCCGGGCTTCCTGGCTGGCGGTGGCGGCATCGACGATCGGCGCCGGATAACCGGCCACCGGCGGTGGCTCATGGATGAGCGCGTCCGGCACATCGCGCAACTCAGGCACCCAGCGGCGAATGAAGGTCCCCTGGGGGTCCTGATCGCGCCCCTGCTTCGTGGGGTTGTAAATCCGCAGCGTGTTGATCCCCGTGGTGCCCGATTGCATTTGGAACTGGCTGTAGTGGATGCCAGGCTCGTAGTCGAGGAAAAGCCGGGCGAGGTACAGCGAGGGTTCACGCCAGTGCAGCCACAGTTGGTACGAGGCGAAAGAGACCAGCATGGCGCGCATGCGAAAGTTGATCCAGCCGGTGGTTCGCAGGTAACGCATACAGGCATCGACGAAGGGGTAGCCGGTGACGCCTTCCCGCCAGGCCGCGAACCGGTCCGGGCAGAAGCTCTCTTCGCGCAAACCGTCGTAGGCGCGCACCAGGTTCTCGTACTCCAGGCGCGGCTCATCCTCCAATTTCTGGATGAAATGGCAATGCCAGTGCAGGCGGGCATCGAAGGAGCGCAGGCTTTGCCGCCACAGTTTACCCTCTTCGGCGCCACGCCATTCGGCCGCCCGCCGGCGCGAGGTCTGCACCACCTCGCGCGGCGAGAGTTGGCCCCAAGCCAGGTACGGGCTCAGGCGCGAGCAAGCGCTTTCGGCGGTGACGGGGCTCGACATCTCCGTGGTGTAGCGCTCGCCCCGGCCCGCCAGGAAAGACTCCAGCGTCGCAAGCCCTGCCGCGCGCGTGCCGGGTTGCCACACCGGGACCTCCGGCTTCGGCAGCGGTAGCGAAGGGATCAGGCCCGGCGAGTGCAGGATCGCCGGGGCCGGCGTAATCGCTTCGGCCATCCGCGCTTCCCAACGTTTGGCCCAGCCGTCCCGGCTCGGCAGCCGGCGCACGACGCCGTGTGCGGGGAATTCGGTAAAGGGCACCCCGGAAGTCTTCGCCCAACGCCGTACCGCGCGGTCCCGGGCGTAGCTGACCGCGTTGCCGGTCTCCTCGTGCGCCCACAGATGAGTCAGGCCATGGCGATCCCGCAGCGCCTCGAACGCCGCGACGGCCGGACCGCGCAGCACGCAAAGCGGCTGGCCGAGCGCACGAAGAGACTGATCGAGTTCGCGCAGCGCCTCAGCTACGAAGCTCGCATGAAGGGGGCTCGAGTCCGGGGCCTGCAGCATTTCGTCCTCGACAAGGAAAACGGGAAGCACGGGCCCGCGCTGGCTCGCCTCCCACAGGGGCCGGTGATCGAAGATCCGGAGATCGCGTTTGAACCATACGACATGCACCGTCTCTCTAGGATGTCGCGAAACCGTAAAGCGGCGGAGAAAAGCCCTCCCGGCGAAACTAAGTCCAGTTGCCCCCCGGCGGCGTCATAAGACGCATGGATACCTCTAAGACCGACTCTACGACTTGGCCAGACCTCGCCATCGGACTTTATGACCGGTTGACCGGCCGGGGCGCGGAAATCATTTACGAATTCCAGAACATGGAAGTCCTGGTTCCCAGTTCCGCCTCCGCCGACGCGAAACATGCCATGTGGAAGCTCAACGGCGTGATGAAAATCAGGACCCGTGATGCCGCCACTGGCCCAAAGGCTTGAACTGGACCTCACCGTTGAACATGGCGGGCATCGGGCCAAGATTGCCGGCGAGCAAGGCAATTTTCTGGCCGTCTTTCCGACGCTGAGTTCGCTCTGCCACTTTGCCGTGGCCGCCTGGCCCCTGCGTCATGATCGCCCCGCGGGCATCACGCTCCGCGTGCAATGGCGCGGACTGCGTTGGGAGGTTCCCCACGCCGCTCGCCGCTAAGCAACGCGTAGTGATCGCGGGGGCCACCGGCTACATCGGCGGACGCCTGGTCCCTCGCCTGCTCGCCGAAGGTTACCCGGTGCGCTGTCTGGCCCGGTCTCCCCGCAAATTACGCCATCGGGTATGGGCGGCCCTGCCTGGCGCCGAAATCGTGGAGGCGGACCTGGCCTCCATCCCATCCCTGGCCAAGTTGCTCGCAGGCTCTGAGGTGGCCTATTACCTCGTTCACTCGATGACGTCCGCCGGACGTGGATATGCCGATAGCGATCTGAAGCTCGCGGAGAGTTTTGCGCGGGCCGCCGCCGACGCTGGCGTGAAACGCATTCTCTACCTGGGTGGGCTCGGCGCGGACGGCGCTGGCTTGAGCGAACACTTGGCCTCGCGCCGTGCCGTGGAAACGGCCTTAGCGTCCACGGGAGTTCCGGTGACGGTGTTCCGCGCCGCCATGATTATTGGCTCCGGGTCAGCCTCCTTCGAGATCCTGCGCTACCTGGTGGAACGCTTACCGGTCATGGTGACGCCGCGCTGGGTGAGCACGCGCTGCCAGCCCATCGCGGTTCGCAACGTAATCGGTTATCTGGTTGCCGCGTTGGAGACTCCGGCCACCATCGGGCAGACTTTCGACATCGGCGGACCCGACATTCTGCGCTATCGCCAGATCATGGACATCATGGCCGAGGAGCTAGGCTTAGGCCGTCGCTGGGTGATTCCCGTGCCGATTCTCTCGCCTCGCCTCAGTTCCTATTGGATTCATTTAGTAACCCCGCTCAGCCACGACATCGCCAAACCGCTAGCGGAAGGTTTGCGGAATGAAGTGGTCTGCCAGGAGGATCGGATCACCCGCCTGATCCCGCAAACGCTCCTCACCGTGCGGGAGGCAATTCAGGCGGCGCTGAGTAAGGTGGCCGGGCACGACGTGGAGACGAACTGGGCGATGGCAGGGCCCATTCCGGGCGACCCCGATTGGGCGGGCGGCACGGTGTTTCGCGACGCTCGCCAGTTGGTCATTGAAGCGCCGGCGGCAGCCGTGTTTCGGGCGGTCTGCCGGGTAGGGGGCGGACATGGCTGGTACGCGGCCGACTGGCTTTGGGTCCTGCGTGGCTGGCTCGACCGTCTCGCCGGTGGCCCCGGCCTGCGCCGCGGCCGCCGTGATCCGGAATCCGTCGGCTACGGCGAAGCCCTCGACTTCTGGCGCGTGACCGGCTTTGAGCAGGATCGTCAGCTATCGCTCCGCGCGGAGATGAAAGTCCCCGGCGAGGCGCTACTCGAGTTCCGGATCGAGCCAGGCCCCGGCCCACGGCAAAGCACCCTCCACCAGGTAGCCTTGTTTCAACCGCGCGGACTCTTCGGCCTACTCTACTGGTACGCCGTGGTGCCGCTGCATCACTTGGTCTTTCGGGGCATGCTGGCGGGCATTGGCCGCGAAGCGCGGCAAATCGCGGCCCGCCGATAGCTTGGGCACTCGGCGCCCCAACCTCAGCGCTCGATCTCATCCCCGGAACGGGGAGACTCCCCACCGGCACGGGACAGAAAAGCGAGCGCAGCCTTCCGGTCGCCCTTCCCTCGCCGGGCCGCGAAATAGGCCTCCGCCGTCTGGATGGCCGACAGCTTTTCGGCCGCCGCCATCACCAGAAACTGGTTCATACTGGTTCCGTCGGCCGCCGCCATCCGCTCCACCGCGGCTTTCAGGGAGTTCGGCAAACGCAGGGCAAACGTCGATACTCTCGGGGTCATTTCCTTATCTCCTTTAGCGCTTCCGCCGGCTTCCACAGACGAATTCCGAACCGGCGCGGGGCGTCTCGATAATCGGCATGATTGAAGCTGACGATCGCCTCGGCCCGGCCATTCACTGCCGTTTCCAACACCATTTCGTCGCTCGCGTCAGACAATTGCGGACGCCATTGGTAGTGGACCTCAACCGGCACGATGATGTCAAAAATGGAGGCGAGCAAGTTTTGCACGTCTTGTTCACTGGCGCCAGCCGCTAACCGGTGATCGGCCAACATGCAGATCGACTCGTACTCCAACGCCATCGCTACACTCAGGAGCCAATCGGCTCTCCCTCGGAGCAATAGCGACACCAACGCTGCCGACGCTCCGGTAGGGCTTCGCATCGCAGCGACGACCACATCGGTATCGACAGTCAATCTCACATCACTCACGATATCACATCACCTGTGATATCGCCTCGATCCGCGCGGACCTAGGCGCGCGAAGAGCTGGAAAAACGTGAAAAAATAAGGAGGGCCAAGACTGGATTCGCGCCCGAAGGATCATGCGATGCGAAAAGGGTTTACCCGAAAGCCAAAACCCGACGAACCCGGGCCCCGCGGCAAGAACTACATCACGCCGGCTGGCCTCCAGCGCCTCAAGGAGGAGCACCGGTTTCTGCTCACCCGGGAACGCCCGGCCGTCACCGACGTCGTGGCGTGGGCGGCCAGTAACGGCGACCGCAGTGAAAACGCCGACTATCAGTACGGCAAGCGCCGCCTCCGCCAGATCGACAGCCGCATTCGCTTTCTCGCCAAGCGTATCGAAGCCGCGGAAGTGGTGGACCCGGAAGCTCCCCGCCGGGGGGCGGCGGCGGAACGGGTCTTCTTTGGCGCGACGGTCCTCTATGCCAACGCCGCGGGCGTCGAGCGCACGGTAAGCATCGTGGGCACCGACGAGGTGGATCTCGACCGCAACCACTTCAGTTGGGTGTCGCCGCTGGGGCGCGCGCTCATGAAGTCGGCCGAGGGCGACTCCGTCGTGCTCCAGGCGCCGGGCGGCGCCGAAGAGCTCACTGTGCTGGAAGTACGCTACGAACGCATTCCGGTGGAGCCGTTCCGTGAACCCCTCGGCGCCGAGTCCACGCGTAAGCTGAGGACATGAGGCTCGCCCGTGGCCTCTTCTGGTCCGCGCCGCCGATTCCCTGCACGTTCCGGAGGTGATCGTCATCATTGGTATATGCGAATCTTGCTGGCAATAGTAGCGGCGTTTCTTTGTGGCTGCGCGAGTTGGAAGACTCACTACGAAGCCAGATCGCCTGACGGGAAGACCAAAGTTAGCTTGTTGAGAGAGAAACCGCTGCTCCCGGCTCCGGACGTACGGGTGAAGGTCCTGGTGGAACGCGATGGCCGCACCGTTACGGTGGCGACGAGAGGTGACTGTTGGCCAGAATTCACGCATGTTGCCTGGTCCGGGCAGGTCTTTTCTTTAGTGATGGATGGAGCCGTGTGCGGCGGATTGACTATCGCTTACGATGTCGAGGCCGGCCGGGCAGTCGACTTCGAACGAACGCGTCCGTGGTTGGCGGCGTCGCTCATGAAGAAGTTCGAGATCGGAGAACTGGCCTTGCGGCCGTACGGCGGAGACCCCATCCGTTGGGCGCTGCGGCAGGAAGTGTCTCCTTCCCGTTGAATTGGCGGGATTGCCTCCCGTAGAAGTAGTCGCTTGAAGGGCCGCATCCCCACGCCCCCCGCGATCTGTACGAAAATCGAGGATCCGGAGGATGGAAACAAACCCAGCATGATTCGGGTTCTCGTCGCGGGCGCTACCGGCGCCCTGGGCCAACATGTCGTACGTGAACTGGATAGCCGCGGACTCACCGTTCGCGCCCTCTGCCGCGTCCGCGAACGCGCCGCCAGCTTACCCATTCGCACCGAAATCGCCCTCGGCGACGCCTTGCGCCCGCGCACGCTGGGCGGCGTGCTCAGCGACGTCGATGTCGTCTTCTCCTGCCTCGGACAAAGCCTCAGCCCGAGGAGGCTCGGCTTCCGCGCGCCCGGCTACTTCGACGTCGACGTCCCCGCGAATCTCACTCTGCTGCGGCGCGCCGTCCGGGCCGGTGTCCGCCGTTTCATCTATGTCTCCGCCTGCCAGGCCAGCCGCTTCCCGGACATCGACTACCTGGCGGCCCACGCCCAAGTCGCCCAGGCGGTGCGGGAATCCGGGCTCGAATACGGCATCCTTGAACCCGCGCCGTTCTTTTCGCAATTCCATGCACTGGTGCATCAGGCCCGCGACCGGCGGCTGATGCAGTTTGGTCCCAGCACGGCGCGCACCAATCCGATCGCCGAAGAGGATCTCGCCTTCGTCTGCGCGGACCTGGTTGAAAGCGCGCGCTCCCATGTGGTCCCGGTCGGAGGGCCCGAGATCTTCACGCGCCGCGAGATTCTGGAGGAGGCCTGCGCGGCGGCCCGCGTTCCGGCGCGCGTACAGCGCATGCCCACCTGGGTGCTCGATACCGGCGGCTGGGCCTGCCGCGCTTTCGCGCCGCGCCTGGCCCAACTCGCCGAATATCACAGTCTGCAATGCCGTGAGGACTTCATCGCTCCCCCGCGCGGCGCCCGCCGCCTTTCCGAATACCTCCGCGACCTCCCAGCCATCTAAACGCCTGCGCATAATGAGAGTGATGCGCTTTCTCGTATTTCTTCTTTCGCTCTCTGCCTTGTTGGCCCAGGCTCCGGCGCCGCGGCGCGCCCCGAGCTTTCAATTGCCCGACCAGAACGGCCAATTCCATGACCTGCTCGATTACCGGGGCCGCGTTGTCGTGCTCGAAATCATGAAGACCTCCTGCCCGCACTGCAAGGCCTTCACCGCGGTCCTCGAACAGTTGAAGGCCAAGTACGCCGGCAAAGTGGCCGTACTGGCCATCGTCAATCAACCCGAAACCCAGCAAACCATGCAGACCTACGTCTCCGAAACCAAGACCACCTCGCCCCTGCTGTTCGACATGGGGCAAGTGGCTTACTCCTACGTGCGCTCCGGCCGCATTGACCTGCCGCGCGTCTATGTGATCGACGCCCAGGGCATGATCCGCGCCGACGTCAGCTACAGCGACGCCACCAAACCCTTCTTCGAGAAGGGTGGTGTGATCACCGAGGTTGAGAAACTCATCAATAAGAAGTGAAGGCCCTGGCCCCAAGTCGCTTGCTCGCCGGCCTGCTGTGGCTGTCCTCGCTGCTCGCCTTCGACGACCTCCACAGCGCCGTCCGCGCGGGTGACGTAGAGCGGGTCCGCGCGCTCCTGCTCAGTGGCGCTTCCGTGAACGCCCGCGACTCACTGGGTGGTACCGCCTTGCACGACGCCGCCTGGGCCGGCGACCTCGAAATGGCCGACCTCCTCCTGGACGCCCACGCCGACCCCAATGCCGCGCATAGCGAAGGCGGCTCTTCCCCGCTCCACTACGCCATCCTCACGAACCACTTCGCCGTCGCGCGCCGCTTGCTCGAGCGCGGGGCCAACCCCCGGCAGCGCTATCGCTCCGGCTCCACCGCTCTTCACCTCGCCGCCAGTCGCGGTCATACCGATCTGGCCGCGTTGCTGTTGGACCGTGGCGTCCCCGTGAACCTGACCGACAACGCTGGATCCACGCCGCTCGACGAAGCCGCCTGGCGCGGGCACGCCGACACCGTCCGGCTATTGCTGAAGCGTGGGGCGAACCCAAAGGTGAGCAGCGCGGCCACGGGCTCGACACCCTTGCACGAAGCCGCGGTGAAGGGCCACTACGACGTAGTCCTGTTGCTGCTCGAAGCCGGAGCTGATCTGCATGCCAAGGACCTCTCCGGGTCCACGCCGCTTGACGAAGCCATCCACCATCAACATACGCGCGTGGTGGATCTGCTGATCCGCCGCGGGGCGAAGATCGCCGGCAGCACGGGCAGCGAAGGTCTCAAGCAAATGGAGCAGGCCGTCCTGCGCGGCCAACCCGAGATCGTCACCTTGCTGCTAGACCGCGGCGCGAACGCGAGCGCGCGCACCGCCAACGGCAGCACCTTGCTGCACGACGCCGCCCTGAAGGGCCACCGCGACATCGCCGTGCTCCTGCTGGATCACGGCGCCCACGCGAACTGCCTGAACAGCGCCGGCGCCACCCCCTTGCACGACGCCGCCCTGGCGGGCCAGGTGAGTACCGCCACTTTACTGCTCGATCGTCGCGCCACGGTGGATGCGCTCGACCATGACGGCGCCACGCCGCTGCACCTGGCAGCCAGTTGGGGGCGGCTCGGGGTAGTGGAACTCCTGCTCGCCCGCGGCGCCGACCCGAAACGCAAGAACCGGGCTGGCCATACGCCGCTCGACCTGGCCGTGACGGCGAACCAAGCCGAAGTGATCGCCCGTCTAACCGCTTCTCCCGGGGAAAAGCCTTAGGCGCGGGGACCCAAAGCCCCGTAATACCCCCACCGGATGTAGTTGGGGGTAGCGTACCTTAGTCTCATTCCCCCAGTTTGTGTGTCCCCAGCCTAAAGACTTGACCTTAGCAATCCGATATGGGAAATAGTGCGAGGTTCCAACTTAGTCGCGATGCGTTCCACATCCCCGGTGCTGGCGGATGCGGCCCATGTCCTTACCGATCAGCTTCTGGCGCAGTTACAAAAGATGGCCAAGGCCCTGTCGGGGCAGATCGAAGGGCTGGAGTTACAGTATCTTGACCTGCTGGAGCGCGCCAACCACGACGCCAAGCAACGGCGGGCGCTGGCTTTCATTACTTTGGGCGCGGCGTTGCAATTTGTCCAGGCGAAGGGTGAGCGTCCCTTGTTTGCTTTTCTCGAACAAGTGGAATATAACGGACGCCGCTTAGCCAAACTCAATTTACATCCCAGCCTGGTCATGAAGGCGCTGGCCGAGTATGATCACTTACTCGAGAAGGCTTTGGGGGCCAACGCCTCCGGCTATCGTTGGGCGCGCGAGCAGATTCATTTCTGCGTCGTACTTACGTTGAATAACTCCTACTTCCATGTGCGGGAGGCGGAAACCACGGCGCACTCGGAGTTGTTTCACATTGAAATTGAATCGCGGAGTCTGAAGGACTTACTCGGCGGCTCCATGCGCGTCTTGGCCAATTACTGCCGCGCGGACATCGCCGAGGTTTATCTGTTCGACGAAGCGAACGAGCGTTGGATGCCGCAGATGAATCCGGCTGGCGTGCCGGTGAAGCCTGCTACCAAGCACCGCAAGTTGCTGGCCCAACCCTTCTGCGCCCTCACGACCTCGCCCGCCCAGTTACAAGCAGTGGTACTGGATTCCGCTTGGCAGGGCCGCTACGAGACCTGCTGGTCGATGCCGTTGGTAAACGGACGCCGCCTGGCCGGCGTGATGCAGTTTGGCTTCGAAAAATCCTATGAGTGGCTGCCGCGCGAACAGGACTTACTCGCCTTAGTGGCCGAACGCTGCCTGCTGGGCGCCGAAAAAGTAAAACTGATGCAGGACCTGGCGGAAAGCGAAGAACAGGTGCGCCAGCTTGCTTCGCGCATGTTGCAGGTGGAAGAAGTGGAACGCCGCCGCATCAGCCGCGAGTTACATGACGAAACCGGCCAATCGATGCTGTGTATCCGCTTACAACTGGAGATGGCCGAGAAAGCGCTCGAGAACGCCAGGACACCCGCGGAAATCAGCAACGCGATCTTGAAGATCAAGGATGTCCGCGAAATGACCGAGACGACGATTCTCGAAATCCGCCGTCTGATCGCCGCGCTGAGTCCGGCAGTGTTGGAGCAACTCGGGCTCGCCCCCGGTTTGCGCCAACTCGCGAGCCGCTTCCAGCGCGCGCATGGCGCCCAGATCTACTTACGCACCGGCCGGCTGGGCCCGGTGCCAAAGCAAACCGAGAGCATCGTCTACCGGCTGGTGCAGGAATGCATCAATAACATTGGCAAACATTCTCATGCGGAAAACGTAAATATTTCCGTACAATCCGCCGATCAACTCTTACAACTGAGTGTGGAAGATGACGGCGTTGGTTTTTGCGTAGAGGATGCGTTCAACAAACGCGAATCCTATGGATTGGCAGGTCTCCGCGAACGCGTGGCCCTGCTTGGTGGGGTGTGTATCGTGGAGAGCCGCCCGCGCGTGCCGGCCAAGGCAAGTCCGGGAACCAAAACTCCGAAGCGGCGAGCGCTGGATCCGCATGACTTGTGGAACTCAAGCGTCAGCGGTACCCGGATCCGGATCGAAATTCCGATTCCGCAAGACCGGCCTGAACCGGCGCCCGCGCGCCGCGCCGCCGAGTTAGCTTGGCAAGCCAGTTAGTCTAGGCCCGAATTCAGAAAGAGAGATTAGAAACAGATGGCCAAAATTCGAATCCTACTCGCGGACGATCATACTCTGTTCCGCCAAGGTATCAAGACACTCATCAACGCCGAAGCGGACATGGAGATTGTCGGCGAGGCCGCCAATGGCGGCGACGCCGTCGATAAGGCCGCCGAGGCTCGCCCGGACCTCGTTCTGATGGACATCGGCATGCCCGGCCTGTCCAGCTTCGAGGCCACTCGCCAAATCAAGAAGAACCGCCCCGAAACCAAGGTGCTCCTGCTCACCATGTACGACGACGAAGACTACCTCGTCGAAGGCATGGAGGTCGGCGCCAGCGGCTACGTGCTCAAGGATAGCCCTTCCCAGCAACTCGTCGCCGCCATCCGCGACATCTGCCGCGGCGGCAGCTACCTCAGCCCCCGCATGCTCTCGCAACTCGTCGATGACTTCCGCACCCGCATCAAGAGCGCCAACCGCCTCCCCCGCTTCGCCACGCTCACCACGCGCGAACGCGAAGTGCTGAAGCTCCTCGCCGAAGGCAATTCCGTGAAGGAGATCGCCTGCGACTTGAACCTCAGCGTCAAAACCGTCGAGGCCCACAAGTTCAACCTGATGCGCAAACTGGACATTCACAACAAAGCCCAACTCGTCCAGTACGCCATTCAGAAGAAGATCATCAAGATCCCGAACCTCGTTTAGAGACTTCGGCAACGCCGGAAAGGGGGCTCTCGGAGGGCCTCCTTTTCGGCGTTACAATCAAGATCGAAATGACCCGTCGCCACCTACTCGCCGCTTCCCTCGCCGCCCCCGCCCTCTCTCCGGCCCTCTTTGGCGCGCCCCGCCTCCCCATCAAGAAAGCCGTCCTGCTTTCCATGCTCCCCCCCGACCTCAGCTTTCAGGACCGCTTTCAGCTCGCCGCTGACTGCGGCTTCGCCCAAGTGGAAGCCTACACCGTCTCTGACCCTCAAGTGGCCGAAGAAATCAAAAAGGCGTCGGACCTCGCCAAGGTCCCCATCCACTCCGTCATGAATTCGGATCACTGGAAGTTCCCTCTCTCCTCGCCCGACCCCGAAGTGGTGGCCAAGTGCCGCGCCGGCATGGAAACCAGCATCCGCAACGCTAAGCTCTGGGGCGCCGAGACCGTGCTGCTGGTGCCCGCCGTGGTGGACGCCAAAACCAGCTACGCCGACGCCTGGAAGCGCTCACAGGCCGAGATCCGCAAAATGATTCCGCTGGCCCAGGAGAGCAAGGTCATCATCGCCGTGGAGGAGGTCTGGAATAAGTTCCTCACCAGCCCGCTCGAGTTCGCGCGCTACGTGGACGAGTTTAAGAGCCCCTGGGTCCGCGCCTACTTCGACGTCGGCAATGTGGTCCTCTTCGGCTTCCCGCAGGACTGGATTCGCACGCTCGGCCCCCGCATCGTGAAGGTCCACATCAAGGACTTCCGCTTCAAGCCGACCCCCACCTCCGGCGGCAAAAGCGTCGCCGACTTCTGCGCGCTGCGCGAAGGCCAAATCGATTGGCCGGAAGTCTACAAAGCCTTCGCCGAAATCGGCTACCGCGGCACGGCTACGGTCGAATTGGGCCGTGGCGACAAAGCTTACCTCACCGAAGTCAGCCGCCGCTTCGACGAAATCCTGACGAGTGCTCCGCTTGCTTAACCCGGTCCAGGAAGAGCTGCTCGCGCTCGAAGAGGAGTTCGGCGCCAACAATTACCACCCGCTGCCCATCGTCGTCGCGCAAGCTCAGGGCGTCTGGGTCACCGACGTCGCCGGGAAGCGCTACCTCGATTGCCTCAGCGCCTACTCAGCCCTCAACCAAGGCCACGCGCATCCCGTGCTGCTGAAGGCCTTCATGGAACAAGCCCGCAAAGTCACCCTCACGTCGCGCGCCTTCCATAACGAGCAACTGCCGCACTTCTGCGAGGAACTGGCGGACCTCACCGGCCTGGACGTCGTGCTGCCGATGAACTCCGGCGCCGAGGCGGTAGAGACGGCCATTAAGGCCGCGCGCCGTTGGGGCTACCAGCGCAAGGGCATTGAGTCCGGGCAAGCCGAAGTGATCGTCTGCGAGGGCAACTTCCACGGCCGCACCACCACCATCGTCGGCTTCTCTTCCGAAGCCGGCTACCAGAAGGACTTTGGGCCCTTCACGCCTGGCTTCGTGCAAGTCCCCTACGGCAATCTCGACGCCCTGCGCGCCGCCATCACGCCGCGCACCTGCGCCTTCCTCGTCGAGCCCATCCAATGCGAAGCGGGGATCATCCTGCCGCCGCCCGGTTACCTCGAGGACGCCGCGGCCCTGTGCCGCGAACACAACGTCCTCTTCCTGGCCGACGAAATCCAAACCGGACTCGGCCGCACCGGCTCCTGGTTCGCCTGCGAGTACGCCGGCGTCGAGCCGGACATTTACATTCTCGGCAAGGCGCTCTCCGGCGGCTTCTATCCGGTATCCGCCGTCGTGGGCCGCCGCGAAGTGATGGAGCTCTTCACGCCCGGCAGCCACGGCAGCACCTACGGCGGCAACCCGCTCGGCTGCGCGGTGGCCCGCGCCGCCTTGGACGTCCTCCGCGAAGAGCGGCTGGTTGAGCGCACCGCCGGACTCGGGGTCACCCTGCTCGAAGCACTCAAGCCGCTCGAAGGCGGGCTCGTCCGCGAAGTCCGCGGCCGCGGACTGCTCATCGGCATCGAACTCACCGCCCCCGCCCGGCCCTACTGCGAGCGCCTCATGGAGCACGGCGTCCTCTGCAAAGAAACCCACGACTTCGTCATCCGCCTCGCTCCACCGCTGGTCATCACCGAGGAAGAGATGCTCTGGATGGTCGCCCAAGTCCGCGCCGTGCTGGGATAGTCCTTTCCGCGCACCACGGGCCCGCCCCGTCCTCCTAGAAGCGGCTAACGATGCCGTAGGCGGCGGGACCGGCCGTGCTGATCGCGTCGAGCGTCCGGAAGCCTTCGCGGAAGTAGAACTGGTACTGGGCGGGGCGGGAGCTGAGGTTGAAGGTGAGCGTGCCGCCGGTGCAGTCGGCTTCTACCTGGTAGCTGCCGCGGTCGCTTTCCACGCGGGCGACGCTGCCGTCCTCGCCCAGATTCGAAGTGGCGAGGATGCCGAGGCGGCCGGCGTTGGCGGTGAGGAGTCCGACGAGGCCGTAGGCTTCGCGGGTGAAGTTGGGTACGCGTTGCAGCTTGGCGCTGTAGAGACCGGAGACCAGGGTCAGCGGGTCAACGCCCACGGGGCAAGCGGTGACGCCGGCATGCGCGCTGCCGGAGGCGCCGCGGCCTTCGCGAGTGCTGACCAGATACAGGGAGCGGCCGTTGTTGTAGAACCAGAAGTCGTACTGCATGGGGAACGACGAGAGGTTCATGGTGAGGGTGCCGCCGGTGCAGTCCGGGAAGATCTGGAAGCTACCGGCGTCGCCTTCGAGGCGGATGGCGCCGGGGGATTGTACCTGGTTCCCATTCAGCAGCAGGGAGGTGGCGTTGATGGCGAGGGCGCCGGAATTGGCCGCCACGAAACGCCCCGCGATACTGAATTGAGCGTCGAAAGCCGCAGTTTTTTGGTGCGTTTGGGCGTTGAAGGTCCAGGCATTGATGCCGCTCAAGAGCGAGAGAGGATTCGCCGGGCAGCCGACGGCCGAGGCGCGGCTCACCACTCCCAGAATGGTGCGATCGCTAGTGCTGATCACGTCCAATTCCTGGAAGCCGGCCCGGAAGTAGAACTGGTACTGCTGCGGCAAGGAGCCGAGGTTGAAGGTGAGCGTGCCTCCCGTACAATCGGCATTCACTTGAAAGCGGCCCGGACCACTCTCCAGACGCGTTACTCCATGCACTCCACCTTGGCTCGAAGTCTGTGTGATCGCGAGAAGGCCGAGCGGGTTTCCGGCCAGACCCTGACCGAGGCTGGCCTCGAAACGTCCGGCTGCCGCGTAGGAACTAAAAGCCGAATTGAGTTCTCCGCGTAGGTTGAAGGCGTAGGGGCCGGAAAGCAGGGTGAGCGGGTTGACTCCCGCACAGCCGGCGACGCCAAGGGTCGCGCTGCCAGTGGCCGTCCTGCCCGGTGAAGTGCTGATGAGATAAAGGGAGCGGCCGCCGTCGACGAAGACGAAGTCGTACTGCATGGGGAACGACGAGAGGTTCATGGTGAGCGTACCGCCAGAGCAATTGTCGTTGATTTGGTAGCGTCCGGCGTCCTGCTCTTCACGCGTGGTGCTCCGACCAATAAAACCAAGTGTGCCCAAAGCCGAGGTGGCCGTGATGGTGAGGACGCCGTTCGGGCTATTGGCTGCTCCGGGTGTGGCGGTGAATTGGCCCGCGACGACAAAAGCAGGTTGCCCAGCGGCGGCATTGTTCGTCTGGACGTTGAAGGTCCAGGTGCCGCTGAGGGCGGTGAGGGGGTTGGCGGGGCATTGGCCGTAAAGCGGGGTCCCGGCGGCGAGGGTGGTGAGCAGGAGCGTCTGCCAGAGTTGTTTTCGCATGAATTGGACTTCCTTTCGGGTTTGGGGACTCAGCGGCGATGGTACCTTTGGTCTAGCCCCGCGGCAAGTACCGAAATGAATTTGACTGATAAATGAGTCGTATAGGACTATTAGGGGTACTAAGTGAGCCACGGGTCCCCGCCTAGCACCAACCTTGCAGCCGCGAACGATAGTGAGCGGGTCACGCCCAGCGGGTGGTAACACGTATTCAGGCCTGCGATCCACAGTAGACGCTCATCGGAGCGCCTTGTCCTTCGACAACCTACCGGATGGCGGCGATGACGGCTTCCGGGGTCCGCAGTGGCCGCACACTGCCGCCGCGAGACCGGATGAGTTGTCCATCGGCGCGATTCAGGCTCCGGGTCGCCGCCGCTTTCAGCGCCAGTTTTTTAGGTTTTCAGGGTGGCGCCGCAGAAAAAAACGGAGCTACATCGCTGTAGCTCCGTGTCTCGTCTGTCTTTACCTGAATGCTCAGGCTCTCAAGAAAATCTACATGGGTTCCGGGAACGTGAGGTTGGCTTTCGCCAGGGCGCGCTGCATCAAAGCGACGGCTTCCGGGTCGCGCAAGGTGCGGGAGATCGACACTTCGGCCAAAAGCATCTGGCGCGAACGCTCCAGCATCTTCTTCTCGCGGAAGGAGAGCGGCTTGTCGGCTTGCAGGATCAGGAGGCTCTTGAAGACTTCGGCGATCTCCAGCAAGGATCCGTGGGCCATCCGGTCACTATTCTCTTTGAAGCGGTGCTTCCAGTCATGGGAGCAATTCGGCTTGCCGGTGGCCAGGAATTCCAGCATCCGGGTGACCTCGACGTTTTTGGTCACCTTCCGCAGGCCCACTTGGTGGACGTGGGAGAAGGGAACCATGACAGTCATACTGCTGTAGGCGAGGCGCAGAAGGTAGAACCGTTCTGACTGCCCGCCAAAGTTCCGTTGGCTAATGCTTTCAATGGTGGCTACCCCTTGGTTCGGGTAGACAACTTTCTCACCGATCTGAAAGGTCATTCAAGGACCTCCTGTACACTACGGCATGGTTGTACGACTAAGAGTCGGACGCGAAAGATCAATGTAACCCTTCCGAAGCAATGAAGTCAATAACAAATTTTATTGAATCCTTTTCGGAAAACAACTGATTCCGCCAATTTTTGAAGATTCTAAAGAGCCTGGGACTTGCGTGCCCTTCTGGACTGCGCGAAAATACCGCATTTCCATAGGGTCAGGGGTGATTGAAAATACACCTCACGGCGGTGCTATCCCGGCTATTCCCAGCCGGGGGACCGGCGAGGACCGGCGTGCGGATCCTGCCGCGCTTGATTGAGCCAATCGAGCAGCGGCAGCATGGCCTTCAGGCTGGCCTTGAG
Organism: Bryobacteraceae bacterium; assembly: GCA_019752335.1. Classification (GTDB taxonomy): domain Bacteria; phylum Acidobacteriota; class Terriglobia; order Bryobacterales; family Bryobacteraceae; genus JALHNI01. The sequence continues at coordinate 73,367 of JAIEMJ010000024.1, forward strand.
CTGCCCAGCGAAGGTCTTGGCGATCACTTGTTCGTCGGTGAAGGCGCGCGTGGCGACGAAGCTCTTGAAGATCAGCAGGTCATAGGCGGGATGGTCCGGCGTGAACCCCCGCAAGCGCACCGACTTCTCTCCCGTAAAGCCGTCCGGGAAGTGGCGCTTCATGCCTTTGAGGATGGCGCGCAGCGCGGTGGGGTCCTCGGCGATACGCTGGCGCACCTGGTGTAGCTCCGCCGTGGAGGGCTCGTATAACCCACAGGCAACGAAGGACTTGCCGCCAGGCTCGAGTTGGAAATAACCGCACGGCGCCTCGGTATTCTTGCCGCCCTCGCTGATGACGGCGCTGATGTTGGTTTTGTAGGGCGTCTTGTTTTTCGAAAACCGGACGTCGCGGTGGATGCGGAAGATGCACTTGGCGGGGTCCACTTCGCCGAAGGCGGGGCGGGTGTCGGCGAGTTCTAGTAGTACCTGGGTGACGAATTCCTGAAATTGTTGGCGCACGTTCTGGTACCGTTCGGTTTGGGTGGCAAACCACTCGCGATCGTTGTGGCGGGAAAGGTCAGAGAGAAACTTGAGTACGAAAACGGCATCCATCTTTCACAGTTTATGCGCTTGCTAACGCCCGGGGAGGTCCGCGCGGCGATTCTCTTTGAGGACGCGCACCTGCTGGCGGTGAACAAGCCGGGCGACATTCCGTGCCACCCGTCGAAGCAGGGGCCGTGGTCCAGCCTGGTGGGCGCCTGCCGGGAGTACCTGGGGCTGGAACGGCTGCATATGCCCTCGCGGCTGGACCGCGAAACCAGCGGCATCGTCGTCTTCGCGAAGGACCATGCGACGGCCTCCCTTCTCCAGAAGGCGATTCAGGCGCGTCAGGTGGAGAAGGAATATCTGGCGATCCTGACGGGCGAACTCGCCGCACCGGTGCTGGTGAACCAGCCGCTGGGCCCGGATCCCGACTCAGTGGTTCACGTGAAGCAACACGTGCGGGCGGACGGCGCGGCGGCGGTGACCGAATTTGTGCCGCTCGGCGCGGCGCACGGCTATACATTGGCCACGGTGCGTCCGCGGACGGGCCGCATGCACCAGATCCGCGCCCACGCGCAGTGGCTGGGGCATCCGCTGGTGGGCGACAAAGTCTACGGTCCGGACGCGCAGCTTTACCTCGACTTCATCCGCGACGGCGTCACGCCGGCGATGCTGGAACGGCTGATTCTGCCCCGCCAGGCGCTGCACGCCTGCCGCATCCGGTTTCTGCTGGAGGACGCGCCGCTGGAGTTTACGGCGCCGTTCGCCGATGACCTGGCGGCCTTCGCCCAAGCACAGGCACTCAAGCTCGGGCACTCGCCGGGATGTTACCTTGAAGAGACCGTCTAATCCATGTTCCGTTACGAAACCGCAGGTGAATCCCACGGCGAGTGTCTGGTCGCTACGCTGACCGGGCTACCCGCCGGTATCCCGATCAATTTCGATCGCGTCAATCGCGAGCTTTGGCGCCGTCAGCAGGGCTTCGGCCGCGGCGGCCGCATGAAGATCGAGACCGACAAGGTACACGTGGTGGCCGGCATCCGGCACTCGCATACCATCGGCGCGCCGATCGCCATCCTGATCGAGAACAAGGACTGGAAGAATTGGACCGAAGTGCTCCCCGTGGAGGACTTCGCCGGGTCAGAAGAAAAGCGCAAAGCCAAGGAAGTGAAGCGGCCGCGTCCGGGCCACGTCGACCTGCCGGGCGCGATCAAGTACAACTTCACCGAAGTGCGCTATTTGCTCGAACGCGCCAGTGCGCGCGAAACGACGTCGCGCGTCGCCGTGGGCGCCATCTCGAAGGAATTCCTCTACTGCTTCGGGATTGAGGTGTGGAGCCACGTGGTGGGCGTAGGGCAGGAAAAGCTGCACCGGCAGGCGACTTTTGAGGAAGTGAAGGCGATCAATCAACGCGACGAAGTGCTGCTCAACTGCGTGGATCCCGAGGCGGAGGCGCGCATGAAGGCCGTGGTGGACGAGGCGTATCGCACCGGCGACACCGTGGGCGGCGTCTTCGAAGTGATCGCGCACGGCTGCCCACCCGGCTTGGGCTCGCACATTACGTTTGACTCGCGGCTGGATGGCAAACTGGCGCAGGCGATTGTGTCGATGCAAGCCGTGAAGGGCGTCGAAATCGGCGCGGCGGCCGATGGCGCGGCGGCGTTTGGCTCCAAGGTGCAGGACACGATTCATTACGATAAGACGTCGCGCGACTTTCACCGCGGCGCGAACCGCGCGGGGGGCATCGAAGGCGGCATCACCAACGGACAGGACATCATCGTACGCGGACTGCTGAAGCCGATCTCGACGCTGCGCCGGCCGCTGGAATCCGTCGACCTCGACACGCGCGACCCGGCCCTGGCCGCCTACGAGCGGAGCGATATCGCCGTGGTGCCCGCCGCGGGCGTCATCGGCGAAAGCATGGTGGCGATCGTCCTGGCGCAGGCCTTCCTCGAAAAATTCGGCGGCGATTCGTTGCTGGAAACGGAGCGCAATTACCGCGGCTATCTCGAGCAGGTAAAGAACTACTAAATCCCATGGTGTACCGCATAGTGAAATACCCGGATCCGGTGTTGGAAGTACCCGCCGCACCGATTGTCGACTTTGGTCCTGAGTTGAGCAAGCTGATCCACGACATGTTCGACACGATGTGGGCGTCGAAGGGTGTGGGCCTGGCGGCCCCGCAAATCGGCATCTCGCAGCGCCTGGCGGTGATCGATACCAGCGCGGGCGAGAATCCGTCGGAGCGGCTGGTGCTGATCAATCCGGAGGTGATCTTCCGGTCGGGGTCGCAGACGGGGGAAGAGGGCTGCCTCAGCATTCCCGGCTTTCGCGAGAATGTCACCCGGCCGATGGTGGCGACGGTGCGGGCGCAGAATCCGAAGGGCGAAACGGTGGAAGTGACGGGTGAGGAGCTACTGGCGCGGGCGATTCTGCACGAGACGGATCACTTGAACGGGGTGCTGTTTATCAATTATCTGAGTCCGCTGAAGCGAGACTTGATCAAGCGCAAGATCCGCAAGCTGCAGAAGGCCGGCGAGTGGGATTGATTCCGGTAGGGCGGGCCCCCTGGCCCGCCCCCACTGCCGTGAGGGTGTTCGCATGAAAATGGCCATGCAGCCGACGATTTTCGCGAGTGGAAATCCTCTACCCCGCCGCGTGAGCGGCGGGGTTCACTTCAGCCGTTCATGCCTTTGTTGCCGGGTTTTGCGCATGAAAATGGCGAAACAAACCCACCGCTCACGCGGTGGGCTGTTTGGCGATGCCGGTGCGCTTGAGGCTGGTGCGAACCCCGACCGTGAGGGAGGGGATTTCGGCAGGATGAGGGTGAACGCCGCGCCATCCCCTCCCTTACGGTCGGGGTTCGTTAGCGAGTGATGCGCATCATCTACCTTGGCACGCCGCAATTCGCAGTTGATTCTCTCGAAGCCCTCGTCCGCGCGGGCCACGATGTCCTAGCCGTCTACACGCAGCCGGACCGCCCCAAGGGCCGCGGACAGGCGCTCGCCGCTTCGCCCGTCAAGGAGGCCGCGCTACGACTGGGCTTGCCCGTCCGCCAGCCGGAACGGCTGAAGGCCGACTACGCTACGCTCGCCGCCGACCAGGCCGACGTCATGGCCGTCGTGGGCTATGGCCAGTTGATCCCGCAGTCCATCATCGACCTGCCGCGGCACGGCATCATCAACGTCCACGGCTCGCTGCTGCCGCACTACCGCGGCGCGGCGCCGATTCAGTGGGCCATCGCGAACGGCGAGCGGGTGACCGGGGTCACCACCATGAAGATCGACGCCGGGCTCGATACGGGCGACATGCTGCTGAAGGCCTCCACCGAGATCGGCCCGGAAGAGACCGCGCCCGAACTCAGCCAACGCCTCGCCGTCCTTGGCGCGGACCTGCTGCTGCGCACGCTCGCCGAGATCGACACGCTAGTGCCCGAAAAGCAGGACCCCGCGCAAGCCACGCTCGCCCGTATCCTCACCAAGGAAGATGGCCGCGTCAGCTTCGCGCGCACGGCGCACCAGATTCACTGCCGCGCCCGCGGCTTCACTCCGTGGCCCGGCGCGACCACGGTATGGCGCGGCCAGCCGCTCGGCCTGGGCCGCATGCAAGTGAGCAACCGTGATGGGCTCGCGCCCGGCGAGTTACTCGTCGAAGCGCAACGGCTCTACGTCGGTTGCGGCGATGGTACCGTATTGGAGTTACTCGAAGTGCAGCCGCCTGGGAAGAAACGGATGCCCGTCACCGGGTTCCTGCAGGGCGCGCGCTTACAACAGGGAGAGAGATTGGGATGAGTTTGCCATTGGGCTTCCGGTATTCGTCCGCCTACGCGGGCTTGCGCAAAACCAAGCGCAATGATTTGGGCTTGATCTGGAGTGACCGTCCCGCTTCCGCCGCGGCCGTGTTTACCACCAACGTCGTGAAGGCCGCGCCGGTGCTGGCCGCGCAAGCGAATTTGCTCGCCGCCGGCGGACGCGTGCAAGCCGTCCTGGTGAACGCGGGCAACGCTAACTGCGCCACGCGCACCGGCGATCGCGTCGTCAAAGAGACGCTCTCGGCGCTGTCGAAGGCCCTGAAAGTTCCCGCCAAACTGCTCTTTCCAGCTTCCACGGGCGTGATCGGCGTCGAAATGAAGGGCGACCTGGTGGTGAAGGCGATTCCCGGCCTGGTGGCGGCGGCGAGCGAAGCCCGCTTCGACGAAGTCGCGCTCGCCATCATGACGACGGATATCGTCCCCAAGTCCATCGCGGCGGGCCTCGAGCTCAAGGGCGGCGTGGTCCACATCGCGGGCATGACCAAGGGCTCCGGCATGATTCATCCCAACATGGCGACGACGCTGGCGTTCGTGATGACCGACGCGGTGATTGCGCCCGGGCAGCTACAGCCGATCCTGAAGCGCGCCGTGGACGCGAGCTTCCACCGCATCTCGGTAGACGGCGATACCTCCACCAACGATTGCGTGCTGGTAATGGCCAATGGCGCCAGCGGCGTTACGGTAACTAGCAAGGAACTGCGGGCCTTCGAAGAGTCCTTGACGGTGGTGCTGCAAAGCCTGGCGAAGCAGATTGCCCGCGATGGCGAAGGCGCGCGCAAGTTAGTGACAATTGACATCTACGGCGCCAAGAATAACGCCGAGGCCGCGCGGATCGCGCGCTCCATCGCGAATTCGCCGCTCGTCAAGACCGCGGTCGCCGGCGCTGACCCCAACTGGGGCCGCATCATCTGCGCCGCCGGTTACAGCGGCGTCGACTTCGATCCGCGCGGCGTCGATATCGCCTTTCAGGGGACGCCGGTCTGCAAAAAGGGCCTCGCCGTCGAATTCGACGAGGAGGCGCTGATCGAGAAGCTGCGCGAGAACGAAATCTCCATCGCCTTCCAACTGCGCGGCGACGGGAAGGGCCAAGCCACCTTCTGGACTTGCGATCTGACTGAGGGTTACATCGAAATCAATGGTAGCTATCGCACTTAGCCTACTGCTCGCCTTCGCCGATGACCGCACTTCCGTCGCTGACTACCTCGGCGACGCCGCGGCTCAACTGGCGGCCAACAACCCGCGCGGCTTCCTCAAGCGCTTTAACCCGGAGATGCCCGGCTACGCGCAACTCGAAACCGAGGTGACGGCGTTGCTGAAGGTCGCCGAAGTATCAAGCGCCGCGCAGGTGCTGGAGATGACGGCCACCGATGAGGGGGTCGCGTTGCAGGTGGATTGGTTTATTCAGTTGCGGCTGCACGGGGAAGATCTGGCGGGAGAGCGCCGCCGGGAGTTAGTGCAAGTGCGCTTGAAGCGGGTGGGCAAGGGCTGGCGGATTCAGTCGTTGACGCCGTTGTCGTTGTTTGTGGCGCCGCATTTGTGAGGTGGGGTCAGCCTTCGGCGCGAAAGCCGATGCGGTTTTTCGGGAGTTCGGGAGGCAAGAGTTTCAGATTGTCGATTTCTTCGGCCAGGATGTTGATCACCGAGGCGTGCTGATCTTGGTTCGCTTCTAGCTTCTCAATCCTCGCGGCAAGATCCTTGTGGCCGGAGATGAGTTCGCGGAGCTTGACGAAGGCGCGCATAATGAGAATGCTCATCTGTACCGCCTTCTCACTCTTCAGCACGGCGGAGAGCATGGCGACGCCGAATTCAGTAAAGGCAAAGGGCCGGTAGCGGCGTCCACCATACCCAGAAGTCGATCCTGAACTTGAGGTCGCAAATTGCGACCTCAAGTCGTCGAATTCCTCCTGGGTGAGCTGGAACATGAAGTCCGGAGGGAAGCGCGAACGGTTGCGAGTGGCCGCTTCGTTCAATCGCTTCGTGGGTACCTGATAGAGCTCAGCCAGATCCATATCCAGCATGACCTTCTGGCCCTGGATGAGGAAAATCCGGTTCTCAATTCGCTCAATCGGGACGATTAATTCGGTCGCGCCAAGTTTCTTGATCATTGAAAATAAATGGAATTCTCAATAATCGTATCACCCAAATGACCGCGGCGTTTTGGCGGATAAAAAGCTACAGTAGCCGGAAGTTGACTTCGACGTAGGCGGACACCGGCACCGCGCGGCCATCTTTCAGGCCCGGGCGGAAGCGCCACTTCATCACCGCTTCAATCGCCTTTTCATCGAGGCCCAAGCCGAGAGGACGCACCACCCGCAGGTCGCGCGGGTTGCCCTTTTCGTCGACGATCACCGATAGCAGCACCGTGCCTTGGAACTTCGCTTTGCGCGCTTCTTCGGAGTATTCGGGCTCCACTTTCAGAATCACGGCCGGTGCAGAGACGCCGCCGCCGATCTTATAGGCGCCACCGCCGGTGTTGCCGCCGTTGCCCGCGCCAAATCCGGCGCCGCCACCCGAGCCGACACCGCCGCCCGGGCCGGAACCGATGCCGCCTCCGGAGCCGGGTCCGTTGGAGGGCAGCCGTACGCCGGCGAGCGGATTGCCGAGATCCGGCATGTTCACTTGCGGCAGTTGCGCGTCGGGTTGGATGACGAGCGTCGGCTCCATCACCAGCTTCGGCTTCGGATTGTTCACCACCGCCATCGGGGGCGTGAATTGCTTCGGCGCGATCTTGGGGAGCTTGCCCTTGCTTTCGGGCATGGGAGAACGGTCACCACCGCCGCCACCACCGCCCATCGTGTTTTTCTTCTGGGGCGCGGGCTTGTATGGTGTCAGGTCTGGAGCGATCAGCGCCACCGAGTCCTTGGCGAGCTTCTGCATCGCCGGACTGGTTCCCAGGATCACGAGCGTCGTAATCACCAGTACATGCAGGCCAACAGAGACGAAGCGCGAGCGTCCGACGTTTTCGGAGCCACTCCAAATGTCCTTCACGGCGACGGGCTTGGAGGTGATTTCGAGCGGAGGCAATTCCGGAGGCCGGACGGTCTCTTTGATATTGCGGATAAAGGCGGTGAGCCAGGGTTCCTGCTGCCGTCCACCCAGGACCGCGGCGAGTTGATCCTCCAGGGCGCCGGGGCGCGCCCCGGCATTGACCACCGGATCAGTTTCGTTTTGCGAATTCGCAATACCGGGCATTCGTGTACCGTCCTACCTCAACTGACGCCTCAATCGGGGTTCGGGTTGCAAAACCATCGTCATGTCAAGCATTTTGCCACAACCACGGCCGTACACCGATGGCTTCGTCCAAAGAATATTATCACATGGATCCCGCTTTTCATTCCCGCTGGTGGAATCCCCCCCATCTCTGAGCCGTACTGGAACCGGTTTTTTCCCATTCGGACCTGCAAACGTGTTTAACATGTATACTCGTTTAGACTAAGGACTCAGCCTTGAGGTAAAAGTTGGCTTGGTTCGCGAGCGAAGGAGATTCCTCAATAATGCGTGTCCACCTGATTAATCCGAGCGACGTGTCGTTCGGGATCGGCGTCATCACCCCCCGCTGGCTTTTCGTCCTGGCTGCGGCGACGCCCCGGGTATACGGCGATCCCGTCATCGTCGACGAGACGCTGGAAACCCTGGTGCCCGAGACCATCCAGCCCGGCGACATCGTCGGCATTGGCGTCCACACCGGCAATGCCCTGCGCGGCTTCGAGGTCGGCAAGATCGCCCGCGCCCGCGGCGCCTGGGTGATCTACGGTGGCATTCACGCTACGCTCTATCCCGAAGAAGCGCGCGACCTGGGTATGGCCCACTCCGTTGTCAGTGGCGATGGCGACGTCATCTGGCGCAAAGTGATCGAGGACTGCGTCGCCGGCAAACTGCAGGAGCGCTACGACGGCGGCCGCGTCAGTGGCGAAGGCTTCGTCCCCGCCCGCTGGGACCTGCTGCCCCAAGGCAGCTATATGTGGGCCTCCGTACAGACCGTCCGCGGCTGCCCCAAGCATTGCTCCTTCTGCTCCGTCTGGCGCACCGACGGCCAGAAGCCCCGCCAGCGCGCGGTGGACAAAGTGATCGGCGAGATCATCGAACTGCGCCGCGCCGGCTATCGTTTCATCGCCCTGGCCGACGACAACTTCTATCCCGTCACGCTCACCGACATTCAGCTCGCGGAAAAGCAAGGCAACACGGCCCGCGTCGCCGAGTTGAAAGGCCTGCGCACCGAGCGATTCGAACTGATGACCGCTTTGGCCCAGTTGCCCGCCGACATGGTCTTCTTCACGCAGATCACCATGGAGGCCGCCGAGGACACGCAATTCCTCGACGCTATGCGCGAAGCCCGCATCAAGGGCGCCCTGGTCGGCGTCGAAAGCGTCACCGCCGAAGGTCTGAAGGCCGTCTTCAAAGACTTCAACGAGAGCGGCGACAGCCTCGCCGTACAACTGCAGACCTTCAAGAAGCATGGCGTCCACGTCCTGGGCTCCTTTATCTTCGGCCTCCCGACGGACCGTCCCGACAGCTTCGCCGCCACCGCCGCCATGGCCAAGGAAGCCGACATTACCTTTGCCCAGTTCGTCATGATGACGCCCTTCCCCGGCACCGTCGATTTCGAGCGCTGGGAAAAGCGCCTCGGCGACGACGTCGAAAAGGTCGACGGCATCCCGATCACCCGCTACTGGCTGATCCCCGCCGAAAAGCGGCCTAAGATGTTCACGCCGCACCCAACGATGAGCTCCGACGAAATCCGCGAACGCACGCAAGGCGTTTGGGATTCGTTCTACAGCCTGCCCGAAATCTGGAAGCGCGCGCATTGTGTGAAGTCGCTGAAGTCGCGCATCGCCTTCATGCTGATTTCGAAGCTCTACCGGCAGATGTACGCCAACACCGGCATCTCCACCGACAGCGCCCGCCGCAAGACGGCCAACCGCTGGGCTCGCCTAATGGTGAAGCCGGCCCGCATGCTCTTCGTCGCCAAGCCGATGCCGGAATTGGCGATGCCCAAGCGCGAGAGTTCGCCCCTGACCGTATTGCAGTAGCGGCCGGCGCGGAGGAAGATAAGGGGATCTTCCTCCCGCTCAGTTCATCGCCGTGGGGATCTTCCGACGAAGCATCGATTCCTCGGGACGAAGGGCTACCAGATCAATTTCAAACCAAACTGCAAGTTGCGGGGCGTCTGCGCGGCGGTGATCACCCCGAAGTTTGCCGTGGCCAGCACGTTGCCTGGCGCGGCGAAACGCGGTGTGTTTGAGAAGGTGAACGCCTCAAAGCGAAACTGCAGCCGCAATCGTTCCAGCAACTGGAAACTCTTGAGCGCCGAGAAGTCCCAGTTGAACGTCGGACGGCCGCGCAGGATGTTGCGGCCAGCGTTGCCGTAGGTGAAGTTCGCGGGCCGGGCAAAGGCGTCTACGTTAAAGTCTCGCGCCAGGGTGCGCCCACCGGCGAGCGCGTCGCCCACGACGTTGGGCCGTTGCACGACGCTGGTGGTCCCGGAATTAGCGGGATTCCCTTGCGTGGTGGGACTGAACGGCGCCGCGGAGGCCATCGTGATGATGGAACCGGTGGACCAGCCGCCCAGAATCGCGTTCAAGGCCGGATGCGCCTTGTTCAACCACGTGCGACCCTTCCCAAAGGGCAAATCGTACAGCGTGGAGGTAACAAAGCGGTGCGGAATATCCTGATTGTCGATGCCCCGCTCCGGCCGCAGATCAAAGATATTCTGGAAGCCGCAACCGGTGGCGTTGCCCTGCACGGCGCCGCCGCAGGTATCGCCGATATTCTTTGACCACGTGTAGGAAGCCAGCACCGTGAAGCCACGCGCAAAGCGGCGCTCAATCTTGCTCACCATGGCGTGGTAAATCGAGTTTCCGTCGTAACGGTGGCTGATCACCGGTCCCAGGGGTGAGGTCGTAATTCCCGTGCCAGGAATTTCGAGACTCCGGAAAACACGTTTCGAGTCAATCGCACCGGGACCCGCGGGCGAGAAATTGCCGTCGTACTGGCGCACTAAATGTAGTCCGCGTGAACCGGAGTAACCTACTTCCAGTAACCAGTCCTGACCGAATTCGCGCTGAATGTTAAAATTCCACTGGTGCGCCGCCGACATCTTTGGATGCCGCTGGTAAGACGAAAACTGTAAGCCGGTAGCCCGCGCAAGCACTGTCGCTCCCGCTGGCGGGCCCTGCGAAAGCCGTAGCGCGGGCACCGTATTCGAGCCCGTAAGTGTGACTCCAAACGCGAACGGCGCATTGCCAATCAGGAATTCGGCGTCACCCAGGTTCTCCATGTAAGCGTAGAAGAGTCCGTAGCCGGTGCGCACCACGGTCTTTTCGTTGAGCTTATAGGACAGGCCCACGCGGGGCATGAAGTTATTTGTATCAGTGGCCACCAGCGCGCGGTCGTAACGGGAGCCGCTACTGGTGGCGTACACCAGTTTCGCCTGGCCCGGCGTCGTGTCGACGTCGAAGTTCCCCATTTTGTTGCCCTTTTCATACCAGGGAGGCGACACTTCGTAACGCAGGCCCAGGTTCACCGTCAGCCGTTGATGGATCTTCCAATCGTCCTGCAGGAACACCGCCAGATTGGAAGCACGCATGGAGACCGTAATCGGCGATTGCCAGGCCCATTGGCTCGAGACTCCCAGTAAGAAGTCGGCCGCGCCATCGCCGGAGTAAGCGCCATTGAAGGTGTAAGTGCCGAGGGTATTGCGAATATTGAAGATTGGATTCTGAGACCGGATAAAGGACGCGCCGGTCTTCACCGTATGGCGTCCATGAATCCAACTGAGGTCGCCGCTAATTTGCCGGTTCTGCGAATTGCGGTCCACCGGATTATTGGGGCCAATTCCCAGGGCGCGATACCCGGTGATCGACATCTGAGAAAAGCCTCCGTCAGGCACCGCCGTCGCGCCGGGAATGCCGAACTCCTGATTGAAATTGCGGCCCAACGCGGAGGCCGGATTGTTGCGCTGAAACCGGGTGTAATTCCAGCCCGCGCGTGTGGTCATGATCAGGTTCGTCGTGAAGATGTGGTTCCAGCCCGCCCCCGTGTTGACGCCTTCGGTAACATAGTCCAGGTTACCTCCGCCGTAGGCTGGCGCGGGTAGGTTAGGGGTATCCGGCAGCAACGTATCGTGACGGCTGAGCCGGAAGAACGCATTGTCGCGCGAGCTCACATTGTGGTCCACGCGGACGTCCCATTTGTCGACATCTTGATTGCGCGGCGATAGGTAAGTGAAGTTATTCGCCAGATTCGCGCTTTGTGGCGCCGGATAAAGTTGAGCTAACTTCTGCGCGACGGGATCGAGGCGGGAAGCGGGAATCACATTGCCCGGAAATTGTAAGCCCGTGGTCGGATCGAGAATTCGCCGCGCGGCCGGTAACTCGCCAAAATCCCCAGTGCGCATGCGCAAAGTCGGGAGAGTATTCGCAATCGTGCTCGTTTCGCGGATGCGGGTACTCTCGAAATCACCGAAGAAGAAAGTCCGGTTGCGGCCGTCATAGAGTTTTCCTAGTACGATGGGTCCGCCCAGCGACAGGCCATATTGATTGCGCTTGAAAGTAGGTTTCTTCACGCCGGCAGGAGTAAAGAAATTGCGGGCGTCGAATTTTTCGTTCCGTAAAAACTCAAACGCGGTGCCATGCAATTGGTTCGTGCCGCTCTTGATGGTCAGGTTCACCACGCCGCCCATGCCTCGGCCATACTCCGCTCCGTAAGCATTCGTTTGGACCTTGAATTCCTGAATGGCATCAATCGAAGGCTGCACCATCTCCGCGCGCCGGCCAGCGGCTGCTAGCTCTACCGAGTTATTGTCCAGGCCGTCCATCAGGTAGTTATTCTGGCTCACCCGCTGTCCCCCAGCGGAGAAGCCGCCAATGCGCGAACCGCCCAGAGCCTGCACCGCACCGCCGGACATCAGCGCAAGGTCAATATAGTTACGGCCATTCAGCGGCATTTCGACGATGCGCTGATTGTCGATCACCTGCCCCTGCGACGCCTCCACGGTATTCAGCCGGCTCACCGAAGCCTTTACCTCGATCTGTTCCTTCGTCCCCCCGACTTCGAGCGTGAAGTTCAACTCGGCCCGTTGATCGATCACCAGCGCGACGCCATTTTGCAGCACCGGCCGGAAGCCTGGATGGCTGACCGTTACGTCATAGGTGCCCGGGGTTAGCAGCGGCAGCGTGTAAAGGCCGAGGTCGTTCGAGAGCACCTGCCGTTCGAGCCCCGTCTGAGAATTCTTCACGCGAATGGCCGCGCCCGGCGCGGCGGCGCCGGTCGCGTCGACCACCCGTCCACTGATCTGCGCCGTCTGCGCGATCAAAGCATTCGCCATGAGGATGAGTCCGACAAAAATCCGCGTAAGCATGGCCGCCATCATATCTCAGCCAGCAGCGCACACGGCTCGATTGCGCTGCTGACGCGTCTGCGGCATCATAGTTGGGCAATCCGGCGCACGGTCGCTGGCAGTGCCGCCAGGCTAACCATAGGGCAGGAGGAAATTCCAGTAAGTGCAAACACGGCTCCAATTTCTGCTGACTCTCGGTGCGGGAGCCTCCGCGCAGACGGCTTCGGCGGACCGCGCATTGCAGGAGGCCATGCTGCGCGGCGAGTCTATCTCGACGGCGCTCACCTTGTCTGCGGGCTACCTGGTGATGAGCGAGGCCAAGTGTGTCCCCGGCCAGCGGCGCCTCGAACGTCAAGCCGCGCTCGACCCTGAAGCCAAGGCGCTGTTGTCCGCCCTTTCCGCCCAGAATCTGCGAGAGGACGCGCCGGAATACGCCGCCCTGCAATACGTACGGCTCGCTGCCGCCGCGGCGCAAGGCCCCGGCCGCGACGTCTTTGCCCGCGCCCGCCAACACTTCAACGACACGCAGATCATCGAGCTTTCGCTGCTCGCCGCTTACTACGCTTTCGCCGCGCGAATGAGCTTGGCCCAAGGCCTGACGGACTCCGGTGAAACCAGCCCCTTCGTCCGCGAACCCGCGCTCCCAAACGCCCGCATCGCGCTCAATCCGTTCAGCGAAGCACCCACCAATTTGCCCGCCTTTCTGCGCGTCTTGCACCGCCTGCCGGACCATGCCGCCCCCATCATGCGGCTCCGCGCCACGCTCACCGGCTTGCCCTCCTCAACGCGACGCCTGCGCGATGTCGCCTTCCACCAGGCAGCCCAAGTGAACTTCACGCGCTACACGCTGGCCGACTCCGTCCTGCTGCTGCGCCAGAGCGGCTTCACCGCCGCGCAAATCGTCGCGCTGGGCGAGGGTGACCAGCCCCTCAATCCGAAGGAGAAGGCTGCGGCCGTCTTCGCCCGTCAACTGACGGTGGACCCTGCCGCGTCGGCCGCCGGTTACCAAACGCTACGTTCCACACTCGGCGCGGAGGCCGCCTATCACGTCCTGCTGGCGGCCGCCTGGTCCAATTTCGTGCAGCGCATCGGCGACGGCCTGCGTCTCCCGATTGAGCCCGCCGCGCGCCAGGCCTATCGCGAAGTGTTTCGCCTGGAGCCGTCAAACATAAGCGAACGATAATCAGGAGATATGATGCCCCGATTTTTTGGTCTGCTACTGCTGTCGCTGACGGCTGCGAGTGCCCAACCGCTGCTGCCGGTCTTTACCGAATCCGAGGCCGTGCCCGTATCGAAGGCGGCCCGCGGCGGCGGCGTCCGCGCCAGCAGCGCCGCGCGCATTCGCCTGAATCGCGAACTCTTCGACGCCACGTCAGCGGAGCGCCTGCTCGCCGCCAAGCGCGACGGCAAGCGCGTCCGGCTCCTGCTGAACCCCGGCAGCGACGCCTGGCCCCTCGTACTCGACGACGCGCGCGTCTGGGCCGCTGGCGAAACCGTCACCTGGACCGGACACCTGGATACGCCCCTGCCCGGCTCCTTCAGCCTGGCGCTCAGCGGCTCGCAACTCAGCGGACACATCGCTACCGGCGACGGCCGCATCTTCGAACTGCGCGGGGACGCCGGCGAAACCATCGTCGAAGAGTTTGACCCCAAGTCCATGCGCTGGAGCTGCGACTCGCGCACTGGCCTCGAAGCCGCGGCGCCACCGTCGGCGAAAGCATTCACCGAGGCCCCCCGCCAGGTAGGCCCGGCCGTCACCGTAGACGTGATGGTCGCCTATACAACGCAGGCCACGCAGGCCGCAGGCGGCGAAGCGGCCATGCTGAATCAGATTCGTGAGGCGGTGGCCTATACCAACCAGTCCTACGCAAACACCGGCCTCGACTTCCGCATTAACCTCGTCGACACCCTGCAGGTGACGATGGCCGAAGACGGCACCTGCAATACGCCTCTCAATCGCCTCACCGGCAAGACGGACGGCGTCATCGACGAAATTCATGCCCGGCGCGATCAGGTGGGCGCCGATCTGGTGTCGCTCCTGATTTCGCGCGGCGATTGCGGCGGCCTGGCTTGGGTGATGAACCAGAATTCCACCAGCTTTGAGTCGCGCGGCTTCAGCGTGGTGCTCTCCACCAGCCCCACCTTCTGGCGCAACATCAGCTTCGCCCACGAGCTAGGCCACAACATGGGCTCGCTACATGACCGCCGCAACTCGGACGGGCAGGGGCTTTTCCCCTATTCCTACGGCTACCAGTCCTTTGAGGCGCAGCCCTTCTTTCGCGACATCATGGCCTACGAGTGTTCGGGCGGTGTCACTTGTCCGAATCAGGCCTACTTCGCGAGCCCCGACGTCACCATCTCCGGACGCCCCGGTGGCAAGCCGTCCAATGCCTTCGATTCGGCCGACGTGCGGCTCACGTTCATCAACTCCATCACCAACGTCTCGAACTTCCGCCCGTCGCGCAACGCGCCGCCGTCGGGAGGAGTCTCGCTGAGTCCGTCTACCATCCCGGTGCCCGCCGGAGGCGCGACCGGTGTCGCCGTCAACCTGACGGCCACCGGCGCCTGGCAAGCGAGCACCACCGCGTCTTGGATCACCGGACTCACGCCGACGTCGGGCACCGGCAGTGCGACGCTGCGCTTTAACGTCGCCGCGAATTCCCTCAGCGACACCCGGCGCGGTTCGATTCTGGCCGGCGGCGCGTCGGCGCTCGTCGAACAAAGCCCTGGCCTCGCCTGCCCTGTGACGGCGGCCACCATCGGCCCGGCCATCAACGGTACCCTCGGCGCGAGCAGTTGTACGAGTCCCATTCGGCAGAATACCCGAGCCGCACGTTATAGCTTCTTCGGGTCGCAGGGCCAGCAGGTCTCGATCGCGCTGAACTCGACATCCTTCGACACGTACCTCTACCTCCTCCAACCGAACGGCGCTTTGGCCGCGGAGAATGACGATCTCTCCAGCACGAACACGAATAGCCGCATTCCCGCCAACGGCTTCTTCACCCTGCCCAGCACCGGTACCTACGTCATCGAAGTGACGACCTTCGCCGCTAACGCCACCGGCGCCTTCACGCTAACCATCACTTCACCCTCCTGCGGCTACACCTTAAACCCGGCCTCGCTCTCCGTCTCCGCCCTCCAAGCTGACTCGAACGTGGCCGTGCAAACCCAAACCGGCTGCACCTGGACCGCCTCGTCCTCCGTGCCCTGGGTCTCCATCACCACCAACTCCTCGAACGCCGGACCCGGCAACGTCGGCCTGCGCGTCTTTGCCAACAACACCAACGCCGCGCGCAGCGGCGTCGTCACCATCGGCGGACAGACTCTGAACGTCACCCAAGCTTCGCCCGCAGGTTGCGCCGTGGGCCCCATCGCCCCCGGCGCGGCCGTCAGCGGCCAACTCACCGCCAACCAGACGTGCCGCTCCGCCTACGCGGGCGCGGCGCGCTTCGCCGCCCGGTATACCTTCAATGGCACGGCGGGCCAGCAGGTGCGGCTGCTGTTGCAGTCGCCGACGCTCGATACGTATCTCTATCTGATTGGCCCCAACGGCAGCATCGCGGCTGAGGACGACGATAGCGCCGGCGACCTGAACTCCGTGATCCCCAGCCTGACGGGCTTCTTCACGCTGCCCACCACCGGCGCTTACATCGTGGAAGCGACCACCTTTGAAGACAATGCCGCCGGCTCGTTTACGCTCCTTTTGTCCACCAGCGGCGGTGGCAATACCGGCAGCACCGGTCCGCTCACGCCGGGCATCCCACGCACCGTGCAGTTGCCGGCGATTCAAAGCGCGATTCTTTTTAACGCGGAAGCCAACCTGCTGCGCGTTGACGTCCCCGCGAACGCGACGCGCCTCGAAGTGCGGTTGACGTCGCAGCCGGATACGGCCGACGTCGATCTCTTCGCCAACTTCGCGACGCCGCCCACTGTCGGCAGCGATGGCCGCGTCGTCTCGAACCACGCGAGCACCGGCAATGCGGGCAGCGAAGTGATCGTCATCACGCCGGCCTCCACCCCTCCGCTGCGCGCCGGCACTTACGTCATCGCTCTCGCGCTCTTCACGCCTGGCGTTGCCGTCACTTCCACCGTCACCGCCACCATCTCGACGGGCGCGGGGGGTCCGGCTCCCACCGTGGCGCAAGCCGTCCACGGCGCCAGCTTCCAGCCCGTGGTGGCCAGTGGAAGCTGGGTAACGGTCTTCGGCACCAACCTGGCGCCGGCTGGCGTTGCCCGGATCTGGCGCGACAACGAGATTGTGGGCGGCGTTCTGCCCACCGTCCTCGAAGGCACCAGCGTCACCATCGGCGGACGTCCCGCCTCGGTCTACTTTGTCTCGCCCACGCAGTTGAACGTCCAGGCCCCGGCCGGCTTGCCTCCGGGTAGCACGTTGGTGGAAGTCACGACCCCAGGCGGCACGGCGCGCGGCAGTGTCACCTACGCCAGCATCTCGCCGGCACTCTTCCCGGTGGCGCAATCGGCAAACATTGTCTACGCCGCCATTCAGGACTCCCGCTTCGCGCTCATCGCCCCGCCCGCGCTAGTCCCCGGGGCACGCGGCGCGCGCCGCGGCGAGAGTCTCCTGCTCTACGCAACCGGGCTCGGCAATACGAATCCGCCGCAGACCTCCGGTGTCGTGCCCAGCGTCGCCCCGCTCGCCAATCCCGCGCGCGTCACCATCGGCGGCGTCGACGCCCGCGTGGACTTCGCCGGCCTTATCGGCGCCGGCCTCTACCAGATCAACATCGTGGTGCCCACCAACATCGGCACCGGCGATCAGCCGCTGGTGCTCACCGTCGGCGGTGTGGCGAGCCCCGGCAGCGTCCGGCTGCCCGTGGCGAATTAGCGGTTCAGGTTAGCCGTTCAGGGCGTCAATCAGACTGTGGATCATGCGGTTCAGCTCCGCGTCGCGCTGCCGCAGCGATTCGATCTTTTGCACCGAATGCAGCACCGTCGTATGGTGCTTCCCGCCAAACGCCCGGCCGATCTCCGGCAGCGACGCGTTCGTCAGCTCCTTCGTCAGGTACATGGCGATCTGCCGCGGATAGGCAATCTTCCGCTCGTTCGACTTCATCTTCAGTTGCGACACCTGCAAACCGTGCCGCTCCGCCACCATCCGGATGATGGACTCAATGGTGATGCGCTTCTCCGGGCTCGTCGCCAGGTGCTTCAGCGCGTGCTGGGCCATCTCCAGCGTGATGCTGGCCTGGGTCACCGAGGAGTAGGCGATCAGCTTGATCAGCGCGCCTTCCAGTTCCCGGATGTTGCTCTTCGTCTTGGTCGCGATGAAGATGCGCACGTCTTCCGGCAGGTGAACGCCCACCGCCTCGGCCTTCTTGTCGAGGATGGCCATCTTGGTTTCGAGGTCCGGCGGTTGCACGTCCACCATCAGCCCCCATTCGAAGCGCGAGCGCAGCCGCTCGACGAGGCCAGGCGTGTTCTTGGGCGGCGAGTCCGAACTGAGGATGATCTGCTTCTGGTGGTCGAAAAGCTCGTTGAAGGTGTGGAAGAACTCTTCCTGCGTGCGCTCCTTGCCGGCCAGGATCTGGACGTCGTCCACCATCAGCACGTCCGCGGTGCGGTAATGAGCGTGGAACTGCGCCATGCGGTCCAGCTTGATGCAGTTGATCATCTGGTTCATGAACCGCTCCGAGGTCGTGTAGATCAGGCGCAGCGAGCCGTAGCTATCCAGCAACTGCCGGCCGATCGCATGCATCAGGTGCGTCTTGCCCATGCCGACCCCCCCGTAGATGAACAGCGGGTTATACGAATTCGAAGGCGTCGTCGCCACCGCTTTCGCCGCGGCATGGGCGAACTGGTTGCAACTGCCCACCACAAAGTTGTCGAACGTGAACTTCGTGTTCAGGTGAATGGTCGGCGCGGTGAAGAGCCCGTCCAGGTCGTTGGCGGGCGCGTTCGGGTTCACGGTGCCCGGCTGATAGAGAATCCGGCGAAAAGGCAGGCGGGCGTCCCGGACGACGGCCCAAATCGCGTCAGAGTACTCTTTCTCGATCCACTCCGCGGTTTCGGCGTTGGGAACACGAACCACCAGCACGTCGCCATCCACCACTTCCTGGGTGGTCGGGGAGATCCAGTTCTGGTACCCCTCGGTACTCAACTGAAGCGACAGTGCCTGCTTGATCTGATCCCAAACGTTCATTGCAATGAAAAACTTCCCTCACCTGACAACGCAATTTTGCCCCCCGCTTTCGCGTGAACCTCACCCAGAAAGCAGATAGGCATAATATACCCACAAATTTTCCACAAGTTGTGGAAAATGGGGCCTCTGCCACGCATTTTGTGGGATTTTCTACCTGCGAATTCGTTCGGGAGGGGGGGTCGAACCGACTCTCTAACTACCCTGCGATTGTTGAGTCTAGCATAAATCGAGCGTACACAAGCAGGAACCGCAGGAAATTTTAAGAGCTTTATAATCAATTACTTACGATATTCTATAGTTGTCGAATGTGAGCTTGGGAGACCATTTTTTGCGTCCTGGGACGAGCCTCAGGCGGGCTAATCCACAGGCATTCCAACTACTTCGCCGTTTCGCCCGGTAGAATGGTGGAAGAGCACTGGAATGCCCCCGCAGGAAATCCACACCACCGTCTCGATCGTCATTCCCACCTGGAATCGCCGCGACTTGGTCCTGCGCCTGCTAGACCTCCTAGAGGGGCAGACACGACCCCCAAATGAGGTCATCGTCGTCGACAACGGGTCGAACGACGGTACGGCTGACGCCGTCGCCTCCCGCGCTACCGTAATCCGGCTTACAGACAATTCCGGCTTCGCGCACGCCGTTAATCTAGGGATCCTGGCCGCCAAGGGGGAATGGGTAGGAATCCTCAACAATGATGTCGAGCCGCGCTTGGATTGGCTTGAATTACTATTATTGACAAAATCAGACTTCGCTACCGGCAAGCTATTAAATCTAAAACGGCCGGACGAAATCGACGGCACCTTCGACCTGCTGTCCCAAGTCGCCGTCCCCTGGCGGGCCGGCCACGGACGGCCGGACCAGCCTACATTTAACTATACTCGTAGTATTCAATTCGCTCCCTGGACCGCCGTCCTCTACCGCCGCCGCGTCTTCGACCAGATCGGCCTCCTCGACGAGTCCTTCGGCTCTTACTACGAGGACGTCGACTTCGGCATTCGCTGCGCCCTGGCCGGAATCGAGGGCGAGTACCAACCGCAAGCCGTCGCCTTCCACCTGGGCAGTGGGACACTGGGGGCGTGGCGCCCAGCCACAGTCCAGTTATTAACCCGCAACCATCGGCTATTGATTCAAAAGCACTTCGGCCCGAAGCTGGAGTGGCCTCTAAAATGCAGATCTTGGTTAGCGCAGGTCCTATGGGCGATGTTGGCGGCGCGGCATGGCCAATGGCGAGCCTGGTGGCGAGGACGGCGAGAGCCTCTTCCCGCCACGCCAGCCAGCCTCCATCCGCTGCCGCTTCGACGGAT
Source organism: Bryobacteraceae bacterium (assembly GCA_019752335.1). Classification (GTDB taxonomy): domain Bacteria; phylum Acidobacteriota; class Terriglobia; order Bryobacterales; family Bryobacteraceae; genus JALHNI01. The sequence continues at coordinate 93,502 of JAIEMJ010000024.1, forward strand.
CCTGCGCGAGAGTGAACGGGAGCTGTACCGGCTCCAGAAGGAGACAGGCTTTGACTTGTACTGGCGCATGTACTTCAGCCTGTTCCCCCCCTCATGAAGGCCGCCGCCGTCATCGTCACCTACAATTCCGGCGCCGAGATCGCCGCCTGCCTGGAAGCATGCCGCCCTCATGTGTCGACGGTCGTCGTGGTGGACAACGCCTCCACCGACGGCTCCGCGGAGTTCGCCACCATCAGGAACGCCAAAAATCTTGGCTTTGCGGCAGCCGTAAACCAGGGCTTCCAGGCGACTTCAGAATCAGTAGTACTGGTACTCAATCCCGACTGCCGCATACAGGGTGGGCTTGAGGCCATGACGGCGCTCTTCGACGATCCGAAGCTGGGCGCCGCGGGTGGCCTCCTGTTGACTCCCGGAGGGCAACCGCAGACCGGCTTCACAGTCCGGCGCTTTCCTACTTGGGCCAACCAGGCCGCCGAAATCGCCGGCCTCAACCGCTTTTGGCCCGCTAACCCCCTCAATCGAAAGTATCGCGCCCTCGACCTGGACCTCACCCACGAGCAGGATGTCGACCAGCCCGCCGGCGCTTTTCTGATGATTCGGCGTACCGCCTGGGAACAACTGGGGGGCTTCGACGAAGCCTTTTTTCCCGTCTGGTTTGAGGACGTCGACTTCTGCTACCGGCTGCGCCAAAACGGTTGGCGCATCCGTTACTCCCCCCTGGCCCGGGCCACCCACGCCGGCGGGCACTCCGTGAACAAATTGTCTTGGCGCTGCAAGCAGATGCATTGGTATGCTAGTCTGCTAAGGTACGCGGAAAAACACTGGGGCGGTCGTGGCAAACGCCGGGTTGCGTTGACTCTGCTTCTCATGTCCTTACCGCGAGGGGTGTACGGCTCGCTGCTCCGGTTCAGTCCGGAACCGCTTGTGGTGTATGGGAAAATAGCCGGTCAGGCTTGGGACGTTCTTCGGGGACGCCGCTTGGCTCTTCATAGGGATTCATGATTCATAACGGCCTAGTCTCGGTCACCATCGTGACCTATAACAGTGGACGATTTATTAAGCGATGTCTTGAGTCAGTATTGGCGCAAAAGTTCCCGCTGAAAGAAATCGTCGTCGTTGACAACGCCTCCACTGACGGTACGGTGGACATCCTCGATCAGTTTGACGACCCGGAAAAATTCAAAGACGTCCGCATTTACTACAACGACGCCAACATCGGTTTCGCCGCCGCCCAGAATCAGGCCATTCAATTATCCAGCGGCGAATGGATCCTCACCCTCAACCCCGACGTCCTCTTGCTCCCGAATTTCGTTCAGGCCCTGGTCGACGCTGGCAACCGCGACCCCAAGATCGGCACCGTCTGCGGCAAACTGCTCGCGATGAGCGCCACCTTCGACCTGCCCGAAACCCCGATTGTCGATTCCACCGGTATCTACTTCAACCCCATGCTCCGCCATTTGGATCGCGGCAGCCAGGAAGTCGACAACGGCGAATACATGAATTACGAGTACGTCTTCGGCGCCACCGCCGCCGCCGCGCTCTACCGCCGCGAGATGATCGACGACGTCTCAATCCCCACTGGCAGCAGCAACGGCCCAGGCGAATTCTTCGATCCGGACTTCTTCGTCTACCGGGAAGACGCCGACGTCGCCTGGCGTGCGCAGTTACTCGGTTGGAAGTGCCTTTATACTCCCTACGCGCGCGGCTATCACGTCCGCGCCGTATTGCCGATGAACCGTCACGCCCTGCCCGCCGTCATCAACATGCACTCGGTGAAGAATCGCTTCCTGATGCGCATCAAAAACATCAGCCCGGATCTCTACCGCCAACATTGGTTCGCCATCACCACGCGCGACTTCGTTGTGCTGGGTGCCTGCCTCATCCGCGAGCACTCGTCTCTGCGCGCTTTTTGGCTGGTGGCCAAGAGCTGGAACCGCCTGATGCAGAAGCGCCATTGGATCATGGAGCATAAACGCGTCACCGACGCTTACATGTCGGCCTGGTTTCACTTCCAGCCGCAGGCTTTGCCCGCCAGCAAGCAGACCGTCCGCGGCGCCAAGCAATTGGCCGCCCGCGCCGTCCGCGGCTAGCGCGAGAAGAACGAATAAGCCGCGAGTCCGAAGCCGATCGTCACGACAATCGCGCGCACCACGCTCGCTTTCAGCTTGCGCGCCCATCGCGCCCCCAGGTATCCCGCCGCCGTCGCGACCAGTGCCATCGCGATCGCGTACTTCCAGACAATCACCCCCGAGAGGATAAACACCACCACCGTCGTGGCGTTGATCATTCCCGCCAGCAAGGACTTCACCGCGTTCATCTGGTGGATATTCGGAATGCCCGCCAAAGCCAGCGAACTCAGCATCAGAATGCCAATCCCCGCGCCGAAGTAACCGCCATAGATGCCCACCAGCAGTTGGAAAAAGACAATCGCCGCCACCGTACGCGGGGTGGGCTTTTCCCTGGTCAACGCGCCAATCCTGCGCGACACCCAGGGCTGAATCAGCAGCAGCAGCGTCGCGCCCAGCAGCAGCCAGGGGACGAGGTTCGAGAAGATCCGCTCCGGCAGCCGCGCCACCAGCAACGAACCGATGATGCCGCCCAGCAGGCTCGGCGGGCCCAGCCGCCAAAGATGCGCGCGGCACTCAGCCAGTTCCCGCCGGTAGCCCCAACTGGCGGCCAGCGACGCGGGCAACAGCGTGAACGTGCTGGTCGCGTTGGCGGCAATCGGACCCTGGAAGACCAACAGAGTAGAAAAAGTAAACAGCGTCCCCCCGCCCGCGATGGAGTTCACCGCCCCCGCCACGGCGGCGGCCGCCGAAAGCAGGGTCCATTGGGCGAGGGGTTCGAGCATAGCTGGATCTATGAGCGTACCACCCGCCGCCCCTCCTTCGAAACTACTCCAAAGCCACGTCGTGATCCACCCAGCCACGGACGTAATCACGGAGGCCGGGGGGCGTCATGGATGCCAGAAACCACCCCGATTGCCGCGCCATCAAGCCCCGAGCGAAGCGAGTGGGTCCCAAAAAGAATCAATGGTTTACAAGCTCGTTTCTCCACGACACTCCAGCGCATGACGCGCCAACCAGCCCCGAGCGCAGCGAGGGGGTCCTTCGGGAGCGCCGGCGCTTTCATTGGAGCCACCGACGCGCTGCGCGCGTCATGAGGACCGGAGACCGAGGTCGCCCACGGTAGGACAGGCCTCCGGCCTGTCCTCATCCAGACTCTCCTGCCCTAAAATCGGCTCTAATAGAATCAATCACTTACGGGTGGTTTCTGGAGTAAGCGGCTCGTTCTCAGCGGTGGCCGCCCTCGCCTGGTTTCATCCCCCATCGCCGCCCGGGTCCCAACAATTTCAAAAAATCGTAACTCCCAACCAACCAAACACTTAACCCCAAATCGCCCGCCAAAACCGCCCCAATGATTTGCCCCCCCATGCCACCCTAAAATCATGGCAAGACCGATAACCGAAGCCCAACGCGCTGCCTGCCAACGCAACGCCCAAATGTCGACCGGTCCTCGCACCGAAGCCGGCAAATCTCGCGCCCGACTCAACGCCGTCAAACACGGACTCACGGCTAAACTCCCCGTTCTCCCCTTCGAAAACGAACAAGACTTTATCGAACTCCGCGACGGCTTCCTCCAGGACTTTGCCCCCCGCAACACCTACGAAAAATTCTTAGTCACCCAACTCGCCACTCAAGCCTGGCGCCTGCTCCGCTGCCAGCAAATCGAAGTCGGCCTGCACACCCTCATGATGAAACAAACCCTCCACGACCTCCGCTCCCGCGGACTCAACCCCGACAAAGCCCTCGCCGAGACCCCCTTCACCGGTCTAGCCGGCACCCTCGAGGAAAAACAGATCCACCATACGTTCTTCCGCTACCAAAACGAGGTCAACCGCTCCTTCGAACGCGCCCGAAAGGCTGTAGAATCAACCACTCGCCGGTCCGTTTCGAACCAGCCCAATCCTCAGCCGCAAACCAAGCCACAGCCGGAGCCGGAGCCGCCAGCCCCGGAAAAGCCCGCCTACCAGCCCTTCACCACATCCACCTGCGGCAACGCCGCCTTCAACTTCTTAATCCCCTCATCCGTCACCTTGGTCTGCCAAACGTAGAGGTTCTTCAGCGCCGTTAAGCCCTTCAAATGCTCCAGGCCCGCGTCGGTCACGGCGGTGTTGTAGATGTTCAAGTACGTCAGTTTCTTCAGGTCCTTCAGGTGTACCAGACCCTTATCGGTGATCTTGGTCCCCTCCAGATGCAACGACGTTAGATCCGTCAGGCCCTTCACATGCACCAGGCCGGCGTCCGTCACCGACGTCCGCCCCAGGTGTAACGAGACGACGTTCTTCAGTTGCGCCACCGGCGCGATCTGTTCGTCCTTGATGGCCGCGCCTTGCAGGTAAAAGCTGACGTCGACGCGAGGATCCTCCTGCGCGACGGGCCGTACGCTGCCCCCGGCCTTCTCAATCGCCGCGATGGCGCCAGATGGAGCACCGGCCTTGGCGGGTTCAGCGGGTTTAGCGGCCGGCGTCTTGGCCGGGGCGGTTTTCTTTGCTTGCCACATCATGTTGTTGAATAGTCTATCAACGCGACCGGCAGGGAAGCCAGCGCCCGCCGGCACACCTCCGCATGCCGCGCCGGCTTATCATGCCGCCACCGCCGCCGCGTCTCCTCGTCCAACTGGGGCAAAAGGTCAAACGTGATATTCGCCGGCTGATAGTTGCGCGGATCCGCATGCGCCACATAGTGCGCCAAGCTCCCCAACGCGGTCTCCCGCGGCAAAGCCTCGGGTGTCTCCCCCTGCGCGACGGCGCCTGCGAATCGACCCGCCATCCATCCCGTGGCGATGCTCTCCACGTAGCCCTCTACGCCCGAAATCTGACCCGCGAAAAATAAACGCGCATTCGTCTTCAATTGCAGCGTGGACTTGAGTAACGTCGGACCGTTGATGTAAGTATTCCGGTGGATCTGTCCGTACCGCAGGAACTCCGCGTTTTCGAGGCCAGGTATCATCCGCAAAATCCGCTTCTGCTCGCCAAAACGCAAATGGTTCTGAAAGCCGACTAAGTTGTAGCTATCGGCGCGCGCATTTTCCTGCCGCAGTTGCACTGCGGCATAGGGCCACCGCCCCGTCCGCGGATCCGTCAGTCCCACCGGCTTCATCGGACCGTAACGCAAAGTATCGCGGCCGCGCCGCGCCAGCACCTCAATCGGCAGGCAAGCCTCGAAGAAAGGCGTCCCCGGCGCATCGGCCGGAATGTGCGCGGGCACCGCCGCGCCGTCTAACAGGGCGTCCAAAAAAGCCTCGTACTGCGTACGATCCAGCGGGCAGTTCAAGTAATCGGCCGTGCCGTCCATTGACTTGTCATAGCGCGACGCCGCAAAGGCAATCGAACGGTCCACCGTGTCGGCGTCCACGATTGGCGAGATCGAGTCGTAGAAGTACAACCGGTCCGAGCCCGTCAGCCGCGCGATCTCTTCCGCCAGGTCGCCCGAAGTCAGCGGTCCGCTGGCCACGATGGTGATGCCCTCCGCCGGAATGCGCGTCATTTCTTCCCGTCGCAGCGTGATCAGCGGCTCTTGCTCGATGCGGCGAGTTACTTCGGCTGCAAAGGTCACGCGGTCCACCGTCAGCGCCTGCCCGCCTGGCACGCGCGCCACCTGCGCGCACTCCAGCAGCAGCGAACCCAAGCGCCGTAGCTCTTCTTTCAAAAGCCAGGGCGCCGTGTTTTCGCTCTCGCTCTTCAGCGAGTTCGAACAAACCAGCTCCGCCAGGCGATCCGTCTGGTGGGCGTCCGTCATGCGGACCGGCCGCATCTCGTAAAGCGTACAAGCCAAGCCCTGGCGCGCCAATTGCCAGGCGGCTTCCGTGCCGGCCAAACCGGCGCCGATAATGTGGATGGGTGTCAAACTACTATCATTCTAGGCCCTTATGCAAGATTCTCTTCGCTACACTCTTCGCTTCCCCCACGCCGCGCAGCATTACGTCGAAGTCACGGCCGAAGTCCCCGGACCCAACCCCGAACTCGCCCTCGCCGTTTGGACCCCCGGCAGCTACCTCATCCGCGAGTACTCCCAACACCTCGAAGCCTTCTCCGCCCGCGACGCCGCTGGCCAAGCCCTATCTTGGGAGAAGACCCGCAAGAATCGCTGGCGAGTCAGCTCCCCGGGCAACGCCACCGTCACTTACCGCATCTACGCCCGCACCATGGGCGTGCAGAGTAACTGGGTGGAGTCCGGCTTTGCTCTATTGAACGGCGCGCCCACCTTCCTCACCCTCGCGGACCACTTGCCCCGCACCCATGAAGTAACCCTCGAACTACCAGCCGATTGGGCCGCCCATTACTCGGGCCTGGAACTTACCGGCCCCCATGCTTACTCCGCCCGTGACTATGACACCTTAGTCGATTCGCCGATTTACGCCGGGTCGCCTTCCGTCTACCGCTTCGAAGCGGCAGGACGCCCGCATTACTTGGTCAACGAAGGAGAAGCCGGCGCGTGGAATGGTGCCGAGTCAGCCGTCGCCGTCGAGAAGATCGTGCGCGAGTATCACCGCATGATGGGCGTCATTCCCTATGACCAATATCTCTTCTTCAACTTACTCCTCGAATCCGGTGGCGGACTTGAGCATCACAACTCCACGGTCTTAATCGCCTCACGCTGGGCCTGGAGCCGTACCGAAGATCCGCCCGTCGAGCTACCCTCCGGACAGCCGCGCCAACCCAATCGCACCAACTGGCTCGACTTAGTCAGCCACGAGTACCTCCATCTCTGGAACGTCAAACGCCTGCGGCCCGTCGAGCTAGGTCCGTTCGACTACGAACAGGAGAACTACACGCGCACCCTCTGGGTGGCCGAAGGCATCACCACTTACTACGGCCCCCTTGCCGTAAAGCGCGCCGGACTCATCGACGAAGCCGCCTACCTAAAGACACTCTCCCGTGAGATCACCCAGCTACAGAACACGCCGGGCCGCCTCATCCAAACCGTCGAAACGTCATCCTATGACGCCTGGATCAAGCTCTACCGCCAGAACGAAAACTCGCCCAACACGCTGATCAGTTACTACACCAAAGGAGCCGTGATCGCCTGGCTCATCGACGCCTGCGTACGTCGCCTTACCGGCGGCGCCAAATCTCTGGACGACGTCATGCGGCTCGCCTATCAACGTTACTCGCGTGAGCGCGGCTATACGTCAACCGATTTCCGCGACTTAGTCAACGAAGTAGCCGGCGCGGATTTAGGCTCCTGGTTTTACTCCCTGCTCGAAACTACTCAGGAACTCGACTACACCGAAGCGCTCACCTGGTTCGGCCTCCGCTTCGCCACCCCACCAGTTTCCGGGAAAGCCTATCTCGGCGCGGTGACCAAAAACGACGCCGGCCGCCTGGTAGTTACCGGAATTCCTCGCCATACTCCGGCCCACGCCGCCGGCCTGAATGTCGATGACGAGTTACTCGCCATCAACGGCCACCGCATCCGCGCCGACTCACTCGCCGCGCGCCTCGAACACTACCGGCCCGGCGACCACATCGAGTTACTCACCGCCCGGCGCGACCAACTTCGCACCCTCGCCGTGTTGCTTGCCCCCGATCCCCGGCGCGTCTGGTTGCTCGAACCCGACCCGGCCGCCGACCCCGAACCTCGTCGCGTCTGGCTACGCGACTAACGCTGCCGTTTCAGAAATTCGAGCATCAGCCGGTTCACTTCCCCCGGCTTCTCCATCATCAGAAAATGGCCCGTACCCCGCACGCGATGATACTCGAGGGCCGGGAATAGTTGGCGCAGATAGCCCTCCGCCAAGGGCGACTCCGCTTGATAGATCCCCAGCGTCGGCGCCTTCAGCGGACTCTCATCGTTCCAGATCCGCGGCTCCAACATCCCGCGGATCGCGCCCACCGCCGTCGCCTCCGGCGCGGCCAGCATCACCTTCAGGATGCGCGCGTTCACCGTGCCCGCGCCCGCCGGGGTCAGGTACGAGCGAATCACGCGCTCCCTCGTCGCCAAGCCCGCCGCGCCGCGATAGCCCTCCCAGCGGCCCTGCGACGCCCGCGCGTTGGCCGGCGGATAGATGCTGCCGTCCATCAGGATCAGGCTCTCCGTGCGCTCCGGAAAGAGCCGCGCGAATTGCCGGATCACCGGCGTGCCCATGCTGTGCCCGGCCAGGCTCGCGCGCGAAACCTTCGCCTCGTCCATCACCGCGGCCACCGCCCGCGCGAAGTTGTCCATCGTCATCGACGCCTCGGGCGGCACGCCGCTCCGCCCATGGCCCGGCAGGTCAATCGCCAGCACCTGGTAGTGCTTGCTTAAGGCCTCCGCCTGCGCGTCCCAGAACGTGGAATCGCACGTCCAGCCATGCACTAAGACCACGGTGCGTGGGCCCGTGCCGGTTCGCTGGTAGAAGACCTCGCGCCCTTCAAACGTGGCCCCGCTCAGCAGCAGCGGCAGAAACAGGAGTAGCTTCATGGCTTCAGATACTTGCGCAAGAACGCGTAGATCTCCGCCCGCGACTCGCGCGCCAACTTCGTATCGATCCGATTGAAGACGTGCCCGCCGGGTGCGTTTTCATAGACCTTATACTCGAACGTCTTGCCCTCGGCCTTCAGCGCCGTCGCCAGCCGCTGCACCTCCAGGTAGTTCACGTCCTCATCATTGGTATTCGTATGGATCAACAGCGGCGTCCGCAGCTTGGCCACGTGCGTCATCGGCGAGCGCTTCAAGTACTCGGGCACGTTGTCGCGCACCGCCTTGCCGATGTGATAGTCGGCAGCGAAGAGCGCTTCGTAAGCCGGGCCTTTGTAGCCCAAGCGCGCCACCAGGTCACTCACCGGCACGCCGGCGTAGCCCACCGCGTAGCTCTCGGGATGCTGGAAGAGATTCATCAGCGTGATCATGCCGCCGTGGCTCCAGCCGATCAGCCCGACGCGCTGCGGATCGAGGAAGCTATACGTCTCCACCATCCAGTTGCGCGCGGCGAAGACGTCGTCGTTCTCACGCCCGCCGTAGTCGATGGCGCGCCAGAACGCGGCGCCGTAGCCGGTGCTGCCGCGGTAGTCGGGCGAGATGATCGAGTAGCCCTCGTTCACCAACTCGCGGATGATGTGCGCGCTGGCCGAGGTGAAATTCGCGTGGACGCCGCCGTGGACGAAGACCAACAGCGGCTGCTTCTTCGTGCGGTCCAGCTTCTTCGGGATGAACGTGTAGGCGTGAAAGAGCAGCGGATTGCCGGCGCCTTGGCCAGTGGGGTTCGTCTCTTTCGCCAGCGGCGGACCGGGAATCTCCACCTTGTCGACCTCGGCGATGTCGGAGAGCTTTTGCCGCCAGGCGACATCGTCGATGGCCTTCATCAACTGGTCATGCCGGTGGTCAGTCGTGTCCGAGGGCCGGGCAGCGGGCGTTTGGGCGAGTAAGGTACTTCCGAGTAGGAACGCAAGAAATCGCATTCCGCTAACGTAGCACGCCGAGCTTGTCGAGCGGCCAGTAGACAAAAACGGCCTTGCCGTAGATGTAACGGCGGGGCACGCTGCCCCAGGCGCGCGAGTCGTTCGAAGAGCTGCGGTGATCGCCCATCACGAAGTACTGCCCGGGCGCGATGCGCTGGGGCGGCGTCGAGTTGCGGTCGCGGTACTCGTCGGGCACGTACTCCTCGGGGAGCACTTTGCCGTTCACCAGGACGACGCCTTGCTGCACTTCAACGATGTCGCCGGGCAGGCCGATCACGCGCTTGATGTAGCTCTTCGTCGGGTCGCCGGGGTACCAGAAGACCACCATGTCGTAGCGCTGCACGTCCTTCAGGCCGAACATGTAGACGAACTGGTTGATGAAGATGCGCTCCTGGTCGCGCAGCGCCGGCATCATGCTCGTGCCTTCCACTTTCACCGGGCGGTAGAGGAAGAGGATCACCACGACGGCGATGATCACCGCCAGCAACAAGTCGCGCAGCCAGTAGAACAGGCGCGCCAGATTGGCCTTGGCGGTAGGCGGTTCGGGATGGAGTGCGGTCTCGTCCATTACTATGAGGAGGGAGTGGCAACCCTCGCCTTAATCATACCTGCCTGCGACGAAGCAGAGGTAATCGCTGACACCTTAGACGGCTTGCCCGCCGGAATGTTTGCGCAGGTGATCGTGGCGGTGAACGGGTCGCGGGACGCCACGGCGGCCATCGCGCGAGCTCGGGGAGCGAGCGTCGTCGAGATCGCGGAGCGCGGCTACGGCGCGGCTTGCCTGGCGGCGATGGACCTGGTGGAGGCCGACATCGTCCTGTTTCTGCAGGCCGACGGCTCCGAAGACGCCTCTGAAGCGCCGCTGCTAGTGGAGCCTCTGCTGCGCGGCACGGCTGACCTGGTGCTGGGCTCGCGCACGTTGGGCGAGGCTTTGCCGGGCGCGCTGCTGCCGCATCAGCGCTTCGGCAACTTCGTCGCGACGGCGCTCATCCGCGGCCTCTACGGCCACACTTACTCTGACCTCGGGCCCTTCCGCGCGCTGCGCACCAGCACCCTGCGGAGCCTGGGCATGCGGGATCGCAACTTCGGTTGGACCGTCGAGATGCAAGTCCGCGCGCTACAGCAGGGCTTGCGTGTGCAGGAAGTGCCGGTGCGCTATGGCTTGCGGCAAGCCGGCACCCCGAAGGTGGCCGGCCGCTGGGACGCCAGCTTGCGAGCGGGTTGGGTTATTTTGACGACGGTGGCGCGCCTGCGGCTGGGGCGTTGAGCAGTCGCTCAATGGCGGGTACCGGCAAGGCGCCCATGCCGAGGACATCGTCGTGGAACTTGCGCAAGTTGAAGCCGGGTAACTTACTCTGCCGGTCGCGCATTTTGACGATGGCGCGCCAGCCGGCGAAGTAAGTCGGCAGTTGGACGCTGGAGAGCTTGGCCCGTTGTAACTTGCCCGTGGCCTCTTCCTGCTCCTGGTAAGTGTCCTCCAGCATCAGCTTCATCGCTTGCTCGTCGGTCATGTTCATTGTGTGCAGGCGGATGTCCAGAATCGTATTGGCGATCATGCGCAGTTGCTGCTTGAGGAACGTCATCTGCAATTCGGGTGAATGGTTGCGATAGCCTTGCTCGAGTAACATCTGCGTCGCGTAGACGGCCCAGCCTTCAATCGCTGGACCGTTTCCGAAGATGTTGCGCAAGACGCGCCGTCCGCGCGGCTCCACCAGGTTCGCGACTTCTGACTGGACGTAGTGCCCGGGCATGGCCTCGTGAATAGTGAGCAGCGCCAGCCCCTGCGTGTTGTATTCGCGCAGCTTCGACTCCACGCGGTCCGCGGGCCAATTGGCCGGAATCGGCGTCAGCCAGTAACTGGCGCGTAGCTCCGGATGCAGCACCGGAGCCGGGTTAAAGCCGCCGACGCTGTAAATGCCGCGCATGAATTCGGGCGTCTCGATCACCTTCAGGTTGCTGGTATCGCGCAAGGTGAGTGACTGGCGGTCGCGCACGAACTGCGTGGTTTCGGCCAGGTCCTTGGCGGCCGTCTCGAAGTAAGCCTCGCGGGACGGATGCGCCTGCGCGATGCGATTCAGCATCGGCTTCACGCCTTCCTTACCGGCGATCTTCGCCATCTCGGCGCGCACGCGGACGAGTTCCGCCTCAGCGTCGGCCAGCAGCCCCTGCGGCGTGTCGCCGTTGGCCAGGACCAAGGGAAACTTCTTGGCGTAGTGCTCCGCGCCTAGGCGCCAGTCGCTGGTGCGTTGGCTTAAGTCGGTCTCGAGCCAAGTATTGAAGCTCTTCAACTCGTCGATGGCGACTTTGGCGGCTTTGTCATAGGCGTCGCGGAGTTTTTTCGGGCAGGCCGTGCGGATGGGTCCGTCGATGAGGGCGATGTTGCCGAGGTTCTCTTCCCGAGCCACGCGATTCCAGATTTCGGGAGAATCGACCAGATTCCGTTTGGCCACCACCATGAACTTGGGTACCGTCTCTAAGCGGCGGATGATGGAGTAAAAACGTAAGTCCTCGCGCGAGTAAGTGAGGGAATACGGCGTAAAGAAGGCATTGCCCAGGCTTTCGACGTAGATCGTGGGATTGTGCTTGTAGCTCTTGATGACTTCGAGCTCCAGCAGCGAAAGCTTGATCTGGTCCAGGATTAAGTCGTAGTCGGCTTGATCTTGCGGGGAGATGCGTTCGCGGGGGATTTTGCGGAAGCCGTGGTCGAAGTCGTGGTAGAACTTACGCTGCTTATTCAGCGCGGACTCGCTGAAGTCATCGAGCATCTCGTCCAAGAAGTCGCCCGCGAAGCGATGGAAGCCGGCGGCGTTGGCCATCACTGGGCTAAAGGAGAGCACGGTGTAGGCGAATTCGCTGGTGTGGGATTCGAGGTTGTAATAACCTCGTTTACAAGCGGGCAGAGTCAGCAACAGGGCGCAAACCAAGGCTCGACGCGGAAAGGTCATAGTCCTTACTCTCTCGCGGCCGGTTAGCCGCGCAACTTTTCTTTGATCAAAATCCAGATCTTTTCCCGAGTGGTTAGGGCAATGCGCTGGTTGAGGACGTCGTAGTCCGAAGCGACAATGCGGTCGAGTAACTGGGAGTAGATCTCCATCAGAGCGCGCAAGGAAGCGCGGCTGCCGCGGTCCACCATCTCGACTAAGGGGCGGGATTCATCGTAGTAGCGCCGGGCCCGCTCCGCCTCAAAGCGCATCAAGCTTCGGAAGGCCTCGTCCTGTGGACCTGCCGCCAATTGGGCCGGCATGACGCCGAAGCGGAGTAAGTCCTCGGCGGGAAGATACACGCGACCGTTTTCGGCGTCCTCGCGGACGTCGCGCAGAATATTGGTGAGCTGAAAGGCGACGCCGCACTTTTCCGCCAACGGCAAAGCCGCCTCGCCCCGGAAGCCGAAGATGTGAATCACCGTCAGGCCGACTACAGACGCGACCTGGTAGCAGTAGCGATAGAGTTGGTCAAACGTTTCGGCGGGCCGGAATTCGAGGTCAGACGTAACACCGTCGATCATCTGGTGCAGATACTCGCGGGGGATCTTGAACTTGAGTACCGCGTCATACAGCGCCAGCCAGACGGGATGTTGCGGCATGGTCTTCAGGCCGCCGAGCGCCAGGTCTAAGTCGCGCCGCCAACCGGCGAGGGCGTTCTGGCGTTGCTCGACGCTCATACCGGGGTCGTCGGAGAGGTCGTCGCAGACCCGCATAAACGCATAGACGGCGCAGATGGCGTCGTGCTGCTTCTTCGAGAGCAGGCGGAAGGCGTAGTAGAAGTTTTTGGCCCGTTCCTTGGCCAATTCACGGCACCAATCGTAGGAAAGCGCGACGGGATCGCCTACGCCGCTCGGAAAGCCCATCTGGCTAAACTCCCCATGAGGATGCGCACGCGCGCGACTTTGGAAATGCGGGGGCGGGCCTTTAAGACGTCGAAGCCTTCGGCTTCGATGCGGTCCAAAATGGCGAGGCCGCCGCGGTTGAATAAGTCCAGGTCCAAGGCTAACTGCCGGTTCACGGTGCCGACTAAAGGCAGGCCCAGAGAAAAATACCTCCGCGCTTCGGCGACGGCTTCGCGCATGGCATTGGCGAAGGCGGGATTGAATTTGCGCTGGGCAATTTGGTCCACGCTGACGCCGTGGCGCGCGAGTAAGTCGAGCGGGAGGTACACGCGGTCCTTATCCCAATCGACCGTCACATCCTGCCAGAAATTCGCGAGTTGCAGGCCGGTGCAGGTCGCGTCCGAGAGGCGAAAGCGCTCTTCGTCGCGATAGCCGCAAAGCATTAGCACGAGCCGGCCTACCGGGTTGGCGGAATTGAGGCAATACCCTTCGAGCTCCGCCCAATTCGCGTAGCGGCTGACGGTCTGGTCCTGAATAAACGCCGTGATCAAGTCATCGAAGGGAGTTATCGGTAATTGGTGCTTGCGCGCGGTACCTTCCAAGGCCACAAACACCGGATGGCGGGTTTGGCCGGCGTACATGGCGTGCAATTCTTCGCGCCACCAGGCGAGTAACTTCAGGCTACGGGCCGGGTCACCAAATTCATCGCCTAGGTCGTCGGCCCAACGGCAGAAGGAGTAGACGTTGTAGAAATCCTGATGGAGCGCCTTGGGCAAAAGAAAACTGACGACGTGGAAATTTTCGTAGTGCGCGGTGGCCAGCCAGCGCGTGTAGCTCTCCGCCTCGGCGACGGTGTAGACGCGATTCGAAGCCTCCACACTATCGACGAATTGGCGCGGAAACAGATGCATGGCTTACTTCACCACGATGTTGATGAGCTTGTCGGGCACCACGATTACTTTGTCGACCTGCTTACCTTCGAGCCACGGCGTTACCTTGTCGTCGGCCAAGGCCAGGCGCTCCAACTCGTCCTTGCCCGTGCCGATTGCGACACGGACGCGGCCCCGCAGCTTGCCGTTTACCTGCACGGGGACTTCGATCGCGTCTTCCTTGGCTAACTCAGGGTCGGCGATGGGCCAGGACTGCCGGAAGACCGGACCGGTGCGTCCGAGCTCTTCCCAGAGCTCTTCGCAGGTATACGGAGCGAACGGCGCCAGCATCTGCACTAACATCGGCAGCACCTGTTGCATGGCCGTGCCGGACATCGTGCTTTCGAGTAAGTAGAGCTCGTTGGTAAGCTCCATCAAACCGGCGATGGAGGTATTGAAGTGCCAGCGCGAGTCAAAGTCCTGGGTGATCTTGGCGAGCGTCTGGTGTAACTTGCGTAGCGCCTGCCGGTCAGCCTCGGTAACGTCGCCTCCGGTGCGTTCCACATTGCGCGTGACAAAGCGATAGACGCGGGCGATAAAGCGATGCAAGCCCTCCACGCTGCTCTCGCGCCAATCGAGATCGCGTTCCGGCGGGGCGGCGAAGAGAATGTACATGCGGCAGGTGTCGGCGCCGAATTTGGCGATCATCTCGTCCGGGTCAACGACGTTGCCGACGCTCTTCGACATCTTGGTGCCGTCTTTAATCACCATGCCTTGCGTGAATAGATTCCGCACGGGCTCGTTATTGGTAATTAAACCGATGTCGCGCATCATCTTGGTCCAGAAGCGCGAGTAAATCAGATGTAGAATGGCGTGTTCCACACCGCCGATGTACTGGCTGATGGGGAACCACTGGGCGACCTTGGCCGGGTCAAACGGAGCCTCGGTGTTTTGCGGATCGGTATAGCGATAGAAGTACCAACTCGAATCGACGAAGGTATCCATCGTATCGGTTTCGCGCTGCGCGGCCGCGCCGCACTTCGGGCAAGCGACGTTGACGAAAGAAGGCACACGTTTGAGCGGCGATTCGCCGGCGCCAGTGATGTCGACGTCGAGCGGCAGCACCACGGGTAACTGCTCATAAGGCACGGGGACCAGTCCGCAGGAGGGGCAGTGGACCATGGGGATCGGCGTGCCCCAATAGCGTTGACGGGAGATGCCCCAGTCCTTCAGGCGATAGGTGATGGCGGCGTTGCCGAAGCCCTTCGCCTCGGCGAAGGCATTCATTTTGGTTCGCGCTTCGGCGGAAGGCAAACCGGTGAATTCGCCCGAATTTTCGACGATGCCGTAGTCGCCGAAGGGTTCGGTGACGGGATCGGGCAGCGTGCCATCCACTGGCCGCACCACGGCGCGAATGGGGATGCCGTACTTCGTGCAGAATTCGAAGTCGCGTTCGTCGTGCGCGGGCACGGCCATGATGGCGCCGGTGCCGTAGCCCATCAGGACGAAGTTGCCCACCCAGATGGGCACCTGCGCGCCGCTGAAGGGATTCGTCGCGTAGTGGCCGGTGAAGAAGCCATTCTTTTCGACGTCGGCCGGATCCTTGCGAGCTTGCTCATCGATCATCGCCTTGAGTTGGGCTTGATCGGCGACGATGGAGGCGCTGAGCGGATGCTCGGGCGCGAGGATGACGCAGGTGGCGCCGTAGATGGTGTCGACCCGCGTCGTAAAGACGCGGATCTTCTGCTCTCCGAAGCCGAAGTCGACTTCAGAGCCGACGGAGCGGCCGATCCAGTTTTTCTGCATCGTCAGGACGCGCTCGGGCCAGCCGGCTTCGATCTGCTTCATGTCGTCGAGTAGCTCGTCGGAGTAAGCGGTGGTTTTGCAGAACCACTGCTCGAGCTCTTTCAAGAGCACCTTGGTGGTCTCATGCCGCCAGCAGCAGCCGTCCACCACTTGCTCATTGGCCAGGACGGTGGCGCATTCGGGGCACCAGTTGACTTTGCTCTGCTTGCGGTACACCAGGCCACGCTCGAACATCTTCAGGAAGAACCACTGGTTCCAGCGATAGTATTCCGGGGTGCAGGTGGCGATTTCGCGTTCCCAGTCGTAGCTGAAGCCCATGCGCTTCATTTGGGAGCGCATGGCGGCGATGTTCGAGAAGGTCCACTCGGCGGGGGGCTTCTTGAATTTGAGGGCGGCATTTTCGGCGGGCATGCCGAAGGAATCCCAGCCCATGGGATGCAGCACGTCGTAGCCGCGCATCCACATATAGCGCGCCAGCGCGTCGCCGATGGAGTAATTGCGCACATGGCCCATGTGCAGCTTGCCGCTCGGATAAGGCAACATCTCGAGGACGTAATACTTGGGACGGTCGGCGCCGGTGTCGGCGCGATAAAGCTCCGGCGACGCGTCCCAGCGCGACTGCCACTTTACTTCGATGTCTTGCGGACTGTAGGACTTTTCCGGCATAGTTCTTTCAGCGTGTTGAGATCGCGGCTCTGGTCGCCCTCGTCATCAACTGGCGTCTCTAAAATGAAGGCCTTGGTTTGCATTTGCGGATGCCACAGCAAGCGCGCAAAAGCATCTTTCCCGATCAGGCCTTCGCCAATGTGTTCGTGGCGGTCAAGATGCGAGCCCAAACCACCCTTCGAATCGTTGGCGTGAATCACGGCCACGCGCTCCAGCCCCAAGATGGCTTCCGCCCCTTGAAGGAAAAGCTCGAGCCCTGTTTCGCTCGCCACGTCGTAACCAGCGGCGAAGCTATGGCAGGTGTCGAGACAATAACCGAGCTCAAAGTCGAGCCCGGCTTGCGCCTGATTTCGGATTTCCGCCAGTTCTTCCAGTGTACTCCCGAGCACTGAGCCTTGGCCGGCCGTGTTCTCGATGAGGAGCTTCAGAGAGCCAGAGAGTCCGCGGGCGGCTTCGCTGAGGCCGGCAGCGACGGCCGCAATCGCGGCTTCGCGGGAATGATCCTTGCCGCTGCCGGGATGAAAGACCAGATACTCGGCGCCGATGGCCAAAGCGCGTTCGATCTCGCCGCGAAAGGCGGCGATGGACTTGGGCCGGATCACCGGGTCCGGCGAGCCCAGGTTGATGAGGTAGCTATCGTGGATGACGAGAGGGTAGAGGTCATTGGCTTCGCGGAGGCGCCGCAGGGCGGCGGCCGACGCGGGAGAGACGGATCCGGCGCGCCACATGCGGGGCGAGGCGGAAAAAATTTGAAACGTGTTCGCCCCGAGCCTCATCGCCTCTAAGGCGGAGTTCTCAAGGGCGCCCGCCGAGGAGGTATGGATTCCGATGCGCAACGCTTTAGTGTACTGTTTACTGGCTTCGTCGTTAGGGGCGGCCGACTTGCGGCAACTCCGCGTCGCTCCGGCGGCGGGCAATCGCTTCGCGCTGGAGGTGGAGAAGACCGGCCTGCTGAGCGGAAAGAAGCACCTGTTTCTGTTTGAGCGCTACAGCGGCACGTTGCAACTGGACCCCGCCGCGCCGGAGAAATCTTCCATTCAACTCGAGATCGAAGCGCGCAGCGCCATTCTGAAGGACGACTGGGTGAGCGCCAGTGACGCGAAGAAAATCGCCGACTACGCGCAGATGAAGATGATGGATTCGGCCAAGTATCCGCTGCTGAAGTTCGCTTCCACGGGCATCAGCGCGCGCGGCAACGGCGTTTACGAGGTGAGGGGCAACCTGACGATTCGTGACGTGACGAAGCCGGTACTGGTGATGGTGACGGAGAAGGGCGGAGTTTGCGAGGGCAAGGCAGCGGTGAAGCTGAGCGACTTCAAGCTGAAGCCCGCGGGCGCCTTGCTGGGGGCGATCGGCACGAAGGACGAGATGACGGTGAGCTTCTTACTCCGGCCCGGGGCCTAGCTCGCGTTTGGCCAGGCGGACCATATACTTGGCCTCTTCCTCCAGACCTGCGCGGGAGAGCCGCGCTTCGCCGATGAGCATCAGGCTGGCCACGAATTGAAAGAGGGCGCCGGTGATGCCGAGCACCAGCGGGAGCCAGCTCCAATGCGACATCGCGACGCTGGCCACGGCGATGGAGACGCTGGTGGCCATGAACATGCCGGAAGCGAAGTAGAGATAGACCAGGACGCGCGCGAGCACGCGGGAGCGTTTGGTCATCATGTCGATTTGCGAGAGCAGGAAGCTTTTGCGTTCCTCGGAGAGGTGGGCGCTGTCTTCTTCGAGGATGGCCATGATGCCGCGCATACGGTCTACGCAGCGGCCCAGCCGGTTGGAGGTGGAGAGGATGAAGGTGCCGGTGGCGGAGATCAGGAGGGCGGGGGTGATCATCGCCGTGAGCACGGCCAGGGCCGCGGAGAGCGTGGTGAAGCGCGAAGTAGTGAGAAACTCGGCGAAGTTCAAACTACCAGTTTAAGCCGGGGACCCGATTTAGTGCTCGAATAGAGAGAGCCATGAAACTGGGGATCGATTTCGGAACCACGCGCATTGTGGTGGCCGCCGCTGACCGCGGCAATTATCCGGTCGTCTCGTTTGACGCCGGTGACGAAACGCGCGACTGGTATCCGCCCACCATCGCCTTTGGCCCGAAGACAATTCACTACGGTTGGGACGCGCTGGGACATCAGGGCGACCCCGCCTGGACGCTGGTGCGGTCCTTGAAGCGCGAACTGCACGGCGCGGGTCCGCATAGCGAAATCGACGCCGCGGGCCAGCCGGTGCGGCTACTGGACGTGCTGACGGGCCTGGCGAAGAGCCTAGCGGCGGCTTTGCGGGAGCGCTCGAACGCCGGTCTGAAGCCTGGTGAACCGCTGGAAGCGATGCTCGGTGTGCCCGCCAATGCGAACTCGAATCAGCGCTACCTGACGACCGAAGCTTTCCGGCGCGGGGGCTTTCATGTGTTGGGCATGTTGAATGAGCCATCGGCGGCGAGCGTCGAGTTTGCGCATCGCCACCGGCAGGGGAAGACGTCCGCGGCGGAAGAGACGCTGCTGGTTTATGACCTGGGCGGCGGTACGTTCGACGCGTCCATTCTGCGGACTGGTGAGAAGGAGAACGTCGTGGTGGCGACCGCTGGCTTGCCGCACTTCGGCGGCGACGACTTCGACGAGATGATCGCCGAATTTGCTTTGGACGAGGACCGCCGTCAGTTGCTCACCGCGGCGGAGAATTACCGCTTTCTGGAAGAGTGCCGGGAGCGCAAGGAGTCCATCAAGCCGACGACGAAGCGGGTGAGTGTGGATCTCGAAAGCGTGCGGCCGGGTTGGGGCGGCGTGAATGTGACGGTGGCGCAGTTTGAGAGCGTGGCGCGGCCGCGCATTGAGCGCTCCATCGAAGTGGTGGAGGGTCTGGTGAAGGCGCTGGGGCCGGCAGGCAGCATCGACGCGCTATACGTGACGGGTGGGGGCAGCGAGTTGCCGCTGGTGTCGCGGATGTTGCGGGAGAGCTTTGGCCGGTCAGTAAAGCGGTCCACTTACACGCGCGCGGCGACGGCGATTGGGCTCGCGATTCACGCGGATGAACAGCCGGGGGCGGTGGTCCGGGAGCGGTTCGGCCGCGCGTTCGGCGTGTGGCGTGAAGCGGACCATGGCCGTCGCGCGTGGCTGGATGTGATCTTCGAACGTGGGACGGTGCTGCCGCTGGCGAAGCAGCCGGCGCTGGTGCGGGAGCGGCGCTACTATCCCGTCCACAACATTGGCCACTTCCGGTATCTGGAAGCGGCCGACGTGACGCGGGATGGTGAACCCGCCGGCGACCTCGCTTTTTGGGACGAGATCTATTTCCCTTTCGATCCGGCCTTGGCGAAAGTAAGTGACTTAGCGAATACTCCGGTCACTTACAGCGAAATCGCCCAGGGCCAGGAGATTCACGAACGATTTATTTGCGACGCCAGCGGCGCGGTACACGTGGAGTTATCCAATGCCACGGCTGGTTATGTCCGCGAATTTGCCCTAGCCCGTTGGGCAACGGGCCAAGTTACGATTAAGCCCGGCGTGAAACGACGCCGGAAGGAGAATGCATGAGTGAATTGGAATTCAAGAGCGCGCTGATTACGGGCGCCTCCCGTGGGATCGGCGCCGCGAGCGCGCTGGTATTGGCGCAGTCCGGTGTGCGCCGCTTTCTGCTGCAATATAATTCTTACCCGGAAGGCGCGGCGGCCGTGAAGGCGTCGCTGGAAGCTTTGGGCGCCCAGGTGACTTTGGCGCAAGCCAACTTAGCCACGGTGGCGGGGATCGACAGCTTTTGCGCCGGCTTGAAGCCGGACTGGGATATTCTCGTCAACAATGCGGGCTCCCTAGTGAAGCGCGCGAAGTTACTCGAATATACGCCGGAGTTATTCGACGAAGTGATGAACCTGAACGTGAAGAGCGTTTACTTCATTACGCAAAAGGTCGCGCCGGGGATGATTGAGCGCAAAACCGGAATTGTGATCAATGTAAGTTCCATCGCCGCGCGCAACGGCGGAGGTCCGGGCGCGACGGTGTATTCGGCGGCGAAGGCCGCGGTGGCCGCGATCACGAAGGGGTTGGCGAAGGAGTTGGCGCCGCAGGGTATTCGCGTGAATGCGGTGAGTCCGGGGACGGTGGACAATCATTTCCACGAGGTCTTCTCGAACCGCCAGATTCTCGATTCGGTGATCGCGCAAACGCCGGCGGGACGGCTGAGCACGAATGAAGACGTTTCGGACGTGATCCACTTTCTCTGTTCGCCGGCCGCGCGCTACATTCAGGGCCAGACGATTGAGATCAACGGCGGGATGTATATGGTTTAGGCGTCGGAGTTCTAGCCAAGGAGGCTGCTGAAAAACGCTGGACCAGCCGGGAGGCCGGTCCTACGCGGATTAACTTCCGCCGCAGCCAAAGTCCTCACACGCATGGCTCGCGTCGAGCGGCGCCGGGGCTTCATCGCTCCCAGGGGGCCGTGGTTTTGAGCAGGCGGCGTAGCCGGTCCGTCGGCGGCAGGGGCCGTTCGAGCAGAGTTTGGAACTGGGCAAAGACGGTTTTGCTGACGGGGAAGTAGGCTTGATCGAGCAGAAAGTCTTCGGCGCGTTGGCGAGCCTTGGCGCGGATATTGCTGGAAACGGTTGGTGGGTGTTCCATACACGGTCACGATACAGAGTTGTATAGAAAACTGCAACACAGCTAGCGTGTCGACGAACGCAAGAAACGCGCGACTTCCGGCACGAACTGGGGTTCGCCAGGTAGCCAGTGGCTGCCGCTCGGAATAGTGAGCAGGCGCTTCGGGTTGCCTTGCGAGGCGGCGTAGAGTTCCTGGGCGTGGGTATAGTCGATGGTGCGGTCGGCGGTTCCGTGCGCGATCAGGGTGGGGCATTTCACGTGGGCCAGTTTTTCGGCGGAGGCGAATTGGTTCGCCGCGAAGACGTGCAGGAACGTGGGAATCCAGGGGACGCGCGTTTCGGCGTAGCGGCGCGCGGAACTGAGGCCACTTTCCATAACCAGGGCGCGGCAGGGGCGGCGGGTGCAGAGGTCGGCGGAGACGGTGGAGCCGAGGCTTTGCCCCCAAACGTAGAGCGGTTCGCGCGCGGCGAAGTAGTCGTAGACGGCGGCGCCGCTGGCGAAGAGTTCGGCTTCATTCGCGGGTAAGGCGCCGCCGGTGCGGCCGTAGCCGGGATAGTCCCAGAGCACGATGTTGAAGCCCTGCGCGTTCACTTGCCGGGCCAAGGCGGCGAGTCCGGCGACGCTGCCACCATTGCCGTGGCTATAGAGAATGACTCCACTGGGCGTGGGAGCGGCGAAGTACCAGGCATGGAGGCGGCGGTCGCCGAAGGGGATCCACTTCTCTTGGGCGTCCGGGGGCGGCGGCGGCGGATCAGCCTGGGCGGGAGGCCGGTAAGTCATCATACGCTCCAGGGCGCGGACGCCAAGGGCGATACCCGCCAAACTAACGGCGAAGCCGAGTACAAGGTTGCGGCGCCAAGTCATATCGAGGAGTTCGAAGGTCGGCCTGGATCCGCCGCAAGAAATTTGCACTAAGCTGGCAGAATGAAGACGAACGCCGTCCGTTTGCTCGAAACGATGGGCATTTCGCATGAGTTGCGTTCTTACGAGGTGGACGAAGAGCACCTGGATGCGATCACCGTGGCGGGCAAGGTGGGCTTGCCGCCGGAGCAGGTCTTTAAGACGTTGCTGGTGCGGGGCGATCGCGAGGGTTTCTGCTTCGCCGTCATCCCCGGCAATATGGAGCTCGATCTGAAGGCGCTCGCCAAGCTCAGTGGCGACCGCAAGATGGAGTTGGCGCCGCTGAAAGAAGTGCACCCGCTGACGGGCTACATCCGTGGCGGCGTCACGGCGCTGGGCGCGAAGAAGGACTACCCGGTGTATCTCGACGAGACGGCGCAACTGTGGGAGGTGATGTCGATATCGGCCGGGGTCCGCGGGACGCAGATTCTGCTGCACCCCGAGGCCTACGTGCGAGCGACGCAGGCGCGGATGGGGGAAATCGGACGCTTTGGGTAGGCGCCCAATTCACCGTGCTCGCTCCATACGGTGCGCAGAATTCCATTGATGCGCGTCGAGTAGCCCTTGCCGTATCGAAGAAGCCAATCGTAGACATCCCGATCGAGGCGTGCGGCGACCCAGCACCTTCGGCGTGCGTCGAAACTGGGAAAGCTGCTCTTTGGTCAAGGCCGGGAAAGCCCAGCGCGTCAAGCGGTCGGGCAACGGAATCAGAATATGCTTGTTTTGCCGGGGTTTTCGCGGGAAAGTGGCGGAACGTGCCCCATCGCTCACGCGATGGGCTGTGTGCGCAGCATGGGCAGAATTTCGTTGGATGACAGGAGACTATCGGGGCCGATGACGGCAACCGTAGCGAAGCGCAAGACGTAGCCGTGAGGTGAAGCTGAAAGAAGCGCGGAGCAAACTCACGACCGTAGGAACACGAACCGGCAGCGAGGCAGTAGTGCGGGAGGCGAACTGGCAGCCAACAGCGAAGCCCAAAAGTCATCCAGTCCGCGCAGGGTAGAGCCGGACGGCACGTGGGGAAAGATTCTGCGCCTTACCCGGGGAGATCTCTCCGGGGAGAAGTCAGCCGAGGCCGTAGTAAGGAAGAAGGCTGGTAACGCCGCTGGCTCCAACCGCCGGATGCGGAAAACCGCACGTCCGGTGGTGTGGTCGGGTCACCGGGCCTTACCTCCCGGTCACCCGACCCGATCACGAGTTATAAGCCAGGGTTCTCGTTCATCCGGGCTAGCTCTTTCTTCAGGAAATCGAAGTCGGCGAAGGGGGCGCCGCCCAGGCGGGACCAGCGGACCTGGCCTTGCTTGTCGATCAGGATTGTGGCGTGAATCTCCATCTCCTCGAAGTCGTCGTAGGCGAGGAAGCGCTTGGCGTTGGCGCGGGTGGGGTCCGAGAGGAAGTGGATGCCCTGGTAGGCTTCGTCGCCGAGCAGGGCTTTGTTGGCGGCGGCGGCGTTGGGGCTGACGGCGAAGACGTCGGTGTCGAGTTCCTTCCATTCGCCCGCTTTGGCGCGCAGGTCGCGGAGTTGCTTCAGGCAATGCAGGCACTCGCGGCCGAGGTAGAAGACCAGGATCGTGTTGCGCCCCTTTTGCGCCGTGAGCGACCGCGCTTTGCCGTCCACATCCTGCGCGTCGAGCGCGGGGGCCAGGAAGGGCGTCCAGTGATCGGGGCCGAAGCTCGCGAGTGAAGCCGTGTCGTAGGGGCGTTGCGGACGGGGGAAATGCGGCGCGGTGATTTGGCCGGCTTTTTCGAGGCCCGCCAGGGCGAAGCGATCATTGCGCGTCAAGGTAAGGGCCTTCTGGAAGGCGCGAATGGCGAGGTCCTTACTGCCGTTTTCGAGATAGGCGCGCCCGAGCGCATTGAAGAGGACCTCGGGATAGGCGGGCGGATCGTTGTCGCCTTTTTGCGCCTCGTACTGCTTGTCGGCGGCCTCGCTGAGCAGGCCCAGGCCCAGGAGCGTCTCGCCTTTCGACAGCGCGAGGCGGGCCTTGAGGTCGAGCGTCATGATGCGGTAGAGGTCCTCGACGGCTTTCTCCTTGTCGAGCTTGGCGAGCTCCTTCATGGCCTTCTCGGCGTCGTCACGATTGCCGAGGGCGAAGTGCGCTCGGGCCTCGACATAAGCCTTTAAGAGCTTGTCGGCGGGAATCTCGCGCCAGGGAATCGTCTTGGCGTCGAGCAGATCGGTCCAGCGTTCGTACTTCACCAGCGACCGGGCGAGCGAGCGGATGCCTTGCGAATGCGGGCTAAACGGGGCGTCGCCGTTGGAGTTGGGGTCCTGCGGGGCGCGGATGAGTTCGCGGGCGCCGGCGATGGCGGCTTCGGGCTGGCCGAGTTGCTCCTGAATGTAGTTGAGGTAGTGCCGGTTGTGGCCCCAGTTCCAGTAGTTGAAGGGGAACACCTGCTGGGCGTGCATGTTTTTGACTTCGACGCGGGTGGCGGAGTCCATGGCGATGGCCGCCTCCTGCCACATGCCGACTTGGGCATAGATGTGGCCGGGCATGTGGAGGGCGTGGCCGAGGCCGGGGGCGATGGAGCCGTAGCGGGCGCAACTGTCGAGCGCGGCTTCGGGCTCATGGTAATTCCAGTTGTGGATGCGGTAGTGATGCACGCCGGGATGGCTGGGTTGGCGGGCTTGTACTTCGCGCAGGACGAGTTCGGTGCCGTAGCGGGCGTCGCCCATGTTGGCCATGGCCAGCAGGAGCCGGGCTTCGTCGTCCTCGGGGTACTTGAGGCAGAGGGTTTCGAGGATCTTCTTGTACTCTTTGTTGCGCTCGGTGTAGTCGTCGCCGCGGTCGCGCAGACGGTCGGTGTGGTCGCGCGCGACGAGGGCGTCGATGTAGAGGCGTTCGCGTTCGCTGACGCTGGCTTTGCGCTTGGCGGCTTCGAGGATAAAGGCTTCGCTGCGCTCGTCGCCGGCGGCGCGGGCGAGCCCCCAGTAGCACATGGCGTTATCGGGCTCGAGCTTCAGGCACCAGCGGAAGGAGCGTTCGGCCTCAAAGTCGGAGAAGGAGTGCAGCAGGGTATTGCCCTGGTTGAACCACTTTTGCACTTCGGGGTTGCGATGGGTGATGGGGAAATGCGTGGCGCCGATGCCGGTGAGGACGGCGGGCTTGGTGCGGGGGCCCGAGTCAAAGGGTTCGCCTTTGTGCGAGTGGCCGGCGCGGATCTCGGCGGCGGGGGCGAGCAGGGGGAGGAGGAGAATGGCGAGGAAGCGGAGGGTCACGATTCCAGTGTAGTCGGCGGGAGACCCAGCGCCTGAATGTGTGCAATGAACCACTAGCCCACCTCGTAAGAGGTGGGGCACCGTAGCCGATTTCCTCCGAAAAACCCAGCAAAAATGGCATAATTCGTAAACGTGCCCCATCGCTGACGCGATGGGCTACTCGGTGGATTTGGTTTCAGGTGGGAAGGCAGGTCCACTACGGCATCGCCAATAGAGTAGTGAGCGTGACGATGCCTTGCCAGAGATTGGCCAGGCGCAGATTTTCGTTGGCGCTGTGTTGGTTGTTGTCGTGATTCACGATCGGCACGCCGATGAGCGGTGTGCGCAATTCTTTCTCAAAGACCCACAGGGGAACACTGCCGCCCAGGCCGGGCACCAGGACCAGGTCCGGGTACGTGCGCTTGAGCGTCTGAATTACTTCGCGGGCAATGGGTAAGTCCATGCTGGTGCGGACGGCGTTGTAACCTTCGCGCGAAGTTACTTTGGCGATCTTCGAGTACTTACGGCGTTCTTCATCGGTGGGGTCCTGCGCGATGACGTAATAACCTTGCTGGCGAATGTGCGCTTTTACTTTTTCGGCTTGCCGGCGATGGTCATTGCCCTTCACCAGCCGTAAGTCGAGCGAGGCGACAGCCTTGGCCGGTACGACGTTGCGGGCGTTGGCGCCGGTGCCCGCGCTTTCCAGGCCGCGAATGTTCAGGCTGGGCAGCATGAGGCGTTCGACCAGGCGGGCGTTGTTGCCATCGGTGTTCACCAGGCCGAGCTCTTCCTTCAGCGCTTCGTCAACGCCGGGGACGGCCAGCAGGGCCTTGCGCTCGGCGGCGGTCATCGGCGTGGTGTCGTCGTAGAAGCCGGCGACCAGAACCTTGCCTTCGCCATCGGTCATGGTGGCGAGTAAGCGGGAGAGCATCATGGCGGGATTTGGCGCCCAATTTCCGTAGTGGCCGCTGTGCAACTCGCGCTTGGGGCCATAGACGGTAACATCCAGCGTCGTCACGCCACGGACTCCGAAATAGAGCGACGGCGCGCGATTCTGATGCACAGGGCCGTCGCAGATCAGCCAGACGTCGCCGGCGAGTAAGTGCTTATATTTTTGGACGAATTGTTCCAGGTGCAGTGATCCTGCTTCTTCTTCGCCTTCGAAAAAGAATTTGATATTGGCCTTATGCGCGATGCCGAGCGACTTCATGGCGTCGAGCGAGGCCATCAACGCCATGATGGGCGCTTTGTCGTCCGAGGCGGAGCGGGCGTAGACCCGCATTTCGGGGTCGAGTTGGGCGGTATCCGCACTTACTTCCTGGCCTTGCGGATTGCGTAGGACGGCTTTCCAGGGTGGCGAAGTCCACTCCTTGGGGTCCACGGGTTGGCCGTCGTAGTGGGCGTAGAAGATCAGCGTGCGCTTGGCGCCGGGCGTGGGAATTTCGCCGTAGACGACGGGCGGCACGCCGTCGATTTCGAGTAACTGGGAGGCGACGCCGCGGCGCGTCAGCATGGCGAGAACGTAGCCGGCGTTGCGGCGAATATTGGCGAGGTCCGGAGCGCGGTTCGGAATTTCGAGCAGCGGAATATATTCGCGCAAAATTTCGCGCTCATGAGTCTGGCGCCAGGTATTGATTCCGGCTATGTCTACCTGGGCCTGAAGTAAGCCGGCGGTCAACCAAAGGATTCGCCGCATGGGTTACGGCTTCGGCACGGAGACCGTGATGTTGCGGAACTTCAGGCCACCGGTGTGGTCCCCCTGAATGTAGAAAGGGCCGGGCTCGGCTTCGTTGGCGTCGAGCGCGCCGCCGGTGATGCCTTCGATCTCCTGCCGGTCAATGGTCGTAACGCCGTTGCGGACCACGGTGAGGGTGCGGCCCACCAGCGTGACGTCGAAGACCTCCCAGGTGCCGGGGGTGCGAGGCAGGTCGCCCTTGGGGGCGATGCGTCCGTAGATAGAACCCAGGCGGCGCTCGGGCGGATTGCTCTTCAGCGGCTCGTACTCGAGTTGGACCTCGTAACGGCCGCGCAGGTAGAAGCCGCTATTGGCGTGGTCCGGGCCGTTCACTTCGAAGTGGAGCTTGAAGTCCTGAAAGCTATCCTTGGTGCGCAGGTTGGCGCCTTTTTCTTTATTGAGGAGGAAACCCTCTTCCACCGTCCAGTGGCTGGCGACTTTGCCCAATGGTTCCCAGCCGGAGAGATCACGGCCGTTGAAGAGCGCCACGGGAGTGGCCCAGGCCTTGGGCATCGGACGCTTTAACGCGGGAGCGCGGGTGCCGGTGAGATCTTGCGACGACGAGCCGCGCGTCTGCTTGCCGGTAATACGGTCACCCTGGACGTCGAGTTCCAGCACCGTGCGCGGCGCTTTGTCGGTGGGTTTGCCGAGGGTCAGCGTGAGGTGGGCGCCGTCGGCCTTGACGTCGTTCACCTGGTAGACGTTGCCACCGGTGGGCTGATACCAAACCTCCAGCGCGCCGGACTTTTCGGTGATCCCCAGCCAGGTAGCCCGGCCGTTGGGCATATTGAAATTCCAACGGCCAACCAACGGACTGGCGGCTGGGAGGCTGGTGGCCAGCAAGAGCAAGACTACGAGGCGCATATGCAGGTCATTATGACACTGGGGTGGCGCGCGTGGCGTGTTCCTCCGAACTCAGATCCGCATCGGCATGACGACATAGCGGTAGGTGAGTTTTTCGCTCTCCTCGCCTGGCTGCATTTCTCCCGCGCTCTGCCCGTCCTTGAAGAGGAACTTCGCCTCGGGGGTCGGCAGGGCGCGGAGGAATTCGATCATGTAGGAGGCGTTGAAGCCGATCTCCACCAGCGGACCCGCATAATCTACCGGAATCGACTCCTCGCTCTCACCCGTCTCCGACAGCGACGAGTAGATCTTTACCTCGCCCGGCGACACCTGCAGGCGGATGGCGCGCGAACGGTCGTCTGAAAACTGAGCGACGCGCTCGATGGTCGCCTTCAGTTCGTCCTTGGCCATGTTCACGGCGAAGGCATGGTCCTTGGGCAACACGCGTTCGAAGTCCGGGAAGTTGCCGGAGAGCTTGCGCGAGATCAACAGGCGGCTGCCGAAGCGGAAGAACAGGTGGTTGTCATCGCCGGAGAAGGTGATCTTGCCTTCGGCTCCAGCGTCGCTGGCGAGCTTGAGGATCTCGGTCATCGCCTTCTTAGGCAGCAGCGCCTTGTAGACCCCTTCGATGCCCTCCAAAGAGGTCTTCTCTTCCACTAAGGCCAGGCGATGGCCGTCGGTCGCGACCATGGTGACGCTTTCGGGCTTCAGGATCAATTGGGCGCCGTTCAGGGTGAAGCGGCTCTCTTCGTTCGAAATCGCGAAAATCGTGCGCGTGATCATGGAGGCCAGCAGCGCGGCCGGTAGATCGACGATCGGCTCCGGCGTCGGAGGCAGTTGCGGATAGCTCTCGCGCGACATGCCCGCGATGCGCGTCTTGGAGCGCCCGCAGGTGAGGTTCGCCCACTGGTTCTCCATGAACTTGATCGTCACGTCGGCGTCGGGCAACAGGCGCACATAGTCGAGCAAGCGCTTCGCCGGAATGGTGCCGGCTCCGGCGGTCTTCACGCGCGCGGGGCAGGTGGAACGGATGCCGAGTTCGAGGTCGGTGGCCGTTACCGTCAGTCCGTTTTCGTCCGCCACCAGCAGCACATTCGAGAGAATGGGAATGGTGGTCTTTTTCTCCACCACGCCTTGGCTTAATCCGAGCTCGCGTACGAGGTCGGCTTTGTTGACGGTAAACTCCATCCGCTAGCTCCTTCGGTATTCCGGTTGTGAGCTATCAGTGTATCGCTCTCGCTACGAATCGCGCGACCTCTTCTTATGGTTCTTCTTTGTTTTATAAAGATAGATTCAATAGAAGAAGACAGAAGACATCGGTCCTGTGGATTTGTGGATAACGGGCGAAGAGACGTGGCTCGATGGAGTTAGGGAATTGTCACACTGTGGAAAGCCCCCATCGAAGCGGAAGCGAAAGGGCGCTGGTGGAGGCAAGAGTCACAGAAGGGCCCGGTTGCCTTCGGAGACGCCTGTGGACTCAGCCGCTCGATGATGTCTTCTGAGCGGTTTAGCTTGTGGATTGTGCTGTGAGAAATGGGGCGATAAAGCCCATTTGCGGAATAATGCGGCAGCCGGGGCGTCAAATGTAACCCACCGCTGACGCGGCGGGCTGTTTGTTTGTCGCCGCCGCCGAGCCGGTGCAACTGTTGTTGAGGGGTACCGTCGCCAGCAGCTTCACCACCAGCGACGTCGGGACCGCGGGCGTCAGCGTGTTGCTCACCAGATCGCGTTGGGCGGAGAGCGAGACGAGGCCGTTGGGGGTGATGGGGCAGGAGCAGTAGGAGAGCATTTGCTCGTCGGGGAGAATGCGTAGACGTTTGGGCAGATAGCGCCGGGTCCGGTGTTGGTGAGGTTGATCAGCGAGTGGGCCAGGTTGAGGTTCGACACATAGCGGACTTGGAAGGCATCCATGGGGACGAAGAGGGCGGCGAGGGTGAGGTGTGCGGTGACGGTTAGGGCTTGCGGGTTGGGTGTGGCGGTGACGATCTGCATGCTCCCGCAGTCGAATAA
The DNA here is from genome assembly GCA_019752335.1 of Bryobacteraceae bacterium. Lineage (GTDB taxonomy): Bacteria > Acidobacteriota > Terriglobia > Bryobacterales > Bryobacteraceae > JALHNI01. The sequence continues at coordinate 123,378 of JAIEMJ010000024.1, forward strand.
GCCAGTGGCGAGGGAGACCATGCCGCCGGGGTGGGGTTGACGGTCAACGAAACGAGCCACTTTGACCCGCTCACTTGCAGCCGCGAACATAGTGAGCGGGTCGTTTGCGCCGAACAGAGAATGTATCACTGACAGGGTGGGCCGCCAGCGGGCGGTGCAATCGAGGGGCGAATTCTCCGGTTATCCCGGCCCGCTAGTGGTTCGGTATGCGGCTGCGGTGGCCGCCGGAGCCGCTGTCGTCCAGGAGCTTCCAGGCGATGAAGATGTATAGCAATACGAAGATCAGGTCGCCGAGGTCCATGTAGAGTTATTCTATATCCCTGGTTCTGAACCATCAAGGCCGGACGGGTTCAATTCAAGAGACTTTGGTTCTGGTACGAAGCCGCTAATTACAACAACCGATTGGACTTGCCCGCCGCTATTGAGTTCTGGTTGACAAGTATTGTATTATCAATTAGATACGAGGAATTTACATGGCACGTAGGTACGACGTTATCGTGGTGGGCTCCGGGCACGCGGGCTGCGAGGCCGCGCGAGCTTGCGCGCGCATGGGGCTCAACACCGCCATGGTGACGATGAACGTCGACCTGATTGCTCAGATGTCCTGCAACCCGGCCATTGGCGGGATTGCCAAGGGTCACCTGGTGCGCGAGGTGGACGCATTGGGCGGCGTGATGGGCGAAGTGACCGATGCCGTGGGCATTCAGTTCCGCCTGCTCAATACCTCCCGCGGTCCCGCCGTCTGGTCCCCCCGCGCGCAGTGCGATAAGAAGCAGTACCGGGTCCACATGAAGGGCGTGCTGGAGCAGGAGCCGGATTTGCGGATTCTGCAGGGTGAGGTTTGCGGGGTGCTGATTGAGGACGGTTCGCGCCGCCGCGCGACAGGGGTCCGGCTGCATGACGGGCGCGAGCTGGCTTGCGGCGCGGTCATTATTACGACGGGGACGTTCCTGAATGGCTTGGCGCACATTGGGGAGCAGACGTACGAGTGTGGCCGGAATGGTGAGTCGCCGGCGGTGATGCTGGGGAATCAACTGCGGACGCTCGGTCTGCGCTGGACCCGCCTCAAGACCGGTACCCCGCCCCGCCTCGATGGGCGGACGATCCAGTGGGATCGTTTTGAGGCCCAGCCCGGCGACGCGGTCCCAACGCCGTTTTCGTTCCTGACGGCGAAGATTGATCGTCCGCAGATCCACTGCCACATTGCCTACACGTCGACGGAGGTACACCGGCTGATTGCCGAGAACGTACACCGGTCGGCGATGTACTCGGGGCGAATCGAGGGGATCGGGCCGCGCTATTGTCCGTCGATCGAAGATAAGATCGTCAAGTTCCCGGACAAAGACAAGCACCAATTGTTCCTGGAGCCCGAGGGGCTTGATACGAATGAGGTCTACGTCAACGGCATGTCGACCAGTTTGCCCTATGACGTCCAGGCGCGGATGCTGGCTTCGATCGAGGGGCTGGAAGACGCGGAGATGATCCGCGCCGGCTACGCCATTGAGTACGACGCCATCGATGCCCGGGAGCTCAATCACGGTTTGGAGCTGAAGCAGATTGAAGGGCTCTTTCTGGCGGGGCAGATCAACGGCACCTCCGGCTACGAAGAGGCCGCCTGCCAGGGCATCGTCGCCGGGATTAACGCGGCGCGGAAGCTGCAAGGGCGTCCGGCGATGGTGGTGCCGCGCACGGAGGGCTACACCGGGATTCTGGTCGATGACCTGATTAGCAAGGGTGCCGATGAACCCTACCGCATGTTCACCTCGCGCGCCGAGTTCCGCCTGCACTTGCGGATCGATAACGCCGATGACCGGCTGACGCCGCTGGGCCGTGAGGTGGGACTGGTACGCGACGACCGTTGGGCGCTCTTCGAGAAGAAGCAGGAGCAGCGTGCGCGGATCGAGAAGTGGCTGAGCGAAACGAAGCGAAGCGGGGAACGGCTCTCCGTCTTGATCAAACGGCAAGGGATTCGGATCGATGACTTCCGCGGGGAGATCGTGGCGATGCTGGGTGAGGAGCCCGTGCATGGCGTGCTGACCGTGGTCGAGACCGAGATCAAGTATTCGGGCTACCTGGCGCAGCAGGAGCGGCAGATGGAGCGGCTGAAGGAATCGGGGGGACGGCTGATTCCGGAGGGCTTCGACTTTGGCGGGATTCCCGGCTTGTCGACGGAGGTGCGGATGAAGCTGGAGCAGGTTCGCCCGGAGACTTTGGGGCAAGCGGGTCGAATTCCGGGCGTGACTCCGGCGGCAATTGCGGTGCTGGACGTGTATCTGAGTCTGCGGAGTCACGCCTAATGGCGGGAATTGGCGATCCCCGAATATGGGCAGACGTGCCCGTAACGAACCCCGACCGTGAGGGAGGGGACGCGCCTGAGGGGAGTCTAGGAGGCTATCCCCTCCCTTACGGTCGGGGTTCGTTAGCGGGCCGGCGAGGGCTACATGCGGATTGAAGACTTCCGGGCGCTCGTCGCGACTCGTCTGTTGGGGATCTGGGAAGTAGAGGACAAGGCGCTGGCGAAACTCGCGCGGCACCATGACCTCTTCGACCGGTGGAATCAGCGCATGGACCAGACGGCGGTGCGGGATACCGGTGAGGCTGTTGAGCGGCATTACTGCGAGGGGATCTTCGCGGCGGGTCATGTTCCACGTGGAACATCTCTCATCGCGGACATCGGGAGCGGCGCCGGTTTCCCTGGGGCCGTCATGGCCGCAGTGCTGCCCGGGGTGACCGTACATCTGGTCGAGTCCAATCTGGACAAGGCGCTCTTCCTCCGGGACTCGACGCGCGGCTGGCCGAACGTCAAGGTGCGCTCCTCGAAGGCGGCAAACCTGCCCGACCACTTCGATATGCTGGTTGCCCGGGGAATGCCCTACCGCGACATCCTGGCGCTGATGCCGAAGCTGGCGAAGTCGGCGATGCTGATCACGACAGCCGCCGAGGCCGAACTGGTCGCCGATGAGATTGGCTTTGTTTCGTCAGCGCCCATAGCCATCCCCTGGGCCCGAGAACGAGTACTGTTCCACGTGGAACATCAGCCACTCTGACTTCCGCCGTGCTATCCTGACTCTTCATGGCCCGCATCATAGCCATCGCCAACCAAAAGGGCGGTGTCGGCAAAACCACTACCGCGATCAACCTCGCCGCTTCCCTCGCCGCCAACGACCTGCGTATTCTCCTCGTCGATGCGGACCCCCAGGGAAATTCCACGACGGGCGTCGGGATCGACAAGCGCAGTCTACGCCACACCACCTACGACGCTTTACTCAGCGCGGTGCCCACAGCACAGATCGTGCGTGCCACCGACTTCGAAGGCTTGTTCCTGCTTCCCACCGACCAGAACCTCGTCGCCGCCAACATCGAGCTGGTCGACGTCGAGGACCGCGAATTCCGGATGCGCCGCGCGCTGAACCAGGTCCGCGACCAATACGACTTCATTCTGATCGACTGCCCCCCGGCGCTCGACCTGCTCACCCTCAACTCGCTCCTCGCCGCGGACTCGCTGCTGATCCCCATCCAGTGCGAGTTCTTTGCCCTGGAAGGCATCAGCCAGTTGATGGACACCGTCGACCGCATCAAGGAAGCCTTCGCCCACCAGATCAAAATCGAGGGCGTCCTGCTCACCATGTACGACGATCGAAACAACCTCACCCGTCAGGTGGCTGCCAACCTCAAAGAATTTTTTACGACGGAAGTCTTCGAGACCGTCATCCCGCGTACCGTCCGTCTTGCCGAGGCTCCCAGCCACGGCAAACCCGTCCTCGCCTACGACGTGTCCAACAAGGGCACGGAGAGCTACATCAAACTCGCAAAGGAGATATTGTCCAATGAACAAACCGCTCGACAATCGGCGGGGGCTCGGTAGGGGCATCGACTCTTTCTTCGGCGCCCGGGCCACCAGCCCTGGTGCTAGCGCTGGCGCCGCCACCGCCATGGCCTCCGAGGGCAACGGTCTGATGATGCTGCCGATCAGCCAGATCGAAGCCAATCCGACGCAGCCGCGCCAACACTTCGACCTCGTCGCCTTGAACGAACTGGCCGCCTCGATTACGGCGAACGGGGTGATTCAACCGCTAGTCGTGCGTCGTAAGGGTGATGGCTTTGAATTGGTCGCTGGCGAACGCCGCTGGCGCGCTTCCAAGATGGCTGGCCTCGCCGAGGTCCCAGTGGTGGTGCAGGAGATCGCCGACGATAAGGTGCTCGAAATCGCCCTCATCGAAAACATCCAGCGCGCTGACCTCAACCCGATCGAAACCGCGACCGCCTTCTCCCGCCTGGTCCGCGAGTTGAATCTGAGCCATGAAGAAGTGGGCCAGCGCACCGGCAAGGAACGCGCTACGATCACCAACTTCCTGCGCCTCCTTAAGCTGCCCGATGACCTGCAGCAGCTCGTCGCCGAGGCCCGCCTCACCATGGGGCAAGCCAAGGCCTTGCTCGGCATTGAGGATCAGGACAAGCAGCGCGAACTGGCCCAGAAGGCGATGCAGCTTGGCTTGAGCGTCCGCGCCGTCGAGAAGATGGTGCAGAACCTGCAGACGCCGCCCGAAGAAAAGCCTGTCGTGGAAGTGCCGGTGGACCCCAACGTCGCCGCGGCCGTGGAAAGCTTTGAGCGCGTCCTCGGAACTCGGGTCCGCATTATCGCCACCACCGAGAATCGCGGCCGTATCGAAATCGACTATTACTCGCAAGCCGAGCTCCAACGCATTTACGAGCAAATTGTAGACTAACGTCCTTATTATCAATAGGATACAAATAAGATCCGGGCAATACTGTGACCCCGCGGAGCCCATCGCGTTAGGCTTAGAAGCTCAGAAAAAATGGGTCCCGATGCGGTTTCCGACCCCTAGCGAACCTCGACCGTAAGGGAGGTGGATTGCGCTGCCCGCACTGGGCGCGGTTCATCGTTTTTCCAGAAAACCCCAGTAAACTCGGCATTCTCTTGATCTTCTGGAAGCTCGGCGAAGATTCGAGGCCGATGGAGCGATCCCCTCCCTAACGGTCGGGGTTCGTTAAGGATGCCTACCGGCATCGCCAAACAGCCCACCGCGTGAGAAGCTCAGACAAAATCGGCCGACGTGCCCACAACGAACCCCGACCGTAAGGGAGGGGATGTTGGTCTGCGGGCATATTCCTGCATGTATTTGATTTTATTTAACTTGCTGGCCCATGAGGCTCGCGAGGCGATCCCCTCCCTAACGGTCGGGGTTCGTCCGAAGGTCCAAGACCGCAGGCAACACAATTTTTCTGAGCTGTCTGAGAAGTCCAGCACAACAGGCATACTGTAACCCATCGATCACGCGATGGGCTGTCCGGTTCCTGGGTACGGTCAGGGACCTAGTAATACGCGTACTAGTATTTTTGATGGAAAGCCATAAGCCCTACCCGCACGGTAAACTAGGCAAATGGCGATTTCCCAGTTGAGCCCCCCCCAACGCTTCCTTTTTGGCCCCGGCCCCTCGCAGGTCGATCCCCGGGTGTACGCCGCGATGGCGAAGCCCATCGTCGGCCACCTGGACCCCTACTTCTTCCAGATCAACATGGAAGCGCGCGAAGTCCTAAAACGCCTTTACGGTACGGCCAACGACTTCACCCTGGCCATCTCCGCCACCGGCTCCGGTGGTATGGAGACCTGCATCGCGAACTTCGTCGAGCCCGGCTCGAAGTTCGTTGTCTTCACCAGCGGCTACTTCGCCGATCGCATGGCCGAGATGGGTCACCGTCAAGGGGCCACGGTCGTGCGTTTCGACAAAGCCTGGGGCGAGGCTTACACCGACGCCGAGGCGCGCGAATTCATTCTGCGCGAGCGTCCGCAAGTGGTGGGCTTCGTTCATGCGGAGACGTCCACCGGCATCCATCAGCGTCCGTCGGCGATCTGCGCCGCGGCCCGCGAAGTGGGCGCCCTGGTCATCGCCGACTGTGTCACCAGCTTGGGCGCCATGCCGATCGAGCTCGACAAAAACGGCATCGACATCGCCTATAGCTGCTCGCAAAAGGGACTCAGTTGCCCTCCCGGACTCTCGCCCATCACCGTTTCGCCCCGTGCGATGGAATGGCTGAAGAGCCGCACCAGCCAGGCCGCCACCTGGTACTTCGACCTCAAGCTGCTCGCTGAGTACTTCGACGGCGCGCACCGCTATCACCACACCGCACCCATCTCCATGTTCTATGCCCTGCGCGAGGCCCTCTCCACCATCGAAGACGAAGGAATCGCCCAACGCTTCGAACGCCACCGCATCAACCACCTCGCCTTTGTCGCCGCCATGGACGCGATGGGCCTCGAAATGAACGTCGCCAACGCGGCCGACCGCCTGTGGACCCTGAACACGGTGAAGGTGCCGGCCGGCGTCGACGACCTCAAGGTGCGTCAATACCTCATGGCCAAGTACGGTATCGAAATCGGCGGCGGTTTCGGACCCCTGGCCGGGAAAATCTTCCGCATCGGCCTGATGGGCGTCCTCTCCACCGAACCCGACGTCCTCTTCCTCCTGCCTGCCCTTGAGGAAGCCCTCCGCGAGAACGGCTACGCGGCTCCTGCCGGAGCCGGTGTGGCCGCCGCGCGCGCGATGTACGCGTCGCTGGTCGGAGTCTCCGTCTAGTCCATTTCCTGTGGGAATCGGCCTCCTACTGCCGCTGCTGCTCTTGGGCCAGGAAGCCGAATTCCGGGCTGAAAAGAAGCTGGTGCGTGTCGCCGTACGTACCGCGGACGCGCGCGGTCTGCCGATTCCCAATCTGGGTCCGAACGACTTCCGCGTCGTCGAAGACGATCAAGAAATCCAGGCTGAGAGTGTCTCGCAGGAGGAACTTCCGCTGGACATAGCCTTGGTCCTCGACGTTTCGTACAGCATGCGAGTCCATCTGAAGCAGCTTGCCGGACAAGCCCGCACCGCCCTGCAGATCCTGCGCCCGGATGACCGCGTCGCGATTTATACCTTCGCCGGCCGAACGCGGCTCGAGCTCGACCTCACCCAAGACCATGAGGCCGCCGCGCGCCAAATCGACCGCGTGGCCCGGGGCAATCTTAGACCCGCCACGGTGCTCTTTACCCCTATCTTCACCGCCGCCAACCACCTGCGACAGACCGTGGCCAAGGACCGTCGCCGAGCCATCCTCATGGTGAGCGATGGGCGCGGTATGCGGGGAAAATCGGAGGCCGAAACCCTGGCCGCGCTCTGGGAGGCCGACGCCACTGCTTACCTTTTGACCACCAGGGAAGCGGCGAAGGTGTCAGAGAAACAAACGTTCCTCCAGGGCGCGAATGTTCCGGCGCTGCTCGAAAAAGCAGGCGGTGAGTGGATGTCGTTGCAGTCCGGGGGGAGTCCATTCGCCGATGCCCTGAGGCGAATCCGAGCCCACTACACGTCTATTACCCGCCCTATTACCCGCCGAGCGCCCGCGGCCCCCAGCGCCGCAAAGTGCAGGTGGGACTCAGCGCAGCCGCTGCGAAGCGGATGCCGGGCGCCAAAGCGATCAGACGCAAGGAGTACCAGCTTCCCTAGCGAGAGCCGCTAACCTTTACGCCTTTTGTGTCGTCATCACATCGGTACCGCTGTTGGTACAATGGCGTAACCCGGCCACGGGTTCCTACAAAAGGTGAAGAGATATGCAGCCGCTTCCTTCCGTTCCCGCATCGCCTAGTGCGTTGCCGCCTCCCCCGGCGGCCCCCGCGCGTCACGAACCCGCGCCACGCGGTGGCGCCGGTAAATACCTGACTATTCTGGGACTTGTCGTCGTCGCCGGACTCGCTTGGTGGTTGTGGCAGAAGCAGCTCTCGCAACAAGCCGACGCCGAACGCGCCGCCGCGGCGATCCGGACACACACCGTCGCTGGCGGCCGGGTGGAACGCTCCATGCGCCTGACGGGCGTCACGGCGGCCGAAAAATTTGTCTCTTTAATTGCGCCCCAATTGCGTGGTGGCCGGTCTGACCGTGGCCGCGGCGGCAGTTCGTCGAGCCTGGCCAGCGTTTCCCTGCCCTCCTTAGGCGGCGGCGCACGCGCCAGCAGTTCATCCGGTGGCTCGTCCTCTTCTACGGTAGCGTCCAGTGGTTCGGGCGGCGCTGGAGGCGGCGCGGCGGCAGGCGACGGGTCAGCGGCTCCGTCTTCGACCGGCGATTCGGCCTCGGCGGGTGGCGGAGGTGGTGGACGCTCCGGCTCCGCGATGAGGGCGGCGACCTCCCGCACCGGTGGCGGAGGCGCCCGCTCTACGGCAGGCTCTAGCGGTGGACGTATCCAAACTGGCGAAGCGAGCCTCGGTTCAACTGGTGGCCAACTCGACAACGGCTTCGGCGGTGGTGGCGGCGGTGGTGGCACCCCGGGCGGTGGCGGTGGACGTGGCGGCGGTGGCGGAGACTTCACCCTTACCCTGCAAAATCTGGCCAAGCCCGGTTCGCGCGTGGCCCCCAACCAAACCGTCGCGGAGTTCGACCGCCAGTACATGATGCTGCGCCTCGACGACTACAAGTCCTCCATCCTGACTTACGAAGCCAACATGAAAAAGCTGCGCTCCGAGGTCGACCTCTACCGCGTACAGCACGCGCAAACCATCGAAGTCGCCAAGTCCGATTTGGCGAAGGCCGAACTCGACGTGAAAACAATTCCCGTGCGCTCGAACATCGAAGCGGAACGGCTACGCCTGGCGCTCGAAGAAGCCAAGGCTCGCTATAACCAGCTTCTCTCCGAAGTGCAGTTCGTCGAAGTGTCGGTAGCGGCGCAGATCAAGAATGCCGAACTCGACATGAAAGCAGCCCAAATCGAACTCGGCCGCGCGCAGGCGAACGCTGATCGCATGCTGGTGAAGTCGCCCATCGGCGGCATCACGGTCATGCAGCAGACCTTTGCGGGCAGCGAATTCCGCCCCGTGCAGGAGGGTGATCCGCTGATGCCGGGCTTCCTTTTCATGCAAGTGGTAGACACCAGCTCGATGATCATCAACGCCACGGTCAACCAAGTGGACGCCGAGCGGATGCGGATCAACGCCAAGGCCAAGGTCCGCTTCGACGCTTACCCTGGTCTGGAACTGCCGGCCCACGTCGTATCCGTAGCCGCGGTGACCAAGGCGGGCGGCTTCCGGGCGACCTTTATGAAAGAGATCCCCGTCCGCCTGAAGCTGGACGCCATGGATCCGCGCGTGATTCCGGACTTGTCGGTGAGCGCCGACGTGATCCTGGAGAGCGAAGACGCGCCAGCGTTGGTGCCGCTTGCGGCTCTGACGGCTGCCCATGAAACCAACCAACCGGCAGGCAAGCGCTTCGTCTTTGTTCGCGAAACCACCGGCTGGGTACGCCGCGAAGTGGAGATCGGCTCCGGCAACTATGTGCTGACGGCGGTGCGCAGCGGCCTGAAACCGGGGGAAGTGGTGGCCCTGGAGCCGCCCATCCAAACGCCGGAACCTAGCAAGACCTGACTTTTTCGAAAGAGGAATTGACGCATGTCAAAGGATATTCGACCCAAGCATCGCCTCGGCGACACGGCCGGAGCGCGCCGCAAGCGCATGGCCATGTGGACCGTCTTGCTCGCCCTGAGCGGCGTGGGTGGCTACGCGGCCTATCGCTATGGCGCCACCACGACGCCCGTTGAGGTGCAGGTGGGCAAGGTGCGTAAAGGTGAGTTCGTCATCTCCGTGCGCACGCGCGGCGAGATTAAGAGCACGCACTCCGAAGTGATCATGGCGCCGCAAGCGCCCGACTTGCGTATCACGAAGCTGGCCGAATCCGGCCGCCCGATTCGCAAAGGCGAAGTCGTCGTCGAATTCGATGCGGCGGCGCAGGAACAGCAGTTGCTCGAGAAGTCGACCAGCGTGCGGACCGCTGACAGCCAGATTGTGCAGACGAAGGCCTCACACCGCATCGTCGACGAAATGGATGCGATGAACCAGATGACCTCTGAGTTCAACCTCGAACGCGCCAAGCTCGACGCCAGCAAAGCCGAAGTAGTGTCCGCCATCGAAGGCGCCAAGAGCCGCCTCGACGTGGGCATCTTCGAAGGCGAACTGAACCAGCAGAAGACCACCAAGAAGGCGCACGACGTCTCGCAAGGCGCTGACCTCGACCGTTTGCAGCAGACTAAGGATAAAACCATGCGCGATATGGAACGCGCCCGCGGTTACCTCAGTAAGATGGTGCTGCGCGCCCCGAACGACGGCATCGTGAACGTGATGCCCAACTACCGCACACCCGGTTCCTGGGGCCAGTCGCCGCCGCCGTTTAAGGAAGGCGACCGCGTCTCCACCGGCAATGCCATCGCCGAAATTCCGGACTTGAGCGAGATGCGGGTGGAACTGAAGCTCGACGAAGTGGACCGCGGCAAGCTTGAAATCGGACAGGCCGTGCGTGTCCGCGTCGACGCCATCCCGGAAAAAGAGTTCGAAGCCACCCTGGACTGGATCAGCCCCATCGCCCAGGTGAATTTCCGCGGCATGGGCGCCACCGAGAAGACCTTTCCCGCCCGCGCCACTCTCAAGACCGTAGAAGCGCGGTTGCGTCCCGGCATGTCGGCGTCGGTCGAGATCGTCATCGAGAGCCGTCCGAATTTGTTGTTGATGGATGCTCGCGCCAGTGTGATGAGCAAGGGCAAGCCGTCGGTTTACATCCAGCGCGGCCAGGAGTTCCTGCTGGTCCCCGTGGAAGTCGGCGCGCGTAACGACAAAGAGATCATTGTCGTGAACGGCCTGAAAGAGGGCGACGTGGTGGCGCTCGAAAATCCGGTGGAAGCGGCCAAGAAAGCCAAGAAACTTTGAGGAGCCTCCGTTGAAGAAGATCATCATTCGCGTAGCCATTGCGTTGGCGGTGCTGGGCGGCGTCGGCTACGGCGGCTATCAACTCTTTAACGCCATGCCCCAGCGGCAGGCGTCGATCCCGACGACGAAAGTCCGCCAGGGCGACGTCGTCGTGCGCAGCTTCACCCGCGGCGAACTCCGGGCGGTGCGCTCGGCCACTCTCTCCGCGCCCAATCTTTTCGGCACGGTGCAGGTGACGAAGATGGCCGCCCTCGGCGCGTTCGCGCGCGAAAAAGACCTCGTCGTTGAATTCGACGACGCCGAAGTCATATCGCGTTTGGAAGAGAAGCAACTCGAGCTCGATCAGATTGACGAGCAGGTAAAGAAATCCCGTGCGGACCTGTCGATTCGGAACAATCAGGACCAGGTCGAACTGTTGCGCGCCCGTTACTCGGTCCGCCGCGCAGACCTCGAAGTGAAGCGCAACGAGTTGCTCTCCGCCATCGATGCCAAGAAGAACACGCTGACGCTCGACGAGTCCAAGCGCCGTTTGAAGCAGCTCGAAAGCGACATCAAGTCGCGGCAGGAGCAGGCGCAGGCCGAGCTCGCCGTGCTGATGGAGCGGCGCAATAAATCAGTGCTCGAACTCAACCGCGAGCGCGCCCGTCTGAATCAGGTCAAACTACTCAGCCCGATGAGCGGCCTGGTGGCGATTAAGCAGAATCGCGGTTCGGCGATGATGTTCGGCATGCAGTTGCCCGACATCCGCGAGGGCGACCAGATTCAACCCGGCATCCCGGTGGCCGAAGTGCTCGACCTCTCCGAGCTCGAAGTGGTGGCCAAAGTGGGCGAGCTGGATCGCGCGAATCTGCGCGAAGGCCAGGATGTCGTGATGCGCTTAGACGCGATTGCGGACAAGAGCTTCACCGGCAAGATCAAGTCAATGAGCGCCACGGCCAGTGCGAACATGTTCTCGTCGGATCCGGCCAAGAAATTCGACGTGCTCTTTAGTGTCGACATGCGGCAGTTGCTGACCACGCTGGGCGCTAAGCCCGATTATATAGAGCGCGTAATCGCGACGGCGGAAGCCAATCGCAAGAAGGCTCCGATCGGTCCGCCCCCGGGCGCCATGGCCGCCATGATGGCCCGCATGGGAGCCGGTGGCGGTGGTGGCATGGGTGCTGGCGGGATGGGCGGCGGCATGATGGGAGGTGGCGGTGGCGGTGGTAGCATGACCAGCGGGGCTCCCGGCTTCTCCATGGGCGGACCTTCGACGGGCGGTTTTGCCCCGGCTGGTGGCCAAGATCCGAGCGCGGGCGGCGGTCAGCGCCGGGCCGGTGGTGGCGGTGGCATGATGGGCGCCTTTACGCGCGACCTTCAGCCCGACCAGGCCACCAAGATGCGCGACGCCATCACCAAGGCGCTGGGCGGCAAGAGCATCGTCGAACTCGAGGGCGAAGAGCGCAGCAAGGTGATGGCTTCCCTGCGCGAGGAGTATCAGAAGATCACCGGTAAGCCGATGCCGTCCCGCAGCAGTAGCGGTCCCGGCGGCGCGCCGACCGAGGTCGCCCAAGGCGGGCGCCGCAATGGCGGTAGCGGTCCCGGTGGACCTGGCGGCGGCATGATGGGCGGATTCGGCGCCAATGGCTTCTCGGCCAAGGACATGGAAAACGCCAAGCTGCCTTTGCCTCCCGAAGAGGATTCGCAGATTGACGTCTTGTTGCGGCCGGGTCTGCTTTCGGACGTCGAAATCATCGTCGAAAAGATTCCGAATGCGATTAACGTGCCCACGCAGGCCGTCTTCGAAAAAGACGGCAAGCCGGTGGTCTACGTGAAGACCGAGCGCGGTTTTGAGCCGCGCAATATCCAAATTTTCAAACGCAGTGAATCCGTCATGGTCCTTACGGGCGGGGTGAAGCCGAACGACGTGATCGCCTTGGCCGATCCCTTCGCCAAGCCCACCGACAAGAAAAAGAAATCCGACGGCGGGGGCGGCGCCGGCATGCCCATGGGCCAAAAGGGGAGCCGTTAACGCATGAGTATCTTCTCCGGGCTGTTACCTGAACTCTACATGGGGCTGCAAAGCCTCTTTGTCCACAAGCTACGTAGCTTGCTCACCATGCTGGGTATGATCTTCGGCGTCGGCGCCGTGGTCGCCATGCTCTCGATCACCGCGGGCGCGCAAAAAGAGATGATGAGTTACATCGACTTACTCGGCGTGAATAACATCATCGTCGAGGCCAAGGAAGCCGTCGACCGGAACGAGTTGCAAGCCCGCCGCGCCATCTCCCCCGGACTCACCTTCCGCGACTTCCGCGCCATCAGCGAGAACGTGCCCGGCCTGGCCGCTTCCACGCCGCGCAAGCGCTTTAAGCCGCAGAAGATTTTGCCCAAGGTCGCCAGTGAACCGCCGTTGCTGATCGGCGTCGAGTCCGACTATCTCGAAATCAATAGCCTGAAGGTCGTGGAAGGCCGCTTCTTCACCGAGGAAGACAATATGAACTCGGCCCCGGTCTGCGTCCTCGGCGAAAGTGCCAAGGTGAACTTACTTGGCTATGAACCCGCCGTCGGTAAGTTTGTCAAGGTCAACGAAAACTGGCTGCAAGTGGTAGGCGTTTTGGCCCAGCAGGCGACGGCGGACTCGGACGTCGAAGGTCTCGAAGTTACCAACCGCAATAACCTGATCATCTCGCCGCTCAATACGGTGATGCGCCGTTTTGAGGACAACACCTCTTATCTGAAGGATGAAATCGACGGCATTTACATGAAGGTCGGCAACAATACTGACTCGATTGAGACCGCCAGCATCGTCACCGCGATTCTGGCGTCCACGCACAAGGATTCGGGTGACTTTACGGTTACCGTTCCGGCGGGCTTGCTCGAGCAACGCCGCCGCACGTCGTTCATCTTCAGCGTCGTTATGCTTTGCATCGCGGGCATTTCGCTGCTCGTGGGCGGCATCGGCATTATGAATATCATGCTCGCCACGGTGCTGGAGCGCACGCGCGAAATCGGCATCCGGCGCGCGATCGGTGCACGCCAGGCCGACATCATCCGTCAATTTCTGATGGAGGCGGTACTGATTTCCATCATGGGCGGTGTCATCGGCATTCTGTTTGGGCTAACGCTATCGAAGATTATCGCGACGGCGGCCGGCTGGTCCACGGTCGTGACGGCCGCCAGTGTGATTGTCGCCTTCGGCGTCTCTTGCGGCATCGGCTTGCTCTTCGGGATTTACCCGGCGGTGCAGGCGGCGAAGCTCGACCCGATCGAAGCCATTCGCTACGAATAATTTATACTGACGAGATTCAATGTTACTTTCTCTGCGATATCCCTTAGCGATCCTGACGCTCTGCTCTCTTGTTTTCGGCCAGGATTCCGCGCGCAAACTGAAGGCCCCTGAAGATACGGCGAACCCGTTCACGGAGAAGCTACGCACTTACGACGAAGTCGCGGCGCCTCGCTTCTACCAGAACGCCTATGTCAAGCAATCCGTCTTCATCCGGGCGGACCCGACGTTTTCCCTCGCCGACCCCACACGGCTGAAGGATTTTGTCGTCGGCGACAAGCTGGAGCTCTCGCTGCGTTCTTACCTCGAGCTCGTGCTCGCCAATAATACGCAGATCCAGTTACAGAAGGTGCTGATTCAACCGCAGCGCAATGCGATCCAGCGCGCCTTTGGCGTCTTTGATCCTATCGCCACGGCCCGCTTCACCGCCACCCGTCAGGAGACGCCGACTACGGACGCCCTGGCCGGCGCGGCTGTTTTGAGCCAGTTATCCCAACCCTTCAATCTTGGCGTCACTCAGTTGCTCGAAAGTGGCTTGCAGTATCAGGTGAACTACAACGCGAGCAAGCTTTCCACAAATAACTCGTTCGCCAACTTCAATCCGAACTATAACTCCGCCCTCAACGTCACCCTGACCCAGCCACTGCTGCGCAACCGCGGCGGGTACTTCAATAAGATCCCTGTCTATGTCGCCCGCGCCAATCTGCGCTCGGCCGAGTTCCGGCTCGAAGATACGATCAACCGCTTGCTGGCGAACTCGGAAAACGCCTATTGGGATGTCATTGGCGCGCGCGAGAATCTGAAGGTGCAGGAGCAGGCACTCGGGCTCGCCGATACCAGCTTGAAGCGGGCCCAACGCGAGCTCGAACTGGGCGCCATCTCGGCCCTCGACATCTACCAGCCGCAAGCGACGTATGCCCGGGCCGAAATTCTCGTCACGCAGGCCCGTTACCGGCTGGCCCAGTTCGAAGACGTGTTGCGCCTGCAAATCGGCGTCGACCTCGATCCCGACCTCCGCAAATTACCACTCGTGCTGACGGAGCCGGTCTTACCGCCTACGGACACCAACCCCTTCGACAAGGAGGCTCTCGTCACCGAGGCTCTCTCCCTGCGTCCTGACCTCAAGGCCATCCGCCAGGACGTTTTAGGCGACGACCTCACCATCCGGCAAGCCGCCAACAATCTGCGCCCGGATCTTTCGCTCTTCGGCAACTACACCAGCCAGGGACGCGGCGGCAATCTCATCCAGCGCCGCAACATCTTCAACGCCGACGGCAGCACTTCTCCGGTATTGCAGGTAACTCCTGGCGGCTTCCCCGACGCCCTTAGCCAGATGTTTGGCTTCAGTTACCCCGTGTATGGCTTCGGCTTGCAACTGCGCCTGCCCCTCCGCGACCGCCGCGCCGCGGCTGACTTCGCCGACCAAGTCGTAGCCAAGCGCGCCGACCTTCTTACCCAACGCCAGATCGCCCAGCAAGTGCGTCTCGACGTTTTGAACGCCATCAACCTCGTCGAGAACAGCCGCGCCAGCGTCGAACTGGCCAAGATCGCCGCCGACCTGGCCCAAAAGCGTGTCGAGGCCGAGCAGAAGAAATACGACCTTGGCACCACCACGCTCTTCTTCGTCCTCGCCGCGCAGCAGGACCTCTCCCAGGCCCAATCCGACCTGGTGACGCAGTCCGTCACCTACCGCCGCAACCAGCTCAACCTGCTGCAGCGCAGCGGCAAGTTGCTCTCGGACCGCGGCGTCGTCTTGCAATAATCCGCGCTAAGCCCCACAAAACAGGCGCTTGCCGCAGTTCACCGGAGCGAGGTCCCATTACTCTTGCCAATCGCTCCCATAAAAATGTCCATCAATACCAGTACGGCCTTCCAAGGTTATAATCATAGCTACCCATCGTTTAGAGGAGTCTGATGTCCACCGAACTTAGCAGCTTTTTGACGCTCACGTATGCTGAGCTGGAAGAATTGAACCTGGCCGCGAAGGCCCAGCGTAAAGCCCGCGTTGACCCGGCCACCATTCAGGCGGAGCGCCTGAAGTACCTGCAGGATACCCCCAGCATCAAGGCCGTCACGTTGCTGTTCAGCGACCTCGAAGGCCGCCTCCACATGCTGGACTATGACAAGAAGTTCCTCGTCAAGAGCTGGGATAACCTCACCTTCGACGGCAGCTCCATCCGCGGCTTTACCGCCCAGCGCGAGAGCGACCTGCGCCTGAACATCGACTGGAACGCCTTCTACTGGACGCCGGCCGACGTCTTCGGCCCCGGCAAGGTGATGGTCTTCGGCGAAGTGGTGGACAAGGACGGCTCGCCCTATCGCGCCGACTTGCGCGCCGTGCTCAAGGAGTACGCGAACAAGCTGTACACCAAGGAAGGCTACACGCTCAACGCGGCCAACGAAATCGAAGGCTTCCTGTTCGCCGGCACCGACGCCGAGCGCAAGTATCACGAGACCGGCAAGTTCGAGTACGTCAACACCGGCGGCTACTACCACTCGCTGCCTGGGGATCCGCTGCGCACCTTCATCGACAAAGTGGCCGAAGTGCAGCGCGCCATGGGCTTCGAAAACGAGAAGGACCATCCGGAAGTGGCGCCGTCGCAGTTCGAGATCAACTATAGTTACGGCGACGTGGTCTCCGCGGCCGACCAGATTCAGCTCTACAAGCTCATCTGCCGCCAGGTAGCCACCCAGATGGGCTACAGCGTCAGCTTCCTGCCCAAGCCCGTCGTGGGCGTGAACGGCAGTGGCATGCACACCAACGTGTCCATCATGAAGAACGGCAAGAATCTCTTCTGGGACCCCAAGGGCGAAGAGAAGATCAGCAAGATGGCCTGGCAGTTTATTGATCGCATTCTGACGCACGGCAACGACATCTGCGTCCTGCTGAACGCGAGCGTCAACGCTTACCGCCGCCTCGATCCGCACTTCGAAGCGCCGAACCAAATCAAGGCCTCGGCCACGGACCGCGGCTCGATGGTGCGCATCCCGATCGGCAACGAGAAGAGCGCGCGCGTTGAGGTGCGCTCGGTGGGTCCGGACGCGAATCCGTACATGGTGCTCTACTCGGTCTTCAAGACCGGCCTCGACGGCGAGACGGCGAAGATCAAAAACCTGCGCCAGGCGGATCGTTATCTGCCGGACAACATCTACACGGCGCTTGAAAACTTCAAGGCTGCGAAGTGGACCGACGAGTTGCTGGGCGAAGACGTGAAGGGCCGCTACGCCGATTTGAAGCAGGCTTCGGCCGACCGCTGCGCCCGCCTCTTGGGCACGGTGGTGAAGACGCCCGAGGTCCAGTTCCACCACGAAGTCTACAACCAATACCTCTGGAACCAGTTCTAAGGCGCTGGAATGTTCGCTTAGCAAAAACGCCCTGGCCGCAAGCCAGGGCGTTTTGCTGTCTAATAGGAAGTTAGTTGCACCGTCATGACCCCTAAAGAAGTACTCGACTACGCCAAACAAAACGACGTCCGCCAGGTGGATCTGCGCTTCACCGATATCCCCGGCCTGACGCATCACATCAGCTACCCCATTAGCCAACTGGAAGAAAGCAGCTTCGAGGCCGGTTTCGGCATCGATGGCAGTTCCATTCGCGGCTGGGCGGCGATCAACGAAAGCGACATGCTCCTGATTCCGGACCCGGCGACGGCGTTCCTCGATCCGTTCACCGAGATTCCCACCCTCGTGATGCTGGGCAATGTGCTCGATCCGCTGACGCGGCAGAAGTACGAACGCGATCCGCGTTACATCGCCCAGAAGGCCGAAATGTACCTGAAGAATTCGGGGCTGGCCGATACTTCTTTCTTCGGCGCCGAGGCCGAATTCTTCGTCTTTGACAACGTCCGTTTCGACAGCACCATCAACTCCGGCTTCTACTTCATTGACGCCGAGGAGGGCCGCTGGAACTCCGGCCGCGAGCACAACAACCTGGGCTACCGGCCGCGCGTGAAGGAAGGCTACTTTCCGGTGCCGCCCACCGACATGTACATGGACCTGCGCAGCGAAATGGTGGAGGTGATGATCGCCTGCGGGCTGACGATTGAGTGCCACCATCACGAAGTGGCCACCGGCGGGCAGTGCGAGATCGACCAGAAGTACGACACGCTGCTCAAGAGCGCCGACAACATGGTGCTCTACAAGTACATCGCGCGCAACGTGGCCCATCGCAACGGCAAGAGCGTCACCTTCATGCCGAAGCCGCTCTTCGGCGACAACGGCAGCGGCATGCACTGCCACCAAAGCCTGTGGAAGGACGGCAAGCCGCTTTTCGCCGGCGACGGCTACGCGGGCCTGTCGCAGATGGCGCTGTGGTACATCGGCGGCCTGCTGAAGCACTCGCGCGCGCTTTCGGCGATCATCGCGCCGACGACGAACAGCTACAAGCGCCTGGTGCCCGGCTACGAAGCGCCGGTGAATTTGGCGTACTCGCGCCGCAACCGGTCCGCCGCGGTGCGCATTCCGATGTACTCGGCGTCGCCGAAGGCCAAGCGCGTCGAGTTCCGTCCGCCGGACCCCAGCGCGAACCCTTACCTCGCCTTCGCCGCGCTGTTGATGGCCGGCCTCGACGGCATCCTCACCAAAGCCGACCCCGGCGAGCCACTCGACAAAGACATCTACGACCTTTCGACGGAGGAGATGAAAGCCGTCCCCTCCATGCCCGCGTCGTTGGACGAGGCGCTGACGTGCCTCGAAGAGGACCACGCCTTCCTGCTGAAGGGCGACGTCTTCACCGAGGAGTTGCTTGAGACCTACGTCGCCTACAAGCGCAAGAACGAGGCCGACGCCGTGCGTCTGCGTCCGCACCCGTACGAGTTTTCGTTGTACTACGACATTTAGGTCAGCCGGAGTGGCTAAGAGCGCAACAAGGCCAGGTGGAGCGAGACCAAGGCGTCAATATTGCGCGTCATCAAGCCCGATATGTGCCGCAACTCCGCGGCGTCCCATGTGGAAACGCGTGCCAGAGGCTCTGAAATGCTCTCCTTGAGAGCCATCCGCGCTGCGTTGAGATCCTCCATCAGGCGTTCATGCCGTCCAGGATCTGGGTGCGGAATCCCGGATTCCCGCAGAGCCACTTCGATGGTGTGAATGGAATTCGAGTATCGCTGTAGAAGTTGCGTTACTCTTTGCCGTTCCGTGGAAGGCACGAGGCTGCCGGGAAGGGGGCAAGCGGAGTCCAGCCCAAGGAAACCGCGTCGAGGGCCGCGATGCCATTCGTACAGAGGCCGCAGAGAGCGTCTCGCAACACCCGGTCATTGGTGTGCCTGCGCTGAATGATCCAGCCGACATAGTAGGCCGCGCCGCCCGTGAGAAGCAGATTGCCTATCTCACCCAGCGTGAGCTTGAGTTCAACGAACCCAAGTGACCCAAACTCAGCCATTCGCCTGCTTGATGTAGCTGCGAATGTCCTTCACCAAGTTTGGCTCGTCCTTTGAGACGAAATCGAGAGTGTCGTTCACCAAGCGCTGGCCGTGCTTCCGGGCCAGACCGCCAAAAGCCTCTTCCAAGAACGAAGTAGCATACCCGTAGCCACCATCAAGGTCGATCAGCAGCACGGCATGGTCATTGACCGCCTCAACAAAGGCGGGCTCAAGAATTTCGTCGCGAAATGCTTCTCCAGAAAAAGTTCCCTCCACCCTAAAACGAGGGCCGGGTGATTTGCTGAAACAATCAGCGATTCTTAACGTGAGCGTCTGCTTGACATCCTGCATGATGCACCTGCCCATACGATACTACGTGAAAGACAGCGCGCGCTATGTGAAGATCGTCGAGTATTCCGGGGCTGCTGTACGTCGGTTGCCACGGTCACGATGAAGTGGTGGTTTTCGAGGAGTTGTGGAGGTGACGGACCAGGGGGTCCGTCTTACAGTTTGCGGGCGATGACTTCGAGGACGTTGCGGAGGTACTGCTCGTCGGAGAGGTCTTCGGTGGCGGCGGGGGGGAAGTCGGCTTCGGCTTGGAAGCGGGCGGCTAATTCTTTGTAGAGCTCCAGGCGGGCGGCGGGGTCGAATTGATCTCTCCGCAACAGCGCTTCGAACGTCACCGCGATCAGGCTCCGCGGGACGCGCATGCGCAGTCGCGCGGCGAGGTGCGGATAGGCCGAAAGCGAGTTGAACTTCGTGGGCGCGATGCGGGTGAAGTCTGGCTCTTCGATCTCCGCCTCCACCACCACGACCGTGCCGGCCGCTAAGTCACCCAGGCGCTGGCGGCGCCCGTTGAAGAAGGTGATCGCGCCGCCGAGCAAGTAGAGCAGGGGCAACGTATCCACGGGCCGGAGTAAGTTGCGTAAGATCACTTGCGCCGGACGCAGACGCAGACCCTCAGCGTCCATCACCCGCAAACGCAGCACGCGCTTGCCGACGGTTTGGCCGCGCCAGCGCCATTCGAGCGCGATGCTGTAGCCCGTGGAGACGACGAAGTAGAACAAGTAATAAACGGCGCTCGCGACGTCGTCACCGACGATGCTCAACGCGCGGACCGCATAGCCCACGGTGGTCATGATGACGCTGATACAGAACGTGTCGAGCACCATGGCCAGGCAGCGGCGCACGGGTCCGGCTAGCGGCAAGCTAAACGTGACGCCTTCGGGCGTGCGGATGCGCAGGGCGTCGGCTTCAATCGCGCGCATGCCGCCCCGCTCGCGTGAGGAAGAGAAATAGGCAGACGAGTTCCAAGAGTCCCACGGCGATCTTTAGGTCATAAGGCAAAATCGGCTCGTGATATTGCGAGAAGAAGGCCTCGACGATGCCGGCCCACACCAGCAGAATCGCGACGCCGCCGAGTAAGTGCAGGACGTCCGGAGTTACTTGGCGCAGACGTTCAGCTAAGCGGCGGCGTTCGCGCCGGCGGATGAGCGCACCGGCCAAGACGAAGCCGCCCTGCCCACCGAGGAGAATCGCCGGAATCTCCACCGAGCCATGCGGAAGCAGCCAGCCGAACAGAAAGCGCGCGTAGCCGGCGTGGATATAGTCGTAGCCCACGGCGCCTAGAATCACGCCGTTGTAGAAGAGGCTCACGGCGGTGCCGAAGCCCCAGGTCATGCCCATAGCGCAAGTGAAGATCGCCACGCGCGTGTTGTGAGTCATCAGTTCGGCGGAGAAGCTGGTTTTGCGGCCGGCCAGGCGGTCGCCTTCTTTCTGCGACTTCTCCTCGCCGGCGACGCGCTCAGCCGGGGTCTGCTTGAGGTGGCCGAAGCCGACAAGAGCGTCTTTCGCCGAGGGGTCCACCTTCAGCGCGAAGGCGCCGAAGGCGGCGCCGAGAAAGAGCAATCCCGCCGAGAGCGCGAACTCGCGGTGGCGCCGGCGAAAGGCTTGGGGAAAAGTCACCGTGAACCAGCGCCAGACGTTCGATTTCCAACTGCCCCCGCGCGTCTCATGAATCTGCCCGTAGGCGCGTGCCACCAAGGACTCAAGGTAGCCGCGCAGCGCCGTCTCGCCGGGCAGCGCGTTCAGCTTCGTCAGGCCGGCGCCGCCGCGTTGATAGAGGTAGTGCAGGCGCAGCGCTTCATCGAGCGCGAGCACGCGTTCCGGGTCATCATCCAAGCGCGTCAGGACGCGCTCCAACTCCTGCCAGTAAGGCCGCTCGCGGTTGACGAATCTTTCGAGGTCGACGATCACAGCAGTTGCCTCTGTTTCAGAGTCCGGTATTGCTCAATCACTTCGTAGGTGAAGCGTTGCGGATCGAGCAGGGAAAATTGGATGCCTTCCTGGCGCAGGCCGCGGCCGCATTCCATCAGTTTCTGCCACGATAGGTGCGACCCCAACCGGTCATAGATTTCGTCCGTCTTTTCCGGCGGGGGACCAGTAAACAGGGGCCGCATGCTTTCCGGCTGGAGTAAGTTGACGCAAACCAAATGCTGGCGCGCGAGTAAGCGGGCATGGCGAGCGAAGCTTTCGGCGAGGATCGGATCGTCGAGGGCCGTGAGAAACACTAACATGGCGCGGCGGCGCAGGCGCGTGCGAATTTGCGTGAATAATTCGTCGAAGTCCGGGTTGACGAGTTGCGTTTGCAGGTTGACCAACGAGTCCCGGCAGAGGCCGAAGTGCGGCGCGCCGCTGGAGGCGCGCAGGAAGCGATGGACTTCGTCCGAGTAAGTGACGAGGCCGAAGCGATCCCCTTCGCGCTGCGCGGTGTCGCCCAGAATCAGAGCCGCGGTGAGATACCGCTCGAGTACGGTCTGGCCGCCCACCAGCCGGCCACTCAGCCGCGCGGCGTCGATCAGGACATAGATCTCTTGCGTGCGCTCCACGCGGAAGACGCGAGTGACGGGCTTGCCGCGGCGGGCGGTGGCCTTCCAGTCGATCTCGTCGAAGCCGTCGCCGGGGAGATACTCGCGCAACTTCTCGAACTCGCGGCCCTTGCCGATCTGGCGCGGCTGGCGAGGCCCGGCCATTTGGCGCGAGAGCGCGGCCAAGGCGGCGCGTTCGGCCATCAGGTTGGGATAGACGCGAATGCGGCCAGTGGCGGAGAGCCGGCGGCGATGGGACCAGAGTCCTAACGGCGAGGCGGCTTCGACGAAGCAGTCCACCAGTGGGAAGTCGCCGCGGCGCGTCGGTAGCACCGGCAAAGTGACGCGGCTCCAGGTGGCGCCCGCGGGCAGTTGCGCCTGGATCTCGACGCTATCGTGCTCCAGTTCGCGCGGCAGCGGTAGTCCGGCGCGGATGGTGAGGCCGCGCTGCGCCGGATTCTCAAAGCGAATCGCCACCTCGCCGGGACGTTCGAGGGCCAGCCTGGTGAGGGGGTCGAGTTCGGCGCGAAGACCGCGCAGGATGCCTGAACCCAGCACGGCGTCCAGGGCCAGGGTCGCGACGAGCAAGGTGAGCAACGCGGCGCCGAGGATCACATACTGGCTCAGCAACGCGGCGGCGGGCAACGCGACGAGGGCGAAGACGAGCAGCAGGCGCGTGCGGGGCACAAGGCTGGCGAAGTGTCCCATTTAGCGCGGTACCGGCACCTGCTCAAAGATTTTGGCGATCACTTCGTCCACTTGCACGCCCTCCATTTCGAACTCCGGCCGCAGCATCAGGCGATGGCCCAGGACGGGCAGGGCCATGGCGCGGACGTCGTCGGGCGTGAGGAAGTCCCGTCCTTCGATGGCGGCGTGCGCGCGGCTCGAGAGTAAGAGGGCCTGCGTCGCGCGCGGGCCGCTGCCCACCATGACACTCTCATGGCTGCGCGTGGTGCGCACTAAGTCGACGATATATTCGATTAACTCGGGGCGGACGGTGACTAAGTCGAGTAAGTGGCGCGATTCGCGAATTTCCTGGGTCGTCAACACGGCGGAGACCTGTCCGCTGGCCAGGACATTCTCGGGCGAGAGCTGCCCGGTAAGGCGGCGGGCGAGTTCGAGTTCGTCGTCACGGTCCGGCCAGGGCATCTGGATCTTCAGCATGAAGCGATCCTTCTGCGCCTCGGGCAGCGGGTAAGTGCCCTCGTGCTCGATGGGGTTTTGCGTGGCGAACACCGTGAAGTTCGAAGGCAGCGAATGCGTATCGCGGTCAATGGTGACGGTGCGTTCCTGCATCGCTTGCAGCAGCGCGGACTGCGTCTTGGCGGGCGCGCGGTTGATCTCGTCGGCCAGGAGAAACTCAGTGAAGACCGGCCCGCGGACCAGCATGAATTCGTTGCGTTGTAAGTTGAAGACGCTGGTGCCGGTGATGTCGGCGGGCATCAGGTCCGGGGTGAACTGGATGCGGGAGAAGTCGCAGCCGAGCACCTTGGCGAGCGTGCGGACGAGCAGGGTCTTGGCGACGCCGGGCGCGCCTTCAATGAGGGCGTGTTGGCCGGTGAGGATGACGATGAGCGCCTGATTCAGCACCGACGGTTGGCCGATGATCACCCTGCCGGCTTCGGCGCGTACGCGGTGCAGTAAGTCGTGCAGGTGGGTGAGGTGTTTTTCCATTTAGCGTTTACGCTCCAGGGCCAGAATGGCGCGGCGAAAGGCCGCGACGGGGTCAGATCGTTCTTGTAGCGCTGCGCGGACGGCTTCGCGTTGCGTGGGAGTCGGTGTGGCGAAGCGCTCCCATTCGCGTCCGCAGACGGCGAGGAGTTCCGAAGTGGGGATGCCGCGGCGGAGTAACTGGCTCAAGCCGGACTCCGTGGTGCGGTCGCTGTGTAACTCGAGCAAAGCCGTCGCTTCGGCCGCCAGCGGCACCAGCGGAAAGCTCGCTTGCCAAAGGAAGAGCGCGGCGAGCGCGACGAAGGCCAAGAGCAAGCCCACTAAGCCATAGCGCCGGACGAAGACCATCACGCCGGGGTCATCGCGGACGCCTAAGTGGGTTTCGTCAAAGACGATGCGGCGCGCCGGGCCCACGATGCGGGCGAGTAACTCGCTGTCGCGCTCTTCGGTGAGGGTTTGGTTACTGAAGAGGTCAGCGTTGGCGGCCAGCACGAAGGCGCCTTTGCCGAACGGGCGTTCGATCACCGTGGGGGAGATTTGGGTCCAGTCAGCGGACGGCGCGAAGCTCAAGGTGGTTTCGCGGCCACTCTCCCAGGCCGGCGTATCGAGCATCTCCTCGGTGGGCTTAGCATATTTCAGCGTGAGGCCGAGCGCCTTCAGCTCTTTGGGAGGCTTTTGCATGAGCACCGGCGTGAGGGCAAAAACCACGCGTGCGCCGCGTTTCGTATACGTCTGCCAGTCGCCTTCTTCGAGCTCAAAGACATTGTTTTGGAGAATGAATATGGTGACGCTGGAGAGGTCCGGAGCGTCGAGCGAATTGAAGTTGCGGCTGACGGGGCGCAAGCGCGCCAGGCTATCGTGCAGGACGCGCACGCCGCGACGATCAGCGCGTAGCGAAGAGCCAGGCGGATAGATGTCGCCGCCGCCGAAGCGGGTTTCGAGCAATAAGGCGATGCCCCAACCGAAGGCGCCTAGCAGCGCCAGCAGCGCCAACGGCGCGAGCTTACGCATGGGACTTGATCCTCTCGAAGTTCGCGAGAAACTCCGCGACGGCTTCGGGCGTCGCCGGATGTTCGCCGTACCAAGTACGCTCGTACATGCGCAAATTGTCGGTGAAACTAGCTTCCACTTGCGTCAGGCCTTTCGCGCGACGCCGTAGTTCGCGTAAGTAGTCGAAGTTACTCTTGCCGCGATGGACAAGGATCCATTGCTGCTGCGCCAGATGGGCGAGGCAGCCGAGATACAAAGCGCGCAGGGCCAGCCTCGTCTCGCCTTTGGCGAGTAAGTCGCGGCCGAGGAGGGTCCATTCGTCTTCGGGCCGGTCAGTCGGCAGCACAGACTCGTCGGTCAGCTCGACCGCGGCTGGAGTAATTACCGCGGCTTGCGTAATGGGCGCTAAGTTACTGCGCCATTGGCGGAAGATCAGGCCGAGGATGAGCAGTACACAGAAGGCGATCACCAAGTAGCTGGAAGCGCGCAAGCCGGTGGCGGGGGCGTCCTTCTCTTGTGGCAGCTTGAGGTTGCGGTCCACCAGGCTATCCAGCCAATCGAAGAAGCTGCGGGCGCCACGGTTGATGGCGCGGAAGAGACTGCGGGTGCCGTCCTGCAGCGCTTCCAGCCAACCCGGCACGCGCGGCTTCTGCGCCACTTTCGGCGTGCGCCAGGCAAAGTCGCGGCTTTCGAGCGTCTGGGTGATGGCCTGATCGAGTTGCCGCGCCGGAAGTGGCGTTTCGGCATTGATGTGGACGGCGAAGCATAGGAATAGCATGGCGGCGGCCAAGGCGCGGCGCAGGTCAGCGCCGGTGGTGACAGATTCGCCCTCAAAGCTGCGCAGCACCTGCGCGGCGCGCCAAAGCGGTTCGAGGACGCAGTAAGTGAGGGCGAGCGAGATCCGGAAGAAGGTGGTCGTGAAGATCAGGTTGGTGCCGGCGCGCGTGAATTCTGATTCCACGCCCAAGAACATGCGCCCCAGCATCGGCAACAGGGCGAGCAGCGTGAAGAGGTTCACCCAGACCAAGAGACCGAAGAGCGCGAAGAGCGCCAGCGCGATCCAGGTTTGCCAGATGCCCCGCTGGCTCAGCCGCCGGGCTTGCCGGAACGCGACCCGCCAACTTACCGCGTCGCGCGCCCGCAGGACGGCGAAGTGCTGGTAGAAGGCCGCGACGGCCGCGAACGGGAGAATGGCCAGGGCGGCGGCGGGCAGGATGAGTAACTTCGTCGGCTGGACGAGGCATTGTAAGAGCAGCAACCCCGGGCGATCCAGCGCTTCGCCGGGTTCGAGTAACTGCCGCAGACGCAGCGAGAAACTCGCTTGCGCGGCGAACATGACCAACAATAAGACTCCCAGCAATAATGACTCGATGCCGACGCGTTCAGCGGCGGCGCTGCTGTGGGTCATCTCTTCCCAGAAGAAGAGAAAGGCGAGACAGAAGAGTCCGGTGCCGCTGAAGTAAGTGATCCACGCGGTGGCCGGTAGGCGGCGCAGGAGGCCGAAGGCTTGTTCGAGTAAGTCGAGGCCGGAGGTGGCGGGCACTTAGTTCGTCCCCCGGAAATCCGTGGTGGCGAGAATGAGCGTCTGGCCGAGCCAATAGAAGAGGGTGAAAGCGAGCAACAGCCCGAGCAGCGGATAAGCGTAGTCCAGGCGCCAGGGGCGGCGCGGCGGTGGCAGCGCGGCGCTCGGTAGCTTGGCCAGGCAAGTAACGCAGAGCAGCCGGTGGTCGTGTTCGGTGAGACACTCGCGGCAGTAGTAGCGTTGGCACGATGGGCAGCGGCCCGCAGCCTCGCGGACGTCGTGGCGGAAGCAGCGTTGTTGGGCGAGGGGCGTCATTCCACTTCCCGATTCTTGCGTGCCAGGATGAGAAACAGGCCTACGACGGCGGCTACCAGGCAGATGATTTGCACACCGGTGCCCATCGGCAGAAAGGCGGGAGACGCGCGCAGGGGATGCGGATCCAGCGCGCGCGTGGTAATTCGGGTGCCCAGGCCGGCCAGGGCGAGCACACCGTAAGCGGCCTCGCCCACAATGATGCTCCAAAGGGATGCCAACACTCCGGCGCCCACGTCGACACGATAGGCGCGGGCCAGTCCAAAGAGGGAGAGCAGAAAGGCACTCAGGACGAAGGCATACTCCAACCAGTCAATCGCTACGCCATGCGAGGCGCGCTGGTTCCACAGCGAGAGCAGGCTGGCGATGGCGATGGCGCCAAAGGCGGCTTCGAAGAAATAGCCGAGATTGCGGGCCAGCGGCTTGGCGGGGGCCTGCATGGGCGGCGGAGCGAGCCCGGGCGCGGGCGGGAGATCGGGCGGCGTTTGGGTTTGCCCCTCGGGGGCCTCGCCTTGCGCTTGTTGGATGAGCGGCGCGAGTTCGTTGAGTAAGTGGTCGTAAGTCCAGCGGCGATTGATGGCGGGGAGCGGGTGCAGACCCAGGCAAGTCTGAATCTGGCACTCGGCTTCCGGGCCAAGCCGGGCATACGCGGCGGTCCAGGCGGCGAAGGGGACGAAGGGGAAGAACCAGGCCCAATGCACCAGGACGCCGAGCGCGAGTAAGCTCAGGCAAGGAACTAACAATGCGGTCAGCACGAGTAAGTACTCGCCGAAGCGATTGCGGAAATGCAGCCCCTGAATATCGCCAAAGTAAAAGCGCTCGTAGACATCGATGAACCGCGACGAGCGTACGTTGAGTAAGTGGTCCTCCGCCAGCCAAACCTGATGCCGGCGGAAGAGGCCGAAGCCACGGCCGGGTAGCTGGCGGTAAACTAAGCTATCCAAGGCGGCCCCCCGGAAACAGCCACGTGCCGATGAGCGTCAGCAGTAGACCAAGCCACGCCAGCACCTGGACGATGCCCAAAACGATCGCCAGAATCGCACGCCAGCGGCCGCGCGGCAGGGGGCCCGCAGGTTGGCGCAGGGCGCGTAGCCCCAAGTAAATCCCGATGGGAGCGCCGATAATGCTGGTCGAGACGAGTAACAGTGGGAGCGTCGCGCAAGCCAGTGCGACGGTATCCAGATTCGTCCGCCGCGGGACCCAGCGTCCGGCCGCCTCGCGGCGCCCCAAGTCAATACAAGTGGGGCAAAGGCTCTGCTGGCCGACGGCGAAGCGGCAGAGGCTGCATAGAAAGCGGCCGCAACGGTCACAAGGCACCACGGCTTGTTTGGTGGGATGGTGAAAACAAGCGGCATCACCGGCCGCGAGCAGGTTCGCGGCGCCTTCTTTCGCGGGCGGACGAAAGGCGGCGGGAAACAATTGGCCCCACTGTTGCGCGCGGCAGCGCGGGCAGCGCGCGCCCTCGGCCTGCGAGAGTTCGGCAAGGGGAAGCGCTTGGCCACAGCCGAGGCAAGCGACAGCGCTGGTGAGTAAGTGAGGCGCGGTCATCACGATTTAGTTTTCGTATATCACCACGGTATCGCAAAGGCGGTCATGCAAGGCTTGCTTGCGATCATCGAACGCGGCCATGATATAGCCGATCAGCAGAATCACGCTGCTGAGTAACTGCGCAAAGTAACGGCCGATCGCCCGTCCCCAAGTGAGCGTACTGCCATCCGTTCGCACGACGCGCAGCCCTAGCGCGAGTTTTCCCAAGGTCGCCTGCTGCTTCACCGTCATAGCCGCTTCGTAAGTGGGCTGAATCAGTAAGTAGGCCAGGATGGTGGCGAGTCCGCTGACGGCCGTGTCGCGGCCTAAGCCCGAGATCGCGAAGACGATGGAATACTGCACGATGCCGATCAGGATGCCGTCAATGACGCGGGCGCCGAAGCGAATCCAGAAGCCGGCGTAGCGCTGGCGGGGTTGGCTGAGATCGACGCCCAGCGTGAGGCCGGTGGCGAAGCGCGGCTTGCAGGCCGGGCAGATGGAGCGCTGGCCGAATTGGAGTAAGTCTTCGGGCGAACGGGGGAGTCCGCAGAGGGCGCAAAAGCCGATGGCGGGAGGCGCGTCCGGGACGGCGGGCGTAGCGAGTAAGTCCGGGCGAGCGATGGCCAGCGGCTGCCATTCCGCCATGCCGCGCTGCCACACCAGCGTGGTGGCGAGGATCTGTCCACTGCTCGCCAAGGCGGCGAAGTCAGCGTCGTCCAAGGGTCCGCGCGAAGCCGGACCGAGTGGGGTGCCTTCGGCATAATACCAGGGCATGTTCCCGAAGGGTACCGCAGTTCCGGGGGCGAGCTATTTGTGGATGACGAAGGTGTTGGCGATGCGGTCGTGCAGAGCGCGCTTCTGGGGGTCAAACGCGGCGGCGACGTTGTCCACCAGGGTCCACAGCCCGGCCAGCGGGCCCACGAACGGGACCAGGCCCAGGATGCTGCCCGCGCCATAAATCAAGTGCCGGATGAAGGCCTGTTGCAGACTCAGCATGCCGCCATCGGGCAGGATGACGCGCAGGCTGAGGGCGAGTTTGCCCAGCGTGCCGCCGTAGGTGCTGGTGGTGAAGGCTTCGTAAGCGGCATACATCGCGGCATTGATGAGGCTGGCGACGATCATCGCCGGGCCGGCCGTGGCGAGGCCTAAGAAGTCGCCGGCCAGGATTTGTTTGAAGAAGGACGCGCCCACCACCAAGAGGATCACCAGGAGCGAGGGGATCGCCAATACCAGGCCGTCAATGATGCGCGCCAGAAAGCGGATCCAGAAGCCGCCGTAACGGCGCCCGGGCGTGAAAGGGGCCGGCATGGTGTACGTTTGGGCGGGCAGACCCGGCAGGGCGGGCGGCAGTAGGTCTGGCCGGGTGTCGGCCGCGGATTGCCAATTCGGCATCCCCGCCTGCCACACCAACGTCTCCGGACGAATCACACCCGTAGAGATCAGCGACTCGAACTCAGCCTGCTCCACAGGACCCCTCTGCTCACCACCGGCGGAATAGAACCAGGACATGCAGATCCTCCTCAGGCCCGATTATAAGGCCTACCCCTGTTTGTCCACAGTACTGCCCACAAAATAGATCCTAAAAAAATGAGAACAATGGTCCGCTGAATCCACTTATAGAAGGGCGGTATACTGTGGGTTCTCCCCCCGAGAAGTGAAGTGGCCGTGCTGCGTCTAAACGCACCGGCCTTCGAAAGGGATCTCTCATGATTGACGAAAAAGAACGGCTGAAGAACTTAACGGCCACTCTCGGGAACATTGAAAAGCAGTTCGGCAAGGGCTCCATCGTGCGTTTGGGCTCCAGCGAAGCGATTGTGCCGGTGTCGGTGATCCCGACGGGCTCGATCTCGGTGGACTGGGCCTTGGGCGTCGGCGGGATGCCAAAAGGCCGCATTTGCGAGATTTTCGGACCGGAATCCTCGGGCAAGACCACCCTCACCTTGCAGGCGATCGCCGAGGCGCAGAAGGCTGGCGGCATGGCCGCCTTTGTGGACGTGGAACACGCGCTCGATCCGATCTACGCCCGCAAGTTGGGCGTCGACGTCGATAACCTGCTGGTGTCGCAGCCGGACTACGCGGAGCAGGCGCTCGAGATCACGTCGGCGCTGGTGAGCTCGGGCTCCATCGACATTCTCGTGGTGGACTCGGTGGCGGCGCTGGTGCCCAAGGCCGAACTCGACGGCGAGATGGGCGACACGTTCGTCGGCATTCAGGCTCGCCTGATGTCGCAGGCGATGCGCAAGCTGACGGGCATCGTGTCGAAGAGCAACACTTGCCTGATCTTCATCAACCAGATTCGCGAGAAGATCGGCGTGATGTTTGGCAGCCCGGAGACCACGTCCGGTGGCCGCGCGCTGAAGTTCTACTCGTCGGTCCGCATTGACATCCGGCGCATCGCGCAGATCAAGGATGGCGATGTGGTGTCGGGCAACCGGACGAAGGTGAAGATCGTGAAGAACAAGGTGGCCTCGCCCTTCCGCGAAGCCGAGTTCGACATCATGTACGGCGAAGGCATCTCGCGCGAAGGCGACTTGATCGATCAGGGCGTGGCGAAGAATCTGATCGAGAAGAGCGGCTCCTGGTATAGCTTCCGCGGCGAGCGCATCGGCCAAGGGCGCGAGAATGCGAAGCAATTCCTTAAAGAGAATCCGGACATGGCCACGATTCTCGATACCGAGTTGCGCGTGATTCTGAACCTCGGCAAGCGTCCTGTTGTGGTGGAAGATGCGTCGGCGCCGAAGGCGGAAAAGGCCGAGAAGACCACGGCAGCCGCGGGCCGGAAGTAGTCTGAAACATTTCGCGGATTTGATGTTTTAGCGCAAAAAAGGGCCTGGCGAGGCTCTGAAATGGTGAAAAAGGCCGTTTTCCGGCCATTTTCATGACAATTTGCTTGCATCGGCGCGGTGTGTACCGTATCATCATGGTCGTAATCGCCCTTTGCCGCGTAGCGCGTGAGTGCTGCGCGAGTGGCGAGAGAGCGCACTGATGTGACGCCTCGACGATGTTCAATAACGGGAATTAGTAAAGGAGAATTAGTATGGCTGACAAGATGACTCAGACCCAGCTTGTCGCGAAACTCGCGGAGGGGGCCGAAATCACCAAGAAGCAGGCCAAGGCTGTCATGGACGGCTTGACCACGATCGCGGTGAGCGAAACGAAGAAGAACGGCGTGTTTATCATTCCGGGAATCGGCCGCCTGGTCCGCCAGGAACGCAAGGCTCGCATGGGCCGCAATCCGGCCACCGGCGCGGCAATAAAGATTCCGGCCAAGAAGGTCGTGAAGTTCCGCATCGCGAAAGCGGTGAAGGACGCGATCGTACCGCCGAAGGTAGTCGCGGCGAAGGCCCCGGCGCCCGCCAAGAAGGCTGCCGCTAAGAAGAAGTAGTTGGGGTCTTCGGACGCAACGAAAAAGCCCCGCGAAAGCGGGGCTTTTTCTGTTTTCGTGTACCCGGTTGGCCAATACCGCGGACCCAACCGTAAGTAGATAAGTCGCCAGGAAGGGCCGTTTTAGGCTTCCTTCTTCTCTTCCGGCTTGGGCTCGTCCTCAGTCTTCAAAGCCTTCTTAAAGTTCTTGATCCCCTCGCCCAAGCCTTTCGCCAGGTCGGGGAGCTTCTTACTGCCAAACAGGAAGACAGCGATCACCAAAATCACCAATAATTCCTGAACGCCGAATGGACCCATAAAATCGCCTCCTAAAGGACAACTTGAGTGTACCATTGGGCGATGGACCGTCGTAGATTTCTGGCCACTACGCCGCTGATTGTCACTACCGCGAAAGGGCAGGCGCCGTTGCCGCGCATGGGCTCCGGTGAGCATCTCTACGAAGCCACGCACGACTTTTTGCGGCCCCCGCCAGCAATGAAGTTCGGCAATACGCATGGCATCGTGGTGACAGCGGACGGCCGAATCGTGCTGTGCCACACGGTCCATAAGACGAGCGAGTCGCCGGACGCCGTCGCCATCTTCGACCCCAGCGGCGCGTTCATCGAAAGCTGGGGCGCGGACCTGCGCGGCGGCGCGCACGGCCTGGTGCTGCGGCGCGAGGGCTCGACCGAGTTTCTCTACCACTGCGACAACGTGAAGGGCTTCGTCCGCAAAACGACCCTGAAGGGCGAGGTGTTGTGGATTCTGCACGCGCCGCTCGAAAGCGGACTCTACGCCAAAGCCAATGAATACCGGCCTTCGACGCTGGCCTTCGCGCCCAACGGCGACTTCTACATCGCCGACGGCTACGGCAAATTCTACATCCACCACTACGACGCCAAGGGCCGCTACGTGCGCAGTTTCGGCGGCTCGCGCGCCGAGATGGACCGGCTCAAGGGCCGCGAAACTGGCCCCGGCACGACGATCTGGCCCCATGCCATCGCCGTCGATACGCGCGGCCCGCGTCCGCTGCTGATGGTGGGCGAGCGCGGCGACAACGCGCGCGTGCAGTACTTCAGCCTGGACGGGAAGCCGTTGCACGTGGTGAAGGAGGGGGTCCGCTGGCCGTCGACGTTCGATTTCCGGCAGGGGCTGCTGCTGATGCCGGACCTGAAGGCCGTCGTGACGCTCTTCGACGCGAATAACCGTCCGCTGGTGCAGTTGGGTGATGGACGGCAGGCGGACGGGAAGACGTATGAGGGGTTGCGCGCGCAGGATCGCGCGGCGTTCACGCCCGGGAAGTTCGTCGCGCCACACGCGGCGTGTTTCGACGCGGAGGGCAATATTCTGGTGGCGGAGTGGGTCGAGGTCGGGCGGGTGACGCGCTTGCGGAAAGTGGGCTAAGCTCGGGCGGGTTATGCTGGAAGCATGGCTCCCACGACAGAACTCGTTTCCGTCGCTGAGTACTTGGCTGCCGAGACGAAGCCGGCTCGCGAGTACGAGGACGGCGTCGTCACGCAGAAACCCATGCCTACCCGGAAACACGGATTGATTCAAGGTTGGTTGGTTGAACTTCTTCGCCGGGAGGCTCCCGAGTGGGAACCTGGTTCAGAAGTGACCGTGCAAGTCCGCACGGGGAAATTCCTGGTCCCCGATCTGATCGCCCAACGCCGCGACCTCATCCAGGACCCTTACCCCACGGAGCCCGTCGCGCTCTGTGTCGAGATTCTCTCGCCGTCTGACCGGTTGAGCGATGCGCTGGCGAAGTGCGAGGCATACTTGGCTTGGGGAGTGGCGGATACCTGGATCCTCGATCCGGACCAGCGTTGCGCCTGGACCTACTCGGCTGGGGATCGCTTGCGCGAAGTCCCTGCTGGCGGCTCCTTGCGGGCGCAGGGTGTTTCGATTCCTCTGGCGACGGTCTTTCAACCGCTGGATGGAAGCGCCCCCGGCCGGGGGTAAACGAAATAGAAAGGACGCGGGCATCCGGTTTGTTGACCCCACGTCGACGAATTTGACGCATGTTCAGGTGGAACGCTCGAGTTCGCCTCCGGCATCCTACTTCAATCGACTAAGGGTAGCTATGAGACTTCATACCTTCGACTGGCGCACTGGGCGAGTGCTTCTGACTTTCCTGACCACCGTGATGGCTGCATCCGCCGGCACCATCAGCGTCGCTTGCACTCCGACAAATAACGCGATCACGGGCGGAAATGGGACCGCGAGCTTTACCTGCCCAGGGCTCACCGCGCCGTCCGGCTTTCAGATCGCCTCGGTGAATGTAGGATTCCAAGGCAGCTTCACTTACTCCGACACGGTCTCGCCTTCCCAAGCTGTTTCCATGACGTTTGACGCCCCGACCCTCGGCTTTCCTCCCAAAACCGTGTCCCTGACCGGGGACAATGTGGCTGTAGGGTCGACGACCGCGGGATTCGTCTCGACCACCGGCCTGGCTAGCTTTCCCAGCTTTACGGTGGGACTCACTTCGACGGTGACCAGCGGCGTCGTTGACGAATCGCTCGGAAACGTGCGAGCCACCTATTGCTATGACGTCACGGCCCCAACTCCCTTGTGTCCCGTGCTGCCGACCAGTGGTAGCAGTGGAAGTTGGACTTTCGGCGGCGCCAGCGGCCTTTGGTATGACCCGCCCACCACGTCGAGCTATGACTACGCCGGCACGGCGGGCACCACCTTTACCAGGATTCGTCTGGTAACCGGATTCGCCGCCGTGAATGTACTCTACGGACCCGGGTTTGGCACGTCGCTGGGTTCGTTCGCGGGCGGTTCGACGGTGGACTTTGTGGCCTTGACGGGAAGCGCCCTCTCCGCATTCCGGATCAGTGGAATCAACCCAAGCGTCGATGCGGCGGACCCCAACGCTTACCCGCTACAGATGTTCTTTTCGAGCCCCAGCGGGACCTTTACGCAAACTGCGGTTCCCGAACCGAGCACGGTTTCGCTCTTTCTTGCCGGAGCGATGGCGGCGAGGTGGTTGAAGGCCAAGCGGATTTGAAAAGGTTAGTTGTCACCATCGGCTAACCGGCGAAAGCGATCACCTGGATCCTAGCGGCGTGCTGAGCACGGTCAGGTTGCTATCCTGGAGGCCGAAGCATGCTGCGCGTTCGTTTTGCCCCCTCACCCACCGGCTACCTGCATATTGGCAGCGCCCGGACCTTTATCTTCAACTGGCTCTATGCCCGGCGGCACGGGGGGACCGTGGTACTCCGGCTCGACGACACCGACGTCGAGCGCAACACGCAAGCCTCGGTCGATTCGATTTTCGACGGCTTGAACTGGCTGAACCTGGGCTGGGACGAGTTCTACCGCCAAAGCGACCGCCTGGCCTTGCACCGTGCGGCCGCGGAGACGATTCTGCGGAAGGGGCTCGCTTATCGCGACTTTACCGAGGCGCGGGCGGCCGAGGAGTCCGACGTTACCAGTGGCTGGCTTTTTAACCCCGGCATGCGTGAGTTGACCCCCGAGGAGAGTGACCGCCGTGCCCAGGACGGCGAACCCTTTGTGCTGCGGTACCGCGTGCCGCGAGGCGAGAAGCATGTCGTGGCGTTTGCCGATGGCGTCTTCGGAAAGCAGACCAAGCTTGCGCAGGACATCGAGGACTTTGCCCTGCTCCGCTCGAACGGCATGCCGACGTATCATCTGGCCTCCTGCGCTGATGACGTCGATCTGAAGATCACGCAGATCATCCGCGGGCAGGATCACCTCACGAACACCTTCAAGCACGTGCTCATTTTCGAAGCGTTGGGCGGCGACATGCCCAAATTCGCCCACTTGCCGCTGCTGATCGCGCCCGACGGCGCGAAGCTTTCGAAGCGTAAACACGGGCCCGTGGTGAGCGTGACGACCTATCGCGACGCCGGCTTCCTGCCGCATAGCTATGTGAATTTCCTCTGCCTGCTGGGCTGGTCGCCGAAGAATGACCGCGAGCAGATGTCGCGCCAGGAACTGATCGACGCGTTTGGCTTTGAAGGGATCAACCGTTCGAACGCCGTGGTGAACTTCTCGGAGGAGTCGCCCATCGATCCGAAGGCGCAGTGGCTGAATGGCCAGCATTTGCGCACGATGCCGCTCGACGAGTTGCTGCCTTTGGTGGCGCCGTCGTTGCCGCCGCAGGAGGATGCGGAGCGATTTCGCTTCACCGTCGACGCCGTGCGGCAGCGCTTCACCTCCTTGCACGACTTCGCCACGCGCGGACGCGGCTACTTCTTCGCGGACTTCGAGATTGACCCCAGCGCGCTCGACAAGCTGAATCAACCGCAAGCCCGCGTGTTGCTGGCGCAGTTGGGTGAACGGCTGGAGCAGATTCCGGAGTTCTCCGAAGCGATCTGCGAGGCGGAACTGCGCAAGCTGGCGGAAGAGCGCGGCGTGAAGCCGGGGCTGTTGATCAACGCGAGCCGCGTGGCGCTGACGGGCCAGGCGGTGGGTCCTTCGGCCTTCGTCGTCTTCAGTTGTGTGGGACGCGAGCGAGTGATTGAACGCTTGAAAAGGGTACGGGCATGATGATTTTAGGCATTGGCGGCCTCACGAATGACGCCGCTTGCGCGATTCTGCGCGACGGCGAACTGGTGGGCGCGCTCGAAGAAGACAAATTGCGGCATGGTCCGCCGGGGCAGTTGCCGGAAGCGGCCATGGCGGGCTGTTTGCAGTTGGCCGGCGCGACGCCGCAGGACATTGGCTGGATCGCGATCGCCAAGCCCTTCGACACGCAGTTTCACGTCGAACTGCGGAGCCGTTTTCCGCGCGCGCGGATCGCGCTGGTGGAGCACCATCGCGCACACGCCGCCTCGGCCTTCTATCTGTCGGGCCACAGCGCGGCCACCGTTCTCACGCTGGACCGCAAGGGCGACTCCCGCTGCGGCGCCCGTTGGAGCGGCCAAGGCACCACGCTGACGCTCCAGGAAGAGGCCATCTTTCCTGACTCGCTTGGCGAACTCTACAGCCGCGTGACGCGCATGCTGGGCTTCACGCCTAATGCGGACGAGCATAAAGTGCAGTGGATGTCGGCGGCGGGGCAGCCTCGCTACCGGGAGCTGTTCGCGAGCATGATTGAGTCGAGTGAGGGCACCTGGGCGCGCCTGGATCTCTCTCGTCTGGAGCAAGTGGCGCTGACGAATCCGCAGGACGTGGCCGCGTCGCTGCAGCGCGCCGTGGAGGACGCGGTGTTGCGCATGGCGGGCCACGGCGAAAACCTATGCCTCGCCGGCGGACTCTTCCAAAACGCGATGCTCGTCGCGGCGCTCGAGCGTTCCGGCCATTGGCGCCGGGTCTTCGTGCAGCCGGCCGCGGGCAACGCCGGCACCGCGCTGGGCGCGGCCGCGCACGCCTGGCACGAAGTTTTGCATGAGACGCGCCCGATTCCCTTTCCCACGCTGGCCCTCGGGCCGAGCTACACGGCGGAAGAGATCAAGCAGGTGGTGGAGAATTGCAAGCTCGGCTTCCGGCTGCTGGGCACCACGAACGAGATGGTCTCGACGGTGGTGGGGCAGTTGGCGGAGAACAAGATCGTGGCCTGGATGCAGGGCCGCATGGAGTTTGGTCCGCGCGCGCTGGGCTACCGCAGCATTCTGGCTTCGCCGACGGATCCCTACGCCAGCGAGAACTTGAATCAGTACATCAAGCACCGCGAGGCGTTCCGCAAGTTCGCCGCGTCGGTGCCGGTGGAGTTGGCGGGCGAGTACTTTGAGGCGGGCGAGAACGCGGGCCACCTGGCCACGATGAGCCGGGTGAAGCCGGCGTACCGCGAGCAGTTCCGCGGCGCGCTGCTGGGCGAGGACGGCATTCGCCTGCACACGGTGAGCGCGTCGGAGAATCCGCTGTATCACCGGCTCCTGCTCGAAGCGGGGCGCGGCCTGGGCCTGCCGGTGCTCTACAACACGTCGTTTAACCTGTTCGGCGACCCCATCGTCTGCGGACCACGGGATGCGGTCCGCAGCTTCTATTCCAGCGGGATCGACGCGCTGGCGGTAGGAAATTTTCTGCTGGAGAAGTAAGACGGACCCCGTGATCCGGAGTGAGTTGCCTAAACAGCCCACCGCGTGAAGCGGTGGGGCAACATGACGTTCAATCTTACATTAACCACGTACGGTACCCGCCTCCCTGGCGACGGGCGAGGCAATTCGGATCGTCGCGGGGCGCGCATCGAAGTGAGTCCCGCCTTCGAGACCTTCGCCCGGCAGCGATTCTGGAAGTCTGCGGTCATCGCGGCTGGCACTTGGTGGCTCTGCATGTCCGACCGGAGCACGTGCATGGCTTGGTGAAGGCCGGGGATGCCACCGCGGGCCGGGTGATGGGCGATTGGAAGCGCTACTGCAGCCGCGCACTGCGGCTCCACTGGCCCCATCGCCAACAATTCTGGACAGGCGGCGGCTCCACCCGGAGAGTGAAGGGATCCGGGCTGAATCGCATCGTTGGCCGCATTCTCGACGAACAAGGTACTCGAGACGTACGACGAGAGAGCAGAGCCGCCCCGCTCACGTTAACCCATCGCTCCGGTCTCGGGGTGTTTGATTTCCGAGCGCACTATTGCGGTGGGCCTCGCTTCGAAGCTGATCTGGTAGCCCTTCGTCCCGAGGAATCGACACTTCGTCGGAAGATCCCCCACGTCCGCCGGATGGCGTGCGACACTCGCAAGTATGGCCACCCCGGTAATCTCAGTGAAGGGTCTCGAGAAATCGTACGGCACGTTTCAAGCCGTACGCGGAATCGACTTTGAAGTCTACCCCGGCGAGGTCTTCGGCCTGCTGGGCCCGAATGGAGCCGGCAAGACGAGTACGGTGGAGATCCTGGAAGGGCTCCGTCCGCGCTCCGCGGGCGACGTGACGGTGCTGGGTCTCGATCCTGCCGCCGACACTGACTCCTTGAAGGACCGTATCGGCGTGTGCCTGCAGCAAACGAACCTGCCCGACAAGATGATGGTGATCGAAGCGCTGGAGCTTTTCGCGTCGTTCTACACGAAGACGACGGACCCTCTGGCGATCCTGAAGCGGCTGCAACTGGAAGACAAGGCCAAGAGTTTCTACAGCACGCTCTCCGGTGGACAGAAGCAGCGTTTGGCCATCGCGCTGGCGCTGGTGAATGATCCTTCCGTGATCTTCTTCGACGAGCCCACCACCGGGCTGGATCCGCAGGTGCGGCTCGAAATTCACGCGCTGATTCAGCAACTGCGCGGTGACCAACGCGCGATCATCCTCACCACCCATTAC
Source organism: Bryobacteraceae bacterium (assembly GCA_019752335.1). Lineage (GTDB taxonomy): Bacteria > Acidobacteriota > Terriglobia > Bryobacterales > Bryobacteraceae > JALHNI01. Next base: position 162,210 of record JAIEMJ010000024.1, read on the forward strand.
ATTGAGGAAGCCGAGCGGCTTTGTGATCGGGTGGCCATTGTGGACGAAGGGCGCATTGTCGCCCACGGCACGCCGCGGGAGATTCAAGCGCGCACTTTAGGCCTTTCCAAGATCGAAGTGGTGACGGCGGAACCCCTGCCGACGCTGCCGGAAGCGGCGGCTTTCTCGGCGGAGAAGCTTGTCGCCGGGGCCGACGGGAAGTCGCTGACGGTGCTGGCGTCGCGGCCCGCCCCGGCCTTGGTCGAGCTGGTGAAGTGGATTGATATCCAAGGCGTGGAACTGGTCGATGTGCAACTGAAGCGGCCGACGCTCGAAGATGCGTTTATTGAACTAACCGGAAAGAGCCTGCGCGACTAACGCAAGGAGAGATTCAGCATGGCCCCTTACTTAGCCTATATTCGGATGAACCTGCGGCTGACGATGCGCGAGAAGTCGGTCGTCTTTTTCAATTATGTATTTCCGCTGATCTTTTTCTTTGTCTTCTCGATTGCCTTCCAAGCCGAACGCGGCGGCGTGATCAACATGGTCTTCGCCATGATTCTGGTGATCGGCATTTTGGGCAACGGACTCTTCGGCGGTGGCATTCGCATGGTGCTGGAGCGCGACGCGAATATTCTGCGGCGCTTCAAAGTAGCGCCAATCTCTCCGGCGCCGATCTTAGTAGCATCTTTGGTCGTGGGACTCGTAAGTTACCTGCCCAGCGTCCTGCTCACCTTTTTGATTTCGAAATTCTACTACGGCATGGCGACGCCGGAGCATTGGCCGTCGTTGGTTTTGTTCATCATCATCGCCGTGGTGGCCTTTCGTTCGATCGGCCTGATCATTGCGTCGGTGGCGAACTCCATGGGCGAGAGCCAGATTCTCACGCAGCTGATCTATTTTCCGATGATGTTCTTGAGCGGCTCCACTTTTCCCACCTCCAGCTTCCCGAATTGGCTGCAAACGGTGACGCAGTTTATTCCTGCGACGCACATCAATACGGGCGTACAGGGCATCCTGATTCGCAAAGAATCCTTCGGGGAGAATATCTGGGCGGCGGCGGCGCTCGTGCTCACCACGGCGGTCGCCATTTTCATCTGCATGAAGATCTTCCGTTGGGAGAAAGAAGAGAAACTCAAGAATTCGGCGAAGCTCTGGGTGGCCGCGGCGCTGCTGCCCTTCGTCGCGATTGGTGTCTATCAGAGCCAGGCGAAGACAAACCTGACGCGGCAAACGCAGATTGACCGGCAATTGTCGCGCTCCCGCACGCGGCTGATTCGCGACGCGCGGCTGATTTTGGGCGACGGGCGCGTGATCGAACGCGGCGGAATTCTGATTCGCGACGGCAAGATCGCGCAGATTTTCGAGGGCGCTTCGCCGGAGCCGAAGAGCCTTAACGCCGACACGGTGGAAGGCGCCGGCAAGACCGTGATGCCCGGCCTGATCGACGCCCACATTCACATCGGAGCGCCGGGGGGCTTTTACGATAACCCGGCCGACTACGCTAAGCCCAAGCAAGGCGAGCGTGCGCTCGCCGCCTATCTCTACTCCGGCGTTACCGCTACGCGCAGCGTGGGCGACTGGCTCGACGCCGCGCTGGCCTTGCGCAAGAAGATCGAACAACTGCAGTACATCGGCGCCGACTATGCCACGTGCGGGCCCATCTTCACCGTGGAAGATGGCCACCCGACGGAGCTGATTCGCAATGTGCCGGCGGCGATGAAAGCCAATGCCCAGGCGCAGTTTGTGCGCCTGCCGAAGTCGCCGGACGAGGCGCGCGGCATGGTGCGGGACTTAAAGAAGGCGGGGGTGGATTGCATCAAGGGCGTATTTGACGCGGGCCAGCCGGGCTATCGCTTCAATCGCGCGACGCCCGAGCTAATCAACGCCATGGCGGCCGAAGCGAAGAGCCTGGGCTTGCCGGTGGCGATTCACACGGGAAGCGCGCAGGACGTGGCCGATGCGATTACGGCGGGGGCGAATAGCATTGAGCATGGCTCGATGTCGGAGGCGATTCCGGATGAGACTTTTGCGCGCATGGCCAAGGCGGATATTGCCTATGACCCCACCTTGAGCGTACTGGAAGGCATGACCGGGTTCGCCACCGGACGCACCGAGTTACTCGAATTTTCGTTGGTGCAGCAAGCCGTACCGGCGGGATTGCTGGCCTCGACGCGAAGGTTCATGAATGCGTCGCAGAGTAAAGAGATGCGCCAGGGTCTGGGCAGTTACAAGATGGATATGAAGATCGCGGGCGATAACCTGGTGCGCGCGCATGCCGCGGGAGTCCGCCTGGTGACCGGGACCGACGCGGGGAATCCGCTGGTGTTTCATGGGCCCGCCGTCCATCGCGAGATGAAGCTCTGGGTGGCGGCCGGATTACCACCCGGCGCCGCCATCCAAGGGGCGACGGGAAATGCCGCCAAGTTATTGGGGATTGATCAACGCACGGGCACCCTGGCCGTCGGTAAGGAAGCGACGATTCTGTTGGTGGATGGCAATCCGCTGGCCGACATCTCAGCCACCGAGCGGATTACGCTGATCTTGCTCAAGGGTGAACGGATCATTCGGCCGGAGTTATTCACCCAGGAGTAGGCTCCCGGCGGCCGTAATGGGCGATGCCACAGACGCAGTTTCACGCGTCGCCACCGACCCGAACCACGTCGCCGGGCTTGATGCGCTCCAGCACCTCAAGCACGCTGGGGACCAAGACGGCTAAATCATCAAGGGTCGTGGTTTTCGCTTGAAGAACCAAGACAGATATTGCACGCCCTGTGAGTTGCTGTTGGTGCGGTAGATTTTTGTCCACAGTGATCAGCACTTGAAAACCAGCTTCTTCCGCCGCAGAAAGAAGGCGCCCATTGGATAGCCCCTTCAATCCGGCGTAGCGACAAGTTTGGCATTCGTGATCGCGAAAACCATGCCGCAAGTCCTCATCAAGGCATTGGTCGAGAAGAAGGCGCATCTAGTGGCAGGCAAACAACGACTCTTTTGCTTCTTCGAGCGCCCGCAGAGTTGCTTCGCGAGAAACAGTCGGGAAACCTTGCAAAAAGCGCTCCATACTGTGTCCGGCTTCCAGGTAGTCGAACAAGGTGCGCACCAGCACGCGCGTTCCGCGAAAGGTGGGCTCACCGGACATGATGGCTGGATCACGGACAATCACGGATTCCATATCTCTAGTTTAACCTTCACCACGTAGGTTTATTCGAAGATCGTGGCGAGCTTGATGAGAACGAGTTGCAGGAGCGAATCCGGCAGCTGTTCGATGCGTCGCCCACCGCGCGCAACCAGATCCAGGGTGCGAGGCTGATCGCAGCGAATGACTCCTGTGGTCTCCGTACCGGAAAGCGTGACTGCGAAGCCGGCGTGTCGAGCAAAATTCCCACCGTTGGTGATGGGCAATACGACGGGCGCTTGGGTAAACCGGTTGAAGGCGTCCGGGGAGACGATGAGCACCGGACGATATCCAGTTTGCTCCCGCCCGGCAGTGGGATCCAGCCCAACCCACCAGATCTCGCCTCGCCTCATCAGAGCAGTTCTTTGCCCACCGGACCGTCGTCCAGCCAGGCTCGATCAACATCATTGGGCGCGGCGCTGGCGTCGCACTGGGCGATCAGTTCATCCAGGGTAAAGCGGGGCCGATCTTGCCGTTGGATCACCAGGCGCTCGCCTTCCACCGCCAATCCGACTTTGGTTCCTGGCCGCAGATTGAGCACATCCAGCAGCGCCGGAGGCACCGCGAGCATTACCGAGCCCCCTACTTTACGCAAATTGGTCGTGTGCATGAATAGTTATACCATGATATAACTTGGCAAACAAGTTCCCAGCGCTTGGCTACCGAGATGACTTACGGCGGCGTTGCCGGTTTCTTACCATGGAGACGGATGGTGATCGTCTGGCCATCGTGCTGGAACGCGACCAACTCCGCGGTCGGACCGTCGACGCGTAGCGTCCGCGGCGGGTTCCAGAACTGCCAATCGGCGTAGATGTGATACGCGCGGCCCAGCGGCAAAGACAGTGCTACGCGGGACGAGCCAGAGGGGGCCGTCGCATGAGTGCTCTCTTGCGCGCCCACCTTCGCGAAGGCGCGCGCACCGGTGGCCGGCGTGCCGTCGGCCCACTTCACTTCGACGAAGAGTTGGCCATAGCGCAAGGGTGGTAGCATTCTCAGTACCGCGTTGGTGACGTGCTGACGCGGATCTAGCGAGAAGACTCGGCCTCCGCCAGCGTTGGTGGGGCTTGTCGCGAAGACCGGGTCAAAAGGTTCGAAGTCGTTAGGAACTCTGTTGACATTGGCCCCTATGATCACGGGCCCAGTGGGAATGTTCTCCAGCATGAAACGTCCGTCTGGCCCAGCGCGCACATAGTTTCCGAGATTGCGCAACCTTCCATCGTCCTGCACTTGGTACAGCCCAAGATCGAGCCCTGGTAGCGGTCGGCCGTTGGCGTCCAGAGCGATTCCGCTGATCGTGCTCTGGGTCCTGAAGTACGACCTCAGGACGAGGCAGGCGCCTGGTGAAATCTGGATATGGCTGCCCACCGGAGCGAACTTGGCCTTGGTGAGCGCTAAGCGAAACTCGCCGCCGGGTAAGTTCTCGAAGGCGTACCTGCCGCGCTGATCGGTCACCGTTCGCCAACTGCGGCTACCTTGGGTTACGGAAACAGCCGCGCCTGGCACGGGAACGAGATCCTCGGCGGGTGTGTCAAAGTCCAAATTTTGGCTAGCGAGACCGGCAGGGATCCCAGGTTTTTCCAGGCCGCTGGCCACTGCTTTGTCCAGCGCTGGTATTGCGAAGCCCGATTGGAACTGCGGTGCACGTAAAAGACGTAGTCTTTTCCGGGCAAATAGTCTGAGCGGCTACAACTGCCGCCCCCAGGTACAAAGACTTCAGCGCCGGGTACGCCCTTGAAGGGCTCCTCGACACGAAAGCGAAAGAGCGAGTTTTGGTAACCGCGGTTAGGGTCGTGGTTATGGTCAATGAGTCGCGCGCGGAAGATCATGGCCCACTTCGCATAGATCTCACAGGCGGGGGGCTTATCCGGGTTTCCACAGGAACAGGCGAAGGCGGGACCAGCCAAGGCGAGCAGCGTGGCTAAGGTGAGGAATCGCATTCAGCGCCATCAATAGAGCCGCTTCAGCTTGAGCAACTGCTTCGTCGACGACCGCTGAAAGACCCCGCCGCTGTTGCCGGCGATGGTGGAGCTTTCGCGGTCCCTCGCCAATTCCAGCACCCCGTCGCGGAGGGTGCCGGTGTAACGGAGACGCGTGTCGTTGATCTGGTTCCCGCTCTGCTCCTGCACGGCGACGACGAAGATGACTGCGTCGCCTACGACGCGGCCTTCGCTCAGCGGTGAACTGCCGCGGTCGTCGTAGAGCTTGCCGGTTAGTTTGGTGCCTTGCTGCTCCAGCTTGAAGGTCACATCCTGTGGACCCAAACGCGTCTGGATTTGGCCCGTCCAGAAGCCCGTCACATCGGCGGCCAGGAACAGCAGCCAGATCACGACTTCACCAAACCGGTCACCGGGCCGGTGCTATCGGCGAAGCGTTCCACCGGCGCGCCGAAGGCATCCAGCATGGAGACATAGAGGTTCGCGAGCGGCGCGTCTTCGCTCATTACCCAGTGGCGGCCGGTTTCCATGCGCCCGCCGGCGCGGCCGCTTACCAGGATGGGCAACTTATGCGGATCGTGCTTGTTGCCGTCGCTCAAGGCCGACGCGAACAGCACCATTGAATTGTCGAGCACCGTGCCTTCGCCCTCTTTCATTTCGCTCAAGCGGCGCAAGAGGTAGGCGTACTGCTCGATGTGCCAGCGGTTGATGAGCTGGTATTGACGGAGCTTGTCGGCGTCCTTCTGGTGATGCGAAACGTCGTGGTGGCCGGCGCTGACGCCCTCGAGCCAACGGAAGCTGACGTTGCTGACGGCGTTGCCGAACATGAAGGTGCTGACGCGGGTGGTGTCGGTTTGAAAGGCGACGGCCATCATGTCGAGCATCAGGCGGACGTGCTCGGCATGGTCCTTGGGGCGATCGGTCGGGGTGGCTTTGGGGTCGAAGGCGGCGCGGGCCTTCCAGGCCTTCGCTCCACCGGCGCTCGAACGCTGGACGCGCTCTTCGAGCGAGCGCATCACGGAGAGATACTCGTCGAGGCGGTGCTTGTCGGCTTGCCCGACTTCGCCGCGCAGACGGCGGGCGTCGCCGAGTACCCGGTCCAGCAGCAGGGTATCGAGCTTGGCGGCGTTGGCGTTCTCGCCATGGGCCGCGCCGAAGAGGCGCTCGTAGACACTCCGCGGGTTGATCTCGCGCGCCAGCGGCGTCGTTGCGTCGCTCCATGCGATGTGCGACCCATAGACGCGCGTATAGCCCACCACGGCGTCGACACCAATCGCCACCGGCGTCACGCCCAGTTCAAGCGACGGCAGCGGCGTCAGCGTTTTCACCTTCAGCGCCGCCTGCTGGTCCAGCGAAATGGCGTTGGCGATATCGGCGCCGGGCGTCTTCTTGATGGTGGCGCAGGTGAGGATGGCGGCTTCCTTCACATAGTGGCCATCGCCGCCTTTGGAGTTGGCGTTCCAAAAATTGCTGAAGACATTCAGATGGCTCTTGAAGGGCGCCAGAGGCTCGAGCGTCGGAGTGAGAGCGAAGTCGCGCCCGGCTTCCTTGGGCGTCCAAGCGTCGACGTTGACGCCGTTGGGCATGTAGAGCGCGGCCAGGCGCACAGGCGGCGCGTCCGGCGCGGCGGCGCCTTCGAGCCAGGGCAGACTCAAGGCCACACCAGCCCCCTGCAATAACGAACGGCGCTTCATGGTTTCGTACCTTTCACCGGCGGTTGACCGGCCTGGAAGCGAAACGGCACGCTGGTGACGATCGCTTCGATGAGGGCTTGCGCCCGGTAATCGTTTTGGCGCGTGTAGGCCACGATTTGGTCCACGGCGCAGGAGTCAGCTAAGGTGAGCCCGCGGCCGAGCGCGTAGCCCAGCATGCGGTTGGCGAGGTTGCGAATGACGAGGTCCTTGCGCTCCAGCAGGACCTTGCGCAAGGCGTCCGGCCCGGCGATCTTGGTGCCGTCGGCCAGTTCGCCGGAGTTGTCCACCGGCTGGCCGGCCTCTTCGTCGCGCCAGCGACCAAGGACGTCGTAGTTTTCGAGCGCGAAGCCGAGCGGGTCAATGCGGCTGTGGCAACTCGCACAGACTGTATTCGCGCGATGCTGCGTCAGGCGGGCGCGCATGGTCTTAGGCGGCGCGCCCGGCTGGTCGGTCTCCAAGGCCGGTACATCGGGCGGCGGCGGCGGGGGCGGTGTACCCAGCAACGAATCGAGAATCCAGGCGCCGCGCAACACCGGGCTGGTGCGGTACGGATACGACGACACGGTGAGCACCGCACCCATGCCCAGCAGGCCACCACGACGGCTGCCCTCGGGCACGGCCACCCATTGCGGCTGCGTGTTGGCGTTCTGGTTGAGCGGCATGTTGACGTTGTAGAGCTTGTTGAGGTGGCGCGTGCTGATGGTGTGGGTGGAGTCGATCAGATTGAGCAGAGACAGATCGCGGGCCAGCAGTTCGCGCAGGAAGAGCACAGGCTGCAAGCGGACATCGCTGCGGACGTCCTCGTCGCCCGCATAAGCGGCGAAGAGCTTGGCGTCGGGCGCCTTGTCGCCCATCAGGTCGCGGGTGTGTAGCCACTGTTCGGTGAAGCGGCGGGCGAACTCGAGTGAACGGTCATTGCGTAGCATCAGGCCGATGAGCGGCTTGAGGACGGCGGGATCCTGTAGCTTCCCGGCGGCGGCCAGGTCGGTGAGCAGGTCGTCGGGCGCGGTGCCCCACAGGAAGTAGGAGAGGCGAGAGGCCATCGAATACTGGTCCACCAGACGCGGCGTGGGCAGCGGATTCTGGGGTTCGGTGCGGAAGAGAAACAGGGGCGACACGAGCGCGCCGCGCAGCGAAAAGAAGATGGCCGGCTCGAAAGGTTGCCCCTGGCGCATGGCGGAGTCGAACAAAGCCAGGTATGGCGTAAGGTCGGCTTCGCCTACGGGACGGCGGAAGGCGCGCGGCAGGAAGTTCGCGAAGATCTTGCGCGCGGCCTGTTGCGGCGAGACGCCCGGGCCGGGCTTCGCGACGAGAATCTTGTAGCGCGACTTGAACTCGCGTCCGGCGAAGTCCATGGCAAACTTGGCGGCAGCCATGTACTTCTCGGCGTGCAGCGGCGAAAGGAACAACGTTTCGGCCGCATTGTCGAAGCCTTCGCCGCCCGCGCCGTCCACCGGCAAAGAGGCGCCGATGTCCATGTGCATGTCGAGCAGATCGCGCAGGGTGGCCGTATACTCGTCGCGATTCAAACGGCGGATCGGCGCGCGGCTGGGCTGCACGGGACCGGTGCCGCAGACCTCCGTATGCAAGGCCTCGTCCACCCAAGTAGTGAAGCGTTCGCGGGCGTCGAGGGGCGGGGCGGGTGAGCCTTTCGGCGGCATCTCGCCGTTGCGGACGCGGTTGGCGAGCGCGGACCACTGGCGCGAGTTGCCGCGCAGCGAGCCGGGGTCGGCCACTTGCTTCAGGGCGAAGCCGCCCACGGCGGTCTGATGGCACTTCGCGCAGTACTGCTGGAGGAAAGCCTGCCCTTCGGTAAAGGGGGCCTCCGCAGCCAGCAGCGACATGGCGAACAGCGCCGTTAACATTCTCTTCATCATTTTAATCCCGCAACGGGTCCATCTGTGAGGGTGCGGCGGAGTCGTTCTTATCTTTCTCAAATCGTGGCTTATGCTAGAAGGAGAACCTGGAGGCTTGCACATGCTGGAGCGAGTGGAATTGAGAAACTTTGGCCCGTTGTCCAAGCTGGATTGGCGTTCTCTGGGGAAAATCAATCTTGTGATTGGCGGGAATTGGCAGCGTACCGCAGTTCGACATTTTCGATGAAGCTCTACCGATACCGGCCAGCAAGCGAACTCGTATTCAAGGAGTTACGATACAGCGAACTCTACCTCGCGTCCAGGGATGAACTGAATGATCCGCTGGACCTGAATGCACAGCTCAACTTCTTCCAACGGACGAACGACGAGACCCGGGTGCTAGCCAGGTTCCTTCAGGGGCAGGCATTCATTGCTCACAGCGTGAGCCGCGGGATCGACGACGGCGGACGCATGTTGAAACTGATGACGGTGGAGCGACTCGCACCGTTTCTTAGACGTAGCCGTAAGAGCGCCCAGGTCGATATTATGGCGAAGAAGGATCTCTTCGATGTTCTGCGGGATTTTTATCGTGAATGCAATACGGATCAAGGCGTCGTCGGTCTAGATGCCGAGGAGTTGATCCTTTTCCTTGACGGGCTCTTCGGCAACTTTTTCAACCACAGCGCGGTAGCCTGCTTTTCAGAACGTCCCGACGACTTTCTAATGTGGTCGCATTACGCGGGTGGGCACGCCGGTGTCTGCCTCGAATTTGAAGCCGAAATTGATAATGAAGATGAGGATCTCGCCCACTTGCCCGTATTAGGGTATGGATCGCTCGGCAGGGACTGTATTCCCTACAAACAAGATATCCGTCGGGTAAGATATGGAGCGGAATTGACCCGGCTTGACTTTGTGGACTTTTTGCCAGTGTTTCAGAACGCAGGTGACATCGATCTCATCAACCTCTCCAAATCGTACTGGCATCCGTATGCCCACAAATTGAAGGGCCTCTTCCTCGAGAAGCTCGATCCATGGAGCTACGAGAAGGAGTGGCGAATAGTGGACGTTAACTTTCAATCAACCTTGTCCGAGGATAGGATTTGCAACTACAGCCCAGTTGCCCTCACTGGTGTTTACTTCGGCGCACGCGTTTCTGAAACAACGCGCCAGCGAGTAAACCGCATCTTGAGCCAGTACCCAAACCAGCCCCGGCGATATCATTGCCATGTCGACGGTACTCGGAAACTTGACACCCACGAGACCGAGGACTAGAGATGGCTCGGAGATCCCGCGCTCGCCGAACGGGGAATCCAGTTCTTCCTGGCCAGCCACTCTTATTTTGTGGTAGTGGTCCAACGCCTTCAATCTCACTCTGGCGATGTGCCTAAGCCGGCATTCCAAATACTCGACCGAACTGCCTTCGGCTTTCAAGGATCTCGATCTTTCTCAAGCGGCGGTCTGCTTTGTCCTCGTGATCAACGGACACAAAGAGGAATGGCTGCCGCCGTTGCAGGAGGCTCTGCAAAAGAAACTCCGCCCCAAGACACTCGCCTGGGATTTGAAGCCCCCGGCAGTGGCGGTGCTGAATGAGCAACTTGCCCAGAAATATGGGCTCATTGCCTAATCAAGCGATTGCGGGCCGGTCGGGCTCAGGCAGTTCAGATGGAAGAACTTACCTCCGCGGCCAGCAGCGACATGGCATTCTCTTTCTCATTTTAATCCGATATACTCTCCGCATGATGCCCTCTCGCCGCGACCTCGCTTTGCTCCTCGCCGCCGCCCAGTTGCCGGCACAGGAGAAGACACTGCCCTCGAAGTTCTACGCTTACGAAGATCTGCCCGTGAAAGCGAACGGCGAGAACCGGTCGCGCGCCATTCTCGACGGCAAGACGCATACTGGCTTTCGGATCGAGATGCACGAAACTGAGTTAGGCGCTGGCTTGGCGCCGCATGCGCCGCATCACCACTTACACGAAGAGCTGATGATTGTGCGCGAAGGTACGATGGAAATTACGATTACCGGCAAGACACAGAAACTCGGGAGGGGCTCCGTGGCTTACGTGGCTTCGAATGAAGAACACGGCTGGCGCAATATCGGCACGACGCGGGCCTGCTACACCGTCATCACGCTACGCGGCTAGTCAGAATGCTTACTTACACCGGCTGCCGTGCCCGCCAAGCCCGCTTACTCGCGACGATGGAACGCGAGCGTTGGGACTTATTCGTCACCACCAACTACCGCACCGTCTATTGGATAACCGGAGTGTTGGCCCCGGCGGAAATTCCCATCTACTTCGCGCTGACGTCGCATGGCCACACGTCGCTGATTTCCTCCGTGAAGCCCGGCGAAGGCGCGCCGGTGAACGACTATTTCGCGTTGCCGACTTACTCACTTGAACGCAACATCACCGACTTGGCCCACGACGCGGCGCGCTTGCTGCGTTTCTTCCCTCCGGGAACGCGTTATGGCGTCGAAGGAAATTTCTCGTGTACTCATGGCACACGCTGCCAGGCGCTCGCCGCCGTGCAGCGTCTGCGCCGCCATAAGGACGAAGACGAAATCGACGAGATCCGCGCCAGCTTGCGCCTCTGCGCGGCGGCCTATCGCCGGGCGCGCGCGATCCTCGCGCCGGGGCTCACCGAACTCGACGTTTACCTCGCTATGCACGAGGCGATGGTGCAAGAAGCCGGCACCCCGGTAGACCTCAAGGGCGACTTCGCTTGCGGCCAGCGGTCGCTCACGGCCGGCGGTCCGCCCACACGCCGGCGCCTGGAGGTCGGCGACCTCTACCCGCTCGACATCTTTCCCGCGACAGCCTTGTACAGCGGCGACACCTGCCGCACGTTCTGTGTGGGTGAACCGCGCGACGAACAGTGGAAGGCCTTTGAGACGGTACGTTACGCGCAGCGTCTGGCCGAGCAAATCATCCGCCCGGGCATCGCCGCGCGCGACCTGGACCGTGCGGTCCGCGAATACCTCGATCCCACCTTCTTCCACCACACCGGCCACGGCATCGGACACCACGGCCACGAAGCCCCGCGCCTGACGCCCGGCAGCGACGACCTGATCGAACTGGGCGACGTCTTTACGCTGGAGCCCGGCACCTACCAGGCTGCCCTCGGCGGGGGGCTGCGTCTGGAGAATAACTACGTCCTCGGTCCCCACGGCCTCGAGAATCTGTTCGACTTCCCGATGGAGTTGTGAATACGGCAATGAAAGGCCCGCCCCGACGCCGTTAGAAGCGGCTGATGAGGCCGTAGGCGATGGGACCTGCGGTGCTGATGGCGTCGAGGGTGCGGAAGCCTTCGCGGAAGTAGAACTGGTACTGGGCGGGGCGGGAACTGAGGTTGAAGGTGAGCGTGCCGCCGGTGCAGTCGGCTTCCACCTGGTAGCTGCCGCGGTCGCTTTCGACGCGGACGACGCTGCCGTCCACGCCGAGATTCGAGGTCGCGAGGATGCCGAGTTGGCCAGCGTTGGCGGTGAGGAGTCCGACGAGGCCGTAGTTTTCGAAAGTGAAATTAGGGACGCGTTGGAGCTTGGCGCTGTAGAGACCGGAGACCAAGCTCAGCGGATCGATGCCAGCGGGGCAACCGGTGACGCTGGCATGGGCGCTGCCGGAGGCGCCACGGCCTTCGCGGGTGCTGACGAGATACAGCGAACGGCCGTTGTTGTAGAACCAGAAGTCGTACTGCATGGGGAACGACGAGAGGTTCATAGTGAGGGTGCCGCCGGTGCAGTCCGGGAAGATCTGGAAGCTGCCCGCGTCGACCTCAAGCCGGATAGCGCCGGGAGAAGATTCCTCAAAAGCCGGCCGTAGGGACGTGGCGTTGATGGCGAGAGTGCCGGACTCGGCCACGACAAAGCGCCCAGCGATGCTGAAGTTGGCATCCGCTCTCGACTTTGGCTGGGCCTGGGCGTTAAAGGTCCACGCGCCGATGCCGCTCAGGAGCGAGAGCGGATTCGCCGGGCAGCCGACGGCCGAAGCGCGGCTCACCACGCCCAGGATGAAGCGGTCGCTGGTGCTGATGACGTCCAACTCCTGGAAGCCGGCCCGGAAGTAGAACTGGTACTGCTGCGGCAAGGAGCCAAGGTTGAAGGTGAGCGTGCCACCGCTGCAATCGGCATTCACTTGAAACTGGCCCGGACCGCTCTCCAGACGCGTGATTCGATGCGAGTCACCTTGGCTGGAAGTTTGCGTGATGGCAATAAGGCCGATGGGGCGGCCGGCCTGGTTGGCCGCGACGCTGGCCTCGAAACGTCCGGATGCCGCATAGGCTAGCCGGAAGATATTGTTGTCGGCGCGCAGATTGAAGGCATAGGGTCCAGAAAGCAAAGCGAGAGGATTGACGCCGGCCGGACAACCGGCGGCTCCCACCGTGGCGCTTCCCGTACCGGTTTTCCCTGGCGAAGTACTGATGAGGTAGAGCGAGCGGCCGCCGTCGGCGAAGACGAAGTCGTACTGGACGGGGAACGACGCGAGGTTCATGGTGAGCGTGCCACCCGTGCAGTTGTCGTTGAGCTGGTATCGCCCAGAGCCTGATTCTTCCCGCGTGGTGTTGACGGCCTGGAAGCTGTTCGATAAGGCGGAGGTGGCCGTGATGGTGAGGAGGCCGCCCGGGGTCGCGGTAAACTGCCCGGCGATGACGAATAGCGGGGGGAGGAAGGCGTTGGTCTGGACGTTGAAGTTCCACGTACCGCTGAGGGCTGCAAGGGGGTTGGCGGGGCATTGGCCGTAAAGCGGCGTGACGAGGGCGGTGAGCAAGAGCGTCTGACAGAGTTGTTTGCGCATGAATTTTCTTTCTACGGCTTACGGCGGTTACCGATAGTACCGTTGGGCTAATTCTTCGACAAGGTCTAAAGATAAGGTTGTCCAAGAATTGAGACATGCAGGACTACTAGAGCTCAAAAGAGGCTTGCGCCGGACTGGCGATGGTGACAAACGTTTAGGCGAACCGCTCATTCTCCCCATGAACCACCGCGTAAAACATTGATTCTTAATGACCCGTCACTCTTTGAAACCACCCCGTACCATTGATGTTTATGGGCGGCGAAAATCCGGTAAACGAGCTGCTTACTGCGTGAGCGGCTGGGAGCCGGCGCTTGGTTTCCGGCCCTCCTGACGCCCCAAGGCGTCGGGGACTCTCCACAAACCACCCCGTAAGCGATTGATTCTGTTAGAGCCGATTTTAGGTCAGGAGAGTCTGGACGAGGACAGGCCGGAGGCCTGTCCTACCGTGGGCGACCTCGGCTTCTGGTCCTCATGACGCGTGCAGCGCGTCGGTGGCTTCGTTCCGGGCTTGCTGGGCGAGGGAATTTCGGGGTGGGTCTTCGTTCCCCAACGCGCGCCGCGCGTCGGGGGGGGCAGGCCCACCAAACTTCTAGATGCGCACGACGAGCTTGCCGAAGTTCTTGCCCTCAAGGAGACCCATGAAGGCGGCGGGCGCATTCTCGAGGCCCTCCACGACGTCCTCGCGGAATTTGATCTTGCCTTCCCTCATCCAGGCTCCCATCTGCGCGGCGAACTCGCCGTGGCGATGGCCGTAGTCGTCGAAGATGATGAAGCCTTGCATGCGAATGCGCTTGGTTAAGAGGACACGGGCCAACAGGCCGAGACGGTCCGGGCCGGGGGGCAGGGCGGTGTCGTTGTAGTGGGCGATGAGTCCGCAGACGGGGATGCGGGCTTTGGCGTTCAGCAAGGGGAGCACGGCGTCGAAGACGGGTCCGCCGACGTTTTCGAAGTAGACGTCGATGCCTTTGGGACACGCGGCGGCGAGCTCCTTGCGTAGCTCGGGGACATTGCGGTCAATACAAGCGTCGAAGCCGAGTTCGTCGACAGCATAGCGGCACTTGTCGGCGCCGCCCGCGATGCCGACGACGTGGCAACCGTGCAGCTTGGCGATCTGACCGACGACGCTGCCGACGGCGCCGGTGGCCGCGCCGACTACGACAGTCTCGCCGGCCTTCGGCTGCCCGATATCGAGCAGGCCCATGTAGGCGGTGAAGCCGGGCATCCCCAGCGCACCCAAGGCCAACGACGGGCGCTCCATTTGCGGATCGAGCTTGGTGAGACGTTGGCCGTCGGAAAGGGCGTAACTCTGCCAGCCGGTGTAGCCCATGACGAGGTCGCCGGCGGCGTAGCCCGGCAGTTGGCTCTCCACCACGCGCGACACCGCGCCGCCCACCATCACTTCGCCCAAGCCCACAGGTGCGGCGTAGGACTTGGCGTCGCTCATGCGGCCGCGCATGTAGGGTCGAGCGAGAGGTAGAGGGTTTGCAGCAGAATCTGGCCAGGGCCGCAGGCGGGCACGGGCACCTCTTCCAGGCGGAAGTCCGTGGGTTGCGGCGCGCCGACGGGGCGCGAGTTGAGGACGATGCGGCGGTTGATCACCCTACAACGGTATCACCGTCAGTTGTCGTCACCGTTGGCGCGGCGTAGTTGTAGATCTTCCACGCCGGCGGCGCTGCCGATGGCGCTCGCTGCGGTGACCAGGTCGCCGCGTAGCCGCACGCGGTAGATCACTTCGAGCGATAGGCCGCCCTTCAGCGTGCCGAGCGAGACGAGGTCGTGGCTCGCCAAATGCGGCGCGACGCTCTGCGTGAAGACGCTGGCCAAGTCCTGCCCGGGCGGGACGCGGAAGCGCAGTAAATACTCGGGAGGACCGGGTTCACCGGCGCGAAAGAGCTTCGCCATGGCGAACGACGCCACCGTTACCACGCCAATGCCGATTAGCGCGACCCAGAGGTCACTGGTGCCGGCGGCCATGCCGACCACCACCGCGAAGATGACATAGGCCGTATCCTGCGTGTCCTTGACGACGGTGCGAAAGCGGACGATGGAGAGCGCGCCGACGAGACTGAAAGCCCGCGCGACATTGTCGCCCACCACCTGGCTCACCATCGAGATCAGGATGCACAGCAGCACCAGCGTGACGGCGAGCGACGAACTCGCCTCTTCACGGCGCACCTGCCGGTAAATCCAAGCGACGACCGCGCCGAGCACCAGCGCGGCCACCAAGCGGCTAAAGACCACCTCAGGCGCGACGCTGGCGGAGTTACTCACCAGCGGCTTCCAGATTTCAGGCATGCGTCAGTTGGGCTCCGTAGCCTAAGGCTGCGGCGGCGGTGCGGTACTTGGAGACGGGATTCTGCACCAGGCCGAACTCGGCGATCAGGCGGGTGAAGACTTCGGGCATCGGCTGGCGGTACTTCAGTTCGAGAATCGCCTGGATGCGCGGCAGCGGGCTGGCTACGCCCGGTTGGACAAATTGCAGCCCGTTGGTGCGGGCGGCCTGCAGTTGGTCATCGAGCGTGAGGCGAATCGGCTGGCCGAGTTCGCTCACGCCGACGCGGGCCAGCCGCCGGTAGGAGATTTCGCAGACGGGCGACAGGGCGCGCGCCGAGATGCGGCGGCCAAACCAACTGGTGTGGCCAAAGTGGTCCAGCGAGTCGGCCGGGATGATGGTGCGCCACTTGCGAACGACGTCGCGATGCTTCATCTTGCGTTCCAGGAAGAGTTCGCTGGCCGCGCCGTAGCGGCGCACGCGGTACTTGCTGCGGCCATAGGAGCCGCGGCGGCAGAGGACGTCAAACTGCGGCGTGTCGAAGTAGAGGCTGCTGGTGCGGTAGCAGTCGTCGGCGTCGAGTTGCGCGAGCGGGTCCGGGTTCAACTCCCGGCGCGCCCAGGCGCGGATTTCGGCCGCCTGCGCGGCGGTGAGCGGAAACTTGAGTTCGTGTACCGGAGAACTGCTGGTGCGGGCGTGGGTATTCATTGGGGCCTCCCGGGCATCGGCGCGCCGAACATGGGCGGCATGGGTGGCATCAAATCCTGGTTGATGCCTTTGGTGAGCTGTTCGGCCGTCAGCTGGCCGGAGTGGTCGCTGTTCCAGGAGGCGAACCAGCGTCCGAGGGTCTGTTGGAGTTCGTCGCGCGTGAGCGTACCGTCTTTGCCGGTGTCGAACTTGGGAAAGAGCATCATGCCGAGCATTTGTCCGGGGCCCCCTCTGGGTTCGCCACCGCGATTGCCCTGCCCGCCGGGGCCCTGACGATTCACCTGCATGCCTTCGGACTTCCCGGCGAGCTGCTGCCGGACGGAGTCGGCACGAGGGGTGACGAAGGCCTTGATCGGCTTGATGTCGCCCCCGAAACCGCCACCGGGACCACCTGGGCCACCGGGACCACCCATCATGGGCATGGGGCCCATGCCGGGAGGAGGTCCAAAGCCACCGGGCATCATGGCGGGAACGGACTGGCCCGCCACCACCTTGTCAAAGCGCGCCAGCTTCTCCGCGGACTCTTCCGCCACCGCCGGACGAATCGCCGCGGCTAACTCATCCACTTGCTTCGCCAGGCGCGCCGGTTGGAAGATCGTCTGGCTGAATTCGTTTAAGCGAGCGCGATAGAGCTTCTGAAAAGCTTCCTGGGCATACACGCGCTCCAGGAATTTGTTGTCGCCCTGCCAGGGGTGACGGATGCTGAGTTGCTCACGCTGCTCCTGCGTCCCCGCCATGTTGAACTGGCCGAAGGAATGATCCAAATCCCAGGGGAGAAATTCGAATTGGTTCTTGGCATTCAGATAGACGTAAAAATTCTGGCCCATACCCAGCAAGCTATCGAGTGTGGAGAGCCACACCGTCGTCGCCATGTAACGCGAGAAGTTATCCAGATTCAAAAACTCGCCGACGCGGGCAGTAAACTCAGCATCCGAGGCATGGCTCACCAGACGGCCGAACTCCATCACGCGATTCTTCTGCGCGGCGGTTAACTTATTCTTCGCGTCGTAGGGCTGCTCGTAGGCTTCCCAATCGTTGCCCAGATCCTGGAATAGCTTCTGCGTCACCGGCTTAAAGAGCGCGCCGGCCTTCGTGGCGTAGTGGTGCGCAATGAAGTGGTTATCGATGTCCTCCACCAAGGAGTACAAACCAAGGTACTTACGGTCATACTTGCCGTCCACCGTGACGTAGACCTTCGCATAGGACGTCCGCGGCGCCGGTACCTTGGCGTCGCGATAGAGCCGGTGCGACAGAACTTCATTCATCCAACTCGTATCGGTCACATTGCTATGTAAGTTTAGTGTCGTCACGCCGGCGAACTCGGCGTCCTTCGTATAGCGATTGACATCGATCTTCATCGACTTCTTCAATTGCCCGCGCGACATCATGAACGTGCCATTGCCTTTGTAGCGCACCGCGACGTCGGCGAGCGGCTGACCGGCAAAGTCAAGGCTGGCGTGGACATACTCAAACTCGATGCCCATCGCGCCCGAGAGGCCATTTTTCTTGCCTTTGGGGGCTTGTAGCATCCGCTCGCCAGGGCCACCCGGACCGCCGGGGCCAGGCATTTCGAAGATGGAACCGAGACCTTCGCCAAACTGCGCCTGGGTCACCTTGCCGGACTTCGCCGCGTCCCACTGGGCGAACCAATCGCCGCCGAGGGCGGCGAATTCGGCGCGCGAGAGCTTGCCGTCGCCGTTGCGGTCGCCCTTCAGAAATGCCGGGGCGATGAACATGGCGGGGGAGAACATACCGGGACCGCCTCGACCTAGACCGGGGCCTGGGCCGGGACCACCGCCCTTGGGTTCCATCGCTTCCCATTGCGCGGCGGTGAATTTCAAATGCACCGTCCAGACCTCGGTAGGTGCGAAGAGTTCACCGCTCTTCACGGGCGCTTTCGCCGCCGCACTCAGGATCCACCCGGCCAACAGGACCCAACTCAGTTTCAACATGCTTACAGAATAGGGGCGGCGGGAATTTCCCGCAGTTAAGATTGGTTAAGCTAAGTTCGCGTTAGAATCACTCTGAGCGAAAATGTTCGCAACCTCTAACAGCTTCGTCTTTGCGATCATTCCTTGTTGGAATGAGAGCTCCGTTCTGCGGCAAACGGTAAGTGAGTTGCTGGCTCTGGGCCTTCAGGTAGTCGTCGTCGACGATGGCTCCGACACGCCGATGCGCCTGCACTGCGACGGACTCCCGGTGCACCTGCTGCGCCACTCCGTGAACCTCGGACAAGGCGCGGCTCTGCAAACCGGCATGGACTACGCGCTGGCCCAAGGTGCGGCCTACCTGATTCACTTCGACGCCGACGGCCAACATGACCCCGGCGCCATCGCGGAGATGCTGGCGATTTTGCGGCAGGGAGACGTCGATGTATTGCTCGGTTCACGTTTCCTGAATCAGACGCACGCCCGGGCCGTGCCCTGGTCCAAGCGTCTACTGCTGCGGGGCGGGATTGTGGTGTCGTGGCTCTTCTCGGGCCTGTGGCTTACCGACACTCACAATGGCCTGCGTGGCCTGACGCGCCGGGCCGCGGAACAAATCCGCCTGACGGAAAACGGCTTCAGCCACGCCACCGAAATTCTGGAGGAGATTAGACGGGCGCGTCTGCGTTATCGGGAAATTCCCACGTTGGTGCGCTATACGGAGTATTCGCGAAGCAAAGGACAAAGTATGGGAAACAGCGTCAACGTTTTCGTCGACCTGCTACTCCACAAGTTACTCCGATGACGAAAATTCAACTCCTGCTAATCGTCTGTCTGGTGCTGGGCGCGGCCTGGTTTGCCTGGAGCGCCCGGCTGAGTTACCGCATCGCGCTCTTCACCCTCATGTTACTTGGTGTCTACTTTGTGGCCCTGCCGGACCACACGACGGCAGTAGCTCACTTCCTAGGCGTCGGACGCGGGACGGACTTACTCCTTTACTTAAGTCTGGTCACCGGCGGCTACACCATCCTGCTGCTGTACCGGCGCACGCGCCAGTTGGAGCGCAAGCTGACGGAGCACATCCGCGCCATGGCCATCGAGCGCGCGGAGACTCTACGATGACGATGAGGCTGGCCTACGCGGCCGCCATCCTGGCGGCGATTCCGTACTATGTGCCGCGTCTCTTGCGGGGATTCTGGTTGGACGAAGCGGGCACCTATTGGATGGCTTACGAAGGGCTCGGGGCGGCGATCGACAAGTGTGCGCATTGGCCGGGCCAATCCATCCTGTACGGCGCCCTCGCCTCGCTCTTCTGCCTGGAGGTGGAGGGACCTTGGCGTGAACCGTTGCTACGGCTCCCCAGCCTTTTCGGCATCGGACTCATGCTCTTCTTCTGCTCCCGCCTAGCCGCGAAAGCCGTGGGAGAAATGGCGGCCTGGTGTACTTTTGTCTTGCTGCTCTTCCACCCGGCCAGTCTCGATTTGTTTGCGATGGCCCGTCCTTACGGGCTGGCGGCCGCGGCGGTAGCGGGATCTTACTATTTTCTTTACGAATGGGTAGAGACCCGCTCGCGCCGCGCCGCCGCCAGTTACGCCGTGGCGACCGCGCTGATTTTCTACCTCCACTATCTCTTTTCGGTCGCCTTAGCCGGACAAGCTCTTTATCTGGCTTGGGTATTCCTGGTTGAACGCCGCACCGAACGCTGGCGTGACTTAGTGCTGGCCTACGCCGGCGTTGGCGTGCTGTTGCTGCCCCTGGCGGCTCACATGCGGCTGCTGGTGCGCGACGCGTATACGCTGCCCGTGGCGGGCCGGCCGTCGTTACGCGCCCTGGCCAAAGTGTTGGTGCCCAGCGTGGCCCTGGTTAGCAGTGCGCTGGCCTTGGCGGGAGCGTTTTTCCTTCGCCGCAAATGGCAGATGCCTGGGCATAGCGTGCTCGCGCTGTTACTCGGCTGGTTCGCCGCAGGGACGCTCGTCCTCTTCGTGATAGCCCGCGTCAGCCCGCACGCGGTCTTTATCCCGCGCTACCTCGGGTCGGCGATTCCGGGGGAAGCCTTGCTACTCGGCGTCCTCGGCGCGGTGCTCTTGCCGGGCCGGTGGGCCGCTGGCTGGGCCTGTCTCATCGCGCTCGCCACCACCGCAAACCCCCTCGAATACAGACAGCTCTGGCTGAACGGCTTCGATGACGCCCGGCCCATCCTGGAGATGGTACGGCAAGTGAATCCCGCTGAGCCGCCGCCTCTCTTCTTCCAGAGCGGACTGATCGAGTCGAACTTCCTTGACTGGCGTAAGGGGCCCGAGGGCACTTATCTCTTTAGCGAACTCAGTGCCTACCCGGTAGCCAATCGAGTCTATCCGTTGCCGATCCGCTTCACCGCGCAGGAGAAGCCCTATTTGACGGGGCTGCTTGATGGCGAGCTGAAGCAGGCCCCCATGATCCTGTTTCTCACTCGCGGCGATCCACCGGCGCCCGTCATCGAGGAGTTTACCCGGCGCGGCTATCGTCTGGAAATCGCGAAGCCAAACGTCTACTCGCTGGCTTTGTTTCGCCGCTAAGGGCTACAACTCAGCCGCGGTTTGCGACGGCGACGTCACGCCCGGCGGCAGTTCCATGATCTTGATACTGCGAAAGTGGATCTCCGCGCCCTCGGATTCGAGGCACAGATAGCCCTTTTTCTGCGTCGATTTCGCGATGCCGTTGACGAACTTCCCGTTCACCGACAGCTTGATCACGCCGTCCACGCATACGACGGTATAAGTATTCCATTCGCCACGCGGCTTGCATAAATTCTCAATCGACTTACTGCGTTCGCCGCGCGGATTGTCCGGTAGCGTCTTCACACCGCCCACGCCGAACAGCTCACCATGTACGTAGGCGATTGGCGGCACCACTCCGTTCTTCGTATTCAGCTTCACCCAATCGAGCTCCAGCATCTGCACCTCTACGCCGTCGGGCAGGCGATTTTCTCCTGGCCGGGCGCCGCTCCAGACGAACATACCGGAGTTGCCGCCGGGCTCCAGGTGCATCCATTCGATGTGCAGAATGAAGTTTTCGTACTGCCGGTCGGACCGCATGACGCCGATGGGATGCCCCGAACAGACGAGCATCTTGTTCTTCACGCTCCAGGTGTCTTTTTCGGTATTCACCGGGATCCAGCCCTTGAGGTCGCGCTGGTTGAAGAGGTCGCGGAAGGTGTAAGGCGGCGCTGACGCCGCGGCCTTGGTGGGCGTCGCCAGGCCCAGCGAACTCATCCATAATGCCGCGCGGCGGCTGAAGGTGTGACTCATCTTGATATCCTACGCCCATGCCGACCGAAAATATGTTGGGCGCCTACGGTGACTGGGCCGCGCGCCTGGCCAGTGATCCCGCGCGCTTGTCCTTCCGCCAACCGCGCTTCAAGAATCTGGCCGAATGGCGCAAGACGGCGCGCGAGACTTACCGCCAAACCTTGCTGCAACCCAACAGTGGCGGCGTGCCCAAGGCCACCGTGCAGCATCGGTTCGAATACGACGGACTCGCGGTGGAGCATTTGAGCTGGCAACTCCCCTACGGCCCGCCCACTGAGGCCGTCCTGCTGAAGCCCGCGGGGGCCAAAGGCAAGCTGCCGGCCGTGGTGGGCTTGCATGACCACGGCGGCAACAAGTACTTCGGCCTGCGCAAGATCACGCAGATCAGCGCCGAGCGCCATCCGTTGATGGTGCAGCATCAGGATCACTACTACGGCGGCAAGGCCTGGGCCAATGAACTGGCGAAGCGCGGCTACGTGGTGCTGGTACACGACGCCTTTGCCTTCGCCAGCCGCCGCGTCCGCGTGGGCGACGTCCCGGCCGTGCTGAAGGGCAAGCTGACCGAGGTAAACCCTGAAGACCCCGAGGAGATCCAGCGCTATAACGTCTTCGCGCGCGGCCACGAAGACGAGGTATCGAAGAGCCTGCTTTGCGCCGGCGTCACTTGGCCGGGTGTCTTTACCAGCGAAGACGAACGCGCGGTGGACTACCTGGTGAGCCGCCCCGATGTCGACGCGAACCGCGTCGGCTGCTGCGGACTCTCGGGCGGCGGTCTGCGGACCGTTTTTCTGACGGGCCTCGATCCGCGCATCAAGGTCTCCTGCTGCGTTGGGATGATGACCACCTGGCGGGACTACCTGCTCAACAAGTGCCACACCCACACCTGGATGTGTTACATCCCGACGCTGCCGCGCGATCTCGACTATCCGGAGATTCTCGGCCTGAACGCGCCGAATCCGGTACTGGTGCTGAACAACAACCAGGACTCGCTCTTCACCCTGCCCGAAATGCAGCGCGCAGACCGAATCTTGACCGAGGTCTACCAGAAGGCCAAGGCGCCCGAGCGTTACAAGGCCAGCTTCTATGAGGGTCCGCACAAGTTCGATCAGCCCATGCAAGCCGAGGCTTTCGCTTGGTTTGATCGCTGGCTGAAGCCCGCCTAGCCGCGGCCGGTCGGCTGAGCCGAACGGGAGCGAAATCTGGAACGCCCATCGCGTCGGCAGAAATAGCCCTGTTTTGCTGGGGTTTTGGCCGTAAATCGTCGAAACGTACCCCATCGCTTACGCGATGGGCTGTTCGGACTTCGCTTCCGGTCGGCTTACTATTAGCGCGCAAACATTCGCAGACCCTGGCCCACCAGCGCCGCGCCGAGGGCGCCCGCGAAGGCTGGACCAAACACCGGCGCCGCGCGGTGTACGGCGTGGTAGCCCAGGAATAGGAAGCCGCCGCCGGTGAGCGCCAGCAGGCCCTGGACCAGGCCGGGAGCGATCCAGGGGCTCGCGTAGCTCTCGGCGACCAGTCCCAGCCAGGTGACGCACTGGAAGCCCGCGCTGGCGAGCATCGCCTTGCGCTCGCTCTTCAGCGCCGAGCGCAGCAGCACGCCCAACGCCAGGCCCTCGGGAATCTTATGCAGCAGAATCCCCGCGATGATGCCTGCGGTCATGTGGCGTTGCCCCGCGGTGAGCGACGCCTGAATCAGCCAGCCGTCCAAAAAACAATGTGCCGCCGCCGCGCCCAGTAACACCGTGGAGACGGCGTGCGAGCAGGTGGAGCAGACCGGTTGCAGGTAGCGGTCGATCACGAAGAGCAAGGCGAAGCCGCCGGTGAGCCAGGCGAGCGCGGCGGGCCAACTCGCATTCGTCGCGACCTCGGGCAGAATCCAGAAGGTGGCGATGCCGATCAGGAGTCCGCCGTTGAGCGACACCAGGCGGCGCGCGATCGCGGGCAGGCTACCGAGCCAGACCCCCAGAAACGTAAAGCATAAGGCGGACCATAACACCCCCTTAGCTTAGCGCATTTTGATAATGCTCTATCTATAGCGGCTGCATGTACAAGGGGATTTCGTAGAGAGCGCCGTCGCAAATCGCTTCGCGAGCGGCGTTCTTTGTGTCCTGAGGCCCACGTTTCGTGCAGCGCTCATCAGATAGCGTGGTTGGCCTTCCAACTTCGGATGCGCCATCCTGAATAGACAAGGGGCAGGTAGATAACAGCCATCGTCGTGACTGCCAACGCGGTAATCGCAGGGAGAATGAGCCAGCTGACCGGACGGGATCCCTCTGCAAATAGGAACGGCCAAAGGCCGATGGGAATCGGTGGTATGTCGGTCCATGGAGGTACACTTCCAACAGCGAAAACCACGACAGTGTAGGCTGGCTTTTCTGGTGTCAGCATTCCTCCAATAACCGGCAATACGATCAAACAGGCGACTAGAGCTATTAGATGGCCACGAAAGGCTTCGCCGCCGTGTTCGAAAAGTAGAGCGTTCAGAGTTCCGCTGAACAGAACGCCCCACAAACGCCACTGCAGCGCAAGGGCGAGCCGCTTCTCAAGCGCTGTAAACTGGCCGTCCATGTCTGTCCCACGGTAGCGCAAATCGACGGCAGCAATATAACCGGATTTCTTTGTTGATCGCCCGTTCGCTAAACCCCGAACTGCCGCAGGTGATGATCAAGATGCTTGTACATCAGTGTTGCCCATTCCGTCGCCGACAGCGTTCCAAAAAACGGATGTGGGTGTGTCGTACATCCTGTCGCTCCGTTACGGGAGTACCGGTCAATCAGTGCGAGCAGACGTTTTTGCTCGACTTCGAGATCCCGGTCGTCTTTCACCACGAGATCCTTGGCGGTGGGTGAATTGCGACGGAGCGGTTCCGGGCCGAGAGCTACGGGCTTAGCGAATCTGCCGATGATCCTCCCCACGAATAGCCGGTTAAGCTTCAGATCACCCACGGCCATTTCCAAGCCAGTCGCGCAGTGAGCTAGAGCTTGCGGGGCGTTCATTTTTCCCCACTGCCTCACGCTGTCCGGTTTCAACTGGGCGATCCGCTCGCGAATTTCCTGCACCGCCGCAGGTTCATACAAGGTCTTCATGCGCTCTCCCTCTCATGCGTTGCTCACTCTACGGCAATTGGTCGTAAGCCGGCAGCGTGAGGAAGTCGATGAAGCGCTCCGTGGCGATCAACTTATCGAAGATCCGGGCCGCTTCGGCTTTGGCCGGAGTGCCCGGATTCGCCGCGAGTTCCGCGGCCATCGTCTCGCGTACCAAATCCATGGTGACCGTGCGGCCGTCGGTGAGTTGGACCCCGTGCCGCACCCACTGCCACACCTGCGCGCGAGAGATCTCGGCCGTCGCCGCGTCTTCCATCAGGTTGTAAATCGGTACGCAGCCGTTGCCGTTCAGCCAGCTTTCGAGATACTGCAAGCCGATGTCGATGTTCATGCGCAGGCCGCGCTCGGTGATGTCGCCTACGGTGGGCTTGAGTAATTGCTCGGCGGTGACGACGTCGTCGCGTTGCTTCGCAATCTGGTTCGGCCCGGGCATGTGCTCATTGAAGACGGCGAGCGCGACGGGCACCAGCCCCGGATGGGCGGCCCAGGTGCCGTCGTGGCCGGCGAGGACTTCGCGGAGCTTATCTAAGCGGACCTTCTCAAAGGCGGCGGCGTTGGCCTCCGGGTTGTTCTTGATGGGAATCTGCGCGGCCATGCCGCCCATGGCGTGGATGCCGCGGCGATGGCAGGTTTTGATCAGCAGGCGCACGTAGGCGTCGAGGAAGTCGCGGTCCATGGTGACTTGCGCGCGATCGGGCAGCACTTTATCAGAGCGATGGCCGAGCTTCTTGATGTAGCTGAAGATGTAATCCCAACGGCCGCAGTTGAGGCCAGCGGAGTGGTCGCGCAGTTCCCACAGGATCTCGTCCATCTCGAAGGCCGCCAGAATGGTCTCGATCAGCACAGTGGCGCGGATGCTGCCTTGCGGCACACCACAATAATCTTGCGCGAAGACGAAGACGTCGTTCCAGAGCCGCGCCTCCAGGTGGCTCTCCATCTTCGGTAAGTAGAAGTAAGGCCCGGCGCCCTTGGCCAGCAGGGCTTTCGCGTTGTGGAAGAAGTAGAGGCCGAAGTCAAAGAGCGAGCCCGACATCGGCGCGCCGTGGACCAGGAAGTGCTTCTCCACCAGATGCCAGCCGCGGGGCCGTACGAGGAGCACGGCGGGGTTGGCGTTGAGCTGGTAGACCTTGCCCTCCGGGCTGGTGAAACCGATGGTGCCCCGGACGGCGTCGCGCAGGTTGAGCTGGCCTTGGATGGCGTTGTCCCAGGTGGGCGAGTTGGAATCCTCGAAGTCCGCCATGAAGGTGGGAGCGCCACAGTTGAGGGCGTTGATGACCATCTTGCGTTCGACGGGTCCGGTGATTTCGACGCGCCGGTTCTGGAGGGCGGGTGGGATGGCGGCGACGGTCCAGTCGGCCTCGCGGATGGCGCGGGTTTCGGGGAGGAAGTCCGGCAAGGCGCCGGCGTCGAGTTCGGCGCGGCGCACTTCGCGAGCTTCGAGTCGTTCCCGGCGCCGCGCGCCGAAGCGCTCCTCCAGGGCGACGAGAAAGGCGATCGCGGCATCGGAGAGGATTTCGTCGTAACCAGGCTTGAGCGGGGCGAGGATCTGAAAGGTCATAAAAGTACTGTTCTACACTGTATCTCGCCGGAGGCAATTTGTGGGCATGGCCACAGCTATGTTAAGGTGAAAAAGTCAATGGCTTACGTTATCGCTGAACCCTGTATTGGAACGAAAGACTCTGCTTGCGTCGACGCTTGTCCGGTGGACTGCATTCACCCGAAGAAAGACGAAGCGGCCTTTGGCGACTCCGAGATGCTGTACATCGACCCGGTAGAGTGCATCGACTGCGGCGCCTGCGTCCCCGTCTGCCCCGTCTCGGCCATCTTCGCGCTGGACGACCTGCCAGAGAAGTGGAACGACTTCACGGCGAAAAACGCTGCCTACTACGGTCGCTAGCCTCGATTCGTTTTCGCAAAAGACCAGCCTCCGCCACACGCATTCCAACTTAGTACTTGGCAAGACTGACTCGACGCCCAAAGGTTCGCGCTCATCGCACGAGTCTGCGGGAGATTCGTGATCTTCGCGTCGCGGTCGAACCAGACTTGTCCCACTCCAACATTCCGCACTTTCCGAATTTGGCTGAGCGTATGGCTGGCGGCCCTTTGCTGAGATATAGGGCGAAGGGCAGCCCCGCGACAACGCGATGGGCTGGATGGTTGACTCGATGCTAAACCGGCCATCCAACAGTTCACCGCAAAGGCTACAATACTTGCATGCGGACTATGCTGCTCTCCTCTTTGCTTGCTGCTACGCTCTTCGGCGCCGCTCCCACGCGCCCGACTTTCTATAAAGACGTCTTGCCGGTGTTGCAGAATCGGTGCCAGGGCTGCCATCGCCCGGGCGAAGCCGCGCCGATGGCGTTTCTGACTTACGAGGGCACGCGGCCTTACGCCGCCGCGATTCGCCAAGCGGTGTTGAGCAAGAAAATGCCGCCTTGGGGCTCGGATGGCTTGCACGGCAAGTTCAAGAACGATCCGACACTGTCCGAGGATGAGCGCAATACGCTGGTGGCTTGGGCCGAGTCGAAGGCTCCGGCCGGGAATCCGAAGCAAGCGCCGCCGGCAAAGCAATTCATTGAGGGCTGGAACATCGGCCAGCCGGATCTGGTGGTCTCCATGCCGAAGGCCTACAACATTCCGGCGACTGGCACCGTGGACTACACGCGCTTCGTCCTGCCGCTCAACTTTACGGAGGATCGCTGGATCAGCGCGACCGAAGTCCGCCCGGGCAACCGGGCCGTCGTGCATCACGTGATCGCCTACGTGCGGGACCCCAATAGCCAATGGCTGCGCGGCGCCGTGCTGGGCGAGCCGGTGCCGAAGGTGGCGAAGACGGATCGCGGCGCTCGCTACTGGTTGGGTGCTTATGCGCCGGGCGTGCCGGCCTTGCCGGCCGTCCCGGGACGCGCGATTCGGGTGAAGGCGGGGTCCGATGTCGTTTTTGAGATGCACTATACGACGAACGGCCAAGCGGCGATGGATCAGACGAAGCTGGGCATCGTCTTCGCGAAGGAGCCTCCCACTGAGGTGGCGACCACCATCGGCATCGACAACAGCCGTTTCGTAATTCCCCCTGGCGCGGATGCTCACGAAGTGAAGGCGCGTTGGGAAGTGCCCAACGAAATGACGCTGGTCACCCTGACGCCGCATATGCACCTGCGTGGCAAGGCTTTCCGCTACGAAGCGACCTATCCGACGGGGGAGACCGAAGTGTTGCTCAATGTGCCGCATTACGACTTTAACTGGCAGCACACCTACGTGCTGGCGCAACCGAAGGTGCTGCCAGCGGGCACGGTGATCAACTGCACGGCCTTGTTCGACAATTCGCCCAATAACAAGTTCAACCCGGATCCCAAGGCGGAGGTGCGTTACGGCGATCAGAGCTGGGAAGAGATGATGATCGGCTTCGGTACGGTCGCCTACGACGTGAAGAACGTCGATAAGAATATGTTCGCTCCCCGCAAGCCGGCCGAGCCGAAGAAGCCGGCCGGTGAGTAACCAGCCCGCCGCGTGAGCGGCGGGTTAGTGGCAACCCTAGACCAGTGGCAGGACCAGCTTGACCATCATGCTGGCGTCGCCGGTGTCGGCTAATTCCAGGCCAAAGCAGCCGTTTACGTCATGGGCCCGGCGCATCAGCAGCTCAATCCGGTCGAAGGCGTCCACGGGCAGAGGCTCCTCCTGCAGGGACGCGAGATCCAGAGAGAGGGCGAACTCCACGGAGGTATCGTCATCCACCAGCGCTGGCACTAGCGCGAGGGAACTGGCGGTGGGATTGGTGAGATCCAACAGGCAGGAAATCGCGTCAGTCAGCAATGCGCGCCCAGCGGGGATGGTACGCCCCTCGGGCCACTGAGCCACACTGACGGCGATCAGATTCGCCGCCAGGCGGGGACCCAAGTCGGCCAAAGCGAGATGGCCGGTTTGCGCGATCGTCAGGTCCCGAGCCATCTGTTCCTTGCGCTCCAGTAAGACCACCACACCGCCCGGCTCATCGACTGCTGTCTCGGCCCGGGCAACAATGGACAGCGAAACCCCTTCGCGGGTGACGATATCGAGTTCCACACGGCGCCAACGATCGGGCGCCACGCCGAAAGGGGTGCCGCGCAACTCGTCCATGGTACGGCCCAGAAGGTCAGCCGCGAGGGAGGTCGCCTCGCGGATGGTGCCCTTGGCATCCACCAGTATCGCCGCCTGATGCGCGTACGGCATCAGGACGGTTTGGCCAGCGAAACGGTCTCGCGGGGCCATCACTTGCGAACGATGAAGCATGCTCTTGTCCTTTAACGAAAGCCAAAGGTCTGGGAATCGTTAGACAGAATGGTACATCGACCTTTAGCCCTCCAGATACGCAAGATTGTAGGTATTGGCCAGGTCGTTTGTGGGCGTTTTGCGGGCGAGAATCAGGGTTCCAGCGCTGGGAGGGACCAAGTTGGAACATTCGTTTCAACTTGGCACACGGTTCGCTTGGTGCATGGGGGGCGCGATCCCCTCAGACGAGGGGAGGCAAGAAACTCTCGTATTCTAAAGGTACTCATGGCCACGTCCGTCGATTCTGCCCGCTACGCCGACATGTTTGCCGCCATCGGCACCGACGCGCGGCTGCGCATCCTGCGCTTGTTGTTGGCTGCGCATCCCGAGGGTCTGGTGGCGGGCGACATTCAGAACGAGCTGGGAATTCCCGCCTCTACGCTGTCACATCATCTGGAGAAGCTGCGGCACGAGGAACTGGTGAACGTCGAACGGCAGGGGACTTTTCTTTGGTATCGCGCCAACACGACGACGCTCCAAGAATTACTCGGCTTCCTCTACGCGGAGTGTTGCACGCGCAACCAAGCGGTGAAGCCAGAAAGCTTTGTGAACATCCGCCCATGCTAACCCGCCGAAACTTTGCTACCGTGCTCGCCGCACCGGCCCTGGCCTCGGGGGCTAAGAGCGCGCCCAATGTGCTCTTCATCGCTTCTGACGACCTGAACACGTCGTTGGGCTGCTATGGCCATCCGCTGGTGAAGTCGCCGAATATTGACCGCTTGGCGGCGCGCGGGGTGCGCTTTGACCGCGCCTATTGCAATTTCCCGCTGTGCGGCCCCAGCCGGACGTCGTTGCTGAGCGGGCGGCGTCCCGATTCGACGGGCATCGTCGATAACTCGATCGCCGTGCGCGAACGCCTGATCCCAGACGTGGTGACGCTGCCGCAAATGTTCCGCCAGGCGGGGCGTCACTCGGTGCGGATCGGGAAGATGTACCACATGGACGTGCCGGCGGGAGTGGGCAAGAACCTCTTCGACGATCCGCCGTCCTGGGACGAAGCGGACTCGCCGCCCGGACGCGAGCACAACATCGAAGGCGAACGGCGCAATGTGACGCCGAAGGCCGGTAGCGGGAACAACTTCGAATGGGTGAGCTTCACCGGCGACGGCCGCCATCAAGCGGACCGCGTCGGCGCGGATCGGGCCATTGAGTACATTCATCAGCGCGGGCAGAAGCCTTTCTTCATGGGCCTCGGCTTCGTACGGCCGCATGTTCCGCTCGTCGCCCCAGCCAGATTCTTTGACCTTTATCCGCTGAGCCAGATCCAGCCGGTGACGAATCCGCCGGGTGACCGGGACGATATTCCCAAGGCCAGCGAGATCGTGATCAACACGCGCGCCAACGATATGGGCATGAACGACGCCGACAAGCGCGAGGCTTTGCGCGGCTACTACGCGTCGATCTCCTACATGGACTCGCTGGTGGGCGAAGTGCTCGATGCGCTGAACCGTTCGAAGCAGGCCGAGCGCACGGTGATCGTCTTCTGGAGCGACCACGGCTGGCACCTGGGCGAGCATCATCGCTGGCAGAAGCGCAGTTTGTTTGAGGAGTCCTCGCGGGTGCCGCTGATCGTCAGCGCGCCGGGGATGCCACGCGGCAAAGCCAGCCGCGGACTGGTGGAACTGGTCGACCTCTATCCGACATTGGCGGAACTCGGCGGGATCGTGCCGCCCGCGGGCTTCGAGGGCCAGAGCTTCGTGCCGCTGCTGCAGCGTCCGGAGCGGCCGTGGAAGACGGCGGTCTTCACGCAGATGAATTCGCCGAAGGAAGGCATCGTCGGCCGGGCGGTGCGCACGGCCACGCATCGCTATATCCGGTGGGAGGGTCCGTATCCGGACGAGGAACTCTACGACCTGGAGCGCGATCCACGGGAGTTTACGAATCTGGCCCGCTTGCCGGAGCATGACGGCCTGAAGGCGAAGCTACGGGCGACGTTGGCAGCTGGTTGGTCCGCGGCGCGAGCGAAGGTTTAGAATCGGTTTTATGGCAAAGATTGATTTCAGCTATCACCGCAACGGTTGAACGAGTTGCGGCCGAACGCAGGAGTTTCTTGCGTCCCACCAGATTGCGACCGTGGAACAGGTCGATGCGAAGAAGAAAGTGCTCGGCGGCCCGGAGGCTTTGGCCTTGGCGCGGGCGGCGGAGCAGCTATACGTCGCGAAGGGGAAGAAGATCGTCCACGTGGACCTCAAAAAAGAGAAGCCCGATGACGCGACGCTGCTGGGCCTGATGCTGGGTCCGACGGGGAATCTCCGCGCGCCGACGGTGCGGCGGGGCAAGACGCTGATCGTCGGCTTTGATGCCTCGACGTACAGCGAGCTATTGGCGTAGATGACCGAAGATCAGCTTTACCTGGTGATCGGAGAAGACGGCTTCACGCGGCTGATTGCCGCCTTCTACCGAAGGGTTCCCGGTGATGACATTCTGGGGCCGATGTATCCGGCTGAGGATCTGGCGGGCGCGGAAGAGCGTCTGCGGGATTTTTTGATCGGGCGCTTTGGGGGTCCGCAGCGGTATATCGAGCAACGGGGGCATCCGCGGTTGCGCAAGCGCCACGCGCCTTACGCCATCGACGAACGCGCGCGGGATCGTTGGCTGAGCCTGATGACGGCCGCGCTCGACGAAGTGCAATTGCCCGCGGAAGCGCGTCCGCTGCTGGACGCTTTCTTTGCCCACACCGCCGACTTCATGCGCAACCGGCCGGGCTAGGATCGCATGGAAGAGAAGACCCCGAGTACCCAGACCTACGCAGCGCTTTTGGCGAGCATCAAGGAGCGCATCCAGAGCGCCCAGGTGCGCGCAGCCCTCGCGGTCAATCGAGAGTTAGGGATGCTCTACTGGGGCATCGGAACGGAGATCATCCGCAGGCAAAAAGTCGAGGGCTGGGGGACCAAGGTCATCGACAACCTTGGACGGGATCTCAAGAGCAGCTTCCCAGAAATGCGCGGCCTCTCTCCCCGCAACTTAAAGTATATGAAGGCATTCGCCGACGCTTGGCCGGAAGAGCCAATTGTGCAGCAGGCTGCTGCACAATTGCCCTGGTTCCACAATTGCATCCTGTTGGACAAGGTGAAAGACCCGGCGGAACGCCTCTGGTATATGCACGGAGCCATCGAGAACGGCTGGAGCCGCAACATGCTGGCGCTTCACATTGAGGCCAAGCTCTTTCAGCGCCAAGGGAAGGCGACCACAAATTTTCACCGGACCTTGCCATCTCCCCAATCCGATCTTGCACAGCAGTTGCTGAAGGATCCCTACAACTTCGATTTCCTCACCCTCTCCAAGGACGCTCATGAAAGGGAACTCGAGGCCGGGCTCGTTGAGCATATCCGAAAGTTCCTGTTGGAACTCGGAGTCGGTTTCTCGTTCGTGGGAAGCCAGTATCCGCTGGAGATCGCGGGCGAGTCTTACCGGCTTGACCTCCTTTTTTATCACTTGAAACTTCGTTGCTTCATCGTGATCGATCTGAAGGGTGGGGCCTTCAAGCCAGAGTACACCGGGAAAATGAACTTTTATCTCGCCGCTGTTGACGATACGCTGAAGCACCCGGCAGACCAGCCGAGCATCGGCCTTATTCTTTGCAGGACAAAGAAGGAACTGGTGGTTGAGTACGCGCTTCGCGGTACAACAACGCCCATGGGCATTTCAGAGTTCACCCATCTGGTGAAGCTACCCGAAGAATTCAAAGGCACGTTGCCGACTATTGAAGAAATTGAAGCCGAACTTGGACCGGACGGTGTGGAGTGAACAAGAGATCTCATGCAGGCTTTCTGGAGCCGTGATAGGGTAACGGGGATGCGATTCCTGCTTTGCGTATGTGCTCTTGCCTTGGCCCAGGCCAAGGATGTGACGGTTCAGGTGTTGGGAAAAGACGGACAGGTCCGCGAGGTGGCGACCGGGCTTAGAGCGATCACGGTGGATGGACGCGCGATTCCTTTGGCGCGAATTCTGTCGGTGCATTCGGGGGAGCCAGCTTCGGCATCGGAAGCCACGCGGATCGAGCAGGCTCTGCCTTTGCTCGCCGCAGCCGATCAGAAGACGAGTGACCGGGCTCAGCGGGACGCCGCCACCGCCGGCCTGGTCGCCATCGGTTTGCCGGTGATGACGCCGCTGTTGAAGGCTTACAAGGATACCGATCAGCATGAGCCGCGCCCGCTGTACCGGCTTTTTGAGCGAATTATCCCCAGCGCGGCCGACGGCCTCGACCGCTCCCTAAGCCTGATCCGCCTGACGAATGGCGAAATGCTGCGCGGTAAGGTGCAGGCGTTCGATGAAGGCGGCTTGCAATGGGCAAACATCCGGCGGCTGGCGGTGCGGCAGCGGCAGGTTTCGCGGCGGGTGTCGGTCCACTCGATCCTGCATGCGACCCGCATTGAGTGGTTCGATACGGGCGTGTCGGTGTCGGCGTCGTCGAAGGTGGACTCAAAAGCAAGCGGCTTCACGCGCCTGAGTTGGGAGACCGACGGATGGGCCACGGATCCAGACGGGTTGCAGAAGCCGGGTCCGAATTACAAGACGAATCTGGTGGATGGCCAGCCGTTTGGCGCGTTGGTGGGGCGGATCGACGCGGGGGGGAGCTTCCTGCTGGGGAAGTCGGCGGTGAAGCAGGGTTTGGCCGCTGGGCGGCTGATGCTCGCGATTAACGATAACGCGCACTGGCAGAACAATTTAGGGCGCTACCAGGTGACGTTGAGCGTGACGGAAGCATACGACTTGGGCGAACCGCAGTAGTTCAGCTAAGGTGAATCCCCGACTGTAGTCGCGTTGCATTACGCCGATCTTCTCAATAAAGCCATGTTGAGAAGAATGCCCGGCCTCCTTGTCCTCGTCATGCTCTTGGCGTCCTACGCTGAGGCGTCTCCGCTGCGATTGGACTATTCGAAAAGCTGGAGCGCGAATGGCATTGTCTACTACACCTTCACTTTAGCGCTCGAAAACGCGGATGAGTCGTGGGTGCCAGGGATGGGCTGGGGGTGGCTGATCTTCGGCGACTCGCCGACGCTTGGGGGGAGTGAGTTCGCTGACTTTACGCTCACCGGTGGGTCGATGAGGCCGTGGACGTCGGTGACGACGTCGGCGGGGGCGCATAATGGGCCGACGCTGGGTCCGGTGGGCGATTTCTGGGTGCCCTCGAATGTGGGTGAGTTCCTGACTTGGCAAGGGTATTCGACCAGCAATATCGCGGACGGCGAACTTTTCTTCAGCACCTTCTTTACGACTGGGGGCGCGGTGGGGGCAGATTTCCAACTGGCCAACAACCTATTTCCGGATGCGGACTTTCCCAATAGTCCGGCGTTTGCCGCGCCCAAGGGGAGTGCGCCGGCCTCATCGGCGAGTCCGCCATCAGGCTCTTCGTCTTCGTCATCCAGTAGCAGCGGTGGTGGATTGAATATTCAGACCGTAGCGACTCCCGAGCCGGGCACGGTTGGCTTGGCGGGACTGGCGTTAGTAGCGCTGGCCTGGCGCCGTCGCCGCGAGTGAAGTTGATGCGGCCCCTAAGGGGCTGTCACAATGGGGGATGCCACTGCGCATCGGACTCGACCTGCGCCACGCCCGGGACTTCGGAATCGGTACCTATATCCGGAACCTGATCGGCGCGTTGGCGCGCCTGCCCAATCCCGACGCGCGTTTTCTGTTGATCGGTCGCGCGGATGACTTTGCCACGCTGGGCCGCCTGCCCGAGAACTTTGAGCTCCACCCCTATCAGCGTTCCGACACGGGACTGATCCATCAGATCTCGTTTCCGTGGTTCAGCCGTCAACTGAAGGCAGACGTGATCCACATTCCGCTGAATATCGTGCCCGTGGCGATGTGCCGGCCCTACGTTGTTACGGTGCATGACTTGAGTACTTTGCTCTACGCACCGGAGCCACAAAACAGCGCGCGGCACAACTACAAACTTTGGCGTGCGCGGCATGGCCTCGCCCGAGCCGCGCGGGTGATTGCCGTCAGCGACGCGACGCGGACGGACCTTGAGGAACTGCTCTTTGTGCCGCCTGCGCGCATCGAACAAATCTACAACGCCATTGATCCGCAATTCCTCCTGCCCGCTGCGCCTGATCCAGACCAGCAGCGCGCCCTCGAACGCTACGGCATCACCTATCCCTACATTCTCTACGCCGGCAACATCCGGCCGCAGAAGAACATACCGCGCCTAATCGAGGCCTTCGCCGTGCTGCGCGACGAACTCGCGTCGCACCCGGTGTACAAAGAGCTTCGCCTGGTGATCATTGGTGACGAGATCTCGAAGCACGCGGCGGTGCGGCGAGCGGTGATTCAGACGCGGACTCAGGCCGCCGTGCGGTTTTTGGGTTTTGTGCCTTTTGAGACGCTGAGGGCGTTTTACCAGGCGGCGCAAGTGTTCGCGTTCCCCTCCCTGTATGAGGGGTTCGGGCTCCCGCCACTGGAGGCGATGGCCTGTGGGGCGCCAGTCGTGACGTCGAGCGTGAGTTCGTTGCCGGAGGCGGTGGGCGATGCGGCGGTGATGGTGAGCCCGGAGAATGTCTTTTCGATTTCGCGCGGGATCAAAGAGGCGCTGCTGGATCTGGATCTACGGCGGTCCCTGCGCGAAAAAGGCTACCAGCAGGTACGAAAATTCCGCTGGGAGCGAACGGCCGAACAAACTATGGCAGTTTACCGCGAAGTGGCCGGGAAGGCGTAGCGAGATCGATCAGGTCTTCGACACGGAGGCCGAGGACGAGGGCGGCGCGGTCGGCGAAGTCCCAGGAGAAACCTCTTTTTCCCTGCAAAACCAGGTGTAGATGCGGCTGCGAGATGCCAGCGCGGCGAGCGAGCGACGAGACGGTGGTGTCGCCCGCTTGGACGCGGCGGGCGATCTCGTGGATCAACTGCAGTTGGAGCTTCTGGAAAGTCATGCTCGATTTCTCCTGGCAATAATTTACTATATTTCCCACTTTGGAACAACCTTAAAGTAAGAATGTTCCACAGCCGATAGACTCTATCCACTTGTAAACAAACATATAAAATATGTGAGAACTTTGTGATCGAAAACACACTAATTCAAATAATTCTTTGTCTATTGACATTGAATGTAACCGGCTTAGGATGGATCCAAACGAGACACGGGCTCGAGACCGTAGATGGAAACGGCGCAGCGGGTGAGTGATCTTGGATTCCAAAGGAAGTTGAGGACCTGAATATGGAATGGACGCGATCAGAGACTTTGGCCCTGGCGGCGAATGCGTGTGTGTACTGCCACGGACTGGGTCTGCGAACGGGACGGAGAGGGCACGAGAAGCCGTGCCTGTGTGTGTTCCGGTCGGTATTTCGAATCTGCTTTAAGCGCTTTCGCCTCTGTCACGAGCGCGAGAAAAACAAAACCTGCGTGTCGCTCGAAGGGAACGTCTGGAGCCGAAAGAATGAAGAGTTTGTCGCGGACTTCCTGAGTGTGACCCGGCGCGCGCTGCACGACGAAGACTGGAAGATCTTCAACTACCACTTTCTCCTGGGAGCGGATTGGCGCCTGTGCTGCCGGAAGTTGAATATGGACCGGGGCGCATTCTTCCACGAGGTATACCGGATTACGTCTCGCTTGGGGCGGCTGTACCGGGAGTTGCAGCCGTACAGTCTCTTCCCCCTGGACGAGTACTTCAACGGCACGACGCGGGAGAGAAACCGGGTGTTGGAGTTTCGGGCCCGGCGGCGGGAGGGTCCGTCGTTTACGCCGCCGGTGCGAGAGGCGGCGTAAAGTCGGGGCTGTTGCGAGGGGGACGAAGCGCCGTCCCCCCCAGAAAGAGCGGGATGGGTTCCATTCTTGGGTGGGATGGTCCTGCTAAAGAGTTGAGGCAAAAACACTTATCGGTGTCTTAGTCTTCCAGACAGAAGGAGCCGCTCAAAAGATTTAAAGAGAATCGCGCGGGAAGACGATAATGGCTAGAGGAATAAGGGAAGTGGCGAAGATGAGCAGCATCAACTTGGCTTTTTGGCAGGGCATAGTGTCTGCGCTGTGTTTGCAGCCCCCCCCGCCTCCTCCGATGCGTTTTCGTTTCCGCGGTTACGACATCCTGAAGGTCGACGCCAGGGAAGCGCTCCGGCGTGACTGGGAGGCCTTGGGCCGGGATTTCGCGCAGGCCGAGCGGAAGTTGACAAACTATGGGGACCAGCCCCAAGGCCTTATCCACGAAGAAGCCCTCTCACGATAGCGGTTCCCCCGTTCTTGAGCGGGAGTCCTTACTGGTGGCGGCCAGCTATTCAGGACCGATCCCCGACCCCGAAATGCTCCGCGCCTACGATCGCGTCTCGCCCGGCTTGGCGATGCGTTTAGTCGCAAATGCCGAAGCGGAAGCAGCTCACCGGCGAAGCTTGGAGACTGCGGCGTTGCGAGCTGAAATTGAGGACCGCACCAGAACCTCCCACGAACGACTTCGCGGGCAAGTCTGCGCCTGCGTGATTACGCTGGCCGCGTTGGCGGCGGGAGCCTATACCGCATTACAAGGGCATGAACTCGCGGGAAGCGTCCTCGGCGGGATTGGCATCTGCCCGATTGTGACGACCTTCATTCTGGGGCGGCAAGCCCGGGCGACGCCCTGATCCGCAGCCTTTTCCACAGAAGATTTGACAGGCTCAAAACTCCACGCTATAGTAGAAAGGTTTGGCGAGCAATCTGTCTGCTCCCGGCTACCGCTTGTCTTGCGTTTAGGCCATACCCAGAGAGCCAACACCTGGGTGCCGAGGCGTGCAAAAAGAGATGAGTCCGGCTTGGGGGCCGGTCCCGCTACGTCGTTTGGACCCCCCGTGTTTTGGGGCGGCTTCGAACGTATGGAATGGACTTGTCCGTAGTAGATTTGCCCCGTTCCGCTGTTCGGTCAAATGTTGACCCGGTGGAGACGTCAGTGGGGTTTTTTCCCGCAAAGAAAAGACTTGCAGGCGATCAATTTGGCCTTTTGTGATTCGCGCGTGCTTACGCCGTGGATTGTGGAGGCTGAAGGGGTTTGAACCAACGCCATTTCGTTTAGAAGGTAATTACTTAGCGTGCCTACGATCATTCAACTTGTGCGCAAGGGTCGGGTTGTGACCAACTACAAGACTGCGAGCCCGGCTTTGGCCGCTTGCCCGCAGCGGCGTGGGGTCTGCACCCGAGTCTTCACTACGACCCCTAAGAAGCCGAATTCGGCGCTGCGGAAGGTGGCTCGCGTCCGCCTGACGAACGGCATCGAAGTGACCAGCTACATCCCGGGCGTCGGCCATAACCTGCAGGAGCACTCGATTGTGCTGATCCGCGGTGGCCGCGTGAAGGATCTGCCGGGTGTGCGCTACCACATTGTGCGCGGTACGCTCGACACCGCGGGTGTCGCCAATCGCAAGCAGAGCCGTTCGAAATACGGTGCGAAGCGTCCGAAGACCGGCCCGAAGAGCTAAGCCGGTAAAGAGAAGAGAAGCCAGGAGAATCTATGTCTCGTCGTCGCAGAGCGGAACGCCGCGAGTTGCTGCCAGATCCCGTTTATAACTCCACCTTGGTGGAGCAGTTTGTGAACTGCATGATGTGGGATGGCAAGAAGAATACCGCCCAAAGATTGTTCTACGCGTCGATGCAGATGTTGGAACAGCGGGGCGGAGACGAAGCCTTGAAGTTGTTCAAGAAAGCTGTCGAGAATTGTAAGCCGTTGCTCGAAGTGAAGACGCGCCGCGTCGGTGGCGCGAACTACCAGGTGCCGATCGAAGTGCCGAATGCCCGCCGGACGTCGCTCGCGATCCGCTGGCTGTTGTTGTACTCGCGTGGCCGCTCCGAGAAGGGCATGAGCGAGAAATTAGCGAATGAGTTAAATGACGCCGCCAATTCGCGTGGCGGCGCGATTAAGAAGAAGGATGAAGTCCACCGCATGGCGGAAGCTAACAAGGCTTTCGCGCATTACCGGTGGTAAGTAGCCTCCTCACCAGATAAGGCGTCCACAAACACTATGCCCCGCACTGTACCACTTACTCGCATGCGTAACATCGGCATCATGGCCCACATTGATGCCGGTAAAACCACCACGACTGAGCGCATTCTCTATTACACCGGCCGTACTTACAAGATCGGTGAAGTACATGAAGGCACGGCCACCATGGACTGGATGGCCCAGGAGCAAGAGCGCGGGATCACGATTACGTCCGCCGCGACGACGTGTGAGTGGAACGATATCCAAATCAACATCATCGACACCCCCGGCCACGTGGATTTCACGGCCGAGGTGGAGCGCAGCTTGCGCGTACTTGATGGCGCCGTGGCAGTGTTCGATGCCGTGGCCGGCGTTCAGCCGCAAACCGAAACCGTGTGGCGCCAAGCCGATAAGTACCGTGTGCCGCGCATCTGTTTCGTGAACAAGATGGACCGCGTGGGCGCTGACTTCTTCCGCTCCGTGCAGACGATGATTGATCGCTTGGGCTGTAAGCCGGTGATTATTCAGACGCCGGTGGGTGGTGAGGATCAGTTCAAGGGCATCGTCGATCTGGTTACCATGAAGGCCCGCGTTTGGCGCAATGAAGAATTGGGCGCCAAGTATGACGACGTCGAGATTCCGGCCGAATTGCTGGATGAAGCCACGCACTATCGCGAGTTGATGGTGGAAGCCGTCGCTGAAGCGGTGGACGCGTTGGCAGAAAAGTATTTGAATGGTGAGACGATCACCCCCGAAGAGTTGAAGGCGGGCATTCGTCAGGCGACGATCGACCAGAAGATTTTCCCGGTGATTCTGGGCTCGGCCTTTAAGAACAAGGGCGTCCAGAATATGCTCGACGCGGTGGTCGACTATCTGCCGCATCCCCTCGATATCGAAGCCATCAAGGGCCACGACGTTGATAACAAAGACGTGGTGATCGAGCGCAAGGCGGACGACAACGAACCCTTCGCCGGTTTGGTCTTCAAGATCATGACGGACCCGTTTGTGGGCCAGCTTGCCTTCATGCGCGTTTACTCGGGCAAATTGAATGCCGGACAGACGGTGCTGAATGTTTCGAAGGGCCGCAACGAACGCATCGGCCGCCTGGTAAAAATGCACGCGAACAAGCGTGAAGAGATCCAGGAGATTCTGGCCGGTGATATCTGCGCGGTGGTGGGCTTGAAGAGTGTCATCACCGGCGATACGATTTGCGATCCGGATAAGCCGGTATTGCTCGAGTCGATCGACTTCCCGGCACCCGTGATTCAGCTCGCGATCGAGCCGAAGACGAAGAGCGACCAGGAAAAGATGGGCATGGCCATTGCCAAGCTCGTCCAGGAAGATCCGACTTTGCGGGTGTCGACGGATCCCGAAACCAACCAGACGATTCTGGCCGGTATGGGTGAGTTGCACCTCGAAATCATCGTCGACCGCATGAAGCGCGAATTCGGCGTGGAAGCGCACGTGGGCAAGCCGCAGGTGGCCTACCGCGAGACCATCCGCAACAAAGCGGAGAACGAATATACGCACAAGAAGCAGACCGGCGGTAGCGGACAATTCGCCAAGGTAAAGCTGCGCGTGGAGCCTCTTCAGAGCGAAGACGGCGAAGAGTTCGAATTCGTGAATGGCATCACGGGTGGTGCGATTCCGAAGGAATTCATTCCGGCCATCGAAAAGGGTGTGCGGGAATCGCTGGAACGCGGCGTCATGGCTGGCTACGCGCTCTCGGGCATCAAAGTGACTGTGTTTGACGGCAGCTACCACGACGTTGACTCGTCGGAAATGGCCTTCAAGATTTGTTCGGCGATCTGTGCTTCGGAGGCTTTCCGTAAGGCGAAGCCGGCGTTGCTCGAACCGGTGATGTCGGTGGAAGTGACGGTGCCGGACGAATATATGGGTCCGGTGAATGGCGACCTGATTTCGCGGCGCGGGCAGTTGCAGGGCACGGATAAAGTCGGTTCCACCCAGATTATTCGGGCGATGGTGCCGTTGTCCGAGATGTTTGGCTACGCGACTGATTTGCGTTCTAAGACGCAAGGCCGGGCCAGCTTCACGATGCACTTCGGCCGCTACGAAGAAGTGCCGCGCAACCTGGCCGAAGAGATCGTCGAAAAAGTTAAAGGCGCGAAAGCGTAAGCATTTAGAAATTTAAGGGCCTCAAGAAATTTAAGGGAAGGATTAAAACACCATGGCGAAAGAGAAATTTGACCGCAGTAAGCCGCACGTGAACATTGGCACGATCGGGCACATCGATCACGGC
>JAIEMJ010000014.1 GCA_019752335.1 Bryobacteraceae bacterium
CCCGCGGTCGCTTCGACCAGCTGCTGGCCACCCGACTGGACGGCGCCACCCGCAACTGGCTGCTCACCAGCCTGGCCGAGCTCGAAGCCCGCGCCGCCCGCCTGCCGCGGCCGGACTTTTCGCCCAAGGCCAAGAACGTCATCATGGTGTTTCTCCCCGGCGGCTTTAGCGCGATCGATTCGTTCGACTACAAGCCAGCTTTAGAGAAGTATCACGGCGTGGAGACCAAGGGCGCGAATACGATTACGCCTTTCTTCGGCAAGCGGGGCACGGTGATGAAGTCGCCGTGGGCTTTCCGGCCGCGCGGGCAAAGCGGCAAGATGGTGTCGGATCTGGTGCCGCAATTGGGCGCGCTGGCCGACGAGATGACCTTCTTGCATTCGATGGTGTCACGCTCGAATGCGCACGGTCCGGCGTTGTTCCAGATGTCGACGGGCTTTATCTTCCAGGGCTTTCCTTCGATTGGCTCCTGGGTAAGTTACGGGCTCGGCAGCGAGAACGAGAATCTACCATCGTTCGTCGTACTGCCGGACCGCCGCGGACTCCCGCCGTGCGGCGTCGCCAATTGGGGCAACGGCTTTCTGCCCGCCGCGCATCAGGGCGTGATCCTCGGCGACGAGCGGCAACCCATCGCCGACCTGACGCCGCCCGCAAGCGTCGCGCCGCGCCAGCAGCAGGCGACTTATGACTTACTCACGCAATTAAACGAGGAGCACTTACGGGAAAATCCTGGTGAGGACGCCCTAGTGGCACGCATTAAAAGCTACGAACTCGCCGCGCGGATGCAACTCAGTGCTCCGGAAGTCACCGACATTCGCGGTGAGTCCGCGGCCACGCGCGCGATGTACGGCTTGGATCATCCCGTCACCCGCGACTTCGGCTACAACTGCCTGATGGCTCGCCGGCTGGTGGAGCGTGGTGTACGCTGCGTGCAACTCTACAACGGTGGCCACTTCGGCGAGCCCCGCGTAAACTGGGACGGCCACGAGGATCTGCGCACGAATCACGGAAAGAATGCCGCCATTCTGGATGGGCCGCTCTCCGCGCTGTTGCGCGACTTGAAGCAACGCGGCATGCTCGCCGATACCTTGGTCGTCTTCACGACGGAGTTCGGCCGCTTGCCGATCAGCGAGGGCCTGGGTGAAGGCGGCCGTGATCATAATCCGGAGGGCTTCACTTCGTGGATGGTGGGCCCCGGTTTGAAGCCCGGCTACGCGCACGGCGCCACCGATGAGATGGGCTACAAGGCGGTGGAGAATCCGGTGACGATTTACGACCAGCACGCGACGATTCTGCACCTGCTGGGGCTGGACCATACCAGCTTGACTTGGTACCACAACGGCCTGGCGCGGCGACTGACGGATGTCCACGGTCACCTGTTGAAGCCGATTCTGGCGTAATGGACTAGGCGGCCAAAGATGGGGCGTGTTTGCGCAGGAAGGCCGGCGTGAAGTCGACGCCGAAGCCGGGGCCTGGGGGTGGCAGGTAGTGTCCGTCCACCAGCTTCGTGGTGAGCATTTCCATCAGTTCATTGCCCGATTCACCGGTGCCGAAGCTTTCGGCCAACGCGGGCGAACGCGAGGTGAGCAGCAAGGTCATGCCGTAGACGCTGCCGCCGCGATGGGGCACCAGTTGGACGCCGGCCGCTTCGGCGGCGGCGGCGACGCGACGGCCATCGGTGAGTCCGCCGGACCAGGTTAAATCCGGCTGCAGGACGTGCGCCGCTTTGTTGCGGAGTAGTTCACGGAAGCCATAGATGGAGGCTTCGTGTTCGCCGCTGGCAATGCGGGTGGAGCGGATTTCGCGGCATAGCTGAGCATAGCCGTCCATGTCGTCGGGCAAGAGCGGCTCCTCCATGAAGGCGAGCTTGGCGGCCGCCACGCGGTCAGCCAGTTCTAGCGTATAGGGCACATCCCAGCCGCAGAGGGCGTCGAGCATGAGTTGCGTTTCGGGGCCCGCGCGCTGGCGGGCTTCGAGGATCTTGGCGGCGTTGCGCCGCAGGCCAGCGGCGCCGTCGCGGAAGGTATCGAAGTTGTGAATCTT
Organism: Bryobacteraceae bacterium; assembly: GCA_019752335.1. Lineage (GTDB taxonomy): Bacteria > Acidobacteriota > Terriglobia > Bryobacterales > Bryobacteraceae > JALHNI01. Next base: position 2,044 of record JAIEMJ010000014.1, read on the forward strand.
GATGGCGCGGAAGCCGAGCTTCAGGCCGCGCTCGATTTCGTTGCTGGTGTAGTAGGCGGGAACGCGCTCCGCGGTGGGTCCGCCGAGCATTTGATAGACGGGCAGGTTAGCTCGTTTTCCGGCGAGGTCCCAAAGGGCGAGGTCGATGCCGCTGATCGCTTGCAGGGCGAGGCCGCGGCGCCCGTAGAAGGACGACGAGGCGAACATCTGGTCCCAGAGGAGTTCGATATTCAGCGCGTTGGTGCCTTGCAACATGGGGGCCAGATGCTGTTCGATGATGAGGCAGGCGGCTTGTCCGCCGCCGCCGATGCCGTAGCCGGTGAGGCCTTCCTGGGTGCGGATTTGCACCAGGATGGCGGCGGGTAGTTGGGCGTAGGGTCCGAAGTTGCGCCAGCGTTTGGGGTCGAAGTCCGGCAGGGGTTCGCTCGCCTTGGGGATAGCCATGGAATTGATCGGCAGCGGTACCGCCTTAACGGAGACAATGCGCAGCCGCGCTTGCCCGGGCAGGGAAGCGGCGGACGCAGCGAGACCGAGCCACGCTCGGCGGGTCGGGTGGCGGAGAGACATAACTGTGAGACTATCAGGATCTTGCGCCGCGCTTTCTTTAGTGCGACTACGTTCCTGGGCGCGCTACACTGCGGCTATGAGCGCTCTGGTGTTCGTCCTCCTCTCCGCTGCCGAAATCCAAGGCTACATCTCCGACGCTGCTTGCGGCTGGAACAACGCCCGGCCGGGCAAGGAAGCGCAGGAGTGCGCGCGAAAGTGTGTGGAGGCGGGTTGGCCGCCCGTGCTGGTACGGGATGGCGGCATGAGCGTCTTCAAGATTGAGGACAAGGCCGAACGCGCGGCGGTGCGGCCCTTCGTCGGCGAGCACGTCACCATCACGGGCGTGATCACCGGCGAGAACCTGCGCGTGACGAAGATTCGTAAGTCTCCGGCGCCGGCTAAGCCTTTTGTGCCAGGGAAAAAGTAAACCCTTATTGCGGGCGCGGCTCGTAGACAAACACGGCGTTGGGCCCGTCCACCTGTTTCACCAAACGGTAGCGGCGGCGGATGACATCGAGTTGTTGCGGCGGCAAATGGACCTGCTCCGCGTCGGTCGTAATGGGTCCGGTAAAGACGTTATCGGGGAGCAGCAATGCACCGAACTGCTGGTTTTCGAGATCTCGGGTGACGGGCCCCGGGTCGGTGACGCCGGCTTCCACCAGCAGGGCGAAAGTGAACGGCTCCATGTCGATGCGTCCGCGGTGGTGTACGAGAGAGTCGTACTGCACGGAGAACACCCGGCCAGGCCGTTCCAGATAGGGCCGCAGTGCGATCGTCTCCCGCTCCTTAAACGGCTGCAGAATTGCCCGCTCGGCGACGGTTCGCGCGATTAGCAAGAGGTTCAGTATCAGATGCAGCGCCAGCGGGATCTGCAAGAGCGTCACCCAATGGCGTCTCCCGTTGAAGAGCCGGGGAAAGAAGTCGAGCCGGTCGAGCGTGACTCCCGCGCACATGGCCATCACGAGCATCATCTCGAGCTGGTAGTTAAGGTCTGAGCCAATCTTCGGAGAGGTGAGTAGCCAAACGGCGGTGGAGAGGAAAGCATAGAGAAGAAGTGGCGCGGTGCGGCGCGTCACCCGTCCCAGTCCTGCTGCGGCCACCGCGAGCACCCCGCAGCCTGTCAGTGCCAGGTACTGCACCTGCTGGCCGAGTTTGAACCAGGCGAAGGGATTCATGTTCGCGATCACCGCATCCTCGTAGTAGCCACCATGGGTAACCGTGTTGAGGGCGAAGACGAGTCCACCGCCCGCCAAGGCGAGGCCCGCCAGGAAGCTGAGGGCGCGGCGCCGGTCCTCCCATAGGAGGGTGAGGGAGATGGCCGCTGCTGCCGCGATGAAAGTCTGTTTGGTGAAGACGGAGAGGATCACCAGTAAGCCGGCCAACGCGAGATGTTTCTTCGCACGGCTGTCGCGGTAGGTGAGGAAGGCTGCAAATGCGGCGAGCGAGCACGCGCAGGCCAGCATGTCGGTCTGCCCCACCGTGCCCCAGAAAAGCAGATTGGCCGTGGAAGCGGCCAACAAGGTCCCCGTGGTTCGCGTGAGGCGATGGCCCGAGAGCTGACCGAGGATTCGCCAAACCAGCCACAGCGCGGCGAGCAAGGCCGCGAACGAGATCAATCGTCCGCTGTGATAGGGTGGCACTCCCATGCGCTGCAGGGCTCCCGATAGCCCGTAGAAGATCGGCCCGTAAGCCGAGTACGAATAGGGGTAGCGGTTCACGCCCCAGTAAAGGCCTTCGCCTTGGGACAGCATCTTGGCCTGCAGCGCCACCACGGCTTCGACGGGCGTCAGGTCGTGCCCGGCCCACAGAAGCACGAGGAGGTGTGCCAGCAGTCCGAAGGCCGTCGCCGCGGCGGCCCCGATCAACGCGCGGTGGGCGAATCGCTCGCGGATTCCGGCGGCGGGGGAAGCAGGAGTCGGCGGTGAAATGAGGAGAAGATTGGCCATACGCCGATTGCCTGATCATCGGCGGGAATCCGGCGTGGCATTAGGCTGGCGTTACACTGAGAGGGACGTCTAGCCATGCGGACCCTTTCCAAAAAGACGCAGTACACGTTGCGCGCATTGTATGCCCTGGCCCGCCGCTACGGCCAGGGCCCGACGCTGATTGCGAAGCTCTCGGATGAGGAGTCAATTCCGCGGGACTTTCTTGAAAATATTCTCCTCAATCTGAAGCGCGAGGGTCTGGTGGAGAGCAAGAAGGGCAAGGGCGGCGGGTATGCGCTGGCCCAGTCGCCGGAAGAGGTTACGTTGGGGACGGTGATTCGCCTGGCGGAAGGGCCGCTGGCACCGGTGCCCTGTGCGAGCCCTGCCGCGCAGCGTAAGTGCGAGGAATGTCCGGACTGGCGCTTCTGCCCCACGCGGCTGGTGATGCGTGACGTGCGCGACGCTATGGCGGGTGTTCTGGACCAGACGACGTTGGCCCAGTTGTGCCGCCGGGCCGATGAGGCGCGCGCCGCGGTGGAATCGGCGTCGTTGATGTATCACATCTAGGAAGAAAGTCACCCCGTGGAGAACCCCCAGTTTCGCTCGCCGACGCCGGGCCTGCTGGCCGGGTTAGCGGTAGCTTTGCTCGCGGTGGTGCTCTACGCGGCCTTCACGGTGCAGCAGATTCACCGGGTGCGCGAGTTACAGACGGGCTTGGTGGATCGCAACCGGCGGGACTCGCTACAGTTACTCCGCATTCAGGACAACTTACACTCACTCGGGCTGGTCATCCGCGACTTACTCGACCAAAGCGAGCCCTATCCGCTGAGCGCCTGGGAGCCGCAGTTTGCCCGCATTCGGGCCGACCTGAACGATGCCCTGCGCACCGTGCGCAAGCCCGCGCAAGCGGAGTACCTGGAGCGTTCGGCCGAGCAGTTCTGGGCTGCCGTGGACCAAACCTTTCGCGAGCCGGACGAAGCGCGTGCCCGCCGGCAGTTTCGCGACTCGATTGAGTCGCGGCGCGCCTCGCTGGCGAGCATGGTCGCCCGTCTGCTCGTCCGGAACAACGAGAGTGGACAGCAAGCCGGAACGCAGATCGCGGCGATTTACTCGCGCGTGGAGCGCAATGTCTATATCTTTCTTGGCGCGATGTTGGTGCTGTTACTCGCCAGCGGGCTCTGGCTGATTGACGCGAATCGGCGCCTGTTCGCCGGGATCTCGCACCTCTCGGCGCAGCGCAGTGAATTGGCGCGCCGGTTGATTGGCGCGCAGGAAGACACGCTGCGCCACGTGTCGCGCGAGTTACACGACGAATTCGGCCAAGTACTTACCGCGATCGGCGTGATGTTGCAACGCCTTACCCGGCGCGGCGTAACTCCGGACGACGGCCTGGTGGAAGCGCAGGAAATTACGCAGAATGCCTTGCAGTCCGTCAGAACCCTGTCGCAGACGTTGCAGCCTGTTTTATTACAAGAGCAAGGTTTGCTGCCGGCCATCGCCTGGTACTTACCCACCGTGCAGCGGCAAACGGGACTCACTATCCACTACGAACCACCGGAACCATTTGAGGTGGATCCACGGCGCGCGATTCACGTCTTTCGAATTCTGCAGGAGGCGTTGAATAATGTCGTCCGTCATGCCAAGGTCGACGAGGCGTTTGTCCGCTTGCTGGCCCGTACGGATAGCTTTATGCTCGAAATCGAAGATCGCGGCCGGGGAATGGCGGTTGCGAAAAGCCCGGGCATGGGCTTGACGGCCATGCGAGAACGTGCGAGCTTGATCGACGGTAAAATTGAAATCAGCCCCGGTGAACGGGGCGGTACGCTAGTAAAGTTGCAGGCCCCCCGATGATCACCATTTTATTGGTCGACGACCACGCCTTAGTCCGTCGTGGATTTCGTCGCTTAATTGAAGACGAGCCCGACTTACAAGTCGTGGGCGAAGCCGGCGATGGTCTGGAAGCGGTGGCGCTGGCTGCCAGCCTGCGTCCGCAAGTGATTGTGATGGACTACGCCTTGCCGGGAATCAATGGCGCACTGGCGACGCGGCAAATTCTGGCCGCCCAGCCAAGTGTGGCGATTCTCATTCTGAGTATGCATTCTGAACCGCAGTATGTGGCGAATAGTGTCGACGCCGGCGCGCGGGGTTACTTAATGAAAAATGCCCTGGACCTGGAACTGGTAGACGCGATCCGCCGTCTGGCAGCCGGCGAGAAGTTACTCGATCCAAAGCTGGAGCCGGAGGATGGCAAACGGCGCGGACTTACTACGCGGGAGCTCGAAGTCCTGCAGCATATTGTCGCGGGACACTCGAATAAAGAGATCGCGCACCGGCTGAACCTAAGCGTGCATACGATCTCCGTTCATCGGGCGCACATCATGGACCAGCTTGGGCTGCACAACGCTGCCGAGCTAGTCGCTTACGCGATCCGCCACGGCCTGGTTACCAACACGTGACGCGCCGCCAGTTACTGTTCGCCGCCGCCGCGCCCAATCCGCCGTTGGGCTTCTCCTACACTGACGTCACCGGTAAGGCTGGCCTGCGCTTCCGGCATCATTCGGGCGCTTTTGGCGAGAAGTATCTGCCGGAGACGATGGGCCCTGGTTGTGCGTTTCTGGACTATGACCAGGACGGTTGGCCCGATATTCTGCTCCTGAACGGCAACGACTGGCCGGGCCACGCCCAGGTAGGGCGCCCTACGATGGCGCTGTACCGCAATAACCGCAACGGCACCTTTGCCGACGTCACCCGCGCGGCGGGGCTGGATTTTGAGATGTATGCGCTCGGCGTCGCCGTGGGCGACTTCGACAACGATGGCTATCCGGATTTATACATTACTGGCCTCGGCCAAAACCGGCTCTTACGCAACAACCGGCGTGGCGGTTTCGTCGATGTGACCAAGCCATCGGGCTTAGGCAATCGGCAAAGCTTTAGTACCTCCGCTTTGTGGTTCGACTATAACCGCGATGGCTTACTCGACTTATTCGTGTGTAACTACGTCCGCTGGACTCCGGCGACGGATGTGCGGTGTAGCCTGGACGGCAAGAGTAAGTCGTATTGCACGCCGGAAGCCTATCGCGGTTCCACCTGTTGGCTCTTTCGCAATCGTGGCGACGGCACTTTTGAGGACGTTACCGCGACGAGTGGCATTTTTGACTCCACCTCAAAAGCCCTCGGCGCGGCCATCTTGGATGACGATGAGGACGGTTGGCCGGATCTACTGGTCGCCAATGACACGACTCCGAATCGGCTTTACCGGAATCGCAGCAATGGCACTTTCGAGGAGATCGGGCTGCGCGCGGGAGTCGCCTTTAGCGAGGATGGCAAAGCTCGCGCGGGCATGGGCGTCGCCGTGGGAGCCTTTGATGGCTCGGGTCGCCCCGGCCTGGCGATTACGAATTTCGACAACGAGATGACGGCCCTCTACCGGCGTTCGGCCGGTGGTCGCTATGAGGACGTCGCGGCGGCCACGGGTGTCGCGGCGATTACGCGGAATACGCTCGGCTTTGGCTGCGAGTTTCTGGACGCTGACTTAGACGGCCGTCTCGACTTACTCATCGTTAACGGCCACATTGACGATACGGTGCGCAATGTCCGTCGCGAAGCCAGTTATGCGCAGCCTCCCCACTTACTCTGGAACGACGGGAAAGGCAAGTTTCGCGACGTGGCTCCGCAACTCGGCGCGCCATTTTACTTGCCCCGCGTCGGCCGCGGACTCGCCGTGGCCGATTTTGACCGCGACGGCGACCTCGACTTACTACTGACGACGAACGGCGGCGTGCCCGTCCTGCTGCGGCAAGACCTGCGCAACGGCCACCGTTCGATCCGGTTGCGGCTGCAGGGCAAGAAGAGTAACCGCGATGGGATTGGCGCCGTGGTGAAGTTGCTCGATGGCGGCGAAACGCAGTGGCGAATGGTCCATAGCGGCTCGAGCTACTTGTCGCAGTCCGAACTCGCCGTCACCTTCGGCGTGGGTCGCCGCGACCGGGTGGCGCGGGTCGTAATTCAATGGCCCAGCGGCCGGGTTGATGACCACAAGAACCTGGCCACGGGGCGCCAGTATTTGTGTGTGGAAGAGAGCGCCATTCAGCCTGACCCGCTATCCTAAGAACGTGAAGGTATTGGTAATTGGTGGCGGCGGACGGGAACATGCCTTGGCTTGGCGCTTGGCGCGGGGAGCCTCGATCACGAGGGTGTATGTCACGCCGGGTAACCCCGGCATGGCGAACGTCGCTGAGTGCGTTCCGCTCGAAAACGCGACTCCCGAAGAGTATCTAGGCCTGGCCGAACGGCTCGGCGTCGACTTCACCGTCGTGGGTCCGGAAGCACCTTTGGTCGCCGGCGTGGTGGACCTCTTCCGGCAGTGCGGCAAGCCCATCGTGGGCCCCACGAAGGCCGCCGCGAACCTCGAAGGCAGCAAGGTATTTTCCAAGGAAATCATGAACTCGGCGGGCATTCCCACCGCCCGTTACACGATTGCCGAAAGCGAAGCGGAGGCCCTGGCCGCGTTGCCGCGCTTTGAACTGCCCGTCGTGCTGAAGGCAGACGGACTGGCGGCGGGCAAAGGCGTGATCGTTGCCAAGACCCGAGACGAAGCCAGCGACGGCGTCCGCGCGCTGTTTTCCGGCCAACTCGCCGGCGACGCGGGCCGCGTCGTGGTGATCGAGGACTTTCTGCCGGGCCGCGAGGTGAGCTTCATCGTCCTGACGGACGGCGAGACGGTGGTGCCGCTCGCGCCGACGCAGGACCACAAAGCCGTCCACGACGGTGACGAGGGCCCGAATACCGGTGGCATGGGCGCCTTTTGCGCGGATAACATCCTTACCGGCGCTGAGACGCAAGAGGTGCTGGATCGCGTGATCGCGCCGACGATTCGCGCCATGGCCCAGCGCGGTACGCCGTTTTCCGGCTTCCTTTACGCCGGCCTGATGATGACCGAGAAGGGCATCCAGGTGCTGGAGTTCAACGCCCGCCTCGGTGATCCCGAGTGCCAGACGCTCATGCATCGCATGAACAGCGACTGGGGCGCCGTGTTATACCGGGCCGCGACGGGTCGGCTCGCGGGCGTCACCATTGGCTGGGATGCCGCGCCGAGCGTCTGCGTGGTGGCGGCGGCGCACGGTTATCCCGGCCAGGTTCGGACTGGCGACTCCATTTCTGGAGTCCGCGATGCGGAGGCTGGCGGCGCTGTTGTCTTCCAGGCGGGGACTCGCCTGAATGCGCAGGGGGGCCTCGTAACCGCCGGAGGCAGGGTGCTGGGGGTAACGGCGTCTGGGGTGGATCTGCGTGCGGCGATGAACCGGGCTTATTTGGGGATGGAGCAGATCCGCTTTGAGGGGATTCACTTCCGGCGCGATATCGGAGCCAAGGGGTTAGCTCGCCGTCCGGTGTAGGCCGAGCGGAATCACCAGTGGTTCGGGGTTCCCTTGCCAGACGAAGGCGAAATGCTGCGCGGGGCGCACGTTTTGCACGGATCGCGGACGGAAACAGGCCAGGCACTCGCCGCCCGGATGCCGGACGCTCCGGTACACGACGCCCGGGGATCCCGCTTCGAGCAGGATGGCGGATAAGTGCTGCGAAGAGGTGTAGTGAACCGGGTCATGCACCGCGTCCCAGCCCTCGCGGACGTCGGAGAAGTCGCCCGTAAAGTCAGCTAAATAAAGGCGCATGTCGGCACGGAGTTCGGTGAGCCCCACTTCGGCCAACTCGCGTCCGCGGTGGTAGATCACTTCGCGCTGGGCTGTTTCGAGAGTGCGTCCCGCGTACCAGGCGCCGCGGTGTTCGCCATTGAATCGCCCGCCTCCCGTTCGCGGATGACAAAACGAAGCCATTACGACGCTGGCCATGGGCTGCCCAGTCAACCATTCCGCCTTGGGGATCCGGTGGATCTGGCCAACCTCGGCGCGAACCCGGTCGTTCGTCATCGCCTCCAGGGCAAACACCGCCGGTAAGTCCTCGGGCGAAGCGACGCGGTCCAGGATGCCGACAGTCGGGAAGCGGCTCGGGATCAGGCGGCAGGTGTCCCGCCAGTCGATTTCGACCGTTGGCGGAAGTGCGACGGTCACGCGCCGCGGCGTCCGTCAAGCAGGCGGCGGACCTGAAACAAGCCGTCGAGCCCCGCGTTTACCATCAATTCCAGGGCCGGCCGCCCCCCGAAGATGGGATTCCGGTTGGGCAGGCGAACCCAACTATCTGCCAGCGTTTCATCGGGATAGAGGATATGCAGCGCCTTATAAATGCCAATGACGAGCGAAATCCGGGTGAGCGTGTCGTGCGACAACGTGCCGCATTTTCCGGCCTTGTACTGGTAGAAAGTCGACTCGCTCGGCGAGCCCAGCAGCGCGCGCATTTCGTCGTTAGCCAGTCCCCAAGCGGAGCTGATGTTGAGGAAGGTGCGAAGTCCGGCTCCGGATAGTCTTTCCGGATCTATGTTTTCAAGCTCCAAAATCGGAGCAATTGCTGCGGTTGCCATTTGATGACTCCTGGTATGAGTATAGAGTGAGAATGGATAGCATTGCAAGTACTTTAGCGAAAGTGCCACCAAAGGGCGATGATCGCTGCTCCGGTGACTGCCGTGAGTGCGATATCGAAGCGGTGGGCGGCGACGGCGCGCGTCGGGTCAAAAACGAGGCCGGTCAGGCGGGTGGTATCGGGAAGGCCCTCGAGCTTACTCACCGTGTACATCAGGGCAACGCAGAAGAAAAAGACGATGACACTGTAGTTGAGGAAGCTGAATTCGACCAGGGCATTCAGCGAGCCGAGGTCCCATTTGAGGGCGTTGTGGAGGATATCGAGCAGGAAGCGTCCGGCGCCGAGGAGTCCGCCGGTCACAAGGGTGGTGAAGGCGGCGCGCGCGGTGGCGCCTTTCCACAAGATGCCCACCAGGAAGGTGGCGGTGATCGGCGCGCCGACGTAGGCTTGCACACTCTGCAGATACTGGTAGATTTCGTTGTTCAAATAGCGAATGAAGGGGATCCACAGAATCGAGAGCACCACGATGGCGCCGGTGGCGTAGCGGCCCACGCGCACCAACTGGGCATCCGGCGCCGCTGGGCGGAGCTTTTTGTAGATGTCCATGGTGATCAGGGTCGAACAGGAGTTGAAGACGCTGGAGAGCGACGACATCAACGCGGCGAGCAACGCCGCCACCATCAGCCCCATCACGCCGGTGGGCAGCAGCCGCAATACCAGCAACGGGTAGGCGTTGTCGCCGGTGACTTCGGTGGGCCAGAGCGCTTTCGCGATCAGGCCGGGCAGCACCAGGATGAAGACGGGCAGAATCTTGAGGCTGGCGCAAAAAAAGGCGCCTTGGCGGGCGGCCTGCACGTTCTTCGCGGCGAGCGTCTTTTGCACGATCACCTGATCGGTACACCAATACCAGATGCCGAGGATCAGCGCGCCCAGCGTCGTGCCGATCCAGGGATACACCGGGTCACTCGCCGGACGAATCATATGGAAGTAATCGGGCGGCAGCGCGGTCCGCAGCCCCTCGAAGCCGCCGACCTTGTCGAGGCCGATCAGCGTCAGCACCACCGCGCCGAGTACCAGGAGCACGGCTTGGAAGAGGTCCGTGTAGATGACGGCGGCGAGTCCACCGGCGACGGTGTAGATGCCGGTGGCGATCACCAGCAGCAGCGCGGACGTCATATAGTCCCAGCCGAAGACTTCCCGAATCAGGATACCGCCGGCGAAGAGGGACACCGAAATCTTGGTGAAGACGTAGGCGAAGAGCGAAACGACGGTGAGGTACCAACGGCAGGCGGGGCTGAAGCGCTGTTCCAGAAACTCCGGCATGGTGTAAACGCGGCTTTGCAGGTAGTGCGGCACGAAGAGCCAGCCGAGGATAAAGAGGCAGAAACTGGCGGACCATTCGTAGCAGCCCACGGCGAGTCCGGTGGAGGCTCCGGAGCCGGCCAGTCCGATGAAGTGTTCGCTCGAAATGTTGGTGGCGAAGAGCGAGGCGCCGATGGCGAACCAGCCCACTTGATGGCCGGCGAGAAAGTACTCGCTGGCCGTCCGGCCGCCGCGCGAGTGATACCAGCCAATGGCGAAGACGATCAGAAAATAGACGACAATGATAGCGTTATCCAGATTCATAGTTCACGCTAGTATATGCGACGACGCGACCTCCTCCTCACCCTCTCCGCCACGGCCTTCGCCCAGACGCCGCGCCGGCCCAATATCGTCTTGTTGTTGGCCGATGATCTCGGCTACGGCGACTTGGCCTGCTACGGGCAAAAGCAGATCTTGACTCCGAACCTGGACGCTTTAGCCGCGCAGGGAATGCGTTTCACGCAAGCTTACGCCGGGTCAACCGTGTGCGCGCCATCGCGCTGCTGCCTTTTCACCGGCAAGCACACCGGCCACGGACACATTCGCGGCAACATGCCGACGGCGGTGGACTTGAGCCTGCGCGCCGAGGATGTAACGATCCCCGAGGTGCTCCGGCGCGCCGGCTATCGCACGGGCATATTCGGCAAGTGGGCGCTGGGGCAACTGGGGACGCCGGGCTACACGTTGGATAAGGGCTTCGATGAGTCGGCGACGTTTTTCAGCCAGACGGCAGCGCACAACTACTACCCGGAGCACATCGCGAGTGGCCGCCAGGTGCAATTGATGAAGGGCAACATGGGCACGCAGAAGCAGGACTACGCGCCAGACTACCTCACGCAACGCGCGCTGGACTTCGTGAAGAACACGCCCGCCGCGCAGCCCTTCTTCCTGTATTGGCCCACCACCATTCCGCACGCGAACAACGAAATGGGCCGCGACACGGGCAACGGCATGGAAGTGCCGAACGACGCGCCCTACACCGCGAAACCCTGGCCGCAGGTGGAGAAGAACTTCGCCGCGATGGTGACGCGCCTGGATGCGGACCTCGGTAAGTTGCAAACCGTGCTGAAGCAGACCGGCCGGGACCAGGACACGCTGATCCTCTTCTCCAGCGATAACGGGCCCCATCGCGAAGGAGGCCACGATCCGAACTTCTTCGACTCCAATGGGCCCCTGCGCGGCATCAAGCGCGATCTCTACGAAGGCGGCATCCGTGTGCCGTTCCTGGCGCACTGGCCTGGGAAGATCCAGCCCGGCGTCAGCGACCAGCCGATCGCGTTCTGGGATCTCTTGCCGACTCTGGCCGAAGTGGCAGGGCAGCCGGCGCCTGCGGGAATCGATGGCCTTTCGGTGCTGCCAACGCTACTGGGCCGCGGCGTGCAGCGTCAGCACGATTACTTCTATTGGGAGTTCCACGAGCGCGGCTTCGCGCAGGCCATCCGGCAGAAGCAGTGGAAGGGCATCCGCCAGAGCGGCAAGAGTGAGATCGAGCTCTATGACCTTTCGCGCGACTTGGGCGAGACGAAGAATTTGGCCAGCGAGCAGCCGGAGATGGCGCGCAAACTGCTCACCTTGATGACGCTGGCGCGCACGGAATCAAAGGAGTTCCCCATCAAGGCATGATGCCCGTCGCCCTTACGATCGCGGGGTCCGACCCTTCCGGCGGCGCCGGGATTCAGGCCGATCTCAAGACGTTTCATCAATTCGGCGTGTATGGCGAAGCGGCGATTACGCTGCTGACGGTGCAGAACACGCGCGGCGTGACGGCGATCGAGATGCTGGCGCCGGACTTCGTGGCGGCGCAGATCCGTGCCGCCGCCAGCGACATTCCGCCGCAAGCGGTCAAGACCGGGGCCTTGGGTTCGCGGGCCATCGTGGAAGCCGTGGCCTACGAAGTGGCCTCGCTCCCGTGCCCGGTGGTGGTGGATCCGGTGATGATTTCGAAGCACGGCGCGCCGTTGATGTCGGCCGACGCGCGGCAGGCTTTGGTGACGCTGCTGCTGCCGCGGGCAACGCTGCTGACGCCGAATCTGCACGAGGCTGAGGCGATCACGGGCCGGCCCGTGACGAATCTAGCGGAGATGCAGGAGGCGGCGCTGGCCTTGCTGACGCTGGGTGCGCGCGCCGTGCTGATCAAAGGTGGGCACCTCGAAGGCGCCGCGATTGACTTGCTGCACGACGGCCAGCAGGTGCGCACTTATCCGGCGCCCCGCTGCGAGACGGTGCACACGCACGGTACGGGTTGCACTTACTCGGCGGCGATCACGGCGCTCCTGGCGCGCGGTTTGTCGCTAGCCGACGCCCTACCGAGGGCCAAGCATTACATTACGGAAGCGATTCGGACGAATCCCGGGCTGGGGCAGGGGCAGGGTCCAGTGAATCACTTCGCCGTTTAGGCGCGAAAACCCCTCCTACTCGGCGGGAACTAGCGGTGTTAGTATGGGTGGCATGTCTACCGTAGACAATCCACCTGAACGATTGGAGTTCCTGCAGGGCACGTTGGAGGTTCTCATTCTCCGCAGCCTGCAAATGGCGCCCAATCATGCCTTCGGAATCGCCAAGTTTATCGAGCAGCAATCAGAAGAGGAGTTCACCGTGGACAACGGCACCCTGTATCCCGGATTGCAGCGGCTAGTGCAAAAGGGTTGGATCACCGCCCAGTGGAAGACCTCGCCGAATGGCCGCAAAGCGAAGTACTACCGGCTTACTCCCGATGGGAGAAAACAACTGCTAGCGGCGACATCCCGCTGGCAGAGGTTCGTCGAGGCGATGTCCCGTGTGCTTGCGCCGGAGCCCGAATGAGTATCCGCGAACTATGGGCGAGAGCATGTGCCGTACTTGATCGCCGCCGCAATCTCGATGATCTCCAAGAGGAGATTGAGGTCCATCTCGCAATGGCCATCGAAGAAGCCGGGGGTGCGAATGCGCATGCCGAAGAGGCCAGAAGGCGCTTTGGCAATCGCGCCGCGATCAGTGAATCCGCTTACGATGCTTGGTCTCTCGGAGCGGTCGAATCGTTTGCTAAGGATGTCCGGTACGCCGTCCGTGGAATGTTGCGCAACCCTGTGCCAACGGGAGTCGCGCTCCTATCCATTGCACTGGGCATTGGCGCAACATCTGTGGTCTTCACCGCCGTCAGGTCGGTTCTTCTTGAGCCACTGCCATACCAGCATCCTGAAGAGCTTGTACAGTTTCGCACCGAATATCCTCGCTTCCCAGAACAGCCTCGTGGTGATTGGATGTCCTGGGAGGACGCCCAAGAGGTTCGCAGAAGAAACCGGACGCTTGAAGGCGTGGCCGTCTATCGCAACGCGTTCGTCGATCTGGCGAGCGGATCGGACCATCCCCCCGAGGCTCTTTATGGAGCGCGCGTGACGTCGAACCTATTCCCTCTCTTAGGCGTCACCCCGATGCTTGGCCGGGGTATTTTGCCGGAAGAAGACCAGCCGGGCCACCCCGATGTGATTATCCTGAGCCATCAAGTATGGGTTCGCAGATTCAACTCGGACCCCAGCATCATCGGACGAGTCTTGACGGTGAACGGTCACGGCAGCAGGGTCATTGGCGTGATGGCTGCGGAGTTCAACTTCCCGATGCGCAGAACAGCGGTGCGCACTCCGTCACCAACCGTCGATTTCTGGGCTCCTCTCGAAGTTGCCAGAGCGGGTGGCCATAGCGCCGTGGCGAGGTTGAAACAGGGAGTCACCCTGGCGCAGGCGCGACAAGATCTCGTCTCGATCGGCGATAGCCTCGCCGTCGAGTTCCCAGCGACCAACAGGGATCGAGTTTTGCAATTGAACTTCGTTAGTGAACGGGTTGCCGGAAACGCCAAATCCAGCCTCTATCTATTGCTTGCGGCTTCGGTCCTCTTCATGTTGATCGGCTGCTCCAATGTCGCGAACCTCTTGCTAGCGCGAGGGCATGGCCGCCAAAAGGAGATCGCGCTACGCCTCGCTCTGGGCGCTGGCTCAAGAAGAATACTGAGGCAAAGCTTTACGGAGAGCTGCGTCTTGGCCGTCATGGGAGGGTTAGCGGGATATCTCGTGACTGTCATGGCCTGGCAGATTCTCCCCGCACTAGCACCCGCCGGTATCCCCCGCCTTGCTTTTGCCCGCCCGGATACCACCGTATTGGTATTCTCGATCGCATTGGCCGTTCTCAATGGCATTCTCTTCGGGCTCGTTCCCGCTTTGCGCGCCATACGTAGTGAAAGCGCGAACGCAGGTGGGTTTGGAGCGCGCGGCATCGCGGGCGGAAATGACGGGACGCGCTCGCTTCTGGTCGCGGCCGAAGTCGCGCTTACGGTGACGCTGGTTGTGCTTGGTGGCCAATTGTTGGGCGCCTTCTCCCGGCTGGTGGTAACCGATCCGGGTTTCGACTCAGACCACGTCCTCGCCTCCGTAATACTGCCCTCCGCGGAACGTTATCCAGATGCCGGAAAGCGCGGCGACTTATACCGGAAGATCCTCCAATCGGTTCGCGAGCTTCCTGGCGTCGAGAGCGCGGGAGCCGTGGATGCCCTGCCGTTTAGCGGTGAGAACAACGGAGCATTGGTCACCACGACAGACGCCTCCTCCGCGAAAGATGTTACCGCGGAGATCGACACCACGGGGGGCGAATACCTGCAAACCCTTGGTCTTCGATTGCTAGAAGGCCGCTACTTCCACCCTCATGAGATCGTCTCATCCAACGAGTCCGCCATTGTCAGTACAGTCCTGGCTAGCCGTTTATGGCCTGGATCGAGCGCCATCGGGCGGCGGATTTGCCTCAATTGCCAGCCTGGACAAACACCAGTGTGGAAGCGAGTCGTGGGTGTAGTGTCCGACGCCAAACACGCAGCGTTGAACGAGCCTGAGAAAGGCGCGGTCTATCTCGCGGCGGGGGCGATGGAGCGCTCTGCGTTCGTTGTGGTTCGGACGCGGCGATCAGTGGGAGAGGTTGAGCGGGCTATCCGTCGCGCTGTTTCCGCCATCGACGCGAACCAAGCTGTATTCCTCGTCGCCCCACTTAGAAGCTTCATTGCCGATTCTGTGGCGGATCAACGCTTTGTGCTGATTCTGATCTTCATCGCTGGCTGCCTGGCATTGGTGCTGTCGGCGGCGGGCATATATGGTGTGGTGTCCTATTCCACATCGCGCCGAACGGCGGAAATCGGAATTCGAATGGCCATCGGCGCGACTCCGAACGCCGTCCATTGGCTCGTTTTTCGTCAGGGATTTGGTCCTGCGGCAGTAGGTCTGGCGATTGGTATGGCTCTAACGATTGGGTTTCTGATCCTGCTGCGGGGGGTGCTTCCCGGGCTTGACCAAAGTTACGTCGACTATGCCCTGGCCGCGGTCGGGATGGTGACGACTACGACAGCGGCAGCGTGCTGGTTTCCGGCTCGGAAGGCCATCAAGATCGATCCGGCTTTAGCCCTGAGGCATGATTAGGCCCGTTTATGCGAAGCATCTGCCAACCGTGTTCCAGCGCATTGGCGCTCCGATGAGTCGCTAAGTGTCTGTAATTCGTCGTTCCAATGAAAGCTTCCGGCGAAGGCGGAGCGCTTCAGCGGCGAGGACCACGTGGCGTCGCGGCCTTGGACCTTGAAGTCGTGGGCGAGGGCATAGTCGGCCATAACGCGCTCGACCTTAGTGAAACTTCTTCGTTGGAGCACTGCCCTCAAGTTCGCCACGAAGGAGTGCAGACTATTCTTCTCGAATTTGAATCCCAGGCTGGGGCAGGGTCCGGTGAATCACTTCGCCGTTTAGGTTTTGGCGAAGCTGTATTCGTAGACCGTGGCGCCGTGAACGTCGCGATGGCGCAAACGTAGGGCTTCGCGCGAAGCGTTGATAGTGAGGTAGCCGCCCAGGACGCGGTGGAACTTGTGGCGGAGCGGATCGAGGCCCGGCGTGCCGCCGGCGTGCAGGTCCGACGCGGGACCGCAGCCGAACTCGTGCAGACCGGTTTCCGGGTCCACCGAATGATACTGCCAGTGGCGGTCGCCGCAAACGGAGATGGCCTGGCCGCCCAGTTCGTTGCGCAGAAAACGGCGGATTTCGCGGCTTTCGTGCGCGAAACCGGCGTTGGCGTGATTGTCGTTCTTCTTCTGGCGATCTGGCCCCACGATGGGGTTGGGATTGACGATCACCTTCCAGGTGGCGCGGCTGGCGGCCAGTGAAGCAACGAGCCACTGCTTCTGATCGTCACCCCAGATGGTCTTGTTGGGCCCGTCCGGATCGGTGTTGGCGGAGCGATAGTCGCGGGACTCGGGAAGCCAAAGTTCGAGATCCGCGCCCACGCGGACCGTGCGGTACAGGGGCGCGTTGCCCGGCGGCACGGGCACTTGTTCGCGGAAAATGCGCTGGCCCTTGACGAAGGTGAAGGGATTCATCTTGGGTTCGTTTCGCGACGGCCAGGAGTCGTCGGAGAGTACGTCGTGGTCGTCCTTCTGCCAATAGCAGCCTACCTGACGAAGGCAGTTCACCAGGGTAGGGAGGCTATACATGCGCTGCCAGTGATAGCGGGCCAAGGCCTCGCTGTTCACGATGGGGTCCTCGTTGTCGTAATAGACGTTGTCGCCGCAACTCAGCAGGAACTGGGGCGCTTCGCGCTGGATGCTCTCATAGATGTGGAAGCCGTCGGGGCGATCCATGTGGCAATACATCTGGCAACTCAGTAAGGCGACATGCGCGGGCACACTGGCGTTGGCCAGCGGCAAGCTCCGGAAGGCGCCGGTGAGTTCGCCATCCACCCGGCCATTGCGGGTCGCGCGCGTTTCCACGGCGTACGTGTAGGCGGCGCCGGGGCGCAAGCCGTTAATCTCCACTTGCGTGGCAAAGTCCGCAGAGTCATTCACGTCGAGCCACGCCGACGCGCCGGACTTCGGGCCACGATACACGACGCGGACGTAGCCCGGGGCGCCCATGGCGGCGCCTTCGAGCGTCGCGGGCTCGATGCCGGGGGCGAGCAGCTTCGCCTCCGGGCCCTGGCCCCGGCGCACGATGCCGTTGGCGAGCCGGGTGGATGCGGCGGTGCGGCGCAGCCAGAAGCGTGCGGAAACCGGCGTCATCTCGCCGACCTTGCAGCCGGTGGACTGATGCGTTTCGCCCGGCACGGCGGCGGCATAGGCGGGAAGGCCGAGCGAGAGCGCGGCGAGTTGGCGTCGGCTGAGCGGTGTCATCCGCCGATTAGCCTACCACAGCCAAACGAAAAAAAGCCCCACCGGGAGGGTGGGGCTCTTTCCTTCGCTACGAACAGAGACGTTAGTCGTTCAAATGGAAGCTGCCGACAAAGGCGGAGCGCTTCAGCGGCGAGGACCAGGTGGCGTCGAGGCCTTGGCCCTTGAAATCGTGGGCGAGCGCGTAGCCGGCCATCGCATGGTCCACTTTGGTGAGCGGCGCGTACCAGACCTCTTCGTTGGAGCAATGATGATCGCCCTCGCCGATGGGGCGCGTTTCGATGCTGGCCAGATCGCCGGCTTTCAGGTTCGCCTTCACCGAGTGCAGATTGTTCTTGTCGAATTCGAGGGTCACCGGAGCCACTTCGACCCGGACCACCTTGCTGAAGAGGTCGCCGCCCATGCGCTTGGCGAAGGCTTGCAAAGCTACGCGCTGCGGGCCAGTGGCCTTCTGGTCCACAATCAGCACGGAGTGTACCGGGTAAGCGGAGACGATCACGTCGCCGAGGGTGGAGTTCGCGCGAACGACGCCCACGACGCCCAAGCCCGAGAGGTCGACGCCGTCGAACGCGCCTTTCTCAATGCGCCAGCCCATCACGGCCAGGTTACCGAGCATGTTCACTTCGGAATTGGCGTAACAAGGACCCGTGTAGATGTCGGCGTTGCGCGCCTCGACATAGGTTCCTTCAACAGTGTTATTTGGCGCGGCGATAGCCAGGCCGGAAAAAAGAGCGAAAGCGGCAAAAGTCTTCATGGCGTAGCGGATGCTCCTGATGAATATTATGTCACGAGTGCGGCCAGGATGATGGCTTCGTCGGCGGGAGCCACCGTGCGCAGGTCCAGGACGACGGCGCCGCTTTCGATGCGGGCGATGATTGGCGTCGCGTGGCCGCGGAGTTGACGCTCCAGCTTATGCGCAGGCCCCGGCAGGCGCACGAGCCAGGCGGGCAGAGTCTGGTCCGGCGTGGAGCCGCCGCCCGCGACGGACTCGCCTGCCACGGCTACCGCGCCCTCCACTTGGGCGGCGAAGGCTTCGGCGCGTTGGCGCAGTTCGGCAGCGCTCGCGCGGATCATGCGCAGCGTAGGAACCTCGTCGTAGCGTTCCAGCAGCAGCAGCCTCAGCGTGTGTTCGAGCGCCTGCACGATGAGCTTATCGGGCCGGAAGGCGCGGTACATCGGGTTGCGCCGGCAGCGTTCGACGAGCGCCGGGTCGCCGGCGATGATGCCGGTTTGCGGGCCGCCGAGGAGTTTGTCGCAAGAGAAAGAGACGAGCGCGACACCGGCCGCGAGGCTTTCGCCCACCAGCGGCTCGCTGATGCCGTAGGGCCGCAGATCCACCAGGCAGCCGCTGCCGAGGTCTTCGTAGACCGGCACGCCGAGCGTCGAGAGGTCCGCGAGCGCGGGCTTCTGCGTGAAGCCGGAGACGTGGAAGTTGCTCGGATGAACGCGCAGAATTAGCCGCGTGCGCTCGTTGATGGCGCGGCGATAGTCTTCGAGCGTCGTGCGATTCGTCGTGCCCACTTCACGCAGGATCGCGCCCGAACGCTCCATGATGTCGGGGATCCGGAAGCCATCGCCGATCTCGATCAATTCGCCCCGGGAGACGATCACTTCGTGGCCGGCGGCGAGTTCCTGCAGCACTAAGTAAGTGGCGGCGGCATTATTGTTGACCGCGATGGCGGGTACGCCGAGTAAGTGCTGGAGTAAGTGCGAATAGTGTAAGTCGCGCTTACCGCGGCGGCCCTGCGCGAGGTCGTATTCGAGATTGGAGTAACCGTCGAGCGGAGTAAATCCGGCCAGCGCCGCGCGGCCGAGGTTGGTATGCAGCACGACGCCGGTGGCGTTGATGACGCGCCGCAGGCTCGGCGCTTCAAGCGCCAGAAGACGGGCCCTTACGGCCTCCACTAAGTCGGGCGCCGGTTGGCCCGCGCGCAGTGCTTCGCGGGCGGTTTGCAGGGTTTGGCGAATCTGGGCGACCACCAAACCGTGGGGAAAACGGCCGGGCGGCAGTGCGAGCCGCCCCAGCAGTTGATCGACGGAAGGAAGCGCGGAGAGGTCCACGAGACTCTTAGACTTTGGGCTTGGGCGGAGGAAGATCGCGCGCGGGACAGGTGGATTGCCAGCCTTGCTTGGCGTGGCTGCCATCGCAGAAGGGCTTGTTTTCGCTGAGTCCGCAGCGGCAAAGGCCGATGGTGGTGCGGCCGCCCAGGCCAAACTCCTTGCCCTCGGCGTCATGAATCGTGAAGTCGCCTTCGATGCGAAGGGGACCGTTGTTGAAGACGGATACTTTAACTGCCATATGCTCTCTAGAATGACAGATTGCCCGAGCCTCCTGGGCGCGCAACCGCTAGAATGGTAGGAATGCAGCGGTGGACGATACTCTGGCTTGGGCTTGCGGGCGTGGCCGGCGCGCAGACGCTGGACGAAATCGATGTCGCCGAGTCGATGAAGCAGATTCGCGCCAAGGTGAATCATGACCTGAATCGCCTACCCAACTACACCTGCACCGAAACTATTGAACGATCCGTGCAGGAGCCGCCGTCGAAGCACTTTGTCTTGCAGGATCTGATCCGTCTTGAAGTGGCGCTAGTGGATCGCGCGGAGATCTTCGCTTGGCCTGGGTCGCGCGAGTTTCAGAGCTCGCATTTGCGGGACTTGGTGCCCGGCGGGGCGATCGGCAATGGCAGCTTCGCGCTCCACGCGAAGAGCGTCTTCGATGGACGAGCCGCCGCGATTGAGCGCGCCGGCGAGACGAAGCTGGGCGACCGCAGGGTGATGGAGTATCGCTATACCGTGCCCCGTAAGCTGAGCCGCTTCGCTCTCCGCCACGGGGACCGCGAAGCCAATATTGGCTACGGCGGCAGCTTCTACATTGACCAGGAGAATGGCTCCCTGGTGCGCCTGATCGTCCGCGCCAACGACATTCCGCAGGAATTGTCGATTCCCGCCGAGCAGGAGATTCTCGACTATCAGCAGGTGCGTTTGGGCGAGGATGATTTCCTGCTACCGAAGAGCAGCGAGATGCGGATGACCAGCGCGGACGGTTCCGTCAGTTTGAACAAAACCGCGTTCACCGCCTGCCGGCAGTATTCCACCGAGTCCACGCTCATCTTCACTGACCCCACGGAGACGCCGGGCGCCGGGCCCGTGCCCAACGAGATACGCGATGTACCCGTGGGCTTGAAGATGGAAGTACGGCTGCTGACGCCGTTGGTGTGGGCGAAGTCCGCCGTGGGGGATCCGCTGACGGCGCAGGTACGGCGCGACGTGAAGGTAGATAAACGGGTCGTGATTCCGAAGGGTAGCCAGTTGAAGGGCCGCTTGATTTGCCTGGAGCGGCGAGCGAATCCCTCGGGCGGCAGCGCTTACCTGGTCGGCGTGCGATTTGAGGAGTTACTCGCGAGCCGCTGGCGTGGCGCGGTGAAGACGCAGTTGGTGGAAGCGCTGCCCATGCCGGAGCTAATGCCGATGCGCCGTGGGCCCATGCCGCGCAACGCGCCCACGCCCGTGATTACCGGCGCGCATCCCAGTGGCCAGAATCTCTTTGTCGTTTACAATGAACCTAGGTTCACCGACGGGCTCGATCTCGTCTTAGGGACGATTGGTGTGGGTGAACCCTCATCGGAAAGCCAGAAAAAATGATCTCCTTCCAACAGGAAACTGACCGCGCCTTATTCGAAAACGCCTTACTCTTCGCTAAGAAACAAACCGCTGCATTAGTGAAGAAGCATCCCGACTTCTACCCCATGTACACCAAGAAGGGGAAATGGAAACATGACGGCGCCGCCTGGACGCATTGGTGCGACGGCTTTCTGCCCGGCATGATGTGGATCTTCGAGAAACGCAGCGACGCCAAGGACGCTAAGACATGGCGCGAGCACGCCATTCGTTATTCGAAGCCGCTGGAGCCGCGCAAGCTGGACCGCGAGGTACATGACCTGGGCTTTATTTTCCTCTCCACTTACTACCGCTGGTATCAGGTGACGAAGGACGAGAGTCTGCGCAAGGTCCTAATTACTGCCGGGCAGACGATGGGCGCGCGGTATCGCGACAAAGGGCAGTACCTACGCTCCTTCGTGGGCGATGAGAGTCTGTTTATCGACATTATGATGAACGTGGGTATCGTGTTCTATGCGGCGCGCGAAACGGGCGACAAGAAGCTGCGCGAAATCGCGTTGCGCCACAGCTACACCACGCGGCGCCACATGGTGCGGGGCGATGGCTCCACGGCCCAGGAAGCTTTGTTCGATACCAAGACCGGTGAGTTAGTGCGTTATGGAAATCACCAGGGCGAGCGGAGTGATTCCTGCTGGTCCCGCGGGCTTACCTGGGCAATGTACGGTTTCGCCACGGCCTACGAGTATTCCTCGGATCCCCATTTTCTGGCGACGGCCGAGGCCTGTACCGACTACTTCCTGTCGCACACGCCGAACGACGGCGTGCCGCCATGGGACTATCTCGCCTCGCCGGAGTCTCGCAAGCAAGTCGACACGTCGGCGGCGGCGATTGCGGCCGCGGGCATGCTGCGCTTGTCGCGCATGATGCAGGATCCGGTGAAGGGACACTTGTATTGGTCCACCGCCAACCAGATCATGCGGACTCTGTGTACGAGTTACCTGGGTGACAAGACCAAAGGCTGGGAAGGCATCCTGAAGGGCGGCGTCTATCACATGGGCAAGAATCTCGGCGTGAACGAGAGCGTAATGTGGGGCGAGTATTTCTTTTGCGAAGCCCTGGACCGTTTATTACGGCGTCCTTAATGCGGCCAGCGCAAGTTGCTTGAATCTCTTGACCGGTAGACCCGCATCCATTAGGCAATGAAGAAGGCCGGATTGCTGATGCTGGTTTGTGCCGCTTGCGCGGTGGGCGAAGAGGTTTCCGTCAGGACCTTACCCAAGCGCTTTGCCGCGGACGAATGGAAGATTCTCTCCAGTCCGTTCCGCCCCAGCAGCTATAACGCTCAGCGGGTCACTCGTTACATCGTGCCCTTCGCCTTAGTAACGGGCGCCCTGATCGCCACGGATCGCCGCTCAGGGGCGGCTTTGCCCAACACTCAGGATCAGCGTGTCTGGAGCGGGCGCGTCTCCCAACTCGGCGCCTGGTACAGCCTGACCGGGATCTCGGGCGCTACTTATCTGGCCGGAAGATTCACGGGCAACGGCCGCGCGCAGGAGACAGGGTTGCTGGCGCTGGAGGCTTTGGGCCACGCGCAGGTTTCGGTTTTCGCCATCAAACAACTCACGAATCGCGAGCGTCCGCAGGATGACGCGAAGGGCCGGTTCTGGCAGGGCGGCACGTCGTTCCCTTCCGGCCACTCGGCCGGAGCGTTTGCGGTCGCGACGGTGTTTGCGCACGAGTATCAGGGGCACCGGGCCGTGCCGGTGGTCGCCTATTCTCTAGCGACGGCGGTTTCGTTGTCGCGGGTGGGGGCGCAGAAGCATTGGCCCTCGGACATCTTCGTGGGCGGCACGATCGGCTATCTGATGGGGCGGACGACCTTCAAGCGTCATCATCAGGACTCCTTGCGCGGTAGCCGTCTGATGCCCCAGGTGGGCATGGTGCGCGGCGGCGCGGCCTTGCATTGGAAGTTCTAGGTGCATCCACGGCCTAAAGTAGAAACGCCTTCATCCAGCCGCAGAACCAGACTTAGATCCACGCATACCCGCTATGCACCAGCTTCAGTGAAAGGTTAACGAGCCGCGAAAGCTTGGCTCGACAACGAGAGGCTCGGGGGCTGCGGCATGGCCAATCGGTTCGTCACGCCCGCGCAGCCCGCATCCCACGCCTTGGCCGTCGTAAGATCCCAACTCGTGCAGTAGGTGGTGGCTACTCCCCGGCCGTCCAGCAACTCCATGGTGTAGCTGATGCGCACCACGCGCAGTTCAACTGTCTCCCGTGGTCTGTCGCCCGAGGTGCCTCCGACACTGGCCCGGCCGAGCAGCGCCTCAAAACGGATGAGCAATTGCGGAGTGGCTTCCGCACTGGTACCACCCGCGCGGACCAGCACAATCGCGCCCGCCTTCGGCGCCGACTGGTTATTCAGTTCCCGCAGAAATCCGAGCGAGCAGCCGTCCAGCGAGCGGCCGACCGTGATCGGCTGATAGACGGACGGGCCGGCTTCAATTCTGCTGCCTTGTGGTTCGAACGGCCGCTCCGCACCCGCCTCAAAGTCAGCGACGTCGAACCAGGTCTTGCCCGCGGCAGCGCCGAACCAGGCCTTTCCCGCAAACGAAGGCGGCGCGGGCGCGCCGCACCAAGCGGTAGACCCGGTCGGCATTGGAAAATCATAAGTCATCAGCAGACTCTGGCCAAAGGCGCTCGCCGTGAACATCACTCCCCAAAGGGGTAGCCATTTTCTTTGCATTCTGTTTCTCCTCTTCATGCGGACTCGCTGAGACGAAGAATACCAGAAGCGATCCAACCACTCGGGCACTGATTGCCCGCGGTTCAACTGCTTGGCCTGAGGCGCCCGGCTCCGGGCCAGTGAGGCGCCAGGAGACGCCGCTCGGGGTGGACCTCAAGAAGTTCCGGAACTGAAGGCGATCACCTTGAAAGCTGCCAAGGGACTCACCATGGGTGCCAACGCGCCTTGCTGCCAGTTCACCGCGCACGAAAGACCCGCGGCGCGGCGTCGCTCGCTCGCCGGCATGGCTGTTGGAATCGGCGGCACGGAGGCGCAAATTCGCGTGTCCTTGGACCGCCACCTCTGTAGTGTGGCGCCGAGCGCGGACTCCGTTTTGTCCATGCCTCGTGGCGGCCAAGGCGCTAGGCTGAGCGTGTACTGCAGACCGCGTGATGGCCGCCCACAGGTATACTAACAGGACCGCATGGCCCGCGAACCCGGTAGTCAGATCGGCCCTTACACCATCCAATCCCTGCTCGGCGCAGGCGGGATGGGGGAGGTCTATCGCGCGCGCGACACGCGGCTCAACCGCGACGTCGCCGTCAAGTTCTTGCATGCCGATGCCGACGCCCGCCGCTTTCAGACCGAAGCGCGCGCCGTGGCCGCGCTGAACCATCCCAACATCGTCTCCATCTTTGATGTCGCCGAAGAGTATCTGGTCACCGAACTCGTCGACGGCAGTCCGCTGCGCAAGCTGAAGCCGACGCACCGTGAGGCCATCGACTACGCGGCCCAGATCGCCGACGGACTCGCCGCGGCCCACTCGGCTGGCATTAGCATCGCGACCTGAAGCCCGATAACGTCATGGTGACGCGCGAGGGCCGCGTCAAGATCTTGGACTTCGGCCTCGCCCGCCAAGCGCAAACTACCGCTGATGATGCCACGCGTACGCTGGGCGGTATGGTGATGGGCACGGTCGCGTATATGTCGCCGGAGCAGGCGCGCGGCCAGGCCGCCGACGCGCGGAGCGACATCTTCAGCTTCGGCAGCACGCTGTACGAAATGCTGGCTGCCAAGCAGCCCTTCACCGGCGACAGCGCCGCCCAAACCATGGCGGCCGTTATCGAGAAGGACCCGCCGCCGCTGCCGGACACGGTCTCGCAGGGACTCAAAGGCATCGTCCTGCGCTGCCTCGAAAAGGAGCCCTCCCGGCGCTTCCAATCCGCCTCGGACCTCGCCTACGCCCTTCGCGCCCTGAGTGGCTCGTCCACCTCGGTGCAGCCGTCCCTCCCGGTGAAGCGAACGTTCCCCTGGCTGACGGCCGCCCTGGCGGTCGCTCTAGCCGGCACGCTCGCGTTCTTCCTCCTGCGCCCGTCGCCCGTCGCCATCGCCATCTCTGACTTACCCCGCACGCCCATCCCTATCGAAGAGCCTTCGCCGGGCGAGCCCGCCTTCTCGCCCGACGGCAAGAGCATCCTCTATCCAGCGCAGGTCGGCGAGACGCGGCAGGTCTTTCTGCGCCAACTGGATTCGCCCGATCCGCAGCAGCTCACGAAGGGGGCGGTGGATGTGCGTCGGCCGGCCTGGTCCCCGGATGCTTCGAAGTTTTATTTCATTCGCGGCCGCGAGCTCTGTGAGCAGCCGGTGTCGGGCAGCACACCGCGAGTGGTTCTGCCGGAACTCGCCGACTACGCCATCACTCCCGATGGCCGCGGGGTCGTTTTCGTCGACCGCTACGACGCCGCTGGTTATCATCTCCAGATCAGTTCGCCCATGGGCAGCCCCATCCGCCCACTGCGCAATGCTCCCGTTGCGCTCCGGCCGAAAGCGGCTACCAATCAGCCGGTGATGCGCTTCAGTCCCGATGGCAAGCAACTCATGTTCGCCTACGGCAGCACCCTGCCCATCGCCCAGCTCTTCGTGATCCCCTGGCCAGAAGAAAGCGGCGCGGCCCGCGAGGTCCCGCTGCGGGAATCCTCCGAAGAGCGTCACCGCCAAACCTTTGCCTGGCTCGGTGACAGCCGGTACGTGGTGGCCGAACACCGCGTGGGTGGCCGGTATGGGTTGGACTTCATTGACACCCGGCAGGCAACCCGAAAGTCCCATTTTTCGTCTTACGGCCGCCTGGAACCGAGCACCTTCGCGCCGTTCATGACGGCCTGCTTTACCAGGAGAACGGGGAGAATTGGGGAGCCTGGTCCTACTCGTTGGCGGACCGGAAACTATCGCGCCTCCATGATACTTCGCTGAACGAAACCGAACCGGCCTGGTCCCCGGACGGCAGCACGCTGGCCTTTGTGGCGCACTACGGCGACGAAGATGAACTGTGGCTCAAGAACGTCGCCGCCGGGTGGAAACGCGTGCTGTTCAAGTCCTCCGCCACCGGCGACAAAACCGCTCGCTTCCGCGCCCCCGCCTTTTCCCCGGACGGCGGGCGCCTCGCGCTCACCGTCACCCTGGACCAAGCCATCGTCCCCTCCGGTTACGCCATCTATCTGATCCTCACCAAGAGCGGGCAAGCTACGCGATTGCCCGGCGATCTTGGCACCGGGTTGCGGCCCGTGGATTGGTCACCCGACGGCCGCTCCCTCGCGTTTCGTAACGTGGCGGGTACCCTTCAGGTCCTGGACGTCGAGTCCGGCAAACTGAGCCAACTCGGAGGGCTGAATGGCAACCGTAGCAACACCACCTGGTCGCGCGACGGCAAGTGGATCGCCCGCGTGGACCGCACCGGCGTCTGGCTCGTCTCGCCGGACGGCAAAGAGATCCGCCAAGTCTCGAAGCGCTCCTTCACCAACGCGGACGCCCCCGCCCACTGCTTCAGCGCCGACGGCAGCCGCCTCTACCTCCTGCGCAACGAAGGCGCCTCCGCCAAGCTCGAAGAACTGGTCCTCGCCACCGACGAGCTTCGCACCCTTACCACGCTGCCCGGCTCTCTCCTTCCAAAACTTCAACTACGGCATGCGCCTGCACCCCGATGGAAAGAGCGTCGTCTTCACCAGCGGCGAAGTCACTACTACCTTCTGGCTCGTCGACGGCGTTACTGCCGCGCTCAACCGGTAGACTTCCGCGAGTACGCACCGCCATCTGAACCTGGATTTCGACGGCCAACGGGTCTTCGGGGAATTACTCCCTGCTACGATGTCAGGTGATGCGATCATTCGACTATGCCGCGCCCGTTTCGTTGGCCGAAGCGCTGGCGCTTCTGGCCGCCCACCCCACCGCCCGCGTCCTCGCTGGCGGCACTGACCTGCTGGTGCAACTGAAATCCGGGCGCCGGGAGACGCCGCTCGTCGTGGACCTCAAGAAGATCCCCGAACTGAAGGCGATCACCTTCGACGCCGCCGAGGGGCTCACCATCGGCGCGACGGTGCCTTGCTGTCAGCTCACCGCGCACGCTGACCTGCGGCGCGTCTATCCTTCGCTGGCCGAAGTGGCTGGCTTAATCGGCGGCACGGCGGTGCAGGGTCGCGCGTCCTTGGGCGGTAACCTCTGCAACGCGGCGCCCAGCGCGGACTCCGTCCCGCTCATGATTGCGCTCTCCGCGCAGGCGCGCGTGGCGGGTCCGCAAGGCTTGCGCACCGTCGCCGTCGAGGACTTCTGCGTCGCGCCTGGCAAGAGCATTTTGGGCCCGGGCGAGTTCCTCGTGAGTATCTTCTTCCCCCTGCCCGCGCCTGGCTTTCACGCGCACTATCTGCGCTTCATCCCGCGCAACGAGATGGACATCGCCGTGGTGGGCGTGGGCGTTTCGACTACGGTGCAAGACGGCAAGATCGCCGCGGCGCGCATCGCGCTGGCGTCCGTCGCGCCGACGCCTTTGTTTGTGAAGGCCGCCGGCGACTCGCTGGTGGGCCAGGCACCGACGTCCGAGGCCATTGCCGGAGCCGCGACGCTGGCGCAAGCCGCGGCCAAGCCAATTAGTGACATGCGCGCGCCGGCCGATTACCGCCGGCATCTGTGCGACGTCCTCACGCGACGCGCGCTCACCGCCACGCTAGGAGCTCAATAAACCATGAAAGTCCACGTCCAATTCACCCTCAACGGCGAACCCGCCGAATTCCTCGCCGAGCCGCGCCAGACGCTGCTCGAATGCTTGCGCGACAACCTCAACCTGACGGGCACCAAGGAAGGCTGCGGCGATGGCAATTGCGGCTCCTGTAGTGTCCTGCTGGATGGCCAACTGGTGACGTCCTGCCTGGTGCTCGGCGTCGAAACGCAGGGCCAGCGCGTCGATACGGTGGAAGGTATCGCCAAGGGTTCAACGCTACATCCGATCCAGAAGGCCTTCATTGACCATGCGGCGCTGCAGTGCGGCATCTGCACGCCTGGCTTTCTGATGGCCACCAAGGCCCTGCTCGATCACGAGCCCAACCCCACCGAGCCGCAGATTCGTTTGTGGCTCGCCAACAACCTTTGCCGCTGCACGGGGTACGACAAGATTGTGCGCGCGGTGCAAGCCGCCGCTGCTGAAATGAGGGCTTAACATGAGCACCACGACTTATCATCTGATCGGCACCCGTCCGCCGCGCCACGATGGCGCCGATAAAGTAACCGGCCGCGCGCTTTACGGGGCTGACCTGAAGTTGGCCGGCACCCTGCACGGGGCGATTCTACGCAGTCCGCACGCGCATGCGCGCATTGTCTCGATCGATACGAAGGCCGCCAGCCAGCATCCGGCATGCCGCGCCGTGGTGACGGCGGAAGACTTCCCGGAGACGCCGGACCGCATTGTGGATCTGGGCGAAGGCGATACGCCGCTCAGTTACATTCGCGGCAATATGTTGGCCCGTCGCAAGACGCTCTATCAGGGCCATGCCGTGGCGGCCGTGGCGGCGACGAGTCCGCAGGCGGCGGCCGAGATCGCGGCTTTGATTCAGGTGGTGTATGAGCCGCTGCCCTGCGTGCTGACGGCGCCCGCGGCCATGGCAAAGGGCGCGCCGCTGCTGCATGGCGATCTGCGCTGCACGGAGTTCGGCCAGCCCACGACGGAGGCGAGCAACGTCGCGGATCACTTCCGGCAGGTGATGGGCGATAGCGAGAAGGGCTTCGCCGAGGCCGACGTGATCGTGGAGCGCGAGTTCACCACGTCGACCGTGCATCAGGGCTACATTGAGCCGCACACGGCGACCGCGCTATGGAACAACGACGGCCGGCTCTTGATTTGGTGCTCCACCCAAGGCAGCTTCGTGGTGCGCGATACCGTGGCGTGCATGCTGGATCTGCCGGTGTCGCGCGTGCGGGTGACGCCGATGGAGATTGGCGGCGGCTTTGGCGGCAAGGTGCCGGTGTATGTGGAGCCGGTGGCGGCGTTGCTCTCGAAGAAGTCCGGCCAGCCGGTGAAGATTACGATGACGCGGCGGGAGGTGCTGGAGGGCTCCGGGCCGACGCCGGGGTCATTCATCCGGGTGAAGATCGGCGCGAAGCAGGACGGGACGCTGGTGGCAGCGCAGGCTTATCTGGCCTACGAAGCGGGCGCCTATCCGGGCGCGATGGTGGCCCCGGCGGCCACCTGCGTCTTCGCCGCTTACGACATCGCCAACCAGACGATCGACGGCTACGACGTGGTGGTGAACAAGCCATCGACGGCGCCGTATCGCGCGCCCGGCGCGACGAACGCCGCCTTCGCGACGGAGACCGTGCTGGACGAGATCGCGGAGAAGCTGAAGCTGGATCCGCTCGCGTTGCGCCTCAAAAACGCGTCGAAGGAAGGCACGCGCCGCGCGGACGGCGCGAAGTTCCGCCGGATCGGTTGCGTCGAAGTGCTGGAGACGATGAAAGCGCATCCGCACTATACGGCGCCGCTGGGTGAGCCCTCACATGCCGAGGCCAAGCGCGGCCGTGGCGTGGCCGTTGGCTTCTGGATGAACGCGGGCCTACCGTCGAGTTGCACGCTGAACGTTCACGCCGACGGCAGCGTCGGCTTGATTGAGGGTTCCACGGACATCGGCGGTTCGCGGACGTCGATTGCGATGATGGCGGCCGAGGTGCTGGGCTTGCAGGCCGACGACATGCGGCCGTCGGTGGTGGATACGGACACCATCGGCTATACGGGTGTAACGGGCGGCTCGCGCACCACGTTTGCCACGGGTTGGGCCGCCTATGAGGCGGCGCAGGACGTGGTGAAGCAGATGAAGGAGCGCGCGGCGAAGCTGTGGAAGGTGGACGAGGTCCACTTCGCCGATGGCGTCTTCAGCGCGGGCGAGCACCGATTGAGCTTCAAAGAACTGGCCGCGCGCGTGGGCGAAGTGGGAGCTCCAGTGGTGGGCCGCGCGTCGATCAACGCGAAGGGCCCGGGCGGCAGCTTTGCGGGCGCGATTGTCGATGTCGAGGTGGATGTCGAGACGGGCAAGACCAGCATCCTGCGCTTCACCTGCGTGCAGGACGCCGGCAAGGCGATTCATCCCAGCTACGTGGAAGGGCAGATGCAGGGTGGCAGTGTGCAAGGCATCGGCTGGGCGCTCAACGAAGAGTACTTCATGAGCCCCGAAGGCCGCATGATGAATGCGAGCTTCCTCGATTACCGCATGCCGACGGCGCTCGATGTACCGATGATCGATACGGCGATTGTTGAGGTGCCGAATCCTGTGCATCCTTACGGCGTGCGCGGCGTGGGCGAAGCGAATATCGTCTCGCCGCCGGCGGCGATCGCGAACGCGATCCACGCGGCCACGGGCTGCCGCATGCGTCACCTGCCGATGAATCCGCCGAGCGTGCTGGCGGCGATCCAGCAGTGCTAGCACGGTGACCGTTACGGTTCGGACAGCCCCACACCCGGAGAGCCCATCGCGTGAGCGATGGGGCCGCGCACGCGAAGTATGGCTGTTTTGCTGCGGTTTTTCCCGTAAAGCGTCGAAACGTGCCCCGCCGCTCACGCGGTGGGCTGTCCGAAGCGCGGTGCCGCTGTGACAGCAGCCAAAAAACAACCAATCATGTGGTCTGAGTACTAATTTGCCGAGCGTCTACATTCCCGCGTTGTTGCGCAGCGCGACGGGCGGCCAGGAACTGGTGAAGGTCCCCGGCGCGACGGTGCGCGAGGTGGTGGCGTCGCTGGAGCGGGAGTTCCCTGCCCTGGTGGGGCGTCTGGTGAAGGACGGCCGGCTATTGCCGAACCTGGCGATCGGGATCGATGGCGAGGTGAGCTTTCTGGGGTTGGCGGAAGACGTCGGTCCCGAGCAAGAGGTGCAGTTTCTGACGGCGATCAAGGGCGGTCGTTCGGAGGCCCTCAGCTAGTCCGGCAGGTCCGGCGCAATCTTTCCGAGGATCGACAGCGCCGGCTCGCGAATCTCCACAGCCACTCGCTTGAGATAGACCCGGCTACCAGCCTCGACGGCCTTCAAGGCCTCGTAAATCGGCCGCCAGGCATCGATCCACTCTTTCTTCACGAGCACGTCCAGGCACTCTCGCACACGCCCCGCCTTCACCGCGGCGGTGAAGAACGCTTCGAGCGCCGCGCGTCCTTTGCCGAGAAGCTCGATGGGGTCACCCAGCAGCGCATCTTCAAAGGCTACTGACGCCCGCGGGAAATCTCCCAGCCGGGCCAAGGCCACCATCCGGTAGAGGCGCGTGAACGGGTTGGAGTGGTCGTGCTGCTCAACCAGATCGCAGATTTTCAGGAGGATCTTTCCGAACGGCGCATAGTTCTGGTTGAGCACAAGCAATTCAGACCAGAATTCGGATTTCGCGGCAGCGTCCAGAAACGTCAATGCTCCGACGTCGCTTTCTGGGGCGCGTCGTACAGCAGTGAAGATGGCCGCCAGGACAGGATTCTCGAGATCGAGTTGCACGGTTCG
Organism: Bryobacteraceae bacterium; assembly: GCA_019752335.1. Classification (GTDB taxonomy): domain Bacteria; phylum Acidobacteriota; class Terriglobia; order Bryobacterales; family Bryobacteraceae; genus JALHNI01. The sequence continues at coordinate 33,640 of JAIEMJ010000014.1, forward strand.
CTGGAGCAGTGCCTCCGCCTCCTCGGGCCTACCCAGTTCGCAGAAGAGGAGCACCGCGAGACATTGCCGGGCTCCCTCGTTGTTTGGTTCCAGTTGGACCACTTGGCGAAAGGCTTGTGCCGCATCCTCAGGTTTGCCCGCCTGGCTAGCGAGGAAAATCCCCAGAGTGTTCCAGGAACTTGACGACGTCGGATCAGCTTCGAGTGCCTTTCGATACGCATCCTCGGCCTCCCCGCTTCGGCGGATCCGTGTCAAGAGGTAGCCCAAACCTTGCCAGGGCCAAGGTGAATTTGCATCAAGCTCGATGGACGTTCGATAGGCCGTCTCCGCTTCTGCACTCCGGTCTGGCGATTTCGACAAGAGATTGCCAAGACCGTTCCAAGACAGCGCCAGCTTCGGATCCAACTCGATGGCCTTGCGATAGGCCGTTTCCGCTTCTGCACTCCGGTCTGGCGACTTCGACAGCAGACTGCCAAGACCGTACCAGGGCACCGCTAGCTTAGGCTCCAACTCGATGGCCTTTCGATAGGCCGTCTCCGCTTCTGCACTCCTTTCTAACGATTTCGATAACAGATTGCCAAGACCGTTCCAAGGCACCGCTAGCTTAGGCTCCAACTCGATGGCCTTTCGATAGGCCGCCTCCGCTTCTGCGCTCCGGTCTGGCGATTTCGACAATAGATTGCCAAGACCGTTCCAAGACAACGCCAGCTTGGGATCCAACTCGATGGCCTTGCGATAGGCTCTTTCCGCTTCTCCACTCCGGTCTGGAAATTTCATTACAAGAGCAGCAAGATTATGCCAGGAGCGCGCTGGCTCGGGGTTCAACACGATCGCTCTTCGATAGGCCTCCTCCGCTTCTGCACTCCGGTCTAGCGATTTCGACAAGAGATTGCCGAGACCATCCCAAGGCAATGCGAGGTTGGGATCCAGCTCGCTTGCCTTTCTATAGGCCCGCTCCGCTTCTGCACTTCGCTCCGGCGACTTCATCAGAAGAGCACCAAGATTATGCCAGGACGACGCGAACTTGGGGTTCAACTCGATCGACTTTTGATAGGCTGTCTCCGCTTCCGCGCTCCTTTCGGGCAACTTCGCCAAGTGAACGCCAAGGTTGTACCAAGCAAGAGCCGACTTGGGATTCACTTGGATGGCCTTTCGATACGCCGCCTCTGCTTCTGCACCCCGTTCCGGGATCTCGGCAAGTTGATTGGCCAGTTCCCCCCAGCGAACTGAGTCCGTGGGATCGATCTCAAGGCTGCTTCGCAGTTCCGCCTCGGTCTCGATCGCACCTCCGCGCGACAACTCTCCGTTGGCCTCAGACTCCGAAGAGAGCTGATCTAGCGATGGCTCACCGGGCATGAGCTCTAAAAGAGGCCTCCACTCCGACTCGCTTCGCCCGAAGTTCTCTCGCAAGTAGCCCTCAAACCGATGGCGGCTCCTTCCCGAGGCAGCAGCGTAGGCCATCGCATTATCCAACTGACATTCTGGCCCGCCGTCGCGAACGCGATACAGTTCCTTCCAGGCCATCGCTTCCAATTCACCCGGCTCGAAGAAAACGCGCAGGAACTCAACAAACCAGCGCAGCCGCGCGCGGACTCGCCGGCTGGCTCGCATCAGATACCAAATGTTGAAGAAGCGCTCCGCCACCTGGTAAAGCGCCTTCTTGCTATCGCCGGAATCGGCCTTCTCGAGAATCCCCTGGCGTACCAGCCGGGTCAGTTGCGTTGAAACCGCACTGGTCTCGAGATTCGTATCCTCCGCCACTTCGCTGGCCGTCACTGGATCCCAGTGCAAGGCCACGGCGTCCAGCACTTGCTGGGCCTGCGCCGGCAGTTCATCCACGCGCCCCTTGTAGTTCGGCGTACACTGATCCAGTAGCTGTTCCAGGTACTCGCGGGCCCCGCCGGTTAGCCCGTCGAGCACCAGATGGAAGAGCAGCACGGTGGTCCGCGGATTGCCGCCCGTTAAATGCACCAGCGTTCGCAAACGTCCGGGGTCCGCGGCGAGCCAATCCTCGATGCGCCGCTTCACGACTCCCTTTTGCCCCTCCGGTTCCTCCACGGATTCACTCAACCGCAGCATCAGATTCCGGACTTCCTCTAGCGTGAGGGGCGTTAGCTTAAAGATCTGGAAGAATTCAAAGAAGGCGCGGTCCGGGCCGTAAATTCCGTCGCTTGCCTGAGTCGACGCACCGAAGAACGTCAGATCCGGGCGGGCGGCAAGTAACTCCCGCAAGCGCCATTGCTCTTTGTCTGCGATCGTCTCAAACAGGCGCTCCGCATTGTCCACCAGAAACAACAAACTCCGCCCGGTGAGTTGCGTCATCTCGGCCAGAAACTGGGGAACACGTTGTTCGATCTCCTCGCGGTCTCGCTTGCTGATTTCCTGGGCAAAACTCTCCACGCGGGCCAGGATCTTTTCATTCCCCAACCGTTCCTGAGTGTCGGCCAGCGCGTCGACGGTATTGAGATAGAAACGGTCGAGCCGATTGACGTTGTATTGCTCTTCGGGAAAGACCAGCGGCAGGTATCTACCGTTGAGCGCGGCATCCTCCTCGACGCCGTAGCGGACGCGTTGCAGCAGGGTCGTCTTGCCCATGCCGCGCGTCCCAATGATCAGCACGTGGGAGGGACGTTCCTCGCGCAGCAGTTCCAGCAGGCGGTGATAGACGCCCTCCCGGGCGTGAAACTGGGCGATCGCTTCGCCTTTGCTGAGCGATTGGGGGTTGTAGACGGGCACGCCCCCATAGGGGAACTTTCTCGGCTCGCTCATGCCTGCACCTCGCGCCAGTAGCGGCGAACCAGGGACGAACGGAACCGCGCGGAGCCCTGCTCATTGACGAGATAGCCATCGCTTACCAGCAAGTCCAACAACTGTCGGAGCATCACGGCTCGCTCTTCCTCGTTAGTGATGTCACGAGTGAGGCGTTGCTCGATCGTCGTCACCTGGACGCCTCCCGGCCGGTGACAGGCCAAGGCGAGTATCGTTGCACAGTAAGCCGGAACCCGCGCATCCAGGAGCTTCCGCAGCCTTTCGTCCCAGTGATCAAAATGAGAGCGGCCGTTCTTCATCAGCCGTTGCAACGCGACCTCCACCAACTGGGGCGAGGGATGGCCCTGGCCTTCGCTTACCACGGTGCGAAGCTCTTCGAAGACCAGGTTCAGGTGAAACGGAATATGCCATTCGACGGCGTCCAAGATCGACTGGATCGTCGGCGGATCCAGTTGCCACTGGTGGTACTGGCCGCGGCCCACCAGATACGCCGTCGCCTGTTCCAGGCGGAACGCGTCCAGTTCAATCGGCTGAAGGTCGTGGATGGTGCCCGACAGCTTCAGCGTGCGCGCCACCGAGTCCAACCCGATCGAACCCGCGAAGAACCAGCGCGGCTGGAACTGCTCTCTCAGGCGTTTGAGCCAGAGCAGAAAGCGCTCCGCCCTCTTGCCCGAAGGATCCAATTGCGCGATACTCCCGACCAGGATAGGTAATTCGTCGATCAACAGCAGCGTCTTGGCGTCGGCCGATTTCAGGAGGGTCTCCAGTTCTTCCGCCGGACGTCTCCAGTCCATTTGCTTCGCCTTGAGTTCCACCAGGCTGGTCTTGATCACGAACTCAAGATCGTCGGGGAGTTTGTTCCGAAACGCGTCCCACCAGCCACCAGGTGCCCAATCGGCTTCTCGCATCGCCCGAAGTAGCCGTTTCAGAAAATCCAGTTCGTCTTCCGCGTCAGGCACAGAAAGATACAGCGTCTTGTATCCCTTGTCCGGACCCGCCACTTTCATCCGATGCAAAAGAGAACTCTTGCCCACGCGTCTGGGGGCCAAGAGGAGCAGGTTGGAGTGCTCCAGCAGCGACCAAGCCCTGGCCAGGATCTCATCGCGACCGTAAAAGCCAGCACCTTCAGCCAGACGCCCCATGGATCCAGGAATTAGTAGAGCAATCATATCAATACTGTATCACAACAATATTGACTCACAACATTTGTGTTGTGTATTTTCAGAACGCATAGTAGCGCGGCCCGTTGCCGTCCGCACTTAACACGTGCTAACTTACCCTCTAACTGCGGCTACGTCGGACCCGCCTTTGGGAGCCTGTATCTCCACACATCACCCTGGGAGATTTCATGTTCCGCCATCTGCTTTTCTTTTGCGCCTCCGCCGCCCTGGCGCAGACCGCTTTCGACCCTTTCGAGAAGACCATCCCCGAGCTACGCGCCGCGCTTGACTCGCGCGCCATCACTTGTACGCGCTTGACACAGTGGTACCTGGATCGCATTGAGGCGCTGGACCGCAACGGGCCGCGCTTCAACGCCATTCGGGCCTTGAACCCCGAGGCGCTGGCGCTCGCCGCGTCTTTTGACCGCGCTCCGACGCGGACGCCGTTGGCGTGCATTCCGGTCATCATCAAGGACAACATCAATCTGGTGGGCATTCCGACGACAGCCGGTTCCGTGTCGCTGGCCGCCTCGCGCTCCCCGCGCGATGCTTTCCTGGTGCAACAACTGAAGGCGGCCGGGGCCATCATTCTCGCGAAGGCCAATCTGACGGAGTTCGCCAACTACCTGACGGGCGGCATGCCGGCCGGGTATAGCTCGCTGGGTGGCTACGTCCTCAATCCGCACGACCCGCGGCCGTTGCCCGGCAGTGACGGGCGCCAGGCGCTGTCGCCGGGAGGCTCCAGCGCGGGCTCCGGCGCCTCCGCCGCCGCGACCTTTGCCGCGGCGACCGTCGGGACGGAGACTTCGGGCTCGATTCTTTCTCCAGCGAACCAGAATTCCGTCGTCGGCATCAAGCCCACCGTGGGACTCATCAGCCGCGAGGGCGTGATTCCGATTGCCGCCAGCCAGGACATCGCCGGACCCATCACGCGCACGGTCACCGACGCCGCGTACCTATTGGGGGCCATGACCGGGGTGGATCCGCGGGATCCGATTACGGCGGAGAGCGCGGGCCGGGCGCGGCAGGACTATACGACGTTCCTCCGGGCCGATGGCCTGCGGGGCGCGCGAATCGGCGTGCCGCGTACTCCTTATTGGACCAACCTGACGGCCGAGCAGCGCGCGATCACCGAACGGGCGATCGCCGCGATGCGGGAAGCCGGCGCCACGGTGATCGACTACGAGATTCCCACGGCGGCGGCCTTGGCCGCGTTCTCATCGTCGGTGCTGCGCTACGAATTCAAACGCGACCTGAATGCGTACCTGGCGTCGCTGGGGCCGGACGCGCCGACGCGCACGTTGGCCGACGTGATCGCCTTCAACAATCGCAACGCGGCGGTGGCGCTGAAGTATGGCCAGACACTGGCGATCGCTTCGGAAGCGACGGATCTCGAAGGCTTCAAGGCCCAGTACGAGGCGGACCGCGCCACCGACGTGCGACTGGCGCGGACCGAGGGCCTCGATGCGGCGTTTGCCGCGGGCGGACTCACCGCGATTCTGTTTCCTGGCACCGGCGGCGCCAACATCGCCGCGCGCGCCGGCCACCCGAGCATCATCGTGCCGGCGGGCTATCTGAGCAGCGGCGCCCCGTATGGCGTGATGCTGACAGGGCCCGCCTATAGCGAAGGCACGCTGATTTCGCTGGGCTACGCTTACGAGCAGGCCAGCAAAATTCGCCGCATTCCCGGCTCCGCCGGACCGCTGCTGGCCACGGACGGGCGGATCGCGCCCAGCATCGTGCGCAATCTGGCCTCGGGGCTCACCGGTCCGATTGCGGCCGGGGAACTGATCTCGATCAGCGGCGCCGGTCTCGGCCCCGCCGACACCGCGACTTCGCGAGTTACCCCGGAGGGCCGTGTCGATGTGTCGGCGGGCGGCACCCGTGTTCTCTTTGACGGCGTGCCCGGGCCCGTGCTGTCCGCGCGCGAGAATCTCCTGGTGGTAGCGGTGCCTTATGCGGTGGATGGCAAGACCACCGTGTCGATGACCGTGGAGCGCAATGGCGGGCTTTCGCGGCCCTTGGCGCTCACCGTAGCCCCCGCCGCGCCAGGCGTCTTTCCCGTGATCCGCAACCAGGATGGCTCGCTGAACTCGGCGGCGAATCCGGCCCCGCGCGGGTCCATTATTACGATGAACATCACCGGGGACGGGCGTCCCACGACGTTGGGCATCGACGGCCTGCTGGCGGCGGCCCCGCTCGCGGTGCCATTCCTGCCCGTGGTCGTCGGGATCAACAACGAGGGCGTAGAGGTCACGTTCGCCGGTGCCGCGCCAGGGCTCACGGCGATTACCCAGGTAAGCGCGCGCATCCCGCCGGCCACTCCCTCCGGCGCCAGCGTACCGTTGGTGGTAGCGGTCGGCGACGCGTTCAGCCAAGCGCTCACCGTGGCAGTGCGCTGATCTGGCTGGCCCCGTTCCCGCGTCGCCGGACCTGGCAATCGGTATCAAGGGCGGAGTCCGCAGGGCCTAGCGAAGGCTGTAGCGCGGAGTCAGAGGTTCAGTTTCTGACGGCAATCCAGGGCTGGTCGGCGTTGGCTTTCACCGAGTGCTCCGGCCAGCTCAGCCGAGCGCACTGCAAGTTAGGTCCCAAACCATCATCACCTATTGATGTTATGGCGGATACGCTCGATGAGGCCCTCGGGCCCCCATCGGTACACTTCCGCCTCGCTGGCCGCTCGACTGTTTCGATTTGCCACACCGTCTCGGTAGGCTATTCGAACTACGGTAGTGTTTAGTTTGACGTTACTGAAATTGTAGGGTTTCTGTGCCAGACTTTCTAGACTGGACTTGCTTACATCGGCATCATCACGGCGGCCTCAAGGCTCGTCAAGTCGCCCTCTCCGCAGGGGATGCAGGGCTGTTTTAGCCTGATGAGCTTGCTTAAGCCTATCTATTTCTCTAGCGATTCCGGCAGACTCCAAATAGGAGACTGTTAACGCCATCGTGTAGTACTCGTCATGCCGAAATGGAGTTCCATACCGTCTATTTCTGGTCGCGACATAATGATGCAGCTCACCTCGGGTGGCGACGATTGCATAGAAAAGGCCCCTCACCCCCCATTTTTTTTGGTAGTAATTCAGCGCTTTTTGCAATCCTGCTTGGTGCTCACCCTCGCAGAACGTTTTCTTTGCCAACAAAGACTCGGCGCTTTGGCACAGGCTTGGCGATTTCTCAAACTCGGCGATAACCTGATCCTGTCCGAATTTTCCGTTTGCGTATAGAGATTCAAGGATGTAGAAGCCATTTACAAAAGCGTGGATGAAACGGTGAGCTCGCATCTCATTCTGCACTTCTCGATGGAATGCTTGCAGGACGGTCAGAGACTCGTAGACCTCCATCGACTTCACGACCTTTTCGAGATACGATTTGGGTATGCGCTTGGGCGTCTCCTCGAAGAATTTCCTGACATAAATATTGTTGACCTGGACGCGAGACTTCTCTTCGTCAGTTTCTGGGATCAGAGCGATAGTGGGACTGTTCCATTCGATGCTGGATATGCCTCCAGAAAAACCGAGCATCGATTCGAGTTGGCGAAAGTCACTCATCACAGATTCAAAGGTTTCGTCATCGAGACCTTGCTTCAGACTTAACGTCGTCCCCTGGCGCTCCAGAAGATGGAATGCCCTATCAGGGTTGGCGATTGGCTTGATGATGCGAATTGCAGAGAGCGCGCCGTTGTCTCCCACTCACGAATGTGAATTCCTTACCGCCATGGTTCAAAACCGTCGAGGACTCCAGTAAGTCGGTCCCGTTGACCTTACATTCAACACTCAGTTTCATAGAATCCACCATACCAGCCCGTTGCATGCCAATCGAGGGGGCGTTATGTTTTCCGTGGGTCAGCACTGATTCCCAGCTCGTCCAGTTTCCTCCTCGCCTCCCGTGCACCTTGAAAAACCTCTTGGTTTCCGGTGTGGTGGGCGGTGATTTCGATGGCGGTGACGAGCCCGTGGAACTTCAGCATCGCTGCCTCGATGAACCCTTCTATCGAATAGGCATCCGTGCGCCCCGTGAGTTCAAACGTATTGCTCTTTGGGTTCCACAGCTCCATCGTAGATTCGAAGTAGCCGTGAACGTAGCAATCATAGGTCTTGTTTTGGAAGCGAGCCAGCTTCAGGAACATATCCGAGTCAATTCCAGGAACGGGAGGCGACATGTTCACTTTGGCCACCAGAAGCCGTTCGCGCGAGACGTAGCGCACCTTAGCTTGATTGGCGAACTCATCGGGGGACTTCGCCATTGGCTTGAAATACTGGCTGACGAAGGCCTCGACTTCGGGGTTCATCGTCTCGCCCTGGTCAACCTTGTGAATCGCGAGGCCGATGGTAGAGATTTCGTCGCACAGGTCGCTCACGACTCGCAGCAGCGCCCCGCACTCCGTTACGTATCCAATCTCGGCGAGATGCACAGCCGCGTTCATGCCACTCATCGCTCGCACCAGCTTCCCAAGCATCACCGTCTCACTACGCTTGTCCCAAAACTCCAGATTGTACCCATCGTCACCGACGGGCACTTCCTTCGGCGGTGTGAATGGCTTCGCAAGCGCACCCACCCATGCGGTCATGTCGTTCTGTAGCTGCTCGAAGTGCGCGTCTTTCGTGAAGGTCATTCGGCGCAAGCTTACCTCGTTTCGAATCCAGAGACTTGCTTTCAAACTGACCCACTACCGGATTAACGCCGTCTTATCAGCGACAGGCGCGATGAACGGCAGCCTGTGCCGGTGCGGCGGATCCGGGCTGCGATCCATCATGCGTACATTGACAACCGTACGGCGTACATGTCATTATGAGATCGATGACGACCGCCACTCAACTACGTAAGACTCTCTTTCGCGTCCTGGATGACGTGGCCCAGGGCCAGGAAGTCGAAATCTCGCACAAAGGCGCCACGCTGCGCATTGTTCCAGCCAGCCGCGGTTCCCGCTTGGCGAGACTCATCACACGTGACGAGTCCGGCCTCGCGGCTGGCGATTCGGGTTGGGACGCCGCGGCGCAAGCCGAGTGGGAAGCGGAGCAGAAAGAGCTCTACGGCGCTTGACCTACCTCGACACCCACATCGTGGTGTGGCTCTACGAAGGTCAGCTCAAGCGCCTGAGCCGGGAAGCCGCCCGCGAAATCGACCGGGCGGCTTCACTCCTGATCTCGCCGGCAGTCGAACTTGAGCTCTCCTACTTGTACCGGCGCAATCGCGTGAAGGCCACCCCGGACGCCATCGTCAGCGACCTGCGCGCCCGGATCGGCCTCGCAGTCTGCGACCTGCCGTTCCCGCTCGTGAGCCGGGAGGCCCAGTCCCTCACCTGGACCGACGACCTCTTTGACCGGCTGATCGTCGCCCAAGCCTCCGCCACGCGCAGCCCTCTCGTGACGGCCGACGGACAGATCAAGGACCACTACCCGCTCGTCATCTGGTGAGGAGCGGGGGCCATCGGATGCTCCACCGCCCCGTATCGGGTTACTTGGCGGTGCCGTAGAACACGAGCTTCGCATTCACGAATTGGCCGGCGACGCCATTCGCCACCGTATCTTCAATGGTCACCGTCCACGTTCCGTTCGAGGACTCGCCCCAATGCCGGACCGAAGTGAACCGGTAGTCGGTGAAGTCCGCGTTGTCGTCGTTCGGGCGAGCTTGCGCAATGCTCTTCATACCGTTGGGCGCAATGATCGTGAAACGTAGATCGCCGCGCTTGGCGTGCTTCACGTTGACGATCAGGTCCACATGCTCCACGCGCATCTCGGCTCCGGAGAGAGCCATTTCAAAGAGCACGCCTCCGCCGTCGTCGATGGAGGATGCGGTGTTCACGGACGGACCTTCGATCATCGCCAAGGGTCCGAGGTTGGTCCAGTTGGCGGCCAGCTTGAGCGCCTCGGCGACATTCAGTAGGCCCCCGCCGAAGGCATGGCTGAAGAAGAGTCCCCCGCTGTTGGTAGCGAAACTATCCGTACCCGAAAGGCCGGTCCGGGTGGCGGAGCGCATCAGGATCTCCTTCACGTCGCGATAGCCCAGGCGGGGGTTGCGTTCGAGCAGTAGGGCGGCGGCGCCGGCCACTTGCGGGGCGGCGGCGGAGGTGCCGTTGCCGGCGTCGGTGTAGTTCACCGGAGCCTTCGACGTAGGAAAGTTGGTGTTCTTGAGATCGAACGCCTCGGGCCCCATGTTGTTGGTGCTCCACAGGACATCGGGCGGTTGATACTCGCCGCCAAACGCCGCGATCGCCACGCCCATCCCGCTCTCGGAATACGAGCTCTGCTTGCCGTCGCGGGCCACGGCCCCGACGGAGATGGCGAACCGCGAGTTGGTCAACTCGTCATAGCTACTATCGTCACCATCACCGCGGCCATTGCCGGCGGAGATCGCGTACACCGTTCCCAGCCCGTTCCGGTTCCTCGTGGTGCCACGTTCGATCCCGGCCAACGACGGTGCGCCGGCGCGGCCAGCGTCCTTGCCGTCATCCGACGAACCCCAGCTATTGCTGGAAACATGGCTGATCACGCCCTCCGGCTGCCAGGCTAACGCCGTCCCAAAAGAGTCTTCCGGCACGGCTCCGCCGATGATGTGCATGGCCATGGCCCGCGCTTCCGGCGCCACCCCAACGGTGCCCAGATTGTTGAAACCATTGGCCAGGGCCAATCCGCCGCAGTAGGTGCCATGATTTTCTTCCGCCTTCAGCGGCTTCGGATCATTGCGTTCGCCGTCTTCCTTGAAGTTGCGATGGTAGCCGGAGGAGAGCGGATACGCATTGGTGAGGTCTTCGTGCGACAGGTCGAAGCCGTCGTCGAGGATCACCATGTTAATGCCTTTGCCCGTCACCTGATCCCAGGCGTCAGCCAGGTTGATATTGGGTCCAGCCCCGGCGAGATGCCATTGATTCGGAAACAGCGGATCGTTCACTTGGCGGCGCAGCGTCTGGCGCGTAAAGAACTCCCGCTTGAAGACCGGCGTGAATTCCCAGTTGCCCTGCTGGATCATCCAGTCGGCCGCGTCCAGCGCGGTGAAGGCGTCGGCGAAGGAGAGGGTCATCCAACCGTCCACCATGCTCTTCTCGATGGCCTGCGGGCCAGTGGCGGCGAGTTCCGCATATTGCGATTCGGTCATGCGGACCATCAGCCGGTTGGTCATCAGACGGCGGGCGGATTCCATCCGCTTCGTGCGCTCCTCCGGCGACATCGCCGCCAGCTTGTCGGCGGTCGGCAAGTTGCCCTTGAAGTAGAAAACCGGCTCCGCCAAGGCGCGCTCGCCGCGGTTCTTCCGCAGCTCCTTCATGGCCGCACCCGTCAGTACGTAGATCTCGCCCGATCCCAGCTTCCGGTGGCTCTTGGCGGCCTGCAGATTCTTCGTGTTCGCCTTGCTGAAGATCTCCTCGGTCGACAGGATGTAGCCGGCCTTTCTGCCTCCATCGGAAAAGTCATAGTTCACCTGGCCCCAAAGAGTAAGAGTGGCCAACGCGCCTAGGACAAATTTGTTCAAGCTTAAAAACATAGGTCCTCCTTTGATGCAGTGCTCAATGAGCACTTCCATCCGGTAAAGGGGGATATCGGCAAAAAAGTGTTCACGGAGAGCTGATATTTTTTTGCAAGGCCGAACGCTCTCCCCAAAACACCGAAGAATCAAGCGTTTGCCTCCAAATTGGCCTTTCGGCGCGGAGCGCATTCCTGCCGCATTGCTACAATCAGAGGGGTGGCCCGTCCGTGCGGACACGCAGCAGGACTTTGTTCGATGAACTCTGAACCAAACCTCGCGATCACCGGACTGCTGGCCGATTGGCGTAGCGGCGACGCGGAAGCGCTGGAACAGCTCGCTCCGTTGGTGTTTGCCGAGCTTCGGCGCCTGGCGCAACACTTCCTCTCCGGCGAGGCCGCCGGTCACGTTCTCCAGCCCACGGCCTTGGTGAACGAAGCGTTTCTGCGCCTAATGCAGTGGCAACCCGGCCAATGGAAAGATCGCGCGCATTTTTTCGGCGTGTCGGCGACACTGATGCGGCGAGTGCTGGTGCAGTACGCCCGGGAAAACGGCATGCAGAAGCGCGGAGGCAACGCCATTCGCGTTTCCTTGACGGGCGTGGACCCGGCGGGAGTTGGCGGAGAAGGACTTGGCCCTCACCAGGACATCGGCGCGTTGGATGAGGCGCTAAGCCAACTCGAGAACTTGGCGCCGCGCCAGGCCAGAGTCGTCGAACTGCGCTTCTTCACCGGACTTACGCTCGAAGAAGTCGCCGAGGTGATGAACCTTTCCGAAAGCACCGTACGCCGCGAATGGCGCTTCGCCCGGGCTTGGCTGCGGGACCGGTTGGCCTCCACGTGACGAGCGGGAGTCCCGAACGTCACCAGCGGATCGGCGAGCTGTTCGATGCGGCGTTAGGCCAGCCAGCGCCCAGCCGCGCCACGTTTTTGCGCGCTGCCTGCGGCGACGACCTGGAACTGCTCACCGCCGTGCAACGCCTCCTGGAAAACGACCTGGAGACCGACACCTTTCTCGATCCGATCCTGGCCCGCAAAGACGTAATCGCGGCCTTGAGCGAGCCCGGCCCTGGCGCCCCGAGTCCCGCTCCGCCCGCCACGATCGGGTCCTATCATCTGGAACGGCCACTGGGCGAGGGTGGCATGGGCACCGTCTATCTGGCGACGCAAACGCATCCCATCCGCCGCCAAGTGGCTTTGAAAGTGATTAAGCCAGGCATGGACAGCAAGCAGGTGATCGCGCGCTTCGAAAGTGAACGGCGAGCCCTGGCGCTGATGAGCCATCCCAACGTCGCCCAGGTCTTCGACGCCGGCGCCACCGGCCACGGGCTCCCCTACTTCGTCATGGAACTGGTGGATGGCGTCCCCATCAACCAGTACTGCCTCAGCAAGCAGCTCAAAATCCGCGAGCGCATCGAACTCTTCATCCCGGTGTGCCAAGCGATCCAACATGCGCATCAGAAGGGCATCATTCACCGGGATATCAAGCCGTCGAATGTTCTGGTCAGCGTGGTGGAGGGCAAGCCAGTCCCGAAAGTCATCGACTTCGGCTTGGCCAAAGCGCTCGGCAGCGAGCTGACGGACGCCACGATGCTCACCGGCTTGGGCGCGGTGGTCGGAACTCTGCAGTATATGAGTCCAGAGCAGGCCGAACCGGGGGCAGCCGCCGACATCGACACCCGCAGCGACGTCTATTCCCTGGGGGCCTTGCTTTATGAGTTGCTCACCGGCACCCCTCCCCTGGATGCCAAGCGCATCGCTAAAGAGAACTACCTGGGGATTCTCAAGCGAATTCGCGAGGAAGAACCGCAGACGCCGAGCGCGAGGTTGAAGGAATCCGGTCAGTTCCCTCCGCTCGACAGCGAGTTGGATTGGATTCCCATGAAGGCGCTCGAGAAGGAACGCTTCCGGCGCTATGAAACGGTCAACGACCTGGTTCGCGACCTCACGCGCTATCTAGCGGGCGAACCGGTGGATGCGGCGCCTCCCTCCGCGACTTACCGAATGGGCAAGTTCGCCCGGCGGCACCGCACCTGGCTCACCGTGGCGGCAGCGTTTCTCGTGCTGCTGCTGATCGGCTCCGGACTGGTGGGATGGCTGGCGCTGCGGGCGACCCGGGCAGAACAGGAAGCGCGCGCGATCAATGAGTTCCTGCTCAACGATCTGCTCGGACAGGCGGATCCTTCCGCGCAAGCGGCCGGCAGCCGGGCGGATGCCCAACTCACCGTCCGCGCCGCGCTCGATCGGGCGGCCGCGCGGATTGGTGGCCGCTTTGGCGATCAACCGAATCTCGAGGGCGCCATTCGCCACACCATTGGCAGCGCCTATTGGGGATTGGGGCTCTTTCCTCAGGCCACTTCGCAACTGGAATCCGCCGTCAAGTTGCGCAGCTTGGCTGGCCGGGAAACCGAGGGGGCCTTGGAGAGCAAGGCCAATCTGGGCGGAGTGTATTGGCAGGCGGGGCGAAATGCCGAAGCCGAACCGCTTCTCCGCCAGGCACTCGCAGACCAAACCCGAACGCTCGGCCGGGCCCATCGCCAAACCCTAGCCACCCGCACCAGGTTGGGCAACGTGCTGGACACGATGGGCAAGATCAAGGAAGCCGAGGCCCTTTGGATCGAAGGCGAGGCCATCGCCAGGGCCACCTATGGTCCAGACGACTTGCTGTCGCTTGGCTACGCCATGAGTCTTGGTGGCCATTACTTCGTCAATGGGGACGATGAAAAAGCCCAAGCTCTGCTGCTCACCCCGTTCGAGAAGTATCGCCGCCGGTTTGGCGACGATCACCCCAAAACGGTCGAAGCCACAACCTCTCTAGCCTTGGCCTATACTTCGATGGGGCGGCTGGATCTGGCCCTGCCGCTCTATGAGAAGTCGTTGGAGGTCGACCGCCGGCTTTATGGTCCGGCGCATCCCGGCACCCTGGTGTCCATGTACAATCTGGCAGTTACTTTGTCCTCTCTGGGCCAACGCGAGCGCGCCGAAGCTTTGTACGCGGAAAACTACGCCAACCGCGTCAAGATCTATCCTCCCGATCATCCCCGAACGCTGCTTTTCCTCGACACCAGAGCGGCGAACTTCACCCTGATGGGCCAGTATGATCGCGCCGAGGCCATCTACGCCCAATTGCTTCCCTTGGCCCGCCAAAAACTAGGGGATACGCATTCCACCACTCAGTCCGCCTGGCAGGGCTTGTCCGATCTGCGCCGGAGGCAGGGCCGCCTGGCCGAAGCGGAGACCCTGCAACGAGAACAGCTCAAAGCCCTCTCGTCGAGCGATGCCTCCGCCGCACGCATGGCGGGACGCTATCTGGCCGAGATTCTGCTTCTCCAGAAGAAGTATGCCGAAGCGGAGCCCCTCGCGCGGCAAGCGGCGGCCGAAGGCGCCAGTTTGAAACTCAACACCTGGGATCGCTGGTACGCGCAGAGTCTGCTGGGCGCCATTCTGATGGAACAGAGCCGGTATGCCGGCGCCGAGCCCGAGTTAGTCAGCGGCTACGAGGGATTGTTGCGGCTAAAGCCCAAGATGATATCCGACGACCGGGAGTCGTTCTTAAACGCCGGCCAGTGGTTAGTGGAAGTTTATGAGCGGCAAGGTAAGTCCGCGAAGGCGGCCGAGTGGGCCCGAAAGATAAGGCAATAGCACGAAGGCAGCGATCATCTCGAAGGTCGATATCGATCTACGTGAACCGGTGAACCCTACCGCACCGTGCTCAGCCTAGCGCCTCTACTGCGTGGGCTTGGGGACGTTCTTGGGATTGGTCACGACGCCTCCTCCGGACGTGGAAGAACAAGCTTTCGGCTGCGCGATGGCTGGGCATTTGCCGTTCTGTTCGTCGTGACAAATCACAAACCCCGCGCAGGTTTTGCCATTCCGGTCCAGATTGACCGTGACGGAATTGAAGGGCGTTGAGGTTTTTGAGGTGCCTGAGACAATCAGCTTGGTCATCCGCAGCGCGGAGGCATTTGCCAAATCGAGTTCGCTCACGATCGAGTCGGTGGCGAAGCCTGAGATGACACTGGACGCCTTGAAGCTCGCTTGGCCGCTTTGCACTTGCCAGGCGCTTCCCAGCGACGAAGTCGAGCGCGAGATCGTCACTTTCTGAGAAGTGTCGTTAAACAGCACCTCCACCATGGCCTGGGTCAGGTTGGGCAGGGGCAGATCCTGGGTGCCAGAATCGCTGGTCGAGCCATCGGGATTCCAAATCTTCCACAGAAGTGCCCAGGTTCCTCCTGTGTCATCGTGTTCGATGCCGCACGCCTTCAGCGTAGTGTCATTGGTGCCCGCCAGACCTTTTTGTGCACTCATCGTGAGAATGAATGACCCGTCGCCTCCGCCGATGGGCGGCTCGTCGTGGCTGAGCGGATTGGTTACTCCCGTTGAACCACCGGCCAGTTTGGCTGCCGACAAATTCGAAAAGGGGCCATTCCTCACCGTGGTCTTCTGCCACTCGTTACAGCCAATCACCGTGCCGTTCGAGAGCAGAAATCCATTCACATTCAAGCCGGGACGGTCCGCGGGGGAAATCAATGTAACCGGGACCGGGTTGGTATCCCCGCCACCTCCGCTACTGGAACCGCTACTGGCGCCGCCCCCTTTAGGGCCACAACTGCAAAGCCCAAAGGCAAGGGTGGCCAGGGCAAATTGAAAACGTTTCATATGGTAAATTCTCCTACTGCTTGAGATCGAAAACTTTCCAGGAACCGGCGTAACGACTCGCCAGCGAATTGCCCCATTGCTCCTGTAGCGCGAGCCATTGTATCTGGCGGCGCTTCTCCGCGAGCGCTCGTTCGCGTTGGTCCAACTGGGCCA
The DNA here is from genome assembly GCA_019752335.1 of Bryobacteraceae bacterium. Taxonomy (GTDB): domain Bacteria; phylum Acidobacteriota; class Terriglobia; order Bryobacterales; family Bryobacteraceae; genus JALHNI01. Next base: position 49,834 of record JAIEMJ010000014.1, read on the forward strand.
CCGCTCCCCACGCTCGCCAAGCCACCGCGTGGTTGCCGATTCTCTCAGCCAGGCCCGCTAGCTGCTTCAGCGGCGTCAGGATGTATTGGCCGCCGGATCGGTTCGCCGCCGCGCAGGACAGCAGCACACTCGCGCGCACGTCGAAGGCTACGCCGGGCCGCAAGATTTCCACCGCTGAGCGGCAGGGCGCTTGCGCCCCGGCGGGACTCGCCAGCCGGGCGCCGATCGCCAACAGGCGCGCGCGCCAGACGGGCGACTCGTCATCGTGAAACCGCGCGGCCGCATCGTGGTACCGTTTCGCCGACGAGAGGTCTCCCTGGCGGGCCAGAAAGTCGGCGCGAATTACGGCCACGCTCGCCTGCAGGCGGGGATTGCCCTTGGCGAGATCCTCAGCTTCGGCGAGCACTTGCTCCCCCGATGGATCCCCCACTTCGAGTTTTTGTTCGGCTTCGGACATCAGCGCGTAGGCTAGGTTCCCTGATCGCTTGCTCTGCCGGTAGGCCTCGGCGGCGCGGTGGGCGTGCTCAATGGCTTGTGGCAAGCGTCCCAGCGCCACGGAAGACGTTACTAAACCTTGCTCCGCTAAGCCGCGCGACTGTGGATCGTCGAGGGCTTGGGCCGAGGCCAGCGCGGCTTCGAACTGCGCAAACGCCGCCACAAAGCGGTCAGCTTTGTTCTCGAAGCGTCCCAACATGAGCAGGACGTCGAGTTGCCGACGGCGATCACCGCTCTCGCGATAGAACCCCAGCGCCTGTTCACCCAACTGGCGGGCTTCGTCAGTCCGATTGAGGTCGCCGCCATAGTAAAGCGTATCATCAGGATGAGCCGTGCCCGCGCCGCCGACTGCGGCTGCCGGTATCGCTCCGCAAGGTCCAGTGCTTGCCGGGCGAGAAAATCAGTTTCCTTCAATTTGAACTGCGAGAGCAAAGCGTTTGAGAGGTCATTCATCGCAAAAATAATCTGGGCTTCTTGTTTTTCACTGCGCGCCAAGCGCAGCGCCTCCTCGGCCAGCCGGCGAGCCTCAGACATCTCTCCCATCCCCAGCGTGACGTTGCTGAGCCCGAAGAGGGCGCGTACCTCATACGAGGGCAGCCGATTGGACGCCGCATAACGCCGGCCCGCTTCGAGCGCCTCCCGAGCCGCTGGATACCGGCTCAGCCGCGCCGCTGCCTGGCCCCGCCGGATCCACGTCTCGGCGGTGCCTTCGACGTTGCCGAGGAGTTCGTAGCCACGCTGAGCCTTTTCGAAAAGGCCCAACGCGCCGGGAAGGTCCGCTCGCCGCGAGGCTAGCATTCCCAAGCGCAGCAGGACGGTGGGATGGTTCGGTTCTCGTTGTAACACGGCGGCGTAGGTTTTGGCGGCGGCCTCCACTTTTTCCGCGGCTTCCTGCGCCATCCCCAGGTCGAGCAACGCCGCGCTCTTTTCCCCGTCCGCCGCTGACTCCGCTGCTCGCGCAAATCGCTCTTCGGCCACGGCATAGTCCCGCGTCACCGTCGCCCGGATCGCGTCAAATAGATGCCGTTCATAAGCGGAAAACAGGAACTTCCGATTTCGTAGTTCGAGCGCGCGAAGCAGAGACTCCCTGGCCAGATCCGGACTGTCCAACGCCGCCAGCGCCTGTCCCCGCCGCGCGTGCGCCAGCAGAAAGCCCGGCTCCCGTTGAATCGCGGCTTCGAAGAGACGGCTACCGCGCAACGGCGCCGCATCGGCTAGCGCGATCACGCCTTGCTCATAGAAACGCTGCGCCTCACCTTGCGCCAGCCTTCCGCTCCAAAACCAACCGGCCACGGCTCCTAAGAGCAGCAAAGCAGCCACGGCTCCCATTTTCCGGCGCGCACGGCGCGGGAGGGCGGGAAGGTAGCGGCTCTGACGGAGAGCTTCCGGAATTTCGCTGGCCTGACGGAAACGGTCCGCCGGATCGATTTCCAGGCAGCGCAGGATGGCCGCTTCCCATTTCGCGTCGATGCCCATGCGGAGTTCCCGTGGCGGGCGGGGCTTCTCTTTCAGCCGGCGCACGGCCACTTGGAGCGGTGTCAGGCCATCGTACGGCAACCGGCCGGTCGCCATCTCGTACATCACAATGCCCAGGGCGTAGATGTCCGCCGCCGGCCCGATCTTGCCTCCCTCCACCTGCTCCGGCGCCATGTAGGCCGGCGTTCCCACTCCCCAACCGCTGCCGGTCTGGCGCTTCACCTCCGCCCCGGCCGCAAAGTTTCCTGCCAAGCCAAAGTCACCGATCACTACGCGCAGCCCATCTTCCCGATTTCGGCTCAAGAAGATGTTGCCGCTCTTCAGATCGCGGTGTACCACGCCCGCCGCGTGGGCGGCGGAGAGCCCTGCCGCGATCTGTTCAATCACCGGAGCCGCCTCCGGCAGTGAGTACACCTCCCTCTGGCGAAGGCGCGCCGCTAGCGTCTCCCCCTCCACAAACTCCATGCACAGAAACAGTAGATCCCGTTCCCGGTGGGTGGCGCGCACCAGATCATAAGTGCGGCAAACGTTCGGATGAGTTACCTGTCGCGCCAGTTGCACCTCCTGCTTGAAGCGGGACAACACGCGTGGATCCTCGGCCAGTTCCGGGCGGATGATCTTCAGCCCGATGCGGGTGTGAAGCTCTTCGTCGAAGGCTTCATACACCCGCCCCATGCCCCCCGCGCCCACCTCCCGCACGATCCGGTAGCGGCCCATGATCATTTCCCCCGCACTGAGCGTGGGCGCCAGAAAGCTCGTGAGCAGGCCTTCGGTAACGGCGGCTTGGTCCAACGCCGCCGTGCGGTCTGGATCGATGGCCAGCAGGCGCGCTACCTCGTCACGAATCAGCGGATCCTCCGTCTGTTGGGCCACGAATGCCATGCGTCCAAAAGGGGGCGTATCAAGCGCCGCGTGGTAGAGGTCGTTTACTCGCCGCCACTGTTCGGGGGTCATAGAGATAAGAATTGAAGAGCCTACTAGGCTTGGCCGGAATTGGTTAGGTTAACACCTCTCGCCGCTTGCCGCCGGGCACCGGTTGCGGCCGCAATACGGAATCTCGGCCGCAGCCCAGGTTGTCACGGGCGTGGCAGTACCGCCGGACTCCGGTACCCGCATCAGCGAGCCGCCCAAAGTCGCCAGGATTTGGTTATCGTCGTCCCAACTCGCACTGCCTGGCCCACCGGCCCCAACGGCGGGTTGACGTCGCTCCCGAGGGGGAGATCGAAGTGCCTAAGCGGGAGATCCAGCGAAAGTGGACCGCCATCGCCAAAGCCAGCTTCCTACCCAGTCCAACTTCCCACCGGCGTCGCCGGTCTAACCAAAGAATCCAGCCGGGAACGATAGTGCCCGGGTACGCCTTGGACGAAGACAAGCCGGTCCCGATCGATCCCCCGAACAAGTCCGTGATCGTGATGGCCAATCGACCGAAAGGGCGCGCGCCGGAGCCGCGCCGCCCGCAGCCGGGGGACGTCGACTTTGCTGTCGCCGACTCGGCCTGATAGGGTCATGTGTGACCGTGGTATCAGCTCGTCGGATGCACTGGACCGAGGCCGATTACTTGGCCTTCGAGAACCAGAGCCCCACCAAGCACGAGTTTCTTGACGGAGAAATCTTCGCGATGGCAGGAACTCAGCCCCTGCACAATCGCGTGTCGAGTGATACGCTCGGGGGACTGGTGGCCCGCCTGCGCGGTCGCGGCTGTGGCGCCTTCAACAGCGACCAGCGCACATACATTCCCCCGCACCGGACTGTACACCTACGCCGACGGTGGCTTTGCTTGTGGCAAGTGGGACATCCACACCGACGGAATGTGCCTGCTGAATCCCGGCCGCGCCCGTGCGCGACTCGCCATTCCTTTGCCTGCCACATTCGACGCCAAGCGTTAGGCATAACTCGGTCCCGCGGAGGCTCCTCCCTGCAACCCCAGGACCGCCACGACCCTGGCCCGCGCGGGAATATCCCGCGTCGCCCGTGGCATTGTAAAAGTGGAGAGGTCCTTATGAAAATCACCCGCCGCAATTTTGCCCTCGCTTGTGCCGCCGTACCCTACGCCCTCCGGGCCAGTGGCGGCATTCGCATTAGCTACTTCGACAAATTCGGGAAACCGACCGGAGCCTTAACCGTGAACAAAATCGTCAAAACCGAAGAACAATGGCGCGACCAGCTAACGTCCGCCCAATTCGAAGTCACCCGCCGCAAGGGCACCGAACGCGCCTTCACCGGCAAATACGCCAAGACCAAGGACGCCGGTGTCTACCAGTGCGTCTGTTGTTTCACGCCCTTGTTTCATTCATCCACCAAGTACGATTCCGGTACCGGCTGGCCCAGTTTCTCCGCGCCGATTGCCCCGGAAAACGTCAGCACCAGCGCCGACCATGACCTCGGCGTCGAGCGCAACGAAGTCCACTGCAGCCGCTGCGACGGCCACCTCGGCCACGTCTTTGAGGACGGCCCGCCGCCCACCGGCCTCCGTTACTGCATGAATTCCGCCTCGCTTAATTTCGTCCCATCGGCGAACTGACTTTGCGCGATACTGACAGGCTAAGGAGTCTGTCAATGCCGCGTCTCTCTCTTTCGCTTTCTCTGTTATTCGCCGTTAGCCTCAGCGCTGAAGAAAAAATTGACCTGCGCGTGGTGAACCGCATCAAGGCGGAAGCCTTTCAGAATTCGCAGGCCATGGAGCACCTCTTCTACCTCGCTGACGCCTACGGTCCCCGGCTCAACAATGGCCCCGGCCACCGGCAGGCGGCGAATTGGGCCATCGCACGCCTGCAGGGCTATGGCCTGGTCAACGCCAAGTTAGAGTCCTGGGGACCCTTCGGCCAAGGCTGGGACCTGAAACATTTCTCGGCCCACATGATCGCGCCGCAGTACTCCCCCTTGATCGGCTTTCCCCTCGCCTGGAGCGGTTCCACCAACGGCCCCGTCCAAGCCGACGTCATACAGGCTCTCCTCAAAACCGAAGCCGACTTCGCCAAGTATCACGGCAAGCTCAGCGGCAAGATCGTCCTCACCGCCGAGAAGAAGCCCCTCGGGCTCTCGCTTGAGCCGCTCGCGCACCGTCTCACCAACGACGAACTCCTCGCCCGCACCCGCACCCCGGACCCCGCCAACCCCCGCGGACCAGGCGGTGGCCGCCCCCCGGCCACCCCAGCCGAGCGCGACGCCCAACGCAAGTTCCGCGCCAAACTCGCCCAGTATCTGCTCGATGAAGGCGTCGTGGCTACCGCCCAGCCCGGCTACAACGGCGACGGTGGCACCGTCTTTGGCTCCGACGGCGGCAGCCGCGACCCGAAGGACCCCGTGCCCCCGCCCATGCTCGCGCTCACGCCCGAACACTACAACCGCATGATCCGCCTGCTCGAACATCAGATTCCCGTGCGCATGGAGGTGGAGGTGAAGGCCGATTTCCTCAAGGAGAATCTCAACTCCTTCAACGTCATCGCCGAGATCCCCGGCACCGATAAGAAAGACGAACTCGTCATGCTCGGCGGCCACCTCGACTCCTGGCACGGTGGCACCGGCGCCACCGACAACGCCACCGGCTGCACCGTCGCCATCGAAGCCGTCCGGATTCTGAAGGCCCTCGGCCTGCCCATGCGCCGCACCGTCCGCATCGCCCTTTGGGGCGGGGAAGAGCAAGGCCTCCTCGGCTCCATCGCCTACGTCAAGGAGCACTTCGCCGACCGTCCGACCATGGTGCTCGGCGCCGAGTACGCCAAGCTCTCCGCCTACTTCAACGACGACAACGGCACCGGCCGCTTCCGCGGCATCAACGTCGGCGGCAACGATATGGCCAAGCCCATCTTCGAGAAATGGCTGGAGCCGTTCCACGACCTCGAAGCCACCACCGTCGCCGGTGTCACCTCGCCGCCGCTCGCCCGGCCCGGCGGCACCGATCACACCAGCTTCACCTGGATTGGCCTGCCCGGCTTCGGCTTCCTCCAGGACCCCATGGAATACTCCACGCGCACCCATCACTCCAACATGGACACGCTCGACCGCGTCGTGCCCGGTGACGTCATGCAGTCCGCCGCGATCATGGCCTGGTTCGTCTACAACGCCGCCAATCGTGACGAAATGATGCCGCGCATGGCCCAGCCAAAGCCACTCGCGAGAGGTGGCAGAAACGAATCGGGCGATCCGCCGGCGTCCAGCCGGGAACGATAGTGACCGGGTGGTTCTCGGCGGAGGTCGCTCTCGCCTGGTTTCAGGGTTCACGGCGAATTCCCCATCTACTAAACTTTTCAATTTCAATCGTTTAGCCGGAACTTCCCGCTCGGAAACTACCAGGCCCTTGCTACCATGAAACAGAGCGAATCACCAACCGCTACCGCCCGAACGGAATTTCGTAGTAGTAGAGTTCTTTGTTCGTCGCTGGCTCGAAGATGCCCGTCAGGTAAAGCCGGGACGACGTGGTATGACGAGTCTGAAAATAGAAAAAGCCGTGCGCCGTTTCTCCCGGTCCGATCATCTTCGCGGCCCAGGCGCGCGCCTCCACTTCGGGCTGGTTGAACGGATTCTTCTTCGTCCGGCGCGGAATGGGAAACGGCTGCGGACCCAAATTCGGACGCGACGGTCCTACGCGCCCCAGTAGCTCAAGGTACGGCGTGTGATCGATCTTGCCGACGCCCGGCGTGATGTACTGGATCGACATCTGGTCCACGCGAATTGCCTTGTCTCGCGTGTTTTCGATGATCACCAGCACCGGCAGCACCTCGTATTGATTGGGGTTCAGCTTACCAAAGGCCTTCTGTGCCAGGGCCTCCGTATGGAAGGCTTGCGCGGCGATCGTCACTCCGTCAAGCTTCACCTTGAACTCGTAGCTGGCGATCGGTTCGGGCTTGAACGGCGTACCTTTATCGAGGGCGGGTATCGTGGAGGCCAGCCAGCCCAGTAAAATACAGGTCTTGGCCAATCGTCTTGCGGTGAGTCTCATGTTTCTCCTCTATCGGGCACTCGGCGCGCTCGCGTTGCCGCTGCTCCTAGTGTATTTGCTTCGCCGCATTGCGCGAAATCGTGCTTATGCCCAACACCTGGGGGAACGCTTCGGCTTCCTTCCCTTTCGGCGGACGCAACGCGGCGGCCTTTGGTTGCACGCGGTCTCTGTCGGCGAGGTCCTTTCGAGCATGGAAACGATTCGACAACTCAAAAGCACGCTGCCCGGCACACCCATCTACGTCTCGGTCAGTACCCTGGCCGGGCGCGACATCGCCGTCCAGCGCCTCGCCGGGCTCGCCGACCACATCTTCTACTCCCCCATCGACCTCTGCTGGGCCGTCCGCCGCACCCTCCGCCACCTGGACCCCCTCGCCGTCATCGTCTTCGAGACCGAAATCTGGCCCAATCTCTGGCGCGAAACCAAACGCCGCGGCGCCGGGCTCATCGTCCTCAACGGCCGCATCTCCGATCGTGCCTGGCCCCTCTATCAGCGCTTCCGCTGGGCCTTCCGCCCCGTCCTCGCCTGCGCGGACCGCATCCTCGTGCAGAGCGAGATCGACGCCGACCGCTATCGCGAATTGCTGGGAGAGGCGGGTCCTGAAGTGGAAAGCGTCGGCAACCTGAAGTACGACGCCACCCCGCCCGAAGCCAACGCCGCCCTCAGTGACTGGGTGCGGCGCCTGAACCCGAGCGCCGTCTGGATCGCCGCCAGCACCATGCCGCCCCTGGTCGAGGGCGATATCGACGAAGACGAAGCCGTACTCGCCGCCTACCAGCAACTCACCCCGGACTCCGGCAACGGACTGCTCCTCATCCTGGCCCCGCGCCGTCCCGAACGCTTCGAGCCGGCCGCCACCAAGCTCCTCGCCGCTGGCATCCCCTTCGTCCGGCGCTCCGCCCTCGGTCCCCTCACCCTGCCCGGCGTCCTTCTGCTCGACACCATGGGCGAACTCAGCGGCGCCTTCGCCCTCGCCGATGTCGTCTTCATGGGCGGCACCCTAGCCCGCCGCGGCGGCCACAATGTTCTGGAACCCGCTTACTTCGGCTGCCCCGTCATTGTAGGCCCGCATAACCAGAACTTCGCGGCGATGGTGGACCAGTTCCTTAACGAGGGCGCGTTGCGGCAGATCACGACGGCGGAGCAATTGGCGCCCACCGTGGCCGAGCTACTCACCGAGCCCGGCGAATACGGAGCGCGCGCCCAGGCCGCCGCCGCCCGGGAGCGGGGCGCCACCGCCCGGGCCATGAAGGCCGTGCTCGACGTTGTGGATCAGTCGCTGACGCATGAACCCGGCTACTGGTGGCTCACGCCGCTCGAATGGCTCTGGCAAAGCCTGGTCACGCTCGATCGAGCCCTGCGCGGACGCGGGCATCGGCTGCCCGCGCCCACCGTGAGCCTGGGCAACCTCACCTACGGGGGCGCAGGCAAAACGCCCCTCACTTTGTGGCTAGCCGAGCGGCTCCCCCGCGCGGCCGTGCTTACCCGCGGTTATGGGCGGCAGTCCCGGGAAATTCTCGCGCTTCCCCCCCGCGCCCAGGCCGATCTCTCCGCTACCGGCGATGAGGCGCAGATCTTTCTCCGCTCCGGCCGGGTTGCGGTCGGCATCGGCTCCAACCGCCGCGCCGCCGCCCGGGCCTTAGGCAAAATCTTCGCCGCCGAGGCCTTCCTGCTCGATGATGGCTTTCAGCATTGGCCCCTGGCCCGCGATTTCGACATCGTCCTCATCGACACGCAGGACCCCTTCGGCGGTGGCCGCCTGCTGCCCGTGGGGCGCTTGCGTGAGCCCGTTTCGGCGCTCAGCCGGGCCGGCTTCGTTGTACTCACCCGCACCCAGCCGGCGCGCCGCTACACCAGGCTGCTGGCCCGGATCCGGCAGGAGAATACCCGCGCTCCGATTGTGCGAGCCTCCATCCGCCCGGTTACCTGGATGCGCGGCGACGAGCCCGTCGCCCTCGCGCCCGGCCACTACGCCGCCTTCTGCGGCCTCGCCAACCCCGGTAGCTTTCGCGCCTCCATCGCCGCCTTAGGCTGGCAGCCCGTCTCCTTCACCACGTTCCCCGATCACCACCGGTACCAGGCTCACGATTTGGAGCCCCTCACGACCCTCGCCACGGATGGCTTGCTCACCACCGAGAAGGACTGGGTGAAAGTCGCCCAGCTCGGTTTGGCCGCCCCGGTCTACTGGCTGAGGGTGGAGTTAGAGGTCGACGGTGGCGCCGAGTTGTTACGGCTCATTCGCGCCGCAAGGAAGGGCGAATCTCCAACCTAAGTACCTCCCTAGTGGTTCTAGTACTGGATTTGCCTGAGTTTTCCCCTGAGTTGTCTCACTTAGATTTAAGTTGAGAAGACCTAATTTGCGATTTGTTTACCGCTCAGGCGGCTCAATTTTCTAAGTTCCATGACATGATCGTTTCAAACGCGATCAATACGTCCGCACTACTTTACGTTGGATAGGAAAATACACATGCGCTTGCTCTCTCTTCCCTTAATGGGGCTGCTCGCTTGCTCGCTCTGGGCGAGCCGCAGCGGCGATCTGCGCGAACACACGCGCACCGCCTCTAGCATTGTTATCGGCGAAGTTACGGCTAATCGTAGCTACTTCGGCACGGACGGAGAAATTTACACGGATGTTACGATTCAAGTAAATTCTTCGTTGAAAGAATCGAATCGTAAGTCGAGCCGCTCGCGCTCGTTTACCGTCAAGGGCGGCACGGTCGGTGATACCACCGTCATGTTTACCGATATCCCCACTTTCGAAATGAGTGAAAGAGTCATTCTGTTCCTCGAGAACGATGCTGCTACGGAGAAATATACCATCCGCGGCGGTTACGTGCCGGAACTCGATAGTTCCGCTACCAAAGTTCTGGAGACGATGGACGAGACGCTGCGTGACTTAGAGCAGCCCATCCTTGAAAGCGAACGCCAACGTGCGCGAACCTTCCTGAGCGAGTTCGCCACTGGCGCGCCGGCGCCCGACGCCGCTTGCTACGTTCTGATCGGACCCAAGTGGACCGAGAACGCCGCCACTTTCAAGATCGGCGCCACCATTCCGGCCGAGTGGAATGCGGCCTTAAGCGCTGCCGCGGCCACCTGGGGCCAAGCTGGTACGGTCTTCAACTTCCGTGCCGACCCGGCCAGCGCGAACGAGCTTCTCATTGGACCTGTCTCCAGTTCGAACGCCCTCGCCACCACCCGCATCGAATGGGACTCCACCAATCGCATCCGGAAATTCAGCATGACCTTTAACGCCAACTACTCCTGGGGCACCAACGGTGACGCCGGTAAATTTGACGTGGAGAGCGTCACCGCTCACGAACTCGGCCATGCCCTCGGCCTGACGCATCCGGGCGCCAGCGAGTGCGCCGAACAGACCATGTGGGCCTCGGCCGGGGCCGGCGAACTGAAGAAGCGCACCCTGGAAGGCGGCGACAAAGCCGGCCTGGCCGTGCTTTACCCGGCGGGCGCCCCCACAACGCCGCCCCCGCCTCCTCCGCCCCCACCGCCAGTGACAACGGTGCCCGCGCCAACCCTCACCGGCGCCTTCTTCTTCCCCTCACTGCCCAGGGCTGGACAGGCCTTCCAAATCTGGCTAACGGGCAACGGCCTCAGCGCGACCACTTCGCAAATCGTCATCAACGGCCCCTCTTGCCCGTCCGCCTGCGTGCTCTCGCCGAGTTTCCGGAGCACCACGTTGGCGGGGGTGAACACCACGCTTTCGACCAAGGGCGCCCACACCGTAGCCGTCCGCAATGGCGCCACCGGCACGGCATCGGCCACCCGTGCGCTTAATATCCAGTAATCGTCTGGCGGGGGTGAGTCTTTTCGGGTTATCCTAAAGACTTACCCCCTTGATCTCTGTTCAAAACGTCTCCATGCGCTTCGGCGCCAAGGTCCTCTTTGAGGACGTCACCACTTCGTTTCTTACCGGACGCCGCTACGCGCTCACCGGTCCGAACGGGGCGGGTAAATCCACGTTCATGCGCATCCTGACGGGTGACGAGGAGCCCACCAAAGGCACCGTCACCCGTCCGCGCAAGTTCGGTATCCTCCGCCAGGACCAATTCGCCTTCGACGCTTACCGGGTCCTCGACACCGTCATCATGGGCAACGCGCCGCTGTGGCAAGCGCTCACCGAGCGCGAGGTGCTCTACAATAAGGACCCCAACACGCTCACCGATGAAGACGGCATGCGCATGGGCGAACTCGAGGGCATCGTCGGCGAGGAGGGCGGCTACGAAGCCGAAAGCGATGCGGCAATTCTGCTCGACGGCCTGGGCCTCGATGACACCCTGCACCTGCGCCAAATGAGCGAACTGCAGGGCGGCCAGAAGGTCCGCGTGCTGCTGGCCCAGGCTCTCTTCGGCAACCCCGGCGCGCTCCTGCTGGACGAGCCGACCAACCACCTCGATCTCGATAGCGTCCACTGGCTGGAGGAGTATCTCGGCAAGTACGAAGGCACGCTGATCGTCATCTCGCACGACCGCCACTTCCTCAACAACGTCTGCACCCACACCGCCGACATCGACTACAACACAATCATCACCTACACCGGCGGCTACGACGACATGGTGATGGCCAAGACGCAGATTCGCTCGCGCGTGGAGGCCGACAACGCCCAGCGCGAAAAGAAGATCGCCCAGTTAAACGAGTTCATCGCCCGCTTCGCCGCAGGTACGCGCTCCTCGCAAACCACGTCGCGCAAGAAAGAAGTGGAGCGGCTGCAAACGGCCGAACTCGCGCGCAGCAACATCGCCCGGCCCTACATTAAGTTCGAGCAGAAGCGCCCGTCCGGCAAACATGTCCTCGAAGTAAAGGGCCTCGCGAAGAGCTACGACGATTTGCTGGTCTTCAAGGACTTCACGGCCAGCGTCATCCGCGGCGAGAAGATTGCCATCATGGGCCGCAACGGCGCCGGCAAAACGACTCTCTTGCGCGCGTTGCTCTCCGGCGCCAAGAACGCCGAAGCCGAGGCAGAAGGCGAACTCGAACTCACCGCCGGCACCGTGGAGTGGGGCCACGAAGCCGCGCCCGGCTACTTCTCGCAGGATCACAAGCGCTCCATTCAACCTGGCCATACCACGCTCGAATGGCTGCATAACCTCGATCCCCAAGCCGGTGAACAGGCTCTGCGCGGGCTGCTCGGCCAGATGCTCTTCATCCGCGAAGAGGCTCTCAAGCCGACCACCGCCCTCAGCGGCGGTGAGGCCGCCCGGCTGATCTTCTGCCGCCTGATGCTGCAGCAACCGAATATCCTATTGCTCGACGAGCCCACCAATCACTTGGACCTCGAGAGCATCAACGCCCTCAACGTTGCCTTACAGAAGTACGAAGGCACGGTGTTCTTTGTCACCCACGATGAGGATCTCCTCGACGAAGTGGCCACGCGCATCTGGCACGTCCACGGCGGCCAGATTGAGGACTTCAAGGGCCCCTACGCGGAGTACACCGCCGCCAGTCTGGCCGCGAAGGGCTAAACGCGTTTGCGGCTTGGTCCGTCGTTTCCCTTAGTCGCCCGATTCCAGACTGTTTCGCTAAGTGCATGAAAATCATCGCCAATGCGAAACGGTGGAGAAACTGCCGCACCGCCGGCGGAGCACCCAAAATCAAGGTTCCCTAAGGCGAAGTGAGTAGTTTCGCTCATTCCGTGCCGTAATGCGAAGGTGCTACGCTGGAGGTAATTGCGCTGACCGCGAGCTCTCGCCGGCAACATCTCAGGAGGAACCCTACTTGTACCGTCGCGTCGCTATGCTGTATTCATTTCTCTCCGTTATTCAGAGTCTTTCCGCCCAAAACATCCTGAATAACCAAGGCTTCGAATCTGGCTTGATGTGCTTCGGTACAAATGTGTGGAGCTACACTGGCGCCAGATACTGGGGACTACCGTTTTGTCTTGTTCACCGACGCTCGTTCGGGCAATTATTCCTTCGAGATTCGCTGTACAGGCGCGGACTGCTACAAGGCGGCCGCCTACTCGAACAAAATCAGGACGCAACCGAACCAAGCCTACCGGCTCACCCTGTACACAAAGTGCGCTCCCAGCAACACGACCCGGGTTTACATCCCCGATGTGGCTACGGGATACATCTTTCAAGCCATGAACTGCACGGGCGATTGGGCGGCCAATACGGTGAACTTCACAACCACGGCTACGGCGAAGGACTTCTTTTTCTACCTCTTCGACTACTACGGGACGGCTGGATCCTGGGCTCGTTTTGACGATATGGTTCTTACCTACGGCGACGGAACCACACCCCAAACGATGACGATGTACCCGGGGTCGCGCAACTCGCGGGTCGGTAGCCGGGCGATTGAGGTGGACGGCGTGCCCTACCTAGACCTGGGCTTCTTCGACGTGGGCTATGACGACTTGGCTCAAGCGGCCGCGATGGGCGTGAACACGGTACACGCCGTTTACCAACAGCCCTCGGCGAACTGTTACAACACCGGAGACCCCAGTCATCTGGACCGGATGTTTCAGTTGGGACTCAACTTCGTACCGCATTCCACCACCTCTGCTTCCATGGGTTCGTCACTGCACTTTTCCGGGATCATGCAACGCTTTGCCCCCCATCGCTCGGTGATTGCTTGGATGTTAACCGATGAACCGGATCAGGCGAACATTCCCTGGTCCTACGTGCCACCGGCCATGCTCAGCGCGCAGTATAACGCGGCGAAATCCCAGACGGCTTTGCCCCTGTTTGCCAATTTTCAACGAGCGGGGTGGGCACCGCCTGCCGAGGTGTCAGCCTACACGCAGGCCGTGGATTTTTGGATGGCCGAGCCCTATGGAGCGAGTTTCTACAGTCTCAAACACGCGACAGATCAGTTCAATTCTCTGCAAAAGCGCCCCATTTGGCTGGCGCAGGATGCGATTGCCCCGCCGTTGATCGTCCCGAAAGCATACTGGGCGATCGTCAATGGCGCTACCGGCATCGTTTATTTCAACTGGGAAATGTTCAAGGAAAACGCTCCGCTGATGGCCGCCGTCCAACAGGGCTTCGGGGAATTGAGGCAACTGCAAAACGTAATTTTCTCTCCGTCAGCGGAGGGGCAAGTTAGCGTTTCGCAGGGACTGGGCTACATGGCGCGCGGGACGGGGAATTCGATCTATGTGCTGGCGGTGAATCCGGAAACTTACCCGGTTCAAGGGAAGGTCTCGATGCGGGAATTGGTAGCCGGACAACAGGTGCGCGTCCTGTTTGAGAACCGGACGATCACCGCAAGCGCGGGCGAGTTCACCGATACTTTTCCTGGCCCTTCGCGGCATGTCTATGTGATTGACGGACGAGTGAGCTTAGCTGGGACATTGACCGGTAAGTCTGGACCGGATGAGAGACGCCTATGGAGGTTGCAAGTGATGAATACCGGCAGCGCGCCGGCGACCGCGGCGCGGATTACTGGCATTACCTTCACGCAGGCCGGGGGGGCGATTTGTTCACCGGCCGTGGTGGCCGCCTCTTTGCCGGTGGCGCTGGGCGACATCGCCCCGGGGGCCAGCGCTACTGGCGACCTGCCAATAAACTTCACGGGCTGCGACAACACCGCACGATTCACGGTGAATGTCTCATTCTCGGCCAGCAACGGCGCGGCTACCGGCAACATGGTGCGAAACAATGAGAGAAAGTAAGCGTACCCTTGTTCTGTGGTTGACCATGGCCGCTTGCTTACCAGCCGCGCCGGTCCTGACGCTGTTGCCTCCAGACTTAGTCAATTCGCCCGGGAGCACGTCTGGTTGGGGCTTCACAATCACCAACGACACGAACTACATCGAAGTCACCAGTGCGCAATTCTGCCTGAACCCACAATCGTTTCCAGCCTGCACCGCGTCGACGCTGGGAGTCTTTCAGGACTTTATCTCGGGCTTTAACAACATCATCGTCGGGCCCCTGGCTGGGACCCTGCCGGCCAGCGTGACCCAGATTTTCAATCTGGCCGCCAACACCGGCATCGGCAGCTTTGCATTCGGCTTGCTGGCCCCCAGCCAGGTGCAGGAGTTTGGCTCGATCGTGTTGACTTACAACATTACGGACTTGGATCCGAATGATCCGAACGCGAATTTTCTTGGCTCCGGAACACTCAGTGCTAGCGCCAGTTTGACGTCAGTACCGGAGCCGTCAACGGCTGCGTTGCTGTGCGGAGCGCTCTTGCTCGGGTGGCGTCTGCGTCGCAAAGACCGCTAAAGAGCCAGCGCTGGCCAACGTTTGAGGCGAGCGGCTTGCTCGTAGGCGTGGCCGAGTTGGAGGACGGCGAAGTCCTGCTGGCGGCGGCCGACGATCTGCAGGCCTACGGGCAGTCCTTCGGGCGTAAAGCCGGCCGGCACGGAGAGCGCGGGGCTGCCGGTGAGCGTGATGTACCAGCAGGCCTTCATCCAGTCGATGTAGCTTTCCATGCGCTGCCCTGCGATCTCGCGCGGGTACGGCGTATCGACGTCGAAGGGCGGCACCTGGGTTACGGGCAGGATGAAGTACTCGTACTGATCGAGGAAACGCTGGAAGCGCTGCCACACCTCGACGTGGAGCGCTTCGGCGTGCGCGACGTCCTGTCCGGAGAGGGCCAGGCCTTGTTCGACTTCCTTGAGCAAGGTTTCCTTGTAGAGTGCGCGGTGCTGGCCAAGACGTTCGCCTTGGGCAGCGGCGGAGGTCCAGGCGCGGAGGGTTTTGAAGGCGAAGTCGGCGCCGGCGAAGTCGGGCTCGGCTACTTCGACGATGCAGCCCAGCGACGAGAAGACTTGCCGTTGCGCGTTCACAACCGCGGTGACGCGCGGATCAAACGGAACGCCGCCTAAGTCGCGAAACCAGGCTACGCGGATGCCACGGAAGCTGCGCGCCAGTGGCTCCCGAAAGAGGCTGCCAGGTTCCGGCAGGGCCAGGGGCGACAGCGGGTGCGGACCGGCCATGGCGCTGAGCAACAGGGCGACGTCGGCGACGGAGCGCGCCATGGGGCCTAAGGTGGAAAGCGGCGAGAAGGTGAGATTCGGCACGCGCCCGGGCGAGGGCCGGAACCCGACGACATTGCAGAACGAGGCCGGATTCCGAAGCGAGCCACCGAGGTCACTGCCGTCGGCGATGGGGAGCATGCCGGACGCCAGCGCGACGGCGGCGCCGCCACTGGAGCCGCCGCAGGTCTTGGTGAGGTCGTAGGGATTCCTCGTGGCTCCGAAGACCGAGTTAAAGGTCTGCGAACCGGCGCCGAACTCGGGCGTATTGGTCTTGCCGAGGAGGATGGCGCCCGCGTCGCGCAGGCGCTCGACGATGGGGTCGTCGGCGGTGGGGACTTGGTCCTGGAAGATGCGGGAGCCGTAGGTGGTGCGGATACCCTTGGTGTTAACCAGGTCCTTGTGAGCGATGGGGAGGCCGTGCAGAGGGCCGAGCGGACGGCGCTTGGCTTGGCGTTCGTCGGCCGCGGCGGCGGCCTGCTGGGCCTGGTCCGCGACGAGGGTGACGATGGCGTTCAGCTTCGGGTTGAGACGCTCGATCTGCAGGAGGTGGGCGGCGAGCAGTTCGCGGGCGGAGAGCTTTTTAGCGCGGATGAGGCGGGCCAGATCGACGGCGCTTTGGCGGCAGAGGTCGCTGGCGGGAGGGGTCGCGAGGGCCAGCAGGGCGGCGCGTCGAGAGAGGGGTTGCATTCCGCCCTGGAGTATAACATGAATCCATAAGCCTCTCAGAATCAATGATTTGTATGGGCTCACCAGGCGAAGTCCACGCCAATCGCGGTTCCGGGAAAGCACTTTCCCGTTATCTCATTCATAATAAAAGAGTTAAAAAGTCGTCGGACACGCAAACCTTCCGGGGCGTTTGACAAGGCTGGGGTGCTGAACTTACCCTAGAGATTGGCGCCTTTGCCGGCGTAGCTCAGCTGGTTAGAGCGGCGGTCTCATAAGCCGCAGGTCGAAGGTTCGAGTCCTTCCGCCGGCACCAATTCTCGATCTTCTTGCGAGCGTGGGATAATCAAAGAGTTCTCCACCTCGCATGAAGCCTTCCCACATCCGAAATTTCTCGATCATCGCCCACATCGACCACGGCAAGAGTACCCTCGCCGACCGACTGCTCGAAGCGACCCACGCTCTCTCGGAACGCGAAATGATGGCGCAGGTGCTCGACTCCATGGATCTCGAACGAGAGCGTGGCATCACGATCAAGGCGCACGCGGTCCGTCTCGACTACAAGGCGAAGAACGGCGAGATGTATCAGCTCAACCTGATCGACACGCCCGGCCACGTCGACTTCACGTATGAAGTCTCGCGCAGCCTGCAAGCGTGCGAAGGCGCTTTGCTGGTGGTGGACGCTTCGCAAGGCGTCGAAGCGCAGACGCTTGCCAATACTTACCTGGCCATTCATCACAACCTCGAACTGATCCCCGTCATCAATAAGATCGACCTGCCCTCGGCCGACCCCGACCGCATCAAGGACCAAATCGAGCAGATCGTGGGCATCGACGCCAGCGAAGCCGTGCTCGCCAGCGCCAAGAACGGCATCGGGATCGAAGACATCCTGGAGGCCGTGGTGGCCCGGGTGCCGCCGCCCACGGGCGACCCCGAGGCGCCGCTGCGGGCCTTGGTATTCGACTCCTGGTTTGACCCGTACCGGGGCGTGATCATCCTGATGCGCATCGTAGATGGGCGCATCAAGATCGGCCAGAAGATCAAGCTGATGATGAACGGCACGCTGCACGAAGTGGAAGGCCTCGGCTACCAGTCGCCGAAGCCGGTACCTTGCAAGGAACTCTCGGCGGGCGAGGCCGGCTTTGTCTACGCGAATATCAAGACCGTGTCCGACGCGAAGATCGGCGACACGATCACCGACGCCACGAACCCTTCGACGGAGCCGCTGCCGGGCTTTCAAGAGATCAAGCCGATGGTCTTCGCGGGCCTCTATTCGGTGGAGAGCCACGAACATAACATCCTGCGCGACGCCCTGGAAAAGCTGCGGTTGAACGATTCGGCGTTCAATTTTGAGCCCGAGAGTTCGGTGGCGCTGGGCTTCGGCTTCCGCTGCGGCTTCCTGGGCCTGTTGCACCTAGAGATCATTCAGGAACGCCTGGAACGCGAATTCAACATTGACCTGATCACGACGGCGCCCAGCGTGAGTTACAAGGTAACGCTGACGAACGGCTCGCAGATCAACGTGGAGAATCCTTCGCGTTGGCCGGATCCTACTTTGATCGACAAAGTAGAAGAGCCAATTATCGATGCCACGGTAATTACCCGCGAAGAATATATCGGCGACATCCTGCAGTTACTCGAAGACAAGCGGGGCACGCAGAAGAAATTCGAACATATCGGCGGCGGACGCGTGCTGCTGATGTACGAGATGCCACTGTGCGAAGTGGTGCTCGACTTCTATGACCGTTTGAAGAGTTGCTCGCGCGGCTACGCCTCGCTCGACTATCAACTCTCCGGCTTCCGCACGTCGCCGATGGTGAAGCTTGACGTCCTGGTGGCCAGCGAACCGGTGGACGCGCTGTCCATCATTGTCCATCGTGAGTACGCGCATGAGCGCGGCAAGGCGCTGATTGAACGGCTGCGGAAGCTGATTCCGCGCCAGATGTTCGAAGTCGCGCTGCAGGCGGCGATCGGGGCGAAGGTGATCGCGCGCGAGACGATTTCGGCGCGCAGCAAAAACGTACTCGCCAAGTGCTACGGCGGCGACATCTCACGCAAACGGAAGTTGCTCGAGAAGCAAAAAGAAGGTAAGCGCCGCATGAAACGCGTTGGCCGGGTGGAGATTCCGCAGGAAGCCTTCCTGGCGGTACTCAAAGTGAGCCAAGGCTCAAACGACGACTAAGTCTGGGCGAGCCCGGATGCGGTGTTGGGGTGGTGCGGGCGAGATGCGGGGGCTTCGGGGGCCCGATGCATGGCCGATGGGGGTGGCGCCGGAACGGTGGACAGACCGGAGGTCTGTCCCTGGAGTTTCTTGGACAGACCGGAGGTCTGTCCTACGGCGGGGGACGAAACGGACCGGCGAGTGGTTGATTCTACAGCCTTTCGGGCGCGCTCGAAGGAGCGGTTGACCTCGTTTTGGTAGCGGAAAAACGTGTGGTGGATCTGTTTTTCCTCGAGGGTGCCGGCTAAGCCGGTGAAGGGTGTCTCGGCGAGGGCTTTGTCGGGGTTGAGTCCGCGGGAGCGGAGGTCATGGAGGGTCTGCTTCATCATCAACGTGTGGAGTCCGACTTCGATTTGTTGGCAGCGGAGCATGCGCCAGGCTTGGGTGGCTAACTGGGTGACTAAGAATTTTTCGTAGGTATTTCTGGGGGCGAAGTCCTGGAGGAAGCCGTCGCGGAGTTCGATGAAGTCGGCTTCGTTTTCGAAGGGGAGCACGGGGAGTTTGGCGGTGAGTCCGTGCTTGACGGCGTTGAGGCGGGCGCGGGATTTGCCTTCTTCGGTGCGAGGACCGGTCGACATTTGGGCGTTGCGTTGGCAGGCAGCGCGCTGGGCTTCCGTGATAGGTCTTGGCATGTCTTCAGCGTCGCATGCGTGGCCAAAGAGGCGGCGCAGCTTTGGCGGGCGATTTGCCATTAAGTATTTTGGTTGGTGCGCGTTACGATTTTTCGAAATTGTTGGGAACTCGGCACCGCCGGGGCGGCAACGGAGGATGAAACTGGGGGAGAGCGACGGCGTGTAAATGACCGCCGCGGAGAACGTGACTCACTTTACTCGTCTGAAACGTCGTCGCTCCCGAAGGACCCCCTCGCTTTCGCTCGGGGCTGGTGGGCGCGTCACGCGCGGGCGTGTCGCGCAGGAGCTACCGGGACTCGTGCGGGGCTGGGTGAAGCGTTGGAGCAGTTTCGAACTAAGTGGACGGACCTCTGCTGTGAACGAGGCGGTCACTATTCCCGGGTGGTTGGCAACGAGAACGCCACATAGGAGCCGTTGATTGGGGTTTGCGTGGCTGGCGTGAGCCCTACTTGCGCGGCGGCGCAGAAGACGACGTACTGCCTGCCATTCACCTGGTAAGTGGCGGCGATGCCCTCTAGCGCCGCATCGACCTCGGCTTCCCAGAGAATGCTACCGGTGTCGGCGTCGATGGCGCGGACCTTCTTGTCGCGCGTGCCGGTGAAGATGAGTCCGCCGGCGGTGACGATGGGGCCGACTTTCGGGTAGTGCGAGCCAGTGCCTTTAATTCCTTTGGCGGCTAGCTCGGGGACATCGCCCAGGGGAATCTTCCACAGGATATTGCCTTCGTTGAGGTCGTAGGCGGTGAGCGAGGACCACGGGGGCTTGATCGGCGAAAGCCCGTTGCTGGCGATCATGAAGCCGAAGCCGGAGTAGTACTTGTCTTCTCCGGCGGGGGCGCCGGGAACCGGAACGTTGGCTGAGGCGCGGGTGGGGTTGTAGAGATAGGCGATGAGGTCATTGAGGTCCGCGGCGGTGATCTTCGTGGCCGGCATGGAGGCCTTGCCTTGCTCGATGACTTGGGCGAGTTCGGCGCGCGTGGACTTGAGGGCCGCGTCGGCGACGCCGGGGATGGCGGGGGGCTTGCCCAAGCGGTCAACGCCGTGGCAGGCGGCGCATTTGGCGGTGTAGAGGGCGAGGCCGTGTTGTTCGGGCGAATCCTGCTGGGCGCGCTTTTGGTCAGCCTCGGTTTCGAGCTTCAACATGGCGGGCAGATCCTTGGACACGACGTAAAAGCGGCCGTTGGTGGGATCGACGGCGGCGCCGCCCCAGTTGGCGCCGCCATTGTTGCCCGGCATTTGAATGGTGTTGCGGGTGCTGGGTGGCGTGAAGAGGCCACGGTTGTCGGCGCTGAGGATGTCGTCGCGGAACTTGGCGCGGTCCTCGGGCGAGAGGTAGGGGCTGAGGTCGTCGACGGTGAAGGTCTGGCGGGCAAAGGCCGGGGGCTTGGTGGGAAAGGGCTGGGTACGGGCGGTCTTCTCCCTGGCCATCGGCGAGGGCGGAACGGGGCGCTCCTCGATCGGCCAGATGGGCTTCCCGGTGAGGCGATTGAAGACCCAGAGGTAGCCTTGCTTGCTGGCGAGGGCGACGATGTCGACCTTCTGGCCGTCGCGCTTGACGGTGAGGAGCTTGGGCGCGGTGGCGCCGTCGTAATCCCAGATGTCGTGGTGGACCATCTGGTAGTGCCAGAGGCGTTTGCCGGTGCGGGCGTCGAGCGCCAGCAGGCAGTCACTGAAGAGATTGTCGCCATGCCGGTCCGACCCGTAGAAGTTGTATTTGGCGCTGGCGGTGGGCGCGTAGAGAATCCCGCGGGGGACGTCGACGGAGAACTCGCTCCAGACGTTGGCGCCGCCGACGGACTTCCAGGCGTCCTTGGGCCAGGTGTCGTAGCCGAACTCGCCGGGGCGCGGGACGGTGTGGAAGGTCCAGGCGAGCTTGCCGGTGCGGACGTCGAAGGCGCGGATGTCGCCGGGCGCCGAGCCGTAGCCCTGATTGGTGGCCGAACCCAGAATCAGCAGATTCTCGAAGACGCGGCCGGGCGTGAGCGACTGGACGAGGGCGATCTTGTTGGGATCGCGGTCGAGCCCTTCTTTGAGATTCACTTGGCCGTCCTTGCCGAAGGCGGCAATCAGGCGGCCGGTGCGGGCGTCGAGCGCGCGCAGGGTATGATCGCTGACGACGAAGAGGCGGCGCTCGGTGCGGTCCGGGCTCTCCCAGTAGTTGATGCCGCGGGTGACGATGTACTTGGAGCCGGGCGCGTAGGTCCAGAGCTCCTGGCCGTTGGTGGCGTCGAGGGCGACGATGGAAAGGTTCTTCGCCATGACGTACATAGTCTGGTCAACGATGAGCGGGTTGAACGCGTACTTGTTACGGTCGCCCGTGGAATAGCGCCAAGCGGGCTTGAGTTGGGCGACGTTGAGGCGGTTGATCTGGTTGAGGGAGGAGTATTGGGCGGCATCGGCGGCGCCACCGTAGTCTTTCCATTGGGCGTGGTCCTGAGCGAGGAGGCTGGCGGCGGCCAGAAAGAACATGATGCGCGTCATTCGCCTCCATGATAGCTGCGTTACAATTGGGCCAACAAGCTTTCCTGAGGTTGCTTTATGAAAACTCGTCTCGTTTTATTGCTGCTATCGTGCAGTGCTTTGTCTTTTGCGCAGGAATCACGCGGCGCCATCCTGGGCCGCGTGAGTGATACTTCGGGCGCTCCGATCGCGGGCGCCGCCGTGCGCGCCACCAATCCCGAGACGGGCATCACCTTGTCGGCGACGGCGAATGCGGAGGGCAATTACTTCCTGCCTTACCTGGTGCCGGGCAAGTACACGGTGTCAGCCGAACTGACGGGCTTCAAGAAGCTGGTGCAGAACGAAATCGAAGTCCGGGTGACGGACCAGGTGAAGCTGGACTTCGCCCTGCAGGTGGGCGATGTGAAGGAAGTGATGGAGGTGACGGCGGAGACGCCGCTGCTGAATACGGCGGAGGCGTCGTTAGGGCAGGTGGTGGATCAGCGCCGCGCGGTGGAGTTGCCGCTGTTTGCGGGCAACGCCATGGACCTCGTACACTTGGCGCCCGGCACGGTGAACGGCACGAATCTGCGGCTGCGGAAGGCGCCGTTTAATTCGGCGCCGTCGCAGTTCTCGACGAACGGGGCGGGCAACAACGTGAACGAGTTTTCGATTGACGGCGTGGTAAACACGTACTCCGACGGCACCGCGCCGCGCGTGGCTTTCTCGGTGCCGCAGATGGCGATCTCGGAGTTTAAGATTCAGACCACGCCTTACGACGCGTCGATGGGGCACACGATGGGTAGCGTGGTGAATGTGAACACGAAGGGCGGCACCAACGCGCTGCATGGTGAGGCGCACTGGTGGTTCCGCAATAAGGCGTTCGACACGCCGACGATCTTCCAGAATCGGTCGGGCGCGAAGCCGGCGCAGTATACGGACAACCGCTATGGCTTTGCCTTGGGCGGTCCGCTGACGATTCCGAAGGTGTACAACGGCAAGAATAAGACGTTCTGGTTCTACGCCTGGGAAGCGAATAAGTTTCAGGACCCGGCCAACCAGCAGGTGAGCACGGTGCCGATTCCGCAAGTGCGGCAGGGTGATCTGTCGCCGTATCTCGCACTGGGCGCGGCGTATCAGGTCTTCGATCCGAATACGACCGTGGCGGGCGCCAACGGGCTGTTCACGCGTACGCCGTTCCCGGGCAACCGCATTCCGGCGAGCCGCCTGGATCCGGTGGCCCTGAATATTCTGAAGGCGTGGCCGGAGCCAAACCAGCCGACGACGAATCGGGAATTCCGCAATAACTTCTTTCGCTCATCGAAGGCACTGGAAGATTATTGGACGAACATCGGACGCATCGACCACACGATCAGCGAGAAGCATCGCCTCTTCGGCCGCATGCATCGCGACTATTGGCAGGAAGACAAAAATCGCTTCTTCGATGCGAACGACAACATCACCGGCATTGTTCTGAACCGCGTGAACCGCGGCGTGGCGCTGGATGACGTTTACGTCTTTAGCCCGTCGTTGCTGATGAACTTGCGGTACGGCATCACGCAGCAGGAGTTTCCGGAGCGCCGCGTGAGCCAAGGCTATGACCTTTCGAAGCTGGGCTTTTCCGCGGCCTTGGTAAACTCGCTGGACCGGACGCAAGCCACTTTCCCGCGCACCAATGTTGCGCCGTTCTCCTTGCTCTCCAATTGGGAGAGCGGCGAGGGCGCGACGTCGTCGTTGATCCACCACTATTCGGGGACGATTACCAAGGTGACGGGCGCGCACACCTTACGTTTCGGCTTTGACGGACGCGTGAACCGCGAATTCCGCAATCGTTATCCGCAGCAGACGTCGCCGGACCTGGTGTTTGGCGGCGGCTTGGCGTCGGCGAGTACGGGCGCCGCGGCGCCGCAGTTGGGCGGCGAGATTACGACGTTCCTGTTGGGCATCCCCGGCGGCAGCATGGCGCGCGTCGCCAGCTACGCGGAGCAGGACAAGTATATGGGCCTTTTCTTCCAGGATGACTGGAAGCTGACCAAGAAACTGACGGTGAATGCGGGCTTACGCTGGGATTTGGAGAGCGGGATTACGGAACGCTTTGACCGGTCAGTCTATGCGTTCAACACGACGACGCCCACGCCGATCGCTTCGGCGGCAGTGGCGCGTTACGCGGCGGGCACGCAGATTCCGGAGTTGCCGGCCAGCCAGTTCAAGGTGAACGGTGGGCTTACGTTTGCCAACACGGGAGGCAATCCACGCAACTACTGGAACGCGCGCTACACGAACTTCCAGCCCCGGATCGGCTTGGCCTATCAGTTGGACGCGAAGACTGTTTTCCGCGCCGGCTACGGCATCTTCACGGCGCCGATTGGCGTCTATTTTACGAACACGATTCAGACCGGCTTCAGCCAGACGACGCCGATTCAAGCGACGCTCGACAACGGCTTGACCTATATCGCGCGGACGGCGAATCCGTTTCCGAATGGCCTCCTGCAGCCGACGGGTGCGTCGCAGGGCTTGGCGACGAACTTGGGGCAAGCGCTGCAGGTGTATGACCCCACGCGCAAGAACCCTTATGCGCAGCGCTGGAGTTTCGGCTTCCAACGCCAACTGCCGGGGCAGTTCGTCATTGAGAGCACTTACGTTGGCAACCGCGCGACGCGGCTGGCCGTTGATCGAGACTTGAACGCCTTCCCGAACCAATTCCTGAGCACGTCGCCGGTGCGCGATCAGGATCGCATTAACCTTTTGGGCGCGAATTTTGCCAATCCGTTTTCGGGCTTGAGCTCGGTGTACGGCACGAATACGAATCGCGGGCAGTTCCTGCGGCCGTATCCGCAATTCGGCACGATTACCGTGAATCAGCCGGTGGGCTATAGCTGGTATCACGCGATGCAGAGCCGCATTGAGCGGCGCTTCTCGCAGGGGCTGACGGCGCAGTTTAGCCATACGTGGTCAAAGGCGATGGAGGCCGTGCAGTTCCTTAACGCCGGCGACGCGCGGCCCTATGAGAATATCTCGGGCATTGACCGGACGCAGGCGATTCGCGGGTCAGCGATTTGGGAAGTGCCCTTTGGGCGCGGCCGGCGCTGGGGCGGCAACATCAATCGCGTAACGAACTTTGTCGCCGGCGGCTGGCAATTGAACGGGGTGATGCAGAAGCAGAGCGGGCAGCCGCTCTCGTTCGGCAATCGCATCTTCAATGGCGACCTATCCCAGGTGCAATTGCCGAAGAACGAACGGTCAGTCGACCGTTGGCTGCGGCTGGTGCCGAACACGGACGCGGCGACGGCGGCGGCACGTCCGCTAGTGCCTTACGGCTTCGAGTGGCAGGCGGCGCGCCAGTTGGGCAGCAACCTGCGGCAGTTCCCGCTCAACTTCGGGGGCATTCGCGGACCGGGGCAGTCGCGCTGGGATTTTTCGGCGATCAAGAACTTCAAGTTCAAGGAGCGGCTGAATACGCAGTTCCGGGCCGAGACTTACAACGCCACGAATTTCCCGAACCTGGGGAACCCGAATACCGATCCGACGAATGCGGCTTACGGGACGATTACGTCGCAGGACAGTCCGCGAAGCTGGCAGTTCGCGCTGCGGCTGACGTTCTAAAAGATTCGGCAAAGATCGGGGAAGCGCTCCAGGACGATCAGGCGGGGCGCTTCACGGCGCAATTCCTGTTGCTCCAGGCTCCAGGTGCGTTCGTGGGGAATAAACACCGCGCCGAGGCCGCATTCCAGGGCCGGATTGATGTCGCTCTTGGGCGAATTGCCGATCATCCAGGCCTTGGCGGGGTCCATCTCACGTTCGCCGACTAGCTGCCGGTAAGCCGGCGCGTTTTTCTCGCGCACGATGCCGAGATGGGTAAAGTGATGGGCGACGCCGGAACGTTCTACCTTGAGGCGTTGCTCTTCGAGGTCGCCTTTGGTGAAGAGCGTCAGTTCGTGCCGTGTGGCTAACTCGGCGAGGGTATCGCCGACGCCGGGGAGTAACTCAATGGGCGCGTCGAGGATGCGCTGGCCCAGCGACAGGACATGGGCGATGTCGGATTCCTTTACTTCGCGCTCCACTAAGTGCCGGTAGCATTGCGTCATGTTGCGGGCGAAGTTTGCCGCGCCGTAGCCATTCACGCGGATATTGGCAAGCTCCATTTCGTCGAAGATGGCTCGGATTTGGGCGGGCGGCAGGTGGGAGTGGTCGAGAAACTCGAGGAAGGCCGCAAAGGCGTCCTCAAAGTAGATGTTGTTTTCCCACAGCGTATCGTCGGCGTCGATAATCAAATGGCTACGAGCTTGAGGGGTAATGCCGTCCATGTCCGTTCGTGTGCGCCACTTTCTTGATTTGCTCAGCCGCCGCCTGGCGCCGCTGGTAATTAGGCAGGAAGTCGCCTAACTTACGCAAGCGCACCGGCTCGGAGCGTGTGGCGAGTAACTGCTGGCGGAATTCGAGGTCGGGAATTCCTTGGGCTAACTGAAAGCTCAGTTGCGGATGAGTAAAGTCTACCAGGAAGGGCCACTCTTCCTCGGGCGAAGGAAAGGCCGCGCGAAAGAGGCTGCTGACGCGTTCGCGTAAGTCCTCGGCGGCTTCGGTTTCCGTATCGGCGAAGAAGTTTACCTCAGCGCGAAGAAAAGCCCGTTCCTGATTCAGCGCCGAGATTTCGAAGCGCCCTTCGCCCACGGTAAGAATATCCATCTGGCCGTCCGCGGCGGTGTCGAGCACGCGCTCCACGCGCGCCGCGCAACCCAGGTTGACGACGCCGCGTTCCATGGCCAGCACAATCCCAAAGACGCTCTGGTCGCGAATGGCCTCGCCGATCATCTCCTTGTAGCGTTCCTCGAAGATGTGGAGAGGCAATTGTGTGCCGGGAAGCAACACCACGTTCAATGGAAAAAGTGGGATGAGCACTCCTCGAATCGTAACATGGCATGTTACTCTCATCAGGTGAATTGCGCGGGAAAAGTGGTGCTGATTACCGGCGCGAGCGAAGGCATCGGGCTCGCTTGCGCGGAAGCCCTGCGTGCTCGAGGCGCGCAGGTGGTGGGCGTCGCGCGGAACGAGGCCAAGCTGCGCGCTATCGCGGGGTTGCATGCCATTCCAGGCGACCTTACCGAACCGGGCTTCGCCGCGCACGCGGTGGCCGAGACGGTGTCGCGCTGCGGCCGCTTGGACATCCTGATCAACAACGCCGGCATCGGCCTTTATGCGCCCAGTTGGCAGGCGTCTTTGGATGATACGCGCCGCATGTTTGAGCTCAACCTGATGGCGCCCCTGGCGCTCACGCAAGCGGCCGTACCGCATATGCGCGCGCAAGGGGCGGGCTTAATCGTGAACGTCGGCTCGATCGCGGGCAAGATGACGTTGCCCTGGCTGACGCTGTACTCGGCGTCGAAGTACGCGCTGGGCTCGTTTACGGACGGGCTGCGCCTGGAACTGGCTGGGAGCGGCGTCGGCGCGATGTTGGTGTGCCCGGGCTACGTTTCTACCGGCTTTCAGAGCCACGTCCTGGGCGGACGGCCGCCCGCGAAGATCTTCCACGCGCGAGGGATGGCGATCACTCCGGAACAGTGCGCGGCAGCGATTGTCCGCGGCATTGAGCGGGGCAGCCGCACCGTGCTGACACCGTCGCTCGGCTGGGCCTTGGTGGCCGCCGCGCGACTGCTGCCGCGCATCGTCGATGCACAACTACGTCGGCTGAATGAGAGCCATTCCGCATGATTCTGCCACTGAAGAACACGCCGGGCATTTATCTGGTGGGCTTTATGGGCTGCGGGAAGTCCACGGTGGGACGCAGCCTGGCGGCGGCCTTGGGATGGCCCTTCCAGGACCTCGACGCCGTCATTGAAACGAGGGAACAGACCACCATCAGTCAGCTATTCGCTGAGCACGGCGAGGCTGAGTTTCGCCGTCGCGAGTCAGCGGCGCTGCGGCAGGCGATGGCGCAGGTGCCGCAGGGGCGGCCCTTGGTGCTGGCGTTGGGCGGCGGCGCCTATGGGGTGGAAGAGAATCGCCAGACGCTCGCAGGGCATGGCGTGAGCCTGTGGATCGATTGCCCACTGGAGCGCTGCCGGGAGCGCGTCGCGAAGGAGCGGCACCGGCCCTTGGCGCGCGACCCCGAAGCCTTTGCGAAGCTCTACGAAGCCCGACGCCCCTTGTATGCTTTGGCCGACTTCCGCATCGACGCCGACACCGATGACGACAGCGAAACTGTCCGCCGGATTCTGCCGTTGCTATTATGAAGGCTCACATGCCCGTACTGGATATTGACGCCATTAAAGACATCTTGCCCCATCGCTATCCGTTCCTCCTGGTGGACCGGATCCTGGAGATGGAGGAGAATCGCATCGTCGGGCTGAAAAACGTCAGCATCAACGAGCCCTTCTTTATTGGGCATTATCCGAATTACCCCGTGATGCCGGGCGTGCTGATTGTGGAAGCGATGGCCCAAACGGCCGGCGTGCTGGTGCTGAGCCAAGTGCCGGACCGGCATTCGAAAGTGGTTTTGATGGCGTCCATCGAAGAAGCCAAGTTTCGCCGTCCGGTGCGGCCGGGCGACGCGTTGCGGATGGAACTGACTTACATCAAGAAGAAATCGACCATCGCGAAGATGAAGGGCATGGCGACCGTGGACGGCGTGCCGGTGGCCGAAGCGATCGTGATGTGTACCATCGCGGACCGGGGGTAAGGCCTACGCTGCACCCTACCGCTATCGTTCACCCGCAAGCGCGCGTCGATCCCAGCGCGGAACTCGGGCCTTACACCATCGTCGGCGCGGACGTGGAAATCGGCGCACGCACGCGCATCATGGCCAACGTTTGCCTGGAAGGGCCCACCGTCATTGGCGAAGACAATCTCTTCTACCCGTACTCTACTGTCGGCTTGGCGCCCCAAGACAAGAAGTACCGCGGCGAACGGGCCGAGACGCGCATTGGCCATCGCAATACGATTCGCGAGTTTGTCACGATTCACCGCGGTACCGAGGGCGGAGGCGGCGTTACCGCCATCGGGGACGACAACTTACTGATGGCTTATGCCCACGTCGCCCACGATGTGCGGATCGGCCACCATACGGTGATCGCCAACGGAGTTACCTTTGCGGGCCACGTCACCGTGGAAGATTGGGCGACGATTGGCGCATTTACGGGCGTGCATCAATTCTGCCGCGTCGGCCAGCACGCGATGATCGGCGGCTATAGCGTGATTCTGCAGGACGTACTCCCTTTTTCGGTGACTTCGGCGGAACGGGTTACCAAGGCTTATGGCGAAAACAAGATTGGCCTCGAACGGCGCGGGTTCACGCCGGCGCAGATTTCTGCTTTGCACAAGGCGTTTCGCTGGCTGCGCGATAAGAAGCTGAATACGACGCAAGCCGTGGAGAAGATGCGCGCGGAGCTACCGCCGGATCCGGCGCTAGACCAGTTACTCGCTTTTATCCAAACGTCGGAACGCGGATTCATCAAATAAATGAAGTACGGGCTCATCGCGGGCAACGGCCGCTTTCCTATCCTGGCGCTCGAGGCAGCACGTGGCTTGGGCCACGAAGTGGTGGCGATTGGCATTGAAGAAGAGGCGTCGCCGGAGATCGCGCAGTTAGCGGCGAAGACTTATTGGATTTCGCTCGGCGCGCTGAGTAAGTTGATTGACATCTGCCATCAGGAGCAGGTTACCGAAGTGATTATGGCCGGGCAGGTGAAGCACGCCAAGATCTTCTCGGCGATCCGTCCGGATTGGCGTTTGGCGAAGTTACTCTTCTCGCTGGAGGCGAAAAACACGGAAGCCCTGATTGGCGGCGTGGCCAAGATTCTGGCGGATGAAGGAATTCAGTTGGGCGACTCGACGCGCCTGCTGAAGCCTCTGTTAGCCGGCGAAGGCGTACTCACCAAACGAAAGCCGACCGACGATGAGCGCAAGGATCTCGACTACGGACGGCGCATCGCGAATGCGCTGGCGCAGGTGGACGTCGGGCAAAGCGTCGCCATCGCAGAGCGGGCCTGTGTCGCCTTGGAGGCGATGGAAGGCACGGATGCGATGCTGGCGCGCGCGGCGGGGTTGG
The DNA here is from genome assembly GCA_019752335.1 of Bryobacteraceae bacterium. GTDB lineage: Bacteria > Acidobacteriota > Terriglobia > Bryobacterales > Bryobacteraceae > JALHNI01. Next base: position 79,680 of record JAIEMJ010000014.1, read on the forward strand.
CGGACGGCAAGCCGTTGCGCCTGGTGAAGGTATCGCGCCGCCGCAGGCACTTACAATTTGACGTGCCGGTGGCGGGCCCTTTGACGATCGCCGCGATGAAACAGAGCGGGGCGACCGCCCTGGCGGTGGATGCGGGCCGGACGCTCCTGCTCGACAAAGATGAGATGATCGCCGCCGCCAACGCCGCCGGCGTGAGTATCATAGGATATCTACCTTCTGAGTAACTGAGTATGCGCTCCCTCCTGTGCGGCACGGCTTATCACGAGTTACACCGGGCGGGCGCGGAGTTTCTCGCGGCGCATCGTGACGGCGAGGTGCTGGTGATTGGCGCGTCGCGCGGGGTGGCGGAGGAGTTCGCCCGTGCGGTCTCAGATAGCGGCACCTTAGGCGTCCATACGGTGACGCTGACGCAAGTAGTGACGACGCTGGCCGCGAGCGAAGTCGCCGCGCGGGGACTTACTCCGATCAGCGCACTGAGCCAAGAGGCGCTGGCCGCGCGGGTGGTCCACGACACTTACTCCCAACTCGAATATTTCGGGCCGGTGGCGCGTATGCCTGGCTTTGTGCGTGCCTTGGCGTCTACGCTGAATGAGCTACGTCTGGAATCAGTCGATTTGCAGAAGCTGAAGGCCGCTGGTGAACCTGGCCCGGACTTGGCTCGTTTCGCAACGGCTTATGACGCGGAACTTACTCAGCGGGGGCTGGTCGATTGGTCGATGTTACTCACACTGGCGGTGCACCAGAAGCACCCTTGGCGCAGTCTCCCGATGCTTTGGCTGGATCTGCCGGTGCGGCATCAGCGGCAACGTAGTTTTTTGCAATCTTTCGCCGGGGAGGACTTACTCGCCCTGACGCTGGCTCGAGACAGCGAGTCGCGAGTGGCCTTGGAGGAGTTACTCGGCGTAACGGCCGCGCCCGTTCCCGGAAGCACTTTCACCACGCTGGGCCGGCTGCGGCGTGACCTATTCGCGCCACAACTCGAAGAAGCAGCGACCGATGCTTCGCTCGACCTCTTCTCCGCGCCGGGCGAGGGCCTGGAGTGCGTCGAGATCGCGCGCCGCATCCATGCCGCTGCTCGCCAGGGCATCCCCTTCGACGGCATGGCCGTGGTACTGCGCGGGCCGGATCGCTATCAGCCCTTGCTCGAAGAGGCGTTGCGACGGGCGGGCGTGCCTTTCTACGCGAGCCGCGGTACGGCCCGGCCAGATCCGGCTGGGCGCGCCTTCCTGGCCTTGTTAGCCTGCGCCGCCGAAGGCTGCTCCGCGTCGCGGTTTGCGGAGTATTTGTCGCTCGCGCAGGTGCCGGACCTTAACGGCGAAGGCGAGCCGCTGCGCGCTTCCGCGTCGCACGCCGCGATGCAGGATGAGGTGCTGGCGGCCTTTAGTTTGCCGGATGACGACGCAGGTGAACCGGAAGACAAGAGCGTGCCGCTCGTCACTCCCGCCGGCTGGGAGAGGTTGTTAGTCGATGCCGCTGTGGTGGGGGGACGGGCGCGTTGGGTGCGGCGTCTCGATGGCTTGCATGCGGAGCTACGTTTTCAGATGGCGCGCGCGGACGCCGATGCGTTGCCCCATCTGGAACGGCGGGCGGCTCAGTTGCGCCATCTGCGGCATTTCGCGCTCCCGCTGATTGATTTACTCGACCGTTTGCCCGGCGCGCGGCTCTGGGCGAATTGGATTACTCAACTTACTGAGTTAGCCGAAACGGCGCTGAAGGTGCCGGGCAGCGTGCTCGGTCTATTGGCAGAGTTAGCGCCCATGGGCCAGGTCGGGCCGGCCGGCTTGGACGAAGTGTACGCGGTGCTCGAAGAACGGCTACGGTTCTTGCGCCGCGATCCACCGCACCGGCGTGAAGGCCGGGTGATGATCTGCACTGGCGAAGAAGCACGCGGCCGGACGTTCCCTTTGGTCTTCGTCCCGGGCCTGGCGGAGGGAATCTTTCCGCAGCGTGCCAACGAAGATCCTCTGCTGCTTGACGTCTACCGTCCGCCGTTGGGCCAGCTAGCGGTGCAAGAGACGCGCGTGGAGCGCGAGCGGCTCTTGCTGCACATCGCAGTGGGCGCGGCGGGCGAACGATTGGTGGTTTCGTATCCGCGCATGGATACGGGCAAGGCTCGGCCGCGCGTGCCGTCGTTTTATGCGCTGGAAGTGGTTCGCGCGGCGGAAGGCCGCTTACCGGATTTGACCGAATTCGGCAAGTCCGCCGCGGCCAACGCGCCCTCTCGCCTGGGCTGGCCCGCGCCAGCAGATCCGAAGTTCGCCATCGACGACGCGGAGTATGACTTAGCCACGCTGGAACGCTATCGCAACCGGCCTGAAGCCCGGGGAGCGGCCAGATACTTAGTGCAGGTAAGTGAGCCGCTGGCGAGGAGCCTGCGCGCCCGGTACCAGCGTTGGCGTAGTTCCTGGAGCGAAGCTGACGGCTTGGTTCGCGCGGAGTTGCCGGTGCTGGACTTACTCGCGGAGAAACGGCCTTCGCAACATAGTTTTTCTCCGACCACGCTACAGCATTTCGCCGAGTGCCCCTATAAGTTCCTTTTGCACGGCATTCAGCGGCTGCGGCCCCGAGAGGTGAGCGCGCCGCTGGAACAGATGGATCCGCTGACGCGCGGAGCCTTGTTTCATGAGGTGCAGAAGTTACTCCTCGAAAGCCCGGCCATGCCCGTCACGCGCGCGAATCTGACGGCCGCTTACGATCAGGCCGATGTGATTCTGAATCAACTCGCCAGCGGCTATCGCGAGCAATTAGCTCCGGCGATTCCGCGCGTTTGGAATGCCGAGGTAGAAGAGGTACGGACCGACTTACGCGGTTGGTTACGCCAGGTGGCCATCGCCGGCACAGACTGGAGCCCGCTGCATGCCGAATATGCTTTTGGCCTGAAGGACAAAAGCGACGTGCCGGCGGCGACGATTCTCGATCAATACCTACTCCGCGGCAGCGTCGACTTAGTGGAGCGGCATGCGACCGGCAATTCACTCCGAATTACGGATCACAAGACCGGCAAGGCGCCCGAGAAAGTGCCGCTTTATGTCGGTGGCGGCACCGTGTTGCAGCCGGTGCTCTATGCCTTGGCTATGGAGCAGTTACTCGGCCGCCCCGTAGAGAGCGGCAGGCTCTTCTATTGCACGCAACGGGGAGGCTACCGGGAGATGACCGTGCGGTTGAATGATCAAGCACGGCACCATATGGGCCGCCTCTTGTCGACGGTGGAAGAGGCCGTGGCGACGGGTTTCTTGCCCGCCGCGCCCGCGCAAGAGGCTTGCGCGCGTTGCGACTACAAGCCGGTTTGCGGGCCTTATGAGTACGAACGGTCGCGCCGGAAGTCAGCGCGATTGGAGCCGCTCTACGAGATTCGGAGGATGCCGTGAGTACGGTTTACGCCCTACCCAGCGACAGCGCGGCGCGGGAGCGCATCCGCCACGGGCTGGACGAGAGCTTGCTCGTCGAGGCTTCAGCCGGTACCGGCAAAACCACCGAGATGGTGGCGCGGATGGTGAACGTGCTGCGCTCCGGCCGCACGACGATCGATCAGATTGCCGCGGTCACTTTCACGCATAAAGCCGCCGGCGAGATGAAGTTGCGCTTGCGGCAGGAACTGGATCGGGCGCGCACGCAAGAGGTGGGCCGGGATCATTTGGAGCACGCGCTGCAGCATTTGGAAGAGGCCTCCATCGGCACCATTCACGCGTTCTGCGCGCAGATTCTGCGGGAGCGGCCGGTGGAGGCCCGCGTCGATCCGGCCTTTGCCGAGGTGACGGACTACCAGCGGGATCGCCTGTATTCGCGCGCGTTTCGCGGCTGGATTCAAAGCCGTTTGCAGGAGGATTCGCCCGGAGTCCGCCGCGCGTTAAGCCGCCTGGCTTGGGCGAAGTATCCGGATCGCTCACCGCTGGACGCACTGCGTTTCGCGGCCATCGAGTTAGTGGAGTGGCGCGACTTTCGGGCGCCCTGGACGCGGGTGCCGTTCGACCGTCCCGGGGCGATTGACCAGATTGTGGGGCATGTGCTGGCCGTGGGTCCGCAGGTGAACCAGGGCTTCGCGGCGGTGCGCGAGTTGGCCACGGGGATCGCGCGCGCGGACGAAATCGGCAAGCGTGACTACGACGCGCTCGAAGCGCAGTTGATTAAGCTCCATCGGGATTTGACCTACAAGAAGGGCAAAGGTATTGAAGATCTGATGGCGGCGTTAGCCAGCTTCAAGACTTGCGCCGACGCGGATCTGGCGGCCGAGTTGAAAGAGGAGCTAGCGGGCTTTGTGGATCGCTATGAGGAATTGAAGCGGCAAGCGGGGCAACTCGATTTTCTGGATCAGTTACTCCTGACGCGCGATCTGGTGCGTAATAACCGGCAGGTACGCGCCTATCTGCAAAAGCGTTTTTCGCATATCTTTGTTGACGAGTTCCAAGATACCGATCCATTGCAGGCCGAGATTATTCTTTTACTCGCGGCCGATAACGCGGACGAGGCCGATTGGATGCAGGCCCGGCCGGTAGACGGAAAGCTCTTCGTGGTGGGCGATCCGAAGCAATCTATTTACAAGTTCCGCCGGGCGGATGTGTTGCTTTATCAGAAGCTGCGTAGGAACTTACTCGAGCGTGGGGTCGGCGTGGTGCAGTTGACGAGGAGCTTCCGTTCCGTCCAACCCCTGCAGGAGTTTGTTAATGCAGCTTTTGCGTTGGAGATGAATGGCGACGAAACGACTGGCCAAGCCAGTTACGCGCCGCTTTTGCAAGGCGAGCCGCATGAGGCGGTGCAGCCCGCGGTGGTGGCGTTGCCCGTGCCGCGTATCTATGGGATGCGGGATGTGAGTCGCAAGGTAGTGGCGGAAAGTGAGCCCGAGGTCGTCGTCGCGTTTACCGATTGGCTGCTACGCGAGAGCGGCTGGACCGTGCGCGACCCCGAGGACCGGCGTAAGCGCATTCCCATTCGGGAGCGCCATATTTGTCTGCTCTTCCGCCGTCTGACGAATTTCGGCGTGGATATTTCGCGCGAGTATACGCGTCGCTTTGAAGCGCGCGGTATTTCGCACTTACTCGTCGGCTCGAAATCGTTTCACCGTCGCGAAGAGATCGAGAGCCTGCGGGCCGCCCTGACGGCGATTGAATGGCCGGACGACGAGCTATCGCTCTACGCCACGCTACGCGGCAGCCTCTTTGCGATTAGCGATGCGCTCTTGCTGAAATTCCGGCACCAGCATCGAAGCCTAAATCCGTTCCAGCCGCGCGCGAGCATTGACACCGAGTTCGCGCCGATCGTGGCAGCCCTGGACTTACTGCAAGAGCTACACCGGAAGCGCAATTGGCGGCCCGTGGCCGATACGTTGAATCGCTTACTGGAAGCGACGCGGGCGCACGCGGGCTTCGCCTTCCGGCCGGCGGGCCATCAGGTGCTGGCCAACGTCGCCCGCTTGGCGGACCTGGCCCGGGGCTACGAACTTGAAGGCGGTATTTCCTTCCGTGGCTTCGTGGAGCGACTGGAGGAGCAAGCCGAGCGGAGTACGGAGGTAAGTGAGGCGGCGGTGCTAGAGGAAGGTTCAGAGGGAGTGCGGTTGATGACGACGCACGCGGCGAAGGGGCTCGAGTTTCCCGTCGTTATTCTCGCCGACCTGACGGCGGGCCTCGCGCGTCATCAACCGCAGCGCTTTGTCGATAACGAGAAACAGCTTTGCGCCAACGAGTTACTCGGTTGTACGCCGATGGAGTTATACAGCGAGAAAATACGAGAGCAGGCGCGCGAGCGGGCGGAAGGGGTGCGGGTAGCTTATGTCGCAGCGACGCGCGCGAAGGACTTACTGATTCTGCCCGTCGTGGGGGAGCAGGAAATGGAGGGCTGGCTGGAGCCGCTGAATAAGGCGGTTTATCCGCCCCGCCCGGCTTGGCGAACGGCGCGCCGGGCGGAGGGATGCCCGCAGTTCGGGGCGTCGAGCGTGTTGGAACGGCCGCCGGAGCAGTCCGGCATGGGGGAGACTTCCGTGAAGCCGGGGCTGCATTCGCCGCGCGTGGGGACGCACGAAGTAGTTTGGTGGGATCCGGCCGTGCTCAACCGCGAGTTCGACGCCGACTATGGTTTGCGCCAGCAGCAGTTACTCGGCGAGGGTGGCGTCGATAGCTTGGCGCCCTACCAGGAATGGCGCGACGAGCGCGAGAAGTTACTCGCCGAAGCGTCGCGTCCGAGTGATCGCGTGGTGACGGCGAGCGAGGAGTTGGACTTACCTCCCGCATTTACTGGAGAGATCGAAACGTTGATGGAGGAGCGCGCTCCACGGCCCTATGGCCCGCGCTTTGGCAACTTAGTTCATGCGGTGCTCAGTCAGGTGGACTTGCGCGCGACGCCGGAGACGATTATTCTCGAAACCGGTTTGCATGCGCGCATTTTGGGGGCGGATGAAGACGAAGCGCTGGCGGCGGCGAATGCCGTGCGCAACGCTTTGCAGCACCCTTATCTCGAGCAGGCGCGGCAGGCACGCCGCCTGCATCGCGAATGGCCGGTAAGTTGGCGGGCCGCGGGGCGGCTACTGGAAGGCCGCATTGACCTTGCGTTTCTCGATGAGCGCGGCTGGACGATTATTGACTTCAAGACCACGGCCGACCTCACCTTACATCGGCGCCGTTACGCCACGCAGTTGGCCTGGTACGTCGCCGCAGTGGAGACGTTAACCGGGCAAGCAGCGCGCGGTGTGTTGCTTGGCGTGTAGCTGAATCGGTACCATAAGGTAGATGGGGTTAACTCCGCACGAATTTAGCGGCCGCTTCTGGGCCGTAGTCGCTTCCACTTTCCTGGGCTTTATTGGCATGGGAGCGGTGTTGCCGGCGCTGGGTCCGCATGTGCGGCATGACTTGGGCGGCACCGATCAGACGGTGGGCTTCGTTATCGGCACGTTCTCTCTGGTGGCGCTGATTAGCCGCTTTGCGTCCGGCCCCATCGCGGACCGGCGCGGACGCAAGGTTGCCTTTATCGCTGGCTTGAGTAGCTGCGCTGCGGCGGGGGTGGTTTACTTACTGCCGCTTGGCATTGCCGGTGCTTACTTGGGCCGCGTGCTGCAGGGCTTTGGCGAGGCGTGTTTGTACACGGGTGCGGCGGCTTGGGTGATTGAGTTGGGCGGCATTCATCGCAGCGCGCAGGCTCTCGGCTATTTGAGTAGCGGGATCTGGGGTGGGATTTCGCTGGGTCCGGTATTGGGGCAAGCCTTGGGAAGTTTTCCGCGCGCGGCCGCGCTGCAAGTAGTTTCGGCCTTGGTGGGGATCGCCTGCTTGTGGTTCGTGCGCGAGGACTACGAGCCGCACGATGAACCGAGGCAAGGGCCTTGGATTCCGCGTGGGCTGATTCTACCTGGGTTGACGATTGGCTTCGTCAACGTACACTACCCGGTGCTGACGGGCTTTCTCGTGCTGCACCTGGCCGGCACGGGACACGCGGGCCCCCTGGCCTTCACGGCCTATGCGCTGGTGATTTTGTGCTCGCGTTTTTTCCTGGGCGGCCTGCCGGATCGCATCGCGCCGCATCTTACTTTTTACCTTGGGCTGGTGTGCATGGCGGTAGGCTTGTTGGGGATTACTTTTGCGCCCAGTGCCTGGTTGGCCGTGGTGGCTACGGGCGTGCTGGGCCTGGGGTTTTCCTTCCCGTGGTCCGCGGTGGCTGCGACGGTTTTGCGGCGGACGCCCGAACGGGAGCGGGGGAGCGTGGTGAGCGTGTTGAGCGCCTTCTACGACTTTTTTGTGGGCGTGAGTTCGTTTGCGGCGGGGATGATGGCCAAGCGGTGGGGTTATCCGTCGGCGTTTTTGTTGGCGGCCTGCGCGGTGGGCGTCGCGGCGATTCTCGGGCGGTATGTGTTCGCGGCGCGGGCGCAGGCGGAGACGCTGGAGTTGGCCGAAGTAAGCCGGTAGATTACTTTACCGCATGTTTCTTGCGGAAGGGCTCGTCGCTCCAGAGCATCACCATCAAGGTGCTATTGTCTTCGCGGATGCGGCCGTTGCGCTGCCAGATGGGCTGGTACATGTAGCCGACTTCGGCTCGCCAATGCGGGGCGAACTTATAGCCGATTAAGGCGGCGGTGCGATTCTGGTCAGCGAAGGCAGGATGCGTTTCCGGCTTCACCGGTATAAACACTTCGTTGTACGCGGTGAAATACCAAGGTCCTTTGATCGGCACGGTGGCGCGAATCAAATAACGGAAGCGGTTTTCGTATTTGAGCACGGGCCGCAGGAAGCGCTCTTCAAAGCGAAAGCGGTTCATGATGCTCACTTTGCCGATTTTGTTGCGGACAATGATGTTTTGCCAGAGGCGATGCTCCGTGAAGCTACTTTTGATGGGGTTCAGGCCGTAGCGGTAAGTCGGCACGAAGGCGTAGCCCCCGCCGATTTCGATGTGTTTGTTCACTTCGTAGTTGATGCCGGGCCGGAGCAGTAGCTGCTGTGGTTTGGTGATCACGTCGAAGCGGCGGAACTGGCCTTCGAGGTGGAGCCCCCACTTGGAGGTTTCCGTGAACTTATGGTCGCCGGTATAGACATACCAGCCATTGGCATTGGGCTCACTGATTTGGGCAGATACGCTCGAAAGCGTCAACAGGAAAAGGGCGAAGCATCGCAGCATCTCATTTGAGCTTATCGGCGGAATCGGCGGAAAGCACTCACGCCGAGAGGGGAGAGTTGGGCACCAAAAGACACTATCTCCGGCTATGCAGGAAGGTGAACACCAGGGTATGGTTGTCAACGCGAATGCGGCCATTGCGCTGCCATAGACCCTGATACATGTAGCCGAACTCGGCTCGCCAGGCTTCGTTCAGTCGCTTGCCCACTGCGGCGCCGAGGCGAAGCTGGTCGACGCGGCGCGGGTGGGTCTCGGGCGGAACGGGCATGAAGACCTCTTGATAAACGGCGCCATAGTAACCGCGCTGGAACGGCATCGTCACCCGGGTCTGGTAGCGGAGGCGATTCTCGTAGAAGCGCCCGGCGTTGGGGCGCGAGATCCAGCGGTTCTCGAAGCGGCCGCGTTGGGCTAAGGTGAAGCGCCTGAGCGATTCGCGCCAGGCGATGTCGCTACCGAGGCGGTGTTCGTCTTGCTTGGTGGGCGCTGGGTTGGCGCCGTAGCGGTAGGAGCGCAAGTAATGGTAGGCGGTGGCGACGGAGAAGCGCGGCGAGAGCTGATAGGTGGGTCCGGTGCGGGCCATGATCTGCTGCCAGGTGCGCAGGCCATCGGACCGTCGCAAATGGCTCTCCGCGCGCCAACCCCATTTGCCGTGCAGCGCGTGGTCGCCGGAGTACACCAGCCAGTTATTGAAGTTGGTCCCGGACTGGCCCAGCAGCGGTATCGTCAAAAGGAGCGAGAGCAAGCTGTTATTTTACCCTTGGGGGGCATATGAACTATCTGGCGGTAGCAGCGGGTTCGGCCGCTGGCGGCGTACTTCGCTACGCGCTGGCGGGCTGGCTGATGCGTCTGGCGGGCGGAAGCTTTCCGTGGGGTACCTTGGCCGTCAACGTGGCCGGTTGTTTGGCCATCGGAGTGTTGGCGATCCTGTTCCCAGTGACGGACCGCTGGCGGCTCTTTCTTTTGCCCGGCTTCTGCGGCGGGTTCACGACGTTCTCCGCCTTCAGTTTAGAAGCGACCGACCTGTGGAAGAGCGGCGCGGCGGACAAAGCACTGATTTACGTGGCAGCTTCGCTATTCCTTTGCCTGGTAGCCGTCGCTGCGGGCATGGCGATTGGCGGGCGATTGACCGGGAATTCATCGAATTGACACCCCCCAAAGAGGGCCACGCATTGTAGAATGGAGGTAACGACCTCCCCGTGACGCGGTCAGAAACTTGTCGCGACCTTTAGACTTCAGGAGAAATGACTTTATGGCTCACGCTCTTCGTGCGTTTGTGCTCGGTGTGCTTTCCTTGGCCCTCTGCTGGGCCCAGGCGGATGGAAACAAGGCGCAGATCGCCGGGACGGTGCTGGATCCGAATCAGGCCGCGGTGGCGGGCGCCAAAGTGACGGTGCGCAATACGGGTACGGGTTTGGTGCGTGAGTTGAAGACCAACGAAGCCGGGCTCTACCGCGCGGTGTTGCTCGATCCTGGCACCTATGACCTGACGGTGGCCGCGGGCGGCTTCGCCGAATCGAAGATTTCGGGCATCGTGCTTACCGTAGGCTCGGCGCCGACGGTGAACGTGGCGGTATCGGTGCAGGCGGTGGCCACGAGTGTGGACGTCGGCGAGACGCTGATCAACCTCGAAGCGTCTACGGCGTCGGCGACGGTGAATAGCACTTCGATCACGAACCTGCCGATCAACGGCCGCCGCTTTCAGGACTTTGCCACCTTGACGCCCACGGCGCAGGTGGATTCGCAGACCCGGGGCCAGATCTCGTTCGCGGGCCAGCGCGGCATCTATTCGAATGTGATGCTGGACGGCGCGGACTACAATCAGCCGTTTTTCGGCGGCATCCGCGGCGGCGAGCGCTCCGGCAGCATCATCACGGTGCCCCAGAGCGCGATTCAAGAGTTTCAAGTGGTGGCGACGGGATATACGGCGGAGTACGGCCGGTCCACCGGCGGCATCATGAATACGATTACGAAGAGCGGCACCAACGCGGTGCATGGCGAAGGCTTCTGGCAGATTCGTCCGCGCGATTTGAGCAAGAATAGCCCGATTCCGCTGTTGCCTCCGGGGCAAACCACCGAGACGTTTTTGGCGCCGTCGGAGACGTTGAAGCAGTACGGGGGCGGCATCGGCGGGCCGATCAAGCGCGACCGCTTGTTCTACTTCGCGGCGGTGGAATCGCAAAGCGCGAATACGCCGCGGCAGGTGGTATTTCCGCAGTTGGCCAATGCGACCTCGAACGCGGACACGTCGGCGGCGCTGGCTTATTACCGGAGCCTGGAAGGTCCGTTTGAGCAGACCAATCGCGCGACGGCGCTAACCGCCAAGACCGACTATCAGTTTGTCAACGGCGACCGTTTGACCTTCCGCTATAACTACTCTCGCGCGAACGAAGTGAACGCGGTGACGGTAGGCGGCGCGATCAACCCCTTTACCAATAACGCGGTGTCGAACGAGGGCATCGAGAAGGACTTCATTCATAACGGCACGCTGCAATACACGAAGTTGCTCAGCGCGAGCATGGTGAACGATTTCCGCTTCACCGGTTCAGCGGAGGAGCGTCCGCGCATCGCCAATGCGCTGGCGCCCACGCTGAGCACCACTATCGGCGCCGCGGGCACGCGCAGCTTCCTGCCGACGGTGCAGAATGACAGCCGGTTCCAATTTACTGACTCGCTGAGCGTGACGAAGGGCAAGCATACCCTGAAGGTCGGGTTCGACTTCAACCGGATTCGCGCGGCGCAGTTTTTTGCGTTCAATCAGTACGGCGCGTTTAACGTGACGGGCGCGAACATCAATGCCGTGTTGACGCACATCGGGGCGAATGGCACGAACGGCGTCAATCGTTTTGACGCCCTCACCACGGGCACTACCGCGCCGGCCGTGTTTACCACCTACACGCGGCAGATCGGTAACGGCCTGGCCGATTACGGCATGAAGCAGTACGCGATTTTCGCGCAGGACAGTTTCCGGGCGACGCGCAAGTTGACCTTCGACTTCGGTTTCCGTTGGGAAGGCCAGGATAACCCGGCGGCCGTAGCTGATAACGCCACCGTGCTGGCGCGCATCAACGGAGTCCGGTTCCCGAACGGCGGCACGCCGAACGTGGGTAACATCAAGGACTCAATGAAGCAGTTCATGCCGCGCTTTGGCTTTGCCTACTCGCCGATCACGAACTCGCGCCGCCTGGTGATCCGCGGCTTTACGGGTATCTTCTACGCGTCGACGCCGCTGTTGAGCTTCTCCGGCCCTTACAACAATTTCCGTGCGATCCCGGGCGACGTTTCGACGTCAGTCGGCGGTGGCACGAATACGCTTTCCGTGTTCGAGGCCTTTCGGCAGGCGGGCGTGAATCTGAACGGCGCGTCGCTGACCTCACTGCCGACGATTCCGCTCGACCTCGTCCAGCGCGCTGCGGCGATCGCCTTGGGCGGCACCGCGCGTGACCCGTTCGTCGGCGCGAACTTCACCGGCATGGCCCCGAACTTCGAGAATCCGCGGGCCGCGCAGGCGGGCATCGGATTCGAGAGCGAACTATTCAAGAATTTCGTGGCCGGCGTGCAGTTCAACTACGTCAACACGGTCCACCTGATTCGCAATCGCGATTGGAACCTATTCGCGCCGACCTTGCGCGCGGGTGACCAGGCACTGCGTCCGCGTTTTGTCACCGGCAACGGCCGTCCGGTGCCCACGGTGGGCCAATTGGTCATGCGCGAGAGTTCAGCGCGCGGCATGTATCGCGCCACCACCGTCCAGGCGCAGTATCGCCGCAAGAAGTTCCAGTTCCAGGCCTTCTACACGGCGGCTTACAACTTCTCTGACGACGACAACGAACGCGACACGGGCTTCAATACGGCCAACGGCTACCAGGACGCCTTCAATTTCCGGCAGGACTACGGCTACGCCTCGATCGACATCCGGCATCAGTTCACGGCGAACTCCACTTACTCGCTGCCTTGGGGCATTGAGTTGGGCGGCATCTTCCGCGGACGGACTGGTTTGCCGATTAACGCCCGGGTGGGAACCGACGTGAACGGCGATGGCGTGAATACGGACCGTCCTTTCCAGGGCCCCGGCCAGCCGTTCGCGCGCAACTTCTTCCGTAATCGCGGCACCACGCAGATGGATATGCGCGTGATGAAGAGCTTCACCTTCCGTGACCGGCTGAAGATTCAGGCGTCGATGGAGATCTTCAATCTGTTTAACGCCGACAACGTGGTGTACGGCGCCAACGCCGTGATTTACGGCGAAGGCTTCGGCACGGCGGGTCCGGTGCCGATTGACGCTCGCTTCATGCGCCTGCGCAATCCGGCGAATGGCAACTACGACCGGAATAATCAGCAGGTCGGCAATCCGCTGCAAGCGCAGTTCGGCGTGCGGGCTTTCTTCTAGGCAAAAAACGCATCAAGAGTGAGAAGTGATGGTAATATCAACACTAGGAGCATGTTGTGTTTGATCGAATCACGTTTGATCCGCAAATCCTGAATGGGCGAGCCTGCATTCGAGGCATGCGCATGAGCGTTTCACAGATCGTGAATCTTGTGGCGCACGGTATGACGCCCGGGGAGATTATCCACGAGTACCCCGAGATCGAAAGCGAAGACATTCAGCAGTCACTAGAGTATGCGGCTGCGTTGGCGAACGAAGAGGTGCATCTGTTCGCTGTAGCCTCGGCGTGAGGTTTCTTGCCGACATGGGTAGTTCCATGACTACCGTCTTGGAACTACGACAAAGGGGTTACGATTGCGTTCATCTACGCGACCGGGACCTGATCAAACTCCCCGATCCGAAAATTGTGGACTTGGCCATCGAGGAAGGGCGCGCCGTTCTGACATTCGATCTGGATTTTGGCGCGTTAATGGCAAAGTTCGGTACTAACTCGCCCAGCGTTATCCTCTTTCGCCTGCGGGATCAGTCGCCAGCTTCGGTGAATTCCAAGCTTTTGGCCGTAGTCCGGGACTGCGTGGAGGCCTTGATTTCCGGATCGCTCATAGTCGTCGACGACAGTGGATATCGTATCCGTCGGCTTCCTATCCAACCTCCTCGATGAATCGACTAAGATAAGGACAGTGACTGCCCCCAGCGCCCTCTTCGCATTGATCGGACAAGCCCGGAGGCGCACGCTCGCCGGACTCCTCTTCGAGCACCTCAGCTTCGCCGTGGCCATCGCTTTTGGGGCGGGCATTTTGCTCGTGTTGCTGGGAACGCAAATCTTCAACTGGTATTGGCCGGTGCTGCTCTTCGCCGTCGCGCTTGGCTACGGGTACTACCGTTTCCGCCAGCAGGTGCCGACGGACTATGCGCTGGCCCGGCTACTCGACGAGCGCTTGACCCTGCCGGATACGCTCTCCTCCGCGTTTCACTTCTCCGCCGCGCCGGCCCAGAATCAGGCGGCGGGCGCGTGGCTGCAGGCCACGGCGGAAAACGCCGCCCGAGGTGTGGATGCGCAGGCGGCCCTGCCCTTCGCCGTACGCCGCGTCACCTATGTGGCCGGATTGATCTTCGCGGCATTTACCGGCTTGGTGGCTGTACGCTACGGCTTCTCCTCGCGGCTCGATTTGTCGTCGCCGATGGTGCCCGGGCTGGTGGATCTGTTTGGCTCCGGGAACACAGAATTAGCCGAACTGCGCAAGAACGTGCCGGGCCAATCGCCGTCTCCGAACAATCCGCAACTGCCGCCCACGCCGAATTCGGCCGAGGATCCGAAGGACCAGGCTGAGGCGATTGGCGAGGCTCCGAAGGATGTGCTGAAGACGATTGGCGTGCCGGAGGTGGATAACCAGGGCGCGGAACCGTTTAAGGGCGAGAAGGGCCAGGAGGAGTCCGAGGGGCCGGGCGAAGGCGAGAAGGGATCGCCGGGCGAGCAGAAGGAAGGCGGCGCCAGCAAGGAAGGTGGATCGCCGGAAGGCAAGCCGGACACGCAGAAAAACGAGTCCCCCGCGAACGCCAAGAATCAGAGCGGCGGCGAGAACAGCAGCATGATGGACAAGATGCGGGACGCCTTCCAGAATCTGATGAACAAGATGAAGAGCCAACCCAAGGGCGGCGAGCAGCAGGCGAAGAACGGCAAAAAGGACGGCCAGGGCGAGGGGGAAGGGAAGCAGGGCAACAAGGAAGGCCAGAAGGGTGCGCAGAATCAGCAGGGCAAGCCCAATGACCAACAAGCGCAGGCGGACCAGGCGTCCGACCAGCAGGGCGAGGGCGAAGGCAAGCAGCAGACGTCGCAGGGCAAGGGCGGCAGCGACAGCAATCAGCCGCAGCAGAATAACGACCCCAAGAGCGGCACGGGCCAGCAGGACGGGCAGAAGGACGTGAAACTCGCCGCGCAGCAAGAGGCGCTCGGCAAGCTCTCGGAAATCATCGGCAAGCGGGCCGAGAAGCAAAGCGGCGAAGTGATGGTGGAAGTGAATTCGTCGAAGAGCCAGCAGTTGCGCACGGCTTACTCGCAAAAGACTGGCAGTTACTCGAACAGCGGCGGCGAGATCCACCGCGACGAAGTGCCGTTGCTGTATCAGGACTACGTGCAGCATTACTTCGAGCAGGTGCGGCGTCCGGCGGCGCCCGCCGCAGTGCCGCCCGCCGCAGGGCCGCCTAAGGCGAAGTGAGTCTGGCGGCTTGCGTACGGATCGCCGCGCGGCGTTCGTCACTCAAGCGGACCAGATTCCGCAGTTGCATCTCCATGCGGGGCACTTGGCGCAGACGGGACTCATTGCGCAAGAGGAAATCCCAGTAAAGGGTCGTGAAGGGACAGGCGCGATCGCCCGTGGCTTCTGCCGGATCGTAGCGGCAGCCGTTGCAGTAGTTGCTCATGCGCTGGATGTATTTACCGGTGGCGGCGTAGGGCTTCGACGCCATCAATCCGCCATCGGCGAATTGCGACATGCCGATGACGTTCGGCAGTTCCACCCATTCGACGGCGTCGACGTAGACGGCCAGGTACCACTCGTGAATCTGACGCGGTTCGACACCGAGCAGCAAGGCGTACAGGCCGGTGACCATCAGCCGCTGGATGTGATGCGCGTAGCCGTGTTGCAGCGTTTGTCCGATGCTTTCGCGCAGGCAGACGGCCTCCGTGTCGCCGGTCCAATAGAATTTGGGCAGGTCCGCGTGCGCGTCGAGTGCATTGCCTTCGGCGTAAGCGGGCATGAAGTGCCAGTAGATGCCGCGGACGTACTCGCGCCAGCCCAGGATCTGGCGGATGAAGCCTTCCACAGCGGCCAGGGGCGCGTGGCCGTGGCGATAGGCCTCCTCGGCGCCGGCAACGACTTCGCGCGGGTCGAGCAGCTTCAGATTGAGCGCGGCCGCCAGGCGCGAATGATGCAGGAAAGGCTCGCCGGTCCACATGGCGTCCTGATAGCGGCCGAACTGCGGGAGGCGCTGATCGATGAAGTCGCGCAGGGAGCGGCGGGCGTCCTCGGGCGTGACGGGCCAATTGAAGTGGCCGAGTTCGCCCGGATGCTGCGCAAACGCGCCCTGGACTTCGGCGATCACCTCGCGCGTGAGGGCGTCGGGCGGGAAGTCCTCCGCGCGCGGTAGCAGGCCGGGGCCTTGTTTGCCGAAGCTTTCGCGATTGTCGGAGTCGTAGTTCCACTCGCCGCCCTCGGGCTGGTTGCCGTCCATCAGCACTCTGTGACGGCGGCGGAGTTCGCGGTAGAAGTACTCCAGGCGCAGTTGCTTGCGCCCTTCGGCGTGTTCGGCGAACTCGGCGACAGTGCTGAAGAAGTGCCGGTCCGTGCGGATTTCGATTTTGGGGAACGCTTTCACTAAGGACTCGCGCACACGGTAGTCGCCGGGCTCCACCAGAACGAGCGACTTGGGCTTCAGCTTCGCGACGTCTTTCTTGAGGGCCTCCGCGAGGGAGCCCGCTGTGAGCCGCGTGTACTCGACGGTGAAGCCACGCGACCGGAGTTCGTCGCGGAAGTGGCGCATGGCGCTGAGGAAGAGGACGATGCGGGCCTGATGGCTCCAAACATGCGTCGACTCCTCGTAAACCTCGGCCATCCAAACGCGGTCCTGCTGGGGGTCGAAGCCGTCAAAGGCGGCTGACTGGCGGTCAAGCTGATCACCGAGGACGAGGATGAGGTTGCGCACAGTCGTTCAGATGCGGGGGACCGGCGGCGGGGGCATTTTACGGTGCTTGAAAGCTCGGCGAACCAACTACGGCCAATCAAAATAACGGAGGATCCTCGCGGCAACGATCTCGCGGATGGGTCGTCATCCGCGATCGTCCCCGCCGCGCGAATCACGTGTTCCAGTTGCAAACGCGTCATAGATCTCCCATCGCTCCCGAGGACTCAGCACGCCGGCAAAGGGGCTGTTCTGCCGCATGGAACGCATGTGCTCGCTATCTTCCTGGATCAGAGCCGCGAGCTCGGCGATGGGTCTGTCCAGCAGTTCACCCCAGGCGTCCAAATAGGGTTGCGCGTGGCTGGCGGTGGCGCTCCAGCGCTCAATATTGTCGTACGCGATGGCGAGCAATGCCGGGTCGGCGATCAGCTTGGCGGCGATGGCCCGATGCATCGCGAGGCTACGCGCATCGATCCGCGCGTGTCCCTGAAGTTGAGCGGCGGGCAAGGGGCTCATGCTTGGATTGTAACAGTGACGATGTTGGATAATGCATGGGATGTCCGCGAAACTGGTTCAGATGCCGCAGGAGAAAGAAGAAGTCCTGTATGCGGCGGTGCAAGCCCTACAGGGTGTATCCAACGTGGTGGCGATTGTCTTGGGCGGATCCTATGCTCGGGGTGTTGCCGTAGCGTCCTCCGACCTCGACATCGGGATCTACTACCGGGCGGCGGCGCCGTTGGCGGTGCCGGAGGTGCGGAGGGTGGCCGAGGCGATCCGCACTCCGGGCTCGATCCCCGTCGTGACCGATTTATATGGCTGGGGACCGTGGGTGAATGGCGGAGCCTGGATCCAGACACCCGCAACGAAAGTGGACCTGGTGTACCGAAACCTGGACCAGGTCCAGGCGGTGATTGCCGAGGGTCGCCTGGGCGTTTGCCGGCACGACTACGACCAGCAGCCTCCGTTCGGTTTCCGGAGCGTGATCTATTTCGGAGAGACTCGATACTGCGTGCCGCTTTATGATCCCGACGGGGAGATGGCCAAGCTTAAGGAGTCCGTGGCCGCGTACCCCAAGCGATTGAAGGACAGTATCACGCAAGAGAGTTTGTGGGGTGCGGAGTTCAGCCTTTGGTCCTGTGATGGCTCTGCGTCTTCCGGCGACGTTTACAATGCTGCTGGCTGTCTGAGCCGTGCCGCCCAGTTTCTCGTCCAGGCCATCTTTGCCTTGAACGAGGAGTATTTCCTGAACGACAAGCATGTACGGCAAATTGTTGACCAGTTTCCCATTGCGCCGAGTGACTGTATGGCGCGAATCGCTGGGATACTCTCGAAACCGGGGCGAACCGCGGACGAACTATGCGGGTCTCTCGAGTCGTTTCGCCGACTGTGGGCGGAAACCATTGCCCTTACGGGTGGCGCCTACCAACCCCGCTTTGACCTGTCGGCCGCAAGTACAGCAGCGTCCAACGCTTTTGATGAGTAGAACGCCCGCATTCGTCCGCTTTCAGCAACTTCGATCTGAGCCGATTTGCGCGGGATGAGCCGGTGACTATCGTCCCGTAACCTATTGATTATAATGGGACCCGTCACTTCGTTCCGGGCTTGCCGGCACGGCAGCAATTCGGGGTGTTTCTTGCCCTCATGACGCGCCGGGGGGCGGGGCGAAAATAGGCAAGAACGCCGCCAGTAAACTGGCGGCGTTCTTCCGGGTAAGTTCCCACACGTTCTTGTAACTGTGATTAGCTGAGGTCGTAAGAGCGGAAGAAGTAGCCGAGCTCCCGCGCCGCCGAGGCCGGCGAGTCCGACCCGTGACTGGCGTTGCGCTCAATGCTTTCGGCGAACAGCTTGCGGACCGTGCCCTCGTCAGCGTTGGCCGGGTTCGTGGCGCCCATCACCTTGCGCCAGTGAGCTACCGCGTCTTCCCGCTCCAGGGCGAGCAGGACGACGGGGCCTTCCGTCATGAACGTGACGAGCGAGCCGAAGAAGCCGCGTTCCTTGTGCTCGGCGTAGAAGCCTTCGGCTTCGTGCTTCGAGAGGCGAGCCATGCGCATGGCCTTCACCGTGAAGCCTTCCTTCTGGATGATGGAGAGAATGGCGCCGATGTGGCCCTTGGCCACAGCGTCCGGCTTGATGATCGCGAATGTGTGTTGCATTTACAGTTTTCCTTTTAGCGTCGTGCCCAAATCGGCAGGGCTCTGGCAGACGCTGATGCCGGCGGCGGCCATCACGGCCATCTTGTCCGAAGCTTTGCCGGATCCACCAGAGACAATAGCGCCGGCGTGGCCCATGCGGCGGCCGGGAGGGGCCGTTTGGCCGGCGATGAAGCCGACGACGGGCTTCTTCACGTGGGCCTTGATGTAAGCCGCGCCCTGCTCCTCGGCGTCGCCGCCGATTTCGCCGATCATGATGATGGCGTGGGTGTCGGGGTCGTGGTTGAAGAGCGTGAGGCAATCGACGAAGTTGGTGCCGTTGACGGGGTCACCGCCGATGCCGATGCAGGTGGATTGGCCGATGCCCAGCTTCGTGAGCTGGCCGACGGCCTCATAAGTGAGCGTGCCGGAGCGCGACACAATGCCGACGTTGCCCTTCAAATGAATGTGGCCCGGCATGATGCCGATGCGGCACTCGTTGGGCGTGATGACGCCGGGGCAGTTCGGCCCGATCAGGCGCGTCTTTTGGCCTTGCATGAACTGCTTCACCTTGATCATGTCGGCGATCGGAATGCCTTCGGTGATGCAGACGGCGAGTTCGATTCCGGCGTCCACGGCTTCCATGATCGCGTCGGCCGCAAAGGGCGGCGGCACGAAGATGACGGTGGCGTTGGCGCCGGTGTCCTTCACGGTTTGGGCGACGGTGTTGAAGACGGGCAGCCCGAGATGCTGCGAGCCACCCTTACCGGGCGTGACGCCGCCGACGACGGTGGTGCCGTAGTCGAGCGACTGCTTCGCGTGGAAAGTGCCTTGGTCGCCGGTGAAGCCCTGGACCATCAGGCGGGTATTTTTATTGACGAGAACGCTCATTTTGCGAGGGCCACTACTTTCTCCGCGCCATCTTTCATGCCGTCGGCGATGGTGAAATTCAAACCGGACTCGCGCAAAATCTGCTGTCCGAGTTCGACGTTGGTGCCTTCCATGCGCACCACAATCGGGATCTGCACGCCCAGGGCGCGCGCCGCGTTGACGACGCCGTTGGCGAGCACGTCGCAGCGCAGAATGCCGCCAAAGACGTTGATGAAGATCGCCTTCACGCCCGCGTCGCTGAGCAGGATGCGGAAGGCGTTCTTGATCTGGTCCTCGGTGGCGCCGCCGCCGACGTCGAGGAAGTTAGCCGGCGAGCCGCCCGAATACTTGATGATGTCCATGGTGCCCATGGCGAGGCCGGCGCCGTTCACCATGCAAGCGACCGTGCCATCGAGCTTGATGTAGTTGAGCGAGAACTTCGAGGCTTCTACTTCGAGCGGGTCTTCCTCGGCTTCGTCGCGGAGGCCGGCAAAGTCCTTGTGGCGGAACATGGCGTTGTCGTCGATGTTGATCTTCGCGTCGAGCGCCATCACGCGGCCGTCCTTGGTGAGGATGAGCGGGTTGATTTCGGCGAGCGAGGCGTCCATGTCCTCGTAGGCCTTGGCGAGCGCCTGCAAGCACTTCACGGCCGCGCCGATCGCCGCGGCGGGAATGCCCAGCGCGAAGGCGATCTTGCGGGCCTGATAGGCGCCCAGGCCGATGCCCGGCTCGATCACTTCGCGCAGGATTTTCTCGGGCGAATGCTCGGCGACCTCTTCGATCTCCATACCGCCTTCGGTGGAGGCCATCATGATGTTCTTGCCGATTGCCCGATCGAGCGTGATGCCGATGTAGAATTCCTTTTCGATCGGCAGCCCTTCTTCGATCAGCAAGCGCTTCACAAGTTGGCCGGTGGGTCCGGTCTGGTGGGTAACCAGGGTCATGCCGAGGATCCGGTCAATGGCCTCTTTGGCTTTGGCGAGGTCCATTGCAACTTTTACGCCGCCGCCCTTACCGCGGCCACCGGCATGAATCTGCGCCTTTACGACACAGGGTGCGCCCATTCGTTCCGCCGCAGCGTAGGCCTCTTCGGCCGTGAAGGCAACTTCCCCGCGCGGCACAGGGACGCCGTATTTGGCCAGGATTGCTTTGGCCTGATACTCGTGGATTTTCATTGGATTGTGACGGACTCAATAGCAATTCGCACTTGGCTTTTCCCGGCGAACCCGCTAAGTTATCAGGATAACATGGCGCTCGACGACGAACTATCGATTTTGCTGCGTGGCCACTCGCTGGGCCGCGCGACGGCCCGCGCGGCGATGGAGCGCATACTCGCGGGCACCGAGAGCGCGGCGCAGATTACCGGGCTGCTGGTCGCGCTGCGGATCAAAGGCGAGACGGCCGAAGAACTTGCCGGCTTCACCGAAGCCATGCGCGCCCACCTGATCCCCGTCCACTGCGACGCTCAGCCGCTGCTCGATACCTGCGGCACCGGCGGCGACGGGCTGGGAACATTTAACATTTCTACCGTGGTCGCGCTGGTGGTAGCCGGTGCAGGAGCCGTGGTGGCGAAGCACGGGAACCGCTCGTTTTCGTCGCAAACCGGCAGCGCGGATGTGCTGGAGGCGCTCGGCGTCCGGGTTGGACTAACGGCCGAGGAAAATGAGCGCTGCCTGCGCGAAGCGGGCGTCGCGTTCCTATTCGCGCCGCAGCATCATCCCGCCGTGCGGCACGTGCAAGCCCTGCGCCGAGAACTGAAGCTGCGAACGGTCTTCAACTTTCTGGGTCCGCTATCGAACCCAGCCAGCGCGCCCTATCAACTCGTCGGCGCGCCATCCTACGCGGTGGCGAAGATGATGGCGCAGGCGCTGGCGCTGCTGGGGACGCGTCGCAGCCTGGTAGTCCACGGCGCCGACGGCCTGGACGAGATCTCGCTCTCCGGCTTAAGCTGGGCCTTCGAGGTGCATGACGGGCAGGTGAAAGAACACATGCTGAAGCCGGACGACTTCGGCGTCAGTGAAGCGCCGCTCTCCGCCCTGGCCGGTGGCGACGCGGCGGTGAATGCGGCTTTGGCTCTGGAGATTCTACAAGGCGCCGCCGGGCCACGCCGGGAGATCGTTCGCATCAATGCGGCAGCCGCGCTGGTGGCCTGCGGTTTGGCGGAAAACTATCGCGACGGCGCTTGGCGCGCGGCGCAGTCAATCGATTCGGGTGCGGCGTTGGCCAAGCTAGAGGCGCTGCGTAAAGCAACGGCCTAAGGCCGTGACCGTGTGGTTTGTAACTTACTTTAGTGGGACTCGTACTGCCCAAAATGCCGGTTGCGATTGAGAGAGCTTATCGCGTTAAGTGATGGGACCGCGCAGGCAAGATATGCATGTTTTGCTGGGGTTCTCGCAGGAAGGAGTCGAAACGTGCCTCTCCGCTCAGCAGCCTAGCAAAAATGTGCCGGGATACTAGAACGTGCCCCATCGCTGAGAAGCTCAGAAAAAATCGCAGACGTGCCCACAACGAACCCCGACCGTAAGGGAGGGGATGTTTGGCCTGGGGGCACATTCCTGCATGTATTTGATTTTATTGGACTTATTGGCCAATGAAATCGCAAGACCATCCCCTCCCTTACGGTCGGGGTTCGTTAAAAGATCCAAGACCGCAGGCAACACATTTTTGCTGGGCTTCTTACTGGGCGGTCGGAGCACTAGCTGAGAACAGCCTTCACCACTTCGCCATGCACGTCGGTGAGGCGGAAGTGCCGGCCCTGGTATTTGAAGGTCAATTGCTTGTGGTCCACGCCCAGGAGATGCAGAATGGTCGCGTGCAGGTCATGCACGTGGACTGGGTCGGCGGTGATGTTGTAAGAGAAGTCGTCCGTAGCGCCGTGCGTAATTCCCGGCTTCGTCCCGCCACCGGCCAGCCACATGGTGAAGCAGCGCGGATGATGGTCACGGCCGTAATTGTCGGCCGTCAACTTACCTTGGCAATAGACGGTGCGGCCGAATTCACCGCCCCAGACGACTAGCGTGTCGTCGAGTAAGCCGCGTTGCTGTAAGTCTTCGAGTAAGCCGGCCGAGGGTTGATCCACGTCGCGGCATTGATTCGGCAATTGCTTGGGCAGGGTATTGTGCTGGTCCCAGCCGCGATGAAAGAGCTGAATAAACCGCACGCCGCGCTCAGCGAGTCGCCGCGCGAGTAAGCAGTTGTAGGCGAACGTGCCGGGCTTACTTACTTCGGGTCCGTAGAGGGCCAAGGTAGCGGCGGATTCTTTCTTCAAGTCGAGTAAGTCCGGCACGGACGCCTGCATCCGGTAGGCCATTTCGTACTGCGCGATGCGTGTGCCGATCTCGGGGTCGCCATATTCTTCGAGCTTCATCTCGTTGAGCTTGGCGAGGTCGTCGACGAAGCGGCGGCGACCGGGGCGATCCAGGCCGGCGGGGTCCTGTATGTGCAGTACGGGGTCGCCGATGGAGCGGAACTTCACGCCCTGGTAACGGGTAGGCAGGAAGCCGGAGCCCCATAGCCGGTCGTATAAAGGCTGGTCCGCTAAATTACCCGTGCCCTGCGACACCATCACGACGAAGGCGGGCAGGTCTTTGTTGTCGCTGCCGAGCCCATAGGCGAGCCAGGAACCAATGGAGGGGCGGCCGGCTAACTGGAAGCCGGTCTGGAAGAAAGTGATCGCCGGGTCATGATTGATGGCCTCGGTGTGCATGCTCTTGATGAAGGTAAGCTGGTCGGTGCGCTTGGCCAGGTGCGGCAGCAAGTTACTCATCCAGGCGCCGCTTTGTCCGTGTTGTTGAAAATCGTAGATGGTGGGCGCGATCGGGAAGCTGGCTTGCGTGGCCGTCATGCCAGTTAGTCGCTGACCCTGGCGGACCGAGTCCGGCAGCTCTTGCCCTTGTAACTTGGCTAACTTGGGCTTCCAATCGAACAAATCATGCTGTGAGGGAGCGCCGCTTTGGAAGAGATAAATCACCCGCTTGGCTTTGGGGGTGAAATTCGGAAACGTCCCCTCGGCGGCAAGGTCCTTCTGGAGGAGCGAGCCCAGAGCGGCGATACCCAATCCGTGGGCGCCGCGCGAGAAGAGGTATCTGCGGGTCGGGTTCATTCTTTGGTCACCGTTTCGTCTAAGTTGAGTAACAAGCTGGCCAACATGGTCCAGGCGGCTAGCTCCGGCTGTTTCCATTTACTCCCGACGGGTGAATCGCCGTGCGCGAGTAACTTCGTGGCTGCCGCCGGATCCGTCTCGTAGCGATCCCGATAGTGATGCAGACTGGCGAGTAACACATTGGACTCGCGCGCCGCGGGCGCGCGCAGCAGGGCCAGCGCAAAGCCGCGCTGCAGACGGCTCTCCTCAGTCGAGCCACCTTCGCCCAGCATGCGTTCGGCTAACTTACGCGCCGCTTCGAGGTAAGCCTCGTCGTTCATCAATGCCAAGGCCTGGAGCGGGGTATTCGTACGATTCTCGCGTACCACGCAGGCTTCCCGGCCCGCGGCGTCAAACGTCATCATGCCTGGCGGCGGCACCGCGCGTTTCCAGTAAGTGTATAAACTGCGCCGGTAGAGGTTCTCGCCCTTGTCGCGCGAGTAATCGACTCCGCCGGAGAGCTCTGCCCAGAGGCCCTCGGGCTGATAGGGCTTTACAGACGGGCCGCCGAGCTTTTCCACTAACAGTCCGGATACTTCGAGTGCCTGGTCGCGCACGACTTCGGCGGGCCAGCGAAAGCGCGGTCCGCGGGCGTACAGCCGATTCTCGGGGTCGCGCGCGAGTAAGTCCGGCGTCACGCGGGAACTTTGCTGGTAAGTCCGGCTCATCACCATCGTCTTCAGCATTTGCTTGACGTTCCAGCCGGAATCCATAAATTCGACGGCTAGGCCATCGAGTAACTCGGGATGCGTGGGCCACTCGCCTTGTGACCCAAAGTCTTCGACGGTTTTGACGATCCCGGTGCCGAAAAGCATCTGCCAGAAGCGATTTACGGTCACCCGGGCGGTGAGGGGATTCTGACGGCCGACGAGCCATTGGGCCAATTGCAAGCGATTGGTAGTCTGCGCGCCCGGCGCCAGCACCTGCGGCAAAGCCCGGCTGACCCGGTCGCCGGGCTGATCATAGGCGCCACGACGCAAGATGTGCGCTTCGCGAATCTCGGGACGCTCCTGCATGATCATCACCGTGGGCAGCGTCGCCGAATACTCGCGCCACTCGTCTCGCGTGCGCCAATACTCGCGCCAAACCGTTTGTAAGCCAGTTGGGGCATAGCTATCGAGAAACGCCCACTCCAACTTGCGCGCTTCCGCCGGCGACCGATTCGTTGACGCCAGAATGTCGCTCAACTTACGAGGCGTACCCAGCACGCCAGCTTCGTCGGGAGTTAGCGCGTCGCGGTAGATGCGCGCGCCGGAAATCTCGCCCGTGAAGCGCAGTCCGCTGCCGGCGCCCAGGCGTAGCGGATCCTTCGTGGCAAAGTCCTGGTTGAGGTCATCCACCACGACGTTGAGCTTCGCTTCCTGGCCGTCGACGTAGAGGCGAATCCCCTTGGCTTCGCGCGAGCCATCGTAAGTGACGGCGACGTGTGACCACTCACCCAGCGGCAGGGTCTGCGCGCTTTCGACGCGCAGGCAATCGTCGAGCCAGCGTAGGATAAAGTTCACCTGCACCTTGCCCTGCTTGAGATAAACTCCGTAGCCGGCCTCTTCTTCTTTGTCGCTGGTACGAGTGAGAATCGCGCCATCCGGCGACTGCGGCTTCACCCAGGCCGCCAGCGTAAATTGATCGTAGTAACCGAGCGGCGCGATGTCGCCGAATTCCTGGGCACGTTTGCCGTCGAAGCTCTGCGGCTGGCCTTGCTCCCAAAGTAACTTGCGCTTTGGCACCCAGTCCGACACGGGACCCGCGTTTTTCTCCCAAGCCGCTACGGAGCGAGTGACTTCCGGACGCAAAGCCTGGAACTTACGCTCCGCGGACTCCGCCGCCGCCGTCAACACCGCCCAGCGCGACTCTTGTTCCCGAGTCGGTGCCTGAATCAACGGTGGCGAGTTTCCGTATTTGAATACCTTCCCCTTCTCCGGCAGATTATTGAAGAAAGCGAACATCGAATAAAATTCGCGCTGCGTAAAGGGATCGTACTTATGGTCGTGACAACGCGCGCAGCCGAGCGTTAGGCCGAGCCACACCGTCGAGGTAGCTTCCACACGGTCAATCGCGTACTCCACCAGAAACTCTTCGCCGATGCTACCGCCTTCGCCGTTGGCGCGATGGTTGCGATTGAAGCCGGTGGCGATGATCTGGTCACGGGTGGGATTCGGGAGTAAGTCGCCGGCTAACTGCTCAATCGTGAATTGATTGAACGGCATGTTCTTGTTGAAGGCCTCAATCACCCAATCGCGCCAACGCCACATGGAGCGTTCGGCATCCGTCTGATAGCCATTCGTATCGGCGTAGCGCGCGGCATCGAGCCAACGGATCGCCATGCGCTCACCGTAACGGCGCGACGCCAGCAGGCGGTCGACGACGCGCTCGTAAGCCCCGGGAGAATCATCCCGCAAAAAAGCTTCGGCCTCCTCGGGCGTCGGTGGCAGGCCGGTTAAGTCTAGCGAGACACGTCGGAGAAGAGTGGCCTTCGGCGCGGGAGGCGACAGTGACAAGCCTTCCCGCTGGAGCCGCGCTTGCACCAAAGCGTCAATGCTCCAGCCCACAGGCTTGGCGGGAGGCAGGAAGCTCCAATGCTTTTGCCACGGGGCGCCATCGGCGATCCATTGCTTCAGCGAATCCACCTGGCCCGCAGTTAAGGCCGCGCCCGTGGAAACCGGTGGCATCCGCAGCCCCTTCTTCTCGCTGGTGACGCGCTCCACGATCTTGGCGAGCACGGGACGTGCTCCGGCCTCGGTATCCAAGCGCAGGTTCGCTTTGCGGTTCGCCTCGTCGGGTCCGTGGCAGGAGAAACAGCGATCAGACAAAATGGGCCGGATGTCGCGGTTGAAGTCAGCGGCGAGGGTGAGCGCCGGAAGCCAGAGGGCCGCAAAGTGAATCCGCATGCCAATATCTTATGTCAATCGCGATAAACTATCCTTAACGCAATGCATCCGCGCTGGTATCTACCGGTCCTGCTCACCGCCGCCCACGCGGCGACTAACCCGTTTGTCGCCCAGTATTGCGGCGGCTGCCACCAAGGCGCCAAGCCCGCGGGCGGCTTCGCCGTGAAGGACTTGGCGGACGACAATCAGCGCGCCTGGAGCCGCGTCCTGCAGCGCGTCCGCGACGGGGACATGCCGCCCAACGGCGCCAAGGCACCCACCGCCGCGGCGCGCGAGCAGTTCGTCAGCACGCTCGAGAGCACTCTGCGCACCGCCGCTTGCGCCGACGGCATTCAGCCTCGTCCCGCCCCCATCCGCCGCCTGAATCGCTATGAGTATGGCGCGACGCTACGCGACCTGCTCGGCATCCCCATCGACGCCGGCCACAATCTGCCTGCGGACGGCGCGGGTGGCGAGGGCTTCGACAATGCCGCGGAAACGCTGTTTCTGTCGCCGCTGCACGCCGAGAAGTACCTGGCCGCTGCGAAAGAAGGCATCGACTACGGACTGAAGGACGCGAAGTCCCGCGCGAAGTTTCTGACGAGGGAGCCGAGCGCGAAACTGAGCGCCGAAGACGCGGCGCACGACGTGATCGTCCATTTCCTGCCCCGCGCCTTCCGCCGCCCCGCCACGCCGGACGAGGTGGAGCGCTACTTGGGCGTCTTTCGGCGGCAGAAGGGCAGCTTCGATAGCCGTATCGCCTATACGCTGCAGGGCATCCTGCTGTCCCCGCATTTCCTCTTTCGCTTTGAAGATCCCAGCCCGATTGCGCGCCCGGTGCCGGACTATGCGCTCGCCTCGCGCCTCTCGTATTTCCTGTGGGGCAGCATGCCGGACGACACCCTCTTCAGCCTGGCCGCGCAGGGCAAGCTGAGCGATCCGGCGGTGCTGCGGGAGCAAGCGGTGAGGCTGCTGAAGGACCAGAAGTCGCGCGACTTCGCCGAGAACTTCGTCGAGCAATGGCTGGGCACCCGCGAGCTCGGCCGCGACATCAAGCCCGACGCGAAGCTCTATCCGGCCTTCTACGACGCCGAGATTCAGAGCGGCATGCGTTACGAGCCCATCCTCTTCTTTCAAGAGTTGCTGAGCGAAAATCTCTCCCTGCTGAACCTGCTGGATTCGGACTTCACCTTCCTGACGAACAAGCTGCAGAAGCATTACGGCATCAAGCTTGAGGAGAAGCTGAGGCAGCAGCCGAAGCGCGTGCAACTGCCGCCGGACACGCACCGCGGCGGACTGCTCGGCATGGCCGCCGTGCTCGCCGTGTCATCCTATCCGAATCGCACCAGCCCCGTCCTGCGCGGCAAATGGATCCTCGACGCGATGCTGGGGACGCCTTCGCCGCCCCCACCGCCGAACGTGCCGCCTTTGCCGGCTCACGCGGGCGAGACGCCCACCACCCTACGCGCCCGGTTGCTGTTGCACCGGCAGAATCCGACCTGTGCCTCCTGCCACAATCGGCTGGACCCGCTCGGCTTCGCGCTCGAAAACTACGACGTCCTCGGGCTTTGGCGCACCACCGATAATGGCCTGCCGCTCGATACCGCCGGCGAACTGCCCGATGGCACGCGCTTCACTGGTCCGGAAGGGTTGAAGCAGACTTTGCTCGCGCGCCAGGATCTTTTCCTGCGCAACCTGACGACGAAGCTGCTGGGCTTCGCGCTGGGCCGAGGTCTGAATCGCGAGGACGCCTGCGCCGTCGATCAGATTCTGGGCGAAGTCGCGCGCGACGGCTATCGCGGCCAGACCTTGATCCACAGCATTGTCGCCAGCGTGCCCTTCCGGCAGCAGCCGGCTACGGCGGTAACCCCGCCCCTCAAGAAAACGCCCTTGCCTTAGGAGAAATATGCCGCTACGCCATACGCCACTCGCTCGCCGGACCCTGCTCAAGGGCATGGGGATGTCGCTGGGTCTGCCCTGGCTCGAAGCCATGTCCGCACCGCCGCCGGTGCGCTTTGCGGCACTCTACATGCCCAATGGCGTCCGCGAAGACACCTGGACTCCCCCCGAAACCGGGCGCAATTTCACCATCACCCCCACGCTGGAGCCACTCGCCGGCCTGAAGGACCAGCTGATGGTGCTCACCAACCTGTGGAACCAGGCCAGCGTCGGCGGCGACGGGCACTATGTGAAGATGTCGGGTTTCCTCACGAGCACCACCGTCACCAAGACGCTCGGCGTGGACATCAATTGCAATGGCATCTCCATGGACCAGGTGGCCGCGCAAACCACCGGCCAGAAGACTCCGATCGCTTCGCTTGAATTGGGCATTCTGCCCGTCACCACCGGTGTCGACAAGAACGTCGGCTACACACGCGTGTATGGTTCGCACATTGCGTGGAGCAGCCCGACGACGCCGCTGGCGCGTGAGGTGAATCCGCATCTCGTCTTTGAGCGGCTCTTCCATGCGGGCAGCCAGAACACGGATACCGCCACGCAGGACCGTCAGTTGCTCGACGGCGTGCTCGACGACGCCAAGCAACTCCGCGGCAAGCTCGGCCAAGCGGACCGGATTCGCTTGGACGAGTACCTGTCCGTGGTCCGTGGCCTCGAAGACCGTCTCGCCCGCGCCAGCCGCCCGCAAACGACGCCGTGGAAGCCGCGCGTTGCGCTGAATGCCGCAGACAAGCCACCCGCCCAACCCAAGGACTACGCCGATCACGTCCGCCTGATGCTCGACATGATCGCGCTCGCCTTCCAAAGCGACTCGACGCGCATCGTCACCTTCATTTTCGGCAACGAAGTGAGCAATCAGAATTTCTCCTTCGTCGACGGCGTGAAGGGCGGCCATCACTCCATCTCGCACCACGAGAACCAGCCCGAAAACCTGCGCCAGTATCAGCTCATCAATCGTTGGCACGTCGCCCAATACGCCTACCTCCTGCAGAAGCTGCAAGGGATGCGGGAAGGCGAGGGTACCGTACTCGACCATTCCGCGATTCTCTTCGGCAGCGGCTTCCGCGATGGCAACAAGCATGATCCGCACAATCTGCCGCTGCTGCTGGCCGGCCGCGGTGGCGGACGTCTCGCCACCGGTCAGCATCTTTCCTACGGGCCGGACACGCCGCTTTCGAATCTCTACGTCAGCCTGCTGGATGTGCTCGGCGCTCCCGTGGAGCGCTTCGCGGACAGCACCGGACGTCTACCCGGCGTTCTTGCCTAGAATGAGGGCCGCATACCCCCGCAAGCGAGGGTATGTTAACCTGCTGAGATGAATTCTAAGCACGCCGCGTATCAAGTCGTGCTGGGGGTGGTGCTCGGACTTCTGTCGATCGCGTCCTTTGCTTTCACCCTGGGCCGCCTCTCCGTGGACGCCTTGCTGTTCCTCTCTGTCGTGGCCCTGGCCGGCATGACGCTGCTGGGCGTTTTCGTCAGCCTCCATCCGGATCGCAGTTGGGTGAAGCAGCGCCGCACGGCCATCTCTTTGATTTTCGGCATCCTGGGCGTCGCGGGCGCGTTGGTGGCTAGTTTCCAGGGCCTGCGGGCGAACCGGGTCACGTTCGGCATTCAGGACCAACTCGGACAGTCGTTGGCGAAAATCGCCGCGCAGGAGACGGAACTCACGCGAACCCGTGCCGAATTGGCCAAATTGCGCGAGGAGTCCGCGCGGGCGCAGGCTTTGAACACGGACCTGCAGCGCAAACTGCTCGATCAAAGCAGCCAATTGAAGGACTTAGCCGTGCAGCGGGTGGCCGAGGTGACCGGCGGGGACGGCTTCGCCTACCTAGACCTGGGCAATTCCAGCAACGAAAACGGGGTCGCGCTGCAGGCGCACGTCAGCGGCAGCTACAACCTACGGCAGGTGAAGTACCGTATCGCTGAGGGCAGCCTGGTGGAAATCGGCGACCTGACGCCGCGTTCGCCCCGACCTCTCGATGCCACTCTAGCGGGCGGCCGTTACAAAATCGTCATCCAAGCAGCCAATGGACCTGTCCAGGAAGAGCTGGAATTGCGCTTCAATCCGGCGGGCAAACGGTGGGAGCGCCGCGTGCGCGTGAGCCGCGGCGGCGAAGTGGTACTCGAGCGCAGCTGGGGCCGCTAGGGCTAAACGGCTCAAAAGCAACCACTTATCTGAATCCCCATTCAACCCCATTTCTCGCCGTTCAAGGCTTAGTTCCCTCTTTTGGGGCCAAATCGGATGCTTTTGGCCCGTTTTTTTTCTAGACTCCTTGTGTAACCTTAGGCGTACCTCTACCTAGGGAACAGATTTTGCGTCAAAGGGAACCGTACCAATATGGGCAAAGGCATTAAGATCGTCGAAAAAGCGGCCGTGGTGGCCGCGCGCGCTGGCTGGGTAGTGTTCGATAAGCTGAATAGTTTCAATCAGAAGGCGTCGTTTACGCCGAAGTGGTCCGATAAGCCGCTGTTGAAGTCCTACCAAAAGACGAAGCCCCCGCTGGGCTGGCCCCGCACGACCGACTCTCTTTGCCCCAAGTGTATCCCTGACCTCCGCAAGCGCATCCTCGACGGCGAACTGCCGGTGGAAATCCTCAAGAACGACAAGCTCGGCGAGATCAAAGCGCAGATCATCGAGCGCGACGGCAAGATCTGGATGGTCAAAGAGTGCCCGACGCATGGCAAGTTTGAAGACTTGATGGCCATGGACAAGGCCTTCTTCAAGCACCTGGAAGACGTCTTCCCCGGTCGCGACATCCGCGCCCACAACGACGAGAAGCTCCACAACCACGGCTCTTCCACCATCACCCACGGCCGCGGCTCGGTGCTCACCATCGACCTTACCAACCGCTGCAACATGATGTGCGACCCCTGCTTCATGGACGCGAACCAAGTCGGCTTCGTGCATGAACTCACCTGGGACGACATCAAGACGATGCTCGACAACGCCATCACGATTAAGCCGCGCCGCCAGATGTCGGTGCAGTTTTCGGGTGGTGAGCCGACGCTTTCGCCTTACTTCCTGGACGCCGTCCGCTACGCCCGCAAGGTGGGCTATAGCTCGGTGCAAGCTGCCACCAACGGCATTGAGTTCGCCAAGAGCCCTGAGTTTTCCCGCGCCGCCGCCGAAGCGGGCCTCCGTTATGCGTACCTGCAGTTCGACGGCATCGGCAACGCGCCCAACTCGCACCGCGCCGTCGGCAACCTGTTCGACGTGAAAATGCGCGCCATCGAGAACCTCTACTCGGGCGGCGTCGACATCGTCCCCGTTACCACGATCATCAACGGCATCAACAATGAGCAGGTGGGCCGCATCGTCGAGTTCGCGCTCGATAACCCCAAGAAGATCCCCTTCATCAGCTTCCAGCCCGTCTCTTTCACGGGCCGCGACGAGGCCGTCAGCGACGAGCGCCGCACCGCCCAGCGCTACACGCTCAGCCACCTCGCCCACGACGTGAAGAACCAGAATGGCATCGGCGAACCCACCCGCGATTGGTTCCCCATCTCCTTCATGTCGACGTTCTCTGACTTCGCCGATCTCGTACACGGCCCGAACCGCGATTGGGGCCAGCTCTCCTGCGGCTGCCACCCGAACTGCGGCATCGGCCTGGCCGTGATGATCGACAAAGAAACCAAGGAGCGCGCCCCGGTCACTGCCTTCCTCCAGGCTGATCGTCTCGCCAAGGACATTGCCAAGATCAACGACGCCTCGCGGACCTCGAAGTGGATCAACATCGTGGGCGTCACGCTCGCGTTGATGCGCAACTACGATCCCTACCAGGCTCCGACGCATTTCAAGATCGTGGACCTGTTGCAGAAGTTCGACAAGTGCTTCGGCGCCACTGGCCGCGCGTACGGCAAGGTGGACGGCACCCGCACCCGCGAGGATATCGACAAGCGCCGCAACGACCGTTGGAACTTCCTCTTCATCGCCGGCATGTGGTTCCAGGATCTGTTCAACTACGACTTCCGCCGCACCGAACAGTGCATCATCCCCTACGCCACCCAGGAAGGCGAGATCAGCTTCTGCGCCTACAACACGGGTGTCGGCTGGCGCAACATCGTTGAGAAGATGCACATGTCCGCCACGCTCACCAAGTGGTACGAGGAGCATGGCCGCCACAAGATCTACGCCGGCGGCAAGGACGTTGACCTCCTCTCGAAGGACCATTCGCTCATCCTCAACGCCGAAGCGGTGGCTCAGGCTGCCCAGACCGATCTCGACAAGACCGGCGTGGCCAAGACGGCGCGCGAAGAGAAGCTCCGCGCTCGCGCCTTGAAGCAGCAGCAGGATGCCGAAAACGCCAAGATGGAGAAGCTCTACCGCGAGCACGTCCTGGGCGAGAAGCCGGGCGCGGGCCTGGTGCAGATCGGCTTCGGCGCCCCCGCCGCTTCCGATATTCCGCTCCCGATCATCAAGCCGGCGGTGAAGCAGGAAGAAGTCGGCAGCATGGGCGACTAAGCCTTTACGACCCCCTCACTTCGTTCGGGGCTGGTTCGTACGCAGTAATGCGGGCCGTCATGATGCGCACAGTGCATGGGCGACCCTGTTGTTTACCAAAAGAAAAGCCCGGCCTCGCGGCCGGGTTTTTCTATTGGGCGCCTACCGCATGAGTTTTTCGAAGTTGCGCAGCTTGCTGTATTCGCCCATCACGATCAGATAGTCTCCGGCCAGAATGACATGCTCCGCGGGTGGATTCATCAGCATCTGCCCGTTCGACTGGCGCACGGCGAGCACCATTAGACCCAAGTCCTTGCGCAGGTGGCCCAACTCCAGCAGGCTCTTCCCCACCATCTCGGCATGGGCTTCCACACGCACCTGCTCAATGGCCACATCGTCGCCAAAGCCCTGCGTGGCGAAGTTCAGGAACTCGGACACGTGCGGCCGCAGGATGCTTTGCGCCAGGCGGCTCCCGGTGAAGTTATAGGGCGCAATCACGGCGTCGGCTCCGGCGCGGCGGATCTTCTTTTCCGCTTCTTCCTCATTCACCCGCGCCGACACCGAGAGTTTGGGATTGAGGGTCTTCGCCGAAAGGGTCAGGAAGAGATTGTCGGCGTCCGAACTCAACGCGGCGATCAGTCCGCGTGCTTGATCTATGTTCACTTCGCGCAACGTTTCGTCACGGGTGGCGTCCGCGGAGACGGCGAGCATACCGGCCTTGATCGCGCGCTCCACCCGGTCGTCGCTCTTGTCCACGATGACGAACGGTACGCCTGAACGGTGTAGCTCGTCGGCCGCGCCGCGGCCTACCCGGCCCAGCCCGCAGACGATGAAATGTCCTTCCAGGGAGCTAATCATTTTGCGAACCTTTCGTTGACCCAACATATCGCCCAACTGCAGTTCGACCAGGGTGAGCGTGAAAACACCAATGGAGGCGAACAATAGGCTGACGCTAACCAGAAGATAGAACGAGTTGAAGACACGCCCCGCCTGGCCCAGGGGCACCGTCTCCCCGTAGCCGACCGTGGTCATGGTGATGAGGGCCATGTAAAAGGCATCAAAGGGGGCGGCGCCTTCAATCCACATGAAGCCACTGGTCCCGATAGCGAGTACGGCCGCGACGGCGGCCAGCAGATAAAACCCGCGCCGCAGCAGCAGGGGCATTAGAGCAGTTTCAACAGGTCCGCCTCGACTTTGGCCAAATCGGCTTCGCCGATGAAGACGCGCACCTTTTTGCCGGTACGGTCATAGAGGGCCAAGGCGGGCAGGGCACCGCTCCACTTGGGATCCAACGAGGCGATGAACTTATCGTCGTTCTTCACCTGCTTCAAATACGACGGGCCCTTGATGCCGCTCTGGCGCACGAAGGCGCGGGCGGTGGCTTCGTCCTCGGGCTCGTCGGCGGAGACGGTAGCCAGCACCATGCCCTTCGGCGCCAGGCGAGTGGCGAGCTTGGCGAGCGCGGGCATCTCCTTGCGGCAAGGCTGGCACCAGGTGGCCCAGAAGTTCACCAGCACCACTTTGCCCTTTTGGGCCGCGATCAGCTTGGCGTAGCCCGCTTCGTCGATGGAGATGAGCTTGTCATTCTGGAAGGCGAATGCCGCGCCGGGCAAAGCCGCTAAGAGAGTCCGTCGCTTCATGTCGTTTTCCGCACCCGTTTGATCGTACACCCGAAGGCGCGTGTTTCGGTCGCCTGAACCGGTGTGCCGGCCAAGGCCGCGTCAAGCGCCGCGCGCAGACCCTTCACCGTCACGCGTGCCGGATTCCGAGCGTCGTCGATGGCGCCATGGTACAGCATCGTATTGGCCTTGTCGATCACGTAGGATTCCGGCGTTACCTGCGCACCAAAGCGATCCGCCACTACGTTGCCGGCGTCGCGATGGACGGGGAACGGGAAGCCCGCCTGCTTGGCATGGTCCATCACTTGCGTGGGCGACTCATTCACGTTGGCGTTCAGAAAAACGAACTTCACGCCCTTGGCCGAATAGTCATTGTAGAGCGCCACGATACGCTCGTTATAGTCGTTCGAAATCGGGCAGAGCACCGAGATAAACATGACCACGGTGACGTCGCCCCGCACGCTGGAGAACTTTACGGGGCGGCCGATGGGGTCGTTGAAGGAGAAGTCGGCCACCTTGCCGCCTACCTTGAACTCCTGGGCGAACAGGCTCGCCGCGGCTACCAGCAACCATAAGCATCGCTGCATCACTATTTCTCGCTTTTCTTCGGTTCGACCTTCAGGTTGATAATGGCGATCTTGCGGGAGTCAAAGACGCTTAACGTGCGCGTCTCACTTGATTTCCCGTCATGGTCGGCCCAGATTTCGTAATCCGCGTTCGTCGACAGCCCACCGAAGAGGTAGGAGCCGTCCGGCTTCGTAATGAACGAACGCACCTGCAGCGTCTTTACGTTCTTCAGCTTCACAACGGCCGCCTCAATGGGGGAGTCGTCGGGCAGCTTCACCGTGCCTTGGAGGGTCCGGACGGTGCCGTCGTCTTTTCGCTTTTCGCCCTTGAAGAAGGGCGGCGGCTTGTTCGAGTTGTACTGGCCCTGCGCGATCAGCAGGCTCGTTAAGATCGCCATCGCCGCGAGTAGTAGTTTCATGTGTTTAGGTACCAGATTCCAACATCAGGGAGACGTCCTGGCGCTCGTCGCCCGCCACTTCCACGGTCTTCTCGAGCGGTTTGTAACCGGACGTGCGAACACTCAAAGTATAGCGCATGGGCTTGGCCGGAACGCGGAAGGAGAACTCTCCCCGCTGGTTCGACGTTTGCCGCTGCACCTTGGGTTTCTTCGCCTTTTTGCCTTCTTCCGCAGGCACCGCGCTGATCGCCACCTCGACGCCCGGTAAGGACGTCCCGTTGGGGCGAAACACCGTACCAGCGATGAGGGCATACGGCTCTTCCTTCTGAGCCACCAGCAGCGGGGTGGCCAGCGAAAAGAGTACCGCCCGGCGGCGGATTACCACTCTTCTTCCTCGTCCTCTTCTTCCTCTTCCTCGTCGTCGTCGGCATCCAACTCGTCGAAGTCTTCGTCCTCCTCTTCGTCGTCATCGTCGGACAACTCGAGTTCGAGCGGGTCGGTATCCGTTACGGCGATGTTGGCCCCGCACTCCTCGCAGGTAAACTCGTCGCCGATATCGATCTCGTCTTCCTCGAAATCGAGCGCGCTATTGCACTTGGGACAAAGCATGAATCATGGCTCCTGAAAAATGAGTTCCAACACCCTTTTACAAGAAGTGCTGGAGAGAATGCAAACCGCTAGATTAGCGCAAAGTCATGGGCTTCCCACCGGCGGCCCTGGATCTTTGCGCCGCGTCCATAAAAGCGAACATCTCCAGGGTCTCGGCGTTGTCTACCGGCACCTGTTTGGTCTCAAAAAACGGAATGATCCTTTCCATCAGCGAGACGTAGCTAAACTTCGTTTTTTCGGGCGATTGGGCGAGGCCCTTCTCGTAGAACGCCACCGCGCCGAAGTCGCCGTAGGGCTTCAGGGTGCGCACTGTACCGATGCGCCCATCCTTCCATTTGCCAGTGATGATTTCGGCGTCGTCCGAGTACGTGCGCGACACCTCCACGCAGCCGGTGCCCATCAGCGTATAGAGCATCTCGATCGCGTGGATGCCGTATCAACTCAAATCCAACTGATGATGCGCCTCCAGCGGACCTGGCCCCCACACCATCGCCCCCTTCACTGGGCCTTTCTTCTTCAGGTCAATGATGAAGTCCGCGTAGCGCAAGGACGAGGAACTGAACCACTTGACGCCCTTCGCCGCCGCCAGCTTCGCGATGGCCCGGGCGTCGTCCAAAGTGGAGGCGAGCGGCTTATCGATAAAGAGCGGCTTGCCCGCCTCGATCACCAGCTTGGCTTGCGCGAGGTGCGGACGCCCGTCGACGCTTTCGAGCAGAACGGCGTCCACTTTGGAAAGCAGCGTGGGGATGTCCGGCACGATCTCGACGCCGTACTTGGACTGCAATTCGGCGGCGTATTTGTCGACGCGGTCCCAACTCTCCTTCAGGTCCTGACTGCCGCCTTTGTAAGCCGCTACCACGCGCGCGCCTTTCATGTGGTTGGGGTGCGCGGGATCGTTCAGGATCGACGTGAAGGCCCCGGCGTGCGAGGTATCCGTGCCGATAATACCGATCCGGAGGTCGGCGGCGGCGGCCAGGAGGGGCAGCGCGAGGGAAAAAAGAATTCGAAGAGGCATCAGCCGCATTGTACGATGACTTTAGGTGGACCTCACAACAACCCTCATGTATGTGAAGGGCGTGGGGCCGGCCCGCGCCGCGCAACTCGAAAACAAAGGGCTTCGCGTGGTGGAGGATCTGCTCACCTACGCCCCCTTCCGTTACGAAGACCGCTCGAATCTCAAGACCATCGCGCAGCTGTCGCCCGGTGAGATGGCCACGGTGATGGCCGAGGTCCGCTCCACGCGCATGGTGGGCCTGAAACGCCGCGACCTCGCACTCTTCGAGGCAACTTTCGTCGACGGCTCACAAGGCCGCCTGACGGGCAAATGGTTCAAGGGCGGCTACCTGAACGAGATCCTTACGCCGGGCCGCCGCGTCGCTCTTTTCGGCAAGGTGGAGTTCGATAGTTACACCGGCCAACTCTCCATCATGCATCCCGACTACGAGATCATGTACGCCGACGATGACGAGGACAATGCCCTGCACACCGGGCGGATCGTCCCTATCTACGAAGCCGCCGGCAAGGTGAATACGCGCCTTTTCCGGCGCATCATGCGCAACATTCTGGACTCCCTCGCGCCCGTCCCCGAGCCCCTGCCGCCGGCCATTCTCGAAAAACTGCATCTGCCCAGCCAATGGACCAGCCTGCGCCAACTGCACTTCCCGGAGCCCGGCACGGACCTGCGCTTGCTGAACGCGGCCCGATCCCCGGCGCATTTCCGGCTGATTTTCGAAGAATTCTTCTGGCTCGAATGCGGCCTGCAACTCAAGAAGCGCAGCGCGCGCAAGGCCAACGGCATCGCCTTTGCCTTGAATGACCAGGTTCGCGAACGCATCAAGCAGATGCTGCCCTTCCGGCCCACCGGCGCCCAGAAACGCGTGCTGGGCGAGATCGCCGCCGACATGGCCGCGCCCTATCCGATGTCGCGCCTGCTGCAGGGTGACGTCGGCAGCGGCAAGACGCTGGTGGCCGCCGAGGCGGCCATTATTGCGATCGAAAACGGCTATCAGGTCTGCCTGGTGGCGCCCACGGAGATCCTGGCCACGCAGCATCAGCTCTATCTGAAGCGTCTGCTCGATCCCCTGGGCTACGTCGTCGCGCCGCTCACCGGCAGCATGACGGCGCGCGAGAAGAAGAAGATCAAGGAGATGCTGGCCCTGGGGCTGGTGCATCTCGCCGTGGGTACGCACGCCTTGATGGAAGAGGACGTCGACTTCCAACGCCTGGGGCTCGCCATCATCGACGAACAGCATCGCTTCGGCGTGATGCAGCGGTTGAAATTGATGAAGAAGGGCGTCCATCCGGACGTTCTCGTCATGACCGCGACGCCCATCCCGCGCACGCTCGCCCTGACGCTCTACGGCGACCTGGATACGTCGGTGATCGACGAACTGCCGCCGGGCCGCCAGCCTATCATCACGCGGCACGCCAAGGAAGACGCGCTCGAACTCGTCTGGAGCTTCGTCTTGAAGGAGGTACAAGCCGGCCGCCAGGCTTACGTCGTCTATCCGGTGATCGAAGAGAGCGAAACCGCCGCCATGAAGGCGGCCCAGAAGATGCACGAACATTTGTCGACGATTGTGTTTCCGTCGCTGAAGGTCGGGTTACTGCACGGCAAACTGCCGCCCGCGGAAAAGCAAGACGTGATGGAGAGCTTCAAGCGCGGCGAGACAAACATCCTGGTGTCGACGACAGTGATCGAAGTCGGCGTCGACGTGCCGAATGCCACCGTGATGGTGATCGAGCAGGCCGAGCGCTTTGGCCTGGCGCAGTTGCACCAACTGCGCGGCCGCGTCGGCCGCGGGGCGAACCAAAGCCACTGCGTCCTGGTGACGTCGAAGCTCGGCGACATCGCCCGCGAGCGCATTCGCACGATGGTCGCGTCGAACGACGGCTTCCACATCGCCGAAGTCGACCTGAAGCTGCGTGGCCCCGGCGAGTTCTTTGGCACCAAACAAAGCGGCCTGCCGGAGTTGCGCTTCGGCAACGTCATCCGCGATCAGGATGTCCTCGAACAAGCGCGCAACGAAGCCATCTCCTTTATTGAGCACCCTCCCTCGTCCGAAGAGCTCAACCGCGCGGTGGCCTACATTCGCGATAATTGGCAACGGCGGTACGGACTCATCACCGTCGGATAAACCCTATGCGCGTCATCGCCGGAGAGTTCCGCTCCCGACAACTCGTCGCCCCCGCCGGCACGCAGACCCGTCCCACGCCGGACCGTCTGCGCGAAAGCCTCTTCTCGGCCCTGGGCGACCGGGTGGAAGGCTCGGTCTTCCTGGATGCCTACGCGGGCTCTGGCTCGGTCGGCATCGAGGCACTGTCGCGCGGAGCGAAGCGCGCGGTTTTTGTGGAGAAGCACCCGCAGGCGCTTGCCGCGCTGCGGACGAATCTCGAGAAGCTCGGCATCGGCAGCCGGGCTACCGTGATCAACAGCGCCGCGGCGCGCGCGCTGCGCCAGCAGGTGGCGGACATCGTTTTTCTGGATCCGCCGTATGACCGGCCAACGGAGTATGACGCGGCGCTCGAGTCAGTTGGCGAGTGCGGGCTGTTGCTGGTGCAGCATTCGGTGCGGCAGTCGTTGCCGGAGGTCTGCGGGGAGTTGGCGCGGGTGCGGCAGATGCGGCAGGGCGACAACGTCATTTCGTTTTATGAGTCCGAGGCGTTGCGTTGAATCTGCGCAACGCTGGCACCCGTTCAGGAGCTAGAATTAGGCTTGCTGACGGGTCCGTTGGCCGGGAACGCCAGAGATCAGCGTAGCTAAGATCGGCGTTGGGATAGGCTCTAGATTTGTGAGGGGAAGGTTCATCGGTTCTGCGGCCATGATCGCGAGACCCTCGACGGGGAGCGATTCCTAACGATTGCAGTAAGCGCGAGGCACAAGAAGGAATTGAATCCTAAACGGACACCATGGCAACTTCCTTAGTTATCGCGTTTTCACTGTTCCTACTTCGCTTTATTGCAGCGGAAGCAGTATTTCAGCGCGGAAAGCAGACGGTCGATGGGTATCGATTTCCAGTTGGGATCGGCCTGAGACTTCTGTTTCGCGCAGGTGGTCCGTTCATGATGTTTGTGGGATGTAAGATGCTTGAGCAAGCGAGAAATTGCTTCGATGAATCCATGGCCGCTCTCGTCGCGTTAATTGGCATCGTATGCGTGGTCGGAGAGCCAGGTGAGATCATAGTGACAAAAGATGGCCTGATCCAGCAGTCGATTTTTGGGCTGAGGAAAACGTCGATTGCGTGGACAGGGGCGGTAGTCAGCTTTATTCCCCAACTCAGAGAAGTATTAATTATTGGCAGCGATGGTACGCCGATCACGCATTCGAAGTACCACGTGGGGCAGCAACAGTTCTTGTATCAGCTTGAGCGACATGGATTATCGTTAAAGAGCGGTCTTTAGCTTTCGTCTGACGAACAAGCTGACGGGTACATACGGGAACAACTCGGTACGCTGCGTGATGCCTTTGGCGGGCATACCGACGGGACTATAGCCAGAATGTGGCGAAGCACGCCGGTGTTGAGATAGCCAAGCTAAGCGTGCGCGGTGGCGAGTTTCCAGGCGTACAGCGGGAACTTATCCGTTAACGCCCCCACGCGGCGCCGGACCGTGGCGAGTGTGTCGTCAGACGCTGGATTCGCGATCACCATGCCGATCAGTTCGGCTACTTCGCGCATCTGCTCCTCACGGAAGCCGCGCGTGGTGAGCGCCGGAGTCCCCAGGCGCACGCCGGACGGGTTCAACGGCGGATTTACATCGAACGGGATCGCGTTCTTGTTGACGGTGATGTGCGCCAAGTCCAGCGCCTTCTCGGCTTCCTTGCCGCGCACGCCCTTCGCGAAGACGTCCACTAGTACGATGTGGCTATCCGTGCCGCCCGACACGATGCGCAAGCCTTGCGACGTTAAGGACGCCGCCAGTTGCCGCGCGTTCGCCAGCACTTGCTGCTGATAGTCCACAAATTCCGGCTGCAACGCTTCGAGGAAGCAGACGGCCTTGGCCGCCACCACGTGCATCAACGGACCGCCTTGGGTGCCCGGGAATACCGTCTTGTCGATGGCCTGGCCGTACTTCGCCTTCGCCAGAATCAGGCCGGACCGCGGACCGCGCAGCGTCTTATGCGTCGTCGTCGTGACGATGTCGGCGTGCAGGCAGGGATTCGGGTAGAGTCCCGCGGCCACCAGGCCGGAGTAATGCGCCATATCCACCAGCAGCAACGCGCCCACCTGGTCAGCGATGGCGCGGAAGCGGGCGAAATCGATGACGCGGGCATACGCGGAAGCGCCCGTCACGATCATCTTCGGCTTCTGCTCTTCGGCCAGCCGCGCGACCTCTTCGTAGTCGATCGTTTCGTCGCTCTTCTTCACGTGGTAGCCGAAGAAGTTGTACATCTTGCCCGAAAAATTCAGGGGATGCCCGTGCGTCAGGTGGCCGCCATGGGCCAAATCCAAGCCCAGGATCGTATCGCCGGGCTGCAGGACGGCGCCGTAGGCGGCTGAGTTGGCCTGCGAGCCGGAATGCGGCTGCACGTTGGCGTACTCGGCGCCGAAAAGCTGCTTCGCCCGGTCCCGCGCCAGATTCTCGACGATGTCGGCGAATTCGCACCCGCCGTAGTAGCGGCGCCCGGGGTAGCCCTCGGCATACTTGTTGGTGAAGACGCTGCCGGTGGCTTCCAGCACCGCCTCGGACGTAAAGTTCTCGCTCGCGATCATCTCCAAATAGCCTTGTTGCCGTTCCAATTCATGGGAGAGGGCGGCAAACACTTCGGGATCGGCTTGGGCCAGGGAGCGAGCGAACATATCGGTGGCGGTCATGCAGGGTTCCTTCTCGAGTGGTGTATCGGCCAGGACTGGGGATCTGTGTAGTCCGGTACCACTTCCTCATTGTAACAACCCTCTTCAGAGGGCCAAATGCGCCCTCATCTGGCGGTGCGTGTACAGTGCGAAGAAAATCGAGCAGCGCCAAATACGCCGGCTCCCTCGGCTTGCCGGTGCCCGGAGGATCCACGCACGGACAGCCTTGCCACTCAGCGCGGAGGGCCATCAGTCTGGGCAGCGCGTCGAAGCAACACCCAGTACCGTGCGCGCCCACATCCAGGAAACCCTACATAAACGACGGAACGGGAATGCCGAGGATATCCAACGTCCGGCGCAGTTGGCGGGCGAAGTAGTCGGTCATCCATAGCAGCAGTAACTTCTTGCGAGGATTCTTTTCCGTAAGCACCGGGTAGTTTTCGTAGAAGGTACTAAACGACTGGGCCAACTGAAAAGCGAAACGCGCCAAGTGCGCCGGCTCTCCGGAAGCGATGCTTCGGGCCAAAGCTGACTCGAGTTTCGACACGGAGAGCGTCAATTGCCAAAGGTTTTCGTCGGCGAGTTCCGCGGCGATATCGTCGATCTCCGCCGGGCTAAGCGAACGGTAATCTGGCAACGGCTCGGTCAACTTCGTGAGAATCCGCCCCGCGCGGACCGCTGAATACTGCACATAAGGACCGGTCTCGCCCGTAAAGCTGAGCGCTTCCTGTAAGTCGAAGGCGATTACCGTATTGCGGGTGAACTTCAGCATGAAGTAACGCAAGGCCGCAACGGCGATCTGCGTGGCAATCATCCGGCGATCTTCTTCGGTGGCTTCCGCGTGGCGGGCGCCGACTTCGCGGCCCGCCGTCGCGATCAACTCGTCGAGTAAGTCGTCGGCCTTTACGCCCAAGCCCTTGCGGCCGGAGACTTCGACGTAGGCCTTCTTAGCGTCTTCCTCAGAGATCGGAATGCGCAGATCGACGCAGGTTCGCGGCGTGAGCGCCACCATTTCGTAAGAGAAGTGAACCGACTTCGCTGCTTGCTCGTGGTAGCCCAGCGCGCGCAGACCCGCTACCACCACATCCTGCAGGTAGGACTGGCGGGAGTCGATTACGTTATAAACCGTCTGGCCGCCCCCGAAACGTGAGTTACTCGCGGGTTGCGGCTCGGCCGTGGAAACCATCACGCCAGGGAAGCCGGCCAACGGCTCGTAGAAGAAGTCTTTGCCGAGCAGGCCGAACTTCCATAATTGGTAAGCAATATCCTTGCCGACGTAAGTGACAATGCCATTCGAGCGGACAATCACCTTACTGTCGTCGACGTCTTCTTCCTCCGCGCGCGTGGCGTCGCGGAAGGCCGAGGCGGGCATTACCCAGCAGCCTTTGTTCTTGCCTTCGGTCTCCAGGAATAAAGCCTTGCGCTCCTTGAGTAACTCAAAGGCCTTGGCCCAGAACTGTAAGTGCAGAATTTCGCTTTCGCGCGGCAGGACGTCGTACACGATTCCTAGCCGGGCCATGGTGCGCAGGTGGCAGCCGACAATGGCGTCTGCGACTAAGTGCCCCAGGCGAGAGACTTCGTCGGTGCCGCCTTCAATCGAATGCAGGACCTCGGCGCGCCAGGCGAGCGAGTCGGGGTGGTCCTTGTAGTAAGTCGAGGTCCGTGCGTACAAGTCCCAGCAGTAATAGTCAAAGCGCGGCGCCACGGACAGCGCTTCCACTTCGGCCAAGCTCTTCTTCTCCAGATACCGGAAACCCACGACGACGTCCGCCACTTGCACGCCGGTATTGTCGATGTAATTCTGTACTTCCACCGTTTCGCCGCTGGCGCGGAGCATGCGGGCGAAAGTATCTCCGAGAATCGCGTTGCGCAGGTGCCCAATGTGCGCGGCCTTATTGGGATTGATGTTCGTATGCTCGATGATCACCTTACCGGACTCGGCACCGGCCGCTTCGGCAGGCGGCTGCATCAGGCTGGCCAAATACCGGGCCCGATCCAGCCGGACGTTCAGGTAGCCGTTACCCGCGATCTCAAGCGCCGCGACGCCGGGCAACGTGCCGATGGCACTCACCAGCTTCTCCGCGATCGCCTTCGGAGCCTGTTTCATCTGCCGCGCCAACTGGAAAGCGATGGGCAAGGCAAACTCGCCGAATTTCGGGTCACGTGGCTGTTCTACCTGCACGGGAGCATCGATTTGCAACTGCTGGGACAGGCGGGCGGCGATCTCAAGAGGGATGGATTTTTCGAGCTGATGGAACACGGATAGCCTGAGTATAGCAATGCTAAACTAAGGCTGAATGCCGAAAGTCACCTTCCTTCCGGCTGGACAAAGCGAGGGCCAAACGGTCGAATTCGAGTCCGGCAAACTTCCTTATAGCGAGCATGGTCTGCAGGAGAGCCTGTTGGACATCGCCATGCACTTCCATATTCAGTTGGAGCATGCCTGCGGCGGAAGCTGCGCCTGCACCACCTGCCACGTCATCGTGAAAGAGGGCAAGGATAACTTCTCTGAGGCCGAGGACGACGAACTGGACCGCCTCGACACCGCGGCCGGCCTCACCTTGAGTTCGCGGTTAGGCTGCCAGGCGGTGGTGAAGGGCGATGTGGTCGTCGAGATTCCGAACTGGAATCGCAACTACGTCAGCGAGGGCGGCGGCTCCATGAACCTCGGCGACGCCATCCCGAATCTCAAGAAGTAGTTAGCTGCCCAGCAATTGCTGGAGGGCGGCGCCGTTCAGGTTGAGGCGGATCTTCACCGTCGCTTGCTCGCGGCGGATCTCCACCTGTTCCAAGGCCTTCGACAGCTCATTCCGCGCCGGCAGAAAGGCGACCGCCGCGCGCAGTGCAATCGACAGTTGCTCCGCTGCCTCGC
Organism: Bryobacteraceae bacterium; assembly: GCA_019752335.1. Classification (GTDB taxonomy): domain Bacteria; phylum Acidobacteriota; class Terriglobia; order Bryobacterales; family Bryobacteraceae; genus JALHNI01. The sequence continues at coordinate 124,588 of JAIEMJ010000014.1, forward strand.
CATCCGGGCAATCGAGGCTCAGTTGGCCCTTTACGCCGTCGCTGAGGTTGGCCGCGAAGACGGCGCGGCTGACGTGGAACGGCAGGGACTGCAGGCTGAAGGAGCCCAGCTTCAAGTTGCCGAGGAGCCCATTCAAGTCGCCCGTGGCGACGGCCCAAACCTGGTTCTCCAGTGGAATCGCCTCAATCGCGGCTAGCAGGGCGGGCGGCGGAGTGGGGTTCTGCTGCTGCCGGTCAATCAAGCCGCGCAACGCGCTGGCCGGGCCGGCCATGGCCGTGGCGCTGTTCAGGAAGCACAGCGAGGCGTTCTCATTGCCTTCCAGCGTGAAGCCCTTATACGTTTCGCGCGTGGTGCGGTCGCCTTCGATGCGGATCGGCGGCTCCATGCCTTGGCGCAACTCGGTGGTGCGGGAGAATTTGCCCACGGCGAAGGCGACGGGGTCCTGCCCGTTCGAGGCGATGACGATTTCGTAGAGGCTCTTGCGCGGGTCAAACCCGGTGCGCGCGGCGAAGTTCTCGATGGCCGGAATGCGGCGCCCTTCCACCAGCGTTTTGTAGAGCAGGGTCGGCTTCAGGCGTTCGATTTGGAAGCCCATCGCGAATTGCGTGTCGGCGGGGATCATCGCGGCCAGCGACGGGTAAATGCGGACCGCCTGTTTCTCACCCGTCGACCACCGGACCAGGGGATACAGCAGAGCCAGACCTACAATGCCGCCGACGTAGAACACGACAAACTTCTTCACGCTCCCTTCAGCGTAGCGCGATCTCCCGCCGGGCTTGATCTATTTCAGGCGTGAAACGAAATCTCTGTAATGAATCTGATATGATTTTCTTAAGATTTAGTCCCCTGTCTGGAGTCTCGCTATGTTTCGCTACCTGATTTGTACGCTCGCGCTTAGCGCGGCACTGCTTGCGCAGAACTACGCCACCCTCACCGGCTCGGTGAGTGACAGCTCCGGCGCCGCCGTCTCGGCCGCCAAGGTTTCGGCGCAGAACCTTGACACGCTCGTCGTCAAGGAAACCACGGCCGCCGAAGACGGCCAATACACCATTCCCTTCCTGCTGCCGGGCCGCTACAAAGTTACCGTTCAGAAGACCGGCTTTCGCCAAAGTGTGCAGGACAACTTGAAGCTCGAAGTGAACCAGTCCGCCCGCGTGGACATTAAGCTCGAAGTTGGCCAGGTGTCGGAGACGGTGGAAGTGAAGGGCGGCGCGCCGCTACTCGAAATCGATAACGCGGCCATCGGCCAGGTGATTGAGGCGAAGGCCGTGGCGGAACTGCCGCTGAATGGCCGCAACTTCGTCCAACTGGCGACGCTGGGGCCGGGCGTCACCGGCGTCGGCTTTGGCAGCCGTGGCACCATCATGAGCGGCACCCGCCCGGACGATCTTCGCCCCGGCAGCGAAGTGTTCGCCAACGGCAATCGGGAGGGCTCCAACAACTTCCTCTACGACGGTATCGACAATAACGAACGGCTCACGCTGTCCATCGTTCTACGCCCGTCGGTGGAAGCCGTCAGCGAGTTCAAGATTCAGACCAGCCTCTTCGCTGCAGACCAGGGCCGTAATTCCGGCGCCACCGTCAACATCATCACCAAGAGCGGCACCAACGAATTTCATGGCAGCGCGTACAACTTCCTGCGCAATGACGCCACCGACGCGCGCAATTTCTTCCTGGCCCGCAAGCCCACGCTGCGCCAGAATCAATTTGGCGGGAGCCTGGGTGGTGCGGTGATCAAGAACAAGGTGTTTTTCTTCGGCAACTACGAAGGCTATCGCCGCCGCCAGGAGCGCGCTTTCGTCAACACCGTACCCACGGCAGGCATGCGCACGGGCGACTTCTCCGCGATCCGCGACATCTTTGACCCGGCTACGCTGCGCGCGGCGCCCGGGACAGCGTCCGGTTTCACGCGCGATCCCTTCCCGGATCGCCGCATTCCCGTGGCCCGGTTTGACCCCGTGATGGGCCGCTTGGTGCAGGCCTATCCGTTGCCCACCTTGCCGGGCATCGTCAACAATCACACGTCGTCACCGAAGGAAAAACAGGACTGGAACCAGGGTGACGGCCGCGTGGACTACACCTTGAACGACCGCAATACGATCTTCGGCCGCTTCTCCCGGCAGGACACGGCCTCCACGCGGCCGAGCACGTTCCTCAACGCGACCATTCCGGGAATGGACGGCACCTACGGCCTAGGCAACGAAGACACCTTCGCGGGCACTTCGAACTTGAAGGCCTTCCACATCGTCTCGAATTGGGTGCGCACCTGGTCTCCCACACTCATCATGGAAACCAAGATGGGTTGGAACCGTTTTGATCTCACGTTCCTGCAGGAGGGTGCGGCGCCGGGCGCGAAGCTGGGCGAGAAGCTCGGCGTGCGTGGCGCGAACCAGGGTCCGAATTCGGATGGCATTCCGATCTTCAGCCCGGCCGGTTACACCGGCATCGGCCAGACTCGCTCGCTGCCGATCATTCGTTTTGAAGACACCTACAATCCGGCCGTCGGCTTCACCAAGCTGAATGGACGCCACACGACGAAATTCGGCACGGACTTCCGCGCCCGCCGCCTGACCCAGTATCAGACCAACCGCGGCAATGGCCGCTTCAACTTCGGGCGCACCTTCACCGACAACCCGAACCTCACGGCCACCACCGGTGACGCCATGGCCGCCACGTTGCTCGGCGTGGCCAACACGATCGAGCAGGACTTCACGCTCTTCCGTCCCCGCATTGTGCAGTGGGAGTGGAACTTCTATGTGCAGGAAGATTGGCGCGTGAGTGACCGCTTGACCCTCAATCTTGGTCTGCGCTACGAAGTGGATACGCCGACGCGTGAGCTGAACAACAAGTGGACCAACTTCAACCCGGTTACCGGCAAGCTGCTGATCGCGGGCTTCAACACGGATGAGTACACGGGTGTGACGTCCGACAAGAATAACTTCGCGCCGCGCATCGGCTTTGCCTATCGTCTGCGCAAAGGTACCGTGATTCGCGGTGGCGCGGGCATCTTCTACAATCCGGCGGGCAGTGAGTCCGTGCTGATGCGGCGCCATCGCCAGTTGCCCTTCGGCCCCATCAATACGGTGGACATCAACCAGTTCGTGGCCAATCCGCGACGCGTGGGCGACGGGTTGAGTCCGATTCCGAATCTTGATCCGGCTACGGTCGCCAATAACCCCGTAGGCGCGATGCTCGCCGTTGATCCGCGCCTACGCTCCGGTTACGCACAGCAGATGAACTTTCAGGTGCAACAGAGCCTGCCCAAGGATATGGTGGTGAAGGTGGGCTACGTCGGCAATCTTGGCCGGCGCCTCGACAATACCTTCGACATCAATCAGTTGGTCCCCGGCTCCGCGCCGCCCATTCAGCGCCGCCCCTTGGGCGTGCTTGCTCCCGGCGTCCAGGGCGTTACTTACAACGTCTCGGACGGTCTCTCGGCATACCACTCGCTGCAGTCCTCGCTGGAGCGCCGCTTCGCTAACGGGCTCGGCTTCCTCACGGCTTATACCTGGTCCCACTCGGTAGACTTTATCGCCAACCAGTTCGGCGGCGGTGACAATGGCCCCCTCCCGCAGGACGCCCGCTTCCGCCGCGCCGACCGCGGCAATTCGGGCTTCGACCTGCGCCATCGTTTCGTCCACAGCATGAACTACGAGTTGCCCTTCGGCAAGGGCCGCAAGCTCTCCAGCGGTAACAACCTGGTGAACCAGATCCTCGGCGGCTGGGACACCAACATGATCTTCGTGAAGCAGAGCGGCCAACCGTTCACGCCGGTGCTGAATACGTCGGTGTCGAACGCCGGCGGCAGCCGTCCGGATCGTTACCGTGTGGGTACCATCGACAATCCCACCATCGCGCGCTGGTTCGATACGTCGTTCGGCACACCGGGCAACGCCGCGTGGGGCAACCCGGCGCAGTTTACGTTCGGCAACAGCGGACGCAACATCCTCTATGGCCCTGGCCGCACCAACGTGGACTTCTCCATCTTCAAGAACGTGACGTTCAAGGAAAAGTACAAGGTGCAGTTCCGCACGGAGATGTTCAACATCTTCAACCACGCGCAGTTCGATGTCCCGAATCCGAACGTCGGCAGCCCCAATGCCGGTATCATCACCGGCATCGTCGGCACGCCGCGGCAGATCCAGTTCGCGCTGCGCTTCTCGTTCTAAGCGTTTACTTGTTTCGCTCCGCGGACCAGGCTTGGGTGGCGCTCATCTCGACGGCTTCGGCCTTGCCGTCGATCTTGTCGCCATCCACCTTGCCGGTCATTTTGTAGGTCATTGTGCCGCCGTCGGGCCGCTGCCGCTTCAACGTGAAGCTCACTTGCGCCCCGTCAACTTTGCCGTCTTCGATCTCGAGCTTGCGGGATTCGTTGAGCCAGAAGGCGCCGGTGAGCTTGCCGTCTTCGGACTTCATGACGGCTTTGGCCTTCAGTTCGCCAAACGGACTCGCCATGCGCCAACTCCATTCGCCATCCGGCTTACCATCAGCCAACAGAGCAAAAGAGAGAGCAAACAGCAGGGGTAGTCTGTACATAGGACGTCGGATGCCGGTTATGGCTCCGCGGATGCGAGACTTTTCTCCGCAAACCTGAACCTCCCTGCAGGATGAATGGAGAATCTCACTCGAGAGTAATCGTCACCCGCCGTCCTACCATCGCCGCGGCGCGTTGTAGGCTGCCCAGCGTAATGTCGTTCTTGGGGTCAAGGATGCGGCTAACTTGGGTGCGGCTCGTCTTGAGCAGCGTGGCCATCTTATTCTTGGAGATGTTCTTTTTCTTCATCGCCTCGGCGAGTTGCCAGGCAACCACCTCCTTCACCGCCAGCGCTTGCGCCTCTTCGAAGATGCCCTCCTCCTTGAGGAAATCATCAATGCTCGAACCCATATGCTTCTGGCTCATCGCTCTAACTCCTTCTGACGTTTTCGCGTAATTGCCAAATCTTCGTCTGGCGTCGCCCGCGTTTTCTTGATGAACCCGTGCAGAGCGATCAAGTGCTCCCGATGCAAGCAAATCAGTACGCGTGCCGTTCGTTTCGTGGGCAGGTCCGTACGGATTTCCCAAAGACCATTGCCCATCGGACGACATAGCGGCATACCCACTGGCCATCGCCATTGCGCTCGTAGTAGGTCTTTGCCGATCTCCAGCCGTTCAGATCTCTCACCGGCTCGCTCCCCGCCGCCGTACGGTAAAAGATCAGCGGGATTTTCCGCGGGTGCTGGTCGATGCTGCCAGCACAGCCCCGTCGTCCTGGTTGCGCCGGGAAAATCAATGCAAAAAGCCCCGTCCTCCGAGGGAGGACGGGGCTTTTCATGGCGTAGGCGCGCGCTTATTCGCCGCCCTTGAGTTTGCTGCGCTGCTCCTGCAGGATGGCCTTGCGGGAGAGCTTGATCTTGTTGCCTTCGAGCGCCAGTACCTTTACCAGGATCTGGTCGCCTTCGTTCAACTCGTCGCGGACGGTCTTCACGCGGCTTTCCGAGATCTCGCTGATGTGCAGCAAGCCGTCGGTGCCGGGGAAGATCTCGACGAAGGCGCCGAAGTCAGCGATGCGGGAGACCGTACCGAGGTAGGTCTTGCCCACTTCGGCGACGGCGCAAATGTCGCCGATCATCTGCAGGGCCTTCTGCGCGGCGATGCCGTCCGTGGCGAAGATGTTGATCGTGCCATCGTCGTTGATGTCGATCTTGGTGCCGGTGGCTTCCGTGATGCCACGGATCACCTTGCCGCCCGGTCCGATCACCTCGCGGATCTTGTCCACGGGCACGGTCATCGAGAAGATGCGCGGTGCGTACTGCGAAAGCTCAGCGCGTGGCGCGGCCAGCACGGCTTCCATCTTGTCCAGAATCTCGAGGCGGGCCTTCTGGGCCTGGGCGAGCGCCTCGGTGAGGACCGCCATGGAAACGCCGACGACCTTCAAGTCCATCTGCAGGGCGGTGACATGCTTGCGCGTGCCGGCCACCTTGAAGTCCATGTCGCCGTAGTGATCTTCGGCGCCGGCGATGTCCGTGAGGATGGCGTACTTGTCGCCTTCAATCACCAGGCCCATGGCGATGCCCGCCACGGGCGCTTCGAGCTTTACGCCCGCGTCCATCATCGAGAGGCAGCCGCCGCAGATGGCGGCCATCGAACTCGAACCGTTCGATTCGAGGGTGTCGCTCACGATGCGGACGGTGTAGGGGAACGTCGCGGCGTCCGGCAGTACGGCGGAGAGGGCGCGTTCCGCGAGCAAGCCGTGGCCGATTTCGCGGCGGCCCGGCGAGCCCATGCGGCCCGTCTCACCCACCGAGAAGGGCGGAAAGTTATAGTGCAACATGAAGCGCTTCGACGTGATCTCACGGTCCAGCATTTCGACGCGTTGTTCGTCGTCCTTGGTGCCGAGCGTGGTGGAGACCATCGCTTGCGTTTCACCGCGCGTGAACAAGGCGGAGCCATGTACGCGGGGCAGCACGCCGACTTCGATATCGATTTTGCGGATCTGGTCGAACTTGCGGCCGTCTGGACGGCGGCGCTTGTCGAGCATCTCGTCGCGGAAGATGCGCTCCTTCAGGACGCCGAAAAGTTCGCCAGCTTCCTTCTGTTCGGCCGGATCCGTGAAGAGCTCCTTGGCCTTCTTCTTTGCTGCGTCCACGCGGGCGTAGCTGTCGAGCTTCGAATACTTCTCGGTGTTCATGGCATCGCTGAGTTCGGCGGCGACGGCCGCTTCGATCTTCTTGGCGATGTCGGCGTTCGGCGTGGGCGCGGACCAATCCCACTTGGGCTTACCGGCCAGCTTCACCAACTCTTCGACGCCCGCGATCAACTTCTTGCAGCATTCATGGCCAAAGGCGATGCACTTCAGCACGTCGGCTTCGGAGGCGCCTTTGCCGCCAGCTTCCACCATCACGACGCCGTCCTTGGTGGCGGCGACGACGATGTGGAAAGCGGCTTTCTTGGTTTGCGTGTAGGTGGGCAGGGCGACCAGTTCGCCGTCGACCAGGGCGACGCGCACGGCCTGCAAAACGTGGTGGAAGGGAATGTCGGAGATGGCGAGCGCTGCGGCGGCGCCCATGATGGCCAGCGGGCCGGGGTCATTCTCGGCGTCGGCGGACATCACCAGGCCGGCGATCTGCGTCTCGTTGCGGTAGCCTTCGGGGAAGAGCGGGCGGATCGGACGGTCAGTCAGGCGGCAGTTGATGACTTCCTTTTCCGACGGGCGTCCTTCGCGCTTGATGAAGCCGCCGGGATACTTGCCGGCTGCGTAGGTGTACTCGCGGTAGTCTACGGTAAGGGGGAAGAAGTCCGCTCCCTCGCGTGGCTTGGTGCTGCCGCAGGCGGTGTTCAGGACGAACAAATCGCCCATGCGGACGACCACGGAGCCGTTCGCTTGCTTGGCCAGCTTTCCAGTTTCAAAGGTGACGGTATGGCCGAACAAGTCGACCGAAACGGTGTGAATACTCAAATCTATCCTCCAGTGCCGCCTCGAGTACGTCCTCGAGCCTAACGGCAGTCGAATGATCAATAGAGGAGATGGGGAACGGGCGAGCTATACAACTTCGCCCGGCGTGAAGCCGGGCGAGGGTGAATGAACTCTTATGACCAGAGCGAAGAAACTTAGTGGCGCAAACCGAGGCTCAGGATGAGCTTCTTGTAGCGTTCGGGGCTGTGCTCTTTCAGGTACGAAAGAAGCTTGCGGCGCTGTGACACCAACGTCAGCAGCCCGCGGCGGGACCCGTGGTCCTTCTTATGAGTCTTGAAGTGGTCCGTCAACTGGAGGATCCGCCCACTGAGCAGAGCCACCTGCACCTCTGGCGATCCGGTGTCAGTCTTGTTGATCCGGTATTTCGTGATCGTCGTCTTTTTAACGTCAGTCGCCAAAGCCATGCGAAAACAGTAACCTCTCGTCTATCCTTAATCTCACTTTATCGTCACCCAGAATGGTACCACACGGATTGGACGGTACGCTACTCACCTGCGGCGGAGGCGGATGCATGGCTGTATTAACGGGCATTTCGATTGACCACCTGAGGTATAATCGGCCCCACGGAGGTTTTGTGACGCGATCGAAAGTAATCCTCACTCTCGCTGCCCTCTGTTTTCTTGCTCCCGTATGGGCCGACATTGGCGCAACGGTTGCGATGCCCAGTGGCCAGTCCCTCGATCTCGATACCGGGGCGCTCGGTACGGGCAACTCCGCTGATCTGGTATATGCCGTCAACGCCGGTCTGGTGCCACTGAACGGGACGCTCTTCGCGATCTCAACCCTGACTGGGAGCGGCGATTTCGACCGTTTGGTTCAAGCCGAACTGGCGGCCATCACGGCGTATCGCGCGGGCTCGATCCCGGACGCGACCCTCAACCCGGGCGTTATTCTTTTCATCAAGACGAAGAGCGGCAAATTTTCAAAAATCCTGGTTGCCAACCGGGCGCCGGGCACGCTTATCCTCACCTTTAAGACCTTTACCACCAGTCTTTCGGCGCCCAACATTGAGGAGGTTCAGAACAACTTTGGACCGGTTCGCCAAGGACATAACAGCGCCGCGCTCGCCCCGGGCTCGCTGATTTCCATCAAGGGCACGAATTTATCGGCTTTGAATGACGGGCAGTCCCTGCGTTCGAGCGCCGCGCCCGGCCTGCTGAGTACCATCAATGGGGTGAGCGTCACCGTGACGGTGAACGGAGTTTCGCTCAACTGTCCGCTCTACTATCTTTCGCCCACTCAGATCAATGCCGTTTTGCCGGGCAACACGCCGCTCGGGGATGGGACGGTCACCGTCACGAGCAACCAGGATCGGAGTTCGCCCTTCGGCATCACGGTGGTGCAAAGCTCGTTCGGCATGGTTCACTATGCCAGAACCCTCGTGGCCGCCTATGACACCAGCAACGCCCTCATCACCCGTTTCAACTCCGCCAATCCCGGCCAAACCATTGTCATTTGGGGTTCCGGCGTGGGCAACGATCCGGCCAACGATGACCGCCTCTTCCCGCAGAAGACGAACAACCTCTTGAATGTCCCGATGCAGGTGCTGGTGGGCGGACGGGCGGCCGCCATTCTTTATCGCGGACGCTCGCAATTTCCGGGCGTGGACCAGATCGTGGCGACCTTGCCCGCGAACGTCCCGCAGGGCTGTTATGTCTCGCTTTCCGTCGTCACGGGCGGAATTGTGAGCCACGGCGTGACTCTGCCGGTAGCCGCCTCAGGCAAAACCTGTTCCGATGTGGAGGACCGCCTCACCCCGCTGCTGCTCCAGACGCTGAGCGCGAAGCCCTCTATTGGGACGGGCACCCTGCTGATTGGCCGTCAGACGAATCTCAACAACGGGTCAGTGCGCTTCTTCGTGACAGCAAGTTTTTTCTCCACCAATGGCCTAGCTCAGTTGGTGGGAGCCGATTCGCTGTCGATGGGAAACTGCATCACCGTGCAGTCGGCTCCAAGCACTGCCGAAGTTCGCCGTCCGCTGGATGCCGGGCCCAGCCTGCGCGTCAATATTCCCGGGAACGCCGTGTTGGCTTTGCCCAAAACGCAATCCGCGATGGAAAGTAACTACACCAGCAGCCCCCCGGATGGCTTCGTCCCGGCCGCCGGTGGCATCTTTGTTGTCGAAAACACTCCCGGAGGAACGGACTTGCCCCGCCTGAGTTTGGCCGCGATTGTGCCCAGCAATTTCAACTGGACGAATGTGCAAGCGCTGCGCACCGTTGATCGGGCCGGAGCCACGGTGACATGGAGCGGAGGAACGGGCGCGACTTACGTGGAGATCTCCGGGTCTTCGGCTCTCGCCGAAGCATTTTTCCGGTGCAAGGCCGCCCTTAGCGCCGGCCAGTTCACCATTCCGGCGTCCGTGCTGCTAGCCGTGCCGAGAGGTGGCTTCAGTCTCGCGGTGGCAGCGGTTACGCGGGAGACTGCGTTTCCCGCCCCGTTGGATTTTTTTGACATGCAAGGCGTCATATCTTTCAGCGCCGACGTGCGATGAAGCGCCCGCTAGTCTCTTTGCAGGTAAGCGCGCCAGCCACCAAAAGACGTAATTTCCAAGGCGTCCTGCAAACCGGCGGGCTCGCAAATGAAACCCTTTACGGTGCTGCCGTCGTCCAACGTCACGCTGCCGATGCCCAGCGGGGCGGGGATGAGCGAAACGAAGCCGCCGAATTCGCTCAACGGCATCTGCCATACCTCTAACTCAATACCGGGGCCTGCGAAAGCCTCATTACGGACCAGCCCCGGTTTGGGAGGCGTGGTGTTAGCCAAGGCATACAGCCGGTAGCCGGCGGCGCTGCGGCAACTTTTGCGGAGTCGCGCGCCGCGCTCGGTGAGTTGGCGATTGAGCGGTTGCCCGGTAAGGTGCGCGCCGACCACGGCGACGTCGATGCAGCCGGGGGCCTGGGCGGTAGCGCGTCCGGCGACGGCCAGCAAGGCCCGGTCACTAAACGCGGGCCCGATCAGCGTTACGCCGAAGGGGAGCCCGTTGGGGCGGAAGCCGGCGGGAATGGCCAGGGCGGCGAGGTCAAAGAGATTGACGAAGTTGGTGTAGTAACCCAGGTTGGTGTTGAGCCGCACGGGGTCCGCCTCCACGTCGGCGATCTTGTAGATGGTGCCCGTGGTGGGCAGAAACAACACGTCCATCTTCTGCCATTCGGCCTCGGCGGCGCGCTTCAACTCGCCCAGTCGGTAGAGCGCGCGGTAGCTATCGACCGCGGTGAACTTCGACGCGCCGTTGATGATGCCGCGGACAACGGGGTGCATCTGGTCACCTCGCAGGTGGATGAATTCCTCAATCGCCGCCAAGCGTTCCGCCACCCAAGGACCCTGATAGAGCAACGCGGCGGCGTCGCGAAAAGGCGTGTAGTCGATCTCCACTGGCTCGCCGCCCATTTTGTTTATGGCCGCTTCATACAGCTTCGCCGCCTCCACGTCACCAAAGAACTCGCGCTGGTCCGCGCGGAGCACGCCCAAGCGAAACTTGCCGTTCACCCAAGGAGCAGGGAAGTCGACCATCGGCCGGGCGGACCAGTCGCTGGGGTCATACACGGCGGCGGCATCGAAGAGGCGGGCCGCCGTATCAACGTCGCGCGCAAATACCGAAACCGTATCCAAGCTGCGGCAGGCCGGCACGACGCCAGACATCGAAAAGACGCCGCGCGTCGGCTTCAGGCCGATCAGGTTGTTGAACGCTGCCGGAACGCGGCCGGAGCCCGCCGTATCCGTGCCGAGCGCGAAGTCGACTTGCTTGGTGGCGACGGCGACTGCCGAGCCCGAACTGGAGCCGCCCGAGACGTAGTCTTTATCGAAGACGCTGGAACAGGCGCCGTAGGGCGAGCGGACGCCGACGAGTCCGGTGGCGAATTGGTCGAGATTCGTCTTGCCGACCGCGACCGCGCCCGCTGCTTCGAGCGCCTTTATCACGCTAGCGGTCGCGCTCGGCGTGTAGGCGTAGGCTGGACAACCGGCCGTGGTGGGCACGCCCGCGTAGTCGATATTATCCTTCACCGCGAAGCGCAATCCCTTCAGCGGACCCTCCTGCGCGGCATGATCCGGGATGGCGGAAATCCACACGGGCGGCTTCATCGGATCACCGCCAAAATCTGCCCCGGTTGCACCATTGCGCCCGGCGCGCAGCGCAATTCGAGGAGCTTGCCCGAGGCGGGCGCCATCACGGCGACCTCCATCTTCATGGCTTCGAGGATCACGACTTTGTCTCCTGTTTGCACGGGCTGGCCGGGCGATAAAGCGATGTTCCAAACGCTGGCCGCAATCGGCGAGCGGACCGCGATGCCGCCGTCGGGCAAAGCGTCATCCGCCGGCGGCGGCACGTCGTCGAGCGCGGGCGCAAGGTACTCGCCCCAGCGGTCGCGCTCTTCGCGGAAGGCCTGCTCGCGCATCGACTGAAACTCCGCAGACTCCTTGGCAATCGAGGCCAGGAACTGGCGATGCGCGGGCAGATGGAACGTGCCTGGTTCAATTCGAGGGGCGAAACCCGGGTCAGCGCGCAGTTCGAGTAACTCCTGCGCCGACACGGGGTAGAACTGAATGCGATCAAAGAATTCGAGCAGCCAGGGTTGCGGCTGGCGATAGGTGTTCCACATCTGCGTCGTCCGGCCGACAAACTGGTAGCCGCCCGGACCCTCCATGCCATATACACACATGTATGCGCCGCCAATGCCGACGGCGTTTTCCGGCGTCCACGTCCGCGCCGGGTTGTACTTCGTCGTCACCAGACGATGGCGCGGATCCACCGGCGTCGCAACCGGCGCGCCAAGGTAGACGTCGCCCAAGGCGAGCGTGAGCCAACTCGCTTCGAACACCGTGCGATAGACGTCGTCCACTGAAACGAGGCCGTTAATCCGCCGGATGAATTCGATATTCCAAGGGCACCACGGCGCGTCCGCGCGCACGCCCTGCATGTAGCGCTGGATGGCGTCGCGCGTCGAAGGATCGTCCCAGGAGAGCGGCAGATGCACGATGCGCGAGGGCATCGTGTCCACCGAATGCGATTGCGCTTCCTCGATCATCTCGAAGAGCTGGCCGCGCGAGAGCTTGGCCGTGTCGTAGTGAATTTGCAGGGAACGAATGCCGGGCGTGAGGTCGATCAGGCTCCCATCCTGCAACCGGTGCTTCAGTTGCTGGCGCAGCGAATGCGCCTTCAGCGACAGCTCAAAGTCGAGCCGGTTCTCGCCGAACTCGACGAGCAGATACTCATCGCCATCGGCGCGAATCACGACGCCGGGCGCCTTCCGCAGCACGGCGGGCTCGTTGTCGACGCGAGCAAACCGCACCGTGTCGCCGGCCTTCAGTTGCCCCATCTTCCAGCGCTCGGCGGCGACGATAGTGGCCGGGCAGACGAAGCCGCCGCAACTGGGTCCGTCGGGCCCGAGGATGATCGGCATGTCGCCGGTGAAGTCGACCGTGCCCACGGCGTAGGCGTTGTCGTGGATGTTCGAAGGATGCAGACCGGCCTCGCCGCCGTCTTTCCTGGCCCAGGTGGGCTTGGGGCCAATGAGGCGAACGCCCGTACGGTCAGAATTGTAGTGGACGCGGTAGTCGGTCGCGAAGAAGACGTCGATGTCGTCGTCGGTAAAGAAGTCCGGCGCGCCGTGCGGGCCATAGGTGACGCCGATTTCCCAATGCCGGTCGTAAAGTGGGACAGGCCTCCCGGCCTGTCCCGGCGGTTTTTCAGGGTCAGGGCCGAAGCGCAGCAAATCGCCGGTGCGCAGAAATCGACCGCCGAATTTGCCCAGGATGAAGGTGGACCTAGAGCCGAGGTAAGGGGGGACGTCGATGCCGCCGCGGACCGCGAGGTAGGCGCGCGCACCGGGTCCGTTGACGGCGGTGAGCCGCAAAAAATCCCCGGCTTTCACCGCCAACGGCACCCAACGTTCGACGCCCATGTCGGCGCCCGTCAGCGCGACGACGGCATCCTGATGGAAGCGCAGCGTGGGGCCGATTAACGTCAGTTCGAGCGCCGCCGCGTCGGGCGCGTTGCCCACGATCTCGTTAGCGAGGCGAAAAGCGAGGTCGTCCATCGGGCCAGAGGGCGGCACGCCGACGTGCCAATAGCCGAGCCGGCCCGGGAAGTCCTGCACGGTAGATTGGGTGCCGGGCTCGATCACTTCGATGGCGCGCGGCGTATACGCCAGGCTCTTCAGAAACGACGTGGGAAAAGCGCCCGCCGCGAAGCCATCGCTTTCCACCACCATCCGCAGGTAGTCCAGATTCGTCTCGATGCCCGCAAGTTGCGCGGCGGCGAGCGCTTGGCTCAGCTTGCCGACGGCCTCAGCGCGCGTCGCGCCGTGGACGATGATCTTCGCCACCAGCGGGTCATAGAAAGGCGGCACTTCGGTGCCGGCTTCGGCCCAGGTTTCGACGCGAGCGTCGGCGGGCCAAGCGACGTGGGTAAGCAGCCCAGGGCTCGGCGCGAAGTCCTTCAGCGGACTCTCGGCGTACACGCGCACCTGCAGCGACGCTCCGCACGGCTCCACCGGGACGATGGGATTCTCGCCGCCCGCCAGGCGCACCATCCACTCCACCAGGTCGACGCCGGTAACCTCCTCGGTCACCCCGTGCTCCACCTGCAAGCGCGTGTTCACCTCCAGGAAGTAGAACTCCTCGCGGTCCGCGTCGTAGATGAATTCCACCGTGCCGGCATTGCGGTAAGCGACCGCCTGGCCCAGCCGCACCGCCGCGTCGCACAAAGCCTGCCGGGCGGCCGGCGTGATGCCGGGTGCGGGCGTCTCTTCAATCACCTTCTGATTGCGCCGCTGCGCCGAGCAATCACGCTCGCCCAGCGCGACCACTTGCCCCGCGCCGTCGCCGAAGATCTGCACTTCAATGTGGCGTGCACGCTCCACGAAACGCTCGGCGAAGATACCGGAGTCCTTAAAGCTGGCCTCGCTTAGCCGCTGCACCGCGGAGAAGGCTTCGTCGAGTTCGGCTTCGCTGCGGCAGAGCCGCATGCCGATGCCGCCGCCGCCTGCCGTCGACTTCAGCATCAGCGGCAAGCCCACCACCAAGGCCTCGCTCGCCGCTTTCAATAACCCGGTGCCCGGTAGCAGCGGCACTTGATTGCGCTCGGCGAGTTCGCGGGCGCGATGCTTCAGTCCGAAGTCGCGCATCTGGCTTGGCGTGGGTCCGATGAAGGCGATCCCGGCCGCCTCGCAGGCTTCGGCGAAGGCCGCATTCTCGCTCAGAAAACCGTAGCCAGGATGAATCGCCTGCGCGCCGGTTTGTTTCGCCGCCGCCAGCACGGCATCGACGTCCAGATAGCCGCGCACGCCGCCCAACGATACGGCCTGATCGGCTTGGCGGACGTGCAGCGAATGCCGGTCAACGTCCGAGTAAACGGCCACGCTGGCGATACCCATGCGCCGCAGAGTACGGATGATGCGGCAGGCGATGGCGCCGCGGTTGGCGATGAGAACTTTGCTGAACATTTAGCCCCAAACCATCAGCTTCACGGGCGTGGGATTGTAGGCATTGCAAGGGTTATTGAGTTGTGGGCAGTTCGAAATCAGCACCAGCGTATCCATCTCGGCGCGCAACTCGACGTACTTGCCGGGCTCCGAGATGCCGTCTTCAAAGGTCAATTTGCCGTCCGGCGTCACGGGCACGTTCATGAAGAAGTTGACGTTGTGCGAGAGGTCGCGCTTCTCCAGGCCGTGGGCCAAACCGTACTTCAGAAACGTTTGCCGGCAGGCGTGCATGTAACGCTTGCCGATGTCGTAACGGACCATGTTGCTCTCCTGCGAGCAAGCGCCGCCGAGCGTATCGTGGCGGCCGCAGGTATCGTCGACAATCGTCACCAAAACGTTCCCCGATTGCGACAGCAATCGGCTGCCGGTGGTGAGGTAGATGTTGCCTTGCGTGGCGATCGTATTCACGGCGGAGTAGTGGTCCGCGTGGTCGTGCGCGTTGTAGAAGAGCGTATCGACGGCCTGGTTCCCTTCGAGATCCACGATGCGCAGATGCTGCCCCTGCTTAAGGACCTGCGCCCAACCGTCGCCCGCGAGGACGATGAATTCTTCGCTCATGCCGAATACCTTTCCGTCAGTGTGAAGCCGCGGCCATTCTCCGGCCGCGACACCCGGCAAGCGTCGTTGGCGCCTGGCGTAGGCACCCGTTTCACGGTCAGCTTCACCGGCTTCGGTGCGTACACCGTGCCCGGCTCCAAGGGATGATGATTCGCGCTCAAGAGCACCAACACCTTCATCTCGGCCCGCAACTCCACCACGCTGCCCGCTTTGGAGTTGCCCGGGATGTAGGCCATCTGCCCCAGTTCATTCACCTGCACTTTGCTGAAGAGGTTCAGGGTGGGCGTCAGGTCGCGCGCGGAGAGCGAGTATTTGGCGAGTTCGAGGATCAGGCTCTCTCGCGCGGCCTGCGTCCAATCGTTGCGATGCTGCTGATAGGGCTTTTCGCCGTACTTGGCCGCGACGTGCGCGGCCGATAGCGTGCCGCCAATCGGGTCATGCCAGCCGACCGTATCTTCCGTCATCGAGCACAGGATGCGCCCCATGTCGGAGTAAAGGACGAAGCCTTTGGTGAGGCGCGCGATGTGCTGGGCTTTCAGCGTATCGGGCATGTTGTAGCGCTCGGTGGGTTCGAGCGCGTTGTAGAAGAGGCTACTGACGTTGGCCCCGCCCTCCAAGTCCGTCAGGCGCAGGCTCATGCCGCGTTCGAGCACCTGGGACCAGGTCTGGCCGCCACGCAAATCCTCTTCCCACAGAATGCTTTCTTGCATAGGTCTTCTTATTGTCCAGTAAATTGCGCGGGGTTCAGCCGCCAGACGTTCTGCTGCCGCAGATTCGAGAGCCACACGGAGCCGTGCGCAAACAGAATCGCATCGCCGCCGGGGCCGGCAAACTGATGGGTGACTTTATCGGTCTTCGCGTCAATGCGGCTCAAAGGAATCTGAAAGACGGTCACCCAGACGGCGCCGCCGCCGGCGGAAATCTCGCCGCCGCCGCCGGGGATGCCCACCTGGATGGTGGCCACGGTCTTGCGGGTCTTCGGATCGATTTTGGAGACGGTGCCATCGCCCTGGTTGAGGGTCCAGACGAAGCCTTCGCCCACCGTAAGAAAGCGCGGCTGGGGTCCCACTTCGATGGTGTCCGTCACCTGATTCGTCTTCGGGTCGATCCGCGTCACCACCTTGCCCTTGCTGTTCGTCACCCAGACGGCGCCTTCGCCAAAGTCCGCCGTGTGCGAGCCTTCCGGCACGCTCACCTCGGCTACCACTTGGTTCGTTTTCGGGTTGATGCGCGCGACCTTATTGCCGGTCGTCGGCATCCACACGGCGTCCTTGCTGCAGGCGATCCCGCCCTCGGAATTGGCGGGCCCCACGGGAATCGTCGCTAAGACCTTGGCTGTCTTGGCGTCGACGCGGGAGACGGTCTTATCGCCGCAGTTGGGCACCCAGAGGCTGCCGAAGCCGTAGGCGATGCCGCTGCAGGGCTTCACGCCCACGGTCACCGTTTCGGTGACTTTGTTGGTTTTGGCGTCGAGCTTCGAGATGGAGTTCTTCGGGCCGTTCGAAACCCAGACGGCGTCGCGGGTGGCAATGGTCCAATCCGGCACCCCAGGGACGCTGAACTCGAAGTCGTGCTTCAAGGCGTCCATGGGCTTCTGCACTTCCTTCACCCCCGGCAGCGGCGGACGTGGCGGTCGCTTCTTCTGCGGCGCCTCCTGCGCGGCAAGGCAGGAGAAGAGCAGCAGCATCGCCAATGTGAATCTGACTCCGCTTACAAAACTTGCGGGCTCCGAACGAACCCCGACCGTAAGGGAGGGGATGGCCGAGCCATCCACAGGACGCACACCGTCGCCCCGCCAAAGCCCCGAAGCCGCCGTCTGGACGGTTAACCTCTCCGCGGGCCCAGCATCCCCTCCCTTACGGTCGGGGTTCGTTCGGGAAGCAGGCGCGCCTACCACGAACCCCGACCGTAAGGGAGGGGATGCTGGGCCCGCAGGCAGGCATCGAATTACTACATCGTGTCGCATGAAAGCTCCTTTTGC
Source organism: Bryobacteraceae bacterium (assembly GCA_019752335.1). Taxonomy (GTDB): domain Bacteria; phylum Acidobacteriota; class Terriglobia; order Bryobacterales; family Bryobacteraceae; genus JALHNI01. The sequence continues at coordinate 142,065 of JAIEMJ010000014.1, forward strand.
GGCGACGCCGCCAAGCTCACCGCGAAGAACGCGATGGCGCTTAACACCGGGGGCAACAACGTGTCGAGGCCCGCCAACGACGCCGGCACGGCGAAGTAGCAGATCGCCCGCGCGACGGTGCCCGTCACAATGCTGGCGATGGCGCCCCCTTGCGTCGCCCGGCTCCAATAGACTCCCAAGAATAGCGGAATCACGCAGCCGGCGAAAACAATATCGAAGGCCACCACCAACAGCAGCCCCGGCTCCGGCCGGACATAAGCAATGATCCCCGCCGCGATCGCCGTGGGCAAAGCCAACGCGCGCGACAGGAACAGCATCTTGCCGTCCGTGATCGTCTCCGTGCTCCAACGTTGCCACACGTTGCGCGCCATCACCACCGCGATCACCAGCATCGCGCCATTCGCCGTCGACATCGACGCGCCCAGGATCCCGATAAACACCAGCACCGCGATCCAGTAGGGCAGGGAAGCATTGGCGAAAGCCGGCAGCACCATCCGCGGATCGTCCACCTTGCCGACGCTGGCGATGGCCGCCAAGCCCAACAGCGAGGCGCACAGGCCGATCACCAACGTCCAGACGCCCGCGTAATAGCAGCCCCGCCGCGCTGTCTCCGGGCTCTTCGCCGAGAAGACCCGCTCCATAAAATCCAGCGCCATGGCGTTGCCAAACGCCAGCGAGATAATGTTCGCCCAATTGGCGAGCCCGCCGCCGGCCAGCGTCGTGAGTTGGCCCAGGCTGAGCGTCTGCGCGGGCAGCGCCGCGGCGATCGAGTCCCAGCCGCGCGTCGTCAGGACGAAGATCGCCGCCGCCAGAAATCCCACGATGGCCACGTGGATCTGGAAGAAGTCCGTCCAGATGGCCGCATGCAGGCCGCCCGCGATTGTATACAGAAAGATCAATGACGTGCCCAACAGCAGGCAATTGACGTAGCTGAAGCCGGTTACCACGCTCAAAATCCACCCCACCGCCGACAAGTTGCCCGCCACCAGCACGATGAAACAGACGATGGTGAGCAGGCTCGCCAAGGCTTCGGCCGAGCGTCCGTAGCGCCGGTAGAAGTACTCGGGCAACGTCATCAGGTTCATCGCGTTCAGCGGCGCGGCCAGGAAGCGGCCGACGATGAAGAGGCTCGCCGCGAGACCCAGAGGAATCGCCGCGCCGGCCCAGAACCCTGTGGAATAAGTGAGCGAAGCATTGCCCAGCGTGGCGTTGCCGTCAATCGCCTGCGCGGCCAGCGCCGTCCCAATCACAATAAACGGCATCGACTTCCCGGCCACCGTGTACTGCTCACTGGAGCCGCGGATCTTCGTGTATGTGTAGAGGCCAATGCACAGCGAAATCGCCATGAAGATGGCGACCGGCCAGATCATGTCCGTCAAAGCCAGCTACTCCTCGCGAAGGGGGTGGCCCGCGGAACGTGGCGGGGTGAAAAGGCGAGTGTAGCGTCTTTGGCCGGGGGAAGCCCAATCGAAAAGTCGGATGCTACCCATCATTAACTTTTGATTGACATTCCGGGCGAATCGCCCTAAGCTCGGCTAATCGAGGTGGATCTCTGTCCGGTTCGCCCCGTCTTTTCCCCGCTGAACTATCCCACGACGGATATTTGCTCTAGCCAAATCAAACTTGGAGATTCCAGTCGTGAAACATGCTTCGCTTGTCCACCGGGCGCTGTTAGCCCTTTTACTCAGCTTGCCCGCCTTCGGCCAATCGAGTTCTTTGAAAGGCGAGGTGACGGACGGCCAGGGAGCGGCCGTGCCCGAAGTGGTGGTCACGATTACGAATCTGGATACCGCCGCCACCCGGAAGACCGTTTCCACCGCCACGGGTTCCTACGTCTTTTTGCAAGTGCCTCCCGGCCCCTACAAGCTGGAAGCGCAGCGCCCTGGCTTCCGGACCTTAACTCAGCAAGTGCGCCTGCAGATCGACGTGCCTTCCACGGTCAACCTCGCTCTCGAAGTGGGCCAGGTGAACGAGACGATCAACGTCAGCGAAGAAGCCATCGCCATCAATACCACCAACGCCACGGTCGGTAACGCCTTTACTGAGGTGCAGGTGCGGCAGTTGCCCCTCCAGACACGCAACGTCGTCGAGTTGCTCAGCTTACAGCCCGGCGTCACCGCGAATGGCGAAGTGCTCGGCGCCAAGCGCGACCAGAACAACGTCACGCTCGACGGCGTCGACGTCAACGATCAGCAAAGCGCCGGCATGACCGCCAGCACTTCAGCCGGCCTCAACGCCGCCCTGCCCGTTCCCCTCGATTCCGTCCAGGAATTCCGCGTCACCATCGCCGGCCAGGGTGCTGACCAAGGCCGCTCCGCCGGCGGCCAGGTTTCGCTGGTCACCAAGAGCGGCTCGAACAACTTCCACGGCTCGCTCTATGACTTCAATCGCAATAAGTCGCTCGCCGCGAATGACTGGTTCTCGAATCGCTCCGGCCTGAAGCGCGAAGCCCTCATCCGCAATCAATACGGCGCTTCGCTCGGAGGACGCATCATCCGCGACCGTGCCTTTTTCTTTGTCAACTGGGAGGACCGCAAGGACCGTTCGGCTAGCGCCCAATCGCGCAACGTACCCACCGAAACCCTGAAAGCGGGCATCGTGCAGTACCGCACCTCGGCCGGTGTCCAGTCGCTTTCTCCCGCTGAAGTCACTACGCTCGATCCGCGCGGCCTGGGCTACAACCCGGCGATGCGCGCCATCCTCAACCAGTATCCCGCCGCCAACGACCTCCAGGCCGGCTCTGACCGCGGCCTGAACTTCGGCGTCTTCCGCTTCAATGCGCCCTTCACCCGCAACGACCGCGCCTACGTCGCCAAGATGGACTTCAACCTCGACAAGGCCGCCAAGCACACCCTGATGCTGCGCGGCACCCTGGGCCAGAACGCCCGCGATCAGGTGCTGGCGCAGTTCCCCGGCCAGGACGCCGCCGCGAAGAATCTTGATAACTCGAAGGGCCTGGCCGCGCGTTACACCGCCGTGCTGAGTTCAAACGTCGTTAACGTCTTTAGCTATGGCTTCACCCGTCTGGGCATTGCCCAATCCGGCACGCCTGGCACGCGCCTCACCTTCGATAGCTTGTCGGACCTCCAGAACTACACCCGCGGCTTCGGCCGCATCATTCCGACGACGAACCTGGTGAACGACACCACGTGGACGAAGGGCGCCCACACCATCCAGGCCGGCATCAACTTCCGCCTCATCCAGAATGACCGCAATTCGTTCGCGAACTCCTACCCCACCTATGGCTTCAGCCGCAACACCCTCCGCGGACTGGGGGCCGACATCACCGATGCGCTCCTGGCCTACACCCGCACCCGCTCCGGTAATCCGGCGCTCACACTCACCGAAACCCAACCCGCGCAGCGCGCGCTCGGCAACCTTTTTGGCCTGATGAACAACTACAGCGCCACCTACAACTTCGGCGCCGATGGCGTCGCGGTTCCTTTCGGCCAGCCCATCTTGCGCAGCTTCGGCACCCGGGAATATGAGTTCTACGTGCAGGACAGTTGGAAGGCGCGCCGCGATCTCACCCTCACCGCCGGTTTGCGCTATGGCCTCTATCAGGTGCCTTACGAACGCAACGGCGTCCAAGTGGTACCCACCACGGGTCTCGATGTCTACTTCGCTCAACGGATCGGTGCTTCGCTGGCCGGCGTCTCCGGCGCCGCGCAGCGGGACGCTTCGCTCACGTTTGCCCTGGCCGGCCCCGCCAACAATGGCCCCGGCTGGTACAAGCGCGACACCAATAACTTCGCCCCGCGTTTCTCGCTCGCCTATGCCCCGGTCAGCGATACCTTCTGGGGTAAGCTGTTCGGCAAAGGCAGCGTGATTCGCGCCGGCGCCTCCATGCTTTATGACCGCTACGGCAGCGACATGGTGCTGAACTTCGACTCGTCCGGCTCCCCCGGTCTCGCGAGCCCCGTTACTCAGCCGCGCAATACTGACTTTACGGACTCTGTGCGTTTCGGCGCCACTCTGCCCGCGCTACCCGTGGCTCCGGCCGCGAAGTTCCCCTTCACCCCCAGCACCATCGTCGGCGGCTTCGGTTCCTACTCGGGCGTCTTCCCCGATCTGGTGGCCCCGTATTCTTACCTGCTCAACCTCACTTATGCGCGACCGCTACCCGGCAAGCTGGTGTTAGAAACCGGCTATGTGGGACGCCTGGCTCGGAAGAGCCTCGTGAAGCTGGACGTCTTCCAGCCGCTGACCCAGTTCCGGGACTCGAAGAGCGGACAGACTTGGGCGCAAGCGGCCGGCGTTCTGCGCGACCGCTTTGAAGGCGGCGTTACCCCAGCCCAAGTGCGGGCCAACCCCAGCCTGATGGCTCCGGTGCCGTTTATCGAAAACATGTTCCCCGGCGCCGCTGGCAGAACCTTCCCCGGTAGCGCCACCGCCAACTACTTCTTCACCACCTACGGCACCTACGGCGGCAGCGACCTCGACGCCTTGAACGACATGGACCGCGAACGCAATGCCGCCGGCCAGTGCATCTCGGTGCTGGGTTGCAACACCTTCTTCGCGAATCAGAACGCCGGCAACCTGGCCTGGACCAACGCTGGCCGCTCCTCTTTCCACGGCGGCCAACTCACGCTCCGCCGGGCCGTCAGCCAGGGTTGGGGCTTTGACTTCAACTATACGCTGTCGCACTCGATCGACCTGGCTTCGACGGCCGAATCGGCCGCCGGCGTGGGGGGCGGTGTGATTCAGGATAGCTTCAATCCGCGCAGCTTCCGCGGCTCCTCCGACTTCGACATTCGCCACAACATCACCGCCAACGGTGTCGTCGAATTGCCCTTCGGCAAAGGGAAGCCGATCCTCGGGAACGCGCGCGGCTGGGCCGACCACATCGTCGGCGGCTGGCAGGTTTCGACGCTCTGGCGCTTCCGCACCGGCCAACCGCTCAACATCACCAACGGTGGCATTTACCCCACCAATTACCTCAACTCGGCGCTGGGCCAACTGCGCCCCGGCGCCTCGCTGCCCGAGAATACGGCTGGCTATAACGCCAACGGCAATCCCGCCCTCTTCCGCACCACCAACGCGGCGGCCGGCGCCTTCATGGGCCAATACCCCGGCACCAGCGGTACCCGCGCCCTCATCCGGGGCGCCGGGATGTCCAACTTCGATCTCTCGCTCGGCAAGTTCTTTATCATGCCCTGGTCAGAGAGCCATCGCGTGCAGCTTCGTGGGGAGGCCTTCAACGCCTTCAATAACGTGAACTTCACCGACGCCAACACCAGCTTGGCCAACCCCAGCACCTTTGGGCAGTTCACCGCTGTGATGCCCGCACGTGTCATCCAACTTGCGCTACGCTACGAATTCTAATGCGCATTCTGCTCGTACTCGCAATTCTGACGGCCTCGGCGAAGGACAAAGAGGTTCTCCCGCCGAAATCCGGCGTGAAGACGCCCGGCGTGCAGATTCCTTTTGCGAGCCTGAAGTCCGAGGCCGAGGTCCCGCTAGGAGGGCCCGTCGGCCTCGGCCTGTTTACTGACTCCGCCATCTTCCCGCAGGACGGCAAGCTCGTCCGCGTCGATCCCAAGACGAACAAGCTCTCCGAGCCGTTTTCCGGCCTCGACAAAACTTGCGGTGGCCTAGTGAGCGCCTTCGGGAGCCTCTGGGCGCCGAACTGCGGCAACCAGACCGTTGTCCGGCTCGATCCGAAAACCGGCAAGACCGCCGCCACCGTAAGCGTCACCACGGCCAACGTCGCGAGTGCTATCGCTGCCACCGCCGACAGCATCTGGCTGCTCACCGACGAACGCACCACGCTCTCGCGCGTCGATCCCGATACCAACGCCGTCGTCGCCGAAGTCCGTCTGGAGCCTGGTTGCTCCGCGTTGCACTTTGCCGAAACCGCCCTCTGGCTGGCTTGCCCTTCGCTCAACAAAGTGATTCGCGTGGATCCGCGCACCAACCTGGCCGTCAACCGTATCGACGTCGCCGGTAAACCGGCCGCCCTCACGGCGGGCGAAGGGTCAATTTGGGTGCTGTGCCAAGCCGAAGGCAAGGTAGTGCGGATTGATCCCAAGAGCAACAAAATCGTGACCACTGTCGAACTGTCCATTCCCAACGCCGACGGCAACATCGCCTTTGGCGAAGGCTCCGTCTGGGTCTCGGCCCCCGGCTTTCCCATCACCCGCATCCATCCGGGAACCGCCGACAAGCCGGGCAGCGAGCGCGTCATGCAGCAGTTCTACGGCGAAGCCGCGGGGATTCTCCAAGTCGGGCTCAAGTCAGTCTGGCTGATGGACCGGAAGGCAGGAAAATTGACCCGTTTCGATCCCAAGCGGATCGCAGCCACCCTTGCGGATTGAGCTAGCGCCACGAATGCGTTAAAGTAAGACTGTTTCGTCCTGTTTTCGGCTAAGTTAGCCCCTGGATCCCTGTTCGGTCCGGCTCTATTGAGCTTCCGCGTGACCTATGTCACGCTAGTTTGTACCCTGTACGGCGAGAAGGATCCTATGCGTTGCGGCTTTCTGTTTCTTACTCTGTTGAGCGCCACCCTCCGGGCGCAGAACTCGGCCTCGCCCGAATTCTTCGAAACGAAGATCCGGCCGGTTTTCGCCAATAATTGCTACAGTTGTCACACTTCCACGGCCATGGGTGGCTTGCGTCTCGACTCGCCCGACGGCCTCGGCAAGGGCAGCGGCAAACACGGCCCGCTGATCACTCCTGGCGATCCGGAAAAGAGCGCGCTGATTCTGGCTGTCCGGCATACCGAAACGAACTTCAAGATGCCCATGGGCGCGAAGTTGAAGGATTCGGAAATTGCGGATTTAACGGCCTGGGTAAAGGCCGGCGCCGTTTGGCCCAAGACGGCGCCAGTGGCTGCGGCCGGCAAGTCAGAAGACGGTAAGTACGTCATTCGTCCCGCCATGCGCAACTTCTGGTCCTTCCAGCCGCTGAAGGAACTCCAGGCCCCCGCCCCCAAGGATCCGAAATGGGCCAAGTCCACCATCGATAAGTTTGTTCTGGCGCGCCTCGAAAAAGAGGGGTTGAAACCCGTTAAGGCCGCTTCGAAGCGGGACCTGATTCGCCGCGCCTCGTTGGACCTTACCGGCATCCCGCCTACTTACGAGGAAATCGCCGCTTTCGAAAAAGACGCGACGCCCGATGCTTTTGCCAAAGTGGTGGACCGCCTGCTCGCGTCGCCCCACTACGGCGAGCGCTGGGGCCGCTTCTGGCTCGACGTCGCCCGCTACGGCGAAGACGACTACCGCAGCCTGGATCCCATGCGCCGTGGTTATAATCCCTACCCTAACGCCCATGTGTACCGGGATTGGGTGATCAAAGCTTTTCAGGACGATCTACCCTACGACCAATTCGTGAAAGCCCAGATCGCCGGTGACTTGCTCGACCCCAAGATCCGGCATAAGACTCTGCCGGCCACCGGTTTTCTTGGGCTCGGTCCCTGGTACTACGACAACGGCTCCACCGAAGTTACGCGCGCCGACGAACGGCATGACCGCGTCGATGTCGTCACCCGCGGCTTCCTCGGCCTCACCGTCGCGTGCGCCCGCTGCCACGACCATAAGTACGATCCCATTCCCGCCTCTGACTATTACGCCATCGCCGGCGTCTTTAAGAACACCATCTACGAAGAGTATCCGTTGGTGCCAAAGTCAGTCCGCGCGGACTTCCAGAAAATCGAAGACCAGATCGACCAGAAGCAAAAACTGATTGGCGAAATCCAGAATAACCAGACCAGCCAATTGTCCCAAGCCCTCGCCTTCCAAACCGCGAACTATCTGCAGGGCGCTTGGGAAGTAACTGGGACGCAGAAGAAAGAGATGGCCGCCGTGGTGGAGGCCCGGAAGCTCGACTACGAATTGTTGGATCGCTGGATCAAGTATTTGGAGAAGCCCACCACCAAATACAAAAACAAAGAGGCGTGGCAGGCCATGATCAAGAAAGGCGGCACCCCCGCCGAGGCCAAGCGCCTAGCCGAAAAGTTTCAGGATGAAGTGCTCACCGTCATGCTCAACCGGAATGAGCTGACGGACGAAAACAAAATCATCGCAGCCAAGGCCCTCGACGGTACCAAGCCGAAAAAGCGCACCAATAAGCCGAGTAACTTCGTCACCAATGAAGACTTCTGCCCCGGTTGTAACTTGACCCTGAAGTCGCTGGCCGAGGCCGACGCCAATTTCGCCACGGAAATCTTCCAGCGCATGCTCTCTGACGCCGATGACCCCAACGCCATGATGGAGGGCCCCAATCGCTTCGGCAAACCCGGTGTGTTAATGTTCCGCGGCTGGGGACTCGAATCGCGCATTGGCTCTGAGGCCCAGGCGCAGATCGCCGCCATCCGTAAGGATATCGAAGAGTCGCGCAAGAAGCTCGAGCCGGGCTTCCCGTATCTGCACGGTGTGAAGGATGCGGAACTCCCCACCAATCTCGAACTCAGTTTCCGCGGCGATCCCTTTAATTTGGGTCCGCAGGTTCCGCGTCATTTTCTGTCGGTTCTGTCCAAGGACACCGCGACGCCCTTTTCCCGGGGCAGCGGACGCCTCGAATTAGCCGAAGCGATCCTCCAGCAGCCCATCGCTATGCGCGTCATCGTCAATCGTATCTGGAAAGGCCACTTTGGCACCGGCTTGGTCGACTCGCCGAGTAACTTCGGCATGACTGGTGAACGCCCGACGAATCCCGAGTTACTCGAATATCTCGCTTCTACGTTTGCCAAGAATGGACAATCCATCAAAAAGCTGCACCGGGAAATCATGCTGACTTCGGTTTATCAGCTTTCTACCGAGAACGATCCCGTCGCCCTCGCGAAGGACTCCGGGAATCGCCTCTACTGGCGCGCCGACCGCAAGCGCATGGACGCCGAGCAAGTGCGTGACTCGATTCTCCAAGTTGCCGGCGACCTCGACCCCGCCATTGGCGGCCCGTCCGCCGAACTTACCCCGGTCTTCAAACGCCGCACCGTTTACGGCAAAGTCAGCCGCTATAAGTTGGACGAGTATCTGCAATTATTCGATTTCCCCAGCCCCAATCTCAGCGCGGAAAAGCGTTTTGTAACGACGGTGCCCCAGCAGCGGCTCTTCCTGATGAACAGCGACTTCATGCAACTCGAAGCGGAAGAACTGGCCAAACGTGTCGCTTCTGAGCCGAACAACCGCGCGCGCATTCGCAAGGCCCATCAGTTGGTTCATGGCCGTGATCCGTCTGAAGCAGAAGTTGCCTTGGGTCTCGAGTACCTCAAGGCTGAGCCGATGCTCGAGTATGAGGAAGGCAAGAAGAAGCCTCCCGCCGGGACTGAGCCCGGTAGACGGCGCGGACCCGGCGCCGGTGGTCCGCCGCCCGCCGACATTTCGGCCGTTAGCGGCAAGCCGGAAAAGCCGGCGGCGGAATCCGCCGAGCCGGCGGCCCCCGAAGCCGCGCCTGGCGCGGAACCGGAGGCCGGTGCCCTTCCTGACTTCGGCATGGGCATGATGGGTGGCATGGGCGGGCGCCGTCCGGCCGCTGCTCCACCCGTCAAGTATGAGCCCACCGCGTGGGGCCGTTACGCCAAGGTCTTGCTGAGTTCGAGCGAGTTTCTGTTTATTAACTAAAGGGTGAATCACATGTCTTTCCACAAGAAACCAAACCCCACCACCCGCCGCGAAGCTTTGCGCCGCGTAGGCAATGGCTTTGGCATGGCTGCCTTTGCGAGCCTCTTGAATAACTCCCTCGCCCGCGCCGGCGGCCTGGCCGCCCCCGACGGCAGCGTCGGCGTCGCCAAGCTGGACCACCCCCAGAAAGTAAAACGCGTCATCTTTCTCTTCATGAACGGCGGACTCTCTTCGGTCGATAGCTTCGATCCCAAGCCGATGCTCGACAAGTACGATGGCCAGCCCTTGCCCGGCGCTCAGGTGAAAACCGAGCGCGGCACGGGTGCGCTCATGAAGTCGCCCTTCGCTTTCAAGAAATACGGCAAGAGCGGCATTGAGGTGAGTGAACTCTGGCCGAATGTCGGCGAACTCGCCGACGATATCTGCTTCATCCGCTCGGTCTACACCGAAATCCCCAATCACGAGCCCTCCTGCCTGATGATGAACACCGGCGCCAACCAGGCTGGCCGCCCGTCGCTGGGCGCCTGGCTTACCTATGGCCTCGGCACGGAAAATCAGAATCTGCCGGGCTTCGTGGTTCTCTGTCCAGACGTGCCCACCACCGTCGGCCCGCCGCTGTGGAGCAATGGCTTCCTGCCCGCTATCAATCAGGGAACTTACATTTCCAGCAAGGTCCAAACGCCGGAAGGCGCTCCTCCGCCGATGGAGACTCCGGCGGAAAAGCCGAAAGACGAGAAGGCCATGGCTTCCAAGGACGAAAAGCCCAAGGATGACAAAGACAAGAAAGTCGTCATCGAAAAGAATTTCGATCCCAAGAAGTTAGTCAGTTACGTCAATAACCCGAAGTTCGAAATCACCGAACAGCGACGCGAACTCGACTTACTCAAGAAAATCGAAAAGCTCAGGCAACAACGCGACGGCGACGACCCGCAGGTAGAGGCCGTGATGAAGTCGATGGAAGTCGCCTTCCGCATGCAGACCGAAGCCCCCACCGTCTTTGACATTCGCAAGGAGTCCGAGGCGACGCAGAAGATGTACGGCCCCGGCAGCACCGCCCGCGCTTGCCTTACCGGTGTGAGACTCCTCGAAAAAGGCGTGCGCATGGTCCAGGTCTATTACGCCAAGGGCGATCCCTGGGATGCCCACGGCGACATCATGGGCCACAAGATCAACGCCAAGAACTCCGATCAGCCCTTTGCCGCCGTGATCAAGGACCTGAAGTCTCGCGGACTCTGGAACGACACGCTCATCGTTTGCGGTTCCGAGTTTGGCCGCACTCCGGTTCGCGAGGTGGGTGGCGGCGGTGGCGGTGGCGGCGTGAAGCGCGGCCGCGACCACAATCCCTTCGGTTTCACCATGTGGCTGGCCGGCGGAGCCATCAAGGGCGGCACGACTTACGGCGCCACCGACGACTTCGGCTTCAAGGCCATCGAAAAGCCGGTCCACGTCCACGACATCCATGCCACCATCCTGCACCTGATGGGCATTGACCACACCAAGCTCACGTACCGCTACTCCGGCCGCGACTTCCGCCTCACCGACGTCAGCGGTAACGTCCTGCACGATATTTTGGCTTAGTGGTTGCCGGGACGGCCACGGAGAGCCGCGTAAGGGGTACACTATGGGCCATGTGGCGCTTGATTTTACCCCTCCTCCTGACCATGTCCGCCGGATTGGCGCAGGCGCCAATTGGCACGATCGCCGGAACCGTTACCGACGATTCCGGTGCCGTGGTGGCCGCGGTAGCGGTGACCGTCACCAACACTGAAAGCGGACTGAAGCGCGAGACTTTGTCGAACGCGGAGGGCCAGTACAGCGTGCCGGCGTTGCCCGCCGGCCGTTACGAGGTGCGCGCCCAGAATGCCGGTTTCCGGGTGACCCTGCGGCAGGCCACGGTGGTGGTGGGTAGCACGACGACGGTGGACCTCGCGTTGCAGGTGGGCGCGGTGACCGAGGTCGTGAATGTCGATGCGGCCACTTCGCAGATCGCCTATGACAGCCACAAGATCGACGGGGTGATCGGCCGGACGCAGATTGAGTCGCTGCCGCTGAACGGCCGGAGCTTCTTGCAACTGGCGTTTCTGGAGCCGGGGGTGGGCGTGGGAACGCAGAGCCTGGCCCAATACAACGCCCAGTTCAGCGTGTCGGTGCTCGGTGCGAGTTCCGGTAAGACGGCTTTGACGGTGGACGGGGGCAACGTGCGGAACGCGTTGGAAGGTGGGTCGGCGCAGAATTTCTCGCAGGAGGTGGTGGAGGAGTTTCAGATTTCGAGCGCCAACTTTGACCTTTCCACCGGCATCGCCGCGAGCGGGGCGATTAACATTGTGTCGCGTTCCGGCGGCAATGACTTTCATGGCGGCGGCTACTTCTTTTACCGCGACAATCACCTCTCGGCGTATCCGGCTTTGCGGCGGAATCCCTTTGCGCCCGATCCTTTCTTTGCGCGGCGGCAAGCGGGATTCCTGGCGTCGGGCCCAATTAAGAAGGACAAGCTGTTTTTCTTTTTCAACCTCGAGAATAACAATCAGGACTCGGTGGTGACGGTGCAACCGGACTCACCATACTTCGCGGGCTTGGCGCAGAATGCGGTGACGCCTTATGACGCCCGGCAGATCAGCGCGAAGTTCGACTACCGGATTAATACCAACCATAACTTGTTCGCTCGCTACTCGCACGATGGGAATCATGGGTTCGGTCCACGGAGTGGGGCGCCCTTGCCTTCTAATTGGCTGGTGAACCGGAATTGGGCGGACCAGAGCATTATGGGGTTGACGAGTACTTTCCGGTCGACGTTGGTGAACGATTTCCGTTTTGCCTATCAGTACTGGAATAATCGCAACTTACATGCGACGGAGAAGGAGTGTCCTGGCTGTCTGGGTATCGGGTTACCCGAGATGTCGGTGGTGGGGACCAATGTGCGGTTCGGCAATACTTTGAACGCGCCGCAGGGCCGGGATATCCGGCGCTATAACCTGGTGAATAACATGACGTGGCAGCGTGGTGCGCACCGGATGCGTTTTGGCGGTAGCTTTGAGAACTCTCCATTTGCTGGTTTCTGGGCGTTTGGCGACCCGGCGGCGGGCCAAGTGTGGGGCCCGGACATTATGGTGGCGAACCGGATTCCCTTAGCGGCGTTCGGCTTGCCGAATCAGTTTTCGACGAACGCGGACGTCTTGAAACTGCCACTGTTGGGTTTTGCGATGGGCATTGGAGACCCGTCGCAGCCGCCGCCTTACAATCGGGATAAGGCGGGGAATAACCGCCGGTATCATTTCTATTGGCAGGATACTTACCGGGTGAACAAGAAGCTGACGTTGAATTATGGCCTGTCCTGGCAGTATGAGTCGACTTTGGTGAACGGCGATTTGAGTAAACCGGCGTTACTCGCTCCGATTATGGAGAGCCTGGAGCCGACGAAGCCGACTTACACGAATTGGAGCCCGTCCTTGGGCTTTGCGTGGAATCCTTTCAGGAATAATAAGACGGTGATCCGCGGTGGCGGCGGCTTTTACTACGACACGACGGAGCTATCGCAACGTTTGGGCGAGCGGGCGGCGATCGGGCCGGTGGGCAATGGACGGCAGCAGATCGGTGGCCAGAGTATTCCGAATCCGACGGCGGGGATCGTGAATCCGATTCCCGGGTTACTGCCGAACGTGAATGTCGGAACGCCATTGGATTTCCGGACTCTGCCCACGGGCTTCCGGCTTTCGGACTTACTCACCATTTTGCCTCGGGCGCGGGCGACGGCGGAGGCGGCGGTGGCAAATCCGAATCCGAATGACCTGTCGGTGCGGAATATTAACCTGTCGAAGCAGGGGACAGATATTTATCCCTACCGCTATGGCCCCGGCTATGCGCGCCATTTGACGTTGGGCGTACAGCGAGAGGTCCGGAAGGACTTAGTGGTGACGGCCGATTTTGTCTACCGGCATGGTTTCCGCGAGGATCTGGGTGCGCTGGATTACAACCGGTTTTTCCGGCTGGCGGGTCCGGTGATTCCGCGCTGCACGGGAACGCAGGCGGCGGATCCACGGGCGAATTGTTCGACGGGTTCGATTGGCATTCGGACTTCGGCGGGCCGGTCAGTTTACCGGGCGCTGCTGGTGAAAGTGGATAAGCGCTTTTCGAAGCGGTTTCAGTTCTTGGCGTCTTACTCCTTGGCCGCTGCCCAGGGCATGAATGGCGTGACGAATCTGGATAACTGGTTTGAGAATTGGGGCCCGATGGGGGGGAGGCATGGCTTGAATGTTTCGGGCATTGTCGATTTGCCTTATCGAGTGCAGCTCTCCTTTATTTCGTCGATGGGGACGCGAGGACCCTACCGGCCGCAGTTGGGCAGTGTGGACTTGGACGGCGATGGCCAGGATACGGCGTTTCTCCCGGGTTGGAATGTGCCGGATCGTAAGCCGACGAAGCAGCGGTTGGAATCGGCCGTGGCGGCGTGGAATAACAACTATCCAGACCTGCCAAATGGACAGAGGCCGCGGACGTCGCGCGGGCAGACGATTCCGCGACTGGTGCTGCCGGCGGATTATTCTTTTGGCGATAACTTCTCCTCGCAGGATATTCGCGTGACGAAGTCCTTTGTGTACCGGGAGCGGTATAAGTTGAACGTGTTTATGGAGGGCTTCAACGTGTTCAATGTGGCCAATTTGGGCGGAATTAGCAATAGCTTGAATAATCCCGCAGCGTTTGGCATTCCCACGAGCCGGGCGAGCCAGGTTTTTGGGTCTGGAGGTCCGCGGGCCTTTCAGTTGGGTAGCCGTTTTTCATTTTAGACCTGGCCGGGCGGAGGAGAGAAGAGGTAGTCCTTGAGGAGTTGGGAGACTTCGCTGGTGGCCTTTTCGGCGGGTGACAAAACAAAGCCAATTCGTTTGACTTTGGCGAAGTCGGCGAGGGGGAGTAAGTTCGGTTTGTTCGGGTTGGCAACGCGCTCTTGGAGTTCGCGGGCCGTCTGGAGGGCTTTTAGTTCCTGCAAGGCCCGATAAAAGGAGCGTTCGTGCTGGGCACGGTAGCGGGTGAGGCGGTCGAGTTGGGGGAAGTCGGCGTTCAAGAGCGATTCGGACTGCAGAGCTTCGATGCGTTGGAGGTTCCAGCCGGCGGCGATGAACTGAGCGAAGAGGGTAAGTTCGAGGGCACCGGTGGGTTGGATTTGAGCCCGGTGGCTTTCCTCGAAGTGGGCGAAGGCTGCGTGTTCGTCTTCCCGAATCAAGAGGCGGCCGGTGAGATTGTGCCGGTTGGCGTTTTGACTCACTTTGGCTTCGCCTTCCGGGGTGCGGGGTCCGGTGGAGCGTGTGCTATTGGACTGATTGGCGGTCTGCTGTGCGGCTGATGACATTCTCTGAAGTCCTTTCCTAAATCCAGTTTACGGAAGGGGTTGGTAATTCCAGGAAGTTAGTGGTGACATAAGGGTCGTGTTTGTAATTGGTTAGGGTAGTTTCAATTAGCCGTGAACCAGGTCGCGCCTGGGGCGGCAGCGGAGGTTGAAACTAGAGGAGAGCGACGGCGTAGAGTGGCCGTCGCTGAGAACGAGCCACTTACTCTCCAGAAACCAGCTTGTAAATCATTGATTCTTTTTGGGGACCCACTCGCTTCGCTCGGGGCTTGATGGCGCGCGGCGAATCGGCGCGGTTTCCGACCCTCATGAGGCGTGCAGCGCGTCGGCGACTACGTGCGTGGCTGGCGGGTCAACGACGGGGCTGTGGAGCAGTTTCGAAGGGAGGATGAGACTAGACCAGAGCGGCGTTTGCCCTCGTCAGAGAGACCGCTGCCGCCCAGCCGCTCACTCGCGTGCGCGGCTGGCTGGTATGCGACAGGCGGCAGGTCGCCCGTGCTTGGTTCCACGGGGGCCGATTTAGGTTAGATCAGCGCGGACGGCTGACGCTTCCACTTGCCTGCGGCGATCTCTTCCATGTCCTTCACGTAGGCGCCGGCCTGGGTGAGGATGTGATGCAGGTCATTGCCGACGCTGAGGAAGGTGAAGCCTTTCTCCAGGAACTCGCGGACGCGGGAGGTGCCGAAGAGGAAGATCCCGAGAATCACCTTGTTCTTGGCGGCCTCGGCGATCAGCGTGTTGGTGGCGGCGAGGAGTTCGGGCGAGGTGTACATGTGGGGAAACTCGTACTTAACGTAGAGGCCCATCGACATACAGAGATCATTCTGCCCGAGGAAGAGCATATCCACGCCCGGGACGGCAGCGATCTCGGCCATGTTGTCGATGCAGGCGGCGGTTTCCACCTGGAGCGCCACAATGACGTTGTCGTTGGCGGCGCCGGCGTAGCCGAGCAGGCCCGCCTTATTCATGGAGCGCTGCGGGAAGTAAACGCTGCGCGTGCCGGCCATCGGATAACGTGTGCAACTGACGGCTTGCCGGGCCTCCTCCGCAGTGTTGATGTAGGGAACCAGAACGCCGTCGGCGCCGAGGTCGAGGGCTTGTTGGATACCGGCGCGGTCGTTGTAGCCAGCCACGCGCACCATGCTCTTCGCGCCGCCGAGGGCGATCGCCGCCAGCATTGCGGAGAGCTTCTCGTAGCCCATCGGGCCGTGTTGCATGTCGACCAGTAACCAGTCATAGCCACTGTGGGCTAATTGTTCCGCCACCGTGGGGCTGTGCGAATTCAGGAACAGGCCCATCTTGGGCTTCCCTTCGCGCATCTGCTGCTTGAACTGGGCCCCAGTAAGGATCTCGGCCATGGTAATTACTTCCTCCAGAAGAGTTTCGAATCGGGCCTCGCCAAAAGGGAGGCCAACTTGGACTATATCCAACCGGGGGAAGTGGCGTCAAAGCGATCTCAAAAACTGTAGCGCATGCCGAACTGGAAGACGCGGCCGGGGCGGGTAGCGGTGATGCGGCCGAAGTCCGCCGCGCCATCCCGATTCACGACGGCGGCGGTGCAACTGGCGATGCTGCAACCCGGGTTGAAGCGGTTGAAGAAGTTCTCGGACTCGGCGATCAACTCGAGGGTGTGGCGCTCCCGGAAGCGGATCTTGCGCGCGAGGCGGACATCCATCTGGGCGAAGTCCGGTCCGGGAAAGGCGTTGCGCCCGCGCCCGGCCATGCGGTCGTTCAGGATAAGGTCGTTGTTCAGGTCCGCGCCGGCCTGCGCATTGATGGGATAGCCGGAGTTATAGAAGAAAACACTGGAGAATTCAAAGCCACGGAAGAAGCGGAAAGACGGCGCGTACAGCCCTTGCGCGGTGAAGTTATGGCGGACGTCGGTGGAGGCGTTGCCGTAGTCACGCCGGCGGTTTGAAGGGTCGGAGATGGTCGTGCCGTCCAGTTCGGTGTCCGCCAGCGCATGGGACCACGAGTACGAAGCGCTGAGGAGGATGCCTTTTTGAAAGCGTTTGCGCAACGTGATATCCAGGCCGTTGTAGTTCGAGATGCCGCCGGATTCAATCAAATTGATCTGCCGGAAACGGGGATCCGGACGGCCCAGGCTACCCCGGTAGACCGGCCGTCCGTCGGCGAGCGTGCTCACCGGGGCGCTGAGATTGATGTCCCGCGCATAGGCGCCAAAGCGATGGCCCCAGTAGCTGTACTGCAAATTCAGCGACAGATCCTGAAATATCTGCCGCTCGATTTGGAGGCTGGCATTGTGGGCGTACATCACCTGAAAGTCCCGCGGGAAAGCGGTGACGTTGGGTGGCGTCTGGAAAGCCGGATCGGTGGTGGCGAGTAAGTTGGGAAAGACGGGCGCGCGCGCGTCGGTACCGGGTACCGTGTAGTTCAATATACGGCGGCCGTTCACCTGGGCGCCATTCGAAACCAGCGATAGACTGGGCGAATCGTAAAAGAGCCCGTAGCCGGCGCGGATGACCGTCTTGCCGTCCTGGAATGGCGAGTAACTCAAGCCAATCCGCGGCGCGATATTGTTCTTGTCATTGTTGATCCGCCGCGAGAGTTCGTAGGGCGCCTGGTCATCAAGAACAGGAAACAGAATCAGTTCGTAGCGTACGCCCAGGTTCAGGGTAAGGCGGGAGTTCACGCGATATTCGTCTTGCAGGAATAAGTTCACAAAGTGGAAGCGCAAGCGAATATTGTTCTCGCCGATGTCCTGCGAAAGCTGCGTATAGGTGTAGGGCCTTTGGGTGGCGGGATCGACGGCGCCACGGGTGGTATTCAGGTACTGGTCGAGCGGCGTGACGGCGCCGCGGACGCCGGTGACGGCGGCGAGTCCGTTAAAACTGAACAGGCGCGTGAGCGCGCTGCGGACGTCGAAGTTGGTGGTCTGATAGTCGATGCCGGTTTTCAAGGTATGACGGCCACGGGTCCAGGAGAGGTTGTCGATAAACTGCGTGGAAGCTTCCACGGAGCCGGAGCCGGCCAGCGGATTCACCCCGAAGTTCGCGACGTTATTGATGTTGATCTGGGCTCCGTTGGCTTGACCGGGAACATAAGTTTCTCGAGTTTCGGCGCGGCGATTTACGCCGAAGCGGAATTCGTTTAACAGATTGGGGCTCAGGATGGTGGCTAATTGGGCGGCGCCGCCATTCATGCGGTCCTCGAAGCTGAGGCTGCGGCTGATGGTGGTGAGTCCGCCGCCCCCGCCCGGTTGGTCATTGGTGAAGCGATTGTAACGAATAAAGCCGGAGTTCTTCTCGTTGAGTTTGTAATTCAGCTTACCGCTCGGCGTGTGGAAGGTTTCTCCGAAAGGCGAGTTACCCAGGTCACTGGCGGGCAGGTTCAGCGCGGTGGCGTTGGCGGCCAGGATGGTGACGGGCTGGGGTTGCTTGAGGGGATTGAATTCGTCATTGATGAAGTACCAGAGGCGGTCCCGCTTGAGCGCGCCGGACAGATTGCCGGCCACCATGTACCAGGACTGGTCAGCGCGCACCGCCGCGAGGGGCGCGCGAGCCGTGGCTTCGAGCGGCCGGTAGAGCCCCATGCCGGAGCCATGCAGATCATTCGTTCCAGAGCGCGACACCACGTTGATGACGCCGCCCGCCGCGCGCCCGAATTCGGCGGAGTAAGCCCCGGAGATGACTTGCATCTCCTGCACGGATTCCGGAGTGGAGATCACCAGCCGGATTTGCCGCGCGTTACGGCGCGCCGTATTGTCCAGACCATCCACCGTCCAGGTGGAGCGGTTACTGCCGCCGAACGTAAATTGGGTGGTGCCGAAACCGGTGGAAGGTATGCCTTTGACTCCCGGCCCGAGTAAGTGGAAATTGTAGACGTTGCGCGAAGTAATCGGCAGCGACCGGACTTCTTTCTCATCCATTACGATGCCCTGCGCAATTTTTCCCGGGTCCACGATGGCCGCGTCCGCGTTGACGGTGACGCTGTCGGTGAGGGCGCCCACCTTCAAGGTGACATCGAGGCGGGCCTGCTTGCCGACGGTGAGAATAATGCCGCTTTGGCGGAACTCGGAAAATCCCGTAGCTGAGACACGGAGTTCGTAGTCGCCTACCTTCAGCAGCGGAAAACGATAGTAGCCTTGCTCGTTGGTAGTAGCTGTGAGTTCGACATTGGTGCCCGTGTTGCGGGCCGCTACCTGAGCACCAGGAATGCGCGTGCCGGCGGGATCGTTGATGTAACCGTCCATGGCCGCATCGGATGCGTTGGACTGCGCAAGCAACGCGGCAACGCTAAACAACCCAAGAAGAAAGTAACGCATACGACCAAGGCTAGGCGCTCGCGGTGAATCCTGAATTACAGCCAGGTCACAGGCGGGTATCTTCATCGGAATGTCATCGTGATACGCGATACTGCACCCATGCGCTTTCTCTACTGCTTTCTGCTCCACGCCGCACTGGCCTGCGCCTGGGGCGTCCGTGGCCATCATGAAATCAACCGCGCCGCGATGCGGGGCATGGCGGCGGATGGCCCGGCGTTTCTGAAGGTCCAACAGGAGTACATCGTCGCCCTGGGCCCGGTGCCCGATAGCTGGCGGACGCCGGCCGAGCCCTTTCTCAAGATTCTTGAGGATCCAAACCACGGCTGGTTCCAGGAGCAAGCGCAGAGCCTGATGCGCAATCCGCCGCGCTCCCGCTATGAGTTTGTGCTGGCGCTGTATCGTGAGTACGAGAAGACCAAAGATCCCCTCACCAACGTGCGTTGGACGGGGACCATTGCTTACGCGGCGATCGAATCCTATGAGCGCATTCAGGCTGGGATGCGGCGCTACCGGGCGGCGCAAGCCAATGGCCAGGACACCCGGTTTATTGAGACCGAAATCGCCACGCACATCGGCTACCTTGGCCACTACGCGGCGGATGCGGCCAATCCGATGCACGACTCCATCCACCACGACGGATGGGTGGGCGAGAATCCGAGCCAGTTTGCGACGGATCCGGCGGTGCATGGGCGCTTCGAGACGGCCTTCGTCGACCTGATTCAGCTCACCAGCGACGACCTGCTGCCGCGCATGAAGGCGGCCCAGGTGTTGGAGGATCCGTTCACGGCGATGTTGCAACACATCGAGCGCAGCTACGCCGAATTGGAACACGCCTATGCCTTGGACAAGTCCGGCGCGCTGAAGGACCCGGAGAACGCCGAGGCGCGGGCGCTGGTTTATCAACTGACCAGCAGCGCCGCCGGACTTCTGCGTGACTTAGTACACACGGCTTGGGTAAGGAGCGCCGAGCGGAACGGGGCTGGCCGCACGGGCAACCCGGTGAGCCGGAGCCATCCGCTCTATAACCCGGCCACCGGCTCGGCGCCCGCGCCGCGACGGTAAGGCTTAACGCCGCGCTTCGGAGAGCAAGGCCGCCGAGATGGCGCCGAGCGGCAGGACGCGGTGGACGCCGCCTAGCTTGATGGCTTCGCGGGGCATGCCAAAAACGACGCAAGTGGCTTCGTCCTGCGCGATGGTGCGCGCGCCGGCTTGTTGCATGGCGAGCAGGCCCTGGGCGCCGTCCGAGCCCATGCCGGTGAGGATCGCCCCTACCGCGTGCGCGCCCGCGGCTTGCGCCACGGAGCGAAAGAGGACGTCAACGGCCGGGCGCTGGTAGCAGACGAGCGGGCCGTCCTTCACCTCCACCCGGTAGCCGTTGGCTGCGCGCCTTACCAGCAGATGGAAGTTGCCCGGCGCGACGAGCGCCAAGCCAGGCTCCACCGCGTCGCCGTCGCAGGCTTCGCGGACCCGCATGGGGCAGGCGGCGTTCAAACGCTCGGCGAAGACGCGGGAGAAGACGGGCGGAATGTGCTGCGCGATGACGATCCCGGGCCCGTTGGCTGGCATGCCCATCAGTACCTGATGAATCGCTTCGGTGCCGCCGGTGGAGGCGCCGATGGCGATCAGCGAGGAGGCCGGGTAGGCACTGGCTACGGGCGCTACAGGACTCGCGGGAGCCAGGGGCCGTTGCACCCGGGCGGCGGCCGCGGCGCGGACTTTCGCCGCCAAGTGCTGACCCAGTTCGCCAACCGACTGCGGCCCCCCGGGCTTCGCGAGCACGTCCACGGCGCCCGCGGCGAGCGCCTCGATCGAGGCTTGGCTGGAGGACGTACCCAGCGAACTGATGACGATCACCGGCATGGGGCGGAAGTGCATCAGACGCTTCAGAAAGGTGACGCCGTCCATGCGCGGCATCTCGATATCGAGCGTGAGCACGTCGGGCGAGAGGGCGAGAATCTTGTCGCGGGCCACGAAGGGATCGGGCGCGGTACCCACCACTTCCATGTCCGCTTCGGCGGAGAGCGCTTCGGTAAGCAGCTTGCGGACGATCGCCGAATCGTCCACCACCAGGATCCGGATCTTGCGCGCCGTCATCCGTCAGCATCCAGCGACAAGACTACGGTCAGGGTACCGTGGGCGAGTTCACAGCTCTGTCGCGAAACTTCGCCCGCGCGTGGGGCTAAGGCCGCTTCGGGCGTGATCAGCGTGGGGGACGAAAGGTCGAAGCTCATCCGGGTCTCGAGCCGGCTGACCAGGGAGCCGCAGAGCATGTTGGCCAATTCGCAGGCCATTTCGTCCACCTGGGTCGGGCTCACTTCGTCCTCACCCAGAAAGGCCGCCGCGAGGGGCGCCATCGCCGCGCGCGTCACCGACAGCGACAGGTCGCCCGACGGGCTGCCGCGAAAGCGCAACATCACGGCCAGGCGCGGTAGGGCCAGGTCACTGTCCTCCGTGGTGAGCCCTCCGGGTTCGGTGAAGAACATCGTCTCCAGCACGGCGCGCGTGACTGAACCTAGTTGTTCGTCGATCCGCGTGGCGGGTTCAAGCATGCGTCACCTCCAGGGCGCGTTCCATCTCCGCCGCCAGCGAGTCCGGGGCGAAGGGCTTGGTCACATAACCCCGCGCGCCGAGCGCCATCATTTTCTGCACGCGATTGACGCTCGCGTCGGTGGAAACGACGATCACCGGCACCGTACGCAGCAGTTCGTCCTGCTCCATATGCCGCAGTAGCTCTT
The DNA here is from genome assembly GCA_019752335.1 of Bryobacteraceae bacterium. Lineage (GTDB taxonomy): Bacteria > Acidobacteriota > Terriglobia > Bryobacterales > Bryobacteraceae > JALHNI01. Next base: position 163,983 of record JAIEMJ010000014.1, read on the forward strand.
CGCCGTTCATGTCCGGCATGTTGATGTCGGTGAGGACGAGATCCATCCAACGCACGCCCAGCACCGCGAGCGCCTCCCGGCCATGGCCGGCCTCGCAGATTTCGCCGATGTCGAGCCCGGTTAAGCCCACCACGCGGCGGATGAAGGATCGCATGACGGGTGAGTCGTCGACGATGAGTATGTTGAGTGCCATGGTTGTCTCCTTTAAGCGGCGCCGTGTCTTTCTAACTGCCGCGCGAGTAGCTTCTCGCCTTGTCCGGAAATCTGCATCCACACCTTACCGGACGCGACTTCCAGGCGCACCGTCCGCGGTAAATTGCCGCCGGTTTCCTCCACCTGCGCGACGAGGCCGGCCTTCCAGAGTGCTTTGCGCAGAGCAAGGCAGTTCCGCTTGCCAATGTTGAAGACGCCGTTGTCGTCGATGACCTGTGCTCCACCGGCGGCGTACACGGCCAGACGGCGCTTCTCCGCGCCCTGCGCCAGCATGCTTTGGTAGAGCCGGGCGACGCCCGTGTCGGCGAACATCCACGGCTGCGCCTGCGCCTTCTCCGGCGCCAGGGAGGATTCGGGCAGCATGTAGTGCACCATGCCCGCCACCTGCGCCACCGGGTCATGCATCATCACGGCGATGCAGGAGCCCAACGCGTACGTCGTAATGACGGCGTCCGGATTGCGGCTAACCCCGCCGTCGCCCACGCCCACCACGAGTTGCTTCATGTCCGCCTTCCCGGTTTCCGGTACACCGCCGGCCGCACTGGCTCGAGCGAGTGCCGCACGCCGGTGAGGCTTTCGGAGTGCCCCACCAGCAGGTAGCCGCCCGGCTCCAGGCATTCGGTGAGTTGGCGCACCACGAGTTCCTGCGTCTCCCGGCTGAAGTAGATCATGACATTGCGGCAGAAGATGGCGGCGAAGCGCCCCAAGTCCGGCAAGCGCTCAATGAGATTCAAGCGCGAAAACTCGATCATGGCGCGGACTTCGGGCCGCATGCGGTACCACCCTTCGGCCTGGCCCTGCCCGCGTTGCAGATAGCGCTTGAGCCAGGGATCGGGCTCGCCGCCGAAGCGCTCGGCGCGGTACATGCCTCGCTCGGCGATGGCGAGGACGCGCGTGGAGATGTCGGTGGCCACAATCTTCGCCCGGGCTTCTGTTCCCATCGCCTCCCGCAACGTCAGGGCGATGCTGTAGGGCTCCTCGCCGGTGGAACTGGCCGCGCACCAGACGCGCAGCGGCCCGCGCGAGGCAAACTCCGGCACAATCGTCTGCCGCAGAAAGTCGAAGTGCGCCGGCTCCCGGAAGAAGTTCGTGTGATTTGTGGTGAGTGCGTCGATGAGGGCGGTGAGCGCCTCACCGGTCCGGTCATTGGCGACATGCGCGCGGTATTCGCGGAACGTGGGGAAGTTCAGTTCCCGCATCTGCTTGGCCAGACGCGACGCCACCATCTCGCGCTTGCCTTCGCCCAATTCGAGCCCAAACTGGCGGCGCGCCAAATCCGCGACTTCGCGGTACTCCTCGGCCGTCAAGCGCACTGGGGCGAGGCTCATGCCGTCCCCAAGCGATAGATGCGGTCGAGATCGAGAATCAGGCTCACGCGGCCATCGCCCAGGATCGCTCCGCCCGCTACGCCGGGCGTATCGCGCAATTGCTCGCCCAAGCTCTTGATCACCACCTCTTGCTTGCCGATCAGCTTGTCCACCATCAGGCAGAAGCGTTGGTCGCCGGCTTCGGCCACCACCAGCAAGCACTCCGCCGCCTCCTCGGAACAAGGCGCCACGCCGAGCCGGCGGTAGAGCCGCACTACGGGCAGCAAGCTTTCGCGCACCATGGCCATCTCCTGGCGGCCCTCGACGGTGAAGATCATCTCCGCCTTCGGCTGCAGCACTTCGTGCACCGAGAAGATCGGCAGCACGTAACGCTCCTGGCCCACGCCCACGACCAAGCCATCGATCATGGCGAGCGTGAGCGGCAGGCGCAAGAAGAAGGAGGTACCCTGCCCAGGCTGCGACTCAATGTCGATGCGCCCGCGCAGCTTTTGAATTTGCCGCTTTACGACGTCCATGCCCACGCCGCGGCCGGAGACGTCGGTGACTTGCGCGGCGGTGGAAAAGCCGGGGTGGAAGATGTAGTTGAAAACGTCGTGATCGGAGAGGTGTTCGCCGTCTTCCACCAGGCCCGTGCGCCGGGCTTTGGCGAGGATCTTCTCGCGCACCAGTCCGCGGCCGTCGTCGGCGATTTCGATGACGATGTGGCCGGCCTGGTGGCTCGCCTTCAGGCGGACGCGCCCCTGCGGATCCTTACCGGCGGCGCGGCGCTCCTCGGGCGGCTCCAGGCCATGGTCCATGGCGTTGCGGACCATGTGCATCAACGGGTCAGCCAGTTCCTCGACGACGTTGCGGTCAAGCTCAGTCTCCGCGCCAAAAGCCTCCATTTCGGCCTGTTTCCCGGTCTTGCGGCCCAAGTCGCGCACCAGGCGGTTCATCTTCTGGAACAGCCCCGCCACCGGCACCATGCGCATCGACATGGCCGTCTTCTGCACTTCGCCCGTGATCCGCGCGAGTTGCGCCAGGCTGCGCAACAGCGCCGGACTCTGCAGCGCCGCCAGTTCCGGATGATGGCGCACCATCGCTTGCGCGATCACCATCTCGCCGGCCATGTCGACCAGCGCATCGAGCTTACTCGTGTCGACTTTTACCGAACTCGCGCTGGCCGCGGGCGCAGTGTTTACGACCGGTGCGGTGGTGACCGCGGGGGTGGCCGGAGCTGCAACGGCGGACTCGCCGGGCGTAGCGCCTTGCTTCAGACGCTCGAGCAACAAAGCCGTCTCTGGCGCCGGGCCCGGGTCGCCGCCGGCGAGTTGCGCTTCGAGCCGCGTCAGCCAGACCTTGAGGAAGTCCGCCGCGGCGAGCACCAGATCGACGATGCGCGACGTGATCCGCACCTCCTGATTGCGCGCCAAATCGAGCAGCGTCTCGGTTTCGTGCGCTACTTCGCGAATGTCGGCGAAGTCGAGAAAGCCAGCCAAGCCCTTAATCGTGTGAAAGCCGCGGAAAACGGTGTTAATCGCCTCCATGTCGCCCGGATCCTTTTCGAGCGTCATCATCTGAATTTCCACTTGGTGAAGATGCTCGCGCGACTCGAGGATGAAGTCAGCGATCATCTCGGGGTCCTCGCCCAGGGCGACGGGCGGCGCCTTCACCGGCCCGGGTGCCGGTGCGGTGACGGGCGCGGACTCCCCGGCGGCCGCCTTCTGGAGCGCGAGGATATCGGCCGAGAAGAGCACTTCGAAACTGGCGACGCCCGCCGCCGCCGAAGGCAGCTTGTCGATTGCCTGGGCCGCCAGACGCGCCACTTCGGCTTCGCCGCCCGCCTCGGCTTGCTCGCGAACGTTTCCCAGCAGCGTTGACCACAAGGTGACATCGGTCTCGCCCATTACCAGGCGCGTGGCCAGATCGTCGACGCGCTGCCGCAATAAGTTACCGGCTTCGAACATCTCTACTCCCCTTAAGCCACAACTTCCACCGGCTGCTGCTCGACTAACGAAGTTAACCGGCTCACCAACGTAAGCAACGCTGCCGACTGCGCGGTGAGTTCCTCGGCCGCCGCCGCGCCCTCTTCGGCTCCGGCCGCCGATTGCTGCGTCACCCGCTCCATCTCGACGAGCGCCTTGGCGATCTGCTCGATGCCGCGCGTCTGCTCCTGGCTGCCTAGGCTCACTTCCTCCACCAGCGTCTTGATCTGCCCGGAGGCCCCGGTGATCTCACGAATGGCTCCGGTGACCTGATCCACCTTCCGCTTCCCGTCGCTCGACTTCGCCATGGATTCTTCGATTAAGGCCGCCGTGTCCTTGGCCGCCTGCGCGCAACGCTGCGCCAGGTTGCGCACTTCTTCCGCCACCACGGCGAAGCCCATGCCCGCCTCTCCGGCGCGGGCGGCTTCGACGGCTGCGTTCAGCGCGAGGATGTTCGTCTGGAAAGCGATCTCGTCGATCACCCGGATGATGCGCGAGACCTTGTCGCTGGAGGTGTTGATGTCGTTCATCGCCGCCACCATTTGCTCCAGGGAGCGATGGGTAGCCGCGAACTTCTCTTCGGATTGCGTCACCAGACCTGCCGCCGCCTGCGAGTTCTCCTCGTTGCGCCGCGCCATCGAGTTGATCTCCTCGCTCGACGCTGATGTCTGCTCGAGCGACGCCGCCTGTGCGGAAGCGCCGCGGGCCAGCGTGTGGCTCGAAGACGATAACTCCGCCGCGGCGCTGGCGACCTGGCCGGCGGTCTCGCTTAAGCTCTCCACGGTTTCGCGTAGCGTCCGATTGATGCCGCGGATCGACCAGTAGGAACCGAGGGCCGACGCCACCAGAGCCAGGACCACGAGGATCCAAGCCCAGCGGCTGGCGGCCGTCTGTAATGCCAAAGCCGCGTTAATCGCGTTCGCGCCATTGTCTTCGTTCCAGCGCCGCAGATTTGCCAGCGTTTGCTTCACGTTACGGAAAGCCGGATCTGCTTTTGCCCAGTACGTGGCCTTCGCCTCGTCTTTCTGCCTTTGGCGGCTCAGCGCGGCTATTTCCGGCCAGACCGACAAGTAGTGCTCAAGATCCGTGCGGAAGCGGCGCAGATTTTTCCGGTCCGCCTCTTGCGTGACACTCTTTTCATACGTGCGCAGTGCCGCGTCCACCGCTTGCCTTTGCTCCGCTAAGTCGCGTTCAATGCTCTGGAGCTTGCCCGGGTCAGCCGTCGCGATATGTTTCCAAACGTCACCCCGGAACAGGTAGATATGCGTCGCGACCATGCTAATTTGCTGTAAGCCCGGGATCGCTTCGTTGCCCAGGACCTTCAGCTTCATCTCCACGGAGAAGAAAGCCCACTGCATCGCGCCGCTCGCCAAAACCAGCAAACCACAGAGGCTCGCCGCCAGCCACCCCATCTTCTTTCCGATTGTCATTTCTTCCGCCTGTCACTTTCTGATCAACGCGTCAACGCCGCCGAGTTCCTGGCTATTCAGCACCTGGTCAATATCGAGCAGGATTTTCACCTTACCTTTTACCTTGGCCATGCCGAGTAAGTAGGCCGCGCCCGCGCCTTCGCCAAAGTCCGGGGTATTCTCGATTTCGTTCGCTGCCAGGCTCAGCACTTCCGAGACTTCGTCCACCACCAGACCCGTTTGTACGGTCACGCCCTCCCCCTGCATTTGCACCACGATGATGCAGGTACGCGGCGTATATTCGAGCTCGGCCAGACCGAACTTCAGCCGCAAGTCCACTACGGGAATTACCTTGCCGCGTAGGTTGATGACGCCCTTTACGTAGCCCGGTGTCTGCGGCACGGCGGTGATGTCCTGAATCTTCATGATTTCTCGCACCTTGATCACGCGAATCGCAAACTCTTCGCGCCCCAGGACGAACGTTAAGTATTTCCCAGCCCGCGCGTCCCCACTCAGCGCCGTGGGCATCTTTTCTATCGTGGCTATCGACATTGGTTCGGTTCCCTCCACTCGCATAGGACTCATCGGCCCAAGGTGCTGAATCGTGAGGAGGACTTACTCCGGAAAAGTAAGTGGATACTCCATACCTCTCTGGAGCGGCGTATGATATGCCCATGAGGCTATCCATCATCCTGGCCGCGACGGCCTACGCCCAAGATCTCGTGGTCGTCGAAAAGAAGGCCTCGCAAGTGGGGTTCTATTCTTCGGCGGGCCAGAGGCTGGCCGGCGTGGCCGTGGGCAAGACTCCGCATGAGATCGTCTTCTCTCCGGACCGCCGGACCCTATACGTCTCGAATAACGGCATCCTGTGGATGACCGACGGCGGGGCTGGAGGCAATACGCTCTCCGTCCTCGACGCCGCCACGCGGCGGCAGACCGGGGTGATCGACCTGGGCGAGAACCGCCGTCCGCATGGCCTGGACGTGATTCCCTCCACGGGGCAGATTGTCGTCACGGTGGAGAACCCCAGCGGGCTTCTGCTTGTCGATCCTGCCGCGCGCAAAGTGGTGCGCCGTTACGACACCGGAGGCACCAAGCCGCACATGGTCCTGCTGGACCGGCAAGCGAAGTTCGCTTACGTGAGTAACTCGGGCAGCGGCACGGTGGGTGTGGTGGAACTCACGAGTGGCAAGGTGCAAACCATTCCCGTGGGTGAGAATCCGCAAGGCGCCGTGCTCACGCGCGACGGCAAGCTGCTCTACGTCGCCGTCTCGATCGACAACTGTCTGGCGGTGATCGAGACAGCCACGAACAAGCTGCTTGGCAAAATCGCTACGGGTGCGGGGCCGGGGCGGGTGGCGCTTACGCCGGACGAACGCACGCTGGTTTACAACATGCAGGCCGGGAAGCTGCTGGGCTTCGCCGATGCAGCTACTCGCCGGCAAACGCGGACCGTGCCTTTGCCCGGTCCGCCGTTGTCGTTGAATCTTTCGGCCGACGGCCGCGTGGGCTACATCGGCATTCAGGACCTGGACCAGATCCTGGTAGCCTCCATCGCCGAAGGCAAGATCGTCCGTTCGTTCGCGACGCCGAAGAACGCGGGGCCGGACCCCGTCCTGGAGCTACCCCGCTAACACATGTATCGCCTGACGCTCACCATTCATCCGGACGATGAAGACGAAGTGGTCGCGGAGCTATCCGAACTCGATCTGGCCGGGATTAGCCAATACAATCGCGACGACGGCCAACTCGACCTGATGGCCTGGTTCACTTCGCCGCCCGTCACTCGTCTGGCGGGAACGCTTGAGTTTGTGGAGGATCAGAACTGGAATGCGCTCCATCAGGCAACCTGGCAGCCGCTCCTCGTGGGGCGCCGGTGGTACCTTGCGCCGCCGGACGACTCCAGCGAAACGCCTCCGGGGCGCACGCGGCTGTCGTTGAAGCCGGGCCTCGCCTTTGGCAACGGCGACCACGCCACCACGCAACTCTGTCTCGAACTGCTGGAGGAACTCGTCCAGAGTGGGGATAACTTCCTTGATGTGGGCTGTGGCTCCGGCCTGCTCGGCGAAGCCGCGGCACTTCTCGGGGGGCGCGCCTTCGGGTGCGACCTCGACCCCCGCGACTTACCGCCGAACGCTTTCCAGGGCTCTCTCGCTGCCGTGCGGGCGGGCAGCATCGCCGTGGGCGTGATGAACATTCAGGCCGGGGTGCTAGCGGAACTGTGGCCGGCGTTGGCCAACGCGGTGACGCGCGATGCCGTGCTCAGCGGCTATTTGCGGGAACAAGCCGCGACGGTAGAAGCGCTGATTTGCCCGCCTTGGCGTATCGCGGCGCGACGCGAGAAGGAGGGCTGGTGCGCGCTCGCCGCTACTCGATTACCGGCTCGGTTACCGGCTTAGGGAGACTGAGGGTGGTAGTGATAGATGGCTTGTTCAGCAACGTGTTGTGAACCAGACATTTTTCCACAGCGTGCTTGACGCCCTCCTGATGCGGGGCAGGGAGGAGCGCTCCGACCTGAACCCCGATCCGGAAGTTGTCCAGCCGCCCGGGCCCTTTTACTTTGTCCGCCTCGACGGTAACGGTGAGGCCTTCGCTGGGTAAGTGATTCTTGTTCAGGTACTCGGCCGCGTAGTAGCCGGCGCAGGTGCCAAGCGAGGCGAGGAGGAAGTCGACGGGAGTCATGCCCTCGTCGAAACCTCCGTTGGATACGGGCTGATCACAAAAGATCTTGTGCCCCCGCGTCTCGGCCTCGAATTGCACGGCGCCGAGGTAACGCACGGTCATGACGCTCATGCCCCCAGTGTAGCTAGAACTTGAACTTCAAGCCAAATTGGATCAAACGCTGGTCGAGCGCGCTGGTCCAAGCCAGGCTGGCCGGCGTGGTGATGTTTCCGGCGACGTCCACCGACGCGGTGCTGTTCAAGCCCGTGACGTTCGTATGGTTGAAAATGTTGGTCGACTCCATGAAGAACTCCGCGCCAAAGCGGTCCTTGATAGGGAAGATACGGCTGTAGCGCAGGTTCACCTCAAACGTCTGCGGGGCCTTCAGCGTATTGCGGCCGACATAGAGCGGACGCTGGAAGGCGGCCGGCGTGGAGGCGTCGCCGTTGAGGATGCGGTTACTGGCGAGGTTGAAGTTCTCGCCGGTCTGGGCATTCACCAGGAAGGCGAAGGTATTGTGGTTCACGAAGTAGTTCCAGCCGGCGTTGCTGGTGCCCGCGCGCGGACTCCAGAGCGCATTGCCATTAAAGACGTGGCGGCGATCAGTAAGGGAGTTTCCGTAATCGCGGCGGCGGTTCGTCCAGTCCGAGAGGAAGTTCGCGCCGCTATCGATATTATTCTGCTCCGGGGCATTGTCCAACGCGTGGGACCAGGTGTACATCCCCTGGAATTCGAACTGCTTCGCGTAGCGCTTGGTCACCGTCATGTTGAAGCCGTTGTAATTCGATTGCCCGACGGATTCGGCGCTGATTACGTTGCCAAAGCCCGCAATCGGACGGGTCCCCGCGTAAATCGGGCGGCCGTCGGCCAGCGTGTTCGGGCCGGGCGAAAGATTGATATTGCGGTAAATCGGCAGGCGATTGCCTTTGGTGAATAAGTAAGTGAAAGACACTCCCAGATCGGGGGTGATCTCCCGGCTGAGCGTCACATTCGCGTTGGCTGAATAAAGGCTGGCGAACTTCGGATCCACGGTGGTAATGTCCTGTTGAGCCAAAGTGAAGCCGGCGGGAGCGCCCGTAAACACGGCGGGGAAGGCCGGGGCAAAGGCGGCGGTGGGCGCGACGCTCAGATTGAAGAAAGCGGGCGACCCATTGTTCACGATGGTCCGGCGGTAAGTATCCGTCTGGAAGGGATCGTAGAAGAGGCCCGCGCTGCCACGCACCACCCACTTACCCAAACCCACGGCGATGGCCAAGCGGGGCGCGAAGTTATTCTTGTCCGTGCGGAAGCTCTTGGCCGAAGGAAATAAGGAATTGGCGTTGGCCGTCGGCGGGCGATAGACGTCGTAACGCAGGCCGTAGCTAATCGTGATGTTCGCACGAGGCTTCCAGGCGTCCTGCCCGTAGAAGCTGGAGAAGAGCGAGTTGTAGTTGATGGAAGGCTCGCCGACGGTCTGCACGAAGGACGTATAGCCGCGGGGATTGGCGCCGCTCTTGGCCGCCAGGTAGGTTGCGATGGAGGCGAAAGTGTAATTGGCGCTGGTGCTCTGAATCTGCGTATCGCGGATGCCGCGGAAATTGGCGCCCACCTTGAGCGAATGTTGATTCAAATTGTAAGAGAAATTCTCGGAGACTTCGGGCGTGGTTTCTTCGTAGACGAAACCGACATTGAGTGAATTGCCAAAAAGCGCGACACCCGGAATGGTAATGGCGGGGCCTTTGCCGGTCGCTTCGAAAGCCTGTTGGGCTTGGCTGCGATAAGGAATCTGCACGCGCAGTTCATTTACGGCCTTGGGTGATAGGACGCTGATCAACTGAATGGCTCCGGCGTGCGAGCGGTCGACGAAGTTGTAGGTGCGGTCAACGGTGGTGAGACCACCGGCATTGTTGTAGGGCGAGTTGTTGCGATGGCCGTTGTAGCGCACCGACAAGCGATTATTGCTGTTCAACTGCACGTCGGATTTCACCATGAAGAACTGCACGTCCTGCCGGAAGGGAATGGCGTCGGCGAAAGAAGCAGGCAAGCCGAGCGCGGCCAGGTCAGCCGGCAGGACCGACACCGTGCTGGGCAAGTCGCGCTTGACGCGTTCGTAGCCACCAAAGAGAAAGACACGGTCCTTGACGAGTGCGCCGCCGCCCGAGAAGTTGTAGGCATTTACGTTCACCTCGGGCGTGGGCGCCGAGGCGCGCAGCAAGGCGGGACGGGCGCTATAGGGAGTCCGCCGCCAGATGAAAGAGCCGTCGCCGTGCAGCGAGTTCGTGCCGCTACGGGTGATGGTGTTGAACACGGTGCCGACGGTGTTGCCAAACTCCGCCGCAAAGCCGTTCGAAATCTGCTGCACTTCCTGCACCCAGGTGTTCGAGATGGGCATGAGGCGAATGCCAGCCCGGTCCGACTGGACGTTGTTGGCGCCATCGAGCTGATAGTTGATGCGGCCATTGAAGCCGTTCGCGTTCAGCTTGCGCGGTACACCGAATTCGGTGTTGCCGCGGCCAGAGACGTTGGGCTGCTGCAGGATGAAGTTGAAGGGATTGCGCGAAACCAGGGGCAGGTTCACCAGCGTGTTGTAAGTGAGCGAGCTACCCTGGTCCGTCCGGCTGGGGTCAATCACGGAGTTCGACGCCGTCACCACCACTTCGGTGGCGACGCCCTTCACCTGCAGCACGACGTCGATGGTGGCGGATCCGGCGTTCAGGATAATGCCCGTGGTGCGGCTGGGAGCGAAGCCCGCGGCATCCACCACGACGTCGTAGGTGCCAAGCGGCAGAATATTGAACCGGTACTGGCCGCTGGCCGAGGTCTCCACCGTCAGGGTGAAGCCGGTTTGAGTGTTGTTGGCCTTTACCTTGGCGTTCGCGACGGAAGCGCCGGCGGCGTCGGAGACGGTGCCGAGAATTTGGCCATTGAGCGCGTTCGCCTGGCCAAAGGCCGAAACGGCGCCGAGCGTGAGCGCGAGCAAAAAGGCTGTATACATAAGTGGACGGACTCCTGAAGCGGACTAAAGAATGGTGAGACCCAGACGGAGGGTTAGCTAATTCTGATGAGACTTACTGTTTTCGCCAAAAATCGCGGGCGAAAACCCCTATTGCCTCAAGTGTAGCGCACGTCCGCACGCCAGGCTGAGTGAGCCGGGCCAGGTCCGCCGGCTCGTCGACGTCGTGCCACGCCGGCCCCAGCGCGACGGAGAGGCCGGCAGCTTCGGCGGCGCGGACGGTGTCGGCCCGGGTGTACTCAGTAGACCAGCGCACACCAGCGAACATGGCGGGATGCGTCCGGCGGGCGGAGATCGCGTAGTAACCGCCGTCGATGGCGGGGCCCAGCGTGACGTCAGCCGGGGAGGCCAGAATGGCATGGAGATGGGCGGCGGGCAGGTCTGGCGAGTCACTGCCGAGGATCAGAACGGGCGAGTGCGCCGGCGCGGACCGCAGCGCATGAAGCATGCGCTCTCCGAGGTCGCCGTCGATTTGGCGCCGGTGGGTGACGCCGGGCCAGAGAGTCGCCGGCTGGTCCAGGTGGAGTTCGAGCGGTAAGGACAAATTAATCAGCAGGTCAAGCGTGTCGCCGACGAAAGCTTCGTGTAACGCGCATGCCTCATCAGCCGTCAGGATCGGTAGCAGGCGAGTCTTTACCCGGCCAGGAACGGGCGCCTTCGCAAACAGGATCAGCAGCGGCTGCACCTGAAAATTGTAGACTAGAAGTGTGACCGCCGCTCCCCTGAGTGAGCGAGACAGAAATTCAAGGAGACTATACACTCGATGCTGAAGAGCACCCTTACCAGCCTTTCGCTCGGCGCGTTACTGGCGGCCAGCCTGATGACGGCCCAGGACAAGAAGCCGGCCGACCCCGTCGCGGCGGGCAAGGAAGTTTTCGAACAATGCTCCGGTTGCCACAACGCCGATAGCGACGAGAAGAAGATGGGCCCCGGCCTGAAGGGTCTTTTTGCCAAGGCCAAGATGAAGAACGGTAAGAAGCCCACCGAGGAGACGGTGAAGGCCCTGATTAACTCGGGCGGCGGCGGCATGCCGGCTTATGAAGACATGCTCTCGAAGGACGAGCTCGGCAACCTGATGGCCTATTTGAAGACCCTGTAAGCTACTTGAGGTGAAAGGAAGACGCGGACTTCGGTCCGCGTCTTTTTTCGTTTACACGGCTAAGTATTGAAAGCCCAAAGCCCGCAGCCGCGCCGCGTCGAGAAAATGACGGCCATCGAGGATCAGTGGATGGCGCATCCGCGTGGCCAGCGCCGCCCAATCGAGCTCGCGATAGTCCGGCCAGTCCGTCACCAGCACCAGGGCATCGGCCTCGTCGGCCACTTCCTCGGCGGCTTCGCACCAGGTTACGCCGAGATCGGGATGGAGGCTGCGTGCAGCGGCCAGAGCCACGGGATCATGCGCCCGGACGCGCGCGCCGCGCTCCAACAACTTGCGCGCGATATCGAGGGCCGGCGCGTCGCGCAAGTCGTCGGTGTTGGGCTTGAAGGCGAGCCCGAGTAACCCCACCGTCTTGCCCTTGAGCAACTTCATCGCGCCCAGCAGACGCTCCACTACTAACTCACGTTGGCGCGAGTTGATCTTCCGCGCGGCTTGCACGATCGGCATTTCGAGTTGATACTCGGCGGCGGTGGAAACGAGCGCGGCGGTATCCTTCCCGAAGCAAGAACCGCCCCAGCCGATACCGGCTTGCAGAAAGCGCGTGCCGATGCGGGCGTCGAGCCCCATGCCGCGCGCCACCAATTGCACGTCGGCGCCGACGCGGTTCGCCAGTTGGCCGATTTCGTTGATGTAGGAGATCTTCAACGCCAGAAAGGCGTTCGCCGCGTACTTGATGAGTTCGGCGGAGGCCAGATCAGCGGAGATGAGCGGCACGGCGCCGAAGCCGTCGGGGCGCGGCAGAAATCGGGGCGGGGTGAAGCTTTGGTCGAGCAGGGGCCGATAGAGCGAATACAGCCGCTCCAGTGCCTGCTGCTGGTCGGCGCCGATCACCACGCGGTCCGGAAATAAGCTGTCGTGGATGGCGGAGCCTTCGCGGAGAAACTCGGGATTCGAAGCGACCGCGAAATTCTCCGGCCGCTGCCCCTGGTTCTTTTGGCGGAAGGCGTCCCGCACAATGCTCTCCACCCAATTGCCGCTGCCAATCGGCACGGTGGACTTGTTCACCACCACCGAGTAAGCCGGGCCGAGATGCTCGCCGATCGACCGCGCCGCCGCTTCCAGATACTCCAGATTCGGACTGCCATCGCCCCGAGAAGGCGTACCGACCGCAATGAAGATCACCTCGGCCGAGGGAATCGCCTCCGCATAGTCAGTGGTGTAGCGCAAGCGCACCGAGCGCAGCATGTCGCCGAGATGAGGCTCGTGAAAGGGCGCCGCGCCGGCCCGCAGCGTCGCGACTCTTTGAGGATCCACGTCGAGACAAGTGACCTCGTGACCCACAAAAGAAAGGCAAACGCCGGTGGTAAGTCCAACGTAGCCCGAGCCAATGATCGCAACTTTCATGCACGCACCTTTCGCTGACCGGTACGGTAGTACCAGGAACCATCCTAGCTTTGTTCAGTCCCGCGGGAGGAGTGCGAGGCCCGGCAAATCTGATACAGTTGCAGGCGGAATGAATACTCAGCGTCTGATTCTGGCCGCCATCAGCGGCGTCTTTACCTATGGCTGCGTCGCGGCCATGCTCGGCACCATTATGCCGACCTTTCAGCTTAGCGAGGCGGAGAACGGTAGTATCGCGCTGATGCAAGCGATCGGCTTGATGGTGGCCTCGATCTCGGTGGGCCCGTTAGTGGACCGGTTTGGGAAAAAGCCCGCGCTGGTGGTGTCGCTCTTGATCATTTCGGCGGCCTTGTTCATGCTTCCCAGCACCGGCGGCGAGTTCAACTTGGTGCGCATGGCGCTTTTCCTGTTGGGCTTCGGCGGCGGCATTCTGGTAACGGCGGCGAACGCGCTCGCCAGCGACATCAACGTCGCGCAGCGGGCGTCGACGCTGAACTTCTTGAACCTCTTTTTCGGCGTCGGCACGATGGCCACGCCGCTGGTGAGCGCCAACATCCTGGGCAACAACGCAACGACGCTCTGCTACGTGGTGGCGGTGGTATCGGCGATCGCGCTGGCGATGAACGGCACCACGGCAATTCCGGGCCCGAAGAAGGAAGGCGCGTTCTCTTTGGCCGACGCGGGCACGATGCTCGGCCGCCCGGCGCTGTGGCTGCTCGCGCTGATGCTCTTCGTGTATGTGGCGTGCGAAGTGGGCATCTTCAATTGGGAAGTGAAGTACCTGATGGGGCAAGGCGTGTCGCAAACGACGGCGACCAATATTCTGGGCTTTGGCTTCGCGGGCGCGCTGACGGTGGGCCGTCTGATTGTGTCGAAGATGCTGGCCAACGTCCCGCCGCAGACGGTGACGTTGGGCGCGGCGGTGCTGATGGCGGTGACGACGTTCCTGATGCTGCAAACTTCCAGCCCGGCGGTCACCATCGGTTGCCTGGTGCTGGCGGGCCTGGCGATGGCCCCGGTCTTCCCCACCACGCTGGCCATGGTGGGCGACGCCTTTCCGCGCGGCACGGCTACGGCGATGGGCATCGTGATTACGGCGGGCTGGGCGGGGCTGGCGTTGAGTTCGCAGATTATCGGCAGCATCGCGTCGAGCTCGAGCTTGCAGTCGGCGCTGATGGTGTTGCCGGCGGCGGCGGTGGTGATGGCCGTGGCGAACCTGGCGTTGCGCGCGACCATGGGCACGAAGGCGAAAGCGGCCGCCGCGCGCTAGCCATCAGAAATCTCCTCACTTTCCCGGGCGTTTGCCCGATGAGAGTTTAGCAAGGAGATTCCATGGCATTAGATGTACTGATCGTCGACGATTCCGCGGCGATCCGCAAGATACTACAACGGGTCCTTTTACAGACCGACGTGAGCTTGGGCAAGGTGCTGGAGGCGGGCGACGGCCTGGAGGCGCTGGAAACGCTGAAGTCCAATAAAGTCGGCCTGATTTTGAGCGACATCAACATGCCCAAGATGGACGGCTTGCAGTTGTTGGGGCAGTTGAAGGCCGACCAGGAGCATCGGGACGTGCCGGTGGTGATGATCACTACCGAAGGGTCGCAAGCCAAGGTGATGGAAGCGGTAACGCTGGGGGCGGCCGGCTACATTCGTAAGCCCTTCACCGCCGAACAAATCAAGGAAAAGTTGGCGTCGATTTTCTAAATCACGCATCAGGGGGAACTTATGCAACAAGAAGAACTGGTGCGCTTTATTCTCGAATCCACCGAAAGTGTCTTTTCGACGATGTTGGGACTGGAGGTGCAGGCCGGCGAGCCGCGCACCAGCCAAGGCGCGGTGGGCCCGAGCTACGGCGTGGCGGCACTCGTGGGCCTGGCCGGCTCCTGGGTGGGCACGGGCAGCGTCGATTGCTCGGCGGAACTGGCGTGCAAAATGGCCGGCGCCATGTTGGGCAGCGAGTACGAAACGGTGAACGACGACGTGTTGGACGCGATGGGCGAAGTAGCCAACATGATTGTGGGTAACATCAAGAACAACGTTGAGAGCTTGGTAGGTCCGATGGATTTGAGTATTCCCACCGTGGTGTATGGGCGTAACTTCACCACGCGGACGCAGCGCCACAATCAATGGACCGTGGTGCCGTTTCAATGCGACAACGACGAGTTTCTGATTCAAGTGATGTTACTACCCAATAATGGCCAATCCCTGCCGGTTTGCGTGCCGGTGGGCCAAGCGATGGAAGTAGCCTAAGGGCTAACGCAGCGCGACTTGGTGCGACTCGAGCGTGCCGCCGATGGCTTGCTGATAGCGGGCGATTGCTTTATTCAAGTCCAACCGCGCGGCCACGGCGCGGCGGCGGGAGTCAGCGTATTCGTTTTGGCGGGTTAACACGAGAAAGCTGGTGCTTTCTCCCGTCGAGAAGAGGCGCGTTTCACTGTCGAGCTTGGCTTGCGCGGCCCGCGCGCTGGCTTCGGCGGCCGTGATGCGCTGCTTGGCGGTCTCAATCGATTGCAGCGAATTGCGTACCTGGGCTTCAATGAGTTGCGCGACGCGAGCCTGTTCCAGCTTCAGTTGCCGGCCTTGCAACACCGCGGTTTCTACGTTTGCCTGCGCTGCGCGATTGCGGACGGTGAGATCCAGTGACACTCCCGCTTGAAACGTAGAGTAATTGCCGCCGAATAGGTTACTCAAAGATTGTCCATAGCCACCCAGCAGGTTGGCGGGTAAGTTGCCGAGCCCACCGGCGCCGCCCCCCAGTCCTTGAAAGGGATTCGGCGCCGGATTGCGGGATCCGGCGAGTCCGGCGCTGATGTAGCCGGCGTTCAAATTCAATTGTGGCCGCGTCGCTTCCCGCGCCATCGCCTGCTGAATTAGATTTGACTGCTGCCGTAGATCCGCGGCCTTCAGTTCGGGGCGCTGCCGCAAGGCCGTCTCCACGGACTGGGGCACGTCGATGGCCGGCGGCGTGGGTCCGCGCTGGTCAGCCGGAATGATCTCTTCATTCCACAGCGCCGACGTGCGTTCGCCGGCCAGTAAGGGTTTCAAGATATTCTCGGCTTGCGTAACGACTTCCAGGCTCGCGTAGTAAGTATCCCGGCGGCGTTCGAACTCGGCTTCGGCGCCCGATAGCTCGACGGCGGCCAAAGTACCCGCTTCAATCTGGCGTTTCGACAAATCGAATTGCTTGCGCGCTAAATCCACGGCCTCTCGTTTCACATCCGCGTCTTCGCGGACCGCGACTAAGTCCCAGTAAGCTTGCTCGACGCGGAGGACGACGTCAATCGCCTTCAAGGCAAAGTCGGTCTGGCTAAGGTCGGCTTGCTTACGGCGAATCTGGATGGTGCCGCGCTCGTTGTCCAGCCGGCGGTTGCGCAGTAAAGGTTGAATGTAGGAGAGCACTAACTGCGGCGTCACATAGGGCGACAGACCCGTAAATGGGTTATTGGTGGTGAGACGGTTATTGTTAAAGTCCACGCGCGCGGTGGCGCCCTGGAAATTCAAGCGTTGGCCCAGCGACAGGTTGTTCGCAAAAGACCTTTCCACTAAGCGGCCATCGGCCGACACCAGCACGCTCGGTGTCGGCGTTGCGCGGCTTTCGAAGCCCGAGTTGTAGTGAAAGAAAGGATCAAAGACGCCCTGGGCCGCGGCCAGAGCCTTCTGACTTAGCTGCGTATTGACGCGGTCAATTTCGATTTCCAGGTTACTAGCAAGCGCCATTTCAATAGCAGCCTGCAAGGTCAATTTCCGTTGCGCCGCGCCAACGCCCACGCGAGTTTCGAGCACGTCGGCTTCGGCGGCGTGCAGCCCCATTACCGACAGCAGGATTATCAGCCCGGCCGTCGCGGTGCGCAGGCGAAAGAAGCTGAGTAAGCGCTTCCACCAGTTACCCTGCGCCAGATCGTCAAAGAGCGAGTAAGCGACCGGCGTCACCAGCAGCGTGAGCAGAAGACACAAGGTCTGTCCGCCGATGACGATAATCGCCACGGAACGGCGCGACCCGGAACCCGCTCCGCCACCCAAAGCGAGCGGGATCATGCCGGCTACCAGGGCGGCAGTCGTCATGAGAATGGGACGCAAGCGGTCCAGGCAGCCCTTGATGATCGCCTGCGGCCGGGCCATCCCTTCGCGGCGTAAATTCTTGATGTGGTCAATTTGCAGAATGGAATTCTTCTTGACGATGCCAAAAAGTACCAGAATACCGACCGACGAGTAAATAATCTGGTAATTTTCCTTGAATACGATCAGCGACAGCACCGCAAAGGGCACGGACAACGGCAAGCTCAAGAGGATCGTAATGGGATCCACGAAGCTTTCGAATTGCGACGCCAACACCATGTACATGAAAATGATCGACAGTAAGAATGCCACCACGAAATTCGAAGCCGCCTTGCCAAACTCGCGGCTCGCACCGGCCAGTGCCGTGCTGTAGCCAGGCGCCATATTCATTGCGTCCTGCTCTTTCTGGAGGATATCCAGGACGTTCGAGAGCGACTGCGGCGCGACAATGTTAGCCGTCAGCATGATCTGCCGTTGGCGGTTGTAGCGTTCAATCTGCGTAGGTCCAACGGACTGCTCGAAGCTCGCCACATTCGAGACCGCCACATTGCCTAAGGTAGACGAAGGCACGTAGAGACGTTCGAGGGCCCCGGGCGAATCGCGGAACTCCTTATCGACGCGTAGTTGGACATCAATGCGGTCGTCGCCGTCGCGATAGGTGGACACTTGCCGGTCGCCGCCGACGAGGGTACGCAGCGCGGTCGCGATGGAGGAGACACTCACATTCAGGTCCGCTGCTTTCTCGCGGTTGATGCGCACGCGTAACTCGGGCTTACCGCCTTCGTAAGAACTTTCGACGTCTTCCACGCCTTCGAGGGCGCTAAGTTTCTTGAGCAGCGTGGTGGAGTACTTGTCGAGTTGCGCGAGGTCCGGGCCTTGAATCGTAAACATGAGGTTCTTGTTCGGGCCGCCGCCTTGTACTAGGGCGGGACGCTGCACGCTGACGATCAGGTCTTTGTAGTGCGAGAATTTCTCGCGGGCCATGCCCATGATGGCGTCTTGCGAAACGGTCCGCTGTTTTTCGTCGACTAAGCCGACCAGAATAAATCCGCGGTCGACTTTGCGCAATTGGTCCGCGCCCACGGTGGTGAGGACGCTCTTGAAGCCAGGCAATTTCCGGCAATCGTCCTCGAGACGCGCCATCATGGCATCCGTGCCTTCGAGCGACGTGCCGGGAGGCAGCCGCACAATCACTTCGAATTCGCCCTGGTCATCCACGGGCAGAAAGTCCTTGCCGACCATCTGGAAGAGCGGCACCGATGAAGCCATCACCAACAGGCAGATCACCGTAATCACCCAACGATGTTGCATGGACCACACCAGCATGGCGTGGTAGGCGCGGTTGGCCTGCGTGAGGATCCAGAATTCCTTGTGGGAGTTCGTCGCTTCTTTTTTGGTTAAAAAGCGCGAACTGAGCATCGGGGTCATCGTGAAGCTGACTAACAATGAGACCATCACGGCAAAGGCCGCCGTGTAGCCGAAGCTCGACATAAAGCGGCCGACGATGCCGCTCATCAGAGCTACTGGCATAAAGATGATCACTAAGCTTAGGGTCGTCGCGAGCACGGCGAGGCCGATCTCACGCGTACCTTCCATCGCCGCTTGCATCGGCTCCATGCCTTCGTGTTGCATTTTCCGGAAGATATTCTCGAGGACCACGATAGCGTCATCAATGACAATTCCGACCATCATTACGAGAGCCAGCATCGTAATCTGGTCGAGCGTGAAGCCCATGGCGTGCATCAAGGTGTAAGTGGAGACAATCGACGTGGGAATGGCGACGGCGGTAATCAGCGTGGAGCGCCAGCTACGCAGAAATACCCAGACAATAAACGCCGCGAAAAGTCCGCCTTCAATCAAGTGCGCCTGCACGGCTTCAAAAGCCTGGCGAATAAACGTAGATTGATCGCGCGTGTAGCGAATCTGGAAATCCTTGGGCAAACGCGGCGCCAGTTCCGCGACGCGGTCCTTCACGTCCTGAATCACGGCCAGCGAGTTGGTGCCGGCCTGCTTGCGGACTTCCAGGACCACCGCGGGTACGCCATCCAGACGGGCCAGAGTGCGGGGCTCTTCAAAGCCATCAATGACGCGGCCGATGTCGCTCACACGCACCGGCGCTCCACCCGTGTTGGCGATCACCAGGCGGGCAAAGTCTTGCGGGCGCTCGACGCGGCCAAAGGTACGCAGAGACATTTCGCGGCTGCCTTGTTCAATATTGCCGCCGGGCACCTCGACATTTTGCGCGGCCAACGCCGCTCGGACTTGATCGACGTTTAAACCATAAGCTTGTAACTTATTGCCGTCGAGCCAGACCTGAATCTGCCGCATGCGCTCACCGACGAACTTCACCTGGCCCACGCCGTTGATCGACTCGACGTTCTTTTTGATGACGTCGTCAGCCAGTTTGGTGGTCTCGCGCGGATCGCGTGGCGAGGAGATGGCGATGTTGACGACGGGTGCGGCGTCCGTGGCAATCTTCTCCACCACCGGCGGATCCGCGTCCTTTGGCAACTGAGACAGCATGGCGCTAATCTTGTCGCGCACTTCCTGCGCCGCCACGTCGGAGTCGCGCGAGAGAGAGAATTGTACGCTTACCAACGAGAGGCCCTCGGACGAGACGGAGCGTAGCTCTTCGATGCCGGAGATCGTGTTCACGGCCTCTTCAATGCGCTTCGAAACCTGGGTCTCCACCTCTTCGGGCGCGGCGCCGCGCAAGGTGGTGGTGATGGTGACGATGGGCAGTTCAATCTTCGGGAAGAAGTCGACGCCCAATTGGCGATAGGAGTTCAGCCCGAGCACGACCAACGCCAGGATCAGCATGGTGGCGAAAACGGGCCGCTTGATACAAATTTCGGCTAGTTTCTGCATTTCGCTAGTTCACCTGTACCGTTTTTCCGTCGTAGAGCATGTTGAGGCTCGACGTGGCGACGCGGTCATCGGCCTTCAGCGCAGTGCCCGGCACTTCAACGAGACCTTCGCTCTCCGCGCCCGGCTGGAAGCGCAGTTCCACGGCCCTTCCTTGCCGGATCGCGAAGACTTTGTTGAGCCCGGCGATCGAATAGACGGCTTGCTTGGGCACCAGATTGACGATCTGCGGGTTGCGTGTCGAAAGCTTCACTTGCACGAAGCTGCCCGGACGGAGACGGGCATCGTTCTCGATGGGTCGCGCTTCGGCCACTAGGGTCCGGCTGCGCGCGTCGAGCGTGGGATTGAGTTGGCGAACGACCGCGTGAAACTCGCTGCCGGGAATGGCATCCGTGGTGAAGGTGAGCGTCGTGCCGATTTGCGCGGAGGCGATGTCGCTTTCTGGCACCTCCACCCGCAGACGCAACGGGTAGGACTTCACCAGCGTCAGGATGGTGGCGCCCTCCTTCACATACTGCCCCGGCGCCGCGGCGCGGGCACTCACGATGGCATCGAAGGGCGCGCGCAGCACGGTGTCGTTCAAGCGCTTTTCCACCAAGCCGACGTCGGCGCGCAGGGCGCTGATGCTGGCGAGCTGGGTGCGGAGTTCGTCCTTCTGAGCTTGCAAGGCGGCCTGCCGGGCTTGAAACGCCTTCTCCATCTCGGTGAAGCGCTGCTGCGAAATGTCACCGCTCTTGTAGAGCTTTTGCGCGCTGTCGAACTTGGTAAACGCGTCTTCCATCTGCGCCTGCGCCTGGCGAATGGCCGGCGTGCTCTCCGGTGTGACATTGACTTGATTCGGATCGAGCCCCATGCGGGCCAGGGCCTGATTCAAACCGGACTTGGCCCGGTCAAGCTGGAGGGTGAGTTCGGCGCGGTCGAGTTGCGCGAGCACCTGCCCTTTGCGGACGGCTTGGCCGAAGTCGACGGCGATGGAGTTGATGTGGCCGGGAATCTCGAAGACGGCGTTGATGGTGTCGTCGGGGACGAGCGAGCCGGTCAACTGCAGGGTCCGGTTGAGCGGGCGCGCGTCAACCGCGGCGGTCTTAATGGCCAGCGGCGGCTCGGGCTTCGCGGCCGCCTGCACGGGTGCATCTTTCTTGCCGCAGGCGCTGAGGAGCGCCAGCAGCAGGAGTAGGGTGGACGAGAGTTTCATGGTTTTTACTGCCTTTGGACGACGATGCCGTCGAGATAGAGGTCAATCATTTCGGACAAGTCAGGATTGCCTTGGGGGCAGGCATTAGGAAAAAAGATGCTCTTCTTGGCCGCGTCGCTCACGATGCCCAGGAAGCCGAACATGATGGCGTCGGCGTTTGCCTGGCGCAGGTGGCCGGCAGCGATTTGCCCTTGCACGTACTGCCGCAGTTGGCCACAGAAGGAGACCTCATGCCGCTGGTAGGCAAGTTCCGCCAGTTCATGCTTTTCGAGCGCGGCGAAGAAGATCAGACGCACATAGTTCGCATTGACGACGTGCCACTCAAAAGCCAGTTTGGCCAGGGTATGGAAGACTTGCCGGACGTCGTAGCTGGGTTCGTTTAGCACCACTGGCAAGCGCATCTCCACCTCGGAGCCCATCACGGTTTCGATGATGGCCGTGTAGAGGTCGCGCTTCGACGGGAAGTGCTGGTAGAGCACGGGTTCGCTCACCCCAACGGCGGCGGCGAGTTCCCGCGTGGTAACTCCACGGAAACCACGTTCACCGAAAAGCCGCATTGCGGTGTCAATGATGGCGGCACGTCGCTCGACGGAGGACATGCGGGTAGTGGTGCTCATAAAGTCGCGCGTTAGTGAGCGCTAACCTAGGATACACTAACTTAGTGTTTACTAGCAAATTGTCGCATCCAGGCGCGGTTTGAAAGACTCCAACAGAGCGAAGGAAGACCGAGTTGAAACTATTTGAAGCATTCATTATGGGTAAGTTACGGATGCCGAACCGCGCGGTGATGGTGCCGATGACGCGCGGCCGGGCGACCGGCGAGGGCGTACCCACCCCGATCATGGCGGAGTACTACGGACTGCGGGCCGAGGCCGGACTGCTGATCACCGAGGCGACGGCCATCTCCCGGCAGGGGTCAGGCTGGTTGAATGCACCGGGAATCTACACGGAGACGCAGGTGGCGGCCTGGAGGCCGATCACCGAAAGAGTGCATGCGGCGGGTGGGCGGATCTTCCTACAGTTATGGCACATGGGGCGCGTCTCCCATCCTGACTTCCTGGACGGAGCACTGCCGGTAGGACCTTCGGCCGTGGCGGCGGCGGGCGAAACGCACACGCCGACTGGCAAGCAGAGCTACGTGGTGCCGCGCGCTCTCGACGCAGGGGAGCTACCGGGCATCGTGGACGATTACCGGAAGGCGACGGAAAACGCGCTGCGGGCCGGCTTTGACGGCGTCGAGATTCATGCCGCCAACGGCTACCTGCTGGACCAGTTTCTGCGCGATGGCTCGAACCGGCGGAGCGACGAGTTCGGGGGCAGCATCGAGAATCGCCTGCGCTTTCCGCTCGCGGTGGCGAAAGCGGTGGCCGACGTCGCCGGGGCGGGACGGACCGGAATTCGCATTTCGCCCCAGGGCCAGTATAACGACATGAAAGACAGTAACCCGTTGGCGCTCTTCTCGGCCTTCACGAAGGCATTGAACGGGACCGGCGTCACGTATCTGCACGTGATGGACCCCGTGACGGCCGACCACATGTTGAGCAACGGCGAACCGCAGATGCATCCCGCCTTGCGCCCGCTGTTCCCGGGCACGCTGATGGTAAACGGTGGCTATACGCGGGAGACGGCCGAAGCGGCACTGGCCCAGGGCACGGCTGACCTGATTGCGTTCGGCGTACCGTACTTGGCGAATCCGGATCTCCTTGAGCGGCTACGCGCAGGAGCGGCGATGAACGCGCCGGACTTCGCTACGCTCTACTCTCCGGGCGTAAAGGGGTATCTCGATTACCCCGTCCTCAACGCAAACGCCACCCCGTGAGGGGTGGCGTTTGGGCGAACACAGAAATCGAGCGGGTGTTAGGCGATGACGTCAACGCCCATCGAGACGCAAGCGCCTCTCACTTGGGAGATGGCGGATTCCAGGGTGAAGCTATTGAGATCGGGCATCTTGAGCTTGGCAATCTCTTCCACTTGCTTCATCGTGATCTTGCCGACCTTGTTCTTATTCGGCTCAGCGGAGCCCTTGGCGAGCGCCACGGCCTTCTTCACCAGGACGGCGACAGGCGGCGTCTTGGTGATGAAGGTGAAGGAACGGTCGTTGTAAATGGTGATGACCACCGGGATGATCAGGCCTTCCTGATCTTTGCCGGAGGTCTTGGCATTGTATTGCTTGCAGAACTCCATGATGTTGACGCCTTGCGGGCCCAACGCCGTGCCGACGGGGGGCGCAGGAGTCGCCTTCCCGGCGGGAATCTGCAGCTTCACTTGTCCAGTAACTTTCTTAGCCATGGTACCTACTCTTCAGTAATTAAATCTTTTCGACTTGAAGGAATTCAAGTTCCACCGGGGTGGAGCGTCCGAAGATGGTAACCAGAACGCGCAACGTATCGCGTTCCGGATGGACCTCTTCCACCTTGCCGGTAAAGTTGACAAAGGGGCCGTCGTTGATGCGGACGGTCTCGCCTTTTTCGAAAACCTGTTTGGGACGCGGCCGGTCAGACGTGTTGGTCTGGCGGTAGAGCATCTGATTGACTTCGGTCTCGGTCATCGGGATGGGCTTAGTACCGCCACCGACGAAGCCGGTAACCCGCGGGGTAGCCTTCACCTCGTGCCACAGACGGTCATCCATTTCCATTTGGACCATCAGATAGCCGGGATAGAGCAACCGTTCGGAGGTGACCTTCTTGCCGTTGCGCAATTCAACGACGGTCTCCTTGGGCATCAAAATGTCGCCGATTTGCGCGTCGAAGCCGAAGGCCTGCGCGCGGGTTTTGAGGCTTTCGGCCACCTTGGCCTCGAAACCGGAATAGGTATGGATGATATACCAGAGCTTGTTCGACACCGGGGCCTCGGCCATTACCGGTTCGGGTTCCGCCGGAGGAAGTCCTTCATCTTCAGCGGCCGCCAAGGGCGCTTCGGGGATGAGGACGTCTTCGGGGGCGTCGATGATTTCCATGGGCTGGTGCTCCGGGTCTTGGTCGATCATGGAACCTACTTGGCGAAGGTCCGGAAGAGTTTGTCGATGCCCTGGGCGACGGCGATATCGACGAGGAAGAAGAAAGCGGCGAAGCCGAAGACAGCAGCCACCACCACGGCGGTGGTCGCTTTCACTTGATCCGGCGTAGGCCAGGTCACCTTGCGCATTTCGGCCTGCAGATCTTCGACGTACTCCTTGATCTGCGCTGGCCAAGTGGCAATGCCGGCCGCCGCGGTCGGGACTTCGGTGGTCGGTCTTTGAACGGCTTCACTCACAACTTGGCTCCCCATTTCAGGCACTCTCTCGTGTTTCTCAACGGACAAAACTTTTGGCAGGGGCAGAGGGATTCGAACCCCCAAAGGCGGTTTTGGAGACCGCAGGTTTACCGTTAGCCTATGCCCCTGGATGGTGGCGACATGCGCCACCTACTATCTTAACCTATAACTAGCTGACGATCTCTGACACGGTACCCGCGCCCACGGTACGGCCGCCTTCGCGAATCGCGAAGCGCAGACCCTTGTCCATGGCCACCGGCGTAATCAGTTCGATCTCCATCGTCACGTTG
>JAIEMJ010000005.1 GCA_019752335.1 Bryobacteraceae bacterium
CTCCGCATGCGCTCCGACTTTTAACTTCTCGCGGACAGCTTCGGGGCTAAACTGGAGGTAGCGTGACTCTCATATTTTTACTTGCCCTGGCCATGCCCCCCGCGGCGCCCCCCACGACAACCGACCCTTTGGAGGCCGCGCGCGATGCGCAGGACCGGGCGCAACTCGAGCGCTTGGTAAACCAGGCGAACGCCGCCGCGAATCGTCAACCCAACGTCGCGACGAACCAATACCGCTTGGCCTTGGCCCAGTCCTACCTGGCGGAAGTCGCATTGGAACTGAAGGACAAACCTGCCGCCCGCCAAGCCGCCGAAAGCGGGATTCAGGCGGCGCAAAAGACGGTAGCGCTGGAGGCGAAGTCAGCACAGAACCATAGCTTGCTCGGGACGCTTTGCGCCCAGGTGATCCCCGCCAACGTGCTCGCCGGCTTGAAGTACGGCCGTTGCGCGCTGGACGAAATCAATAAGGCGCTGGAGATCGATCCCAAATTCGCCGACGCTTGGCTGCGGCACGGCGTGGGCAATTACTACCTACCCGCGCAATTCGGCGGCGGTACGGACCTGGCCATCAAGGACTTCGAAAAGGCCATCCAACTGAATCCTAAACATAGCGAAGCATACCTTTGGATGGGCGTCGCGCTGCGTAAGGTGAATCGCAACGGTGAGGCCCGCAAGGCTTTTGCAAAAGCCGTAGAACTCAATCCGCGTCGCGTTTGGGCGAAGCAGCAACTCGAGAAGACTCCGGCCCAGTGATCGCGCGTTCCTTGGCTCTTGCCGCCTTGGCCCTGGCCACGACGCTCGGCTTTCTCTACTTTCCCGGCCATCACTACCTCCAGCAAGATACGCAAATCTGGCTGCCCGTGTTGGCGCACGCGCAGGACCCGGCTCTCTTCCGCAATGAGCTGATCGTTACCGGCGCGCATGTCCGCCTCACCATCTACGACGACGCCACGCTTGCGCTGGCCCGTTGGGGCGGGATGAGCATTGAGTCCGCCCTGCTCGCGCAGCAGTTACTCTTCCGCTTTCTGGCCATGCTCGGCATCTGGCTGCTGGCTCGGGCAACGGGGCTGACACAGATGACCAGTGTCCTGGCGGCCACGCTGGCCAGCATGGGCGCGACGATCATCGGGCCCGCCGTGCTCAGCGTGGAGTACGAGCCGGTGCCGCGCGGCTTCGCCTTCGGGCTGATGCTGCTTTCCCTGGGCTGCGCCGCTCATCAACGCTTTCTGCCCGCCGGCCTCGCCCTGGGGCTCGCTTTCGCCTACCACGCGCCCGCCGTCTGGCCGATTTTGCTCGTCGCGGCCTACACGTTCTGGCGGAACCGGAAGGGTGTGGCGCCCGCGCTGGTGGGTTTCCTTGCCGGAGTCGCGCTGTTGGGAGTGACGGTGCTGGCCTCGGACGCCGGCCCCATGAACCCGCTTTTTGCGCGCCTCTCCGAAAGTCATGCTGACCTGCAGCGCATGCGCGCCACGTACAACTGGATTTCGCTATGGGCGAATGCCAGGACGTGGGTCACTCAGTATGCGGCGTTGGCGGCTCTGGCCGGCCTCGCCTACTGGCGGCTGGGCAAGGCGCTCCCCGCCACGGTCCGCCCGCACTTCGCGGCGCTCCCCGCCATCGGCTTGTTGTCGATACCGCTCTCTTACCTGCTGCTGGAGCAACTGCGCCTCGCCATCATTCCGCAGGTGCAGATCATGCGCAGTCTGCTGTTCACGCTGATGTTCGCCGTGATTCTGCTGGCGCTAGCTGGCCTGCGCGCGGCGCGTTGGTATGAGTCACCGCTGTGGCTCTGGCCCGTCTGCTTCGTGCCGCTAGCCCCGGTCTGGACCGGCAAGCCGCTGCGGATTTACCTGGTCGCGGCCGGACTCGCGGTCGCCGCCGCATTGGCCGCCTCACTCGAGAAGCGCTATCCGCGCGCGGCGTTGGCCATAGCCACCGTTGTCTTCGCGGGCTGTTTCTTCGCTCCGGAGAGCCTCGCCAAGGTCCGCAACTATACCGAACTCGGCGACGCCAACTTGACGCGCTTGGTGCAGTGGGCGCGCGACAACACGGACAAGGACGACGTCTTCCTCTTTCGCGACAGCGGCACCCGCAATGAGCCCGGACTCTTCCGGGCCCGCGCCCTACGCGCCGTCTACGTAGACTGGAAGGGCGGCGGCCAAGTGAACTACTACGAGTTCTACGCGAACGAGTGGTGGCGCCGCTGGCAGCGCTTCATGAAGTACAAATTTACCCCCACCGAGTTGCCCGCCTTACGAGAAGCTGGGGTCGGCTACCTGGTCTTTCGCCAGCCTCCACCAGGCTTTGAGCAGGAGCCTGTCTATGCCAATGACGGCTACCGCGTCTACCGGCTGAAATAAGCCACGTGGCTGCGATCCACCACCGCAAAGCATTCATTCGATTGAGGAAACCTGCATTGGCTTTGTTTCGTCCATGGAGGCGAAAGGGGTCAATCGACCATGAAAAAGTGGATCTTGGCAATGGCATTCGCCGGATGCGCCCTGGCGCAATCCGGCCGGTATGATGACCGCGGCTACGGACGCGGCTACTATGAGCGCGAGCGCTACCGGCGAGACCCGGTCCGCGACACCATCGAGAGCCTCTACCTCATTGAGGCCCGCGCCCGCGTGGATCGCCACGAAGCCAACCACCTGCGCCGCGCCGTCATCGACTTGACCGAATTCAACAATCGCCTGCAACGCGGCCGGTTTGACCGGGGCCGCCTAAACGAAGCCATCGAGCATTTGCGCAACCTCGCCCAAGCCGACCAGCTTCACCCGCGAGACCGCCGCCGGATCGCTGGCCATCTGAACGACCTCTACCGCCTGCGCGACAGCCGCTGGTAGTACCATCAAGGTTTGACGACGCCTCATTTTGTTGCCCAACCCTTCTTCACGCCCGCCGCGGAGGAGCTTCGTTTTCTGCCCGAGGGTCCGCGGGTGCTTCGGAACCAGCCGGACATGCTGGGCTGGGTAGCGATTCAGCATGCCGCGGACAGTCCCGTGGGCAGCATGAATCTGCTCAACCTGGAGACGGGCGTCAATCGCTCGTTGCCTTTGCCGGGCCGCCCCGGATTTTTTGCCGAAACGAAGCAACCGGGCATCGTGCTGATCGGGCTCGAACGGCGCTTGGTGCTCTGCGACCTGCGCGACGGCTCCCTGACGGAGACCGGCATCAGGGTCACGGACGACGAGCGCGTCATCATCAACGACGGCTTGGCCGTGGACGGGGGAGTCCTCTTCGGGACGAAGCATCTCGCCTTCGAACTGCCGATCGCTGGTCTCTACTACTTCGACAGCGCCTCGCGCTCGGTACATCAGGTGCTGGGCGGACAGATTTGCTCGAACGGCAAGACGCTGATGCGCGACGCCGGCGGCGCAACCCTGGTCGACATCGATTCGCGGCCAAAGTCCCTGGCGCGTTTCCGGCTCGATGTGGCACTGCGCCAGGTGAGCGAGACGCGCGTCCTGGTCGCACCGGAGCGGCTCCCGGGCTTTCCCGACGGTCTACGTTTGGCTCCGGACGGGAAGAGCGTCGTGGTCGCGTTCTACAACCCTGACGCTGTATCCGACGGTAAGGCGCAGCAAATATGTCTCGATAGCGGCGCGGTGCTGGCCGAGTGGATCATTCCCGGTTCTCCCCGCGTCACCTGCCCGGAGTTCCTCATGCGGGACGGTAAAGTAAAGGTCGTTTTCACCACCGCGATAGAAGGCATGCCGCCCGAAATCCGCGCCATCGCCCCGGAAGCCGGTACGATGTTCATCGCGGACACGCCTTTCACCCAGTGCCCGCCGCCGCCGCCGCTGGTGGACTAGCTACTAGCTACGACGGCGCAAACGGCTAGCCAGGAGAAACCCGGTAGCGGCGAGGACGAAAGTAGAGGGCTCCGGCACGGGCTCAATATTGAAGTCCGGCACAGCGTTAATGCGGAGCTGATTGTTTACGGTGGAGGCGGACCACGATGTCCCGCTGTTCGTACTATTGCGGAATCCCACGGTCGCGGCGTAAATCGAGCCGACGGGCGCGTTGTTCCCACTCGTCTC
This sequence comes from Bryobacteraceae bacterium, assembly GCA_019752335.1. Lineage (GTDB taxonomy): Bacteria > Acidobacteriota > Terriglobia > Bryobacterales > Bryobacteraceae > JALHNI01. Next base: position 4,043 of record JAIEMJ010000005.1, read on the forward strand.
CCAATTGAGCGAAGTCTCACTGCCTCCGGGACCCGTCAACACGAACCAGTAGCGCGTATTTGCCTGCAGAGAAATCGACGCCGTGGACTGGATGGGAGCGTGCAGCGACTGGGCCGGGATGTTGACAAAATTGAAGGAAACCAGCAGGGTTCCCGGGTTCCCCGCCAAGTCGGCGTAGATGCCGCCGCTGACCGACTTCGTCGTGGTCTGAGAGTTGTTGCTGAAGATCGTGTCGAGGGAAACAAACTGCAGGGCCGCCGCACCAACGTCAATGCCGAGGGCTTGCATGGTGAGCGCGCTCTGCGAGGTCCCACCTACCGCCGTGCCATTCTGATAGGGCCCGCCGGTAAGGTTGTCCACAATCGTGGCCGCGTGGGCTGAAGCCAGCGCAACGGCGAGGCAAGCGAAGAGTCTCATCCATATCCTCCGTACTGCAAGACTAAGGTAAACACCTTAATCCTCTTATTTGCTCCATCATGCCACAGTTCCAGTACCGTCGCCAGTGAAATCCGCAAAAGGCGAAAAAAAGGCATAAGTCCCCTGGCCGATGTAAGCTGGAGCCGTGATGGTCCGCTCATTCTTCCTCCTCGTTCTTCTGGCCGGGATAGCCCCGGCCCAGCAACTCCTCTTCGAAAAGACTCTCCCGCTACCCGCCAGCCGCATTCCCTTGCCAGGTTGGAAGCCCGGTGCCATCTATTCGGTCACGGCGCGTACCGTAGGCAAACTCGACAGCCAGTTGGCGCTCGAAGTGGGCAGCGGCAACGCGCGGTTAGCCGCGAAAACGCTTCACGCCGGTGACCAGGACTTCACGGTGATGGTGCGGGCGCAGGGAGCCGGTTGGCTGACGGCCAAGAAGGGGCCCGCGGTGTCGCTGAAGGTGCGCGTGGTGATGTGGCCGGCCGGGGCTCCCGTGGAGGTGGAGCCCAACGACACCTGGCTCGAAGCTCAGCCGATCCGCTTGGAGCAGACGATCTTCGGCTCCGCCGATGACGCACCCTACTTTCCGCTTCCAGGCTCGCCGCTGAAGAAGGCCGTTTACGAACAGGCGCCGGACTGGTTCCGCTTCGAATTCGCGGGCCCGCCCAAGCTGGTCTTCTTCCAGCTTGACCTCGCCGAACGCGACAACGTACCCGCCGATGTCGCCGTCTTCCGCGTGGTGAATGGCCTACCGGTGGCCTACAACGATGGGGAGGATCCCGTTACCCTGCCCCACGAAGTGCAGGCGATGCAGGGCAACAAGTTCACCACGCGCGTGCTGCGCGAAGCCGGCACCTACTACGTGCGCGTGGTGGCCAATCATCCCGAATACAAGCTGCGCACTCGCGTGTACGGCGTCCCCCCTTACACGGACCCGCGGCAAGCGGTGCAAACCGCGCTCGACTACGCCATGGGCGCCGGCGACTCCTGGCATGCCAACACGCCGCGCCGCGGCGGCGTCTATGACCGCGTCGCGAGCGTGCATCAGGAGACGTCGCTCTGCGTCGCCTGCCATGTCACCCATTTCTCGCAACGCGCGCAGCTTTACGCCATGCGCCAAGGCTACCCCGTCCATCAGCGGCAGCAGCTACAATTCATGACCGAGCGGTTCTACAACAATCCGCGCCCGTTGTACGGCTTTGAAGAGCAAGGCGCCGTCTGGGCGCGCGTAATTTCGGCGCCCGCCAATGTTTTGGGCCGGATGTCGCACTTACTCGACTTATTCGAGCAGGAGACCGGCGCTGACCGGCGTGAGAATTTCCACCGGGGCGTGCGGGAGTATCTCAAGCTCTACTATCAGGACCGGACGAAGCTACCACCCGACGAAACGAACGGCAATCAGCCGCTGGTTTCCACTTACGAAGTCGCCTGGTACGCCTGGGAACTCACCAAGGATCCGCAACTCGAGAACTTACTCGTTCAGACGGAACACAAGAATCTGATTGACCTCTGTTACCAGACGCAAGCCTTGGTCTCGATCAACCCCACCAAGCACGCCACGCGGATTCAGCAGAATGTTGACCGGATCCTGTCGCTGCAGCGGCCCTCGGGCCAATGGTCAATGAAGTTCGCCGAGAACGAGAAGGAAGTGGAATTTCAAACCGGCCATGCCCTCTGGACCCTCGCGATGGCCGGCGTCCCTAAAGAGCATCCGCGCGTCGCGAAGGGGCTGACTTTCTTACTCGGACGGCAACAGGAGTTCGGCGGATGGCTAGACCCCTTGCAGAGCTTCGAGAACTTCCGTACGCCCTTCCGCGAGACCCAGATGGCCGCGCTGGCGCTGGCCACTTACTATCCTCGCGAAAAACGCATTCGCGGCTGGGGCACCGGCGACTTTGCCCCGCAAACTGACTTACTCACCGCGCTCGACTCAGTATGGGATCAGCAAACGCCCGCCGCTGTCGCGCGAATCACGGCCCTCACACAGCACGCTGACCCCTTCATTCGCCAACAAGCCGTGGAAGCTTTGGGACGGCTGGCTCTGCCGGTGACATTGACGCCGTTACTCGGCCGGCTCGGCGACGACAGTAAGTTGGTGCAGCGTACGGCAGCTTGGGCGATCCGCCAGGTCGAGAGCCGTCACCCGCTGACACCAGCGCCGCTGATTCAGGCCTTGGATTCGCCAGAGCCCCGCGTCCGCTGGGGCGCGACGCGCATCTTCGCCACTCACTTCGCTGCCTTGGCCACTTCGCCCGACTTGGCCATCGCCCTGGCCCGCCGCGTCAACGACCCCGAGCCGGCCGTCGCCACCCAAGCCATCAAGGGACTCTGGCAGTTCTGGTTTTGGTCACCGTCGGAGAGCGTTAAGTCCGGCATTGAGGACGCGCTGCTGGCGGGTTTGGCCAAACCACAAGGCGCGTGGGCGGAGCAGGCGCTGCGGGAGGGAGTCTACAATCTGACGGACGAGAACATCCGCTATCTCTACAACAACTGGGTGCCCGCGATCGCGCGCGAGGCCGACCAGAAGCGCGTGATCGCGGGGCGTCTGAAAATCGAGGCGAGGCTCGCCGGTAAGTTCGCCCGCTTCCTCGAAACCCAGCCGGACACTGCCCGCAAGCGCCTGTTGGCGGGCTTGGTCGAGTTGCCCCTGCGGCGCGCCGACATCTACGACCCCACGGCGGACTCCGGTACGCCTTTCGTCCCGGTCTACAACCGCATCGGCAATGATGTCGAGCAGAGCGTCTTCTTCGGCGAGAGCAACACCCGCTTCGCCACAGCGCTGCTGCCGCTGGTGTCATCGGCTGACCCGGAACTTCGGCGCCTTGCCCTGGGGGCGGCGCAACTAACCCGCGACGCCCGTTTCGGCGCCGTCACGGCGATTTCCGGCCCGCCCGGCGCGGCGCGCGACCAACTGGTGGCCGCCGCGAAGAAGGATCTTCGTGCGCCGGAAAATGCCGAATTGCTGAAGGCCTTCAACCAATTCCCCCGGCCACCGGCGCCCGCCAAAGGCACCGGCCGCCGGCCGAACGCGGCTCGTCCGGACGAAGCGTTCTACCGGGGTTATGTGGAGCCGATCTTTCTGAAGCGCGGCAAGGACGGCTACGCCTGCGTTCAATGCCACGCCTCCCACGCCGCCTTCAACGCGACGCTCTCCACCGTCTTCAGCGTCGTAAATCTGGAAGACCCGGAAGAAAGCCTGTTGCTGAAGAAGCCGACGTGGACCGCCGAAGCCGAGGGTACCATCGGCGCGCAGAGCCACGGTGGCGGCGTCCGGTTTGAGAAGGACTCGCCGGAGTACACGACGATCCTCAACTGGCTGCGCGGTGTAAAAGAGTAGGGGTGAAGGAGTAGGAAGGAAATGGAGCGGGGGACGAGGCTCGAACTCGCAACCAACAGCGTGGAAGGCTGTGACTCTACCATTGAGTTACCCCCGCTCTGAAGGAGTAACTCTTTCATCATACCAATTGCGAGGCGCTATCGGCGTATGTCGTCGACCACCATCAGGTCGGCTTCGTCTCGATCGTTTTTGACGAAAAGCAATTGCCGGCCATTGGGAGACCGCACCAAGGTGTTGTAGCGGCTCAGGGTGGCCAGCGGCAAGAGGTTCTCCGCCGTGCCGGCCGCCACGGAAAACCGGCACAAGAAGGGCCGGCGGTCCACGACGCGGTAGGCGTAGCCCAAGGTGGACGACACCAGGATGGGCGAACCGATCAAACCGAGATCGCTGGGCAACTCCACCTGGGTGCGATCCTTCAGATTCATCACGCTGTACTTGCGGTCCGGCCCACGGTAGACCAGGGCATCGCCGGCCGGCGATAGGCGCGGCAGTCTGCCTCCGGTGGTGGTGACTGGTTCCACTTGGCCACCAAAGGCGCGTTGGGTGGAAGCCCGGTAGATCTCGAAACGGCCCGTCCGATTCGATGTGAAGTACAGCCAGTGGCCATCCCCGGACCAGACAGGGTCCTCACCGGCGAGGCCATCCGGCGTGAAGGCCGTTGCCGTCCCGGACGAAGGACTGCCCGTGGCCGGTACGGTGAAGATTTGCGCCTGGCCCTTGGGACGCGAGTCGAACGCCAGGGTCAAGCCACTGGGGGACCAGGAGGGCGCCTGAGAAAAAGATGGGCCCATACGGGTAAGTTGACGGCAATCGAGACCCGTCACCGCGCACGTCCAAATCTCCCAGGGCCCGCCACGGTTGGAGGCGACGGCGATGCGGCTGCCGTCCGGCGAGTAGGCCGGATTCTGTTCGATGCGAGTCGAGTTAATGAGCGGGGCCGAGGCAATCACCTTGCCATCCACCCCATCCAGTTCAACCCGCCAAATGTTCAAGTCGACCATGTTGCGGACATACGCCAGGCGCCAGCGGCCATCGGGCAATCTGGCCACGCTAGGCTGCACGGCGTCCTCCTCGCTGGGCGAAATCTGCTCTGAGTGGTGCCCGCCCCAGAAGTCAAATGTGGTACGCCAAAGGGTCTGGCTATCGCTGGGGCCCAACGAGCACAGCACCGAATTATCAGGCAAAAACAGGGGGCGAAAAACGTCGGAAGGTATGTCCGTCACCCTCGCCGGCCTTCCTTCCACCCGAAGACCATCCACGCGGGCGGTGTAGAGATCACAGGCGGACCCGGTGAGACAGCGAGAGAAAATCAGGCGGTCCCCGCCGGGAGAAATTGCCGGATTGAAGTCGCCCGAAGAGCCAGGCAAGGGCTCCAGGAGGCGGCGCGTTTCCCCAGTCCGCACCGAAATTGCGACTAGATACGCCGGCGGCGTACCAGACAGCAGCCCGGTGCCGAGGCTGGTAAGAATCCATTGGCCGTCGGAGGTGTACTGGACCCCTGGGCCGGGCAGGCCACCCACGTAGTTGAGTGCCCGTACCACGCGATCACCGCCGCCGAATGCCGACCGAACCACCAGGTTCGCCATGTCCTCGTCCGTTTTTGGATTCGTCACAAAGCGGACGAAGGCGATCTCGCGCCCGTCTGGGGACCACGCCGGGTTAAAGTCGAGGTCGGCAGTGAGCCGTTCGTCGGTCCCGGATGCGAGGTTCTTGAGCCAGAGCCCCATCTGCGACCGGTCAAGCTTGCCATCGGCGGTACGGGCCCGCACGGAGTAGAGCACCTGCGAGCCATCGGGCGAAAGCGCCGGACCGACTTCGCGGCCGGGCGAGGCCGTCAGCGGGGTGGCCTTCCAAAACGAATCCCGCCGCTCGGTGCGGTTGGTGAACCACCAGCCAGCGCCCGTGATGAAGGCCAGAAAGAGCGCGGAAAAAGAAACCAGCCGAAAGCGGCTGTTCGCAGCGGGCGGACTCACCGCGACCTCGCTCACCGCGACCTCGCTGACGGCGGCCCGGAAGCGATAGCCACTTCGGGGTACGGTCTCGATGTACACCGGTTCGGCGGCGCTGTCGCCCAACGCTCGCCGTAGAGAGGAAATGTGCACCGAGAGGTTGCTCTCTTCCACCACGGTCTCTGGCCAAACGGCAGCCAGAATTTCCTCTTTGGTGACGAGCTTTCCGGGCTTGGCCACCAGCACCTGCAAGAGGTCGAACTCCTTGGGCTTAAGCGATAGCGGTTCGCCGGCTCGGGAAAGCGTGCGTTCGCGTAGATCCAATCGGAATGGGCCAAACTCCAGTAAGTTCAAGGAAGACAAGGGTTTTGGAAGTCTTTCGGAGAAAATTCGGGCACGCTTCAGCGAACCTTCGAGACTATCATAACGGCTTATCGCTACTCTTCCAACACAGTCGGGCGGGAGTCGGAGAAAAACGGAAGAGAGACGATGAATTTTTTGAAAGAAATGGGAGATCGCGGCAGAAGTTTCGAACGCGAAGCTTGGCCCCACCAACGGGCCATTCACCGGACGGCGTCGCGAGTCCTGCGGAGTATCAGCGCCGCCGACGAGGTCACGCAGGAGGTATTCCTGACGGCTTGGAAGTCCTTTGACCGGTTTGCGCCCGGCACGAATTGCCGGGCCTGGCTTTTCCAGATCCTCACCTTCACGATGCAGCACTACCAGCGCCACGAGCGGAGATTTCCGGCGATTCCGGAGGGCCACGCCGATACGATGGAGGCACCCACGCCAGTCGGCCGGCATCTCACGGACCGGCGGCTCCGTTCCGCGGTCCAGCGGCTGCCGCCGCACTACCGGCACGTCCTCGTGCTGGTGGACTTGGAGGAATTCTCTTACCGCGAAACCGCCACGGTCCTGCGCGTTCCGGTGGGCACCGTCATGTCGCGCCTGAGCCGCGCGCGCCGCCAGATGCGTCAAGCCCAGAATTTGGCGTAAGGCGGCGCGCCGGGCTGCACGGCGGCGATCCGGTCTGCTTCTTCGCTGTTGGCGGTATCCGGCCCGTCTGGATACCGGTAACGCGCAACGAACTCGGCCTTCATCTCCAGGCCCCAGCCGGGAGCCTTCCCCAGGACGTAGTGGCCATCGTCGACGGCCAAGGGATGCTCGAAGACGCCGGCTTGCAAAAACTCCAGGTATTCGAGCCAGCGGCCTTCGCTGCCAAACCAGGCTTGATCGAACACCGACATCGGCCCGACGAGTTGGCCCAGGCCGATGCCGCCGCTATGCGGACAGACGGGCACCTGATACTTGGCCGCCAGCGCGACAATGGCCAGCAACTCATTCACGCCGCCGACGCGCGCGCCGTCGATCTGGCAGTGCGTGAGTCCGCCGCCGGCCAGCAGTTGCTTGAAGGTGATCGCGTCCGGCGCCTGTTCACCGCCCGCGACACCGATGCCCACCGGCGCCAGCGCCTTGCGCAGTTCGATGTGGCCCAGGACGTCGTTGTAGGCGATGGCCTCTTCGATGAAGAGAATCTGGAACTCGGCGAGTTCGCGCATGTAGCTGGCGGCATTGCGCCAGTCGCCCAGGTTCTGGTTCGAGTCGGTCAGCAAGAGGGCGTCGCGCCCGGTGGCTTCGCGGATGGTCCGCAACATGCGGCGATCCTCGTCGAGCGCGCGTTGGCGATCATACTGCTGTCCGCGCCCGACCTTGGCCTTGAAGGCGCGCGTGCCCTTCTGGTAGAGGTCCCGGCACAGCGCGCTCACTTCGTCGAGCGGGCGTCCGGACCAACCGGCGGTGCTGTAGACGCGGGGGCCGCGGTGGCTCAAACGCTCGAGATTGCCGGCCTTGCCATCGGCATGGCGTGCAAGGAGGTCGAGGAGTTCGTCTTCGGTGAGGGCGTCGCGGAGGTGGTGGAAGTCGATGCAGGCGACGATTTGCGCGGGTGTCAGGCTGGTAAGCAGTTGCCACATCGGCACGCCGAGGCTCTTCGCCCAAAGGTCCCACAGCGCGTTGACGATGCCGCCGACGGCCATGCGGTAGGTCCCCAGGGCGAGCCAGCGCAACTGGTGATGTTCGGCCAGGGACTGGGCAAAGAGGCCAGGTTCGGCAATGAACTCATTGAGCGAGCGTCCGACGACGAAGCGTCGCAAGGCTTCCACCGCTGCCTGCTGGATCTGCGTGCCGTCGCCGATGGTGAAGATGAGCGAGCGGCCTTCGAGCCCCGAGTCCGTGCGGAGAATGGGGATGGCGCAGGAGTAGTTGGGCGCGAGGTGGCGGGGGTCACTGCCGGCCATGCCGAGTTTGACCGTGGGATAGCGGAGGTCGAGGACTTCGAGGGAGACGATCTTATGCTGCATTTGCTTCTTCATGATAGACCGGGTTAATTCCCCGAAATGGCGGATCTTCCCCTGGCGGGCGTATGATGAGAGACGATGCGCATTCTGCTTGCTTTTGCGATGCTCGCGCTCCCCTTGTGGAGCCAGAAGCCGCCTTTCACCTTCGAGGCGATGCTGAAGATTGACCGGGTTGGCGAACCGGCCCTTTCTCCCGATGGTAAGCTCGTCGCTTACACGTTGCGCAAAATGGACCTCGCCGGCAACACCAGTTCGCGCCAGATCTATACGGTACCGGTCGCCGGCGGCACGCCCAAAGCGATCACCTCGCAAGGCAACAACGACCGTCCGCGCTGGATCCCCAACTCCTCCCGTCTGGCCTTTATCTCCACCCGCTCCGGCACATCGCAGGTGTGGACCATGGAAGCCGACGGCGGCGACGTCAAACAAGTCACCACCTTGGCCACCGAAGCCAGTGGCGTCACCGTCTCGGGCGACGGCAAACTGCTCGTCTTTGTCAGCGAAGTCTATCCCGATTGCGCCGATGAGGCTTGCAACCAGGCCAAAGTAGACGCCGAGAAGAATAACAAAGTGCAGGCCCGCGTGATTACCGGCCTGCTCTATCGTCATTGGAATGCTTGGCAAGGCCCGCGGCGCAAGCATCTGATGGTGGTGCCGGTGGCGGGCGGCAAGGTACGGGATCTTACGCCCGGCAACCGCGACGTCCCCAGCTTTTCGCTCGGCGGCCCCGATGACTACGTCATCTCGCCCGACGGCAAGGAGGTCTGCTACGTCACCAACCTGGACCCCGACCTCGCCAATAGCACCAACAATGACCTTTTCGCCGTGTCGACCGAAGGCGGAGAAAGCCGCAAAATCAGCCTGAGCTCGGGCGCCGACGTGAGCCCGCTCTATTCCCCAGACGGCAAGTACCTCGCCTGGCGTATGCAGGAGAAGGCCGGCTACGAGAGTGACCGCTGGCGCCTGATGGTGATGGAGCGCGAAAGTGGCCGTAGCCAAACGCTCACCCAATCGCTCGACCGCAACGTGCAGAGCTTCACCTGGCTTCCGGATTCGAGCCGCATCTTCTACGTCGTCGAGGACCGCGGCCGCACGAATCTGCAGATGGTGCCCGTGGGGGGCGGGGCCGCCAAGATCATCCTGGGTGGCAAAACGCACATCGACGACGTGCAGTTCACGCCCGATGGCAAGACGATGGTGTTCACGCAGAACTCGGGCTCCGCGCCGGTGGAGATCTTCAAGGTGCCGAACACGGGCGGCGAACCCGTGAATCTCTCCAATGCCTCCACGGCCTTGCTCGACAAGTACCAGCTCACGCCGATGGAGGATTTCACCGTGGAGGGCGCCGATAAAGCGCGCGTACAAAGCTTCCTGGTAAAGCCGCCCGCCTACGACGCCGCGAAGAAATACCCGGTGCTGTTTCTCATCCATGGCGGTCCGCAAGGCGCCTGGGGGCAGGCGTGGAGCTTCCGCTGGAATCCGCAAGTGCTCGCCGCAGCGGGCTTCGTGGTGGTGATGCCGAATCCGCGCGGCTCCACCGGCTACGGGCAGAAGTTCACCGACGACATCAATGACGACTGGGGCGGCAAAGTTTACGACGACGTCATGGCGGTAGTCGACCACGTGGCCAAGCAGCCTTGGGCGGATCCGGATCGCTTCGCCGCCGCCGGCGGCAGCTACGGCGGCTACTTGGTCAACTGGATGCTCGGCCATACGGATCGCTTTAAGGCCTTCGTCTCGCACGCCGGTGTCTATGACTTGAAGAGCATGGCCGGCGAAACCGAGGAGATCTACTTCGCCAAGTGGGAGTTCAAGGGCATGCCCTGGGAGAACCCGGATAGCTACGCCAAATGGTCGCCCAGTAACTTCGTCACGAACTTCAAGACGCCCACGCTGGTCATCCACGGCGAGCAGGACTATCGCGTTCCCTACGGCCAGGGCCTACAGCTTTTTACGGGTTTGCAGCAGATGAAGGTCCCCTCAAAGTTACTCGTCTACCCGGACGAAGGCCACTGGATTCTGAAGCCGAAGAACTCCGAACTCTGGTATCAGCAAGTGATCGACTGGGTAACCGAGTGGACGCGCAAAGCGCCGAAGTAGAGCTTAATTCAGCCGCAGCGGACCAATCGACATCGACGCGATGCGCCGCTCCACCTCGGCCCGGTCCTCGGCGTTGGGCGCGAGGTGCAGATATTGTTCCAGGTCCCGCCGCGCTTGCGCCCAGTCGCCGCGTTCGAGGTCGAGTTGCCCGCGATGCTTCCACAACTCCGCCGCTTGGGGCCGCGCCACGAGCATCCAATCGACCACCGCGGTCGCTTTCGTGTAGGACTGCGTGCGCCAGTAAATGCCGCGCAGGTTGTTCAGCATGCGCAGCAGAATCTGTTGCCGCGTCGCTGGCTCGAAGTCGCTGTCCGCGGCATGGCCGCCTGACTCGCGGATCATCTCCTGGCACTCCTGGCGATTGAGGAAGCGCCCACCGCGAAAGACGTCGAGGTAAACCGAGAAGTTCCCTTGGCGGAATTCCGTCACGAAGTGGCCCGGAAGCGGTACGCCGTACACCTCGGCGCCCAGCCGGCGGCCGATTTCCAAATAGACGATGGCCAGGGTGATCGGAATGCCGGTGTGCTGGCGGAGTACTTCGTTCAAGCAACTATTGTGCGGATCGTAATAGCTGGACTCGTTGCCGCGGAAGCCCTGCTCCTCAAAGAGGTAGTGATGCGTCTCGCGCAGAAAGGCGCTCGGGTCACCGTCCATGCGCCGTTGCACTGACTCGGCATGAAAATCCAGCAGGTCAATCCAGGTTTGCGGATTGAGGTCCCGGAATTCGATGCGCGCCATCTCCAGCGCCGCGCGGTCCAGCGTGACAGACTCGTCGCCCGCGAGTAATTTTTCGAGATTGCCTTCCCACTGCATCCACTTCACGCTAGCACGTGGCTGTTATCGTAAAGAAGAGCATGTCCCATCTCCGCTACCAAACGCCCAGCGGAATTTTCGTCACGCGGCAGACTTCGAAGGTCCCCTATCGGCAAGGCCTTCGCGGACTTCTGCGGGAACTCGACCAATTCCGCGGCTGCTACTTCTCCTCTGGCTATGAATATCCGGGGCGCTATTCGCGTTGGGACTTCGGCACCGTAAAGCCGCCTCTCGAAGTGGTCGCCGCAGGCCGCGAGATTCTCTTCCGCGCCCTCAACGAGCGCGGCATCCGCATTCTGCGCATGCTGACGCCCGTCCTCACGCAGCATCCGCATTGGGAGCAGTTCAGCGCAACGCCGGGCAAACTCAGCGGCACGCTGAAGCCCCTGCCCGAGCTCTTCGCGGAAGAGGAGCGCAGCCGCCAGCCCTCGGCGTTCTCCATCCTGCGCGCTTTCACCAACGAATTCCGTCACGCGAAGGACCCGCACTTGGCGCTGGTGGGCGCCTTCGGCTTCGACCTGCTCTTTCAGTTCGACCCCATCCAACTGCGACTGCCCCGCGCCGGAGCCAAGGACCTCCATCTCTTCCTCTGCGACCAGATCTGGTTCATGGACCGCAAGAAGGAGCAGATCGTGCGCTACGACTACGACTTCGCCCTCGGCGAGGACTCCACCATCGGCGTCGAGCGCACCGCCGAAGCCGTCGCGCCGCCGGTTGCCCTGCCCCCGGAGCCGATCACCAGCGACCACACCCCCGAAGAGTACATGGCCAACGTCGAAACCGTGCGCCAGCGCATGAAGGTGGGCGACTACTACGAGGTGGTGCTGCGCCAGACCTTCCGCACGCCCTACGGCGGCCGTCCGTCCGAGTTGTTTGAGCGCATTCAGACCGCGAGCCCCAGCCCGTATGAGTTCCTCATTCAACTGGGCGACGAGTCACTGGTGGGCGCCTCGCCCGAAATGTTCGTGCGCGTGGAAGGCACGCGCGTTGAAACGTGCCCCATCTCTGGCACGGCCCGCCGCACGGGCGATCCGCTCAAGGATGCCGACGCCATTCGAGAGTTGCTCAATTCGCCCAAGGAAGAGAGCGAATTGACCATGTGTACCGACGTGGACCGCAACGACAAGTCGCGCGTCTGTTTGCCCGGCTCCGTGCAGGTCATCGGACGGCGCCTGATTGAGTCCTACGCCGGGCTCTTTCATACCGTGGACCACGTAGAGGGCACACTGGAGCCTGGCTTCGATTCGTTGGACGCCTTCCTCACCCATATGTGGGCCGTCACCGTGATCGGCGCGCCAAAGAAGTGGGCCGCGCAGGCGGTAGAGGATTTAGAGAAGTCCGCGCGCGGCTGGTACGGCGGCGCGATCGGCATGATCGCCATGAACGGCGACATCAATACCGGCATCACCATTCGCACGGCTCATCTGAAAGACGGCTGGGCGAATTACTCCGCCGGCGCGACGTTACTTTATGACTCCGTGCCCGAGATGGAAGAGGCCGAAACGCGCCTGAAAGCGACCGGATTCTTCCGCGCGCTCGGCCCGCCCGCGCCGAAGCCCGGCAAGCAAAAAGCAATTGCCGCGGCGAGTGGCTTGAAGTTACTCCTCGTTGATAACGAAGACTGCTTTATTCACACCCTGGCGAACTACGCGCGTCAGGCCGGCGCTACGATTGCCACGTATCGCTCCGGCTTTCCCCGCCACTTACTCGACGAAATCAAGCCCGACTTACTTCTGATCTCGCCCGGCCCCGGACGTCCCGCGGACTTCGGGCTGCCGGATCTCATCCGCGAAGCGGCTCGCCGCTCCTTACCGGTCTTCGGCGTCTGCCTAGGGCTGCAAGGGATCGTCGAAGCCTTCGGCGGCGACCTGGACGTGCTCGACTATCCCATGCACGGCAAGCCCTCTTACATCCGTCACCACAACCGAGGAGTCTTCGAGGGGTTACCGGAGCGCTTCCGGGTGGGGCGCTATCATTCGCTACACGCGCGCCGCGCCACATTGCCGCGCGAACTCGAAGTTACCGCTGAAAGCGAAGATGGCGTCATTATGGGCCTGCGCCATCGCGAGTTGCCGATTGAAGGCGTGCAGTTTCATCCGGAGAGCCTCCTGTCTCTGGAAGGACAAGTGGGCCTCGAACTGATTCGCAACGCCATGCAGTTGGCTTCGCGCGCCGTCCTGACAAAATGAAGCGCTGGCTCGCCTTCGGCGGCACCGCCGGACTCAGCGCCTTCTTCCTGCTCGATCTTTGTAACTGGCTCTATGCCTGCGGATGCCGTCATTGGCTGGCCGGCGCAGTCACCGCTTGCAATATCCACCACGCCCAAGGGCCACATTGCGCCTGGTGCGCGATGGGCGCCACTGGCTTCTGGTCCCTCTTCGCCGGCATCATCGCGGTGCAGGCCCTGATTGTGTGGCTGCCCAGACGTCCCGCCCTCGTCTGGCGTGCCGCTCTTGCCCTGCTCAGCTTTCCAGCGCTGGCTTGGCTCTCGACGTTTCTCCTGTAACGAACGCCTGGTGGTTGGTCTAACGGCGAGCGCGGGTGGCGCCTGCAGAGGCGCCCGCGGCGGCCGCTGCGGCGATCGGTTTCCGGGCAGGTTTGCGATTCAGCAGACGCTTCACCGCGCGCACCAGATGCGTAATTTCGTTGGCGCTTTTCTGGATGACGATGTCGGCGCCGGTGTTGGCCTCGTGCAAGCCCAGGGCATCGGCGAAGCCAGAGATCAGCACCACCGGCAGGGTGGTGTAGCGGGCGCGCAGTTCGCGGATAAAATCCACCCCGCTCATCGCAGGGAGTTGGTAATCGGTGATGACCACCTGGAACTGAAAGCGAGCTAACAGTTCGAGGGCGGTCTCCGCGGAGTCACTCGTTTTGACGGCGTATCCCGCCTCCTGAAGCACTGACTTGCGCGCGGCCAGACCCGACTTGTTGCCGTCCACCAGCATAACCAGAGCAGCGGAGGACGACGGGGAAGATTGCAAACGACTCATGTAAACCATCGCACGGTAACATCGCTGAAACATGCCTGTCAATCGTTTTCGTATCGGCCTCAAAAGAGACCAGATGTTTCGCTTGACTTAGCCCTTCGCGATAGCGGGCGAACTTACTCCACTTCCCTCGGCGCCGTGTAACCCAGCTTGGCCACGACAGAGTACTTCACCGCCTTGCCCTTTTCGTCGGTCACCTTCAGCGGCTCATTGGTCGCCGGGTTCACTAGTTCCACTTTGATCTTGCGGAATTTTCCATCACGTGCCTGATTCGTAGGCGTGTACGAGATGGAATACTGGTTGCGCAGAGCGTTGTGGACCGAGCCGAAGATGCCGCCGTACTCGGCGATGAAGCGCGGGAAGAAGGCCATGCCGCCGGTCTCCTTGGCAAAGGTACGCACCTGGTTATCCGCCTGCAGAAAATCCAGGCGCGCCAGCGGACCCATATAGCCACGGGCGTCCATAATTTCGCGGAAGGCTTGCAGAATGCTCATGCCATAGATCGGCACGCCAGCCGTTTGCAGGCGCTTGCGGCATTGATCGAACGTCATCTTCGAAAACGTATCCACGCCGGAGCCGATGTAGAGAATTGCCTTGCGGCCTTCAATCTCCTGCATGCGCTCGGCGGTGTCTACCAACGCATCGTACATGTTCGACTCCGAGAAGGCAGCGATGCGCAAGCGCTGCAAGGCTTCCTGCGTCTTGCGCCGATCCGTCGAAAAGTCCGACAGTATCTCGGGACGCAGATCGAAAGCCACCACCGCGACGAAGTCTTCCGGCTTCAGCGTCGACACAAAGCCATAAACGGCGGTGAGGGTTTCGTACCAGCCTTGCCCCCAGTATTGCTGATAGAGATTCGAAAATTCGATCACCAGGGCGATCGTCATCGGCGCTTCGCCCATGGCGAATTGCGACACTTGCTGCGGCGCGCCGTCCTCCAGGATGCGGAAGTTGCCCTTGGGAATGCCGGGAATGAAGCGGCCGCGATTGTCGAGCACGGCGACGTCCACAGAGACCGTTGTGGAGTCGCTCTTAAAGGTCGGAACGCCTTCGGGCAACGTTTCACCGGAGGGTTTCTTCTTGAGCTTGCTCTCAATGGGGGCGCGCTCGGGCTCTGGCGCGTCGCCCTTCTTGCGCGGACGCGCAACCGTATCCGAACCTTCCTTCTTAGGCCCCGGCTGGGACCAGGCGGGCAACAACAGCGTCAAACTGGCGGCAATCAACAGAAAATGGCGGCAGCGCATCTTCGCATTTCTCCTTGGCTTTACAACTAATACTACTGTAGACGGCGGCCAGACGCCTTTGGGTTTCTAATGCAGCACTTCGTTGCCGGAGCCCTGGCGATAGCCTTCGAGATCGAGCGTGACGTAGTGGAAGCCCAGCGGCTTGAAGATCTTCACCAACTGCTGAGCCATGCCAAGGCTGAGAGCTTTGGGTAGCTCCGCCGGGTCGATCTCGACGCGCACCAGCTTCTCGTGAAAGCGCACGCGAAACTGCGAGAAGCCCAGCGCGCGAATCGCCTCCTCACCAACCTCGACGGTGCGCACGTTCTCCCGCGTCACGGCCGTGCCGTAGGGGATGCGCGAACTCAGGCAGGCGGAGGCGGGACGGTCCCAGGTTTCGAGGCCGGCCAGGCGCGAGAGCTCGCGGAGTTCAGCCTTGGTGAGGCCGGCTTCGACCAGCGGGGCTTTGACGGAGTAGATCTTGGCGGCATTCTGGCCGGGCCGATGATCGCCGAGGTCATCCTGGTTCACGCCGTAGATCAGCGCGTCAAAGCCGCGTTCAGCGGCGACGTTCTCCATCACGCGGAAGAGCTCTTCCTTGCAGTAGAAGCAACGGTCAGCGTTGTTGGCGGCGTAGAGCGGATTCTCGAATTCGAGCGTCGGGACGTATTCGTGGCGGATGCCGTGCTGCTGGGCGAAGCGTTCGGCGTCGCGTTTGTGGGCGTCCGGCATCGACGCCGAGTCGGCGGTGAGGGCGAGGCAATTATCGCCCAGCACTTGCTGCGCGGCCCAGGCGAGGTAGGCGGAGTCCGCGCCGCCGGAGTAGGCGATGAGGACGCGCCGCAGACTACGCAGAATGGCGAACAGCCGCTCCTGCTTGGCCGCCAGCAAAGCTGGCTCCAGCGGCGCCGGAGGAGTTCCGGGAAGAGATAAGGAGACGAGCGTGGCCATACGTCCTTGAGTATATCCCGGCTAAACTGAACCTATGGGTGTCGCGACGCGAAAGCTCTTCTGGGAGGATCCTTACCGGACCTCGCTCGACACGCGCATTCGCGCCGTCGCCGGCGACGAAGTGTCGCTTGACGAGACGATTCTTTACGCGCTCTCCGGCGGACAGGAGAGCGACGCCGGCACCATCAACGGACTCCCGGTACTGGCCGCACGCAAGGAAGGGCTCGACATCTGGTATCGCTTGCCTGCCGCTTTCACGGCCGGAGAGGCTGTACAGGTGAAACTCGACTGGCCGCGCCGCTACGCGCTCATGCGCCTCCATTTCGCGGCCGAGTTGGTGCTCGAACTCACCTACCGCGCCCGGCCCGGTATTGAGAAGATCGGCGCGCACATCGACGCCCGCAAGTCGCGCATCGACTTCCTGCTGGACGAGCCCATCACGCCCCTGCTGCCGTCGCTCACGCGCGACGCGCAGGCCTTGATCGACGCCCGCCATCCCATCACGAGCGCCTTCAGCCATGAAGCCACGCAGCGCCGCTACTGGGAGATCGAGGGCTTCGCGCGAGTCTCCTGCGGCGGCACGCATCCGCGCCACACGGGCGAAGTAGGGCAATTGAAGCTCAAGCGCAACAACATCGGCAAGGGGAAGGAGCGTATCGAGATCTATGCGGATCCGCCTGGCCCGGCTTGACGAAGCACCCGCCTTGCGGAGCCTGATCGATGCGAGCGTCCGCGCGCTGCAGGCGAACGACTACACGCCCGCCCAGATGGAAGGCGCGCTGGGCACCGTCCTGGGGCTCGACACGCAGTTGATCGCCGACGGGACGTATTTCGTCGTGGAGGTGGAGGGGCAGATAGCAGCCTGCGGCGGCTGGAGCCGTCGCCGGACCCTCTTCGGCAGTGACCA
This sequence comes from Bryobacteraceae bacterium, assembly GCA_019752335.1. GTDB lineage: Bacteria > Acidobacteriota > Terriglobia > Bryobacterales > Bryobacteraceae > JALHNI01. The sequence goes on from JAIEMJ010000005.1 coordinate 21,084, forward strand.
CGGCCCCGGCCGCGAGGACGCCTTTCTCGATCCCACGCAAGACGCCGCCAAGATCCGCGCCTTCTTCGTCCACCCGGACTACGCCCGGCGCGGCATCGGCACCCAGTTATTGGCCGCGAGTGAGCAAGCCGCCCGCAACGCCGGCTTCACCCGCTTCGAAATGGGCGCCACACTCACCGGCGTGCCGCTCTCCACGCTACGCGGCTATCGCGCCGTGGAGCGCGTGGAGGTGCCGCTGAAGAACGGTGAGTTCCTAGGGGTCGTGAAGATGGTGAAGGGCGCCTAGCCTTGTCGCAACGCCAGCGCTGGATCGCCGCTGGCCGCCAACCAACAATAACCGCGACGACGGCAGCGGCTGCGGTAACCTATCCCCTGACCCACAGTTGCTGTACCATCCAAGTAGGTAACGCTATGGATGGCGACGTACGGGAATTGCTTGAGCAGATTGAGGCCGCATTTGAAATCAAGTTTCGCCCGGGCGAGTTGGGCGACGCTTCTTGTTTGTCTGACCTCCATGCGGCAGTCCAGTCCCGCCTGGCGAACAAGCCAGCCGAAAGTTGCTTCAGTAGCGTCGTTTTCTGGAAGCTGCGGCGCGCTTGCGTAGATTGCGTCAGTTCCTTCAAGGGGTCCATCCGTCCAGCAACGTCAGTGGATTCGGTGTTGCCAAAACTCCTCCGTCGGCGAGCGTGGCAGGAACTGAGTGCGGCGTCTGGACTCAAGTTGCCTGGTTTGGAATACTCGAGTTTCTGCTCGTCAGTGATCTTCGTCGCAGCGGGAGCGCTGCCTGCGATCCTGGTGGCCACTGCCGGATTCGGTTGGGACACTCCTTTCGCGACCCTAGTCCTATGGCCCGTTTCCGCGGCAATTTTGTTATTCGCACTACGCCCAATGGCCGACCAACTGTCCGCGCAGAGCCGCACATTTGGCGAATTGACCAAGACAGTCGTGGGACTGAATCACGGACTGCTTGTTCGAGAGTTCGGTGCCTGCCGGGAGTCGGAGACGTACCAAGCATTGCGATACGTGATCGGCGATCTGATCGATATCGATCCCAACGTCTTGGTGGGCGAAGACCCGCGCCTCATAGACCTGGTCCTCGCCAACGACGGTTTTCGCGCATCGGTCTGAGCACGCCAAGCTCAATTCGCAATATCGACAGAGCGCGGAAAGTCGCATGTCCGCTCCAAATCGAGACCCGCACCCGCGAATGGGGATTTTCATGAGAAGCTCCGCCAGGTTGGTGAACTTGCCGGCGGCGAATTCGCGCAGAGCCTGAAAAATCACGTCCTCGGGATTCGAAAGACCGCTCGCGCGAAGGCTGCTCTGAAGCAAGGCTTGCACCTCGGGTCTGGTGATTTCGATTTTCATGGCCTGCACCTCCTTATGCTTCTCACATTATCGGATGGTAGTGGGTCTTGTCCACAAATCCAGCTCCACCAACCAGAAGCACCTACTGGCCGGTGAGTTCCAAGTCGAAGCTGATGTCGGAACTAGTGGCGCTGGCTTGGTGGATCTCGACGGCGACGACGTTGGCGCCCGCGGTCAGCAGCGCCGGATTGAGGGCGACAGTCAGAAACGTGGTTTCGTCCGCGCCCGCGATGGCCGTGGTGGCGAGAGTGGCGGCGGTGAGGGCGCCGGCCGGGAGATTGCTCCGGTAGACTTCGACGCCGTTCACGTAGACGGCGGCGCCGTCGTCGCGCAGGAGCCGAAGGGTGAGTTGCCCGAGTTGAGCGGGGTTCGCCACGGTGAAGCCGCGGCGAAAGTAGGTGGTGATGTACTTGGCATTGGCGTTGGGGCCATAGCCAACGACGGAGCGCTCATCGCCGTCGCCATAGCCGAGTTGGGCGGCCCCGGAAGGCCAGGCGGCATCGCTAAAGCCGGGGGCACGCCACGCGGTGCCAAGATCCGTGCCGCGGTCGTTATACTTCCACACCGCCCCCGATGGAATCAGCGAGATCACCGGAGCGCCGGGCGTGGTGGCGGTAGCGGCGTTCGAGTAGGGTGAACTGGCGGCGGCGTTGAACGCGACGAGGCGGTAGGCGTACCTGGTGGCGGGCGTGAGGGCGAGGTCTCGGTAGGCGACCGTATTGGCGGAGAGCGTCGCGAGCAGGGAGAACGCGCCCGAGTTGGCGGAGCGTTCGAGACGAAACCCGGTCTCGTTGCCCGCGTTGTCGATCCAGTTCAGGCTGATTTCGGTGCTGGAAACCGCGTTCGCGGTGAGGTTCGTAGGAGCCGCGGGACCGGCCGGCACCGAACCCTTCTGCATCGAGAAGTAGTCCGCGACAGCGCCGGTTTCGCGCAAGAACTTCACGTCGAGCGTGTTGCCGTTCACGTCAAGCACCACCGAGCCCAGTTGGTTGAACATCGTAAACGTCGTGGGGTGGACGCCGTAGATTTGGGGCGAGATCTGGGAGCCGGACCCAGCGACGACATACACGGTCCCTTCGTGCCCCCCCAGCCCGGCCTTGCGATAGGCGCCCGTGCCATCGAGACGGCCGTTGCCGCCGTCCTTCTTCATGGCAGCGGTGAAAGTGGCCGCCGTGCCGTAGTGGCCGTCAATCAGGTAGGAGCGCTCGTAGTTGTGGCTGTGGCCCGTGAAGACGAGGTCCACGTTCGCGGCTTCGAGGATCGGCACGATGTTCTGGCGCATCTCGACCGACTCGGTGGCCCAGTCGGAATCGAAGGTGCCTTTGGTAGAGGGAGGATGATGCCAGTAGGCGACGATCCAGGTTTGGCGAGTCGCAGCAAGGTCGTTTCGGAGCCAGGCGGCCATGGGTCCGGCCGCATCTCGCCGGGAGGTCATCGAGTCGAGGACGACGAAGTGAATGTTGCCGAAGTCGAACGAATAATACCTCTTCGTGCCGGAAGCGACGCCTCCCGCTTCACCATTCGTGGGGAAGGAGAACAGGTTGAAATAGGGGATGGTGAGGGGCGGATTGGGATTGTCGTCGGTATCGTGGTTGCCCACCGCGGGCCAGGCGACCGAGTTCCTCAGCAGGGCGCCGTAGACGTCGAAGATGCCGGACTGGTACTCGGAATCGAGCCCCGCCCAATAGGCGTTGTCGCCGAGGAGGATCCACAGGTCCGTACGGGAAGGCCCGGAGAAGTTGAGGTACGCGTCGCGGACGGCTTTGGCTTGCGAACTGCCGGTACCGGGATCACCCAGGACCCAAACGCGATACGGGCGAATAGCACCGGTACTCGGGGAGGTGGTAAAGAAATACGTCGTATCGCCGCCCGCCAGGGGACTGGCGATCGTGCCGATCGAGTAGTAGTAGCGCGTCTCGGGGAGTAGCCCGGTGAGCTTGATTTCGTGCTCCGTGGTGAGAGAGGTATGGTCAGCGCTGAAGGAGAAGACACCGGGCGCGGCGCCGTAGCGGACACGGCCATCGGTAGGAATGTCCGTGCGCCAGCGAACCACCATGGTCGAAGGCGTGCTCACTTGAAGGTAGGGATCGCGGGTGACGATGGCGGAGGAGACGGAAGCAGCGCCGGTCAACTCCAGGTCAAAGCTGATATCGGAGCTTTGGACATTCACCTGGTGGATTTCGACGGCCAGGATGTTCGTGCCGGAGAGGAGGCTGGCGCCGCTAAACGTCGTACTGAGAAAGAGGGACTCATCAGCCCCCGTCACCGCGCTGGCCGCCGGGGTCTGGGCAGTAACGGCCCCTGTGGGCATGTTGCTGCGGTGGAGCTCAATTCCGTTCAAATAGACGACGGCGCCGTCGTCGCGCAGTAGGCGAAGGAGGAGCTTGCCGAAGGCGGCGGGATTGGACACGAAAAAAGCGCGCCGGAAGTAGGTGGTGAGGGGGCGATTGTTCGGGTCAGCACCGCCAGAAACGACGGTGGATTCGTCGCCATCGCCATAGCCGAGTTGGGCGGGGCCCGAACGCCACGTGCCATCGTCGAACGACGGGCTTCGCCACGCCGTACCCGGGTCCGTTCCGTTGTCCAGGTACTTCCAAACGGAACCGACCGGTACGAAGGTCGTATCAGCCCAGGCCGTTAGAGCGAGTACGAAAACGCAGGCAAAGCGGGTGAGCATGGCTGGCCCGCATTCTCTCGCACGGCCATACGGCACGCCAATAGTACTTTTTCTAGTACTACCGCGGGGAGAGCCTTCACTTCACCGCTGGCGCCACCGGCAAAACGACATGCGACGGATAGCGCACGCTGTGATGCACGGTGTTATCCTGCGTCACCATACGCCGATTCTTCCCCAACGGTTCGCCGGTGCCCGGGTTCACGTCGAATCGTGGGAAGTTGGAGCTCGAGATGTCCACCCGGATGCGGTGCCCCTTCTTGAAAACATTCGCCGTAGGAAAGGGAGTAATGGTGAACTCGTACACCTGCGCGGGCGTCAGCAGCACCTGGTGGTCACGGGTGGCACGATACCGCCCTCGGACGATTGCGTCAGTGAGGTTCAGGTCGTAGCCGCCCGGCCACGTGGGGCTGGGCGGGTACACATCCACCAGTTTGGCCGTGAAGTCAGTGTCCGTTCGGTTGGTCGACCCATGCAGCGTCACCGTGATCGGGCCGATCACCGTCACGTCTTCGGTTAGCGGTTCGGTCTGAAACACCACGACGTCGCTCCGGGAGCGCAGTGGCATGAACGGCGCCGCCGACGGCGGAAAGCGCGGGTCCTCACGCTGGTCGTAGGCGCCGTCCTTGAGCCGCGCCGACGAGCCTCCGCCGATCGTCGGCACCGGGTGGGCGGGATCAAAAGTGTAGGTGGTGGACGACTGCGCGGCCACCGGCTTCACGGTCGACAGCGTGCCGTCGCCGTGGAAGTAGTAGTTGACGAACTTCGTGCCCGGCACCGGCCAACTCGGGTAGTCCCGCCACGTCCCGCCGTGGAAGAGCCGTCCGTCGCCGTCTTTATGGCCGTCGCCGAGCCCCATCACGAACAGCCGCACCGGTGCTTCGTTTTCCACTCCGGTGGGGAGCCCTTTCATGAAGTGGTCGAACCAACGCACATGGAACGCCGTCTGGAAATCGGGGATGGCGGCTTCGGCTCCAAACGCCACGTCCCCGGCGAACGGCCGCAGATTGCCGCTATGCGTCCACGGCCCCACCAGGAGCCGCTGCGGCGTCTTGTGGCGACGCCTCAGTTCGGTGAAGTTCTGGAACGTCCCGGCGAGGAAAATGTCGTACCAGCCGCCCACATGTAGCATGGGGACGTCGGCTGTTTCGCCGTAGTGCTCTGACCAGTTCACCATCCGGTCCTTCCAGAAGCCGTCGTAGTCGGCGTGCTCGAAGAAGTCCAGATACCAAGCCTCGTACGTCGGCTCGACGCTGAGCGGGTTCAGGCCGCGCCTCATGGGCTGCAGAGCATACCAAGTCTCCACCTTCTCGCGTTCCAGCAGCGCCTTCACCTCCGGACGCTTGGCGTCGGCCAGCAGTTGGGTCCAGGCCCAAGTGAGTTGGCGCCCCATCTCGTAAGTCCCGCGGTAACGCACGCCGTGGTCCCACCCATTGGCGAGGCCACCCATGTTCAGCAACAGCGCGGCCAGCGACGGAGGCTTCAGTTGCGCCGCTCCCGCCTGCGAGTGCGCCGCGAAGGGCTGTCCCCACATCCCCACCTGGCCATTCGCAAACGGCTGCCGCGCCAGCCACTCGATCACATCGTAGCCATCGGTGGCGTCCGCCGGCTGCACCTTCAGGAACACCCCTTGCGAGTTGTACCGCCCACGCAGACTCTGCACCGCCACCACGTAGCCCCGCTCAGCAAAGTACCTCGCCGAGGCCGCTAGCGTCTCTCGCGCGTACGGCGTGCGGTTCAGCAGCACCGGCAGCTTTCCCGTGAACACGGCGCCATTTGAAGAAGGACGATACAAATCAGTCGCCATCAATTTGCCGTCGCGCACCGGAATCATGACGTCCCGCGTGACGACTACACCATCCTGCGCCCCGGCGGCCGTGGCCATCACTCCGAGCGCCACCAGCCTGGCGAATTTAATTCCCACGTTGGATCTCCTTAGGAAGCGATCCGTTCACCACACAACCCACGCTACGCGAAGTGTGCTGGCCAGGGCTATTCCCGCTTTCGCGGTAGCCGCTCTCGCGGAACTTCCGCGTGCCAATCTGTTCGCTCTCCTTAGTGCATGCACTTCGCACACGATAGCATGTTCCACCAGACTTGGCCCTGGACGGCGCCACGTGAAAACGTATATACGTTGCGATACAATTGCTTCAGTGGCCAACGAGATCGAATTCGATTGGGACGCCGAGAACACGAAACACCTCGATGCACACAGGGTGTTGCCCGACGAGTTCGAACAGGTTGACTTGGCTTTCGACGTGGTTGGCGACGAAGAGCGGTACCGCTCCGCCGGCCTTACGAATAGCGGCCGTTTGTTGTCTGTGGCGTGGACGATTCGCGACGGCAAGGTGCGTGCCATCACCGCCTTTCCGGCAAGCGTGTCCGATAGGAAGATGTTTCTGGAGAAACGCAAATGACGAAGCAGTTTGAGAAGAAAGCGCAGCGAGCCGTACCGGCCTTCGCCCCTGAGGCGGAAGAAGCTGCGTGGTGGTACAAAAACCGCAACGTGCATGGGAAAGAACTCCTCGCCGCTCTGAGCAGCGGTGAAGCCGTGGTGCTGACCAAAGCGAAGTTGCAAGAGCGGATAGCGGCATCCAAGAAGGTGGCGGCTCCTGTAGTGTCGCTTCGGATCCCCGCCGCGGACTTGGCTTTGGCCCGCAAGCAGGCCGAACACAAGGGCCTGCCCTACCAGACGTACATCAAATCACTGCTGCACGAAACACTCACTGAGCGAGAAAAGCGCAAGGGGGGGTGGTAGGTTATTCTACGAAGCGATCCACCCGCCCCCGAGCACGACCTCGCCCGAGTAAAAGACCGCGGCCTGACCCGGCGTCACCGCCCGCTGCGGCGCGTCGAAGCGCACCTGCACGCCCGATGCCGTCGGCGTCAGCGTCGCCGGCGCTGGCGTGTGGCGATTCCGGATCCTCACCTCCGCCCGGATCGGCGCCACCGGCGGCGCGATCGAAATCCAGTTAATCTGCTCCACCGCCAAGTCAGTCCGCAACAAGTCGGAATTCGCGCCCACCACCACCTGCCGCGTCACCGGATTCGTCTCAATCACATACAGCGGCTCCGGTTTCTGCCGCTTCACCTCGATGCCCTTCCGTTGGCCCACCGTGAAGTGATGCACGCCCGCATGTTCGCCGAGCACTTCGCCGTCCGGCGTCACCACCTGGCCCGACACCTGCTCCGGCGCGATGCCTTGCTCGCGAAAATAGGCGTCGATGAACGCGGCGTAGTCGCCGTTGGGGACAAAGCAGATCTCCTGGCTATCCGGCTTCTCGGCCACCGGCAGACCCAAGCCGATCGCTAACTCGCGCACCTGCGGCTTCAACATGCCGCCCAGCGGAAACATCGTACGCGCCAGTTGCGACTGCGTCAGGCCGAAGAGGAAATACGTCTGGTCCTTGGTCGTGTCGGCGCTGCGCAGCATCTGCCAACGGCCGCTCGCTTCGTCGAACTGGATCCGCGCATAGTGCCCCGTTGCGATCTTCTCGGCGCCCACGCCATCGGCCATCTCCAGAAACTGATCGAACTTGATGAAGTTGTTGCACAGCGTGCAAGGAATTGGCGTGCGTCCGGCGAGATACTCATCGACGAACGGCTTCACCACGTGTTGCTCGAAACGGTCCTCAAAGTTGACGACGTAATAGGGAATGCCCACAAAATTCGCGACGGCGCGGGCGTCGTAGACGTCATCGAGCGAACAGCAGCGTCCCGTCGCTTTGTCCGTCGCCAACTCCGGCAAGCGGCGCTGATTCCAGAGTTGCATCGTCAGGCCGACGCAAGGGTAGCCCTCGCGATGCAGCAGTCCGGCGACAACCGATGAATCTACCCCTCCCGACATCGCGACGGCAATCGTAGGTTTAGACATAAGCAGGCGACAACTTCCTTAAACGGGCGACCACGGGTTCGAGAGCATCCACCAACGCCAGCACCTCGGCCTCGGTGTTGGCGCGGCCCAGCGAAAAACGCAAACAGGAGCGCGCATCCTCGCGCGAAAGGCCGATCGCCGTCAGCACGTGCGACGGCTCCACCGCGCCGCTTGAACACGCTGACCCGCTCGATACCGCGAAACCGCGCAGGTCCAAACCGATCACCAGCGGCTCGCCTTCAATGCCTTCGAAGAGAACATTCGCCGTGTTGGCGACCCGAGGCGCGCCCGCGCCATTCACGCGCGTGCGCGGAATCCGCCGCAGGATCTCGCGCTCCAGTTGATCCCGCAACTCCGGGCCCACGGCCGATAGATCCATGCACGCCGCGCCGAACGCCACCGCGCCAGCGACATTCTCCGTGCCGGGCCGCCGATCCCGCTCGTGATGGCCGCCAAACGTCACCTTGCGCACCGGCACCCGCGCAATCAACGCGCCGATGCCTTGGGGTCCGTAAACCTTGTGGGCACTGAGCGTCACCAGTTCGGCCGGATAGATCGCCGTCTTGCCCAAGGCCTGCACCGCGTCGGTGTGCAGCGGCACGCCGTATTCGCGCGCGACGGCGTGGACGAGAGCCAAAGGCTGAATCGTCCCCAGCTCATTGTTGACGCTCATCACCGAAATCAGCGCCGTCTCGGGCCGGATCGCGCGGCGGATCTCGTCCGGGTCCACCAGACCCTGGCCATCCACCCCTACCACCGTCACGTCCAACTCGCGCGCCGGGCTCAGCACCGCCGGATGCTCCACGGCCGTCGTCACCACGTGCCGCTTCCCTGCCCGCAGACTGCCGAAGATCGCCAGGTTATTCGCTTCCGTGCCGCCGCCCGTGAAAATCACCTGATCCGGCTTCGCCTGCGCCGCCGCGGCCACCTGGCGCCGCGCCTGCTCCAGCCGCTGCTTCGCCTCCTGCCCAAAGCGATGGATGGACGAGGCGTTGCCCGGGGCGTCGCGCAGACACGCTGTCAAAGCCGCCAAAGCGGCCTCCGAGATGGGCGTCGTCGCGTTATGGTCAAAATAGGAACGGAGCACGGCTCCTTCTAGTTTCCCATGCGCCAGCCAATTCTCACACTCACCACTGACTTTGGTCTCCACGACCACTTCGTCGCCACCATGAAAGGCGTCATCCTCGGCCTCTGTCCCACCGCCCGCCTCGTCGACATCACGCACGACATCGCGCCCTTCGAAATCTCCGAAGGTGCCTTCACGCTGATGGAGGCCTGGCAGGCATTTCCGAAGAAGACCATCCACGTGGGCGTCGTCGACCCCGGCGTCGGTAGTGCGCGCCGCCCCATCCTCGTCGAGGCTGGCGGCCACTACTTCGTCGGACCCGACAACGGCCTCTTCGCCATGATCTACGGCCCGTTGTTAGACCGCGGCGAGCCCGTCCGCGTCCGCCACCTCACCAACGAAGCCTACTTCCGGCAGCCCCTCAGCCGCACCTTCCACGGCCGCGACATCTTCGCGCCCGTCGCCGCGCACCTGGCCAGCGGCGTCACCCCCGCCAAGTTCGGTCCCCGCATCGACGACTTCCTCAAGATCCACAACTTCTGGCCAACCCGCACCTCAAAGCGCCTCTGGACCGGACAAGTCCTCAAGATTGACCGGTTCGGCAACCTCATCTCGAACTTCTCCGAAGCCGAGTTCGGCGAAATCAAAACCCGCCCCTTCGCCCTCAACATCGGCACCGAAAAGATACAACGCCTGGCCTTGAACTACGCCGAGGTCCCCTTCGGCGAGCCCGTGGCGATCATTGGCAGCTCCGGCTTTGTGGAGGTCTGCGTGAATCAGGGGCACGCCGCGAAGCAACTGGGCTGCGGCGTCGGCGCGCCGATCGAATTGCAGATCTGGTAAGCCGCCCCCGTCCCGCGTTACACTCATCGAATACTTGCTTCCAGGCGACCGCGCCCCGTCTCGCCGCGCCGGACCTCGAAAGGTGACCTCATGAAACTGCTTGCCAGCCTGCTCCTGCTTGCCGGGCTCCCCCTCCTCGCCCAGCCCGTACCCAAGATCACCACGCCCAAGGAGGCCCTCGGCTTCAACCTCGGCGACGACTACCAGATCGCCAACTACACCCAACTCGAAGCCTATTGGAAGAAGCTCGCCGCCGAATCGAACCGCATGAAGCTGGTCGAGATCGGCAAAACCGGTGAGGGCCGTCCGCACTACATGGCCATCATCTCCTCGCCCGAAAACCTCAAGAATCTCGACAAATACAAGTCGATCGTCTCGCGCCTGGCCCTGGCCCAAGGCGTCGACGAAACCCAAGCCCGCCAGTTGGCCCGCGACGGCAAAGCCATCGTCTGGATCGACGGCGGACTCCACGCCAATGAGACCGTCGGCGCCCAGCAGTTGATGGAGACCGTCTACCAGTTGGTGAGCCGCACGGACCCCGAAACCCTGCGCATCCTCAACGACGACATCGTCCTCTGCGTCCAGGCCAACCCCGACGGACAGGAACTCGTCGCCGACTGGTACATGCGCGAGAAGGATCCCCTCAAGCGCAGCCTCAACAACCTGCCCCGCCTCTACAACAAGTACATCGGCCACGACAATAACCGCGACTTCTTCATGTCGGCCATGGTCGAAACCACCAACATGAACCGGCAGATGTTCGTCGAATGGTTCCCGCAGATCGTCTACAACCACCACCAGACCGGGCCCGCCGGCGCCGTCATCTTCATGCCGCCCTTCCGCGACCCCTTCAACTACAACTTCGATCCGCTCGTCCCCCTCGGTATCGAACTGGTCGGCACCGCGATGCACAGCCGGCTCGTCGCCGAAGGCAAGGGCGGCTCCGCCATGCGCAGCGGCGCGAATTACTCCACCTGGTGGAATGGCGGACTCCGCACCGTCACCTACTTCCACAACATGATCGGCCTGCTCACCGAGATCATCGGCGGCCCCACGCCCATGGACATCGCCCTCGTGCCCGACAAGCAACTCCCCTCCGGCGATTGGCCGCTGCCCATTCCGCCCGGCAAATGGCACTACCGTCAATCCATCGACTACGAGATCAGCAACAACTACGCCATTCTGGATCTCGCCTCGCGCTACCGCGAGACGTTCCTCTTTAACCAATGGCGCATGGGCGCCAACTCCATTGCCCGCGGCTCCACCGATACCTGGACCGTTACCCCCAAGCGCATCGAAGCCCTCAAGGCCGCCGCGCCCAAGCCCTCCCCCACCCGCGCCACGCCGACCGCCGAGGCGCCCGCCTCGGACTCCGGACCCACGCCGGGCCGCGGCGCCGGCATCCCCGCCGACCTCTACGCCAAGATCCTCCGCGACCCCAAATTCCGTGACCCCCGCGGCTACATCATCCCCGCCAACCAACCCGACTTCGGCACCGCCACCAAGTTCATCGCCGCCCTCCTCAAAACCGGCATCACCGTCCACCGCGCCACCGCCGCCTTCACCGTGGAAGGCAAGAGCTACCCCGCCAACTCCTGGGTCATCAAAACCGCCCAAGCCTTTCGTCCCCACGTCCTCGACATGTTTGAGCCCCAGGACCACCCCAACGACTTCGCCTATCCCGGCGGCCCGCCCAACCGCCCCTACGACGTCGCCGGTTGGACCCTCGCCTACCAGATGGGCGTCAAGTTTGACCGTCTGCTGGACGACTTCACCGGCCCCTTCACCGTCGTGAAGAACGTCGCCGAAACGCCTGCCGCGCCGGTCACCGGCCCCACCAGCCCCGCCGGCTGGCTGCTCAGCCACAACCAAAACGACTCCTTCATCCTCACCAACCGCCTGCTCAAGGCCGGCTGCGACGTCTACTGGCTGAAGCAGCCCATCAACGCCAACGGCCAGGACCTCGGCCCCGGAGCGGTCTGGGTGCCCAGGTGCGCCGCCGCCCCCTCCATCCTCTCCACCGGCGCCAAGCAACTCGGCGTCGCCGCCCATGGCGTCGCCCAGGCGCCCAAGGGCGACGCCCTGCAACTCAAGCCCATCCGCATCGGCCTCTACGACCAATACGGCGGTCTAATGCCCTCCGGTTGGACCCGCTGGGTCTTCGAGCAGTTCGAGTTCCCCTTCGAGCGTGTTTACCCTCAGACGCTCGATGCCGGCGACCTCAAGAGCCGCTTCGACGTCCTCGTCTTCGTCGACGGCGCGGCCCGCTTAGGCAACAACGCCACCGGCCGCGGCGCGCGCGGTGGGCCCCCCGGCCCCTCCGCCGATAGCGTCCCCGACGAATTCAAGGCCACCACAGGCCGCATCACCGCCGACAAGACCATGCCGCAAATCAAGAAGTTCCTCGAAGCCGGCGGCCACGTCGTCACCATCGGCAGTTCGACGAGCATGGCGGAGTTGTTAGGCGTCTCCGTTAAAAGCGCGTTAACCGAAATGGGCCCCGACGGAAAGGAGCGCAACCTGCCCTCCGACAAGTTCTACATTCCCGGCTCCCTGGTGAAGGTGAAGGTAGACAACACCAATCCGCTCGCCTACGGCCTGGCGGAACAAGTGGACGTCTTCTTCGACAACAGCCCCGTCTTCCAACTCCCGCCCGACGCCCAACAGAAGAAGACCTCCGCCGTAGCCTGGTACCAGGGCACGGACCTCCTCACCAGCGGCTGGGCCTGGGGCCAGCAATATCTCAACGGCGGCACCGCCATCGCCGAAGCCACGGTAGGAGAGGGCAAAGTGATCTTACTGGGCCCCGAAGTCGCATTCCGGGCCCAGCCCCACGGCACCTTCAAATTCCTCTTCAACGGCCTCTACTACGGCAGCGTGCGGCCGGCGGCGCTGAAGTAGGTTTCCGTGAAACGGTCATTTTCAGCAAATGCTGAAAACGGCACTCGGCCCAAAGCGGTTACGGGCTTCAGCCCGTAACCGGACAGACCGGAGGTCTGTCCTACACCGTTTGCGTTCGGCGACAATAGCGCCGCTTCCTGCTAACTCACAGCAACATAGTAGGACAGGCCTCCTGGCCTGTCCACGGGAGGCACGTAAAATCCGCCGAATAGTACCAAAGTAAGTCAAGAATCCACAATAATTCGCTACTCTGAAGGTGCCATGCGCACCCTCCTCCTATGGCTCTGCTGCGGACTCCCGCTCTGCGCGCAATTCGACGAACCCTTCGCCGCCTCGCCCGCTGCTCTCCTCCAAGCCGCCAAAGCGATCCCTGGCGATGAGCCCGCCGTCATCCTGATGGACGACCATCGCTACACCTTCGACGTCCAAGGCCGCCTCACGAGAACCGTCCGCCAGATCGTCTTCCTGCGCAAGGCAGCCGCCGTCGAGGACTGGACCCAAGTCTCTGCCCCCTGGAATCCCTGGCAAGAGGAGAAACCCCGCCTCGCAGCCCGCGTCATCTCCGCGACCGCCGAACTCCACCGCCTCGACCCCGCCACCACCGCCGAGGCCCCGGTGCAGGAGTTCGACAGCAGCATCTTCTCTGACCAACGCATTCTCCGCGCCCCGCTGCCCGCCGTGAAGGAAGGCGCAGTGATTGAATGGCAATCCACCACCCGCGAGACCGCGCCGCTCTTTAGCGCCGGCGTCTCGTTCAACATTCCCATCGGCGGGGCGCTCCCCATCCAGCGCACCCGCGTCGCCGTCGATTCCGATATCCCACTGCGCCACATCGCCAACCTCGTCGAGCCCCAAGTCAGCCAGGAAGGTAAGCGGACCCGCCTCCGGCTCGACCTCGGCCCGCGTCCCCAGCTCGATGGCGGCGAAGCCTTCGCCCCACGTGAGAAACCTACGCAGCCCTACCTCGCTTTCAGCACCGGAACCTCTTGGCAGGCCATCGCCGCGCGCTACGGAGAAATGGTGGATGAGCAGCTCCGCGGGGCGAATCTCTCGGCCTTCCTCCAAGGGATTCAGGCCCCGTCGCGCGAGGGCAAGATCGCCGCCATTCTGCAGCGCATTCGCGATCAGGTTCGCTACACCGGCGTCGAATTCGGCGAGGCCGCCATCATCCCCCGCGCGCCCGCCGAAGTGCTCAGCCGCAAATACGGCGACTGCAAGGACAAAGCCGCGCTGTTAGTAGCCGCGCTCCGCGCCGCCGAAATTCCGGCGCATTTAGCCCTGCTCAATGTCAATACGTCGCCAGACACCAACACGGGCCTGCCCGGTTTCCTGTTTAATCACGCGATCGTCTATGTCCCCGGTCCGAAGGCCCTCTGGATCGATGTCACCGACGACGCCTCCCGCCTGGGTGACGTCCCCCTGGCCGACCAAGGCCGCCTCGCCCTCATCGCAAGCCCGGAAACCACCGCCTTGGTCGAGATCCCCCAAGCCGGCGCTGATCACAACCAGCTCCGCATCACCCGCAAAATTCTCATGCGCGGCTCAAGCGCCGACGTGACGGAAACCCTGGAGGGCCAGGGCCACTTTGAGACTGCCCTGCGTCAGCGCTTTCGGGGCAAGCAAGGCGATGATCTCAATCAGGCCTTCAGTGCCGAGGCCAAGTCCGCCACGAAGGTCGCGGACGACGACTATAGCCGGCCCTTTCAGGCTCAAGCGCAAGTGGCAAGCCAGACACGGGCGCTCGTCAGCGTGAACGAGGCCGCCGTTGTCCTGGCCGTTGACGATCTCTTCTCCGAACTCCCCTTCATGCTCCTCTCCCCGAACGAACCGAAGGAGCCACGCAAAAGCAGCCTCGTCCTGCCGCTCAGCTACACCGCCGAGATTCGCACCGAGATTACGCCGCCCGCTGGCTTCCGAGTCCGTCCCTTGCCGAAAAGCGAACAACGCCAATTGGGTGCGCTGCGGTGGACGGTGGAGTACCAAACCCTGCCCGACGGCCGCATTTCCACCCTCCAACGCCTAGCCGTTCCGCAGCGGCGCTTGACGCCCGAGGAAGTGGCCGCCACGCGCGCTGCGATCGCCAAGTTCGACAAGGAACCGGTTCCCATTCTGCAAATGCTGCACACCGCACAGGAGCAGATGGCCGCCGGACAATGGAAAGAAGCTCTGGCCGGTTTGCGGCAAGCCGCCCTCGCTGAGCCTGAGGCCTTCGTACATCAAGCACGACTTGCCCAGGCCTACCTCACCATCGGTGCCGGCGGCCCCGCCCGTACCGCCGCCCGGAAGGCGGCTCAGCTTGACCCGAAGTCCGCCGACACCCAGGTCCTACTCGGCAATGTTCTGGAGCACGATCTTATCGGCCGCCGTCGCCTTCCAGGCTGGGAACCCAAGGAAGCGGAAGCCGCCTATCGTCTCGCGCTCAAGCTCGACGCCAAACACGACGCCGCCCATCTCGCGCTCGCCACCCTCCTCGAACACAACGCCCAGGGGGATCGCTTCGGATCCGGTGCCCGCCTCGACGAAGCTCTCGCCGAATACGACCTCGTTACTGGCCCGTCCCGCTCCCAGGCAATGCTGGACCGCGCCCTCGCGCTCTACTACGGCAACAAACTGGCTGACTTCGCCACCGCCGCACAAATGCCCGGTATGCCGGCCGCCTTAGCCATCCTGGCCACCGCTGCTCAGGAGTCCGCTGCGGCCGCCATCGTCGAAGCACAGCAGAAGTTCTCAGGCTCACGCGAACGCGCCCAGATTCTTTGGACGGCTAGCTACTATCTATTGGCGGCGCGCCGCTACGCACCCGCCGTAGATCTCGCCAGGGCCGGCGCGCGTTTGTTTCCCGAAACCACCCGCCAAGCGGATGTCTTCGCCGAATTCTTCGCCCGGGCCGGCACTTCACCCGAGGGCTCCGAAGGTGTAGCCGGTCAATGGCGGGCCGCCATTATTGAAGAGACCAGCGACGCCGTCCTCAGCCCGCTCCTCTCCCGTCATTTCCGGCTGGCTGAGGCGCGCCAAGCTATCGAGCGCTTGCGCGCCACCCTGAACCGGGTGGAAGGTGGGGCCTCTTCCATGCTGGCCCAGATCGGCGCCACCCGGGCTTTCGTCGCTGACTTTGCCCTCGGCGCTCCCGCGACGGGTAAGGAAGGAGACGACGCTACCGGGTACCGCATCGGCGGGCAGCGCGCCCAAGCCATCTTCGTTGTCCGGGAGGATGGCCGATACAAACTGCTTGGCACTGCTGGGGACCTCTCCGGCGTCGGCCGCGCCGTTCTCAGAGAAATTCAGGCTGGGCATTTAGAGCAAGCTCGCCGCTGGCTTGATTGGACGGTCGATCTGCCCGCTCGCGCCATCGAAGACACAGGCATCGCCCCGGTCCGCGTCGTCTGGAGCGGCACCACGGAGCTCGCCCGCAACGCGGAAGCAGCCCGTCTCGCCGCCGCGGTGCTCATCCTGCGGGATTCGCCCGAAGACAACGAGGCCATCGCGCTGCTCGAAGCCGGTCGCGCCGCCGAGAAGGTTCCCGCGCTGCGGTCACCCTACGAACAGGCTCTGGCCGAAGCCCGCCTCGCCCGAGGCGAATATCAGGCCGTGCTGCCTCTGGCCACCGCCCTCGAAGCTCGTTTCCCCACGCAAAGCACCGGCTACCGCCTCAAGCTGCAGGCGCTCATCGCCCTCAAGAACTGGCCGCAGTTGGCCCTGGCGGTCGCGGCGCAAAAGGCCCGCGCCACTCCGCCCACCGTCGGCCGGGTCCGCGTGCTCGAACCCTCGCCGGACAAGCTATCGATTCTGGCCATGGCCCAAGCCGCCGCCGTGCAACAGCAGTGGGCCAAAGCCGCCGAACTCGTGCAGCCCCTCTGCGCCGCGGAGTTTCCAGACCATGAAGAGCTAATCGCCTGCGCCTGGTCGAACTTCGCCGCCGGCAAGCTCGAACCCAAGCTCCGCGAACCCCTCACCAAATTCGAGTACCAGGGCCGGCTCGCCCTAGCCGCCGCCACCCAAGCCACCCTGGCCGGCGACTACTCCGAAGCCGCTACCCAACTACAGCGCTCTATCGCCGCCCGCAGCCTCCCCGCCCCCGACGCCGTCACCTGGTTCGTTCATGCCCGGATTCTGCAAGGTCTGGGACTAACCGCCGAAGCCAAGGAAGCCCTCCAGCGAGTCACGATCCCCAAGCGCCCACTGTTCGACTGGGCGGAGACGGTCGCCGCGAGTCTGGCCGCCCGGTAACGCCGAGCCCTCCATGCCTGCGCAGCGCTTCAATTGCACTTGGCTGAATGCCTTTGGCATCCTCGCTCTGGGTTTGCTGTTGTTTCCCGTCTGGCCATCGAAACGAACCGGGAAATTCCCCTCCCCGGTCGCGAGACAAAGAGCTTGGTTGGCTGCCAGTCTATTGCTCCTGCCTGCTTGGTGGAGATCGGGATACTTCGCGATAGATTCCCGAGGAATCGAACGCGGACGGCTCGGTCTGCGTCAGCGAATCGCTTGGCCAAATGTCCGGAGCGTCCGCTATGGCTTGGGAGGTCGAGTGATCCTTGCTGACGCCAACCGAAGCCTGAGCTTTGGAGACAGCCTGGACCGCTACGACGACATGCTGCGAGCCCTGCATCGGTACGTGCCACCCTCCGCTTGGCCCCAGCCCCGAGAATTGCCCTTCACCATCCGGCGATCCTGGTTCGCGTGGCTGCCCGCCGCCGGCATCGCGCTCGGCGCCTCCGGTTTTCTGCTGCCCGCTGGAACGCTGCCAGATGTGGCTTGGCTGAGCGGCTTCGCGCTGATGCTAACTTCCATCTTGTTTCGGCGGGGCCAGTGGTTCGCTTACAGCATCCGTTTCGAAGCGGATCAAATCGTGGTTCACAAACTATGGGGCCAATCCCGTCGATTCGCCTGGCGGGAATTCCGCTACGGCCGTCTGCATTCAAGCGAGGTGCGGCGAATTCAGTACCGCTGGCTTGAACTGAACTTCGCCGGGCAGCGCAGAATCCGCATCAACGGCTGGCAATTCTCGCCACCGCGCGCGCTGGTACTGGAATCTTTGGCGCCTCGCTACCCCGCCCTAAGAACCCGCGCCTAAACGACAGTCAGAATCGCGTTATCTCTCCTTGTAATATTACATGCTAAGCTTAAACTGGCGTTATATGGCAGACCTGGTGCGGTGGCGAAAGAAAAATGGACTCACGCAGGTGGCTGCGGCGTCGTTGCTTGGCGTCTCGCAGCCTTACCTGTCGCTTCTCGAAAAGGGAGCACGGCCATTGACGCCTGCGCTTCGAAATCAGATCAAGAACAACGAGAAATGGACTACAGACGATCGTTTCCGCGCTCAACTGAGCCGCCTTGGCTATCCGGGCTTTGCTCACGTTGAGAAGGCAAAACGCCAACCGCGTCCGGGCTCCCTACTCATGGCCGTACTCGCCCAACCGGATGCCGATGCTCGTGTGGTGGAGGCCCTGCCCTGGCTCGTGGCGGCCTTCCAGGATCAACTCGACTTCGGAGCGATGGTGCGTCAGGCGAAACTTCAGAATCTGCAGAACCGTTTGGGCTTCTTGTTGCAGATGGCCGGCCTCCATGGAATCCGGGCCCTCCGCGAACTCGACCGCGCGCGTTTGCTTCGTGAAGATACTCTCTGCTGGGACTCCATGCCAGCCGCGACGCGCCAATGGATACGCGCGAATCGGAGTCCGCTAGCTGAGCATTGGAACGTCTTGACCAGGCTTCAAGCGGAAGCGGCTCACGATGCCGCTTGACCTTCCGGCCGGCCGACATCCCTCCGAACCATGGCTTTCGTTCTTAACGGACCTGGATGCGGCGCTCGACGACCCCGCCGACTTCCACTGCATCGGAGGCTTCGTCGTCAGCCAGCACTATGGGTTCGCCCGAGAAACGGCAGACCTGGACGTGCTCACCGTGATTCCGCCCGAAGCTGCCGAGCGCGTCGCGGCCTTGTCGGGCAAGGGTTCGCCACTACAAAAGAAGTACCGTGTCTACATCGACCACGTCGGCGTCGCCAACTACCCTGACGAATACGAGACCCGCTTGGTCCGCGTCTTTCCCATTTGGCCGAAAGTCCGCCTCTGGTCGCTCGAACCGCACGATCTCGCGCTCACGAAGCTGGAACGGAGCAACGATCGCGACATCCGAGACGTGATGTACCTTGCGCATGCTGGCTTGATTGTCCGAGAGGCGCTTATCTCGCGCTTCGAGAGGGAACTCGAACCGTACCTCACGGGACGGACACCGACTTGGCATCGCACAACGCTCCAGATGTGGGTGGAGGCTTGCTGGCCAGAATAGATACCTCAGCCCCGCCCATCCGCCCCCGCCAACGCCGGGATCCCCTCGCTAAACGGCGCCAGGACCCGGGCCTCCGGCGCCTGCTGCCAGTACTGCCGGAACAGATTCCCCATCGCCCCCGCCATCGCCGCGTGCTCGAAAACGACCGCCGTCCACGTCGGGCGCGTCACCACCGGATCCAGCATCGCGAACAGCCCCGCCCGGCCGTCGAAGATCGCCAGCTTCATCGGCAGCACCGGCAGCGCGCGGACCTCGGCGCCTTGCCGGCGGTAACCCTCCAACCGGCGCGTCAGATGCTCATCGGCCCCGTTGGCCGCCACCAGAATCTGGCAGTTGACGCCCCGAGCCCGCGCCTCGCCGAGCAGATCGTCTTCGAGCGGATCCACCGCGTACGGCGGCCCGGCGAACTCGACGTATTCGCGCGTTACCTCCGAGAGCATCCGCCGGTAGTGCGCGGCGATCTGCCCCGCGTCGGAAACCAGGCGCAACGGATCGAGCGTCCCCCGTCCCTCCTGCCCTTCCGAGTACGCCGCGTGCAGGTCATCCACCAAACCCAGCGCCAGCTTCGACTGCTCGGCTAGCTCGCGCTCCAGCATGCGCGTACGCCGCGCCAAGTAGTGCGAGATCGCCACCTCCGGCTCAATCGCGGAAAAGAGCTTCGTCTTCTCCTGAATCACCTGGGCGAAGCCTTTTTCCACCAGTGAGTCCAGCACCTCGTAGATCTTCTGCCGCGGCACATGCGCCCGCGCCGCGAGTTCCAGCGCCTTAAAACGCGGATGCCCCACCAGCACCAGATACGACCGCGCCTCGTAGGCGTTTAGGCCGATCTGCTGCACCCTCCGCCAGAAGCGCTGATATTCCTGTTCCGATAGTTCTTTCATCAACTCACCCAATTGCCTGACCGGCCCCCGCCCACTAAGGCTTCCGACAATATCAGACCCAGCGGTTGATTTCAATTCGATTTCATTAAGGGATTTTCGGCAATTTGGCTTTCGAGTCCGTCGAGTTCCCGCACCGTAACGATCAGCCGCTTGCGTGCCGCCACCGCCGCGCCGCGCAGCGGAAACTGCACGGAGAACTGGCGATCGACCGTCGACTTCGCCGGTAGCTTGTCGCGCACCTTCAGGTTCGGGTTGAAGCGCTGCCCCAGCGCCGGATAGCTGGCAAAGACGCGGTCGGCGTCCATTTCGGCCACCGCGATGCCCTCGGTCTTCCCGCCCTTGGCGTCTTCGACTTCCACCTTGATGTCCCCCACAATATACGTGGAGCCTGCGGTATTGTTGAGGCGCGCGTCCAGCACGACGATGGTCGCCTCGTCCACCGCGTTCAGCGTGCGGACCTTCATCACCCGGCCCTCAAGCGCCATGTGCGCGTCCCATTGAATGTAGAACGCGATGCCGAGCAGCAGCGCGAGCACAGCGAGTCCGGCGACGATGATCCAGGGGCGGGCCACGTTAGCTCGCGGCGAAGAGACGCTTCAAGGTCTCGACGCAGGTATGCGAATGGTCAAAAAGTTGCGGCCCAAAGATGTGCGTCTCCAAGCCCACTTGGCCCGTATAGCCGTCTTTTTCGAGACCCGCGAAGATCTGCTTCCAGTCGAGCTTCTCCGGATAGTCCAGCAGCGTCTTGCCCTTAATCTGCACGTTGCCCAACCGCTTCTTGGGCAGCTTCTGGTAGCCCGCCGGGAACGGCTGCTCCTTCATGCCCATACCGTTCATCGCGTCCCAGTTGATCCCCACCCACTTCGAGGGCACCAGTTTCAACTGCTCGGCCGTCTCCTCGCAGGAGACGCTGTTGCAGGAGTTTTCGTTTTCGAGCAGCAAGTGAATGTGCTCCGCCTCGGCCATCTTCGCCATCTCGTTCAGCACTTCGGCGATGCGCGGATAGATCGCCTGCGGCTCGGCGACGCGCAGGAAGTTAAAGACGCGGACCTTGTCGGTGCCCAAAATCTGCGCCGCCCGCAGCGTCTTGCGTAGATCCTCCAGCCGGCGGTCAAACAACATCTGGTCCCGCGCCTCCCGTTTCTGGCGATTCTCGGGCGACTCGTTCTTACGGTCGATCACCGTCCCCGGCAACGTGTGCTTCAGCAGCGGCGTATTCAGGAACGAAACGCGAATCCCCGCGTCGGCATGCAGCTTCGCGGTTGCTTTCAGGTTGGCCTCGTCCCACAGGTGATAGCTCGCGCCCTTCACGCCAGGAACGGCCCGCAACTCCACCCACTTCATCCCGTGGTTAGTGGCAAACTGGACGGCGCCCACTTCGGTGGCGGCGCACTCGTCGGTCACCGCGCTCAGGCGCGAAAAATCGATGCGCTTGCGCCCGGCAAGGGCAGGAACGGCAAGGCTAGTAGCGAGAAGCTGACGGCGCGTAAACATGAAGCCCTCAGTTTATCAGTTCATACTCTCCCCGATGCGCCCGATATGCACAAAAGGCCATGGCTGTCTCCCAACAAAACGACGCCCCGATCGAGCGCGCCCGGCCGGTCGCCAGTCCGCCCCCGAAACCAGTGGAGCGCGACGGTCTGCCGGCCGGCCGCATGTTGGACCTGCTCGCCAACGAGGCCATCACGGTTGACCCGGCCGACACCACGGCCCACCGGGATCGCCTACGCCAACTGTCGAAACGCGCCACCCATGAACTCGAAGCGGCCCTACAAGCCGAACTCCGCGCCCATCGGGACAGCGCCGAGAAAAAGGTGGAACAACTGCGCCGTGAACTCGCCAGCACCGCCGACGCCATGCAGGAGTATGTCACCCGCTTTGCCGGGCAGGACCAGACTCAGGAGAAAGCGCTGGTCTCCGATCTCGAGCGCCTCGCCACCTTGCGCAAGATGACGAACCTCAACCAGATTCAAGCTGGCCTCGATATTGTGCGCCAGAGTATCGCCGGCACCGTCGAACAGATTCGCGCGCAGAACCAGGCCATCATCGCC
The DNA here is from genome assembly GCA_019752335.1 of Bryobacteraceae bacterium. Classification (GTDB taxonomy): domain Bacteria; phylum Acidobacteriota; class Terriglobia; order Bryobacterales; family Bryobacteraceae; genus JALHNI01. The sequence continues at coordinate 43,030 of JAIEMJ010000005.1, forward strand.
CAACTGCGCGACGAGATCCGCACCCTGCACAAACGCCTCGACAGCCCCGAACGGCGCGAAACGAATGCCGGCAGTCTCGTCAACCGCGCCCCCTTCGAGCGCCGCATCCGCGCCAAGGTGAATGGCCACGAAGTCTTCTCGCTCTACCTCGTCCGCATCACCAACTGGAAGGACCTGATCTGCTCGCTCGACCAGGAGGAGGCACACACCCTGGTCAACAACGTCTCCGACAAGCTCGGCAAAATTCTGGGGCCGGACACCTTCGCTGGCCGCTGGTACGACGGTTACTTTGTGGCCATCATCGGCATCGACAAGCGCGCCGCCATGGAGGGCGCTTCGGACCTCGCGCAGCAGATCGCCGGAGTCTACCCCACCGGCCACGTCCCCGTCGCCATCCGCGTCCGCGTCGCCGTCGTCGACTACCTCGCCGGCCAGGACGCCGACCAGACGCTCAAGCGTCTCGATCAACTCATCCGTGCTTTTGAAGGCTAATCCAGATTCAAGCGCGTCATCGCGTCCAGCGATACCCCGCTCTCGCGCCGCCGTTGCCGCAAAAACAGGAACAGCGCAACGGATCCGCCGCTCCCCAACCCCACCAGAATCAGCGCGCCCACCAGCCGGAAACTACCCAACACCAGGCCCGCGATATTCGGCATCTTCGTCGGCACCGTATCGCTGTATTCGACCACGCTGTCGTACTTGAGCTTATCGAGCACCACCGCCGCATCGGCCGGCACGGGCGGTAGCGCCACGATCACCAGCGCCCCGGAGCGTTTGGCATGCTCGCCCGCGAATTGTTGAAAGGCCGGCAACTGCTGCCGTGCCATCGCATGATTGGCAAACCCCGCCACCGCCACCCGCAGTTCACCCGACGGCGTCGGATAGCGGGCCACCAGGATTTCGGTGCCAAACTCGAACGCCGCGGTCTTCACCGGCAGATCCGGCAGAAAGGCGGCGATGCCTTGGGGCCCGGTGATGTAGCGCCGGGAGGTCGCGCCTTCGGGCAAGTAAATCGGTAACGCCGGCAACGCGCGATTCGTGTAGCCCGGAAAACGCTCCACCCAGAAGCCGATCTCGCTCGCCGAGGGCCGGTAACTGCCTTCGAACTTCACCAGGTAGTTCCCCACCGCGGCCAGCGTAACGCCCTTAGCGGCGAGTCCGTTCTTCATCAAGGGAATCGGTGTGCCGCCCGCGGGCGCCTGCCAGTAAAACGCCGCCATCGGCCCTGTGGACTCCGCAAAGCGCCACGCCGTCGCCGTCAGTTGCTTCGCCCCGTTGGCGTAAGTCGCCGTCTCGCCTTCCGCGAAGCCGTATTCCTTCCACAACTCCGGCAGCACCGAGGTATCCGCCGGCCCGGCAGTCTTCTGCCGGTAAGCGTCAATCTCCCCCGGCCAAATCGCCGCCGGCGCCGCTGACGCCAGCGCCAACAGCAGTCCAACCAATGCCGAGCCGGTCCTATGCGGTCTCCGGCTCCTTAACGAACCCCGACCGTGAGGGAGGGGATAGCTTCGCAAGCGCCATCGGTCAAACGGCCAAGCATCCCCTCCCTCACGGTCGGGGTTCGTCAGCGGGTGCAAGACTTTTGAGCAACCCAACGAATCATTCGAACTTGGCGCTAGCTGCCATGGCATTTCTTATATTTCTTACCTGATCCGCAAGGGCAAGGATCATTGCGCCCTACCTTGTCGGCCTTCACTACGGGTGCCTGTGTCGCGATGTCGCCACCGCCCACGAATTGCATAGACGCCATTTCCCGCTCTTTGTTCCTTTGAACGGTCCGCGTAAAATCCACCATGGCGGACTGGGCCGCCTTGCGGTCGCCCCCGGCGATCACCGGCTCCGGCTCCTCCGGAATCTCCTCCTCCGGGTAACGGTCCGGATGTTGGAAAGGGAGTTGGCCTCCCTCCGCCTGCAGGAAGAACAGAATCCGGATCGACTCGTCCTCAATCCGGTCCATCATGTCCTGGAAGAGCTGGAAGCTCTCCTTCTTATACTCAATCAGCGGATCCTTCTGGCCATAGCCGCGCAGGCCAATGCCTTCCTTCAGGTGATCCATCGACAGCAAGTGGTCCTTCCACTGGTTGTCGATCACGTGGAGCATCACCATGGCCTCGGTTTGGCGCATGAACTCCTCGCCCACCATCTGCTCCTTCTCCACGTAGCGCTTCATGACGATCTCCCGGACCGTCTCTTCGATATCCGCGCGCGTCTGCCCCTTCAGGTCACCCGGCTTCATACGGACGCCGAACTGCGTCAGCAGATCCGTATCCAGGCCCAACAAGTCCCACGCATCGGGATTCGTGCCTTCCGGCATCCGGGCATCCACAAACGTGCCGATCATGCCGTCGATAATCTCGGTGATCTTATCGCGCTGATTCTTGCCTTCGAGCAAGCCGCGTCGCAAGCCATACACGGCTTGGCGCTGCTTGTTCATCACATCGTCGTACTCCAGCAGGTGCTTGCGAGCGGCGAAATTCTGCGCTTCCACGGCCTTCTGCGCCGCGGCAATGCGCTTAGTGATTAGCCCGCTCTCAATCGGCACATCCTCTTCCATGCCCAGGCGTAACATCAGCCCCTGAATGCGCTCGCCACCGAAGATGCGCAGCAAGTCGTCCTGCAGCGACAGGAAGAAACGCGCCGACCCCGGATCGCCCTGACGGCCCGCGCGGCCGCGCAACTGATTGTCGATCCGGCGGCTCTCGTGCCGCTCCGTGCCGACGATATGCAAACCACCCGCGGCAACCACCTTATCGTGTTCCGCGTCGCAAACGGCCTTGTGCTTCTGGTAAATCTCGTTCCACTGCGCAATCGGCACGCGCGAATTGTGGCCGGAGCGTTGGAAGTAGTAAAAGTCCTTATCGGCGATCAGCGAAGCGATGCCCGGCGGCAGGCTCTCACAGATCCCCTTCTTGCCCGCCTCTTCCTGCGCCAGGAATTCCGGATTGCCGCCCAGCAGGATGTCCGTACCGCGGCCGGCCATGTTGGTGGAGACGGTCACCGCCGCATAGCGGCCCGCCTGCGCCACAATGAACGCTTCCCGCTCGTGGTTCTTCGCGTTCAGCACCTCGTGCTTCACGCCCATCTTTTTGAGGATCCCGGAGAGGCGTTCGCTCTTCTCCACCGAGATCGTGCCCACCAGCACCGGCTGCCCCGTCTCATGGCGCGCCTTGATCTCCTTGGCCGCATTCCGGAACTTCTCTTCTTCCGTCCGGTAGACCATATCCTGGCTATCGACGCGCACCGTCTTCCGGTTCGGCGGAATGTTAACGACGTCCAGCTTATAGGTCTTGCCGAACTCCGCGGCTTCCGTATCCGCCGTACCCGTCATGCCCGAAAGCTTCGCGTACATGCGGAAGTAATTCTGGAAGGTCACCGTGGCGAGCGTCTGATTCTCGTTCTCGATCTTCACGCCTTCCTTGGCTTCCACGGCTTGGTGCAAGCCATCGCTCCAGCGGCGGCCCGGCATCAGTCGCCCAGTGAACTCGTCGATGATCACCACTTCGCCCTCTTGCACCAGGTAGTCCTTATCGCGGTGGAAGAGGACGTAGGCCTTCAGGCTCTGCTGAATGTGGTGATTGATCTCGATGTTCTCGGCGTCGTAGAGGTTGGTGATGCCCAGCAATCTCTCCACTTTGCGCACACCCTCTTCGGTGAGCGCGACGTTCTTGGCCTTTTCGTCGACGGTGAAGTCGCCGGTGAAATACTTCTCGCCGGGCTCTTTGCCCTCAATCACTTCGCCGCGCGTCAGCTTCGGAATGATGCCGTTCACGCGGTAGTACTTGTCCGTGGAGCCTTCGCTGGGCCCGGAGATAATCAACGGCGTGCGAGCTTCGTCGATCAGGATCGAGTCCACTTCGTCGACGATGGCGTAGTTGTACTCCCGCTGCACGCAATCGTCGATCTGGAACTTCATGTTGTCGCGCAGATAGTCGAAGCCGAACTCGTTGTTGGTGCCGTAGGTGATGTCGGCGTGGTAGGCGTCGTGGCGCTCGCGGTCGTTCAATCCGTGAACGATACAGCCGACCGTCAGGCCGAGAAACTTGTACAGCTTCCCCATCCACTCCGAGTCGCGGCGGGCGAGGTAGTCATTCACCGTCACCACGTGGACGCCCTTGCCGGACAAGGCATTCAAATAGCAGGGCAGCGTCGCGACGAGCGTCTTGCCTTCGCCGGTCTTCATCTCCGCGATGTTGCCCTTGTGCAGCACCATGCCGCCGATCAGTTGCACGTCGTAATGACGCATGCCGATGGCGCGGCGGCCACCTTCCCGGCAAACGGCGAAAGCTTCCACCAGAATGTCGTCCAGCGTCGCCCCTTGGGCCACGCGTTCCTGGAACTCTTGCGTCTTCGCGGCCAGCTGATTATCACTCAGCGCCTGCATCGACGGCTCGAGCGCATTGATCGCCGCCACCAGCGGCATGAGCTTCTTTATTTCGCGCTCGTGCTTCGTGCCGAAAATTTTCGAAAGAATAGTGTCTATCATGTTGAGCGCACTTCGCCTAATCATAGGCTAACACCGGCGGGCAACCTTGTCGTCCCCGCCGTTAGGACTACTGGTACCCCCACCCTTTAGGCTAGGGCCTTGCCCATCAAGATCTGCGTGGCTGCAATGGCCTCTGCCCGCAGGCTCGCCAGGGCCAGCAACTCCGGATCCGCACGATACGCCGCAAAGGCAGCTTCGCTAGGAAACGAAAGAATATGCACCTCATCGGGCAAGCCATCAGCCGGCACGACGAGGATAGGTTGGAGCGCGTGCAGCAGTTCACCACCATGCCGCGCGACAATCGCCAGGGCCTGACGCTCGAACTCGTCAAACTGACGCCGCTTCCCTGCCCTCACGTGCAATTGAGCAATCACGATCAACTTCACTTCCGCGACGCTCGCGCCTGCCGGGCCACCTCGGAGCGCAGGGACTCGTGCAGCAAGATCTTGATGTAGGTCTGGTAGCCGATCCCCTTTTCCTCCGCAAGTCGCCGGGCCGTGGCGATATCTCCCCCATCTCCCCCGGGCAAGCGCAACGTCACCGGCTTCAAAGTCGCCTTGAGCTTAGCTCGTTCGAGTACGTCGGCCAGCGAAATTGTCTTGCCCTCGCGCATGCCTTGAATCATTTGGGATTCCACAAGTCGCCGGTTCCGATACCACCGATCGGCTTTTCTGATTCGCTTTGGAAAGACGGGATAACAGGTTTCTTACGTGCCATTAACCAGTCCGTCCACTTCACGGGAGCGGTCACAGAGCCCAGAATACACCATAACTACCATGCCCTCTATAATTTGCAGTGCGCGCCGACTACGAAGCCTTGCACCCGCTGCGGTAAACTGGACTTGAGGTGAACTCAAGGTCTCCCAACAGCCAATTCGACACTTTTCGACACTTTTTCGCTTCCACGGGCTCGAGCAGCGGCCGAATCGCTAAGCCCCATCGAATCAATCACTCTCCGGTTCGTTCCGTCATCCGGAAACCGCCGGTTCAGCTCATTTGACGCGAATCCGCCGGATCTCTATCGGCGGCGTGAGCTTCTGAAGCGTCACCGGCAACTGCTGAATCCGCTTCACGACGTCCATGCCGCGTACGACATAACCGAAAGCCGCAAAGCCCTGGCCGTCGGGGTTCCGCAAGCCACCGAAGTCGAGCGAAGGCTGGTCTCCGATGCAAATGAAAAAGTCCGCCGTGGCCGTGTCCGGACCGCTACGGGCCATCGAGATCACCCCGTCTTTGTGCTTCAGGCCCGTCAATGAAGTGCGCTCCAGCGTGATCGCCGGAAACGACGCGGTACCTGGCGCCGGGCCGGCTTGGATTACTTCAATCTTGATCTTGCTCTGCGGCTGATTGTCCATCCGCACGCTGCGGTGAAAACGGCCCTGGTCATACCGCTGCTCCTTGACGTAGCGGAGAAAATTGGCGGCCGTGATAGGCGCCTTACTGGCTTGGATCACCACCTCGATCTCCCCCGCGCTCGTCTCCATCACGACACGCGGATCGGCCGCGAGGGCCAACAGAAATAAAGCGATCATGCGTTCCCCTGTCTTACCGGCACCGGCGACATCACCGCATCCGGCGCCGCGCGGCGGATCATCTCCATGCCGATCTGCGCGCGCCGCACGCGTTCGCGAGACAAAGCCACTGCGGTATTTTCGAGATGCGTCCCGCACGGATAAATGTCCGGCGAATTGCGCAGCCCGTACTTCAAGTAAATCGGCGCCGCCACGCGGATTAGCTCCGGAATCTCGTAGTAACGAATAAAGCCGCCGATGTTGTCCGGCGCTTCCACGTAGAAGTCAATCGGCGCATCGACCGCCGCGCGAATGCTGGCGATTTGCGGAATGGTTAAGTCGGACGGGATATTCAAGGTGGTGGCGCCGAGGTCTTCTTGTAAGCGGGCGCTGGCCGGATTGGCCGGCGCGATCATGACGGAGGTCTTGATAATCAGCTCCGGCGGCAAATCGCCGGACCGCTTCATCTCGCCCATCACTTTGAGTAAGCCAAGGTCCGACACCAGGATGCTCTTCACGCCCAACTGCACCGCCCGCTGGACATCTTCAATGGCGAAACGCAATTGGTCACCGCCGCGCAGACTGAGACCCAGGGTCTTACCGGCGGGCGAGTAAGCCTGTGCGCCGATATCGAAGGTCGCCCGGGGGCCGACAAAAAGATTCAGTTCCACCCCGCCCGCCGCGACGCATTGCTGCACCATCTGCGTGATCTCTTCATCGGTAAGCAGCATAATGCCACTACCCTGGCTCACCCGATGCACGGGGACCTGGCGCGTCCAAGCCTCCTTCAGCACGGCGCCGAGGCAGCCGGGGCCCTCCGTAGACGGAATCTCAATGCGGTACTGCCCGCCATCAGCGAAGCGCTTCGCGGACGTCGGGGCGGGAATCGGGTCCAGGTAAGTCAAGGTTACTCCTCGTAGATCTCATAGCCGTCAGCGGCAATCGTCGCCGACAGCACTTCGGCCGCGTGGCCGTGCAACTGAAAGATCTGGCGCGCCAAGTCGGCCACTTCGCCCGCGCCTTTCTCGTAGAACACCAGCACGCTGGGCCCTGCGCCGCTGAGGCAGCAACCCAGCAAGCCAGGCGCGCGCAAGCGCAGAATCTCTTCGAGGCCCGGCACCAACGGCGCGCGATAAGGCTGGTGGTAACGATCCTCCAGGGCCGTGGGAAAGGCTGAAGTAGTTCCGGTGATCAAGGCCGCAATCAGCAGGGCCGCGCGCTGCGTATTGAAGATCGCATCGGCCTTCGAGTAAGTCGCCGGCAGGACGGACCGCGCCTTCGACGTGGCCAGCGCAAAGTCCGGCACCACGACCGCGCAATCAAAGCGCGGCGATAACTCTAGCCTGACAGCATGGGCGACGCCCCCCGAGTCAATCGCGCTAGCGACAATGCTCCCCAGCACGCACGCGGCTACGTTGTCGGGATGGCCCTCAATGCGCGCCGCTTCGTCCAGCACGCGCGGCGGCTTCCAATTGAGCCCGAGTAACTGCTCGGCGATAATCACGCCCGCCGTCAGCGCGGCGGCACTCGACCCGAGCCCCTTGCCGAGCGGAATGTCGTTATCGATCAGTAAATGAACCGGCGGCAAGGTCTCGCCCAAGTCCGCCGCGACGCGCAACGCCGTCGCCCAAATCAGGTTATCCGGATCGAGCGAAATCAGCTCCGCATCGCGGCCGCGAGCCTCGATCTTCAGTTGCGCGGCCGGCCGCCAAGTACACTCCAGATACACGGAGAGAGCCAGGCCCAGGGCGTCAAAGCCGGGGCCGAGATTGGCGCTGGAAGCGGGCACCCGCACCCGCATCTAGTGGGCAGCTCCCAACGTGACCGGCTTCCCTTCCCGGCAGCTTTGGTAAGTGGCGAGCACGAGTTCCAGCGCGCGGTAGCCATCCTCGCCCGTGATGCTGGGCGCCGTACCGGTGGCAATGGCGCGGCCAAGATCAGCGAATTGGCGTTCAAAGGGCGTCAGCGATATCGCCATCGGATCCGACGCACCCGAAGCCACAGTTGAGGCCAACGGCGCGGGTTCGCCGCTATCGCCCGGCTGCACGTCCCAGGTGGTGAGCTTATCGCCGCTAATCACCGCCGTGCCCTTGGTGCCGTGAATTTCCAGGCGCTCGGTGTAGCCGGGCCAGAAAGCGGTGGAAGCTTGAATCACGCCTTGCGCGCCGTTGGCGTAGCGCAGCATGGTCTGCACCACGTCCTCGCTCGCGATCTTGTGCCGCGCGCCGAGTTGCCACATGCCGTAGAGTTCTTTCACCGGGCCGAGCAAATGGAGGAGCATATCCACCTGATGGATGCCCTGGTTGATGAGCGCACCGCCGCCTTCCACATCCCAACTGCCCTTGATGGGCCGCGAGTAATACTCTTCGCTGCGCCACCACTTCACATAGGCATCGGCCTGCAGAATCTTGCCGAGGCGCCCGTCGGCGATGGCCTGCTTGAGGAAGATGATGGAGTCGTCGAAGCGGTGCTGGCTCACCACCGCCAGCAGGACCCGCTTAGCGTGGGCATACTCGATCATGTCGCGCGCCGTCTTGAGATTGGTGGCAATCGGCTTCTGCACCTGGACGTGCTTGCCGGCGTTAGCGGCCAGGCGCAACGGCTCCAGCCGGACGTCGGGGAAGGTGCAAAGGTCGATCACGTCGACCTCGGGGTCGGCGCAGATCGCTTCCAGCGACTCCGCGTTACGGGCGCCGTATTGCTGCGCAAAGGCCTCGCCTTTGTCGAAGTTCTGGTTGTAGCAGGCGACGACGCGATAGCCAATGTTGGCATAGGCCTGCGCGTGTTTGTGGGCGATGGCCCCCGTGCCGACCAAGCCGATGCGGAGGGGTTTGTCTGGGGTGTGCGACATGAGCACTTTTCAGTCTCTCAAAAGAGGGGACCACGTGGGGGCTGTGGTAATCTGAAAGGGTCCTGCCTTTGCACCGATTCCCCCTTCGGATATTGACCCGGTAGCTCAGTTGGTAGAGCATCTGACTTTTAATCAGAGGGTCGTGGGTTCGAGCCCCGCCCGGGTCACCAACAAAACAAAAGATGGAAAGAATGTTCCGGTTCTGCCCGTTATACTGAAGCCGTGATTCGCCTCTGGATCTCCCGTGATTCTGCGGTTTCGCTCCGCGAGCAGTTGAGCGCGCAGATCCTGCTGGGCATCCTGAGTGGCCAGCTCGCTCCCGGCGCACGGCTCCCCAGCGTCCGGGACTTGGCCCGGCGTCTATCGATCCATAGCAACACGGTGCTGTCCGTCTACCGCGATCTGGCCAAACGCGGTTGGGTGGAAACGCAAACGGGAAGCGGAGTCTTTGTGCGGAGCCTGCAACTGCCGAAGCCAGCCGGGGGACTCGATGAGCTCGCGCGCGGTTGGCTCCAGGAGGCGCAGGCCTTGGGTTACTCCGCCCAGGACCTGCAGGCGGCCATTGAGCGCATCGCCACGCCGGAACCGGTGCGGCGCTTCGTGGCCGTTGACCCCGATTACGAAGTGGCGCGCATCATCGCTCACGAAGCCGAAGCGGCCGCGGCGCAACCCGTGGGAGCCGCGCTGCCGGGCGCCGATTTTCCGCCGGGCACCTGCGTGCTGGTCCACTCCGGGCAGGCGATGCATGTGACGCCGTTTCTTGGGACCACGCCCTTTCACATCGTGCATTTGAAGAGCATGCAGGCGGCGCTGGAGGGGCAGCAGCGGCCTCCCTTCCCCGTGCTGATCGGCTTCGTTTCGCGCTCGCCGTCGTTGCGGAGTTGGGCCGCGACCCTGCTTTCGTCGCTGGGCTTTGGCTCCGACTCGGTGCTGCTCCGCGATCCGGCGGAACCTGGCTGGCAGGACGGATTCGCCGCCTGCCACATCATCGCCGCCGACGTGGTGGCGGCGGCGGAACTCGCGCCGCGCTTCCGTCCCAAGGTCGTGAGAATTCTAACCGAGGCTTCGCTCGACGAGATCCGCGCGCTTGTGACGGCGTAAGAAGTGTCACAAACGGGCCGCAATTTGTGAGGGACTGGCCGTAGTCTCGTCTACATGAGAACTCTCTGCTTATCTCTCATCCTCACCGCAATGGCCTTCGCGCAGGATTTGCCGCGCGTGCGCTGGAGCGAAACCACGGACACCTTCGCGGGCGACAGCGTCCGGGTGAAGCTGACGAACGGCACGGTGATTCGCGGACTCTGGGCCTCGGTGAAGGCCGACAGCTTCAACTTCAAGGTGGAACACACGTCGAATCGCCGTGCCGTTGGGAAAGGGCTGCAAACGCTACCGCGCAACCAGATCGCCGAGGTCTCCTACGGCAAGCGCCGCACTCGCGGAAGAGGTTGGGGAACGTCGCTGGGGATTTATGCGTTTGCACTGCTCGCCGCACGGCATCCCAACTATGGAACGTTGGCCGGCATCGTTGCCGGGGGCGTCGGCGGATACTACTTGGGTAAGGCGATCGACTACCAAACGCGCCAAGTGACCCTCATCCCGGACGACCAGCCGTAGCGGATCGTTAAGAGGAGTCAGCACGATGAATCGTGGGGCATCTGGGGCTGGCCGGTCGCCAAGCGGCTCGTTCCGGTGAAGCGGAAAACGTTCTTAGTTCAACTTCTAGCCCGCCGCGTGAGCGGCGGGGCACCGTGGCCGGTTTCCCGCGAAGACTCAGCAGGCGCGGCATAATTCGTGAAGCGCCCCGCCGCTTACGCGGCGGGCTACTTTACTCGTGGGGCACTAGGACTCCGGTACACGACGCGCCCGTCGAGCACGGTGAGGACGGGCTCGATCTTGGCGATGTCGTCTTCGGGACAGGTGAGGTAGTCGCGGTCGAGCACGATCAGGTCTGCGAGCTTACCGGCTTCAATCGACCCCTTCACCTTCTCGCCAAACTGCCGGTGGGCGCCCCAGATGGTGTACATTCTGAGAGCCTCCTCGCGGCTGACGCGCTCCTCGGGGCACAGCGCTTGGCCGGTGGTCATCTTGCGAGTGACGCTGGTCCAGAGGCCGAGGAAGGGGTTATACGGGTTGATGGCGCTGTTCTTGTCGTGGCCGATCATGTGGTCCGACCCGCCGGCGACGAGCAGGCCCGCGTTGAGGTACGAGCGGAGCGGGAAGAAGTAGCGCATGCCGGGGAGTTGGAAGACTTTCGTGAGGGCGGGGGCGTCGAAGTAGAGCCAGGCGGCTTGCACGTCTTCGAGCATCCCCAAGCGTTTGGCCAACGCAATGGACTCGGGATTCTGGAAGCTGCCATGAATCACGTGGGCGCGCGTCGGGGCGATGGGGAATTCTTTGTTGATGCGTTCGAGCGCGGCGAGGAAGCCGTCGATGGCGCCGCCGCCCTGGGCGTGGGCGGCGAGTTGCCAGCCGCGGGAGCGGGCTTCGCGGAGGAGCGTGTAGAGCTTGTCCGGCGCCGAGAAGAGTTGGCCGCGGTCGTCGGGGTTCGTCATCCCATAGAGCTGCTTACCGTAGCCGCCGTAGGGGGCGCGCTGGAAGGCGGTGCCGATGGTCATGCCGCCGTCCATGTTGACCTTGTAGGCGGCGAAGCGGAGCCAGTCGTCGCCGGTGTTGGTGGTGAACTTGGCGGCGCGCACTTCGGCCAGGAGCTCTTCGAGCGGACGGTTGATGTCGTGCCACCAGGTCATCGCGACGCGCACGGGCAGACGCTTCTCGCGATGAAGCTGCTGGTAGAGGGCGACCTCGTCATCCTCCGCGCCGCCTTCACCGACGGACGTCAAACCCGCGCGGGCATAACGCGCCAGCATCTTTTCGAGGGCGGCAAGTTTTTGCGCGTCCGTGAAGGGGAGGGCCGGCTTCAGATGGCCCTTGAGCAAAATTGCGGCGTTGCGCAGGACGCCGTTGGGCTCGCCATCCGCACCCTTGACGATCTCGCCGCGCGGCGGATTGGGCGTGTCCCGCGTGATGCCGCACTCGCGCAGCGCGCGCGAGTTCAGCACGCGCACATAGGCGCCGATATCGAAGTGGACCGGATGATCCTGCACCAGATCGAGCAAGGCCTTGGTCGGCATGGCCTGCTCGGCGAGCCGCGTGGGGAAGGTCCGCGGGATCTCGATCCATTGCCCCTTGGGCAACGCGCGCTCCTGTTGGCGCAGATACTGGCGGACGTCCTCGAAGGAGCGAATGCGCGGCAGGGGCGCGCGCTCCTCGCTGAGTCCGGCTTCGAGCGGATGGACGTGGCTATCGATGAGGCCGGGCAGCACCATCTTGCCAGCGAGGTCGATCACGGTGGTGCGCGGACCGCGTTCGGCCGCCAACAAAGCCTTCGTCGCGCCGGTGGCGACAATGCGGTTGCCCTTGATCGCGACGGCTTCGGCAATCGAAAACCTGGCGTCGACGGTGACCACGCGGCCGTTGTAGAGCAGCAGGTCAGCATCGGCGCTGAGCGCGAGCAGGGCCAACAAAAGTTCCATGACGGATGATCTTAGCAGGAGAGTGGCATACACTTGTCGGAGTATGCTGCGTCGCACTTTTCTTCCCGCTACCTTGGCCGGTATGGCTTATGCCCAGGAGAAGCCCAAGCGCGTCGGCCTGATTGGCTGCGGCTGGTACGGCAAGGCCGACCTGCTGCGCCTGATCCAGGTTTCGCCCGTGGAGGTGACGTCGCTCTGCGACGTCGACACGAAGATGCTGGCCGGGGCGGCCGATATCGTGGCCGAACGGCAGCTCTCGAAGAAGAAGCCGGCCACGTTCTCCGACTACCGCAAGATGCTGGCGGCTGGGAACCTGGACCTGGTGCTGATCGGCACACCGGACCATTGGCACGCGCTGCCGATGATTGAGGCTTGTAAGGCCGGGCTCGATATTTACGTCCAGAAGCCCATCGGCGTCGATGTAGTGGAAGGCGAAGCGATGCTGGCCGCGGCGCGCAAGTACCAGCGCGTGGTGCAGGTGGGCACGCAGCGCCGCTCCACGCCGCACCTGATCGAAGCACGCGACCGCATTGTGCGCGAGGGGAAGCTGGGCAAGGTCGGCGTGGTGGAGATCTACTGCTACTACCATATGCGCGCGAAGGCGAATCCTCCGGATAGCGCGCCACCCGCGAACCTCGACTACGAATTCTGGACGGGCCCCGCGCCGATGCGCCCCTACAACTCGCTGGTGCACCCGCGCAGTTGGCGGGCCTTCATGGAGTACGGCAACGGCATCGTGGGCGACATGTGCGTCCACATGCTGGACATGACGCGCTGGATGCTCGACCTGGGCTGGCCGAAGAGCGTCTCTTCCACCGGGGGCATCCTGGTAGACAAGGCGAGCAAGGCCAACATCACCGACACGCAGACGGCCACGTTCGACTACGGCGACCTGAAAGTGATCTGGCAGCATCGCAGCTACGGGTCGCCGGCGGACCCGAATTACCCCTGGGGCGCCACCTTCTACGGCGACAAGGCGACCCTGAAGGCAAGCGTGATGGGCTACGACTATCTGCCGCTCGACAAGGGTACGCCGCCCGTTCACAAAGACGTCACCTACGAGCTGGACCAGTACCCGGAGGACCGCACGGAGAAGGATTTGGAGCGCCACGTCGCCCCGGCGATTCGGGGCCACATGCGTGATTTGCTCAACAACATCGCGACGCGCGGGCGTCCCGTAGCCGACATCGAACAGGGGCACATCTCGACGACGAGCTGTATTCTGGCTAACATATCTCAGCAGTTGAACGGCCGGACCTTAGTGTGGGATCCTGCCTCACAGCAGATCGCCGGGGACCCCGCAGCCAACCGTTTGCTACGCCGTCCGTACCGGGCCCCCTGGGTACACCCGGATCCGAAGAAGGTGTAAGTCATTGATAAAACTAGCCTCCAGGAATTCACCCGTGGCTCCTGACCGTCAAAGATTGAGCTACCTTAATCACTTAGCTAGGTTCGATCCGTGCGGCATTTAGTGTAAAATAATGAGGACCTTGGATTTATGTCACCGCCACAAAACGGGATCTCCCCCATGGAAAAGCAAGTACAACTACAACAAAATATTCAAGAAGCTTTTCTCAACAACGCGCGGAAAGAGAAGATCTACCTCACCATCTATTTGATGAGCGGTGTGAAGCTCTCCGGGCGGATTAAGAGTTTCGACAAGTACTCCGTGATTCTGGAAGCCAACAATCAGGAGCAACTGATCTTCAAGCACGCCATCTCTACCGTGGTGGTCTCCCGGAACACGATGCACACTCCGATGCACGCGGCCGCCGCCCAGGGCAATCACGCCGGTGGACATCCGGCGCCCGGCTCACCGCCACCGGTGGAAGCCGGAGAACGCTAACCCCCCTGCCGCCACGACCCGCCACTGAAACCGCGATCCTGATCGGGCTGCACGTCAAGCGACGTCCGGCTCCCGCGCACGACACGGACCTCGAAACCACGCCCGAAGAGTCCTTGGATGAGCTCGCCGTGCTGGCGGAGAGCGCGGGGGCGACCGTCGCTGATCGTCTTCTGCAGTCGCGTGGCTCCGCGGACTCCGCTACGCAGATCGGCTCCGGTAAGGTGACTGAAGCGCAGGCGCTCATCGCCATGCATGAAGCCCAAACCGTCATCTTCGACGGCGACCTCTCCCCTTCCCAACAGCGCAACCTGGAGACGCTGCTCGCGTGCAAGGTCATCGACCGCACGCAACTCATCCTCGACATCTTCGCGAGCCGCGCCCGGACGCGCGAAGGCCAGTTACAGGTAGAGCTCGCGCAACTGAACTACATGCTGCCGCGGCTCTCGGGTCAAGGCATTGCGCTGTCGCGCCTGGGCGGTGGGATCGGCGCGCGCGGCCCCGGTGAAACGAAGCTCGAAACGGACCGGCGCCGCATCGGCCACCGGATCGCGAAGATCAAACGCGACATTGCGCAGGTCCGCGCGGGCCGCGCCATTCAGCGGCGGCAGCGGCAGAGCGTCCCGCTGGCCACGATCTCGCTGGTGGGCTATACGAACGCGGGCAAGAGCACGCTCTTTAACCGCCTCACCACGGCGTCCGTCGAAGCCGACGCCCGCATGTTCGCGACGCTGGACCCGACGGTGCGGCACCTGCTGCTGCCTTCGAAGCGCAAGGTGCTTCTTTCGGATACGGTGGGCTTCATTCGCGGCTTGCCTACGACGCTGGTGGATGCCTTCCGCGCGACGCTGGAAGAAGTGGTGGAGGCGCGCCTGCTGCTCCACGTGGTGGACGCTTCATCACCCCACGCACCGCTGCTGGCGTCGCACGTGCTGAAGGTGCTCGAAGAGATCGACGCGGCCAAGACGCCCCAGTTGCTGGTGCTGAACAAGATTGACCGTCTCCCCGATGGCTTGGCCGATGTGGCCAGCATCGCGCGCCGGGTGCTGGGCGATGCCCGGGCCGAGGAGAGTCCCGCGGCGGTGGCGGTCTCTTCGCTCACTGGCGAAGGCTTCGACCAGTTGCGGCTGAGGATTGACCAGTTGCTGTCGCTCGACCCGGTGGAGCCCGCCACGTTCCGCATCGCCGCCGCCGAAGGCGCGGCGCTGCACTTGTTGCATGAGCGGGCTAAGGTGGTCTCCAGCCGCTACGACGGCACCGACGTCGTCCTGGAGGTGGAAGCCCCGGAGAGCGTCCGGCGGCAGTTGGCCGAGTATCTGGAACATCAGTCCTGAAGCCACCTTTCGGCGTGATCCATGCCGGCACCGGCGAAAGACAAGTACAATTCAGCCTGAAGCTCTTGTTCTAACTATGCAACGACGCGATCTTCTTCTACTGCCTTCTCTCGCCTTCGCGCAGGACCCGCGCGAGATTACTACCGGTTCGGTGATCCCGGACGAGTTCTACGCCGACCAGCCCTACGTCGTCAAGACCGACGATGGCGCGTGGCTTTGCGTGATCACCACCGGACCTGGCCACGAAGGCGACGGTGGCCAGCATGTGATCAGCCTGCGCAGCCTGGACCGCGGCAAGACTTGGGAAAAGCCCGTCGACGTCGAGCCCGCCACCGGCCCCGAAGCCTCTTACGCCGTCCTCCTCAAGGTCCCGAGTGGCCGCGTGTACGTCTTCTACAACCACAATACGGACCGCGTGAAAGAGGTGATTGCCGACAATCCGCCCTACGCCACGGGCTTCAACCGCCGCGTCGACAGCCTGGGCCACTTCGTCTGCAAGTACAGCGACGATCACGGCCGCACCTGGTCCGTGCAACGGTATGAAATTCCGCAACGCGACTTCGCCATTGACCGGAAGAATCCCTACGGCGGTAAGCTCAAGTTCTTCTGGACGGTCGGCCGGGCGTTCTCTCACCAAGGCGCGGGCTACGTGCCGCTGCACAAGGTGGGCGGCTTCGGCGAAGGCTTCTTTACTTCAAGCGAAGGGGTGCTGCTACGGAGCGCCAACATCCTCACCGAGCGCGACCCCGCCAAGCTTACCTGGGAGACGCTGCCCGAAGGCGACGTCGGCATTCGCACGCCTGCGGGGGGAGGGCCAGTCGCCGAGGAGCAGTCCTTCTCGATCCTCAGCGACGACTCCCTCTTCTGCGTCTACCGCACGATCGACGGCCATTCGGCGTGTACCTACAGTCGCAACGGCGGACGCTCCTGGGAAGCGCCGCAGTACATGCGTTTCGCGAGCGGACGCCTGATGAAGCACCCCCGCGCGGCGACCTTCGCCTGGCGCTGCGAGAACGGCCGCTTCCTGTACTGGTTCCACAACCACGGTGGCCGCTTTATCCGGGAGCATCCACGGCGGCGCACCATCGCTTACGAGGACCGCAATCCCGTCTGGGTCTGTGGCGGCACGGAAGTCGACGGGCCCACCGGCAAACGGCTGACCTGGTCAGAGCCCGAAGTCCTGCTCTACGACGACGACTCCATGATTCGCATGAGCTACCCGGACCTGATCGAAGAGGGCGGCGAATACTACATCACGGAAACGCAGAAGGACGTGGCGCGAGTTCACCGGCTCGACAAGACGCTACTCGCGGGCCTATGGAATCAGGCAAGCGCGAAGGGCGTCCCGCAAGCCGGCCTGCTTCTGCGGGTTCCCCGCGGGACTCTATCGGCGACGGCGCCCGAGTTTCCCATCTTTACCAAACGTTCCCGCCGTTCGGACTATGGCCTGGAGCACACGCGGGCCGGCGTAACGCTGGACCTCTTCCTCGCACTGCCCGACCTGGCGGCTGGCCAAACGCTGCTCGACAATCGCGACGAGCAAGGCAAGGGAATCCACTTGGCCACAGGCCCCAGCGGCACGCTCGTGATCGAACTCAGTGACGGCCGCGCCCGCTCGCGCTGGTCCTCTGACCGCAATGCGCTCTCGGCGGGCAAACTGCACCACGCGGCGATCATCATCGACGGCGGTCCGCACATCATTTCCTTCGTGGTGGATGGCCTATTCCAGGACGGCGGCGACGAGCGCCAATTCGGTTGGGGCCGTTACCATCCGCAAACCCAATCGCTGAACGGAGCGCCCAAGCTGCGGCTCTCCCCCCATCTCCGCCGCACTCTCCTCTACGGCCGCGCGCTACGGACGTCAGAAGCCATCGCGTCCTTCCGTGCCGGCCCGGAAGCTTAGCCCACCTGGTCAGGAGCTCAGAAAAAATCGGCAGACGTGCCCACAACGAACCCTGACCGTAAGGGAGGGGATGTTTGACCTGCGGGCATATTCCTGCATGTATTCAATTTTATTGGACTTGTTGACCGATGAGGCTCGCGGGGCCATCCCCTCCCTTACGGTCGGGGTTCGTTAAAAGGTCCAGGGCCGCAGGCAGCACATTTTTTCTGAGCTTCTCATAGGTGGGGCACAGTGGCCGCCGGGAAACCTCAGCAAAAGCGGTACAATTCGTGAACGTTGCCCTGCCGCTGTCGCGCGGGCTAGGCTAACGCTGACTTGAGGACTTCGCGTAAGCGCCGGGCGACCACGGTGGCTTCGCCGGGCTGGAGCATCCACACTCCGACGACGGCCTTGTCCTGGTCCGTCGACGGGTTCAGTTCGATGGCGGGTTCGCCGTCGGCCAGTTGCTGCTTAAGGGCCAGCGGCGAGAGCTTAATCTTGGCCTGGTCCCACTGAATGTGAAGATGGGGCACGTGGTTGGCGATGGGCGGCACGTCGATTTTGGTGGTGACGCTGGGCAGGGACGCGACGGCGTCGCCGATCAGCTTGGCCTGCCGCTCCCAGTCCTTGTACTGTGCGACATGGTCGCGCTTGAGGTAGGCCTCGAGCGCCACCATCATGCTGACGAGTTCCTCTTTGTTCACCTTCATGCCGCGGGCGATGGAGTCGCTGTTGGGCGAAGTGTTCAGGCGCGCGGCTTCGATCAGGTCGCGGCGGCCGAGCAGGACGCCGGCGCTTTGCGGACCGCAGATGCCCTTGCCGCCCGAGAAGGTGACCAGGTCGTAGCCGGTCTTCGGGTAGTTGAAGAGATTCTCGACCGGGGGCACGTCGGCGGAGCAGTCGGCGAAGGTGGGAATGCGGTGCTTCTTGCCTAAGGCGACCCACTCCGGGCCCTGAATCTGACCATCGGGCGAGAGGTAGTTGGCGAAGAACATCATGGCCGTTTTGCTGCTGACGGCGCGGTCGACGTCGGCGGCGGTTTCCACCTCCACCATGCGAATGCCCGTGGTCCGAGCGGCATGGTCATAGCCGTTGCGGTGAGCCTTCTGGATGATGACTTCGCTCTTGAGCCCGGTGAGGTCAGGGATTTGGCGGATAGCTTTCTGGTCCTTGCCCGTAAGACAGGCGGCGGTACCGCAGGTGATGGCGCCGGCGGCGCCACTCGTCACCATGGCGGCCTCTACCTTGAGCATTTCGGCGATCCTGGCGCCGACGGCGTCGTGCAGTTTGCCCAGGTGGACAAACTTTTTCGAGCAGGCCTCGTAGGCGGCGACGCATTCGGGCGCCATCAGCGAGGAGGTGAGCGCCGTGTAGGTGCCGGCGGCGTTGATGAAGGGCTTCACGCCGAGTTCGGCGAAGAAGTCGCGCTTGGCGGCCTGCGCCGCCTTACCGGCGGCGTAGGTGCTAAAGACACCGCCCAGGAGCGGCATGGCGGAGAGGCTTTGGATAAAGCTGCGTCGATGTGACATGTTTTGCTCCAGACGAGGAGGGCTTGGACCGGCCGGGAGGCCGGTCCTACGCGTTGTTTAGAACAGCACTTTCAGGCCAAACTGGATCTGGCGCATCGGCGAGACTAAGCCGGTGATCGCACCCGGGCCGCGCGAGATATTGGCCTGTGTGGGATAGTCCAGGCCGCCGCCCGCATTACGAGTGGGCAGGAAGCCGCCACCCGTGTTGAGCGTACCGTTCGGACGGGCGAACTGCGGCGTGTTGAAGAGGTTGAACATCTCCGTGCGGAACTGCACCTTGAAACGCTCCGTGATCTTGAAGTTCTTGAACATCGAGAAGTCTACGTTCTTGAAACCAGGACCTTCGAGAATGCCCAATGCCGAGTTGCCATACTTACAAATCTCCGTAATCGCGGTGTTTTGACAGGAGACGATGCGGAAGGCGTCGGGGTTGTACCACTGATTCACCGTCGCGTTCGAAAGGCTGCCGTTCGAGATGCGGTCCGGTCGAATGGTGACGTTGGCCGTGTTGGTGATGGCGCCCTGGGTCACGGTCATCGGGAAGCCGGTGCGGAAAGTGAGAATGCCGTTGCTCTGCCAGCCATCGAAGATCACCCCGGCGACGCCCTTCTTGAGCGAGGCGATCATGGGGATTTCATAGACGAAGTTGGCGACGGTGTTGTGCGTGACGTCGAAGCCGACGCGGGCTTTGTCCGCCGCACGGTTGCGGGGATTCTGGTAGGCATTCGGGTTGTAACCGTCACCTTCATTGCGTCCGTAGCCTTCCATCAAAGACTTCGAGAAAGTGTGCGCAATCGTATAACTGAACCCGTTAGAGAAGCGCTTCTGAAGATTGAAGTGCAGTCCCTGGTACCAGGCGTTGCCGCCGGAATCGAGCCAGCGCAGGCGGGTGAGCGGCCGGGTGACGCCGTTATCGATGACAAACGGCACTGGGCGGCGTGACTGGAGCGTGGACGTTGCCGTGTTGAAGGCCGGGTCCGGGGAGTTGAATTCCACCGTGTTATCGAGGTGCGAAGTCTTTGAGCCCACGTAACCGACCGACAGGACCATGCCCGCGAACAGACGGCGCTGCACGTCGAAGCTCCACTGATGTACCACCGGCTGGAAGTTGTCCGTGTTCAGCACGTTCGCGCTGATGGCGCTGGCGTTGTTGACGGTGCCAAACGGCTGGGCAAAGCTGAAGATCGAGTTCGGATTCACCAGGCCATTGTTACGGGCATCGTTCGAGAAGTTCGAACTGCCCGAGAGCGGCGGGTTGAGATTGAGGATGGTGTAGTTGTTCAACTGGTGAACGTTGTAGAAGATGCCGTAGCCGACGCGCAACACCCAGGGCTCGGAGGGCCGATAGGCGATGCCGATGCGCGGCATGATCATGTCCTTCTGCGGCTTATAGAAGTTATAGGTGGACCGAATGGTGGAGGGCACGAACACGGGCGGGTTGTTGCGGCCGTTTGACCATTCGAGCGAGCGCCATAAGCCACGGATGTCGGTGGCGGCGGTGTTGTATTCGTAGCGCGCGCCAATGTTCATTGTGATGCGCTTCGTCACCTTCCAGTCGTCGTTGAAGTAAAAGCCGGTGCGCGTCTGGCGGACATCGGTCAGCGGTAGGCCTTCCGGGGTATTCGTACCGCTGGGGACACCGAGCATGAAGGCGGCGAAGGCGTTGTTCGCCAGATTGCCGACAAAGTCAAACGAGCCGCGGGGCACGTTTGCCGCGCCACGGAAAAGCGAAATGCGCCGGATCTCGGCGCCAAACTTGAGGGTATGCGCGCCGAACGTCCAGTTCAGGTTGTTGCTGAACTGATGCAGACGGTTGTCATCGAAGCCATTGCCGCCGTCCTGTTCCGCCAAACCCTGGAAGCCGGTAATGTTCATCGCCGGGATGCCCACTTCGCGCGGCGTGAGTTTCCGGTTACCATCGGTGACGACGCGGAAGGCGTCGAGCCCGATGGCGCTCAGGTCAAAGGTCGTGTTCGCGCGAGGGTTAAAGCTATCATCGCGCGACGTGCTGTAGCCGTAGCGAAACTCGTTCACCAGGGTCGGCGTGAAGATGTGCAGCCATTGGGTCGCGATGTTGTTATTGCGGCCTTCCACGCGGTAGGTGAACTGAGGCGAAGTCGCCGGTTGGGTGAGGAAGTAAGGAATGTTGCTCGCATAGCGGAACATTACTTTATCCTTGTTCGAGATGTTATGGTCAAGCTTGAGGAAGTACTGATCGTCGTCAATCTGCGTACCGCCGACGCCGATGTAGTTGGTACCGGTAAGCGGGTCCGGCAAGACTAACTGCGGCTTCTCCCAGAAGGGCGTTAAAGCGCGCGCGGTGGCGTTCAGGCGTGCAGTGGGAATGATGTTTCCCGCAAACGGGACGGGATTGTCAGCGCCGGTGAGGGGATCGAAGATTTGGACGGCCGGCAAGGCGGCGCCGGTGGCGGTGCGGCGGTTCAGCAAGGCGCTGAAATCGCCGGTGCGCATGGCGTCGGAGGGTACCAACGCGGCGCCCGTGTTGCCAGGATTACGGCGACGGCGGCCCTCATAGTTGAACATGAAAAAGGTCTTGTTCCGGCCGTCGTATAGCTTAGGAATCCAAATCGGTCCGCCGAATGTGCCGCCGTATTGATTCTGGCGCACGGCCGGCTTCTTGGTGCGCGCCTGCGTCGGGGAGTTGAAATAATTCTGGAAATAGGGTTCAGCGTCGAGCTTTTCGTTCCGCAGGAACTCATATGCCGATCCGTGGAACTCGTTGGTGCCAGAGCGCATCACCATGATCAACTGCGCACCCGAGTTAAAGCCATACTCGGCCGAGTAAGATCCCGTCAGCACTTTCACCTCTTCCATCGCTTCGGGTGAAGGCGAGAAGGGGACGGTGTTGACGCGAGCTTCGGTGGCCACCACGCCGTCGAGGGTGGCGTGCTGCGACGTCTCGCGCTGGCCGTTCGCCACAATAGCAATAGTCTGGCCGGGGATCGGAATACCGCCACCGCCACCGCTCTGCCCATCGAGTCCACCGCGCGAGCCGAACATCACGCCCGGCTGGAGTACAGCAAGGTTGCCGACATTGCGGCCGTTCACCGGCAACTCAACCAGGCGTCGCTGCTCGACGACGTTGCCCAGCGACGACTCGTCGGTCTTGAGCTGGGCGATTTCCGAGGTGACCTGCACCCGCTCAGACACTTGGCCCACTTCCATCTTGAAGTCCACGCGGACCTTTTCGTTAATCTGCACCAGAACATTCGTGCGAGCCGCGGTCTTGAAACCGTTCATCTCGACGCTGACCGTGTATTCGCCGATATCGATCAGCGGAAAGGTGTAGTCGCCCGAGGAGGTGGACAGGGTCTCGGCTTTCACGTTCGTGCGGGTGTTGGTCAAGATTACCTTGGCCCCGCCAATGACGGATCCCGAACTATCCTGCACGGTGCCGAGGATCGTGGTGGAAGTGGTCTGCGACCACAGGCTGGCGGTGGCCGCCAGGAGAATCATGGATAAGCGCTTGAACATCTGAAGCATTTCCTTTCTATACCGAAGGACAAGGACGGATTGAACTGATTGTAACACTCGTTTTGGGCGTACCATATGGAAAATATGCGTTTCACGATTTTGCTCCTGCTGGCCAGCCCCCTCTTCGCCGCGGACGCCGTCCCGCTCCGCATCGACCGTTATCAACCCGCCCGCATGCGCGACGGCGTCACGCTCTACGCCGACGTCTATCGCCCCAGCGCGCCGGGCCGCTATCCCACCATCGTCATCCGTACGCCGTACAGCACCCAGCGCGAGGGCTCTGGCATCCACGGCAAACTGCGAGACTTGGCCGGTGAGGGCTACGCGGTCGTCAATCAGGACGTCCGCGGACGCTACGAGAGCGAGGGTCGCTGGGATCCCTTCCGCCACGAAGCGCTCGACGGTTACGACACCATCGAATGGGCGGCGAAGCAGCCTTGGTCCAACGGCAAGGTCTGCACGCAGGGCGGCTCCTACCTGGGCCACGTGCAGTGGGCCGCCGCGACGCAAGCCCCGCCGAGCCTGGTCTGCGCGTTTCCCGCCGTCGCCTCCACCAACATCTACGCCAACTGGATTACCCAGGGCGGCGCCTTCCGGCTCTCCTTCAACTACGGTTGGGGCGTCGTACGGATGCCGAATCGCATCATGTTGCCGCAGTGGTGGCATACCGGCAAGGAAGCGACACCCGACATCACCTACGAGCAGATTCTACCGCACCTGCCGCTCAACTCCGGCGATGAAGCAGGGGCCCACTACGCCGTGAAGCATTACCGCGACTGGCTGGCGCATCCAAGCTATGACGCTTATTGGAAGTCGATCAGCGACGAGGAGCGATTCGATAAGGTGAAGGTCCCGGTGCATACCGCCGGCGGCTGGTTCGATATCTTTCTGCCGGGCACCATCAACGGCTACACCGGACTGAAGGCCAAGGGCGGCCAGGCGCGCATGATCATCGGAGCCTGGGGCCATGGCCCATCCCAGAAGTACGGCGACCTCGACTTTGGGCCAGACAACAACGTCCACCTCGCCGACGTGGAGAAGCGCTTCTTTGACCATTACCTGAAGGGCGCGGACAACGGCATCGACCGCGAGCCGCCCGTGCGCCTCTTCTACATGGGCGTGAATCGTTGGAAGAGCGAAGCCGATTGGCCCATCCCCGGCACGCAGTACACGCCCTGGTACCTCGCCGCGAACGGACGCCTCACGCCCACCAAGCCCGCCGCCGGAACCACCGTCTACACCTACGACCCGCAAAACCCCGTGCCGACAACAGGCGGCAATAACTGCTGCGGCACTCCCACCGCCGCCGGACCCGTAAACCAGCGCGCCTTGGAAGCCCGCGGCGACATCGTGGGCTTCACCAGCGACCCGCTCGAGAAGGCGCTCGCCATCGCCGGCCCCGTGAAGATGCATTTGAATGCCTCCACCGACGGCCCGGACACCGACTGGATGGTGAAACTGATTGACGTCTACCCCAACGGCGACGCTTTCCCGATGGCCGAAGGCATTCTGCGCGCCCGCTTCCGCCGCGGACTCGACAAGCCGGAACTGCTGAAGCCGAATCAGACCTATGAATTCGTCATTGACCTGATCGGCACGGCGGTCGTCTTTCAGCCGGGGCACCGCATCCGGGTCGACGTGACGTCGAGCAACTTCCCGCAGTTTGACCGGAATCCGAACACCGGCGAAGCGCTGGGGTCGGCCACCAAACTGCGGGTCGCCAAGCAGACGTTGCAGCTTTCGCTGTCGCATATCCTTTTGCCGGTCGTGCCGCTGCCCTAGAACATTAATAAAATTTAGGAGAATAAACGGCATCCGAAACACACTATAGTTAGGATGCAAGAACCGCTCCTGTGGCCCGCCCTCGCCGCCCTCGCGGGCGTTATCGGCGGTCGCGCCCTCTCGCTGACTCTGACGGAGGCCCTGGTGGCGGCCGCGCTCTTCCTGGCCCTCACCATGCTGGGCCGCTGGCGGGGGCTGCCGCGCTGGTGGATCCCCGCCCTGGCCTTCGTGGGGGCGATTGGCGCGCTGCTGGAAGTAACCGCCCGGCCTGGCCCGCCCCCGCACATCGAGTCCGGCGCGGACGAAGTGCTGTCGGTGTCAGCCTGCGTCGTAGAGCCGAGTTCCTTCTTCGAGGGGCGGATGCAGTTTACGGTGGAGTTGGAGCCCGGCGCGCGCGCGAAGGTCTACCAGTATCCGAAGAACGGACTGCCGCCCCGGCCAGTCATCTTTGGCGAAGTCGTCCAATTCGACGCCCGGATCCGCCGTCCGGGGAGCTTCGAAAATCCCGGCGGCTTCGACTATCCCGCCTACCTGGCGCGACAGCACATCTATTGGACCGCGACCCTGCCCTCCGCAGCCGAGGTGCAGCATCAACCGGGCCAGTGTGGGGGCTGGGTGGGTCGCGCGCTCGCGCAAGCGAGAGCGACGTTGCTCGCGCGGATCGACGGCTTCTTCCCGCGGGACGACTACGCGAGCGGCATGCTGCAAGCCTTGCTGCTGGGCGAAACCAGCCAGGTGAAGAAGCTCTGGACCGAGGACTTCCGCCGCACCGGCACGTTCCATGCGCTGGTGATCAGCGGCCAGCACGTGGTGGTGCTGACGGCGGGCTGGGTGTGGGTGATCTTCCAACTCACGCGCCGCCGCTGGCTCGCCGGTCTCGCCGGCGTCCTGCTCGCTTGGATCTACACGGGGCTGGCGGGCGGCGCCGCGCCCGTGCTGCGGGCCGCTTGGGGACTCACCTTCTACGCCGGGGCGCGATTCTTCTACCGCGACGGCCGCGTGCTGAACATCCTGGCCGCCGTGGTGCTGGTGTTCCTTGTGCTCGACCCCGGGCAAGCCTACGACGCCAGCTTCCAGCTTTCGTTTCTCGCCGTGTTGGCGATCGGCGCGTTGAGTAGTCCGCTGGCCGAGCGCACCACCGCACCGTTCCTGCAAGCCGCGCGCCAACTCGCTAATGCCGGATGGGACGTGAGCCTGCCACCGCGCGTCGCGGCGATTCGGGTCGAACTGCGGCTACTCGCCGAAACGTTGTTCTTCGTGTTCAATCTGCCGATGCGTTGGGCCTTGCCCTTCGTCGGACGAGTGACCTGGCTTTGCGCGACGGTGGCCGAAATGCTGCTCATCACCGCCACGGTCCAACTGGTACTCGCCTTGCCGCTGGTCGCCTACTTCCACCGCTTTCCGGTAACGGGACTGCTGGCGAATCTCCTGGTCGCGCCGTTGTTGTCGCTGGCGATCCCCGCCGGCATGCTGGCCGTGGTGTCCAACTGGGGCTGGCTCGCTCAACTCGCCGCCTGGCTCGTTCACGTCTCCGGCGCGATGGTGGAGTGGAGCGCGAAACTGGAGCCGGCGTGGCGCATCCCTTCCCCGCCCGCGTGGTTGGCCCTTAGCCTGATTCTGTCGCTTGCGCTGCTGGCCGTCGCGCTCCGCCTGAACCGCTGGCGCGCCCCCGCTTGGGCCCTGGCCGCGGCCGCGAGCGCGTTGCTGCTCGTCCATCCATTTGCGCCCGACATCCGGCGGGGAGAGCTGGAACTCACCGCCATCGACATCGGGCAAGGCGACGGCCTGCTGATGGTGCTGCCCGACGGTCGCACGCTGGCCATCGACGCGGGCGGCCTCAACAATACGTTTCGCCAGGCCGGGCGACGCACCAGCGGGATCAACACCGGCGAGGACGTGATCGCGCCGTATCTTTGGACGCGCTCCATTCGCCGGCTCGACGTGCTGGTGCTCACCCACGCGCACGCCGACCATATGGGCGGCCTGACGGCGCTGATCGAGAACTTCCAGCCTGGCGAGATCTGGACCGGGCTGATGCCGACGGCCAACGCGGACTGGCAAGCCGTAGTGGACGCCGCCCGGCGTCAGGGCACGCGGATCAAGTCGTTGCGCGAGGGCGACGAGTTCCGCGCAGGCCAAGTGCAGTTCAACATCCTCGCCCCGCTCGCCGGGCGTGAGCCAACGCCCGAGGCCCGTAACGACGATTCGCTCGCGATGCTCGTCACCTACGGCCGTCGCCGCCTTCTGCTGACGGGTGACCTGGAAGCGCCCGTCGAGCGGCGTCTGCTCGCCGAGTGGGATCTGCCGGCCATCGACGTGCTGAAGGTGGGGCACCACGGCAGCCGCACCTCGACGTCCGAGGCCTGGCTCGACCGATTGAAGCCCGGGGTGGCGCTGGTGAGTGTGGGGCGCGGCAACCGCTATCATCATCCGCACCCACGCGTCACGGAACGGCTCGCTGAGCGCGGCATCGTCACGCTGCGCACGGATCTGCTGGGCCTGGTGACGGTGCGCACCAACGGCCATTGGCTCGACTTCGACAGCTATCGCTGGCAGCGCGCCAGCGACGCACTGCTGCCGCCCTTCGGCGAATGAGACCATAGCAGCAGTGCGCCTGCTGCTCTTCGCCGCCAAGCTCGGCTACCAGATTCGTGTGTTTGCCGAGGCCGCCCAACGTCTCGGCATCGACGTCCAACTCGTCACCGACCGTTGCCACATCCTCGACGACCCCTGGGGTGACCGTGCCATCCCAGTGCGTTTCGAAGACCCGCTGGGGTCGCTCGAAGGGATCCACGGGCCGGCCGAAGCCATCGCCGCCGTCGCTGACCGGCCACTCTACCTCGCCGCGCTCACGGCGCAAAAGCTCGGTCTACCCTTTCATTCGCCAGAGAGCATTCGCAAGAGCCAGAACAAGCACACCGCCCGCGAGTCCTTCCGAAACGCTGGCCTGCTGGTTCCGAAGTTCGAACGCTTCCCCGTAGGACAGGCCTCCCGGCCTGTCCAAGTTGCCTACCCTTGCGTGCTGAAACCGCTAGCCCTCTCGGGCAGCCGAGGCGTCATCCGCGCCAACACCGAAGCAGAATTCCACCAGGCCTGGGAGCGGATCGAGAAGCTCCTGGCGTCCGGCGAGATTCGCGAACGGCGTGATCCCGCCGACGCCTTCATCCAAGTGGAGGACTATATCCCCGGCCGCGAGTTCGCCGTGGAAGGCCTGCTCACGCGCGGCCGCCTGCAAGTGCTCGCCATCTTCGACAAGCCCGACCCACTCGAAGGGCCGTTCTTTGAAGAGACCATCTACGTCACGCCCTCCAGTGAGAGCCCCGAGACCCAGCGGCGCATCGTCGAAGCCATCGAACGCGCCATCGCCGCTCTCGGCCTCTCAAACGGACCCATCCACGGCGAGTGCCGGGTGAACGACGCCGGCGTCTGGGTGCTGGAGGTGGCGGGCCGCCCCATCGGCGGACTCTGCGCCCGCGCGCTCTCGTTCAACGGCCGGCAGCCACTCGAAGAAGTCTTACTGCGCGCCGCGCTGGGGCAGCCCATTGAAGCTAAGCTCGATGCCGGCGTGTCCGGCGTGATGATGATTC
This sequence comes from Bryobacteraceae bacterium, assembly GCA_019752335.1. Taxonomy (GTDB): domain Bacteria; phylum Acidobacteriota; class Terriglobia; order Bryobacterales; family Bryobacteraceae; genus JALHNI01. The sequence continues at coordinate 70,859 of JAIEMJ010000005.1, forward strand.
CCGTACCGGGCGCGGGCGTACTCGCAGGCGTGGATAGAGTCGAAGAGGCGCAACGCACTCCGCACGTCACCGAACTTCTGATCACCGCCAAGGAAGGCGAGCGGCTGGTGCCGCTGCCCGAAGGCAATAGCTACCCGGGCTTCATCTTCGCTCGCGCCGAGTCCACGCGCGATACGCTCGAAGCCTTGCGCCAGGCGCACGGCAAACTCAACTTCCGCCTGCTGAAGACCCTAAATTGAAAAAGCCCGGACGGCCCTTGGGGCACGTCCGGGCATCCGCAAACTGATCGAGTTACATCCCGCGCTTGGCAGTAAACTCCGTCTTGTTGTTGGCGCCTTCACGAGCGCGCGTACCCTTCAAAGAATCACCATCCACGGTGCCTTCCCAGACCATGATGTTCTCGCCCTTCTTCGTCGTCTGCTTCGTCTTGAAGGAGAACTTATTGCCGGCCAGCTTGCCTTCGATGATCTCGGCGCTAGCGGCGCGTGGGCCTGCCGTCGCCACGGTGCCGGTTAAGGTCTCGCCGCTCGCCTTCAGGTCAAATGTGGTCATCACTTTGGTCACTTCGCCGTCGCGATTGCGGGCGCTCATCTCGGCGGTCCACTTGCCGTCGATGCCCGCGGCAAACACGGCAACGGCGGCCATCAGCAAACCTGCGATCATGAGGTTAATCTTTTTCATACGTTCCATGCTCCTAACGTGGCCTACGCTCATCTGCAGCGTGGCACTCTGTTAAACGCGCCATGGGCGCGAATAGTTACGGTGTTGATGAATCCTACGCCCCGCTTCTGCGACGTTAGCCTCCCGGTCCCGCTCGATCAGCCATTCACTTATGCGCTGCCTGAGACGTTGCGCCATCGCGTGATGGCTGGTTCCCGGGTGCTGGCTCCCTTCGGCGCACGCCAACTCGTCGGCGTCGTTTTGCGCGTACACGACGAGCCACCCACCGCCGGCAAGACACGCGAGCTACTGAAGCTGGTGGACGAAACGCCGGTACTGGACGAGAAGATGATCCGCCTGGGCGCGTGGATCGCCCAGTATTACTGCGCGCCCCTCGGCGAGGTGCTGCGCGGCATGGCGCCGCTGACGGGCGAAGTGCGCCACACCGAAGTCTACGCGATCACGGACTCCGGCCGCGATCTGGCCCGCCAAATGTCGATCGACCCCAAGCTCGCCGAAGATCCCTCGGTCGCCATCCTGCATCTGCTGGAGCGCCGGTCGCTCTCGGCCGCTACGCTCAAGAAGAAGTGTGAGGACGCCCCGCGCCGTCTGCAAGCGCTCATCAAAAAGGGCCTCATCGAACTTGAGCAGGACCTGACGGAGCGCGACCCGCTGCGCGCCGGGTCAAGCCGGTTGGAGATCGAATTCGCAGCCCGGCCGGAGGGCAAGCTTCCCAAGGCCGAACGCGAGTTGATCGCCTATCTCGAATTGCACCCGGGTCCGCACAACCTGGCCCAGCTCGAAACGGGCATGAAGAACGCCAGCACCGCCGGGCGGTCGCTAGCGCGCAAGTCGCTGGTGACGCTCTCGCTGATCAATTCCGCCAAGCCGCTGCATGCGCTGGAGCGGGTGGCGCCCGTGCTGAATGCGTCACAGCAAGCCGCCTACGACACAATCGCGGCAGCCATCGCGCAGCACGCCTTCGCCGCGTTTCTGTTACAGGGCGTAACCGGGTCCGGCAAAACCGAAGTCTATCTGCGCGCCATCGAAGCGACACTCGCCGCCGGACGGAGCGCGTTGCTGCTGGTGCCCGAAATCGGCCTGACGCCGCAAGTGGCGGGGCAATTCTCCAGCCGCTTCGGTGACCGCGTGGCCATCCTGCACTCGGCGTTTACCGATAGCGAGCGCGCGCAGCAATGGCGCCGCATTCGCCAGGGCGAGGCGACCGTGGTCGTCGGCACGCGCAGCGGCGTCTTCGCGCCCGTCCCGCGCTTGGGCCTGGTGCTGGTGGATGAAGAGCACGATGGCAGCTACAAGCAGGAAGAGACGCCGCGCTACAACGGCCGCGATGTCGCGGTCGTTCGCGCGCAGATGGAGGATGCCGTGGTCGTGCTGGGCTCGGCGACGCCCAGCCTCGAAAGCAAGCACAACGTCGAGCGCGGCAAGTATCAGTGGCTTGAATTGCCGGAGCGCATTGAGCGGCGGCCGATGCCGGATGTCGAAGTGGTGGACATGCGCGTCGAGTTTCTCGAAACGAAGAAGAACGCCACATTTTCGCGCCGCTTAGTGGAACTGATTGACCAGCGCGTCGCCGATGGCGAACAGGTGATGCTTCTGCTGAATCGCCGCGGCTTCTCGACGTCGGTAGCCTGCCGGAGTTGCGGCGAACGAGTAACTTGTGTCAATTGCGCCGTCGCGCTCACCTTTCACCGTCGTGACCGCCGCATGCTCTGCCACTACTGTAGCCACGCCGAGCGCATTCCCGATAAGTGCCCGAAGTGCGGCAGCGAGCACATTTACTTCCTGGGCACGGGCGCGGAAAAAGTGGAAGACGAGTTACACGGGCTCTTCCCCCGCGCCCGCATCGCGCGCATGGATCGTGACACGGTGACAACCAAGCGGCACTTCGAAACGATCTTACAGGGCTTCCGCGAAAAGAATTATGACATCCTAGTCGGCACGCAGATGATCGCCAAGGGTCACGATATTCCGAATGTAACTTTAGTCGGCGTCGTCTCGGGAGATATCGGCCTCAGCTTACCGGATTTTCGCGCCGCGGAGCGCACGTTCCAGTTGCTGACCCAAGCCGCCGGCCGCGCCGGCCGGGGCGATCTGCCGGGCCAGGTCGTGATCCAGACGATTAACCCGGAACACTATGCCATCGAGTGCGCCGCGGCGCAGGACTACGCGAAGTTCTTCGAGAAAGAGATCGAATTCCGGCGCCTGATGCGCTATCCACCTTTCGCCGCGTTGGCCAATGTGGTCTTGCGGCACGAGAAACAAGAGGAAGCGTTGCGCATGAGCGGCGAGATCGCCAACTTACTGAATCCGGCGCCGCCCAACATGCGCATCCTGGGGCCCGCCGAAGCGCCCGTCGCGCGACTGCGCAACGAATTTCGCTACCAGTTACTCCTCAAGACCTCCAGCCGCAAGTTACTGGCCGAAATCCTCCTCAAGATCCGCCACCACGCGCTGGAGCATAAATGGGGCGCGACGGCCCTGGTGATCGACGTCGACCCCATCAGCCTCAGTTAAGCTGAAGGGGAAGTGCTCCCCATCGTCATCGCCGGAGCTGGCATTGGCGGCCTAACCTTGGCCGTGGCCCTGGCCCGGCGCGGCCTAGAAGCCGAAGTATGGGAACGCGCGCCCGTGATCGAGCCCCTCGGCGCCGGCCTCCTCCTGGCTCCCAACGCCACGCGCATCCTGCGAGAACTGGGTCTGCTTGAAGAAGCCCTCGACACGGGCCGCGCCGTGAACCGCTGGCGCCTCCTGGACCAGCGCGGCCGCGCCCTTCAGGAAATTCGCGTGCCAGCAACGACGCCCGGTATCTCGATTCACCGCGCGGACCTCCAGCGGCTGCTCCTGCGCTACGTTCCGCACGTCCATCTCGGCGACGCCGTGGCCGGGTATTCCCCAGCCGCGGACGAAGTGAGCATCACGTTCGCCAGCGGCCAAACCAGGCGTGGCCGCGCGCTCATCGGGGCCGATGGCATTCACTCGGTAGTGGCCGGCGCGGGCGAGCCTGTCTACCGCGGCTACGTGGGATGGCGGGGCATTGCGCCGATCATGCCGGACGGCTACGGAGGCTCACTGTCAGAGTCCTGGGGCGCTGGCGGACGCTTCGGCATCGCTCCTATCGATCAACACCGCACCTACTGGTACGCCACGGCGAACCGTCCTGCCGGCTGGACCCATCCCGCCCACGAGCGCCAAGCCGATCTGCTCCGCTGGTTCGGCCACTGGCACTCTCCCATCGCCGAAGTGATCGAGTCCACGCCGTCCGCCCATATCCTGGCCAGCCACATCGCGGACCGGCCGCCTCGACGTGGCTGGTCACAAGGCCGGGTTACGCTCCTCGGCGACGCCGCCCATCCGATGACGCCTAATCTCGGCCAAGGCGCCTGTAGCGCCATTGAAGATGCTTACGTCCTCGCCGAAGAATTTGCTCACGGCGGCCCCGTAGCCGAGGTACTCCAACGCTACGAACGCCGGCGTTACTCCCGCACCGCCGGCCTGCAACGAAAATCACTCTGGCTTGGGCGGCTCATTCAGTTGGAGTCCGCTTGGATGCGGTCGCTGCGGGACGTAGCGCTGCGTGCAACGCCGCAACGCATGAGTAACTGGCAATTCGCGTCGATTTTCGAGGCTAAGTTATGACACCGCCATCCATCCACGAATTGGGCGCCGACTTACTCCGGGTCACGAACTGGCAGCGGACCGTCGTAATTTTGCGGCCGTTGTTGGCGTTCGCTACTTACTGGATATTCGCTTATTTTCATTGGTGGATTCCCGCCGTCCTCGCCGTTGTGGCGTTGATGTTTCTCACTTACACCTCGTCGTCACACGACTATGTCCACCGGACCTTGCATTTACCCCGCTGGGCCAACGAGTTACTCCTCGCCGCCACGGAGTTACTCGGGCTTCGCGCTGGTCATGCTTTTCGCGTCACCCACTTACAACACCATCGACACTTCCCTGCCCCAGAAGACCCCGAAGGGTTCCCCGCCTGCCGGGGCTTGTGGCCGGCTTTGCTATCCGGCCCTCTGCATCAGGTACGTCTCTTCACCTGGGCCTTCCGCCATGGCCAGCCCGCGGAGCGCCGTTGGATGTTGGCCGAAGCCGCGGCCATTGCCGCCACTCTCGCCTACGCCATGCTGGCGCGGCCGCTTTCCCTCTGCGTCTTTGTCGTGCTGGTGACCGGGGGAGCGTGGTTCTACCCCGTAATGACCGTCTGGTGGCCCCACCGCGACGCAGGCGCCAATCCCCTCGAACACACGCGCCTCTTTCGGGGCCGCTGGGTTCCAGCTCTCTTCCTGCATCACACCTATCATTTGGAGCACCATCTCTACCCCATGGTGGCCTCGCCCAACTGGCGACGACTTGCCCAACGGCTGGACCCTTGGTTCGCCAGGCAAGGCCTGCCCCCGATTCTGTTACCCTGAGGGCTTCCCATGCGCGACTCCCGCAGCGTCTTCTCGGTCCTGCTCGGCGACGGGCGGTTTCTCCTCGCGCTCACCGGCGTCGCGCTGCTCTTCTCCGGTGGCTTCGCCTTGCTGCAATCGCTCTCCGGCCACTTCCTGCCGCACGATGTCGCGGCTATCGGCATGGACGCCAAACAGCTCGAGGTCCACGTCAACCGGCCCTTGGTGCTCTTCATGTTTCATGACCGCGTCGCCTTCGGCGGCACGCTGCTGGCGATCGGCATGGGTTACCTGTGGCTGGCGGGATTCCCGCTCGCGGCGGGCGAAGAGTGGGCCTGGCGGGCTTTCGCCGTCTCTGGTGTGCTCGGCTTCGCCAGCTTCCTCGCTTATCTCGGCCACGGCTACCTCGACACCTGGCATGGCGTCGCGACGCTGTTCTTGCTTCCGGTGTACCTGGCTGGGATGTGGCGCGCCCGGCAGCGATGCCAGGTGCCGCCCAAGTTCGCGAGCGATGCAAAGCTCGGCCGCGTGCTGCTGGGGCTTTGCGCTCTGGGCCTGTGTTCCGGAGGCCTGGTGATCCTGGCCGTCGGCATGACCAGCGTCTTCGTCCCCTCTGACCTGGCCTTCATCGGACTCGACGCTAAGGCCATTCACCAGGTGGCGCCGATGCTAGTACCCGTGATCGCGCACGACCGCGCGGGCTTCGGCGGCGGACTCTTCTCCACCGGAACCATCCTGTTCTTCCTCGCCCGCTATGCCGCGCTCACGCGAAGCTTCATCGAGATCGTCTTCCTGATGGGCAGCGCAGGCTTCGTCTGCACCATCGGCGTACACGTGGCGGTGGGCTACACCGACTTCCTGCACGTCCTGCCCGCCGTTCTGGGCTTTGGGGCTTTCCTGGGCTCAGTGGCCGCGCTCGCGCAGGCCTATTCGCCTAAGCCTTGATCTCGAAGATGGCTTCCACTTCCACGGCGGCACCCACCGGCAAGGACGCGAAACCCAGCGCGCTACGCGCGTGGTAACCGTCCTGATCGCCAAAGACCTTCAGGAAAAGGTCGGAGGCGCCGTTGATCACCAGGTGCTGCTCGATGTAGGAGGGCTCCGAATTCACGCAGCCCAACACCTTAATCAGCTTCAAGCCATTCAGGGTGCCATGCGCATTCCAGACGGAGTTCAGAATCTTGTCCGCGCAATTCCGCGCGGCGGCGTAGCCTTCTTCAGTCGTCAAGCCGGCGCCCAGCTTGCCTTTCAGGTCACTCACGTGGCCCGAGGTGATCAGCAGGTTGCCGCTGCGAATGCACAGATTCAGGTAGCCGCGCGTGAGCGGCGTGAAGGTGACGCCGAGTTGCGCGGCGGTCTCTTGAGGATTCATCCTGCCCATCCTAGCGCATCAGACACGCTTCCAGACGTAGCAGTTCGGCGAGGCTCCAGGCTTGCGCCGGCGCGCCGACGGCACGGTGCGGGGCGTCGCCTTCGTAGATCTCCGCGATGTGGCCCAGGCAGCCCGTCCGCGTCTCGGCGCGCCAACGCTCCAGCCGCTCGGCGACATCCTCCCGCGCCTCGGGCCGCAGGCGCAGACACGCGGCCAGATAAGGTCCCAATAGCCAGGGCCATACCGTGCCCTGATGATAGGCGGCATCGCGCGCGGCGGGTCCGCCGGCGTAGCGGCCTTGATAGGCAGGGTCACTCGGGGCGAGCGTCCGCAAACCGACCGGAGTAAGCAACTCCGCCTCCACCTCGTCCAGCATCTTGCGGCCTTGTTCCGGCGTGACGCACAGATAAGGTAGCGACAAGGCCAGCAGTTGATTCGGGCGCAGACTGGAATCGCCGACGCAGTCATCCAGGTAGCGGCCGTTCCAAAACTTCTTCTGAAAGGCGTTCGTGGCGGCGGCGAGGCCGGGGTCGCCGAGGTAGTGGAGAGCGTTCAACCAAAGGGCGTTGATCTCGACGGCCTTGCCGTCACGCGGCGTCACCGGATGGCCGTCGACGCGCGCGTCCATCCAAGTGAGATTCGTGGTGGGATCACCGGCGGCAAGCAGGCCATCGGCGGGGTCGACATGAATGCCATAGAGCGTGCCCCGGCGCAGCCAGCCGGCGATCTCTTCCACGCGCTCGCGCAAGCCGCTAGTATCGCCGCCCGCTGTCTGCAATTGCGCGATGGCGGCGATGAGCCAGAGCGTGGCGTCCACCGAGTTGTACTCCGGCGTCTCGCCGGCGTCGGGAAAGCGATTCGGAATCAGACCCTGGTGCAGATGCGCGAGGAAGGCATCGATGATGGAGCGAGCTTTGGCGAGTTCGCCACGGCCCATCGCCAGCCCGGGCAGCGCGATCATCGTGTCGCGGCCCCAATCCGTGAACCAGGGGTAGCCGGCGATCAGCGTCGGGCGGCCATCCGGACGCAGGGCGTCAAAGTCCGTGGCGGGGTCGAGCGGACGCAGACGGCGCTGCTCGCGCCAGACCGGGACATCCGGCTTTACGTCAGGCTCCAAGGACGCCACCAGAGCCACGGGCCGGAAGGAGCGCAGCAGAAAGGCATAACGGCCGGGCGTGTAGAGTTCTTCGCGAAAGTCGAAGCCGCGCTCGCGCTCAACCGGATACTCGAAGTCGCGCCACCAGGCGGGCTCCGGCACCAGCGTACCGCCGACGGCCTGCAGATCGAGGCCGGGAGGAATGAAATGCTCGCCGTTCTGGCGCAAGGCGTGGTAGTCGCGGCCAGCGAGAAACGGCCGCACGACGAGCGTACAAGGTGCGCTGGCGGCGTACTGCACGACGCAGACAGGGCGGCCGGGCACCAGGAAAACGCTCTTCCGCAGCAGCAGGTCGCCGATCTGGTAACTCCAGGTCGGAAAAGGATCCAGCGCAAAATCGGCGAGGTAGCGGTAGCCGTCGGGGTGGACGGTGTTGGGAAACTGATTCGCGCCCAGCGCGATGCCGTTCACTTCGTCGTCCACCTTGGCGAGCCAGACCTGGCGTCCCCGGTCACCGTTGGCCGCTACCAGATAGCCATGGTAACGCCGGGTGTTGGCCCCGCTAATGGTGCCCATGGCGAAGGCGCCCGTACCGTTAGTTTCGAGCCATTCCAGCGTGGACGATTGGGCATAATCCTGGCACACATCGGCCGGAATGCGCATGAATTTTCTCCTAAAGGGGCCTAATCATTGCGAATGACGGCGATGGTGATGTTGTCGTTTCCACCGGCTCGTTTGGCGGCGTCAATGAGGCGGCCCACCTGCAATTCGAGCACCAGCGGCAAGGACAGAATCGCGTGGATCTCCTCGTCGCTGACGATGCCGTGGAGACCATCGGAGCAAAGGATGACGACATCGCCAGGGCCAAAGTCAATCTCGTTGGTCCGGATCTGGACGCTCTCCGAGGTGCCGATCGCCTGGGTGAGCACGTTCCGATTGGCGTAGCGCTTGATCTGCTCCTCGCTCAGGCCGAGGTTGTGGCGCAGTTCGTTCACCAGGCTCTGGTCGTAGGAGAGTTGTGTCAACTGGTCGTGCCGCAGCAGGTAAGCGCGGCTGTCGCCGACGTTGGCGATCGCCAGGCGATCTCCACGCCAACAGGCGGCCACCACCGTAGTCCCCATGCCCGTGCATTGCGGACTCTGCTTAGCGTGCAGCCAGACGCGGCGGTTCGCTTCCGTGATGGCAGACTCCAACGACGAGACGCTGGCGCCGATGCCGTTCCCGCGGACGCACTCCTCCACACAGTCGACGGTCATCTGGGCCGCCACCTCTCCACAGGCGGCGCCGCCCATGCCGTCGGCCACCAGGGCGAGCCCCAGGTCACCGGCAATCAAAAATCGATCTTCGTTATTTGGACGGACTAACCCAACGTCGGTACGCCCGGCCGCATAGACTGGCATGCTGCTTTACTTTACCACCTACGAAACCCGTTTTCCTGGCAGGGACGTCTTAGGATAGGAACGATGCCTTTTGTTTACCATTGCCGCTTACGCTTCGCCGACACCGACGCCAGCGGACGCATCCATAATGCGGCCATTTTTCGCTATTTCGAAGCGGCCGAGGTCGAATTCCTGCGCGCGGCCGGAATTCCTTACTCCTACATTGATACCCTTGGCATCCGGTATCCGCGCGTGCGCGTGGAAGCCGACTTCCTCGGCGCCCTGGTGGACGACGACCTGATGGCCATCACCGTCACGCTCGATCACCTGGGCACGCGCGCCTTCACCTTGGGCTTCCTGGTGGAGGTTGACGGCACCCCGCGTGCTCGTGGCAAAATCGTAATTTGCTGCATGGATCCGCTCACGGAGCGCTCCTGCCCCATCCCCCCAGACCTGGTAAAGATTCTCCAAACCCATGCTTAGACTCATTCCCCTTCTCGTGATTCATGCGCTGCTGCTCGCCCAGGACAAGCCGGAGGGTACGTCCCTGCTGGGCGTCCCTTTGCGCTCAGAAAAAGACAACGATGGGCGCATTGCCGCCGCGGACGCGGAGTTGGCGAAGAACCCGGGCAAGCTTGAAGCGCTGCTCAAGACCGGCCAAGCCCGCGACGCCTTCTTTCAATACAACGCCTCCATCGCCATCTACACGAAAGCCATCGCCGCCTTCCCGGCTGACCCGCGGCCGTACCGCATGCGCGGCCATCGCTATCTCTCCCTGCGTAAATTCGATCTGGCGATTGTGGATCTCGAAAAGGCCAGATCCCTGGCGCCCTCCTCCTTCGAAGCCTCGTTTTACCTGGGCCTGTCGTATTACTTCTCGCAGAAGTACGGCGACGCAGCGAACGAATTCGCGCGCTGCGTGAATATGGCCGGCAAGCCGGACGAGTTCGCCAAGAGCCTGCCCACCGGCATGGTGGGCTGCGCGACCCTCCCCCAGACGCCCGAGTTCCTGATGGGCCTGGCGGACTGGCACTACCGCTCTCTGCGTCGCGCCGGGCGCAGTGGCGAGGCGAAAGAACTGTTGGCTAGCATTAAGGACGGCCTGCAGGTGCGGGCGAACGAAAGTAACTATCGCGACCTGCGCTTCTTTCAGGGCAAGTTGAGCGAGAAGGAATTGCTCGAGCAAACCGGCATCGCTTACACAAACGCGGCCTCCGCCGTAGCCCTGCACCATCTGATGGGCGGCAAGGTGGGCGAAGGTTGCACCTTGCTCCGCAAGCTCTCGCGAGACTCCAACTGGTCGAGCTTCGGCGTCATCGCCGCTGAAGTCGAGCTAACCCGGGAGAGCCGCGCCGCCTGTGCCCTCTTTAAGTAGCCCATCGCGTTAGCCGGTAGCGGCCCTAACGAATTTCGGTCGCCAAAATAATCGATAAATCGACAGTCTTCGACAGTTTTCGACAGAGTCTTGGGCCAAACCGCTTCTCTCCGGCTGAACTCGTCAGAACTGGTGACGATATTCTTCCTTATTCCTTTCAGCCACTTACGCCAATTCGTTCCTGCATGGCTGCTATCCTGGATTTACTGAGTGAGAAGCGGTCCAGTGGCGGCCACTCTCGGCAACCCTCGCCAAGCCCGCAAGTCAAATAGAATCAATCACTCCCCGGTTGGTTTCGTAGCCCTTCAGCCAGAAAGTCAGCTGGCAGACGGCCACCTCGGGTCCGTCACCACCGCCACCGCCAGAACGATGGTGGCGTGAAGACACTCATCGGCAATTCGATGTGCGGCCCGTCTTGATCGAGCGGGCAGCCCGTCATGCGCGCGGCGATGGAAAAGACCAGTTCCTCGCCATCCGAGCCCTCCGACTCTTCCGGCAAGGGCAGACCGTAGTCCGCCATGATTCCCTCATCGACCGCGCCAACATGAACGCGTTTCAGTTCGCCCGCTTCGAACAAGGCATATGCCCAGAAGTCCGTCACACTGTGCAGGCCAAGCGCCAACACTGTCGAGGAGGAAAAGCGGTGGGTCACCTTTTCGAACAGGGGCCCCGGAGTCCCGAGCCACAGTGAATCGTGCCCGATGAAATAGCCTCCCGGATAGGCGCCAATGAAGAGTTCACCCCGATAGGGAAACACGCCGCCTTCGAACGTAGACTCCCGCACTCGTCGAAAACGTGCGAACCCAAGTTCGCTTGCCAGCCGTTCGCACTGCTGCGGGTCATTGACGAGGGGATCGGCAAAAAGAGGACCGCCCCGTTCTGAAACAAAGACGCAAGACACTTTCCAGCCCATGCCCTCCTCCTATCGGTCCCTGTTAGTGATAGTGAATTTCGAACGGCTTATTCGTGATGAAAACCACCGTCACATCCACGTCCGCCGTCGCGCCGTGCTGCATCGTCTCGCCTTCGGGGAACCAGACGAACTGCCCGGCCGTGTAGGTGTTGCTCCCCGTCGAGAGCGTCCCTTCCAGAATGTACATGCCGTGGGCGCAGGGATGCGTGTGCGTCGGGTTCATCGTGCCCGCCGGATAGCGCACCAACCGGACCTCCATGCCGGTGTCCGGGTCCGTATACAAATTCTTGCGAAACATGGGAGCTCCCGTGGGCGCTACGGTGCGCGGTTCCCAGGGGAGTGCATTGGCATCGACGACAATAGGCATGTTGCGATTGTCGCGCATACGGCCGTCATTTTAGTAGACTCATGTAGGCCCCTCGTCAGGGCTTTCCAGGAGGTCTTCACCTTGCGCCACTACGCCGCCTTTCTCTGTCTGCTGGCCGTCCCCGCCCTGGCGGACGTCAAGCTGCTTCGCCACCCTACTTACTCGAAGGGGCGCGTCGCTTTCTCCTACTTCGGCGACATTTGGACCGCCAACGAAAACGGCGCCAACGTGCAACGGCTCACCGACAACCAGGCCCGCGACGTCTACCCGCGCTTCTCGCCCGATGGCAACTGGATTGCCTTCTCGTCGAACCGCGAAGGCAACTATGACATCTATGTCGTCGCCGCCACGGGCGGCAAGCCCAAGCAGCTTACCTTCCATACCGCCGATGACACGGCCGTCGGTTGGACGCCGGACGGCAAGTACATCCTCTTCTCATCGGTCCGCGCCCAGGGCGCCTTCCCCACGGTAGCCACGCTGTTTGAAGTGAGTCCCGAGGGCGGCAGCGAGCGGCCAGTCCCCACCGATTGGGGAGCCAGCGGTAGTTACTCGCCCGACGGCAAGAAGCTGGCATTCATGCGCCACCCGGGCGTCTGGTCCCGCCGGCACTATCGCGGCTCCTACGCCGCCGACCTCTGGGTGATGGACACCGCCGCCAAGACCTATGCCAAACTCGGCGACGCCGACTATAAAGGCAACTACTTCTGGCCGATGTACGGCGCCAGTCGCGAGATCTATTTCGTGAGTGACCGTACGCCCAACGAGAAGAACATCAAATTCGCGGGCCCCGAGGTGATGAAGAGCGTCAATAACATTTGGAAGATCCCGGAGACCGGCGGCGTGCCCGTGCAAGTGACGCACCACACCGACGGCAACCTCTACTTCCCCAGCATCTCCGCCGATCGCAAGACGATCGTCTACGAAGACAACTTCGGACTCTGGAAGCTCGACCTCGCCACCGGCAAGTCCGTCGAAATCCGCATCGACCTGAAGTCCGACTCGAAGGCCGACGACACACCCATGGTCACGGTGAGCGAGGCGTCGGCGTTTCACCTCTCGCCCTCGAATCGCCGGGCCGCGGTGCTCGTCCACGGCGAGGTCTTCACGGTCGCCACGGAGCGGGGCGTACCCCAGCGCGTCACCGACAGCCCCTCGCGCGAAGACGAGCCCCGCTGGTCGCCCAACGGCAAGTGGATCGCCTTCACCTCAGACCGTGGCGGCCGCCAGGAAGTGTGGATCTCCGACGAACTGGGCAAATCACCCAGGAAGCTGAGCGACGCCGATTGCGATAAGTCGCAGATCGTCTGGGCGCCGGATTCGAAATCGCTACTGTGGTCGGGCTCCGATCACCAGTTGCGGCAGGTGGATGTCGATACCGGCAAAACGACGGTGTTGGCGACGGGTCCTTTCGGCAACGTTACGGGCGCCCAGTTCTCACCCGATGGCAAATGGATCTCGTACGCCAAGCAGGATCGTCTGCTGCGCTATCAGGTCTGGATCAAGCATCTCGAAAAAGGCGACGAGCATGCCATCGTGTCGGACCAGTTTCAATACTCCACCGGTGCCAAGTGGACGCCGGACGGCAAGAAGCTCCTCTTCACCGGCGGCATCAGCGCGCCAGCGATGGCCTCGCAAGGCTTCCGCGGCTCGCCCGCCCAGCTTTATGCGGTCTCGCTTACCCGCCGCGAGAAGGCTCCCGAGACGCGCGAGATCAACACCGAGGAGCAAGCCCTGGCGCAGTTGAATGAGCCGCCCCCGGCAGGACCTGGCCGCCGTCCGGCCACTTCGGCGGTGAACGTCGCCATCGACTGGGAGGGCTTCGAAAGCCGCATCCAGAAGCTCGGGAGTTCCGCTGGCCCCGTCACCTCGGTCTCCGCCTCGCCGGACTCGAAGACGGTTCTCTTTCAAGTCGCCGGCGGTGGCGCGCCGGAGTACTACGTGATGCGCGAAGACGGCACCGGTATGCAGCGCCTGAACACCGCCGTCCCCGACACTGGCCGGCGTGGCGCGGCAGGTGGCGGCGGTGGCGGCCGCGGCTTTGGTTTTGGCGGAGGTAACGAGCCACAGTGGTCCCGCGACGGACGCAGCGTTTATGCCTTGTTGGGCGGACAGCTCTACTCGATTCCCGTTCCCACGCTCGCCGACGCGGGCGACGCCCCGGGCGGCTCCCGCGGAGGCCGTGGCGGCCAGCCGGTGTCCGCTTCGCCTGCGAGCCCCACCGGCGCTGGGCCCAAGCGCGTCGACTTCGCCGTCAGCTTGACCATTGACCGCGCCGCCGAACGGCAGCAGGTCTTCAGCGAGGCCTGGCGCATCATGAAGAATCGCTTCTACGATGCGAAAATGCACGGCGTCAACTGGGCGGCCGCGCAGGACAAGTACCAGTCGGTGCTGGAGCACGTCGCCGACACCGAAGAGCTCCACAACGTCATCATGGAGATGATCGGCGAGTTGAACGCCTCGCACACCGGCGTCTCCGGCGGCGGACTCCTCCCCGGCGAATCCCCCCGCGAACGCCTCGACACCCGCCACCCCGGCTTCACCCTGAAGCCCGACGCCGCCTCGGGCTACTACCAGGTGGAGTCGGTCCTGAGCAAGGGCCCGGCGGATCGCGATTACTTCCAGCTAGCCGCCGGCCAATACATCCTGGCCGTCAATGGCGCCGAGCTCAAAACCACCCGCAATTACTGGGAATTCTTCAATGTCCTGCCCGGACGCAAGCTCGAATTCCTCGTCAATACCAAGCCCTCGGTCGACGGCGCCCGCACGCTCACCATCGAACCCCTCGCGCCCCAGGCCGCCGCGAATCTTGCCTACGCTAACTGGGTAGAAGGCCGGAGGAAGCTGGTGGAGACCATGACCAAAGGCGAAATCGGCTATCTCCACATCCGCGCCATGGACGCGCCGTCGCTGGCAAAGTTTCAAGAGGACCTGATCGACCTGCGCGAGAAGAAGGCTCTCATCATCGACCAGCGATTTAACGGAGGCGGCGGCATCGATCAGGAGTTGCTGCAGATCCTGAATCAGCGCAACCAATACCAGCGCACGCGCGGGCGCGATTCCATCGAAGTCGTACGCCCCGTCCAGGCCTTCTACGGCCCCATGGCCGTCCTGCAGAACGAGCGCTCCGCCAGCGACGCCGAGATGTTCCCCGACGGCTTCCGCCGCTTAGGGCTGGGCAAGCTGATCGGCATGCCGACGATGGGCGCGGTGATCGGCACCGGCTCCTACAGCCTACTCGACGGCTCGCAACTCCGAACGCCGGGTTCGGGCGTCTATACGGCGACGGGAGAGAACATGGAGAACTACGGAGTCCCCCCGGACTACATGGTCGACAACGGCCCAGCGGATTTCTTCGCCGGGCACGACCGGCAGATCGAGAAGGCGATTGAGGTGCTGAAGAGTCAGATGAAGCCGTAATTGACAGCGACTTATTTCAGCCTACAGAAGAGCAGCAGTGAATTCATCGACGCTAATCTGCGCCTGCCGAAGGATACTTCTGAGGGTTCCGGGAGCCACGGTCGTGTGGAGGGGCACAGTCACTCGAACTGCGCCGCGGCCGAGCCGTACATGGGACCCAGCCTGCCGCAGAACCTGAAATCCAACCATCTCCAGCGCCCTGATTACGTCGGCGCCAGACACGGTACGGGGCAGCTTCATGCAGCCACGAGCACCGGGTCATCCGCAAAGTGTAGCCTCACTTGTTTCGGAAAATCCTCGGGCTCGAAATGAACGGCAAGAGCGTCGCGGATATTGCGCTCCAATTCGCCAAGCGTTTGTGCCTGTGTGGTCAGGCCACCGAACCCGCGCGGATCGTCCCACGAAGCAACCAGCGTTGCGGACTCATCGCAGGCACTGATCCTAATCGTAATTGCTTGCACAGACTGATTGTACCTCCAGCGGGTCTGGCCGTGAGACGGAGTCCCCCCGGACTACATGGTCGACAACGGCCCAGCGGACTTCTTCGCCGGGCACGACCGGCAGATCGAGAAGGCGATCGAGGTGCTGAAGGGTCAGATGAAGCCGTAGTCTGAAAGGACGGTCCTCAATGAAGTTGACACGAAAGCAAGAGAGCCGTAGGATCCAAGTATGGGTTCCACTTCGGAGTCATATCGATAGCTGACACGTTCGGCGGGAGTTCGGGGCGGCAACCCGATTGTCGAAGGAACCCGGGTCGCGGTCCACGACGTGATCGGTTTGCTACAAAATGGAGAATCGATTGACTCGCTGACGGTCAACTGCTTTCCCCAGATCACGAAGCCTCAAGTGTACGAGTGCTTGGCCTACTATGAAGATCATCGCGGCGAGATCGACTTGCTGGTGGCAAGGCAGATGTCGTTTGCGGTTGGATGAAGCTCTTCCTGGATCACGAAGTGCCCGACGCACTGAGCTACGGCCCAGTCACTTCGTCACCGAAGGCGGTGAAGGGTTGGCCGATCTTCGTTAGGTAGTCCCGATGGTGGATTCCGGCGGAGGAGATCACTTGGCCTTGGCGAATGTCCCAGAGGAGCGAGCGATGGGTGTTTCGTTGCCAGTGCCTCGCTGTCCATTCGGCGAAGGGAGTGTACCAGAGGTCGAGGTCGGGCTGAAGGGCGTAGATTTCGCCGATCGGGAATCGCTCCAATAGTTCCGCGCGGTGCCGCTGCCAGAACTCGGCGAGATCGGGAAGAAGGAAAGGCAACACGCCGAGGGGCCGGTAGCGCCGGTCTTCGCGCCACAGCGGGAATTCACGCCTCAATCGGCCCAGCGGGATAGCCGTCATGGGGAAGCAGAGGTCGTAGCCGTAGGCAGCGAGTTGCGGCGGATTCGCGCCTGCCGGTTCAGCGAACTGGACGGCCTGGCCCTTCAGATCGAACGCAAATGCGGCGGGGCAGGTGAGGCAGGCGTCCCCGATCCTACCTGTATTGCCGTGGACATTAAGGGCATGCCAACTTCGGTCGAGACTTGGGCCGTAGCCCTCTTGCAACTCGCTGGTCCGAAGCAGAATGCTTTGTTGCAACGATACCGGAGGGAGAGGCGATCCTCGGAAGAGCATGAGGATTTTTTCGAAAGGATTGAAGGCTAGCTCAACGGCAAGTGTGCACGCCACGGCGCGGTCGATTTCGCGGGCACGGTCGTAATCGTCGTCGAGGTCTCGGGCGTGATCACGGGCGAGTTCCAGCTTGCGAGCGCCGTCGAGGTCCCGAGCGACTCCACTTGAGTGGGTGCGTCTAATATCGAGGGTCAAATCCTCGCGGAGTGCAGCCACCCTGCCGGACAGAGGCAAACTGCCCCCCGGGGTAATCGACATCGCCTGTGCTAAGAGGGTGCGCTGTTCGGGACGCCATCGATTTCCTAGCCACTTGGCATCCCCCGTCTCGGCGAGTTGCCGAGCGAGGCGGCTCCAGAGCGCTCGTTCCGCCGGTAGCTCTGCAGGAAGCGGCCTGACTTGGCTCCGATCCGCTGTCAGAGTCGGCGCAGCTTGGCCCCGGTAGTCAATCCAGATTCGCCAGCCCACTCCTGGGGCAATCGCAATCCGATGATCTAACTCTTTCATATCTTCGACGCGCATGCTCTGAACCAGCATTAGCGGACGCTCACGTTGTATTGGCAACTGCGCTTCCACTAAGGCGTCAAGTTCCCAAGCGCGGATCCTCATCCCGGGATCCTCCGGAAACCAGAAGCGAACTCTGGTGCCGGTTTCGACGTCGATCCAATCATGTAATCCCCAACGGGGCGCATCAATGCAATCCGCCGGATATTCCCGCTCGGCGATCTTCTCGCGCAACGACTCTACTTTTATGGGGGCTAAATGATCGATGTGAAAGCGATGATCGAGGGTCCAAGGCTCACCCACCGGGGGCAGAATTTGCAGCGGATACTTGGGCCAGACGACGTGTTCACCCGCCACCAGAGCGGGGTCGAGATCGTCGGTACGTTCGATGGGTTCTGCGGTGCCGTAGTCGAAGAGGAGGCGCAGGCGCTCCCAACAGTCTTCCCGATCATGTACCAATCGGACAGGCTTGCCGAGCAATTCCGGTTTCAGCCAGAGCGTGATCTCGGTGCCTTGCTCCGTGCGGGTGCCCTGGCGAGTCCAGAAGAGGCTGCCGGGTCCGGAGATCTCCAGATCGAGAGCCTGGTTGCCGCCGGCATGAGTCTTAACGGTGACGCGGTCGGCAATCATGAAGCAGGAGAGAACGCCGATGCCGAACTTCGAAATTGGCGTCGCCAGCAAGCCATGCCGGCGCAGCTCTTCCTGTTCAGCGCGAAACTCGGGGCTGCGGTAGAAGCTCTTCCCGATGCGGGTGAAGTAGCGGGAGATAGCGTCTTCGGTCATGCCGACGCCGTTGTCGGCCACCGTAATGAACTGGCGCCCGTCCTTCTCACCCCAACTGAGACGGACTTCGAAGGGTTGCTCAGGCCGGCCGGCTACCTTGAAGCTGCCCGGTGTGAGGGAGAACCCATCCACGGGCATGGCAGGCTTACCTCCTTTCTCCTGCAACTGGAGGCGAAGATCCCGCAGTTCGACGGCATCGAGAGCGTTTTGAAGAAGCTCCCGAATGCAGAGGCTCGGGTTGCCGTAGAGTGACTCGCCCATCAGGAGTTGTATGATCTCCTGCTGATCGAGCTGAAAGGTCCAGTCTTGATAGACGTAGCCCTTCTGTGTAATCTTCGGATCGGCCACGGTGCTCAGGCGGAGAGCGCGTGAGAATGCGGGCCATTGGCGGATCTCTTCATGGCAAGCGGCAAGTTCTTCCTGGATCTGCCGAACAAAGTGGCGAACGCTCTTTTCAACGGCTGGGTGAAAGCAATCAGTAGCTTCGTAGGTGAGACGATCCGATTTGGCGGACCATTTAATGTTCGTAATAGCGAGATGCTTGCGCCATTCTTCCTGGCTGCGTTGCTCAAACTCGCTGGCGAAGTCGTCTTCGAGGCCGAGGTGATGAAAGAGAATGGCGGGGGTGCGGCTACGGTCGAAGTCGAGAATATCGGCGAGTCGGAGGAGCACGCCGACCCAGAGATGGTGGAGCTCCTGTTGATCGACGCCCGGCGTATTGCCTTGGCATTGTTCGCGGAGCCAACGGACCGGTTGATTGTGGCTAACAGCGGTCTGGATGAGCTTGTCGCGAAGATCGACGCCTTTGTAATTCAGGTCGTTCGCGTTGGGCAGGATCGCGGCGAGGCGGGCCCGCATGCGCCCAACGCGTGCGTCTGCGGCGTGGGTACGGCGCAGGAACTCGACGCGGAGATGTTCTTCCAACTTTTCGGCGCGGTGGGTGTCGCCGCGTCGGGTTAGGCTCTCGATTTCCAGACGGAGGTCGAGGAAGCCATCTCTGAATTTGCGGTAATCGAGATCGTGGGGCAGGGCTTCGGCTTCCGCTTTGCCGAGGGTCATACCGAGGTCGTGGACGTACGCGGCCATAAGAGCGAGAGCGCATTCGACGGGACTCATCTGAGCGACGCCCTGCTCGCCGAGGAGAGCTTCCATCCAGGCGATGACGTTCAAAATATGGGTGCGGTCATGCAGCGTGTAAAGCGGCATGTCCTTGGTGACGGTGGCGAGGATGGCCTCGGCGCCTTCAGCGGTTTTGGCAACCATGGCAGCGAGCATCGGTTCGTCCTTTACGCAACCGTAGAGGGTGCTGGCCTGATAGGTCAAGAGTTTTCGGGGGATCATCTCTGTCGCTCAGTGTAACTCAGAGGACACAACTTCCTGCCTTCGAGGATGGCGGGCACTGGGTTCAACACCCAAGGATGGTAGCCTACTTCTGCTTCGCCAAAATTGCCGCCAGGGCCTTCAGCCGGTCCCCGTCCGCCGCTGACTTCGCCGATGCAGCGGCCTTTTCGAGCTTGCTGGCGAAGCTCTTCAGTCCGCTGGGCTCGGGCTTGCCCATCGCCGCCGTCAACTCGGCTCGGGTCTTTGCTGGCAGCGACGTGCCGCGGGCTAGCTGGTCCACGTAGGCACGCGCGACGATCAGGTTCGACGGCCATTCCACCTTGGGCTGGTTCTGCACGTTCAGATAGTCGAAGTGGACTTGGTTCGAGGCGTCGATTTCGTTCTGCGTCAGGAATTTGTTCGGCACCAGACGGAACACATCGACGCCGCGGGCGATTTCGGCGCCG
The DNA here is from genome assembly GCA_019752335.1 of Bryobacteraceae bacterium. Taxonomy (GTDB): domain Bacteria; phylum Acidobacteriota; class Terriglobia; order Bryobacterales; family Bryobacteraceae; genus JALHNI01. The sequence goes on from JAIEMJ010000005.1 coordinate 90,542, forward strand.
TAGATGTAGCCGTTATACCAATAGGTGGACCACTGCCCGCCCATGGCTCGCTTCTCGCCGTTGACCGGACCGCGGTCGAAGTAGGCGATCTCGAAGGGATGGGCGGCGTCGGTAAAGTCCACGACGCTGATGCCGCCCTGATACCAGGCCTGCACCAGGATGTCGCGCCCGGGAATTGGCACGATGGAGCCGTTGTGGGCCACGCAGTTCTCGTACTCGGTTTGCGGTGCGGGCATCTTGTAATACGACGCGAGGGTCAACTTCCGATTGGCTAGCGTGAAGATGGCGTCGGCGCCCCAACTCATGGGGTCGCTCTCGCGGCAGCGCGGTTGGGAGCCGCCACCCCACTCGTCGGTAAACAGGACCTTGGTGCCCGCGTTGTTGAAGTTGGCGGAGTGCCAGTAGGCGTAGTTCGGATCGCTGACGGCGGCGATGCGAACGGGGGCAATCGGGTTCGAGATATCGAGCAGAATGCCGTTGCCACTGCACGCGCCGGCGGCGAGTCCGGCGGAGGCGAAGATCGTAATGTCGTGGCACTGGTTCGTCTCCGACATCTTCTGCGTGCCTTCGCCGCTGGTGCCGCCTTTGTTCAGGCCGTTCAGCGCGCCGGTCTGCGTGTCGGTAAAGATGCGCGGGCTCGACACGATCTTGGCCAACTCTGGATGCGCGAGCGGTACCTGGATGATGTCGATGCGGAAGAGCGCCGTCTCCGGGTTCTTATCGGGCTGGCCGGCCGAGCAGCCGGGCAACTCCTCGCCCTGCCGGACCTGGCTGGTGCCGGAGATGTAGACGTAGACGTTCTCCTTATCCTTCGGGTCAACCAGCAGCGAATGGGTGTGCGACCCACGGCAGCTCTGCACGGCCGCCACTTGCTTGGGATGCGCGATATCGGAGATGTCGAAGATGCGGACGCCGCGAAAGCGCTCCGGGCTGGGCGGCGGCAAGGGGCGCTGCCGGCGACCGCCGGGAACTGGAGGCGGAGGTGGTGGCGGAACGTAGCCGGCGGGCAGCGGGATGCCGCCCGTACCGCAGTCGAGGCGGCCGTTCATCGCTTCGGCCGACATAAAGAGCAGGTTCCCGTAGATCGAGACGTCGCCCTGGCCGCCGGGACACAGAAGCGACGTGATGATCTTCACCTTGCGCGGGTTGTCGATGTCGTAGAGGTTGATGCCGTTGTAGTTGCCGACGATGAGATGATTGCCGCTGAAGGCCAAGTCCGAGTTGGTGGAGCCATAGGCATTAGGCGCGGCCTGCGGCAAGCGCGCCGCGGGGTCTGGACTGTCGTTCGGCGGCGGCGCCGGCGCGGGCCCGGGAGTGACGACGACATCGCCCGGAGCAAAACCGGAAGGCTTCGGCAGCGAGGCCAAACGTTCGAGGCCAAAGGCGGCTTCTCCGGCATCATACAGCCCAGCCTTCAAGCCGACCCGTGGATCGTCCTGGCCGGAGCGCGGGTTGGTGCTGACGCCAGTGTCAATCACCTTCGGCGGAACGGGAGCCTTCTTGGGCGCGGGGGCCGGGCTCTGCGCCGAAACGGCGATCAGGCCAACCGCGAGGGCGAGTACAGAGGGAACGGTCTTCATTTCTTATCCTTCCTGGTGATCTTCGCGAGCATGCTCTGCATGATCCGGATTTCGGCGCGTTGGGAATTGTCGATATCGGTGGCAAAGTCGAACAGCACGTTGTCCTGGCCTGCGCCGCTGGCGAACAAGTCGTCCACCATATCCACGGCGCCCGTGTGATGTTGAATCATGCCCGTGAGGAACAGCACATCGAAGGCGCGGCCGGAGGCCTTCGCCAGCACTTTCATCTGGTTGGGCGACAACATGCCGGGCATCACCGCGACGTCACCGGAGGCCATCTTCGACATGTCCATGCCCGGCGTGTGATGATGCATCATCGCGCCCATCTCGATCGATTGTCCGCGTTCCCGCAGCCACTGCTTCATCCCCTCGATTTCGTCGGCTTGCGAGAGCGTGATTCGTTCGCCCAGCGTCTTCAACGCCGCGTTCGCGCCGCGTTTGCGCAGCAGGTCCACCATCTCCACGGCCTGCGAGTGGTGGACGATCATGGCCTGCATGAACTCGATGTCGGGCTTGGCTGGTGGTGGAAGGGTAAAGGCCGCGCTGGCGAGCACTTTTCCGGGCTGGCCCGGCGGGCCTGGTTGTACGATCGTCTGGGCCAGGACGAGCGGGCACAGAAGCGCCGCGCCGATCAGACCACCACGAAAACCTATGGGCATTACGCCGCCTCCTGCTCCTGATATTGCAATTGGTACAACCGCGTATAGAGACCATCCAAGGCTAGCAATTCCTGGTGGGTTCCGCTCTCACGCAGTTGCCCCTTGTGCATCACCAGAATCCGGTCCGCGCGCTGGATGGTCGAGAGGCGGTGGGCGATGACGATGGAGGTGCGGCCGGTGACGAGACGGTCCAAGGCTTCGCGAATGCGCAACTCGGTCTCGGTATCTACGCTGGACGTCGCTTCGTCCAGAATCAGGTAGCGCGGCTGACGCGCCAGGGCTCGGGCGAAGCCCACCAGTTGCTTCTGGCCGGTGGAGAGGCCCAGGCCGCGCTCGCGCACCGCGTAGTCGAAGCGGGTGGGCAGCGTATTCACAAAGTCGAGCAGGTTCACTTCGCGGGCGGCCTTCTCGAGGTCCTCGGCGGTCAGGCTGTCGTCACCCAGACGGATATTCTCGCCGATGGTGCCGGTGAAGAGGAACGGATCCTGCAAGACGACGCCGAAGTGGCGGCGCAGGTCGAGCGGGTCGAAGTCGCGCAGATCGATGCCGCCGATGCGGATGTGGCCGCGCTGGATGTCGTAGTAGCGCAGCAGCAGACTGATGATCGTCGTCTTCCCCGCCCCGGTATGGCCGATGGCGGCCACGGTCTGGCCGGGCTCAATCCGGAAGCTCAAGTCCCGCAGGACCCAGTCCTCACCCTGGTAGGCGAACCAGACCTGATCGAATTCAATCGCGGCCGCTTCCCGCGGAAAGGGCTTCGGCGACGCGGGGGCCACGATCAGGGCCGGCGTATCCAGTAGCTTAAAGACGCGGTCCGACGCCGTCATCGCCGCTTGCAGGATGTTGTACTTCTCGCTCAGGTCGGCGATGGGGCGGAAAAAACGGAAGCCGTATTGGATGAAGGCCAGCAGCACGCCGAGCGAGAGTGACTGGTCATGCACGCGGACCGCGCCGTAACTCAACAGGCCGGCGAGGGCCAGCATCGTCAGTAGTTCGGTGATCGGATAGAACCAGCCATAGGCGTGGATGCCTTCCTTAAAGGCGTCCATGTGCTCCTGGTTGATGCGGAGGAAGTCCTCGCGCGCGCGGGCCTCCCGGTTGTAGAGTTGCAACACCGCCACTCCGTTCACGTGCTCCTGAATGTAGGCGTTGATCTTGGCCACGCAGATGCGCGTCTTCTGGTAGGCGAGCGTGACGGCGCGGCGGAAGGCGCCGGTGGTGAGCACGACGAAGGGCATCACGGCCAGCATGATCCACGTGAGGCCAGCATTCATGCGAAACATGGTGACGATGATGAAAATCAGGACGACCAGATCCGCCAGAATGGTAACGACGCCTGAGGTGTAGAGCTCGTTCAAGGTATCGACGTCGCTGGTCACCCGCGTCACCAGGCGTCCCACGGGATTCTTGTCGTAGTAGGCGATGTCCAGGCGTTGCAGGTGCGTCATCACTTCGCGCCGCAGGTCGAACATAGCGTGCTGGCCGGTGCGCTGCATCAGGAGCGTTTGGCCGAACTCAGCCAAGGTGGTGAGCACGATCGCCGCGAGGTAAATGGCCAGGATCAGGTAGATGCCGGAGAGAGGGTCGGCGGGCAGCCATCCGTTGAACGGCGCCGCGCACGCGCCTTTGGTGAGGTAGCAATCGACGACGACTTTCGTGAGCAACGGCCCGGCGATCTGCAAGCCGGCGTGAATAAAGAGCAGCAGCAGCGCCCAGCCCACCGTGCGGCGGTAAGGCAGCAGGTAGCGCACCAGGCGCTTGGCCAGGCGGCCGTCGTAGATTTTGTCCAATACTTCGTCTTGCACGCTCCTTCCATTGTAAGTTTCGCTATCCTCGAAAAGGACCATGAAATTGCATCGATTTTCCTTTCCCACCGCGATCGTCTTCGGGCCCGGCGCCGTCGCCGAACTGCCGGGCGAATGCGAACGCCGCGGACTGAAACGGCCGCTCCTCGTCACCGACCGCGGACTCCGGCGCACCCCCGTCTTCGACCGCGTTCAGCAGTTGGCGCCGCACGCCGTCGTCTTTGACGCCGTCGACCCCAACCCCACCGAGCAGAACGTCATCGACGGCGTCGCCGCCTACCGCGCCGCCGGCTGCGATTCGATCATCGCGCTTGGCGGCGGTTCGCCGCTCGATGCCGGCAAGGCCATCCGCCTCAAGGTGACCCACCCGCGCCCCCTGGCCGAGTACGACGACCTGATCGGCGGCGACGCGCTGATCACCAGCGACCTCCCGCCGCTGATCGCCCTGGCGACCACCTCCGGCACCGGCAGCGAAGTGGGCCGCTCCGCCGTGATCACGCTCGCGGCCACGAATCGGAAAACGGTAATCTTCAGCCCGCACCTGATCGCCGGCGTGGTGCTCAACGACCCGGAGTTGACGTTGGGCCTGCCCGCCAGCGTCACCGCCGGCACCGGCATGGACGCCTTGACACACAACTTCGAGGCTTACGTCGCCAAGGGCTACCATCCCATCTGCGACGGCATCGGGCTGGCCGGCGTGAAGCTTTGCGCGGAGCATCTGCCACGGCTGGCGCGCGATCCGCGGAACCTGGAGGCGCGCACCGGGATGATGATGGCCTCCATGATGGGCGCCATTGCCTTTCAGAAGGGCTTGGGCGCGACGCACTCGCTGGCTCATCCGCTGTCGTCGGAGTTCGCGATGCACCACGGGACGGCCAACGCGGTTCTGCTGCCTGCGGTGATCGACTTCAACTTCGATACGGTGGCAGGCCGGATGCACGAATTGGGAGAGGTACTGGGGGGACCCGACGCCGCGTCCGCGATCCGGCGGCTGAACGGTCTGCTGGGTATCGCCCCGCGCCTACGCGACTACGGGATCCCCAAGGAGGCGCTGGCGTCGCTGGCAGCGAAGGCCTTTGAGGATGGCTGCCACCAGTTGAACCCGCGTCCTTGCACGGAAGCCGACCTCCGAGACCTCTATATGAATACTTGGTAACAAAGATTGTGCTAGTTTAGAAGTTCGAGCGGTGGAGGAAAACCATTTGCCCGGCCCGTTGCTCACCCGCAGCGAGCCGGGCAAAACTATTTTGAGGCTAAAGATCCCCCCATTTGGGTCGATCCCTCAAGAGAGTGGAGATCGAAGAACAGACTTGGCCGCATTGGGCCGAGCTACGCGTCGGTGATGCCGCCGCGCAGTACGCCTTTTGGGATACGCTCGCCAAGCGCCAGGGCTGGACGATCGCCTTCGCGGAAAACGTCTTCGGCGAATACCGCAAATGGCTCTTTCTGGTGCTCACCGCTCCAAGTCCTGTGGCACCTCCGCCCCCGATCCGCGCCGTCTGGGATCTGCATCGTGAACTACCGTCGTGGCGGACGCTGCCGGAGTCCGCGGAGATCGAGCGCCGGGTGCCGATGTCGAACCCTGACCTCGAACAGACGCGGGCCTTCTATACCGGAGCCTTCGGCACCTACCCGCCGGAGTCGATTTGGCCCGCGCGGACGCGCCCGGGCAAGCGTCGCTCGGGGCTCGCAGCTTGGCTTGGCCTGGGAAAGAAGGCCAAGGATCTGGAACGGCTCGCTCGCGCGGTAGATAAAGCACTTCTTTAGCAACTCTTCTTTTTGCTCAATTCATTTAAGCAGCTGCTGCATCCCGCCTTTGCGCTCAACCTTCAGCGAAAACCCGATTTGACATGAGCCGCTAAAAGCCGCTATATTCTTAAACAACAAGACCGACCGCTTCCCTTTCGGGTGAGCAGAAGGTCGAATTTGCAACGACAAAGCCGCTGGAGCCTCCGGCGGCTTTGTCATTTTCCGGCTAAAGCAACGGTTGAAACTGGATTGAGCCTTCGCCTTTAGTTCCCTTGAACTCGGCTACCCAAGGACGCTAAACTCTCTTTGAGCAGTATGGCAAGCGTTGACTACATCGAAGTCCTGGCCGACCTGGAGCGCCGCAAAGCGGAACTCGAAGTAGCCATCGTGGCCATCCGCCGGTTGGCGAATCTGCCGGCGCCAGGGCCACTCGCCCCCGTGGTGGAATTCGCGACACCGTCTGCGACCGAGGCCCCCCGGGCGTTTCCCCTCCTCGGCATGACGATTCCCGAAGCCACCATCGCGCATCTGCGTGCGGCGCAAAGGCCGTTATCGACTTACGAAGTGATCGCCGCGCTCAAACAAGGCGGTCTGCGCGGCAGCAATTATCAGACCGTCTACCAGGTGCTCCGCCGCCGCGCCCGCGAGAAGCAGGACCTCTCCGTCGACAAAGGCAAGTGGCACTTGGCGGAGTGGCATAAGTGGCGCAGGAAACAGTCCGGCCGGGCAGAAGCTCCGGGCGATGTAGAACATCCCCGCAGCGCCCAAGAAAATTGAGCAAATTCGCGATTCGCTGTAGACTTTCGGCGCGAAAAAAAGTACAGTAGGACCAATGCAAATTCGACCGGGTGTAATCTCGAAATCAAGTTACACTCCGCTTCTTCTTCCCTGATTGTATTGGAGTTACCGATGAGACTTTTCCAATTGGCCGCGGCCGTTCTGTTTACCATCTCCCTAGCCGGCGCTGAGCCATCGCTCAACTGCCGGTATTCTTTCTCCCCCATCGCCGCTCAACACACCGCGGAGGGCGGCCTGTACCGCCTCCGCGTTACGGCGAGCCATCCGCAGTGCCCTTGGACGGTGACGCCAGCCGCGTGGGTCCACGTCACCGCCGCGCCGGCTTCGCAGAAGAACGGCCACATGGCCCATGGCAGCATGGACCTCACCTACGAGTTGCTTCCCAACTTCTTTGAGCAGCCGCGCGTCGCGAAGTTGCGCCTGGAAACCGCCGGCCGTGACGGCAGCCTGATACCTGTAGCGACGGTCGTCGTCCGGCAGCAGGGCCGCGGCCAATAAAGCTTCCCCCGAGTACGGAAGGCCGGTCTCCGGAGGACGGCCTTCTCCCTCATTCCCGGGCCGCAACAGATCCCCATTTCGTAAGGCGACACCAGCCCGGGAGCCCAGACCATACGCGTGGTTCTCTCTCTCCATCTCACGCGTTCAGTCTGCTTCCTTTGTCGATGCCGCGGTCCTGAAAAGCACAGGGGCCGCGGCATTTTTTTTGATAAGCTCAGGAGCAACGATGAAGCTCAGCCTCTTACTCCTCGCGCTCTGCGTTCTCCAAAACGGCGCCTTCGCCCAGCCCAGAAAGAAGGGCCGCACCGCCCCCCTCGGCTACACCGATACCCCCATTCTGCCTGGGCAGAAGTGGAAGGTCCACGATATTGACCGGCCGCGGCCCAAGTTGGTGACTCCGGGCAATACCCCCGGCGCGCCGCCTTCGGACGCCATCGTCCTGTTTGACGGTAAGGACCTCTCGCAGTGGGAGGCACCGAGCAAGACCGGCGCGAAGCCCCCGGCCTGGAAAGTGGAGAACGGCTATATGGAAGTGACCACCGGCGGCATGGTGACCAAGCAGAAGTTCGGCGACATCCAACTGCACCTCGAATGGGCCGCCCCCGCCGAGATCGATGGCACCAGCCAGTGGCGCGGCAACTCGGGCGTCCTCCTGATGGACCGCTACGAAATCCAAGTGCTGGACTCCTACAACAACCCCACCTACGCCGACGGCCAGGCCGGCGCCATCTACGCCCAGTGGCCGCCGCTGGTGAACGCCTCGCGCAAGCCAGGCGAATGGCAGACCTACGACATCGTCTTTGAAGCGCCGAAGTTCGAAGGCCCGAAGCTCGTGAAGCCCGGCTACGTTACCGTGTTCGCCAACGGCGTCCTGCTGCACCATCGTAAGGAGATCGGCGGCCGCATGTCGCACCGCGTCGTCGGCACGTACGAGGCGCACGGCGCCGAGGAGCCGCTCGGCCTGCAGAACCACGACACCAGCGTCCGCTATCGCAATATCTGGGTACGGCGGCTCGCCGGGTATGACCAGCCCTGATCTTTGATTCGAAGGAGAAATTCATGAAACCGCTACTACTCACGCTGCTGATCGGACTGCCCCTGGGCGCCGTGGAAGTGGCTTCGCCGGCCGACCAAATCGCTTCGTCGATCCTTGCCGCCCCCAAGGAGCGGCGGGAAACCGCTACGGTGCTGGGTTACAACGACAAGGGCGAAGTGGTTACGCTGCGCAAAGGCACTGGCGATCTGGTTTGCCTGGCCGATGACCCGGCCGCCAAGGGCTTCAGCGTCTCGTGTTACCACAAGGACCTCGAGCCCTTTATGGCGCGCGGCCGCGAGTTGAATGCCCAGTTCAAGGGCAAGGAGCGCCACGAGGTCCGTTGGAAAGAGGTAGACGAAGGCAAGATCAAACTGCCCCGCGAGCCGCGCATGCTCTACGTGCTGACGGGCACGGGCTACGACGCGGCGAAGGGCGCCGTCATCGATCCCTATCTGCGCTGGGTGGTTTATACGCCGTATGCGACGCCCGAGTCCACGGGACTTACCACGACGCCGGGCAGCGAGCCTTGGCTCATGTATCCCGGGACCGCGGGCGCGCACATCATGATTAGTCCGGCGAAGCCGAAGTAAGCTCTACTTGATTCGGGACAGGCCAGGAGGCCTGTCCTACTTCTTCAGCTCAGCTTTGGCAGCTTGGTGCAGGGCGCGGATGTAGCCCATGCTGTAGCTCCAGCCGTTGCTGCGTCCGGCGGCCATCTGCGGGACGTGGTCCGCGATGAGGTTACCGCGGAAATCCACCTCCACCAGGGTCCGCATCAGCTTGTACATGTCGGTGTAGCCGTTGTCGATGTAAGTCTCGACAAAGTCTGGAATCGGCCCGGTCACGTTGCGGAAGTGAATCTTCCAGAGCTTGCCCATCTTGGCGAAGCCGCGGACGGCTTCGTAGACGTCCTTGCCGGTGCTCTTGCCGCCTTCCATCCAGGTACCACAACACAAGCAGACGCCGATGGCCGGCGAATTCGCAATTTCGAGCGCCTTGACGTAGCCATCGTAAGTGCCGAAAATATGGCGGGGAATGCCGCCTAACTCGGGCACGGGCGGATCGTCGGGATGAATGCCGATGCGTACCCCGGCTTCTTCCGCCACCGGAGCGATCTGCTTAATGAAGTAAGTGTAGTTTTCCCAGAGCTCTTCCTTTGAATACTTGCGCCCGTGGCTGAGCGGCTGATCGTAGGTTTTGCCGTTCCAGAAGCCCTTGGCGTCCTTCAAGTGGAAGGACCGGGCGGCCGCGCCGCCGCGCGTGGTTTCGCCCTTGCTGGACCAGATTCCGTTGGCCATGTGCGCGTAAGTGATGTACCCGATGCCCGCCTTTCCCGTATCCCGAATGTACTGCTTCAGCCAGGCGATCTTGCCGTCGCGGCCCGGCAGATTCAGCGTGACTTCCTCGATGTTGCGGTTATCGTTGTTCGAAATATTCCAAACCTTCAGGCCAGCCGCCTCCACGCGCTTCTTGATGGCGAGGAAGTTGTCCAGCGTCGCCTTGCCGGGCCCGGTCTGGACGTTTAGATACTCGATGCCCATCTGCTGCACCCAGAGCAACTCCTCGTTGGTGACGTTTTCGTTCACCTGCATGGAGATCTTGATGCCGGGCGAAAGTGGCGGCAGAGGCTTCACGGCGGCCGCGGCGGAGAGGGCGAGGCCGGTGAGGCCAAATTGTCGACGGTCCATAACGTTTGGTTTCCTTTCGATTCGGCAGTATATCGCAGAAGAAGTCAGCGGCGTAGGCCGAGTTTGCGGGCTTCATCATCCAGGCCCGTTAGCTCCCAGCGGACCATGGACATCGGAATGACGCCCACGGCGAAGAAGGCATCCATGAAGTCCTTGAAGGGCATCGGCCGCATATCGGCGAGTAAATGGTCAAACGCGATCTTGCCGCCCAGGTAAGTAGTGCCGTAGCTCGGTTGCGTGGCATAGATCGCCATATCCACCCACACGGTATTGCCCTTCGGATTGAACCAGCCGTTCGGCGTCTTTTCGACAATAAACTTCTGCGCCTGCTCCAAGGTAAACTCGCCGCTGTGGAACTTCAGGTCCGCCAGACCGCGAATGGCGCGGACCGCGCCCATGAAGTAAATCAATTCCCGCGCGCGGCGCCGCTGGTCAAAGAGGCCGGCGTTCATGGTGACCTCTTCCCAGGCCGTGGCGAAGCCCTCGGAGCGGCTGTCCCAGATGTTGTAGAGCAAACGCGAGGCGCGGACGGGGCTGGGATGCGGCTCCTTGTCCAGCCGCTGCTTTTCGATCCAATGAATGGCATGGGTCTTCATCGGAATCGAGTCGCGATATTCGACGTTACTGAAGACGTCCAGGTCGGCGGCCGGAAGTAACTGACGGACGCCGCGCAGGCGATCGAGATTCATGTAGTTGCGCACGGTGAATAACTGGCGTTGGAAATTCATCAGCGTATCGATGGCTTCGTTGTTGCGGCGATCCAGTTCCTCCACCGAAGTAGGCAGTTGCAGCGGCGGCAGCTCGCGATTGCGTTGCTCCTCCAGCTTCAGGGTCGCTAGGGTGCGAGCTAATTCCCGCTCCATCAGAGTGACTAACTCGGCCCAGGTATACGGGACTAAGTGGACGTTCTTCAGGTACCAGTTGTAGTTCTCGACGCCGATCCCGGCCGAGCGGTTCATCGTCTTAGCGCGCGCTTCAAGCCACGTGGCAAATTGGTCGACGGCGTTTTGCGCAGTACGGGCGGCGGTCGCGAGCTTGGGGTCGCGCTCAGCGAGCGCGGCCAGCGCGGCGCTCTCGCGGCGCTTCTGCCAAACGCCGATCGCGTAGAGGTCTTTGCTGTCTTCCACAAGGTTCGTTTTGGCTTGCGTCAGCAGGCGCGGCACGGCGTTGAGCTTGGTGAGGATCTCGTCGGTATCCTGCACGGAGAGGGGCTGGCGGTACTGCCAGAGTTCCAACGCACCGTAGACGTGCGGCCCCTCGTGAAGCGGGGTGTCGCTCTCATTGGCGAAGACCGTGGCGTAGAAGAAGGGATTGCGCGCCCAGGGACGCAAGACGCGCAAGTCGAAGTCGAGGCCGTTCATCTCGGCGCGGACGAGGTTGTAGTCGATCTTCTCGGGCAGGCTCCAACCGGCGAGATCAAAGGCGGCCAAGCGCTGTTGCCAGGCGGGTAAGGCCTGCTGCTGGCGCCGGATGGCGGCGGGCGAGTAGTCCGGGACGCCGTTGATCAGGGCGGGTCGCTGAAAGGCGCGCCACTCCGCAAAGAGCTTTAGCAGGTCGGCGTGAGTGGTGGCGGCGTGAGTAATGCCGGCTAGAGCGAGAAAAAGCAAGAAGCGCATGCGAGCTTCATTTTAAGCGATGCCAGAGGCGCGCGCCGAACAGCACCAGCAGCACCCCTCCGTACAAGGCCGGCAGGCGAATGTCGCTCTTCACCAACCAGTAGTAATGCACCACTCCGGCCACGGCGCTCACGTATACGGCGCGATGCAGCAACTGCCAACGTTTGCCTAACCGGCGGATCCAGCCCTTGGTGGACGTGATCGCCAGCGGCACCATCAGTGCCAGGCCCAGCATGCCGGCGGTGATGAAGCGGCGCTTCATCACGTCGGACCACATCTCGCCCAGGTCCAGCCCGCGGTCCAGCAAGAACCAGATGGCGAAGTGGAGGCAGATGTAGAAGAAAGCGAAGAGGCCCAGCAGGCGGCGGTATTGAATGAGCGTGGGGAAGCCCAAGCGGCGCAGCGGCGTGATCATCAGCGAGACCAACAGAATACGCAGTCCCCAGTCGCCGGTTTCGTGCGTGATGTACTCGATCGGATTCGCCGTCAGGTCGTTGGCGCGAAACTTGTAGAGGAGCATCGCCAACGGAAACAGACAGGCCAGCCAGACGAGTGCCTTATAGATCCGGATCACGCAGTTAGTAATTCTTGCGCAAATCGAGACCGGTGTAAAGCGACGCCACCTGATCTCCATAGCCATTGAACATGAGCGTCTTGCGGCGCGAGAACTCGCCGAGGCGGCGTTCAGTGGCCTGCGTCCAACGCGGATGGTCCACTTGCGGGTTCACGTTCGAGTAAAAGCCGTATTCGCTGGGATTCGTCATCTTCCAGGTGCAGGGCGGCTCTTTTTCCACCAGGCGAATCTTGTTGATGGACTTGATGCCCTTAAAGCCGTACTTCCACGGCGTGATCAGGCGCACAGGCGCGCCGTTCTGATTCGGGAGCGTCTCGCCGTACATGCCGAAGGTGAGCAAGGCGAGCGGGTGCATGGCTTCGTCGAGGCGCAGGCCCTCGCGATAGGGGAATTCAATACCGCCGGCGGCGCTCGAAAGCATGTTGGCGGGATCGTAGAAGCTTTCGAACGCGACGTATTTGGCCTTGGCATTCGGCTCGACGGCCTTCAGGAGCGCGGAGAGCGAATAGCCGATCCACGGCACGACGATCGACCACGCTTCGACACAGCGCATCCGGTAAATGCGCTCTTCCATCGGGGCGAGCTTCATCAGCATGTCGAGGTCAAAGGTGGTGGGTTTGTTGCAGAGGCCTTCTACCTTTACCTTCCAGTTCTGCACCTTCAGGCGGGAGGCGTTGCGCGCGGGGTCCGCCTTGCTGGTGCCGAGTTCGTAGAAGTTGTTGTAGGTCGTCGCGTCGGTGACCGAGTTCACGCCCTCGGTGGTGCTAAACGGACTCTTCTTGACATTTTCAATCTTGGCCGCCCGGCCGGGCCCAGCCAACAGCAGGCCACCCGCGGCGGCGAACAACTGGCGGCGGTTCAAGTAGTCGTGCTTCGAAGTGATCTCGGAAGAGCGGATGTCGGAGGCAGTCTTGATCAGCATGTCTTCCCGTATGATGCCACGGACCGGGCCATTTATTCCAAGAAACAAGACACTTTGTCCCGCGCCCCCTGGGCGAAATGTCCCAGACGCGAGGGCGCGGCCCCAGAATTCCTTGAATTACCAATAGTTAACGGTTTGGCACGCAGTTTGCTTCTTGTAAAACGCGATGAACACCATGAAGTCACTCGTTCCCGTCCTCCTGCTTACCGCCGGACCTCTTCTCTGCGGCCCCATCTCGAGGGATCTGCAGAACCTGCCCGCCACGGCAACGACCGAGGTTCTCGTCCAGTTCGCCTCGACGCCGACCCGGACCCAACTCGCCAGCATTACCGGCAAGGGTGGTTCGCTGAAGCGGCAGATGAAGAACCTGCCCTTTGCCGTATTCACCTTGCCTACGGCCTCGGTGAATGCCTTGACGCTGAACGGCAACGCCATCTTCGCGTCGCGCAACCGGGCCGTGAAGGGCACGTTGGACTACGCCAATCCGGCGGTGAACGCACCGGCCGCCCTCAGCGCGGGCTGGACGGGAGCCGGCGTCGGCATCGCCGTGATCGACAGCGGCGTGAACGCGGACCATCCGGACCTTAAGGGCCGCGTGGTCTACTCGGAGAACTTCGTGGAGGGGGAGACCACCACCGCCGACACCTTCGGCCACGGCACCCACGTGGCGGTGATCGCCGCGGGCAACGCGACTGCCTCTACGGGGTCGAACACCACCGTGGCCTTTCGGGGCATCGCGCCCGGAGCCCGGGTGGTGAACCTGCGCGTGCTCGACACCAATGGCGGCGGCATGGACGCCTGGGTGATTAACGCCATTGACCGGGCGATTGAACTGCGGGCCACTTACAACATTCGCGTGATCAATATCTCGTTGGGACGTCCGATCTTCGAGTCCTACACGACAGATCCGCTCTGCCGGGCCGTCCAGGCCGCTTGGCGCGCCGGTATCGTCGTGGTGGTGGCAGCCGGCAACGGCGGCCGCGACACGTCAATGGGCACCAGCGGCTACGGCACCATCAGCTCTCCGGGCAACGAGCCCAGCGTGATCACCGTGGGCGCCGCGAAGGACATGAAGACCATTTCTCGTGCCGACGATGTCGTGACGACGTACAGCTCGAAGGGCCCGACGTTGGTTGACCAGATCGTGAAGCCCGACGTGGTGGCCCCCGGCAACCTCATCGTCGCCGGCAAACTACCGGGCGCGACATTGATGCAAGCCTACCCCGAAAATGAAGTTCCCGTTTCCTACTACACGTCAGCGGGCACCGCAAAGACATCTTCGGACTATTTCACGCTGAGCGGCACCAGTATGGCGACACCGGTGGTATCGGGAATCGCCGCGGCGATGATCCAACGCACGTCTACCTTAACGCCAGACCTGGTGAAGGCGCGGTTGATGCGCACCGCCACCAAGACTTTCCCAGCGTCCTACACGTACACCAACCCGGATACGCAGATCAGCTACACCGTGCAGCATGACATCTTCACCACCGGCGCAGGCTATGTGGACATGACCGCCGCGCTGAACGATACCTCCACGGGCACGGGCGCGGCGATGTCGCCGAAAGCCGTCGTCAATCCGACGACGGGGGCGGTGGAACTGGTTTACGACTATGTCAAGGGCACTAACGTGGTTTGGGGTACGAATGTCGTCTGGGGTACGAACGTCGTCTGGGGCACCAATGTAGTGTGGGGCACCAACGTCGTTTGGGGCAGCAACGTAGTGTGGGGAACCTCGACGATGAGCGGCTACAACGTCGTGTGGGGCACCAACATAGTCTGGGGCGCCAACACGCCACGTCTCTACGATCTGGCCCTTTCGGCCGCCGGCGACAAGTAGATCAGGGATAGGGAGAATACCGTCATGAAGACACAAGTGTTGCTCTGTTTGGCGGCAAGTTTGGCCATCGAAGGCTGGGCTGGTCAGAAGCTCTCCGCCGACCTCCAGAAGGCGACCGGCAAGGTCGAAGTGCTGGTGCAGTATCGGACGGCGCCGGGCGCGACGGAAAGCGCCGCTGTCCAGCGGCGTGGCGGGTCAGTGAAGGCGATCTTCGGGAGGTCCAGGTCAGCGGCGGTCAGCCTGGACGCCTCCGCGCTGGCGAGCTTGGCGCAGGACCCTGCCGTGATCTCGATCGTGCCGGATCGTGTGGTATCAGCCCGGCAGAGCGACTTTGCACTGACCACGGTCGGCGGCGATGTGGCGGCGACCTCCTACGGCCTCACCGGTGAAGGCATCGGTATCGCGATTGTCGATAGCGGCGTCGACGCGCACTGGGATCTGGCGAACGGCGCCACGACCAACAATGGCCAGAAAGGAACGCGCATCGTCTACGCCGAGTCGTTCCTGCCGGGCAAGCTAGGGGGTACGAGCGCCAGCGTCGTGAAAGACGAATTCGGGCATGGCACCCTAGTGGCCGGCATCGCCGCCGGCAACGGCTGGTCCTCTACGGGCAACCAGTTCACCACGACGTACCGGGGACTGGCGCCACTCGCACGAATCATCAGCCTGCGCGCCCTGGACGCCAACGGCAACGGGACGGACTCTACCGCCATCGCCGCCATTGAGCGAGCCATCGAGCTGAAGAGCACGTACAACATTCGCGTCTTAAACCTTTCGCTGGGCCGTCCGGTTTTTGACAGCTTCACGCAGGATCCGCTTTGCCAAGCCGTGGAAGCGGCGTGGCGCGCGGGCATTGTCGTGGTGGTGGCTGCGGGCAACGAGGGTCGCAACAACACGGCGGGCACCTCGGGCTACGGCACCATCAGCGCACCCGGCAACGATCCGCTGGTGATTACGGTGGGCGCTATGAAGACGTCCAGCACGCCCCAACGCGGCGACGACCGCATTGCCTCCTATAGCTCCAAGGGCCCCACCGCGATTGACCATGTGGTGAAGCCGGACCTCGTCGCGCCGGGCAACCGAATCGTCTCGCTGGCGTCAGCCGTGAAATCCGCGCTATCTACTGCCTATCCCACCAACAACGTCCTCTACAGCGAGTATCAGACCAACGGGAATCAGGGCCCCTCGTATGTCTACTACCGGATGAGCGGCACCAGTATGGCCACGCCCATGGTGAGCGGCGCCGTAGCCCTGCTGCTGCAGAAGGATCCGCTCTTGACGCCGGACCAGGTGAAGACCCGTCTCATGAAGACTGCCTCCAAGGCCTTCCCGGCCACGAGCACCGCCGTCGACCCCAGCAGCGGCGAGAGCTTCACCAGCCAATACGACGTCTTCACCATCGGCGCCGGGTACCTCGACGTCGCCGCCGCACTGAATAATCGCGAGCTCTCCAGCGGTCTGGCCTACTCACCGATGGCCACGTTCAATAGCACCACGCGCCAGGCGCAGATGGTGACGGACGCCTCGGCGCTATGGGGCACGTCCGCCTTGTGGGGCACCTCGGCCGTCTGGGGCTCGTCCGCTTTGTGGGGCACCTCCGCCGTCTGGGGCAGCACGACGGTGACTAGCACGTCAGCGTTGTGGGGCACTTCGGCCGTTTGGGGCAGTAGCAATACCTCAGGCTTTAGCGCCCTGTGGGGTACCTCGGCGCTCTGGGGCACCTCAGCTTTGTGGGGCACCAGTAACGCCACGGCGGCGCAGGGAAGCACCTGGCTCTCCATCGCGCTCAACGGCGAGAATTAGGAGCCTCCGAATCAAGGTAGAATCGCGGCTATGAAAGCCGTTCGGGTTGGGATGTTAGGGTCAGGCTTTGTGGCTGACTTCTACTTGCAGGGTTTAGCGAACGTCCACGGGCAGGAAGTGGTCGTCAACTACTCGCGCTCCGCCGAGAAGGCGCGCGAGTTCGCCGAACGCTGGAACATCCCGGAGCACAGCACGGACCTCGATGCCGTCATCCGCCGCGGCGACATCGACCTCTTCGTCATCGCGCTCCCCAACGAAGAGCATCTGCCCGTATCGTTGAAGCTCTCCTTGGCCAAGCGTCATCAGGTCTGCACGAAGCCCCTGGGACGCAACCGCCAGGAGGGCAAGCGCATGTGGCACGCGGCGCATCGGAGTGGCCAGTTGCACGGTTACGCCGAGACGGAAGTCTTCTCGCCTTGTGTGGTGAAGGCGAGGCAGATGATTGAATCCGGCGGTGTCGGCCGCGTGCTGTGGGTCCGCTCCCGCGAGTCGCATTCCGGGCCGCATCGTCCACATTTTTGGGATATCGAAAAGACCGGGGGCGGCGCGATGAATGATCTCGCCTGCCATTGCGTCGAAGCCGCCCGCTATTTCTTTGGCAAGGACAATCCCGTGGTGGAGGTGATGGCCTGGGGCGCCAACCTGGTACACGAAGAGAAGACGCGCGGCGAGGACAACGCGCTGCTGGTGATGAAGTTCGAGTCGGGCGGCATCGCGCATTGCGAGCTCTCCTGGACGACGAAGGGCGGGCTTGACCTGCGCAATGAGATCCACGGCTCCGAGGGGTCGCTCTTTACTGACGTCACCCGGGCCACGGCGCTATCGTCATTTTCGACGCGCAGCGCCGGGTACGTAGTGGAGAAAGCCGACCTCGACTTCGGCTGGACGCGTCCCCTGCCCGAAGAGGCCTTCGCGTATGGCTACCACGGCGAGATGCGCCACTTCGTCGAATGCGTTCGCGACGGCGTTGAGCCCCGCGAGACTTACCATGACGGCTACATCGTCAACGTGATCCTCGATGCCGGGTACCGGTCGATGGGCTCGAAGCGCTGGGTCCGCGTGCAGCCGTAAGAGTCGGTGCGGGTATACAATCGCGGTCATGTTGCGCCGTCACCTGCTGCCGCTTCTGGCCTGCCCCGCCCTGCCCGCCGTGGACGAGTACGACCCGGGCAACATCAAGCTCTCGCACCGCATGCCGATCCGCTCCATGACCGATGACGACTTGCTCTTCCTGCAGCAACTCGGCATCCGGCACGCGCGCGTCGAGTTCGGCGACGAGGCCAGCTTCGCGTTCATGCGCGCCACGCAGGAGCGTCTACGGCGCTTCCAGATGACCATCTACTCGGCCGTCCACTACGCCTACCGCCGGACGCGGCTGCAGTTGGGCCAGGCCGGGCGCGACGCCGATATCGACGAGTTCAACCGTTTCCTGGTCGACTGTGGCAAACTCGGCATCCCGGTCGCGAACATTGACTGGCATCCGGCCAACACGTACACCACCGCCGAGGTCCTCACGCCGCGCGGCTACCGGGCGCGGCAGTTCAAGCTCGAAGACTTCCGAAACAAGGTCGAAAAGCAGGCCTTCGACCGGATGTACACAGCGGACGACATCTGGAACACCTACACCTACTTCATCCGCGCCGTGCTCCCTGTCGCCGAGAAGGCCGACGTACGGCTCGCACTCCATCCTGACGATCCGCCGCTGGCGATGATGAACGGTGTGGCCAAGCTCTTTGTCCACTATGACGGCTACCGGCGCGCGGAGCAGATCGCCGGCGCATCGCAGCACTGGGGGCTGACGTTCTGCATCGGCACGTGGTCAGAAGGCGGAACGCAGATGGGCAAGGACGTCTTCGCGATGATCCGCGATTTCGGCGGCCTCGGCAAGATCTTCGACGTCCACTTCCGCAACGTCTCCAGCCCCTTGCCCGAGTTCGTGGAGACGTTTCCCGACGACGGCTACCAGGACATGGCCGCCGTGATGCGCGCCCTTCGCGAGGTGAAGTTCCGTGGCGCCGCGCAGCCTGACCACATCCCCCTCTTTCAAGGCGACGACAAGTTCCGCCGCGCCGGAGTCGCCTATGCGATTGCCAATATGCGTTCCCTGTTGCGGGAGGCGAATCGTTAGCGGCCTGGCGTGATTTCGCTCGCGCTAAGATGGGAATGGCCTTAAGGCAGGGGCGTTTGCGATGAGCACCAAGGCGCTGATGACCGTCGAACAGTTCGCGCGGATGGAAACGGCGGAGACCGAAGACTACGAGTTGGTCGAGGGGGAGTTGGTTCCTTGGTCGAGCGGAACACCGAAGCACAACAAAATTCGCGATTTGCTGGGGCATTTGCTGTGGAGCTACTTCAAGACAAATCCGATTGGGGAGGCCATCGCCAAAGTGGATTGCCAACTGAGCAGCGAAACGGTGCGCCGGCCCGATGTCGCGGTGTTTCTGAGCGAGCGGCTGCGGCAAATCGATCTGGACCGCATCCCTGCCCCGGTCGCTCCGGACATCGCGATAGAGGTGCTGTCGCCCTCGGAGCGTGCGATGGACGTGCGCCGCAAGGTGCGCGACTATCTGGGCGCGGGCACCCACGAAGTGTGGCTGGTGGACCCGGCCAATGGCGAAGTCCTGCTCCATACGAACACCGGGATTCAGGTACTCCAAACAGCCGATCCCGTGTTCTCGCCGCGGTTACCCGGTTTTGCCGTCACCGTCGCTGATCTATTGGCCTAGCCGGTGCGGGTCCGAGGGGATCGCTTGCGCGGACGCGCAGCCAAGCGCAGTCGGTGTCGGCAGAGCCGAAGCATGAATTCTCGGATGGTAGGGCTGGGTTACGATGGAGCAGGAGCACTTGGCATGAGTACAAAAGCATTGATGACCGTCGAGGACTTTGCTCAGATGGCCGCCGCGGAGACCGAGGACTTCGAATTGGTGGAAGGACAATTGATCCCTTTGCCCAGCGCTAATCCCTTGCATGCCAAGATTCGCCAGAATGTGGAATTTGGACTGCGGAACTACTTTATGCATGATGCGCGAGGCGTGGTGCTCGGGGAGGTAGATTGTCAACTGACCCACGACTCTGTTCGCCGCCCGGATGCGGCTGTTTTTTTCCTTCATCGTTTGCAGGGTGTCGACCGCCAGAAGGTCCCCTTGCCCTTTGCGCCGGATATTGCCGTGGAAGTACTTTCGCCTTCGGAAAGCGCGGTAGCGGTGCATCGCAAAGCGCTCGAATACCTGGCCGCCGGCAGCCAGGAGGTTTGGCAACTGGACCACGAGAACGGCGAAATCTTCGTCCAGACCGACGCGGGTATCCGCCTGCTGCGGGGCGAGGCATCGCTCGAGACCCCACTCCTGCCGGGCTTCTCGGCGACGGTGTCCGAACTTTTGGCCGGTTTCTAAGCGACTTAGGCTTGCCTTACGTGCGCCGGGCGGGTGGGGCCGGGCAGCAATCGATGGGACAGACGTCGTGGTTGGGCCCGTAGAGTCCGCAGGCACGCTTGGGCTGGCCGGGATCCAGGCGCTCTAGAATGAGTTCGCGGATCATGGCGATGAAGCGCGGGTCGGTGCCGACACTGGGAACGCGGGTAAAGCCGATGCCGAGGTCCGCGGCTTTCTGGCGGGCTTCGGTATCGAGGTCGTAGAGGACTTCGAGATGATCCGAGATAAAGCCTACGGGCATCACGACGACGTGCTGAGCGCCTTCAGAAGCCGCGGTGGCGATGGCGTCGCAGATGTCGGGCTCAAGCCAAGGCTGCGTGGGCGGGCCGCTACGGCTTTGATAGACGAGCCGGTAGTCCGCGCAACCGGCGCCTTCGGCCACTAGACGGGACGCCTCCGTGAGTTGCTTCACGTAGTCTGACGTTGCGGCCATCGACATCGGCACGCTGTGCGCTGTAAAAAGCAGCGTGGCGCCGGGCGCGGCGGCCAGCGCGGCCTTGGTCTGTTCGACCATCGGCTCGATGAAGCCAGGGTGATTGTAGAAGACCCGCAGCTTGAGGGTTTCGAGACCCAGCGTGCCGTTGGCGGCCGCCAGATTCTCCCGATACTGCCGGCAGCCCGAATAAGAGCTATAGGCCGAGGTGACAAAGCAGAGGGCGCGCGTGACGCCGTCCTCTTTCATGCGGGCGAAGGTGTCGGGCAAGAGCGGATGCCAGTTACGGTTGCCCCAGTAGATGGGCAGGCGCGGCCCCTCACGATCCAATAGCTCCTGCAGGGCGGCGATCAGGGCCCGGTTCTGGTCGTTGATCGGGCTGCGACCGTCAAAATGGTGGTAATGTTCCGCCACCTCCAGCAAGCGCTCGCGCGGCACGTTGCGCCCGCGCAGGACGTTTTCGAGGAAAGGCAGCACGTCATCAGGGCCGTCGGGCCCACCGAAAGAGACTATCAGAATGGCGTCGGACATAAGACTAGCTTAGGGGATGCGCGCCGCGGCCCGGACGCGTTGATTTACTTCGCGCACAAAGCTCTCCGGCTCGTCCGGCGAAAGAACCACCGGGCCTTGGGTGACTTGGAGCAGCACCAGCCGCTCGTCACGGGCCGCGTACCATTGGTGACGGCCGAGGGCGGGCGTTTCAAACCAGCCGTAAAAGCCGAAGAGTCCGCCGAGGGCCGGCCAACGCCAGGTGACTTGTCCAAGTTCGGCGGGCTCCAGGAGGCGCGCGGAGCGCAAGGTGGCGAGCGGCAGTGGCTTGTCGGCGGCACGGCGGAGAATCGTCACCCCCCCAGCGTCGACACGGTAACCGACGGGCGCATAGCGGAAAGCGAAGAGCACGCCGGCCGCTAGCAAGCCGGCTGTGCCGTAAAAGAATTGGGGCGAACCGCCATAGCTAAACACGAGAATCGCGGCTGCGCAGAACAGGAACAGGGCCGTCAACAGTTTCGTCGAACGGCTCCAGGAAGCGCGAAAATCCACCGGCGGCGCGGCAACGGGGGAAGCAGGCGGTGACGGCATCAATCCGCCATTATATCGAGATTATTGAGACTATTCGTCCCGTAATATGCGCAGCGGACGTTGGGCCAAAATCCGGGAACTCGCCAACCAGCCGGCCAGATTGGCGATCAATGCCGACCCAGCAATCGCCACGAACACGGGCAATGCGCTCGCAATGGGATCGGCCTCGAAGAAGCGGGACATCAGCACTTGGGTGAAACCGCTGGCCAACAGACCACCCAAGAGGCCGGCGAGGGCCCCCAGGACAAGGAATTCAATCGAAAAGATGGCGGCGATGCGCCGGCGGGTGCCACCCAGCGTCTTCAGAATCGCGACTTCGCGCACCCGCCGGAAACGCGTCCCGGCGACGGAGGAAGCCAGAATAATGATGCCGGCCAGGATCGCAAAGCCGGAGATAAAGCGCACGACGACCGCGATTTGGTCCACCACTTCCTGAATAATGTCCAGCACGTCGGCGACATTTATCACGCTGACGGTGGGAAATTGGCGATAACTCGCGCGCTGCAACGCGGCCACCTGGCTCGTCTTCACGCGGACGCCGCCGAAGTAATTCAGGGGCAGGCCAGCCAACTGGGCGCGCGGGAAGATGAACTCGACGCCCGAGCCCAGGCGAACCTGCTCAATCTTGAAGGTGCCCACGACGCGGACGTTGATCGGCCGCCCGTAAGCATCGAATTGCAGCGCGGTGCCGGGCTTCGCCTTGAGGGCCTTGGCGGCGTCCTCGTTGAGCAAGACGTCGTTCGGCCCGCCGAGCCACGCGCCGCTCGCCATCTCGACGAAATCCGGACGGCTGTCGTACCAGGTGACGGTGCGGGTCTGGAGGAAGCGGCGGTCAAAGCCCTTGAGATTGAGCGAGTCGAGCGGCGCGCCGTTGACGCTCTTCAAACGAATCGACACCGCCGGCACGATCTCGGGCTCCTTCTGCACGCCCGGCTGCGACTTCAGGAGTCTCACGAGCGCGTCCTTCTGGGACTCCTGAATGTCGATCAGAAAGACATTCGGCATCCCCGGCGGGGCACTGGCCGCGAGTTGGCCAATCATCTGCTGCTGCACCAGGTAGACGGTGAGGGTGAACATGACGCCGACGCCCAACGCGACCAGGACGGCGCTGGCTTGATTGCCGGGCCGGTAGAGGTTGGCGATACCATGCCGCACCGCGGAGGGAAACCAATAGGGCACGTGCTGCTGGAAACGGCGTAACAACCAGAGGAGCAGCCAGGCGGCGCCGCTCAGGAGGGCGAGGCTGAAGGCGAGTCCGCCGACGAAGAAGAGGCCGAGCCGCGCGGCGTCGCGCCAACTTCCTTCGGAGAGCCAGCCGGCGATGCCGGCCATGCCAAGCAAGATCAACAGGCCGGCCAGCAGCGCGGGCCATTGGCGCCGCAGCCGCTCGCGCCAAGGCAGTCGCGTCTCGCCCATGTCGCGGCGCAGGATGAGAATGGGGCGAATGTGGCGGACGGCGAGCAACGGGACCGCCGTGAAAAGGACCGTCGCCAGCAGGCCGATGAGAATGCCTTGGGCGACGCTGCTCGGGTCAATCCGGAAGTCCGGCGCGATCTGGAAATAGCGCGCGATCAGCAGGGGAAAGGCGCTCTGGATCGCCGCGCCAAAGCACACGCCTACCAGTCCGCCGAGCAGGCCGAGTGCCAGGGTTTGCAGCAAGTAAATGCGCATGACATGCGTGCTGTTGGCGCCCAGGCACTTCATGATAGCGATGGAATCCAGCCGTTGCTGCACGTGCGAATGAATCGCCATGGCGACGCCGATGGCGCCGACGATCAGCGCAATCAGGCTCACCAGACTCAGAAACGTCGTGGAGCGCGTGAGTCCGCGGGTGATGAGCGGATGCGTTTCGCGGAAGTCGATCACCATCGCTTCGGGGAACGCGCTTTTCAGTTCGGTGCGTACGCGCTCCACGGTCGCGGCGTTTACCGCCGGGCCCTGCACGGGCGGGGGGAGCTTAAACAGTAACCGTTGCGCGGCACGGCTGCCGAAGCGCAGCAGATTCGTCCGGTCCAGCCCCTGGCGCGACATCATCAGGCGAGGCCCGACGTTGAGACTGCCGGCCATGCGATCCGGCTCTTTATCGACAATGGCGGCCACGCGGAAGTCGATGCCTCCGACCTTGATGGTGTCGCCGATTTGCATTTGCAAGCGCAGGAGGAGGTCCTCACTGACGGCGACCTGGTCCGGTGTGAGCACTGCCGCGAGCGGTCCCGGAGGCTTCAGCAGTACCTGGCCGTAGAAGGGGTAGCCTGAGGGGTCGACGGCCTTGACGGATACCAGCAGCGGGTCTGGCACGCGAGCGGTGGCCGCCATGGTGACGGTCTCGGTGATCCAGGTGCGGGTGATGCCTTGCTTCTCGAACTCGGCCAGCTTCGCCTGTTGCTCCTCGTTGGGTAGCACGAACTGGCGCACGGAGATATCGGCGGCCATCAGCGTCCGCGCTTCTTTGAGGAGGAGTTGGCGAAAGGCGGCGGCAAAGCCGCGCACCCCGGTGAGCGCGCCGACGCCGGCCGCGACGGCCAGGATGACAAAGAAGAACTTGATGCTGCTGGCGCGGCCTTCGCGCCAGGCGATCTTCGCGGCGGTCTTCCAGTTCATGCGGCCGCCTTGAGAACGTCGGACACGATGAGTCCGTCACGCAGGGTGATGACGCGGTCCGCGTAGCCGGCCAGTTCGTGGTCATGCGTCACCAGGATGAGCGTGGTCTGCTCGCGCTGGTTCATCTCAAGGAGCAAGTCCAGAATCTGGCGGCCGTTGACGGTGTCCAGATTGCCCGTGGGCTCGTCGGCCATCAGGATGGGGGGCCGGGTCATGAAGGCGCGCGCTAGAGCAACGCGTTGTTGCTCACCACCCGAAAGCTGCACCGGGTAATGATCCATGCGCGCGCCCAGCCCCACGCGCTCCAGCAACTCCCGCGCGCGAGCCGCGCCGGCCGCGTCCCCGCCCGCGAGTTCGTGCGGCAGCAGGACATTCTCCTCGGCGGTTAGCGTGGGAATCAACTGGTAGCTTTGAAAGACGAAGCCGATCTTGCGGCCGCGCACTTGCGCTAAAGCGTCTTCGGCGAGATGGGTGATGTCGACGCCATCGAGCACAATCGCGCCCTCTGACGCGGTGTCGAGCCCGGCCAACAAGCCCAACAGCGTGCTCTTGCCGCTGCCCGACGCGCCCATGATCGCCACAAATTGCCCGCGTGGCACGGTGAAGTCGAGGCCCTTCAGGATTTCTACGGTATGGCTGCCGGTATCAATGCGCCGCTTCAGGGCGCGGACTTCAACGATGGGAGTGGACACTCCCTTCATTGTGCCCTACTAGCTGTGCCCTACTAGGCCGCCGGAGCCTCAAGCAACGGACGTCGAATGAGCATCTCTTCCGGCATGGTGCTCTCCGCACGATCCACGCCGGCCGCGGTGATGACGAAACGGGCGCTGTCCGAGCGAGTTACCAGTTGGTGCTCGCGCAAGTACCAAAGCGCGAATTCCAGGTGCTCACGTGGGACGCTCAGCAAGTCTTCGAGTTGCGGGATCGTCAACCACGGATGGTCCGCCGAGTTCATCCGTTGCGTATAGAGGGCCCGCAAGATCCCGTGCCGCTTGCGCTTCTCGCCTTCGACCCCCTGCGCGTCGGCTGGCTTCGAAAAGATCTTCACGCGATAGACGGCCTCGGCCGCGCGCTGCACGTCGTAGGCCGCGCGCGACTCGGGCTCACCGAGCGTCTTGTAGGCCTGGGTTACCCAGCGAAAGAGCGAGGAGTTGCCGGTTTCGGCGTGATCAGGATGGTAACGCTGCGCCAGGATCCGGTACACGCGTTGGATGGTGTCCTGGTCGGCCTTGGGATTCACCTGGAGTATCTCGTAGTAGTCCGGTTCGCCACTGGGCTGATACTCCACTTCCGGAGCCGCGGAGCGCAGGTCCGGCGTCGCGCAACTGAGGCCGACGCGGAAGCCCTCCTTAGTGGGCACGCACCACGAAACGCGTGCCGCCTGCACGAACTCCTTCGCACCATCCAGCTTTCCCTGCACCCGAACCACTTCGCCGGGCTTCAGCGACGAGGCAAGCTGCACGCCAAAGCCGCCTTCGTTGACATCAATCACCTTCGCCAAGAGCGTGATCGCAATGCCCAGCCGCGAGTCGAATTGCACTTGCAGCGTGCCAAAGCGTTGGCCATTTTGCCGGGAGCGGCGCCGGCGTTCGGAGTTTTCCGTCGACATATCCGCTCTATCGGCGGTTTGCGGGATTTTCTTTCGCCGTCCATTCCTTCAAGAGCTTCACCTCTTCCTCGCGATACGGTTTCCCGTCGTTACGGAAGACCTCATGGAACCACTCGGTAGGCTCGCGCTTATACGGTCGCTGCCAGCTATCCCAGGGCAAATGCGTCTGCGTTTTGCCTTGTACCAATCCCCAACTGTAGGCCGCCACGTGGTAGCGCTGGGCAATCGGCAGGCTGCCAGCGAAGGTGCTACCGTTGCCGCGCGCCATGAATTCCGTACACAGAATCGGACGGCCAAAGCGCCGCAAGGCGCGGATGCGCGCTTCGAAATTCGCGGGGCGGCTGTAGTCGTGGAAAGAGATCACATCGCTCTGCTGGAGTTGAATCCGCTCCATCGGCCTGAGTTGCTCATCCGTGGCCCACTCGCCCGTCCAGACGCCACTGGTGAGCGGCTGCGACGGCTTGGCCTCGCGCGCCCAGCGGAACACCTCCGGGAGAAGCGCCTCGACCATTGCGACTTTGCCGGCGGGTTCTAGCTTGCCGTACGACGACTTGTTGAGATTGTCCGGCTCATTCCAAACGTCCCAGGCCAGCACGCGCTTGTCTCGCCCAAAGGCGCGCACCACCTCGCGAACATAAGCCTCCAAACGAGGACGCTGCGCGGGATCGGCGAGCGCGCTCGCGCCCGGACCCTGCACCCAGCCGGAATTGTGGACGCCGGGCTTGGGAGCGCGCTGACGGCCAGGCTCAGGAAAGGGGTCCCAGCAGGAGTCAAACAGCACGAACATGGGGCTGATTTTATGTTTCGCCGCGATCTTCAGGAAGGTATCGATCCGGTCCCGGTAGCCAGCGGGATCCTGCTGCCAGACCAAGTCATGCAGAAAGACGCGCAACGTGTTCATGCCGGCCTCAGCGGCCCAGCCGAGTTCCTTATCGATGCGAGCCGGATCGAACGTATCGGCTTGCCACATCTCCAATTGGTTGATCGCCGAAGCTGGCGTGTAATTGGCGCCAACCAGCCAGGGCTGCTTGGCGTACCAGGCGTTCGCTTGGGCCGGAGTCCAGCGCGCGTCCTGGGCGAGGGCGGTGAGGGCGAGTAAGAAACCCAGGAACCTCATCGCGACGCCTCAATTAGCTCGACCAGGTCAGTCCATTCCGCTTCCAGCAGAGTCACCTGCTCACGTTTCGCCGCTACCGTATCGCTAATGCGCTGCGTCTCCTCCGCGCTCACAAAGTTCGCCAGTTGACCTTCGAGATTGGCGATCTCGGTCTCCATCTCGCTGATCTTCTGCTCCAAGGTCGAGGCCCGGCTCTCTAGTTTTTTCAGCGCCTGGGGATTCAGCCGCTGCTTATTCTCGGCAACTACCGGCGCCGTTTCCACCACCTCGGGCGCGGTGGCCACCGCCGCGGGCAGACTCGCGTCGCGGTTCTTGCGCCACAGGTAGTCCTCGTAGTTACCCGGAAACACCACCACCTCGCCGCCGCCAATTTCGATCACGCTCGTCGCTAACTGGTCAATAAAGTAGCGGTCATGCGAGACAAACACCACCGTACCCGTATACTCCCGCAGGCTTTCGAGTAGCACATCCTTCGCGCGCATATCCAAATGATTCGTCGGTTCGTCGAGCAGGATAAAGTTCGAGGGCTGCAGGAGCATCTTGGCGAGCGCATAACGGTTACGTTCCCCGCCGGAGAGTACCTGGATGCGTTTGAAGACGTCGTCTTCCGAAAAAAGGAAGCAACCTAACAACGAGCGCAACTCGGTCATCGTCTTGCGAGGGGCGGCCTCTTGTAAGTCATCCAAGAGCCGGGCCTCCGGGTCTAGCGCCTTATACTGGTCCTGCGCGAAATAATCGACTTCGACGTTATAACCCAGTTTCATCTCGCCTTCGGACGGCGCTTCAACACCGGACAGCAGACGGATCATCGTCGACTTCCCCGCCCCGTTCACGCCCACCAGCGCAATACGGTCGCCGCGTTCGATATTGAAGCGCGCCTTGCTGAAAACCGTCTTCGGCCCGTAGCGCTTGGCGACGTCGTTCACCTCCACCACCACCCGGCCGCTGGCCTTCGGCTGCGGGAAAGAGAAATGGATCGCCTGCTCTTCATCCGGAATCTCGATGCGTTCGATCTTTTCGAGCTCCTTAATCCGGCTCTGCACTTGCTTTGCCTTCGTCGCCTGGGCGCGGAAGCGATTGATGAAGCTCTCTAGTTGCTCAATGCGCTCGCGTTGATTCTTGTAGGCCGCCTTCAACTGGATTAGGCGCTCATCCTTGAGTGTGGTGTATTTCGAGTAATTGCCAACGTAGATCGTCACCCGCTTATTCCAGATCTCGGCGATCCGTTTCACCGTAGCATCAAGAAAAAAGCGGTCATGCGAAATCAATACGACCGCATTCGGATAATTCGCCAGATACTCCTCCAGCCAATTACGGGCCTCCAAGTCCAAGTGGTTGGTGGGCTCGTCGAGCAGGAGAATATTCGGTTTTTCCAGCAGTAACTTGCCCAGCGCAATGCGCATCTGCCAGCCGCCGGAGAACTCCTCCGTCTGGCGCGCCCAGTCCTCTTTGCTAAAGCCCAGGCCGGTCAACACCGCGCCGACCTGCGAATCGAGCGAGTAACCGCCCGAGTGACGGAAAACGCTGTCGATACTTTCAAAACGCTCAGCAATTTCCGCATACTCCGCGCTCGCCGGATCCACGTCGGACATCCGATGGAGTAACTGCTCCTGTTCCTGCTCCAGGTCACGCAGCTTATCGAAGACGGTCATGCACTCTTCAAAGACGGTGCGGCCCGTCATGGAGAGCCCGTCCTGCGGCAGATAGCCGATCCGGATGCCCTTCTGTAGGTTTAGCTCACCCTGGTCGAGAGTCTCCAGTCCGCCAATGATCTTGAGCAGCGTCGACTTGCCGGTGCCATTGGCGCCCACCAGACCAATACGGTCCTGTGCCGTGATCATCCAATCCAGGTTTTCGAAAAGAACTTTGTGCGCGTAGCGCTTGCCGGCGTTTTGTAATTGAATCATTCGATGTGGCGCAGGGCACGGCCGGGCCGTTGGTTCGTCAGTTTGTCCTGCTCGAGGACGGCGATACCGTTTACCAAAACCAGTTCAAAGCCTTCGCTATAGGCATGCGGCGCGGCGAAGGTGGAGAGATCTTTCACGCGGGCGGGATCAAAAAGCACTAAGTCAGCCGCCCAACCGGGCTGCACTTGTCCGCGATCGCGAAAGCCAAAGGTGCGGGCTGGTAACGACGTCATGCGGCGGATCGCGTCTTCGAGCGAAATCACCTTGCGCTCCCGCACATAGGTACCCAACACCCGGGCATTCGTACCGTAGCTGCGCGGATGCGGATTGCCCACGCCCATCTCCCGAACGCCGCCATCGCTCGCGACCGCGGTAAACGGGTACCGCAGAATCCGGTCCACGTCGTCGTCGCTCATCACGTGATACACCATCGACGGGTCGGAGTCGGCCAGAATATCGAGCACTAAGTTCGCCTCGGACTCGGCATTTGGCGCGCCGCCGCGCAGGCGGTTCACCTCGCTGATCGTCTTTCCCTCCCACTCCTTATGCGCCGCGTAACTGGCGATCGTGGCATAAGAATAGTCCGTCAGGCCGCGGCCACGCAACATCTCCAGCATCTCTTTGTGGATCTGGGCGCGCGTTTGCGGGGCGCGAATGCGCTCGCCCATCGCTTTCCGGCCGCCCGCTTGGGCCCAGGCGGGAATGCGGATACTCAGACTGGTGGAGGAGCGCGTATAAGGATATTGGTCCACCGTCACATCAATGCCCGCCTCACGGCTGGCTTCGAGTAACTCAATCATCTTCTCACTCGCTCCCCAGTGCTTCTTCGTATCTTGCTTCAGGTGAGAAATCTGGACGCGAATCTGCGTCTCGCGGCCGACGCGAATGATCTCGTTCATGCCCTCCAGCACCTTGGCTCCTTCGTCGCGCATGTGGGAGGAATACACGCCGGAGTGGCGAGCGACGGTCCGGGCGAGTTGAATAATTTCGCTGGGGTCCACGTAGGTGCCAGGGACATACTCCAGGCCCGTGGAAAAACCCACGGCGCCATCGGCCATGGCCTTCTCCATCAGGGCTTCCATCTTGACTAACTGCTCCGCGCTGGCCACGTCCTTGCCGGCGCCCATGACGGAGATGCGCACGGTGTTGTGACCCACGAGCGAGGCGACGTTGAGCCCGAGTCCCGCGGCGTCCAGCTTCTTGAACCACGCGCCCAGATCTAACTGCGAACTGCCACAATTGCCAGTGATCACCGTGGTGACGCCGTCACGCAGGAAGTTATCGCCCCGGGGATTCTGGTCAATCCCGCCCTCCACGTGGGTGTGCGAATCGATAAAGCCCGGCGCGAGAATTTTGCCGGCCGCGTCAAAGGTTCGCGTCGCGGACTTACTCGTTAAGGAGCCAATGGCCGCAATTTTGCCGTCCTTAATTCCGACATCGGCTCGGTACCACGGGTTACCGGTACCGTCAACGACGCGGGCATCACGAATGAGAAGGTCATAGTCGGCCGCAAAGGCCAGCAGCGAGAGTGCAACGAGCATGCAACTAAATCCCGTGGGCCAAGCGATACTGTTCAATCATCGTGAACTCACGGTCCGAGAGCCGGAAGTCCAACGCGCCGATGACGCCATCTACCTGCTTCGCGCTGCGTACGCCAACAATCGCTGCCGTAACGGCGGGATGATGCAGAGTCCAGGCGACCGCCACTTCGCCGGGGGTGCGTCCGTGCGGCGCGGCGATCTGGCGCAGTAACTCCACCAGCGCCAAGTTGCGCGAGAGATTCGGCTCCTGAAAAGCCGGATTGCGGCGGCGCCAGTCGTCGGCCGGCAAGTTCTCCGCTCGGTCCTTGGTCATAGCTCCCGTGAGGAGGCCGGCCTTCATCGGCGAATAGACGAGTGTCCCAATATTGTGGCTCTGACAGTAAGGCAGAATCGTCGTGGCAATTTCGGCGGAGATCATCGAATAAGGCGGCTGCAACGACGTGACCGGCGCAATGGCTTGCGCCCGCTCTAGCTGGGCGACGCTGTAGTTCGAAACGCCGATCCAGCGGACTTTACCTTGCCTTTGTAAGTCAGCCATGGCGGTCCAGCCTTCTTCAATATCCTCGTCAGGCTCCGGCCAATGCATCTGATAAAGGTCAATCACGTCGACCCCCAGGCGGCGCAGGCTGTTCTCGCATTCCTCGAAGACGGAGGCGCGCTTGATCACTTTGACGATCTCGCCCTGGTCATTCCAACGGCGCGCGCACTTGGTGAAGATGTAAGGCTTCTTGGCGAGACCCTTGATGGCGCGCCCTACCACTTCTTCGGAATGGCCGAAGCCATAGACGGGCGCGGTATCGATCCAGTTCACGCCCTTTTCCACCATGGCTTGAATGGCGGCTACCGAGTCGTTGTCATCCTGTTGGCCCCAGGCAAAGGCCCATCCACCGCCGCCGATGGCCCAAGCTCCGACGCCAATGGCGGTCAATTCCAGATCGCTGTTTCCGAGAGTTCGCATGTGTACCCTCTAGTGTCGCTCAAAGCGAATCGTCCATTCAGAGAGGCCGCTGAGGTAGAGGCGCGCCTCGCGGCCGGCGCGTTTGTCCGTCCCGCTGGGCTCCAGGCCCAGCACCTGCGGATACCAGGCGCCGCCGTCCAGCAGTTTACTGGGCTCACTCCATGCGGTGGGATCGGTGGCGTACGCAATGTACACCCCCTCTTGGGGCCAACCGGCGGCACAGCAGGCGCGATTCAGCAGCATCACGTAGCGTTGCAGGTAAGTGTTCCAGTGGACGGATGGGCCCCAGAACGCATCGGGCGACGACGTCGCCCAGTCGGCGGAGACGGGAAAGAGAGGCGTCGCGCGGCCGCCGAGCCCTGGCTCAGCGAAACTGCCGTCAGCATACTTCCCAACGACTGGCCGGTCCCGGTCGCCGAAGCTCATCCGCGCCAGCGCGACGCCCTGCGACGCCGGAGGGCCGCCATAGGTGGAGTAGTAAAAGTAGAAATACTGGCGCTCGCGATCCAGCAAGACGGTGAAATCGCCGTGGCCACCCGCGAAGTAGCCGTTGCGCGCGTCGCAGTTCGGCAGTTGGCCAGCGGTGAGTACCAGGCCGAGGTCCACAAAGTTGCGGCCATCATCGTGCGAGACAGCCGCGCCGATAGCCGGCATTGACAGACTGGGCAACTCGCCGCAATCGATGACGCGCTCCTGGTGGTACCAGGCGTAGACGACGCCGTCACCGGCGGTCCACGTCGATTCGATCCAAGCGAGGTCCACAGGCCAGCCGATAGCCTCGGGATCAGTGAGGCTGAACTGGTCCGCGCCCAGGCTGCGAACTGGCGTACCGTCGGAATTGTAGAGCGCGAGACGGCCATCGCGCAGACGGTGCGCGGGGCTGTTCGAATCGGCGACACCGGGCATCGCCACCGGGTCAGCGGGGACGAGATACGCCTGTTGGCCGCGCACGAGTGCCGCGCAGAGCAAGAGATGGAAGATGGGTCTCAACGTGCCCCCTGGTTCGGATGCGCCCTCGCCTGCTGGCGTTACGTTCACAAGTGTAGCTTTTTGCCGTCTCGATCTTCGCTATCCTCAACGGTGATGCCTACGTTTCTTGTAATGATACTGGCGGCCAGCGTCGTGCTGGGGCAATCCACTGCCGAGCGGCTCGGCTACAGCCCGCAGGATCGCGTGCTGATGGTGCATGCGGACGACCTGGGGATGTCGCACACCGTGAACGCGGCCAGCATGGAGGCCTTCCGCCACGGCCTGGTGACTTCGGCAAGCGTCATGGTTCCCTGCCCTTGGTTCCTCGAAATCGCGAACTTCGCCAAGGAGCATCCCGAGTACGACATCGGCCTACATCTCACCTTAACCAGCGAGTGGCGCAAGTACCGTTGGGGCCCCGTGGCCTCGCGCGATAAAGTGCCTGGACTCATCGATGCCGAAGGCTACCTCTGGCGCGACGTACGCTCCGTCGCGCAGCACGCGACGGCGGCCGAAGTAGAGACCGAGTTGCGCGCCCAGATTGACAAGGCGCTCGCCACCGGATGGAGGCCAACTCACCTCGATACGCACATGGGTACGCTCTACGCCCGCTTAGACTATTGGGAGGTGTACGCCAAGTTAGGGCGCGAGTACAACTTGCCCGTCATGCTGATGCGCCCCACGCCCGAGTTCGTCGCGGAGGCTTCGAAAGATGGGTATCCCATCACGCCAACCATGCTCGAGAAAAAAGACCAGGAGGGCTACGTCCTGCTGGATCACTTAGTCACCGGCGTTCCAGGAAGGTCGATCGCGGAACGCAAAGCTTCGTACAAGAAGCTCCTCACGGACTTAAAGCCAGGCGTCACGATGCTGATTGTTCACCTGGGCCTGAACGACGACGAATTGAAGAACATTACGAATAACTGGGAAGCGCGCTGGTCCGACTATCGTAACTTTACGGATCCGGAGATGCGCGATCTCTTTCGCGAGTTGAGTTTGAAACAGACTACCTGGCGCGCTATGAGCAAATTAGTCAGGTATAAGGGAATAACGAAATGAAAGCTTGGCAAGTAGAGGCGTGGGGCGAGCCTAGTTCGCTGAAAGTGGGCGAAGTCGAGTTGCCCGCCGTAGGTCCAGGCCAAGTGAGGATCCGTCACCACGCCGCCGGCCTGAACTTCTTTGACTTATTGCAGGTCCGAGGACAGTATCAGATCAAACCGCCCTTCCCCTTTACGCCCGGCGCTGAATGCGCAGGCGTGATTGAAGCCCTGGGCGAAGGAGTTACCGGTTGGAAGGTAGGCGACCGGGTGATGGCGCTGTGCCTCCAGAATGGCTTTGCCGAGCTTTCGAACGTCCCGGTGACCCACGTCTTCGCGCTGCCCTCGGACTGGAGCTTCGCCGAGGGCGCGGCTTATCCGATCATCTATCACACCGGCTGGTACGCACTGCACCGCCGGGCGCGGCTGCAAGCTGGCGAGACTTTGCTCGTCCATGCGGGCGCTAGCGGCGTCGGCATGGCGGCGATTCAGTTGGGCAAGGCCATGGGCGCCCGCGTGATCGCTACGGCGTCCACCGAAGCGAAGCGAGACTTCGCCAAGCGCGTCGGCGCGGATGAAGTCATCGACTATACGGAGGCCACCTGGCCCGACGAAGTAAAGACGCTGACGAAGGGTCGCGGCGCGAATGTTGTCTACGACCCCGTGGGCGGCGACGCCTTTGATCTATCAACCAAGTGCATCGCCTCCGAAGGAAGGCTGCTCGTGATCGGCTTCGCGTCCGGACGCATTCCGAGCATCGCGGCCAATCGCATCTTGATCAAGAATTTCGACGTGATCGGCGCCGTTTGGGGCGCCTATGCCCTGCCCCGGCCCACTTACTTGGCGGAAGCGCAGCAAGCCATCAGTACGCTCCATCCGCGTCCCCACGTGCTCCATCAATATGCCTTCGCTGAGCTAGTGAGTGCGCTGGAAGACTTAGATCATCGTCGCGTTATCGGAAAGGCGGTCTTGTTACACCCATGAAATTCGCATTTAGCTTCTTACTAGGTTTCGGTATTCTCCTGGCGCAGTCCGGACCGGCGAAGGGCCACTTAGTCATCGCCGGTGGCGGACCGCTCGGACCGGAGATCGTCAACCGCTTTATCGAACTCGCCGGCGGCCCCACGGCCAATTTCGTGATTATCCCCACCGCGGACGACCGCGACGAGTTCCCGGCGGACTATGCGGCCCAGAGTTTCCTGGCCAAAGCGGGCGCCCAGCACGTCGTGATGCTGCATACGCGCAACAAAGCGGATTCTGACACCGATGCCTTCGCCGCCGTGATTCGCAACGCCAGCGGCGTATGGTTCCCCGGTGGCCGCCACTGGCGGCTGGTGGATTCTTACCTGAATACGAAGGTGCATCGCGAATTGATGGCGCTGCTGGACCGCGGCGGCGTTATCGGCGGCACGTCGGCCGGGGCGACCATACAGGGCTCGTTCATGGTGCGCGGCGCCCGCAGCGGCAACACGATCATGGTGGACCCTACTTATCAAGTGGGCTTGGGTTTCATCCGCGGCGTAGCGATTGACCAGCACTTACTCACCCGCAAGCGGGAGCGCGACATGATCCCGGTAGTCGAAGCACGGCCTGAGTTACTCGGCATCGGGCTGGACGAGGGAACCGCGATCATCGTCACGGGCAACCGCTTTACGGTGGCCGGCGTGAGCAAGGTGGCCATTTACGAGCATGGCAAGCCACACTACTTCCTCGCGGCGGGAGACGAATTCGACCTGAAGAAGCGCTCGAAGATCAGTAGATAGCGCACTTCCAATCCAATCGTCCGCGGACGCCGTACTGTACTACTGACATGCGACTTCCGCTGTGCGCCATGCTAAGCACCCTGGCTGCCTTAGCCCAAGAGAAACCGCCAGAAATTCCCCGGGTTCGCACCAGCGTAGTAATCACCGGCACGGTTGTCGAGCCTTCGGTGGACCAGCGTAACCAGGCCGTCTTTCAGGACACCTTATTCTCGCGCGACGATCAGATCTTTCACCAACTCGCCGCCGGTATCAATGCGGGGCAGCATGAAGGCGGGGGGAAGTCGATTGAGATCCGGCGCTTTGGCTTCAACCTGGACCACGGCGGCGTCAACGGCGGCTTGAAGGTGCTGGTGGACAACGTGCAGCAGAACCAGTCGACGCAGGGGCATGGGCAGGGCTACTTGGGGTCGCTGAAGTCGCTTTCGCCGGAGTTGGTGCAGGAGGCGAACCTGATTAACGGCCCGTTTAGCGCGGAGTACGGCGACTTCAGCGGACTCGGCGTGGTCCACATTCGCACACGAGAATTCTTGCCCGAGCAGTGGACGGCGCGACTGCAGGGCGGCTCGTTCCACACGCAGCGTGGCTTTCTGGCTTATTCGCCGGACCTCAAGCATCACGATGCTTTCCTGGCCTACGAGGGGTCGCATTCCGACGGCCCGTTTCGCAAACCGCTGCAGTACCGGCGCGACAACGTCACCGGCAATTGGACCCGCCGTTTGTCTTCGCTCCGTAGCTACAGCCTGAAGCTAAACGGAGGGCGCCATGGCTTTGATTCGTCGGGCCAGATTCCGTTGAGCGAAGTCGCCGCCGGACGTTTGGACCGCTTCGGCTTCCTCGACCCCGGCGACGGCGGGCGCGCACGCCAGGGCGTGCTCGCTGGCTACTACCGGCAGGAGTCATCGCGGGGCGCGGTGTGGAAGTTGGATGGGTTCGTCAGCCGTTCGCTCTTTGATCTTTACTCGAATTTCACGTTTTTCCTCAATGATCCCGCCGGCGACGCCATCCAGCAGCACGATTCGCGGCTGCAACAGGGCTCGAACGCGCAGTACACGCGGCCGCACGAACTTGCCAGCCTGCACGGGCTCTTCGCCGCGGGCGCGAACTTCCACGCCAGCCAGATCAATGTCGGGCTCTATCCGCGCATCGGGCGGACGCCCCTGGGCGTCACTACCCAGGCGCATGCGCGCGTGACCAACGGGGCCGGCTATCTGCAGGACGCCATCACCCTTTGGCACGGCAAGCTACAGGTGTCGGGCGGCCTGCGCTATGACGTTTTCCGTTTCGACGTCCAGGATCGCGTGAATCCCCGAAACAGCGGGGCGGACGTGGCGGGCCGCTGGCAGCCAAAACTGAATGCCGCGCTAACACCCTGGCAACGGTCCAGCCTGACGCTCCACTTCAACTACGGCCGCGGCATCTCCTCCCTGGATGCGCGCAGCCTGATCCAGCAGCCCGCCGAACAACGCGTCGCCAATACCGACTTTTCGCAGCTCGGCGTCGCCCAGCGCTGGGGACGGGTATCCGTCTCGAGCGACTTCTTCCTGATCAACCGCTCGCACGAATTGGTCTACGTGCCGGACGACGGTTCGCTCGAGTTTCTGGGCCCCAGCCGCTCCCACGGATTTGAGGCGAAGACGTCGGTTCAGGTGACGCGCCACGTCACGCTGCACGGCGGCCTGACCAAGGTATTGAACGCGTTCTATCGCGGTACGGCACCTCGCGCCTACATCGACCGGGCGCCGCATTTCACCATGGACTCCGGACTCACCGTCGCCCGCTGGCACGGTTGGAGCGGCTCGGCGCGGCTTCGCGCCATCAGCCGCTACCGCCTGAACGGCGAGGGCGAGGACTTCGCCGTCGCCTCCGGCAATACCGTGGCCGACGTGAGCGTCGCCCGGCAGATCCGTCGCGGCCTTGAGTTTCATGTCTCGGTCGACAACGCCGCGAACCGGCGTTACTTTGAGACGCAGAACTACATTGAGTCCTGCCCGAGAGTGGGCCTCCCGTCGGCGTGGGGGATCCACGCGACGCCCGGCTATCCGCTGACGTTAACCATGGGAGTGACGATGCGCTTCCGAGAGTCGCAGCGGCCGTAGACTCACACCAGGATGTCGCGTACGACGCGGCTGGGCTCCACGCCGGTCAGGCGGAAGTCGAGCCCTTGAAAGCGATAGGTAAAGCGGGCGTGGTCAATGCCCAGCAGGTGCAGCACCGTCGCGTGCAAGTCGCGGACATGTACCGGTTGCTCGGAGACGTTGTAGCTGAAGTCGTCGGTTGCGCCGTAACTCAAGCCAGGCTGCACGCCGCCGCCGGCCATCCACATGGTGAAGGCGCGCGGGTGATGGTCGCGGCCGGCTTCGATGCTTTGCCAATCGCCTTGCCCCACCACGCTGCGGCCGAATTCCCCGCCCCAGATGACGAGCGTGTCGTCGAGCAGACCGCGGCGCTTCAAGTCCAGGATGAGCGCGGCGCTGGGCTGGTCGGTGTCGCGGCAACGGGCGGTACACCAGGAGGGCAAGCGGCTGTGGTGGTCCCAATCCGGGTGGAAGAGTTGGATGAAGCGGACGCCGCGCTCGGCCAGGCGGCGCGCGAGGATGCAGTTGGCGGCGTAGCTGCCGGGGCGGCGCGAGTCCGGCCCGTAGAGGTGGAAGATCTCTTCCGGCTCGTCGCGCAGATCGGTGAGTTCCGGCACGCTACTCTGCATGCGATAGGCCATCTCGTACTGGCGAATGCGCGTGGCAATTTCGGGGTCGCCGGTAGCGGCGAGGCGGTGCTGGTTGAGCTCGGCCAAGCTGTCGAGCATGCTGCGGCGGACGGGGCGCGGCAGCCCGTCGGGGTCGCGCAGGTAGAGCACCGGATCCTTCGCGCTGCGCAGCTTCACGCCCTGGTAGCGCGAGGGCAAAAAGCCGCTGCCCCAGTAGTGATCGTAGAGCGGCTGGTCACTCGGGCGCAGCATTTTGGAGAGCAGCACCAGATAGTCCGGCAGATTGCGGCTCTCATTTCCGAGCCCATAGCTGGCCCAAGCGCCCATGCTGGGGCGGCCGGGAAGTTGGTGGCCGGTGAGGAACTGCGTCATGGCCGGCGCATGGTTGATCTGGTCGGTATGCATCGACTTCACCAGGCAGATTTCATCCACCACCTTAGCCAGATGCGGCAGCCATTCGCCCAGCATGGTACCGCTCTTGCCATGGCGTGCGAACTTGGTCACGCCGGGCATGACGAGTTGTTTCTGGTTCGACGTCATGGTGGTGACGCGTTGACCCTGGCGAATGGAGTCCGGCAGTTCCTGGCCGGCCAGCTTTACCAGGCCCGGCTTATAGTCAAAGAGCTCCAACTGCGACGGCCCGCCGGACTGCGTGAGGAAGATCACCCGCTTCGCCTTCGGCGCGAAGTGCGGCAGGCGGGCGCTCGACGTCTCTTCGGCTAGCAAGGTGGACGCCGCGAGAGCGCCCAGAAAATCACGACGGCTATTCATGAGTAATGGCCTCGTCCAGGTTCAGAATTAGGCTTGCGAGCACCATCCGCGCCGCGCGCTCCGGCGATCCGCCCGCGAGCTTCAGAGCGTCACCCGGGTGTGACTGGTAGTGCGCCAACGCACGGCGGTATTCGCGCTCCAGCACCGCGCGTTCTTTCGCGTCCGGCGCGCGCGCCAGTACCCGTTCAAAGACGCGAACCGGTTCCATGGCCGCGAGCACCCGCGAGGCTTCGAGATAGGTCTGGTCATTCAATAGGGTGAGCGCCTGCAGCGGCGTATTCGTCCGCGACGTGCGGACCTCGCAAGAGCGCCGCTGCGCCGAATCGAAGAGGAACGTCGGCGCGATGGTGCGGCGCCAGAAGGCGTACAGCGTGCGGCGATACTGCGCCGGGCCTTCGCTGGGCTCATACTTGAAGCGGCCCATAAAGAGCTCTTCCCAGACGCCGTCCG
This sequence comes from Bryobacteraceae bacterium, assembly GCA_019752335.1. Classification (GTDB taxonomy): domain Bacteria; phylum Acidobacteriota; class Terriglobia; order Bryobacterales; family Bryobacteraceae; genus JALHNI01. The sequence continues at coordinate 129,481 of JAIEMJ010000005.1, forward strand.
GCTGATAGGGCCGTACGGGCGGGCCGCCCAGGGCCGGATTCAGCAGACCCGCATGGGCTAGCGCGGCATCGCGCAGCATCCAACTCGCTAAGCGAAAACGCGGGCCACGCGCCAGCGTCCGGTTCTCTGGATCTTGCGCCAGCATCTCCGGCGTGGCTCGCGAATCGCGCCGGTAAGCCTCACTGCGGACGATCAACCGCAGCACGTGCTTCACGTCCCAGCCGTTCTCCATGAACTCCACCGCCAGCCAGTCCAGCAACTCCGGATGCGTCGGCTGTTCGCCTTGCAGGCCGAAGTCCTCGGGCGTGCGGACCAGTCCGTAGCCGAAGAGCATCTGCCATAGCTGATTCACGATGACGCGCGCGGTGAGCGGGTTCTCGTTCGAAACCAGCCAGCGCGCCAGGCCCGCGCGATCCGCCTTCTCGCCCGGCGGCAAGGCGCCAATCGCCGGTAGCACAGCGGGCTGCACACGGTCACCCGGCTTGTCCCACACGCCGCGCAGCAGGATGTGGCTTTCGCGCGGTGTCGCGCGTTCGGCCAGCACCATCACGTCCACTTTGCTGGCGCTTTGCACTTCGTCGAGTTGGCGCTGCGCCTGGTCCAAGGCTTCGCGGGCGGCCTGGTAAGGAGCGTGGTCCGTGAGGAACTGGGTGAAGAGACGCTCGCGCAGCGCGGGCGTCAGGCCGCTCTTCGCTAACTCCTCCAGCGGCGCGACGGCCAGCGTCTGGACGGCCGGTCCCCGCTGGTCCGTCGCCGAGACGCGGAAGCGCGCCAGATTCGCGTCGCCCACCGTGGAGCGATGGCGCATCTCGAAGAGCAGTTCCTCGCCAGCCGCCAGCACGAGCGGCTCGGCCAATTCGAAGATCGCCGTATGCGGCTCGGTGCGCGGGGCGCCGATCGTCGTCCAGCCGTTCCGCGGATCGTCATCGAGCGTGTCGCGGATATCGCCGTAATTGTTGTTCGCCTGCTTGTCCGCGGAGTAGTCGGCAATAGCGTTCTTCACCGCGATGTCGCGAATCTGCGTACTGCCCGCCGGCCGCACTTGCACCTTAATGTCGGTCAGTAGAAAATCGCCGGACTTGCCGCGCGTGAATGGCGGCAGCACTTCCAGCTTCAATCCAGTGATGCGCGGCAGCGCGACGCGCGCGGTCAACCGGTAATCGTCCTGGCGCGGATTCGGTCCGCTGGCCACGATCACGCCGTCGGCGGCTTGCGCCAGCACGGTGCCTTCGGCGGTGGCGAGAGACGTCATGCGCAGCGGACGCCAAGCCTGCGGCACCCCTCGCTGCTTCGCCAGCCAGGCGGCAAAAGGCGCCTCGGCACTGGCCCGTGCCGCCGCTTCCGCTGGACGTCGTTCGTTCACCAAGCGCTCCGCCTCCGCCACGGCCCGCGCCGCGTACGGAGAGGCGTAGCTCGCGTAGGGCTTGGCCTTGCGGCCCGCTTCGCCATTCTCGTCGATGCTATTGAAGAAGGCGGTGAAGGAGTAATAATCCTGATGCGTGATGGGATCGAACTTGTGCGAGTGGCATTGCGTGCAGCCCAGTGTCAGGCCGAGCCAGACGGTGCCCGTCGTATTCGCGCGGTCCAGCACGTAGTCCACCCGGGACTCCTCGGGGTCACGCCCGCCTTCGCCGTTCGTCATGTGATTGCGATGAAACGCCGTGGCCAGCCGCTGTTCCACCGTGGCATTCGGCAGCAGGTCGCCCGCGAACTGCTCGATGGTGAACTGCCGGAACGAGACGTTGCGGTTGAAGCTCTCCACCACCCAATCGCGCCAGGGCCAATTCGTGCGCGTGGCGTCGGCCTGAAAGCCGTCACTGTCGGCGTAGCGGGCGCTATCCAGCCACCACATCGCCATGCGCTCGCCGAAGTGCTCGCTGGCCAGTAGTTGATCCACTAGGGCGCCGTAGCTGGGTTCGGCGAGCATGGCCGCCGTGGGCGGCAGTCCGGTCAGATCGAACGATAGCCGGCGCGCGAGCGTATGCCGCGGCGCCGGGCCGTTCTTCGTCGTCAACTTCGGATCAATAAAAGAGTCGATGGACCGGCCAGGCGCCCGGACCGGCTTTTCGAAAGACCAGTGGCGTCCCCAGGGAGCGCCGCTCGCGATCCACGCCCGCAACGTCGCCACTTCTTTCACGGTGAGTCGAGCTTTGTGCGAGCGCTCGGGCGGCATCAAGCGGCGCGGATTCGTCTCGGTCACTCGCTTCAACAAGAGGCTCGCATCCGGATCACCCGGCACGATCACTTTGGCCGTCGCGCCTTCGCGCGTGTCGAGCCGGAGGTTGGCCATCCGCCCGGAAGGGTCCCCGCCGTGGCAACTCAGGCACTTGTCGGAGAGCACGGGCAGCACTTCGCGGCTGAAGTTCACCGGCTCAGCCAACAGAAATAGAGCGAACCAAATTCCCATCGCCTCTATTCTGGCGCGCCCGCCCCACCCTCCACAATGGCTGATCGCACGTTTCAGTTGTACTATGCGACTATGGCCACGCGCTTTCCCATTTCGCTCTACAGCACGGCCAACCCGGTCCATCAGGAGGTCTTCTACACCGTGCCCCGCGCGGGCCACATGATCGGCGACGTGGACCACCATATCCGGCGCGAGCATTTTCCTGGCCACGAGCTGATTTACTGCCTGCGCGGGGCGGGCTGGGTTCGTTTGGAGGGCACGGCGCACCGCGTCGGGCCAGGCGAACTGGCCTGGGTGAACTGCCATCATCCGCACGAACACGGGGCGGTCCGGGAAGAGCCGTGGGAGGTCTTGTGGGTCCGCGTGGAGGGCCCTCGGCTGGAGCAGATGTGTACTATGCTCTCGGCAGCGACGAACCCGGTATTCGCCATACCCGAGTGCGCCGGCATTTACGAGGAGATTTTCACCCTGATTCAGACGGGCGCGCCGGAGTCCGCCCCGCTCCTGCATGCGGCGGTGGCGAAGTTACTCGCCCGCATCTGCTGCGCGCGCACCGACCTCGACCCCGCCATGCCGGCGCCGGTCCGCCGCGCCGTCGAGCGCATGCGCCTCTTCTACTTCGAGCCGCACACCGTGGAAGGGCTTGCGTCATTGGCCGGCATGAGCCCGTCGCACTTCTCGCGCGTCTTTCGCGCCACCTTCGGCACCAGCCCCATCGACTGGCTGCGCCGCGAGCGCATCAGCCAAGCTAAGCGACGCCTCGGCGATACGGCCGACCCCATCCAATGGATCGCCCAGGCCGTCGGCTACCGCGACCGCTTCTTCTTCAGCAAGGACTTCAAGAAGCTCACCGGCTTTACCCCCACCGAGTTCCGCGCCCGCGAGCGGCTCTAGAGAGGTGTTCATCAAGCCGTTACGCACCGGTGACGGGGCGCTAGGCCAAAGAGGGCGGTATCCTGAAGGTTGAGCCCCTCGCAGGACGGAATCTTTCGCGCGCTTCGCCATCGCAATTTTCGCGTCTATCTCTCGGGCTTGGTCCTCTCGCTCGTCGGCACCTGGATGCAGAACACGGCGCAGGCTTGGCTCGTTTACCGCCTTACCCGAAGCGAAGTCCTGCTCGGCACGACGCAGTTCGCCAGCCACATTCCCGTTCTGCTACTAGGCCCCTTAGCGGGCCTCGCCGCGGACCGGTTCCCGCGCCACCGCATCGTCACCCTCACGCAGGCGCTCTTCCTGCTGCAGGCCACCTGCCTCGCCTGGCTGACCCTGACCGACCGCATCACCGTCCCGCTGATCATCGCCATGGCCGCCCTGCTGGGCGTAATCAACGCCTTTGACGTGCCCGCGCGCCAGTCCATGCTGCCCGCGCTGGTATCGACGCCGGACCTCTTAAATGCGATCTCGCTGAACTCGCTGTGCTTCCAGGCGGCCCGCCTCGTCGGGCCGGTGCTGGGCGGCTTCGCCGTGGCTTGGTGGGGCGAGGGCATTTGCTTTTCGGTGAACGCGCTCAGCTTCGTCGCGGTGCTGGCGAGCTTGCTCAGCTTACGGATCGCCCCGCAGGTCGCGGGCCGCGTGCATCCGCCCGCGCTCGAAAGCCTGCGCGAAGGCTGGCGCTACTTAGCGCGATCGCCGCGACTGCGACGACTGCTCGCGCTCAGCGCCGCGGTGAACCTCTCCATCGCGCCGCTCTGGGTGCTGCTCCCGGTGCTGGCGGAGGGAATCTTTGGCCGGGGGGCGCGCGGCGTCGGGCTGCTGACGGCCGGCGTCGCCGTCGGTGCGATCGCGGCGATGCTAGGCTTGGCGCGCATGCGTGCCTCGGATAGCCTGGCGCGGGTGATTCTTTGGAGCACCGCTGGCCTCGGCATGGTGCTGTGCCTCTTCTTCTTCGCGCCCACCTTCTGGGCCGCCTGGGGCCTGATGGCCCTGGTCGGTTTCACCTACATGAGCCAAAACGCTGCGACGAATAGCGCGGTGCAAACATCTCTTGAAGAGGAGTTCCGGGGCCGCGTGATGAGCACATATACGATGACCGTAGTGGGCGCGATGCCCATTGGCGCACTGTTCGCCGGCTGGTTGGCGTCGCACTTCGGTGCGCGCGAGACGATTCTGCTGGGTGGAGTCGGCGCTCTAGTAGCCGCCGGTTTCCAAGCTAAGGCGGACCGTAGTTGAAACACTTCCTCCTCCTCTGGCTCGCCGTCGCTAGTCTGCACGCGGCCGATGCCCCCGTCTTCGCCGAAATCCGCGCTATGACGGCCGAAATTGAACGCATCACCGGCTGGAAGGCGAAGCGCAAAGTCCCGGCCGCGATGATGAGCAAGCGGCAACTCGATACCTACCTGAACGAGCGCATGAAAGAGGACGTGAAGCCCAGCGAAATTCGCGCCGAGGAAGTCACCCTCCGCCGGCTAGGCTTCATCGGCGAACAGGTGGATCTCAAGCAATCGATGCTGGAGGTGATGAATGAGCAAGCCGCCGCCTTCTACGATACGCGCAAGAAACGGCTGTACCTGATGGAGACCACGGGCGAGCAGATGCAGTCCACCGTGCTGGTCCACGAGTTGAGCCACGCCATCGCGGACCAGCAGCACGGCCTCTACCGCTTTCTCGCCGCCGGCGGCGACTCCGACGATGCCCACCTCGCGCGCATGGCGGTGACCGAAGGCCAAGCCACCTGGCTGATGTCCGAGTACATCGCCCAACGCAATGGCTCCAGCCTCGTGGGCCGGCCGGATGTCGTACAGACGATGGCCAAGGCCACGTCAGGTTCGTCTCCCGAGTTCCCCGCTCTGGACGCGGCGCCGCTTTACCTGCAGGAGACGTTCCTCTTCCCGTACTCGCAGGGCCTCGTCTTCCAAGCCAAGGTAATTGAGAAGCTGGGCAAGCCAGGCTATTCGGAGGTCTTCCGCCGTCCGCCCGCCACCACCCAGCAGATCCTGCATCCAGAACTCTACCTGCAGGACGTGCGCCCCCCGCGGCTCTCGCTGCCCAGCGGCAAGTACCCTGACCCGGTGCTGAGCGACGGACTATTGGGCGAACTCGACCACCAGATTCTGCTGCGGCAGTTTCAGGTGACGGATTGGGAGAAGATCGCCGGCGGCTGGACCGCCAGCCGGTATCGCGTCTTTGAGGACAAGGCCCGTACCCGCGTATCGCTCGTCTACGTCTCCCTATGGCGAGACGAGGCCGCAGCAGAAGCCTTCTTCGCGGCCTACCGGAAGTCGATTCTGCCGGGAAAGCTAAAACAAGCCGTCTTCTGGCAGGACGCGGCGTCGCTGGTCACCGGCAAAGCCGCCGACGGCTACTTTCGCCTGGAACGAAGGGGCCGGGAAGTAACGGTACGAGAGGGTCTGCCAGGGGAATAACCGCTTGGCATAGAATATAGACTGAAGGAGTTCGTGAATGCGCACCGCGATTGCCGCCTTTTTGATGTTGGGAAGCCTGATGGGGGCCACGGTCCCCCGCAAGATGGGCGAATTTGGCTTTGAATTGCCCAACGGCCGCCAAGCCTTGCTGTCCCAATACAAGGGCAAGACGATTCTGTTGTCGTTCTTCTCCTCCACTTGCCCGCACTGCCAGACGGCCTCGAAGTTTATCGAGAAGATGAGCAAGGAATTCGGCCCCAGCTTCCAGCCTATCGGCGTCTGCTTTGATCCGATGGCCAAGCTCCTCATGGGCGAATTCATCCAGAAGCAGGGCCTCACCTTCCCCGTCGGCGCGGCCACCAATGAGCAGGTGCTCGAATACGTCCAGCATCCCTCCGGCATGATTCCCTACGTGCCCATGTTCGTCCTAATCGACAAAACCGGCATGATCCGCGCCCAGTACCAGCCCGGCATCAACGACGACTTCTTCAAGAATCTCGACGCCAACCTGCATGCCGAAGTGAAAAAGCTGGTAACCGGCGTGTCGACGCCAGCCCCCGCCAAGGCTCCGGCCAAGACTTCCGTCGTCACGACGAAGCCCGCCGTCACCGCGGCCAAGCGTTAGTCTGCTATCCTGGGAGCGTCAGTTCCCCGGAATGCGCCCGTAGCTCAGCTGGATAGAGCGCTTGCCTCCGAAGCAAGAGGTCACAAGTTCGAATCTTGTCGGGCGTACCACTCTCACAAGTTGTAAAAGCGCTCCGCCGTATCGCCGAGCAATTCGGCCCTTCGATCCATCGCCATCGGACCGCAGGCCTGCGTGAACGCCGCGAGTACCTCTTTCCAACTCCCCGCCAACAAACAGACCGGCCAGTCGCTGCCGAACATGCAGCGTTGCGTCCCAAAAAGCTCCAGCACCTGCTGGACGTAGGGTGCCAGGTCCGTCGGCTGCCAGCCCGGCACCTGCGCTTCGGTGATCATGCCCGATAGCTTCACGTGCATCGTGGGCACCTGCGACAGCGTGCGCATCCCGGAAAGCCAAGGCTCGATTTCGCCTTTGGCGATGTAAGGCTTAGCGATGTGGTCGACGACACAACGCAGTTCCGGCACGCGCTCCATCACCTCGATCGCCACCGGCAGATGCGGCGGCTTCAGCAGGAGGTCATACGGTATCCCGCGCCGCGCCAACTCGCGCAGGCCTTCGAGGACGCGCGGACGCAACAGCCAATCGACCTCGGGCTCATCGTGGACGATATGCCGGATGCCCTTGAACTTAGGATGCGTCTGCAAAACATCCAAGCGGCGCCCGAGTTCCGGCGACTCAAGATCCGCCCAGGCGACCACGCCGAGGATTTTCGGCTCCCGCGCCGCCATGGCCAGCAGCCAGTCGCCCTCAGCGTCATTGTGGGCCGCCTGCACCACGACGGAGCCGTCGAAGAGATTGCGCTCGTAGATCGGCCAGAGGTCCTCCGGCAGGTAGTTGCGGGAGAGCACCGGATGGTCCGGCGGCATCCAGAAATAGTCGACCGCCGCGCGGTCCCAGAAGTGCTGGTGCGAGTCAATACGCATAGGCTTTTAGTCTTTCACGAATTCGGATTGGACGCGGAGCTAAGGTCTTGATAAAATAACAGCTTGGCCACCAATAACGATAACCAAGATCCGCCCGTCCCACCATCGTATTCGGACGGCAAAAATCTAATCCCGATCAACATCGAAGACGAGATGAAGCGCTCGTATCTGGATTACGCCATGAGCGTAATCATCGGCCGCGCGCTGCCTGACGTCCGCGACGGCTTGAAGCCGGTGCATCGCCGCATTCTCTTTGGAATGAGCGAGATGGGGCTGAATTACAACCGCCCTACCCGCAAATGCGCCAAGATCATCGGCGAAGTGTTGGGTAAGTTTCACCCCCACGGCGATGGCTCCGTCTACGACGCCTTGGTCCGCATGGCCCAGCCCTTCTCGATGCGCTACATGCTGGTTGACGGCCAGGGTAACTTCGGCTCGGTCGACGGTGATCCGCCGGCCGCCATGCGCTACACCGAAGCGCGACTGTCGAAAATTGCCGCAACCCTCCTGGAAGATATCGACAAAGAGACCGTCGATTTCAAGCCCAACTACGACGACACCGAAATGGAACCCGAGGTGCTTCCCACCCGGGTGCCGAACCTGCTCATCAACGGTTCGGAAGGCATCGCCGTCGGCATGGCCACCCGCATTCCGCCGCACAACCTGCGCGAAGTGGTGGAAGCAGCCATCGCCCTCGCCCAGGACCCCTCCACCCCTCTCAGCAAGCTGATGGAGATCGTCCCCGGGCCGGACTTCCCCACCGGCGGCTTCATCCTGGGCCGCAACGGCATCTCGAACGCCTACACCAGCGGCCGTGGCTCCATCAAAATGCGCGCGCGCGCCTTTACTGAAAAGATGGACAAGGGCCGCGAATCGATCATCGTCACCGAGTTGCCCTTCCAGGTGAACAAAGCGCGTTTGATCGAGAATATCGCCGCCCTGGTGAACGACAAGAAGATCGACGGCATCAGCGACATTCGCGACGAGAGCGATCGCGAGGGCATGCGGATCGTAATGGAGTTGAAGCGCGGCGAACAGCCCGACATCATCCTCAATCAGCTCTACAAGCAGACCCAGATGCAGACCAACTTCGGGGTGATCATGCTGGCCATCGTCAACGGCCAGCCCCGCGAGTTGGGCCTGCGCGATGTGCTGAAGCTCTTCCTTGAACATCGCAACGACGTCGTACGCCGCCGCACGGACTACTTGCTCCGCAAGGCGCGTGACCGCGAGCATATCTTGCTCGGCTTCAAGAAGGCCCTCGATCACCTCGACGAAGTGATCCGCATCATCCGCGCCGCCAAACTGCCCCGCGAAGCCCGCGAGAATTTGATCGCCGCCTTCGAATTCAGTGAGCGCCAGGCGCAAGCCATTATCGAACTGCAACTCCAACGCCTTACCGGCATGGAACAGGCCAAGATCATTGAGGAACTGAAAGAGATTCAGATCCAGATCGCGCGTTACCTCGAAATCCTAGGCTCCGAGAAGGAACTGAACAAAGTCATCGTGCAGGAATTGCGCGACGTCCAGAAGGATTTCGGCGACGATCGCCGCACGGAGATTGTGGAAGACGAAGGCGAAATTGCCCTGGAAGATCTCATCCAGATGGAAGACGTCGCCGTCACGGTCACGCGCGGCGGTTATCTGAAGCGCACGCCCGTCGACACCTATCGCCGCCAGACGCGCGGCGGCAAGGGCCGCATTGGCATGGTGGCGCGCAACGAAGATGTCATCGAGAAGTTGATTATCTCCTCGACGCATAGTTACTTACTCATCTTCACGAATAAGGGCCGCGTTTACTGGCTGAAGGTGTATCACATCCCCGATTTGGCCGCCGCCGGCAAGGGCAAAAACATCAACGGCCTGATCAACCTGCAACCGGACGAAGAGCCCAAGGCTTTCCTGCCGGTGAAGGAATTCACCGACGACAAGTTTATTGCCATGATCACCAAGCAAGGCGTGATCAAGAAATGCCAATTGACGGAGTTCGACAACGTCATGCAGCGCGGCATCATTGCCTGCGCTCTGGACGAAGGCGACGAGTTGATCGCCGCCCGCATCACCTCCGGTAAGGACCAGATCTTCCTCGCCACTCACGAAGGCATGGCCATCCGCTTTAACGAAGAAGACGTCCGCCCGATGGGCCGCCCCGCGCGCGGCGTCCGCGCCATGTCGCTCGACGACGGCGATTACCTGGTCGGCGCGGCCGTGGTCGGCGACGACAGCCTGATCCTCTCCATCTCGGAGAAGGGCTTCGGCAAGCGCACACCGGCCAAGGATTACCGCATGCAGACCCGCGGCGGTAAGGGCGTCATCAACATGAAGACCTCCAACAAGGTCGGCAACGTGATGGGCATCCTCGAAGTGCAGGAAGATACTGACCTGATGATCATTTCGCAGGAAGGCAAGATCATCCGCATCGAATCCGGCCAGATTCGCCAGGCGGGCCGCTCGACGCAGGGCGTCACCCTGGTGAAGATGGAAGGCGAAGACCGTGTCGCCGCCGCCTCGGTGGTTCCCGAGAGCCCCGAAGGCGACGACCCCAGCGAGTCCGGCGAGGGCCCCGCCAGCTAACGCTTTAATAACGCTCGAAATCAAAAGGCGGCACTCCGGTGCCGCCTTTTTCGTTTGCGGCGCTTGTAAGCACCTCTAGTACGATGAGGACATGCGTTCCACGCTCCTGTTCCTGTGCGCACTGCCCTTGCTCGGCCAGACCTGTACGCAAACCCTCTCGCCGAATTCCCGCAGCGTAGCCGCCGTCAACGGACAGCTCTTTCAAGGGAACTTCACCGTCACTTCGAACCTCAGCACCTGCAACTGGACCAGCACCTCCACCGTCCCCTGGATCGACGTCCAGGTCGGGCAGACCGGGCGCGGCAATGGCATCGTCGGCTACTCGGTGGACAACAACCTCACGGCCATCGCCCGCACCGGCACCATCCTGGTGGGCAATGCCGTCTTCACGGTAAGCCAGGCCGCCTCCACCTGCAGCGCCACCGTCACCCTGCAAGGCGCCGCCAACATCGGCCCCGAAGGGGGCGGGCGTCTGCTCCAAGTCGCCACCAGCTGCGAGTGGACCGCCGTTACCAATGTCGATTGGATCACCGTCGGCCCGCCCACTGGGCAGCGCGGCAATGGCAGCGTGCCGCTCACGATCCTGCCGAACAACACGACTGCGGTACGCACGGGCGCCGTAGCCGCCCTGGGACAAAGCGTCACCATCACGCAAGCGGCCGGCACTTGCTCCTTCACTCTGACTCCCACGCAACAGTCGGTGCCCGCCGCGGGCGGAGCTTACTCCGCCGGACTCGCCACCGTCTGCGCCTGGTCCGCCATTTCGAACGCCAATTGGGTGACGGTCAATCTACCCAACAGCGGCACCGGCGCTGCCTCCATCAATTACTCCGTCGCCGCCAATACGAACTCCGCAGATTCGCGCAGCGCGGTAATTTCCGTGGGAACGTCGAACCTCACCATCCAACAAGCCGGAGGCAACTGCAACGTGCAGCTCAGTAGCACGGCGGCTCCAGCGTTGGCCGCCGGCGGCACCGGTAGTTTCTCCGTAAGTACGCCTTGTGTATTTACCGCACGCAGTAACGTTCCTTGGATTACCGCCACCGCAACCGCCAATAGTGTTACTTACGTCGTCGCCACCAACCCCAGCGCCGCGGTGCGCACCGGCACTATCACGGTGGCTGGCGCGACATTTACCATCACTCAGGCCGGCTCCACTTGTAACTTCGCCATCACTCCCGAGTCGCTGGATATTCCCGCCGCGGGCGTGACGAACGGAGTAATCCAAGTGACGACGGCCGCGGGCTGCGCTTGGACCGCCAGCAGCGACTCTCCCTGGATCCGAATTACCGGCCAAATCACCGGCAGCGCGCAAGGCTCCGTGCAATATGCCGTGGATCCGAATGGCGCCGGCGCCGCGCGCAGCGGTACGTTGACCGTAGCGGGCCGCGCCATCACCGTGCGCCAGAACTCAGGAACCGCGCCGCGCTTTGCCGCGGGCGGCGTGGTGAATTCGGCGAGTTACCTGGCTGGCGGCGTCTCGCCCGGAGCCATCGTCACCATCTTTGGCGAGGACCTCGGCCCCGCCACGCTCACCACCGCGACGCTCGAAGAAGATGGACTTACCGTAAGTAAGTCGCTCGCCGGTACGCGCATTCTTTTTGACGGCGTACCGGCGCCGATGGTTTATACCTCTCGCGGCCAAGTAAGTACGATCGTCCCTTACTCGGTCGCGGGTAAGTCGAGCGTACCGGTAATTGCCGAGTATCTCGGCTCGCGCTCCGCGCCCGCGACACTGCGCATTCTCTCCGCGACGCCCGCTCTCTATTCCCTGGCCGCTTCAGGCTCTGGCCCCGGGGCCTTCTTGAATCAAAATGGCAGTGTCAACTCAGCCGCTACTCCGGCAGCGCCGGGCGAAGTCGTCATCCTCTACGGCACTGGCGAAGGACTAACGACACCCCTCCAGCCCGACGGCCAACTCACTCCCGGCGTGGAACCGCTTCCCCGCCCGCGACTTCCAGTCACCGTTACCATCGGCGGCGTAAACTGCCCCATCCTCTACGCCGGCGCCCCGCCCGGCTTAGTCGCGGGAGCCTTGCAGGTCAACGTCCTCTTGCCCGCCAACGTCCCCGTTGGCGAGGCCGTACCCGTCGTTTTGGGCGTGGGCGAGGCCCTCAGTCCCGACACGGTCACGATTGCGATTCGACGATGACGCGGCGCGCGCTACTCAGCCTGGGTGCCATGGCCATGGTTTGTCCGCCCGACGACCAGGAGCCCCTCGACTTCGGGCATCTGCCCAATAGCGCCCATGCCTTTGCGGACGACTATGCCTTAGGCCCGGGTAAGTGGGAAGCTTACCGCCAGACACAACAACAAACACTCTTGCGCCGGATTGACGAAGGTTCCGCCGAGCACATCACTTACTACGTCCTGCAAGGACGGCTATTTACGACGCTGCCCGCCGTGGACCCCGTGCGCCTTGCCGCAGCAAAGCCGGTGGCGATGCCCAGCGTGGTCGCCCAGCGGTTCGCGGCCTTCGCCCAAGCCAACGTCCGAGATCGCCGCCACCAACTGGTGCGCGACTTACAAACGAAGCTATCCTGGACGCCCGAAGCCTGCTTCCTCCACACTATGGCCTTTCTGGCTCGCACCCGCGTGGCCGCTTCCCGCGGCTTACTCTACCAGCAACGCGGCCTTAGTTCCGATACCGCGCCCCGGCAGACGCTGGTGATCGACCAAGCTCTCCCGCACCTCGGCCGGCGCCCCACCGGACCGGCGCTGCTAGTCGGCCCAGGCCTCGACCTCACCCGCCGCGAAGGCTTCGTTGACCGCACTCCGCTCCGCGCCTATCAGGCCGACCGCCTCAAGGACCTTCCGCTCGAGTGCGTCGACGTGCGGCCCGAAGTGTTAGCCTATCTCGCCAGCGAGTCCCTCTGCGTCCGCCAGCTAGACATCACTACTACCGTCCCCTCGTCCCAGGCCCGCTACACGCTGGCCGTGGCCACCAACGTCCTGCTCTACCTCGACGACCGCGCACTCTTCGCCGCGCTGGCCGGCCTCGCGCGCTCCCTGGCGCCCGGAGGCTACCTCATCCACAACGACACCCGCTTCGCCGCCAAGGCCTTTGGCGAGGCTTTGGCCCTGCCCGTCACGCACTTTGCGCCCATCTCACTCGGCAAGCGCCAAGGAGTCGAGTTGATGGACCGGGCGGTGATCCACCGGAAGAGCTGATGTGATAGAGTGAAAAAGCTGAAATTTCAGATCTTTCGAGATTCACGGCCCTTATTCCATGCACCTACTCTTTGCCCTCGCTCTAGCCGCCCAGCCCTACGCTTCCCAGGGCTTCATTCAGATTCCACCCGAAGTGAAACTCGGGGCGATGTCGGCCGTGGAAGTCGCCCGCGATGGAAGCATTTATGTCTTGCACCGCGGCGAACCGCCCTTAATCAAGTTCGATAGCCAGCGCAAGTATCTCAAAGGCTGGGGCGATGGCATGTTCAAGGTCGCCCATGGCCTGAAGGCGGACCGCGCCGGGAACATTTGGACTACGGACAATGGCAACCATGTCCTGCGCCAGTTCTCCTCGGACGGAGTCCTCCTCAAGACTCTGGGCGAGGTCGGCATCGCGGGGCCGGATGAGAAACACTTCCGCTCGCCGGACGATCTCGTCTTTTCTTCCAAGGGTGACATCTACGTCGCCGACTCCGGCAATGGCCGCATCGTTCACCTTGATCCCACCGGAAAGTACCTCGGCCAATGGGGCAAGAAGGGCAAAGGAGAAGGCGAGTTTGCCACGGCACATGGCCTGGCCATTGACCGCCAGAATCGCGTCTACGTCGCGGATCGCGGCAACAACCGCGTCCAGGTTTTCGATTCCGCCGGCAAGTTCCTTGCCGTCTGGAATGGCTTCGGCAATCCGTTCGGCCTCCTGGTACTGGGCAAGCAACTCCTGGTCTCCGAGGGCGACGTCAATAAGATCTTCCATTTTGGCTTGGCCAGCGGCAAAATAGAAGAACAGTGGGGCGACAGCCAGATGCTGCAATTGCCCCACCTGATGTCGGTGGACCGTCGCGGCAACCTCTACGTCGCCGAGGTAAACGGCAAGCGAGTGCAGATCTTCCGGAGGGCGAAGTGAGAAATTCCGTACTCTTCTTTTCCAGCTTATTGCTCGGCCAGACGCCCGAGCTAGAACGGGCCCACGCGCCGATGATTGAGCCACCCGTGCAGAAGGCCAAGTCCGTGGCCGAGATGACGGCCAGATATTCGCCAGCCCGCGCCGAAAAGAGCGCCCCGGTGCCACACCGTAATTTCATCGACGAGCAAATCTTCGGCCGCATGAAAAAGGATGGAATTCCACATGCGCCGCTCGCGGGAGACGAACAGTTCGCCCGCCGCGTCTGGCTCGACGCCACCGGCCGCATTCCGCCCATCGGCGAGTTGGCCGCCTTCGTCGCGGACCGCGACCCGAAGAAGCGCGCCAAACTCATTGACCAACTCACCAACAGCGAAGCCTTCATCGACAAGTGGGCCTACTACTTTTCTGACCTCTTCCGCGCCGGCGGCCGCATGGGCTCCGGCTTAAACCTCTTCAACTACTGGCTGCGGGAGTGGCTCAAGTTGGACCGGCCCTACAACGAGGTGGTGACGGACTTACTCACGGGCGCCGGCAAGACCAGTTTCTCCGTGCCCGCTGGCATGTACTACGCGCGCGACTTCGTCAAAGCCAAGGACGATCCCGAAGCGCCTGACGCGCATGACCTGGTGAACCAGCCCGATACGGTCGACGAGTTTACCGTAACTTACTCGAAAGTTTTTCTAGGACTCAACCTCGCCTGTATCTCCTGCCACGACGGCAAAAATCACTTGGAGAAAGTAAACCTCTTTCTCACGGCCCGCAAACGCGACGAATTCTTTGGCCAAGCCGCCTTCTTCGGCAAGACTCGCCAAATCATGAACTGGGAGAACGGCTACCAGGCCAATACGGAATACACCGTCGATGACGTCGGGAAGGAATATGACCCCAAAGCCGAGTCGATCGTCCGCGTGCCGCGCCGCGGCGGCGACGCTTCGCCGCGCTTCATCCTGAATGGCGAGCGGCCCAAGGAAGGCGAGAATTACCGCGACGCCCTGGCGCGCATCATGACCAGCCACCCTCAATTCCGCCGCGCTTTCGCCAATCGCCTCTGGGCCGAGTTAATGGGCTTCGGCATTGTCGAGCCCGTCGACGATTTCGATTTACTCAAGCCGGACCAGCCCTCGAATCCCGCCCTCTTGGACGCCCTCGCTAACGACTTTGGCAAACACAACTACAGCTTCAAGCACTATATACGCACCATCATGAATTCGAGCGCCTATCAGCTCAGTTCGCGTTTCGAAGGCGAATGGAAAGAAAGCTACGCGCCTTATTACGCCCGCAAGTATGTCCGCATGTTGACGGCCCCCGAAATTCATGACGCCATCGCCCTGGCGACGGGCCGCCCGGGTAAGTTCTCCAGCGGGACGGAGAAAGTGGGCATGGCGATGCAGATGCCGGAACCGAAAAAGGCCGACTCCGAGGTGCAGGGCTTTATGAAGACCTTCGGCCAATCGAATCGCGACGATATGCCCAAGAAGGTGCCGCCTTCGTCACTCCAAGCGATGTTACTCATGCAGTCGCACGTGGTGACGGATCGCGTGGACGCCACCAAGCCCGGTCTCCTCAAAACTCTCCTGGATACCGTCACCGATGACCGCCAGGTAGTGGACAAAATCTTTCAACAAACGATTTCCCGCAAACCCAGCCCCTCGGAGATCGACGTCGCCCTCAAGGCCTTCGCCGCCGGCCGGCAGCACGGGGCCGAGAACCTGCAGTGGGCCCTCCTGAATAGCCCGGAGTTTATCTTCAACTACTAACATGCAACAACGAATGTCGGACTTACTCCCCGCGCGGCGCGACTTACTGAAGCTCGGCGGCTATGGCCTCCTCGGCGCCTTTGCAGACCAGGCGCTGATGCCTGTGCAACTGCGCGCGGCAGGACGCTCCAACCCGCGCGGCACCGCCCGGTTCTGTATCGTCATTGAACTCGCCGGAGCGCTCTCTCATATCGATAGCTTCGACTTCAAGGAGAACGAGGGCACGCAAAAGGACTTCGATGTCCGGCCGATCAAGAACGATCTCTACCTGAGCCACCGCCTCTTCCCCGAGCTATCCAAGGAAATGGATAAGATCACCGTCGTGCGCTCGATGAAGAGCCATGAGGTAGTTCATTTCCGTGGACAATACTATACGCAAGCGGGCCGTCCGCTGAATCCGGCGCAGGCGGCGGAGATTCCGAGCGTTGGCTCTGTCGTTGCACTTGAGTTGGAAGGCCAGCGGCGTCCCACCGACACTTTTCCCACTTACATCGGCTGCGGGCTCGACACCTCCGGCTGCGGCGCGCTCTCCACCGGTTTCCTGCACCCACGGCATTCCGTGCTGGACGTCAACCTGAAGTCCGGCGCGGGCGCGGCGCCGTCTTCCAAAGAGGCACTGGCCGTGCTGGCCGAACGCTACCGGCTGCTGAAAGAATTGGACCAGGTAATGGCCCCCAGCCGAGGTGGACGGGACCGGTCCTTCGGCACGTTTTCTGACTTTCAGTCATCGGCGTACCAGATACTCGGCGATCCACGCTGGCCGCAGGCCTTCGCGATGAGCAAGGAAGAGACCGAACGCTATGGCACCAACGAAGTGGGCCTGGGTTGTTTGCTCGCCCGCAACTTAGTCCAGGCCGACGCCGGTACCCGTTACATCCACATCGTCCACCCCGATTGGGACCACCACCGCGACATCTATAACCACGCGAAAAAATCGAATCATTACATCCGCTGCAACGAATTCGACCGCGCCATGGCCAGCTTACTGCGCGACCTCGAGAAGACGCCGTCGCCGCGCCAGCCAGGAAAGACGTTGCTCGACGATACGCTCGTCGTGGTCGCCACCGAATTCGGCCGCGTACCCGGCCCGCTAAACGGCATCGCTGGCCGCCATCACTACAATCTGGCTTATCTGTCGCTCTTCGCCGGCGGAGGTACCAAGCCCGGTCGCATTATCGGCAAGACCGACGCCACCGGTGAACACGTCATCGACAACGGCTGGAAGTACAAGCGCTCGCAGATCAAGACGGAAAACATCTACGCCTCCGTTTACTCCGCCCTGGGTATCGACTGGCGCAAGGAAATCACCAACACTCCTTCCCGTCGCGCCTATCGGTACATCGATACGCTGGGCGCGACCGAGATGGCCATGGACGACGAAATTGCGGATCTGTTTGTCTAATGCACTTACTCTTGCTTTCCGCATGTCTACTGGCGGAGCCCGTCCTGATTCCGGCGGGTACGTTCACCATGGGTCGCACGAAGCTCACCTCGGACGACGCGACGAAGATGCGTCCGCAAATCCTACTCGACGACCGCCCCACGCACGAAGTGAGTATTTCCGCCTTCTACCTGGATACGCATGAAGTCACCCAGGCCGAGTATGCGGTCTTCGTCAAGGAGAAAAAGCATGCCCCGCCGTATCATTGGGTAGCCGGGAAAGTGCCCGAAGGCGGAGAAAAGCTACCCGCCTATAACGTCTCCTGGGACGACGCCCGGGCCTACTGCGCGGCACAAGGGGCCCGTCTGCCAACCGAAGCAGAGTGGGAACGAGCGGCGCGCGGGGGGCTGGAAGCGATGGATTACCCCTGGGGCGACAAATTCGACGCCAAGCTCCTGCGCTCCGGCGTGGAACTCGGTCCGCAAGAAGTGGGTAAGTACAGGCCCAACGCGTTCGGACTCTTCGATATGGCGGGCAACGTGTCGGAGTGGGTCGCGGACTATTTTGACCGCGAGTATTACGCCCGGTCGCCCGCGAGCGATCCGCCCGGACCAGAGTCCGGCATTTACCGCGTGATTCGCGGCGGCGCCTGGAGCGACGCGCCGCGCCGGGTGACGGTCTACTTCCGGAATTGGGTCCGGCCCTCGCAGCGGCAGCCGAACATCGGCTTTCGCTGCGCGAAGAGCGCTCCTTAGCGCGCGCCCGTCAGCATCGCTGCCATCTTGCCAGCCGTCGCGACTTGAGTAGCGCTACCACGCACCACGATCGCCCGCGGCGTCGGCAACATAAAAATGCGCGGGACGCCGGAAATACCCCGGACCTTGATCGCCACATCCTGCAGTTGCTCGGGCGTCAAGGTGGCGGGCAGAGCCAACACCTTCACCGTCTCATCGCCATCGCCCGGCAGACGGAATTCGCCGTCCTTCACCTCGGGCTGATCCAGTTGCGCAATCAGCCAAGAGCTCAGCTTCACGTCCGCCGGGGACCCACGAACGACATAAGTGGAACGCGACGGATGCACCATCATGGCGGGCATGGCGGTAAGCGCACGTACCAAGGCGGCCGCGGCCATCAGGTCCTGCCCCGGCTGAATGTGGCGCAGGTAGTAAACCTTGGCCAAACCGCCGTTCGGCGCGGCGAATTCAACCGGCGGAGGGGGATTCACGGGGGCGCGATCCAAACTCTTCAGCAGCCACTCCGCCAGTGCGCACTCATCGGCGGCACCGCGAAACGTCATAGTGAACCGCTCCGGATTGCCCTGCAGGAAGTCCAGTTCGGCGATGGAGCGAACGATGACGACCACCTCCTGCAGATCGTCCGGGTGATTGATCTGCGACATGGGATAGGTGCGGTCGGCTTCGGCCTGGGCAAAAACCAGGGAGGCGGCCAAGCTGGCCAGGAGCAGTTTCATAGCTGTTTTGACGAATGTCCGGCGGGAACCGTGCATGCCCAAGTATCATGGTTTTGACGATGAAAGGTAAATGGCTATTGCTGGGCGGAGTACTAGTAATGCTGGCGGCCACCGGTGCGGCCGTCTGGTACGCGCGTCCTCCATCCGCAACCGATACGAAGGCCAAGGCCGAGCCCGTCGCCGAAGTGCCCGCCCAGGCCAATGGAGAACTTAGCCTCTCCGGCCGCGTACAGGCGACCAAGCTCGTACAGGTGCTCGCGCCGGTGGACGGCGTGCTCGAAGAGCTCCGCGTAAAAGAGGGCGAGGACGTCGCCGAAGGCCAATTGATGGCCCGCGTGAAAAATGCCGCGCTGGACCTGGGCCACGAGCAAGCTGGGCAACAGGTAGAGGCTCTCCAATCCAAAGTCAACAACCTCGAAGCCTCGCTGATCGCCGCGCGCCTGGAAGCTCAACGCACGCGCGCCGACGCCGATGCGCGCAAAGGCCAGTTGGAAGCCGCCCGCAAGGAGTTCGACCGTCAGGCGATGCTGATGAAAGAAGGCGCCACGCCACGCAACAAGTTTGAGAAGAGCAAGACCGATTACGAAAACGGCCTGGTGGAGTTCGAGGCCAAGGACAACCTGGCGCGCCAGGCGAGTGACCGCGTGGAGTCCCTCACCCGCAGCATCGACGACGCCAAGAAAGCCCTGGCTGAACAGTCGGCCGAGTGGGAAGACGCGAAGGCTGGCCTCAATTCCGCCGAGATTCACGCGCCCGCCGACGGCGTCGTCGTCAAGGTGAGTAAGCAGAATGGCGAGGCCCTGGACAAGCGCGTCACGGAAGTCTTCCAGATAGCCGTCGACCTCACGGCGATGGAAGCCGTCGTGTCGCTCAACGCTGACGAGCTCAAGCTGGTGAAGCCCGGCATGGCCGGCGTCATCTTCCTGGTGGAGGCCGGCAATGAGCCGATTCCCGCCACCGTCCGTGAGATTAAGGCCAACGAAGCCTTTTTGGACTTCAAGAGTCCGAACCCGGCCGTGCGTCCGGGATTGATTGCCCAAGTGAGAATTCCCCTGAAATAAACCCATGCAACACTTAGCCGCCAGCTTGCTGGAACTCATCACCCAGACTTCCACGAACTTACCGCCCGATGTCCGCGCCGCCATGGGCGTCGCGATCGAGACCGAAACGCCGATGACCCAATCGGCGCAAGCGCTCTCGATTATCGCCACCAACATCGACATGGCCGCCGGCGACGCCGGACCCATCTGCCAGGACACCGGCATGCCCACGTTTCTGGTGCATACGCCGGTGGGCGTCAACCAGATCGTCCTGAAACGCGCCATCAAAGAGGCCGTCGCCGCGGCGACCAAGCTAGGCAAGCTGCGCCCGAATTCGGTGGATTCGCTCACCGGCAAAAACTCCGGTGACAACCTGGGCGCCGAAACGCCGGTGATCCACTTCGAGCAGTGGGAACACGACGGCATCGAGGTGAAGCTGATCCTGAAAGGCGGCGGCTGCGAGAACAAGAACATTCAGTATTCCCTGCCCGCTGACCTGGATCACCTGGGCAAAGCCGGCCGCGACTTGGCGGGCGTAAAGAAGTGCCTGCTGCACGCCGTGTGGCAAGCGCAAGGGCAAGGCTGCGCGCCCGGCGCCATTGGCGTCTGCATTGGCAGTGATCGCGGGCACGGCTACTTCCTCGCCAAGGAGCAGCTTTTCCGCACCCTCGACGACACCAATCCGAATCCGGTGCTTGCGCAACTGGAAGCCGAAGTGATGGAAGAGGCCAACCGGCTCGGCGTGGGCGCCATGGGCTTCGGCGGCAAAGCGTCGTTGATCGGTTGCAAGGTGATGGCCGCGAACCGGCTCCCCGCCAGCTTCTTCGTCTCCGTGGCGTATGATTGCTGGGCCTTCCGCCGCCTGGGCGTGGTGCTGAATGCGGAGACCGGCGCCATTGACCGCTGGCTCTATCGTGACCCGTCGCAGGAAGTGAAGAAGATGGCTGCCGGCGAAGGCTTCGCGCTCACTGGCAAGGAAGTGGTGCTGCAGGCGCCAGTCACCGAGGCGCAAGTGCGCGCGCTCAAGGTGGGCGACGTGGTGCTCATCCGCGGCACGATGTTCACCGGGCGCGACGCGGTCCACGCGCACTTGATGAAGAACCCGCCGCCGGTGGATCTGCAGGGCGCGGTGCTCTATCACTGCGGCCCGGTGATGCTAAAGCAGGGCGACGAGTGGCAAGTGAAGGCGGCCGGCCCCACCACCAGTTCGCGCGAAGAGCCATACCAGGCTACCGTCATCAAGAATTACGGCGTCCGCGTGGTGATCGGCAAGGGCGGCATGGGCGCCAAGACGCTCGCGGCGCTTAAGGACTATGGCGCGGTCTACCTCAACGGCATCGGCGGCGCCGCGCAGTTCTACGCGCGCACGGTGCGCAAAGTGAACGGCGTCAGCCTGATGGAGTTCGGCATTCCCGAAGCGATGTGGGAGCTCGACGTGCATGACTTCGCGGCCATCGTCACCATGGACGCGCACGGCAATTCCTTGCATGCCGACGTCGAAGCGGCCACCGGCGAACAACTCGCCGTAGTGGGCGCCGCTTCGTGATATACCGTTAGAGATCTCCCATGAGCAAACGAACCTCGATCGGGTCCTGGGCCTACACCATTGGCCCCTACGGACCGAACCCCATTGACTTTGATACCGTCTGCGACAAGCTGAAAGCCTTGGGCTTCGATGGCCTGGAGTTGGGCGCCTTTCCGCCGCATCCGAACCCCGGCAATCCGAATGGTCCGGACGCCGACTGGCCCGGCACGCTGGCCTCGAAGTCGCAACGGCAGGAGCTCAAAGCCAAGATGGCCGAGCGCGGCCTGGGCTTTTCCGGCATCGCCGCCAACCTATGGGGCGAAAAGCTGATTAACACCGACGATCAGACGAAGTACATCGCCGAATTCCGGCGCAACTGCGAGTTCGCCGTGGATACCGGCATCGGCGGCGTCCGCGTGGACACCGTGCAGCCGCCCACCATCCATCGCGAAGTGGACTACGCCACCGCCCTGGCGCGAGTAACTAAAACCTGGCAAACCTGCGCCGACATCGCCGCGGGGCATGGCCTGCAAATGACCTGGGAATTCGAACCCGGCTTCGCCTTCAATAAGCCCTCCGATATTCTGCGCATTCACGACGCCGTCAATCGCCAGAACTTTGGCCTTCTCTATGACACCTGCCATGGCCAGATGGTCGGCGTGGTGGGGGCGCGGCAAGAGGGCGAGCGTGAAGTCTACGCCTCGCAGACCGACTTGATTCACCGCCTGGCCGGACGCATCAACCATATTCATTTGATTGACTCCGATGATACCTGCCACAAAGACGCCACCGGCGCCGACGAAACGTCGGCCCATCCGCCCTTCGGGCTGGGCCATCTGAATTTCCACGTCATCGTTCCGGAGTTACTCAAGGCGTCGAACATGCCGCACGATTGGTGGACGATTGATCTCTGTTTCTGGCCCGACGCTTGGGCGGCCACGGAACGTTGTAAGAGTTATCTGGATAAATTAGTGGAATGGTACGGGTAGATGTCCAAAGAACTACGCATCGGCATGATCGGCTACGGCTTTATGGGCCGCGCCCACTCGAACGCTTACAAGCGTCTGAATGATTTTTTCCCGGTGGCGCATCGGCCGGTATTGAAGGCCGTCGCCGCGCGCAGCTCGGAGAAGGCCAAGGGCTTCGCCGATAACTGGGGCTATGAGCGCATTGAGACGGACTGGAAGAAGGTGGTGGAGGCCGAGGACATTGACTTAGTCGATATCTGTTCGCCCAACGATACGCACTTCGACATCGCCATGGCGGCGGCGAAGAACGGCAAGATGATCTGCTGCGAAAAGCCGCTCGCCATGACCACCAAGGAAGCCGAAAAGATGGTGGCGGCCGTGGCCAAGTACAAGGTCGCCAATATGGCGTGGTTTAACTACCGCCGCGTGCCGGCCATCGCGCTCGCCAAGCAAATCATCGAAGAGGGCCGCATCGGCCGCAGCTTCCACTATCGCGCGACTTACCTGCAGGATTGGACCATCGCCACCGACGTTCCCCAAGGCGGCCCCGGACTGTGGCGGCTCGACGCCGCGGTCTCCGGCTCCGGAGTCACCGGCGACTTACTCGCGCATTCGATTGATACGGCCATGTGGCTGAATGGCCCGATTACCCGCGTCACGGCCAAGACCGAGACGTTCGTCAAAGAGCGTAAGCACGTCGTCACCGGCAAGGTCCAGAAAGTATCGATTGACGATGCCTGTATGTTTCTCGCCGAGTTCGCCAATGGCTCCATCGGCACGTTCGAGTCAACGCGGTACGCGCGTGGCCGGAAGAATTTCAATACCTTCGAGATGAACGGAGCGGACGGGTCACTCTACTTTGACCTCGAAGAGCCCGAGTACTTACAGTATTTCGAGTATCTACAGAAGCAAAGCTCGAAGAAGGTGGAAAGCCACCTCACCGGCTGGCGCAAGATCCACACCACCAACTCTGAGCATCCCTACATGAAGCATTACTGGGTACCGGGCACCTGCATCGGCTACGAGCATACCTTCCTGAACGCGCTCGCCGACTTCGTGATGGGCATCGAAAGCGGCAAACCCACCCAACCGGACTTCCGCAACGCTCTCCAGACGCAACGCGTCTGCGAAGCCGTCCTGAAGTCGGCGAAGAATGGCAAATGGGAAAAGACCGGCGTCGACGCCAAGGCGCTGTAGATTCACGCAGCGTTGTTACTACTGTCGTTAAGCATTAACATATTCCCTGTAGCTTGGAGCGGTGAACATTCGATCTATACCGCTCCTTTGCCTTTTGAGTCTACCCGCCCTCGCCCAGAGCACCGCGCCCAGCGTCCGCATCTTGCTTCCGGAACGCACCCGCCTGCTGCAAGGCCAGTTGGTCGATCTCGTCCTGGAGGTCCGTAATGTGACGACGGCGGCCAACCTGCGAGTCACCGCTGGCACCGTCGACCTCACCCCGAACTTCGGCAGACCCGTAGTCACCGCACTAGACTGCGACACGGCCCCCGATGTCGTCATCCGCGCGGATCTGCAGTCCTTCAATGTCCCGGGAGACATTGAACTGAACGTTTCCCTCACCGCCGACGGCACCGCCATCTCCGACAAGCGCACAGTCACCGTACGCGAGTTCAGCGCCGCCACGCTACAACGTCGTAATTTGATTCTCTTTATTGGAGACGCCATGGGCACTGCTTATCGTGACGCGGCGCGGCTGGTTTCGCGCTCCATCGTGGACGACCAGGGTAAGAATTCCTTCCGCGACGGCTTCTTTGACGACTTACTCGAAATGGACAAAATGCCAGTTTCCGGCATGTCCATGACCTACGGCACCGATTCTATCGTGCCGGATTCCGCCAATACCGGCACCGCCTGGGCCACCGGCAACAAGAGCTTCCTCAATGCCGTAAACACCTTCGTCGATGGCAACGATTGCCGCTGGCGCTTTACCGGGCTCACCAATGCCACCACGTTACCCGCCATTCTCGACAATCCTCGCGTGGAAAATCTGTGGCAGTATCTCAAGCGTCGTTTTCAGTACAAGACTGGCATCGTCAGTACCGCTTCCATCACTGACGCAACCCCGGCTGTGCAAGGCGCCTATGTCGGCTTCCGTCAGGCCCGGCTCGAAATCGCTCGCCAGTTTGTGGAAAACCCTATGTTAGGTGGCCGCCCTGCCTTTGATGTGATGCTGGGGGGCGGCGCCGATCCCTTCACCGCTGCCGGTCGCACGGACCGGCGCAACCTCATCGGCGAACTGCAAGCCCAGGGTTACCGTTATGTCACCACCGCGACAGGCTTGCGCTCCATCTCCGGAGGTACCCCCCTCCTCGGCCTTTTCAAGAGCGGCACCTCTCCGGCGCCAGCGGCCAATGGAATCGCTACGGCCACCGACGCGAATATGGATGTCGCCTACGACAAACTGGGCCTCACGCGCCCTGCCTCGGAGCCCGTCGCGAATCTGGGCGCCTTCACCGATCAGCCGATGCTAGAGTTGATGACCCAGAAGGCCATCGAAGTGCTTTCCACCAGCTTCGGCGGCACGCCGTTTATCCTGATGGTGGAAGCCGCCTCTATCGATAAGCAATCTCACCCGAACAACGCCGCGGGAACGATCTGGGACACCATCGAGCTGGATAAGTCAGTCGGCGTGGCCCGGGCTTGGGCGGCGAAACGATTTACGAAAGATACCCTGATTGTGGTTACCGCGGATCACGATCAGTCCATGCACATTATTGGCGTGAGTAACTCGCCGGACACCGAATACTTCAACCGGTCGAAAAGCGACAAAGTTACCTTCAAGACGGGCGCGGGCGACCAGGACTTTACGGTGTATGGCGACGCCGCCTCCAACGCGCGCGCGGGTCTGCCCTTTATCAACAGCAGCACCACGTCCTCCAACAACGGCGGCGCCACCGGTATGCCCTTGAGCTACGCTCCGCGAAACGTGGCCGCCGACCCGGCCAGCAGCACTTACTCCACTTACTTCGGCTCCCCCGCTTACCGCCTCGATGCCCGCACCGGCTACCCGGTCAACGCCGGTGCCGGACTCCGTCGCTTGGCGGTCGGCTTCCGTACCGGTGACCACACCGGCTCCAGCGTACCGGTCACGGCCGAAGGCCCCGGCGCCTTCCTCTTCAACGGCTACATGGACCAAACCGATATCTTCTTCAAGATGGCCGCCGCCTTGAGTGTGGACACCAGCGATATCGACAAAATGCTGGACCTGATGGTGAGCGGCACGAAGTATCCGAAATCGATCGGGAAATAGGATGTCGACCTCCCATCTCCTTTGCGCGGTGTGGCTTCTCGCCACACCGCCTTTTTTTCACGGCGCCACGGCTGATACGCGACACGAGCTACTGCGCTTTACTTTAGACGAAACCACCACCGAGGTAGCCACCCGACTCGGCCCTCCCTCCCATTCCGCCGACGCCGGTCCGGCTAACTTCTCCTGGTTTCTACAGTTGGACGTGGCGGATCACCACGACCAGAGCCACGTATTGCTTTTTCGCAAGTCTGATCGCAAGCTAGTCAGCATCACGCGCAACTATCGCGAACCGGTGCAAGTCGATAGCCTGTTTCCGTTAGCAGCGAGCCATACTTACTACTTCCGGGCTGACAATCAGCCGCCCTGGCCCGTCCGCGTGCGGCTCATCGGCAAGGACCGGCTCCTAATCGCCATGGGCGTAGCTACGGCGGGACAACGCACTGACCAGTTGCTGCTGATCCGGCGGAGTGCCCTGCCCGGCTATCTGCCCTGGCTAGCTGACCAGATGGCCAAGAAGTAGACGGGTTTCTTCGTACCGGAGCACAAGGTACGCGTTCGGAGCGGGTAAACGCGACACAACACGATGCGCCCAGGTCACGTATTCCTGTACGCGCGCGCCGTTCCACCCGTGGGGCGGCGACTTAACCATTGATCGCAAGTTACTAATCTTATCCGCGAACTTAATCGCCGCCGTCTCCGGGCTGGCTATAGCGGCGTGCTCTACCTGCCGCTCTTTACGAGCGTGCCGGGGCAAATGCTTTTCGTCGGTGACGGAAAGTACTAAGTCGGCAATCGCCACGCCGAATTCAGTATGGAGCATCTCGTAAGTCACTTCGACGTCCTCAATCGTGTCGTGCAAGTAACCAGCCGCAACCACGAACGCAGGCAAGCCGGCGCTCGCTAGTAGCTCCGCAACTTCGGCGAGATGGTTAATGTAGGGAGTCGCCTCAATATTCTTGCGACGGTGCTCCGCGTGGGCTTGCGCGGCGTAGTGCGCGGCCTTCGTGACTAAGTGGAGGTCAGTCATGCAGCGGCCCATCCGCGAAACGCAGATTGACGATTACATCGCTGCCCGCGGCGGCGTGATGCCGGACATGCAGATTCTTCAGCGCCTCGTCGTAGCGCCAAGTCACCTTCGCCTCGCTCTCGACACTCACCGGTTTGCTCACATGATGCACGATCCACTCATAGTCCCGGCTAACTTTCGTCTCGGACTCCAGACGCAAATACTCGCCCGCCGGCGAGGCATGTAACTGCGTCCACTGCGATAAGTCACTCTCGTAAATGAAAAACTCCCCGCCGAGCTTGGGAAAATAATGCGCCTCGTAGTATCCGTCACGCGCGAAGGGCACTAACGCGCCGTTCTTGGCAAATACTGGCAGGCCAGGGCCTTTCACTGAATGCGACTGCTTCCCAGAATAAGTCTGATTCGTGCGCAAGTCCGTCCAGATACCCATCGGGAACCGGACGTCGCGTTCTACGACGGGTGCGATCAGCAGCTCGTCACCGAGCATAAATACATCCGCGTTAGCGCCGGCGGCCAGATCTCCGGGATATTGCAAAGGAATGGGCCGCAGGACGGGATAGCCGCGGTCCTTCACTTCCTGCAAGTAAGTGACCAAGTAAGGCTCAAGTGACCGGCGCAATGGTGTATCTTCGCCCACCATGACGGGCATGTAGTCGCACCAGGCTTCGCGCTTCGTCCGGCAGTCGACGGCTGGCACGGTAACTCCTGCCAAGCTCGCATGCAGAATCGCCGGCAGCGACAACGGCACCGGCTTCGCATAAGGCGGCCGCGCTAGGGGACTCAAAGCGCGCGCGTGTTGCGCCGCCAGGAACCAACGCTGGGGCACAATATCCGTGTGTCGCTCGTAGATATCCTTCAAGCGCGGCCCCAGATAGAAGACATACTCCACCAGATCGGGCGCTCCCCCCTTCACGCGAAAGCCCTGGGTGAGGTCGAAGAGATAAGGGCCGCCGGCGAAGAAGACTCCGTAGCCGCGGCTCGACACGGCCAATGCGGCGGAAGCCTCGGTCTTCGTGCCGCGCGCATCCAGCGACAGAGCCTCGCGCGCCCCGATGCCATAGATGCGCTCTTCGGGCAGCAGAGCGCGGTCCACGGCGCCTGCGGTCAGCGTCTCCCAGTTCGTCAGCCACACTCCGCGGCTGCTATCCTGCACGCGCAAGCGGAACTCCGCCGGGTCCACCTCAATCGTCAAGCTCACGCTCTTCAGCAACAGGTGCGGCTCGCGCTCCAGCACCGTATACTTCACTTCTCCGCTGATTGCCGGCGAAGGCGTGAGCGGCGCGCCAAAGCGCCGAGCGACGCGGAAGCTCTTATCGCTGATCCACTCGATCTCCGCGCCACCGTCAGCGCGCGCGAAGCGTACCGTGTTGCCCTCGCGGGTTTGGGCCCAAAGCCCACCAGCCAAGCAGCAAAGGGCCAGCCACCTCATCCCACGCGTACCAATTCCGTTTGCTCCTCGCCCGTCACTTGGCCGGCCAGCGGACCGACGTACACGTTCACCTCGGAGCGAATGCCGAACTCCGGCAGATAAATCCCCGGCTCCACGGAGAAGCAAGTTCCCGGAATCAGTGTGCGCGTATCGTGCGTCTCGAGATTGTCCATGTTGGCGCCGCTGCCGTGGACGTCCTCGCCGATGGAGTGGCCAGTGCGATGGAAGAAGTAGTCGCCGTAACCGGCTTCGCGGATGACGCCACGCGCGGCGTCATCGATCTGATAGCCTTGCAGACCGGGCGCCGCCAGCGCGCTGGCTTGCCGGCGGGCTTCGGTAACCACCTGGAAGACGTTCTGCACGCGATCCGGCGGCACGGCGCCGTAATAGCCCGTCCAGGTGACGTCGTAGTAGACGCTGCCCGGGTGATCGAGCTTGGCCCACAGGTCGATCAACACCACATCGCCCGGATTGATGATCGCCGTGCGCTCCGCGGTGGGCTCGTAGTGCGGATCGGAGGCGTTCGAGTTCACGGCGACGATCGGCCCGTGGTCGGTAACGAGATTCTCGCGCGCGAAGGCCTGCCGGATCCACTGCTGCACGGCGAACTCCGTCATCCCGGCGCGAATGCTCTTGAAAGCGGCGCGCCGAATGGCGTCGACGCGGCGTCCGGCTTCGAGGTGCCCGGCAAACTGCTGCTCGCTCCAACGCGCTTCGAATTGCTGCAAGAGGTCCGCGGACGTCACCACTTCGACGCCCAATGCCCTCACCTGTTCGAGCGTCCCGGCGTCGACCATCGAGATCGTGAGAATCGCGCAATGCGGCGAATACTGCATCGCCACCTTCTGGCAGCCGGCCAGCAGTTCGCGTAAGCCGTCGGTAAGCGTCTGCCAACCGGCGTAAACGTGCTTGCGCCCCGGCAGGGCATCGATCATCCCGCTTTCGATGGAGTGCACCAGCTTGCGCGGCTCGCCGTGCGCGGGCACCAGGTAATACCAGCGACGGCTCGGCGTACGCGGCGGCGTGAAGCCGAGTACCCGGTAGCCGAGCGGGTCGCGCAGATGATGGTCGAAGAAGAGCCAGCCATCCAGGCCGGCCTCACGCAGAGCTTCTTGAATTTCTGATACCCGCATGGGTAAGCACCTCAATCCTGGCAGCAAGGTCAGCCACGCCCGCCAAGTCTTTCGAATGGGTAATGCTAAAAGCTAACACGTCATCCAGCCAGTCCTGGCTGGCGCCGTTGGGATGCTGCGTGGCGACGGTGACGGTATACTCGCCGCGCGCCAACGCCACGGCCAGGGCGAAGCGAACCACCACGGTCTCGCCAGCCTCCACCGGGCCCAGGCCAGTGCCTTCCACGCGCGTATTGGTGCCGTAGACGTCGAGCCCCTGGCGATTGCGAATCAGCAGTCCGCACACGGGCGCGGCTTGTGCGGTGTGAAACTGCACCGTGGCCTCGACAATCAGTTCGTCGCCGCTGGCCAGTTTGTCGCTGGGCAGCAGCCGGACGTTCGTGATGCGGCTCTCGCCGTCGCCATGGCCCGCGGACTCGAGGCTAGCGGGCACGGGCTCCACGTCGGCGGTGTGGACGTGCGCCACATAGCGATTGATGGCCTCGGCGGTGTCACCTGCGTATTCCATGCGGCCGTTCAGCAGGAAGATGGCGCGGTCAGCGAGGCGCTTCACCAGGCCGAGGTCATGGGAGACGAACAGGGTGGTGACGCCCCGTTGTTTCAACTCGTCGAACTTACGCACGCAGCGATTGGCGAAGCGCGCGTCGCCCACGGCGAGGGCTTCATCCACAATCAGCACTTCGGGCTCCACGTGAATCGCCGTCGCGAAAGCGAGGCGGACGTACATGCCGGTGGAGTACTCCTTCACCGGGCGATCCAGAAACGCGCCGATCTCCGCAAAGGCCTCGATTTGCGGCAACACGCGGGAGATGGCGGGCCGCGAAAGGCCGAGCAACTCGGCGTTCAGAAAGACATTCTCCCGGCCGGTGAACTCCGGGTTGAAGCCGGCGCCGAGTTCGAGCAGCGCCGCGATGCGGCCTTGCACCCGAACCAAGCCGCGCGTGGGTGGCAGAATGCCGGCGACGATCTGCAGCAGCGTACTCTTGCCGCAGCCATTGGGGCCCACCAGCGCCAGCATCTCGCCCGGAGCGACGTCGAAGCTGATGTCGCGCAGGGCGGCAAAGTCCGTGTGGCGGGTACCAGCGAACGGCAGCGACTCTACCAGCCGGTCCACGGGCCGGGCGTAGAGCGGGTAGACCTTGCTGAGATTGAGCACCGAAACCATCGCGTCTCTTTAGTGGATCACAATGATTCCCCGCGGACCAGGTCCGCGTAAGTCTCGCGCTCCCGAATCACGCGCCAGGTGCCGTCTTCCACCAGCACCTCGGGCACCCGAGGGCGCGAGTTGTAGTTCGAGGAGAGGACCATGCCGTAGGCGCCGGCGGTGAGCAGGGCGGCCAGATCGCCAGAGTCCAGCGGCGTCAGGCGGCGATCCTTGGCGAAGAAGTCGCCGGACTCGCACACCGGGCCCACGACATCCACGGGCTCGCGCTCTTCCCAGCTCTCGCGGAGCGGCAGAATTTCGTGATGCGCCCGGTAAAGCGACGGGCGAATGAGGTCGTTCATCGCGGCATCGACAATCACAAACTGCTTCTGTCCGTTCTGCTTACGATACAGCACTCGTGTCACCAGGGCGCCCGCTTCGGCGACAATGGAGCGGCCCGGCTCGGTCATCAGCGTGAGCCCCAAGCCAGCGGTGCGTTCGCAGACGCGCTGGATAAAGGCAGCCACCGGGGGCCGCTGCTCGTGGGCCTCATACGGAACGCCGAGCCCCCCGCCGATATCGAGATGGCTGACGGTGAACCCGGCGCCGCGCAGCCGGCCGATCAGCGCCAGCATCTTGCCCAGCGCTTCTTCGAGCGGTCCCGCGTCGAGCAACTGCGAGCCGATATGGCTACTCACCCCGATCAGCGATAGGCCGGGCAAGCCGGCGCCGTGCGCGTAGACTTGCTCCACCTCGGCGATGCCGATGCCGAATTTGTTCTCGCTCAGGCCGGTGGAGATGTAGGGATGCGTCACGGCGTCGACGTCGGGGTTGACGCGCAGCGCCACGCGGGCCGTGTGGCCCAGGCGCGCCGCCACGGCACTTAGGCGAACCAATTCCGCCGGGCTCTCGCAGTTGAAGCTATGGATCCCGCTTTCGAGGCCATAGGCGAACTCCTCATCCGTCTTGCCGACGCCCGAGAAGACGACCTTCGCGGGATCGCCGCCAGCGGCCAGCACGCGGTAGAGTTCGCCGCCGGAGACCAGATCGAAGCCCGCGCCGGCGCGGGCCAGTAAGGCCAGCACGGCAAGGTTCGAGTTCGCCTTCACCGCGAAGCACACCTGATGCGGATGCGCGCCGAAAGCCTCGTCGTACTCGCGATAGCGGCGCAGGATGGCGTCGCGCGAATATACGTAGCAGGGCGTGCCCACGGCAGCGGCAATCGCCGCGAGGGGCACCTGGTCGCAGTACAGCTCGTTGTTTTGGTAGGCGTAGGGATTTCGCAAGCAGCTAACTCACCTTAATGACAATGATCGTTTGGTCGTCCTGCACAGGCGCGCCGTTGCGAAAGCGTTCGACGTCGGCGTCGAGCGCCTTCACGATCTCGTCGGCCGTCAGGTTTGCCAGGCCGGGAAGAAAGCGCATCAGGCGGCTTTGGCCGTACTGCACGCCGTCCAGATTCACTTGATCTTCAATGCCGTCCGATACCAGCAGGATGACGTCGCCGGGCAACGTCGCGTAGACGGTCTCTTCGTACTCCTGTTGTTCGAGCAAGCCCAACGGCACGCCGGCGACGTCCAAACGCCGGACCTTGCCCTGGCGACAGACAAACGGCGGAATGGAGCCCGCGTTGGCCATGATCAACTCGCGCGACTGCCCGTCCCACAGGGCGACCAGCAGCGTCACGAATTGCGCATCTACTTTGCGCTCCATCAGCGTTTCGTTGATCGAGCGCATCAGCATGGCCGGGCCGCGGCGGCGGGGCGCCAGTGAACGCAGCAGGCCGGTGACCAGCGCGCCGTAAAGCGCGGCGGCGGCACCCTTGCCGCTGGAATCGCCAAAGGCGAACATGCTGTAGTCGCCGGCATGCTCAAAGAAGTCGTAGATGTCGCCGGAGATTTCGCGCGCTGGCTTGGCGTGGAAAGCGACATCGAGATGCGGAATGCTGGGAGCTTCGCGCGGCAGCAGCACCTTCTGCAAGCGGCGCGCGGCCCGCAGATCCTGCTCCATGCTTTGCTCGCGAGTCGCGAGTTCCTCATAGAGCCGCGCGTTCAGAATGGAGACGGCGATCTGCGGCGCGAGCAACGATAGCAGTCGCGCGTGGTCCTCACTGAAGTAGCCGAGGGCTTCGCTTTCGAGATCCATCACGCCGATTAGGCGATCCTGCGTGATCAAAGGCACGGCGAGTTCCGAACGAATGTCGGGGTGCGTGGGAATGTAGCGCGGATCGCTGCGCGTATCGGCGACGCGCATCGCGGTGCGCTCCAGCGCCGCCGCGCCGGTGACGCCCTTGCCGATGGGAATGTTGTCGAGCTTCAGGCGTTCGTCAAAACGCTTGCTGAAGCGATGGCGCAGCAATTGGCGCTGGTCATCGACGAGCATGATGCTGAAGGCATCGTAGTTGATCAACTGCTTGATGCTGCCGGCCAGGCGCTCCAGCAGTTGGTCCAAATCAAGAATGGAAGACAACTCGCGGGCGACGTCGGCGAGCGTGCGCAGCGTCTGATTGTTGCGCTGTACGCGCCGGTGCAGGCGTGCGTTGTCGATCGCCACCGCGACGCGCGAGGCGATCACGCCGAGCAGGGCGAGGTCCTTGTCCGAATGGAAGGCGTCGCGCGTGGCCTGCAGGTCAATCACGCCCACCAGTTTGCCGCGCGCTACCATCGGCACGGCCATTTCGCTCCGCACGGCATCTAGGCTGGCCAGGTAACGCGCGTCCTGGCGGACGTCCGGCACCAGGAGCGGCTGGCGCGTCTCAGCCACGGTGCCCACGATGCCCTCGCCCAAGCCGAGATGCAGGTTCTTGATCAACTCTTCGCGGTGGCCGATGCCGTGGCGCAGGCTGAGGCTCTTGCGGCGCTCGCTGTAGAGGAAGATGGCCAGCAGGTCGTGCGGTACGGCCTGCTTGATGATGGCGGCCACTTCCACCAGCAGACGGTCCAGGTCAAGCGTTTGCCCGGTAACCGAAGAGATCTCGAGCAGAAAGTCCAGCAGGTCGGCGCGCTCGTCGAAGCGCACCCGTTCGGCTCGCCGAGGCTCCGTGGGTGGCGCGTCAATAACCTTTTCCGGCACTGGACGCTCCTTCCCCGCTGACGATCTTCACGCTCGCGCTGGCGCCGATGCGCGTGGCCCCGGCCGCCTCCATCTGGCGGACATCGGCGAGCGTACGCACGCCGCCCGAAGCCTTCACGCCCATGTCCGGGCCGACGATGGAGCGCATCAGCGCGATGTCGTGCGCGGTGGCGCCGGAGGGTCCGAAGCCGGTGGAGGTCTTCACGAAGTCCGCGTGGGCGAGCTTCGCCAGCGCGCACGCGGTGGCCTTCTGGTTGTCGTCAAGATAGGCCGTTTCGAGAATCACCTTGACGATGGCGCCCGCGCGATGGGCCACTTCCACCACGGCGGCGATATCGAGCTTCACCGTCTCGGCGTCGCCCGAACGCAGCGCGCCGACGTTCATCACCATGTCGATCTCCTGCGCGCCCGCGCGCAAGGCTACCTCCGTCTCCCGTACCTTCACCTCGGTGGTATTGGCGCCGAGGGGAAAGCCGATCACCGTGCAGACCTTCACCGGAGAACCGGCTAACGCCGCCGCGACAGTGGGCACCCAGTAGGGATTCACGCAGACGCTGGCGAAGCCGTATTGGCGGGCCTCGGCGCAGACTTTCAGAATCTCGGGCTTCGTCGCGTCGGGCTTCAGCAGCGTGTGGTCAATCAGGCGGGCGAGAGCCGAGTCCACCTGGGTTACCTTGGCGCTGGCGGTCACGCGGTCCGCGCCGCAGGAGACAATCTGTTTCGTCTTGGCCTGGCAAGTCTGTACGCAGCGCTGGGTACAGCCCGGGCAGACGAGGTCCGGAATGTTCAGCCCCTCGGCCTTGCCGCCTTGGCCTTGCACGCGGGCCAGAATCGCTTCGCCGATTTCGGCAACCAGTTGGTCGAGTTCATTGGGGGAGATCATTTGCTGTAGCGCCGTTCGATCTGAGCGATCTTATCAATCCGCGCCTGATGGCGTCCGCCGCCGTAGGGCGTGTCGATCCAGGTGCGGACGACATCCTCGGCCTGCGTCGCGGTGAGCAATCGGCCGCCCAGCGTGAGCACGTTGGCGTGATTGTGCTCGCGCGAATTGCGGGCCGTCGCGCGGTCGTAGCAAAGCGCCGCCCGAATACCGGGGACTTTGTTGGCCGCCATCGCGGAGCCGATGCCCGCGCCGTCGACGATGATGCCGCGCATGGCCTCGCCGCTGGCCACCACTTCGGCCACGGCGAGCGCGATGTCGGGATAGTCGGCCGGCTCGCCGTGGTGAACACCGCGGTCGTTGATCAGCAGCCCGAGCGACTCCAGCAGTGGCTTCAAGCTCTCCTTCAGGGCGAAGCCGCCATGGTCGCTGCCGAGCACGACGGTGCGTTGCGGATCGCGCACGACGGGCACTTCGCTGGCGGGCACCTCGCGGATCAGGACGCCGCGGCGCCCCGCCAAGTCGCGGGCTTCCATCGTGATGATGCTGCCAATCGGAACGACCAAAGGGCCGCTGAGAGGAACTTCGCTGGCGGTGATGACGATCTTCATGCTGTAGGGCGTACAATTCATTGTAATGAAGCGGCGGCTAGCCATTTGGATCTTTTCGACTCTCGGCCTTCTGGCCCATCCCCTGGGTAATTTCTCCATCGGGCAATATACCGGATTCTTACTGCGCCCGAACGGCATCGTGGTCACCTACGCCGTGGACTTTGCCGAGATCCCCAGCTTAAAGTTGGAAGAGCGCTGGAAGGCGGGCGAAAGCACGGACCAGGTGATGCGCGAATGGGTGCATGCCCTCCGATTTCGCTCGCATGGCAAGCCGATCGAGCCTTTCCACGAATCCACGTCGCCCTTCCCCGGCATCGGCGCCGGCGGCATGAGCACGATGATGATCGTGGCCACCTTAAAGCTGCCCGGCAACCTCGACGAACTGGAGTACGAGGATCCGAACTTCCCCGGCCGGGCTGGCTGGAAGGAGATTACGGTACGCGCCGAGGGCGTTGCGTTATTGGAATCGAGCCATCAGCCAGGGCGCGACCTCAGCCGCGCGCTGACCAACTATCCGCTGGACGCGGCCTTGAAGATTCCACAGGACCGCCGCGCGCGGTTCGTAATGGGCCCCGAGGGCACAGTAGCCGAGACCAAGGTGATTCCGCTGGCCCAACCGCCCGCCGCGCAGAGCGACTCGCGCAAGGCCGAGGACTTCAGCGAACTCGGCCGCGCCAACCTGCTCTCGCAATTGATGCGCCGCGGCGAACTGCCCTTCCAACTGCTGCTCACCGCCCTGGGCATCGCCTTCGCGATGGGTGCCTTTCATGCCCTGGAACCCGGCCACGGCAAGACGTTGGTAGCCGCTTACCTGGTGGGTTCGCGCGGCACCTGGCAGCACGCCGTGTACCTGGGCGCGATCACCACCTTCACCCACACGTTCACCGTCTTCGTGCTCGGTCTGGTGGTGCTGGCGATGTCCCAGACGATTCCGGTGGAGCGCATCTTTCCGTATCTCAGCGTCGCATCGGCCCTTACCATCGTCGTCTTCGGCGCGTGGCTTTTGTGGAAGCGGGTCAGAATCTTTCAAGCGCACCATCATCATCACCACCACCATCACGACCACGATGGGCACACGCATGACCATGCGCCACCGGGCGCCGTGACGATGAGCAGCCTGCTCGCGCTCGGCGTGAGTGGGGGACTGGTTCCCTGCCCGGCGTCGTTGGTGCTGCTGTTGGGCGCGATGGCTTTGAACCGCTTGCCGCTCGGCCTGGGACTGCTGGTGGCCTTTAGCCTGGGCATGGCGGGCGTCCTCACAAGTGTCGGAGTGCTGGTGGTCTACGCGAAGCGCTGGCTGCCGGAGAGTGCGGGCGAGTCGCATGGCTTTCACTATGTCGCGATTGCGTCGGCCGCGGTGATGACGTTGATCGGCATCGGGCTGACCGTGGTGGCGGTGCGGGAATTTGGGAGCGCCCTTGGCGGTTAAGCGGCTGCTGATTCGCCCCGGCGCCATCGGCGACTGCATCGTCGCGCTGCCCGCGATGGAGCACCTACGGGCGGATTTTACCGAGGTCTGGGTGCCCAGCGCGGTGACGCCGCTAGTGCAGTTCGCCGACGCCGTGGACGCCATCGCGCGCACCGGACTCGACCAACTCGGCCTGCCTTGCGTCCGGCCCGACGCGCGGCTCGTCGAGCGTCTCCGCGGCTTCGACGACATCGTCAGTTGGTACGGCACGAATCGCGAAAGCTTCCAAGCCGCGGTCTACGCCCTGGGGCTGCCCTTCCGCTTCTATCCGGCCCTGCCCCCAGCCGACGGCGACACGCACGCGGCGGACTTCCTGATGCGGCAAGCCGGAGGTCCGCTGCCGGCGACTCCCAGGATCCGAATGCCCGAAGAGCCGCGTCATTTCGCGGCGATTCATCCGTTTTCTGGGGGCGCCCGGAAGAACTGGCCGCTCGAACGATTCCGGGCGTTGCGGCTTCCGCTGCCCATCGAGTTCGCCGCGGGGCCAGACGAGAAGCTGGCAGAAGCGCGCCGTTTTGACACCCTGGGTGAACTGGCCGTATGGCTGGCCTCGGCGAGCGTGTATATTGGCAATGACTCGGGCATCTCGCACCTGGCCGCGGCGGTAGGTACGCCCACTTTGGCTTTGTTTGGTCCGACGCGTCCGGAGGTGTGGGCGCCCCGTGGCCGGCGGGTGACGATACTGGCGAAGAGCGAATTGGAGGTGATCGAAATCGATGCGGTGGAACAAGCTGTGCGTGATCTGTTGTCTGGCGGCTGACCTCTTCAGCCAAACGGTAAGCACCCTGACGCGGGAGACGCGCAATCCTTACGGCCTGGTGATCGGACCCGACAAGGCCCTCTACATCTGCGAGATTGACCGGCATGTGGTGAGCCGGCTGGACCTGAAGACGAAGCGGCTCACCATTGTCGCCGGCACGCCGGGCAAGAGCGGCTACGCGGGCGATGGCGGTCCGGCCACGCAGGCCTTGCTGTTTGAGCCCTACGAAGTCCGCTTCGACACAGCGGGCAACCTCTTCTTCGTCGAGATGAAGAACCACCTGGTGCGGCGCGTGGACAAGAAGACCGGCGTCATCACGACGGTGGCGGGTACCGGGCAGCCGGGCTTCAGCGGAGACGGTGGCCCGGCGGTGAAAGCGCAGTTTCGGCAGCCGCACTCTATCGCCTTCGATCCCCAAGGCCGCCTCGTGCTGTGTGACATCGGCAACAACCGCGTCCGTCGGATCGACTTAAAGAGCGGCCAGATCGAGACCATCGCCGGCAACGGCGAGAAGCTCCCCACCCCCAACGGCGCCCCGTTTGCCCCCACCACGCCCTTAAACGGACCTCGCGCCATCGACTTTGATCCGGCAGGCAATCTGTATCTGGCCCTGCGCGAGGGCAATCAGCTCTATCGCGTCGCCGATGGCAGGCTGAGCCATCTGGCGGGCAGCGGCGCCAAGGGCTATGACCCGGCTCCCCAGCCCGCGCTCACGGCGACGCTGAATGGTCCCAAGGGCGTGGCCTGGTCGCCGGATGGTGGCTTGTACTTTACCGACACGGAGTCGCATACAATCCGGCGCGTGGACCTGAAGACCGGCACCATCCAGACGGTGCTCGGCACCGGCCAACGCGGCGACGGCCAGGACGGCAACGCCTTAGCCTGCGCGACGGCCCGTCCGCACGGCGTCTACGTCGACCGGCAGGGCAAGATCTACGTCGGTGACAGCGAGGCGAACGCCGTACGGCTCGTTACAGGCGTCAGCACCGCCAAGGCACTGCGTCCGTGAAGGTACACTGGAAGAGAGCCGTGGGCGCGTAGCTCAGTTGGATAGAGCATCAGCCTTCTAAGCTGAGGGTCGCAGGTTCGATCCCTGCCGCGCCTACCATTTGCCTTGAGAGTAACTGCGCCAAGCTACAATGAAGCTGTTATGGCAGACCGAGCCGTCGTATCCGACCCGGAGATCATGCATGGGACGCCATGTTTCCAAGGAACCCGCGTACCGTTTAAGAACTTGATCGACTACCTGGAAGGTGGTCATGCGCTCGGTGAATTCTTGCGGCAGTTTCCGACGGTTTCGCGCGAGAAGGCAATTCAAGCGCTTGAAGAGGCCAAGAATTCGCTATGCTGGCTCAACGGTACGCCGTCAGCGTGACAGGAACCGCCTGATCCGCGCCGCCGCCTCATTTAATGCCTCCAGGGAATTGGCCATCGAGAAGCGCAAGTAGCCTTCGCCGTAAGCGCCAAACGACGTCCCGGCCAAGCACGCGACACCGCCCTCGGCGAGCAACGCATCCGCTAGCGGCTTGCTCTTCCAGCCTGTGCCCGCAATGTTCGGGAAGGCGTAGAAGGCGCCCTCGGGCACCGGGCAGCGGACGCCGGGAATCGTGTTCAACTCGCGCACGAAGAGATCACGCCGGCTGCGGAACTCGCTCACCATGCGGACGGCGTCGTCCTGCGGGCCGGTGATGGCCGCAAGACCCGCGCGCTGCGTGAAGCTGGCCGTACAGCTGTTCGAGTTCACCATCAGCATGTTCACCGCGTCGGCCATCCACTTGGGCATCACGCCGTAGCCGAGCCGCCAACCGGTCATCGCGTAGATCTTCGAGAAGCCATCCAGGATGATGGTGCGCTCGGCCATGCCGGGGACACTCGCGATCGACAGAGGCCGTTCGCCGTAGTAAATGCGTGAGTAGATTTCGTCCGACAAAACGACAATATCGCGCTCGCGGACCAGTTCGGCGATAGCGCGGATGTCTTCGGCCGGAATCACGCCACCGGTCGGATTCTGCGGCGAATTCAGGATCAGCATCTTTGTCTTCGGGCTGAGCTTGTCGCGCAGCACGTTCAGGTCAAAGCTGAAGCTGCGCTCTTCCAGTAAGGGAACCGGCACGGGCACGCCGCCCGCAAACTTGATCATGCTCTCGTAGATCGGGAACCCGGGGTTCGGGTAGAGCACCTCATCGCCGGGCTCGACAAAAGCGAGGATCGGAAAGAAGATGATCGGCTTGCCGCCGGGGACGACGCAGACCTGTTCGAGCTCAACCGGGATGCCGCGAGTAGAGGCGACATGGGCGGCGAGAGCGGCGCGGAGTTCGGGGTCGCCCGGCGTAGGCCCGTAGTGGGTAAAGCCGGCATCGAGCGCCGACTTGCCGGCGTCAATGACGTGCTTCGGCGTCTCGAAGTCGGGCTCGCCAATCTCCAGGTGGATGATGTGCTTGCCCTGCGCCTCTAGAGCACGCGCCTTCTGGAGCACCTCAAAGGCGCCCTCACCACTCAACTGCGACATGCGGGCGGCGAGCTTCATGCGGTCCTCCGGAAGAAGAGAACGCCATCTCGTTCCGCGGCCACTTCGACGGGGGCGCCAATCGAGACGCGGTCGCCTTCCGAGCGGCCGGTGACGCGCCGGCCACCGGGCAGTTCCACCATCACCAGTTGGTAAGGCGCCAGATTCACTAGCGCCGCTGGCGCCATATGCACCACGGTCTCCGTATACACAATGCCTTGCATTGATATGAGTGTATACCTCTCTAGAAGTTGAACTTCAAAGCGAATTGAATTTGACGCATGGGCGACGAGAGTCCCGTCAGTTTGCCGAAAGTGGAAGCGGCGTTGGGGCTGGAGCCATTGTTCCAGGCCACTTGCCCCCCAGCGGTCAGCAGAACATGGTTCGGGGCATTGAACATCTCCATGCGAAATTCGATATTCCGCCGCTCGGTAAGCGGGAAGAGCTTGTGTACCGAAAGGTCCTGGTTACCCATCCACGGGCCGCGCAGTGCATTGCGTCCGCAATTTCCGAAAACGCCAGCCACGGGATTACTAAACGCGGCGGGATTGAACCAACCGTTCTGGTTGTTTCCTGGCAATAAAGGACTGACGCCCGGCACACAGTTGAGCCGTGTGGCGTTGGAGACAAAGTTAGTGCCCCCGGAATCCCACGCGGACGTATTCACGGCGCTCCCGCTTTGCAGCGTGGAAATCGTGCCGAGTTGCCAATTGCTCGCCAGTTGGTTCACCACTCCGCCACGGTTGAGGAAACGGTGTCCCTTACCAAAGGGCAGAGTGTAGAGAACGGAAGCGACGAGGCGGTGGGGAATATTGAAGTCCGAAGGGCCCTTTTCGCAGCGAACCGGGCAACGCGCGTCCTGGGGCGAGAAAGTGCTGCCGACGGTACCACGGATGTTACTCGTCGCGTCGATGGACCGGGACCAGGTATAGCTCACCAGCGCATTCAGGCTCGCGCCGAAGCGCTGGGTAAGCTTGCCGCTTAAGGCATTGTAACTGCCATTGGCGTCGGCATTGATCCATTGGATGCCGGACGCGCCCCACTCAGGATAGGGGAGCCGCTGAACGACGGGAAGGCTCGGATTCAAGATGCCCTGATTCTGGTTGGCTAAATAGTACAGGTGACGGCTTTGAGAACCAATGTACCCGGTTTCCAGTACCGTGGACTTGGCCAACGTGCGTTGAATATTCAAGGTGTATTGAATGGTGGAGGTATTCGGCAGGTGAGAATTACCGCCCCAGGTGAGACCGATGGGCAGGGTGACCGGAAGAGACGAAGTGTCGATGAAATTGTTATAGCTGAAAGACGGTAAGCCGTAAGTAGTGGGCGTCAGTTGGCCGGTACGTCCGCCTAAGCCCCGGTTGAAGTCGAAGACGGAATTCTTACTCTCCTCGGAATAGAAGATACCCACCCCAGCCCGGATAGACCAAGCCGCGGAGGGACTGTAGGCAATGCCCAGCCGCGGCGCGAAATTGCGATAATTCGTATTGATCAAGCGGCGGCCCAGGCGCCCATCGCGCACGGTTTGCAGCGGGGGCAAGCCGCCCACGGGCGCTGACCCAATGTTGGGCGTCGCCCAGTAAGGCGCGTAGCGGAACTGGACATCGTCGTAGAAGTTGCCACTCCCGGTGCGAACGTAGACGGGATGCTTGCTAAGATCCTTCACATTAGCTTCGTTGGGGAGCGGTTGATTGAGTTGGACATTGACCTCGCGGCCGGATTTATCGAGCAAGGGCTGCATCACTTCCCAGCGTAAGCCCATGGTGACGGTAAGCCGCGGGCTGAGCCGCCATGTATCGTCGAAGTAAGTAGCCCATTCGTGGTTGCGGAACTCGGCGCTGGCGAGTGCGACGGCGATGATGGAGTTGTTCGGATGTCCGAGCAGGAAGTCGGCGCCCGTGTAGCCGCCGGCCTGCGTGGCGGTCGTAGCCCCGGTTGGGGTGATGGTGTTGGTGAACTGGCCATTAAACAGAAACTGGCCGCGCGGGAACTCGTTGCCCAGTTGCGGAAATTGATTCATCCGAAACTCGCCGCCCATCCGCAGCGAGTGCCGCCCAATCACCCACGAAAAGTTATCAATCAATTGATAGTACTTATTATTGATCTGGAAAGGACTACTCGTGGGATTGCCGAAGCTAGTGAGATTTTGTGCTAGCGAAATATTCGGGACGCCCCAGGAATTGCTGTCGGTCACTTTGACCGGAACGCCGATGGCGCCGCTGACGTCCTCAACGCCGGCGAGTTGCTGGGTGATGTTATTAAAGAGTGAGTTATAGCCGAACCGGGCTTCGTTCACTTTAGTGGCGGAAATCGTGCGGACGTTCGAAAGCACCCATTGGCTGGCGCGAGTGTACAGCGTGTTGCCATCGTTCAAGCCCAGCGTGGGTAGCACCGCCAAGGTGGATTCATCGTTGTAGCTGAACCGGCCGAACCACTGGGACTTGGCACTTTCGTTAAAGTCAATCCGTTGGGTGAGCGTATTTTTGTCCACCGGCGTCTTATTCGCGTATTGGTAGTTGCGAAAGGGTAAGCCGGGCGGGGTGGGCTGATTCGGAGAAGGCATCCACTTGAGCAGGGTGAGAGAGCCGCGGCTGAGACGGCTGACGGGGATTTGGTTGTTGGGAAAACGGGTTTGGGTGATGTTGGGGTAGGTGCCGGTGCGCGACGTAGGATCGGCCAAGGCGAAGGCCGGCAGCATGGAGGAGAAGTCACCGGCGCGCATGGGGTCCGTCAGGACGGTGCCTAAAGAGGGCGACGTAAGGCGGGAATTGTAGCCCTCGAAGTTAGACATAAAGAAGAGGCGATTCCTGCCGTTGTAGAGCTTGGGAATCACCACCGGTCCGCCGAGCGTGTAACCGTACTGATTTTGCCGGTAGGCCGCTTTCCCGGGGGAGGGATTGGTGGCGCTCCGCGTGGACGAGGCAAAGTCGTAGGTGCGCGCATCCAGCTTATCATTGCGCAGAAACTCAAACAGCGTACCGTGATACTCATTGGTGCCCGGTTTGGTGGAGACGTTGATCTGGCCGGTGGCGCGTCCGAATTCCGCGGGGTAGATGCCCGTCTGAACCTTAAACTCCTGCAAGGCGTCAACCGAGGGCTGGAGGATATAGGTATTGAAGTTGATGTCGGTATTGGTGATGCCGTCGAGGGTAAAGTTCTGCCAGGTGGAGCGCCCGCCGGAGATGGCGATCGTCAGGGCGCCACGCGAGCCGCCGAGGCGTCCGGCCGCTTGGGCAGCAGGTACGAAGCCGAACGTGACGTTGGGACTTAAGGCGACCAGACTAAAGAAACTGCGGCCATTCAGCGGGAGGTCCTTGATGCGCGCCTCTTCAATCACGGTGCCCACAGTGGCGTTGTCCGTGGTGAGCGCGGCGGCGTTGGCAGCCACTTCCAGCGTCTGCGTGGCCTGGCCGACGGCGAGGGAGAAGTCAATGCGGGCGGTCTGCTGCACTTGAAGCTGGATGTCATTGGTGACC
Organism: Bryobacteraceae bacterium; assembly: GCA_019752335.1. Classification (GTDB taxonomy): domain Bacteria; phylum Acidobacteriota; class Terriglobia; order Bryobacterales; family Bryobacteraceae; genus JALHNI01. The sequence goes on from JAIEMJ010000005.1 coordinate 172,381, forward strand.
GCGGACTGGAAGCCCGGCGCCACCACCTTCACCTGGTAAACGCCTGGGGTGAGGGCCGGAAAACTGTAGAGACCAGCCGAGTTGGTGGCGGTAGTGCGGGCCACGTTGGTGGCGCTATTGGTGACGGTCACCACGGCGTCCGGGAGGGTCGCGCCGCTCTGGTCCTTCACCTCGCCCGTGATCTGCCCTCCGGTCTGCGCGCGAAGCGCGCACAGGGCAATCCACAGGAGTCCGACGACAAGGTCTAACTTACGCATGATGCTTCCTCACTATGCCTAGTTAAGTGGAACTGGAATGGCGTGAACGTTATCACAAAATGCGGCCGGAGAACAGGGGGGAGGGAGAAAATTGCCGTTGCCGCAAATTTTTCAGACCGTAAGACGAACATTTCAAAATAGTTAGGGAATCCGGTCGGGCGGAAATTTGCGCGAATGGGGTAGGATGGAATCGGATCTGGATGTTGTGGCGCTCGAGCGCGGGGCTCGAAACGGAGAGTTTACGAGTTCACCCCTTAAAGGGGGAATACCCCCGCGCGACCTTAGTACTTTCAGGGGTACTTTAACCCTAAGTACTTTGGGGGGAATGCCCAATTTACCATTTGTTTACTTCCGAAACTGCAAAAAAGTCCAATGTTCGTGGCATGATGGGGCCACGCGATCCGAGAAGTCGTCGATATTTCCAAGTAAGAACGGGAAAAGAAATTCATGCGCATTGTTACTTTTTGTTTGATCAGCCTGATGGGTTCGTCGCTGTGGGCGAGCCGTAACGGCGATCTGCGCGAAAGAACCGAATCGGCCACCAGCATTGTCATGGGCGAGGTGGCCGCGAGCCGTAGTTTTTATGGTTCCGATGGAGAAATCTACACAGAGGTGAGCGTCCGGGTAGGCGCTTCTTTGAAGGAGCGCGGGCGCAAGTCCGCCGGCGTGCGGACCTTTCAGGTCAAAGGTGGCGTGGTAGGCGATACGCACGTCGTCTTCACCGATGTGCCCTCGTTTGAAGCCGACGAGTCAGTCATGGTGTTCTTCGAAGGCGACCAGCCGAGCGAAAAGTATACGATCCGCGGCGGCTATGTGCCGGAACTCGGCGAGTCCGCCGCCCAGGTGCTCTCGAAGGTTCGCCAGCACTTGGACGATCAGCAGGAACCGATGGCCGAGAGCGAACGTCGCCGGGCCGAGATGTTCCTGAATCAAACGGCGGCGGCCACGCCCCCGGCCCCCGATGCGGCCTGCTTTGTTCTGCTGGGGCCGAAGTGGGCCGATGCGCTCGCCACGTACAAACTCGGCACGACGATTCCCGCCACCTGGCGGACGGCGCTGGACGCGTCAGCCACCTCCTGGACACGCGCGGGCACGGGCTTCCAATTCCGCCCCGACGCCGCAAGCGCCAACGAATTGCTGATCGGCACGGTATCGGGCGCCTCCACGCTGGCCTCCACCCGCATCGAGTTCGACTCGTTGAATCGCATCCGGCGCTTCACCATGACCTTCAACAGCTCGGTGAGTTGGTCCACCACGGGCGAAGCGGGCAAGTTCGACGTGGAAAACGTCACCGCGCATGAACTCGGCCACGCCCTTGGTTTGAACCATCCTTCGGGCAATACCTGCAGCGAGCAGACCATGTGGGCCACGGCGGGCGCGGGGGAAACCAAGAAGCGCACGCTGGAAGGCGGCGATCGCGCGGGAGCGCTCTCGATGTATCCGGCCTCGGGCACACCGCCCACCACGCCACCCACCACCCCGCCTCCGGCCCCGACGGCTCCGGCGCCCGTCTTCACGACGGCCTACCTCTACCCGGCCCCACGCGCGGCGACGCCATTCGCCGTATGGGTGATCGGCTCTGGCTTTGATCCAGCGACGGTACAGATCGTCTTCACGGGCCCTGGCTGCGCCACCCCCTGCGTGGTGACACCGCGTGACCGCTCGACGACCATCCTGGGCGCCGAAACCACGCTCAGTACCCGCGGCATGTACACGATCGCGCTTCGCAACGGTCCGACGGGTGCTTTCTCACCCGCGCGCGTCTTCAGCGTTCAATAAAAGCCGCTACGCGCCCTGGCGCCGGACCTCAACCACCCGGCGCCCGTGGCGCTCGGCCATCTCCTGCCACTCCTCCACGTGTTTGCTTTCCCGCTGCTCGGTCAATACCTCGCTGATCGCCTGCACCAGGTCGCTTTCGGCGAGTCCTTCCCGCACCCCCCGCTCAATGCAATCGGCCATCTTGTTCGCCGTCGCCCGGTCCACGATGTTCTGGATCAGTGCGCCGCTCGCCAGATCGCTGAGGCGCAGTTCAATGGGGCGGTCAGTCTCCTCCAGCATCAACTCCGAGACGACTTGGGACGGGCGATAAAGCTCGCGCGCCGCGAGTTCGCCCAAGGCGCTGGCGGTTAGGCCTTCGGCCAGAAAAACACCCTCCAGGTGAATGGCGAAGATGCGAGCGCTGGCTGGTTGCTCGGGCCGCGTGATGCGAATCCGCCGGTCGATGCGGCCAGGGCGCGTAATCGCCTCGTCCAAAGCATCGGCGCGGTTCGTGGCCAGGATCACGAAGGCGCCCGAGTCATCCATGCCGTCCATTTCGGCCAGCAAGGCTGGCACCAGCGTGAAGCCGCTCTCGCGGGAGGGGCGACGCTTAAACAAAGCATCAGCCTCGTCGAAGAAAAGCACCGCCGGATAGCCGCGCGTCTCCTTCCAGCGTCGCGCGGCGTCGAAGAGGCTTTTCACCATCTTCTCCGAGTTGCCGACGTACTGATCGAGCAGTTGATGGCCCTTCACGTATTGGAAGCCGCCGTCCTCCGCCTTGCGCCGGTACAGGGCGGCCAACAGCTTCACGACGGCCTTGCCGAGGAGCGTTTTGCCGCAGCCGGGCGGACCGTACAGCAACACGCCCCGGCTCCGCCGCCGCTTAAACAAGACGAACAACTCGGGGTAGAGCACCGGCCATTGGATCGCCCGGATCAGTTCGCGCTTAGCTTCTTCCTGGCCGCCGATGTCGCCCCAAACCCCCTCCAGCGCCCCGTCCAGCAGAGGCGAAGCGGGATCGAAGGCCAGCAACTCCAGCGGCTCGGCGTGCGGCTCCCCGTCCAGCCAGCGACGCCAGATGCGGCCGCCAAAGTGAATCAGATAGCTCTTGCCATGCGCCTCGGCCTCCTTCTCAATCGAGAGTTCCTCATGCTTACCGGGAGCCAGCAAGTCGAGATTCGCCAGTGCGACGCCGTCGCGAAAGGCGTGTGGCGCCGCCTGGTTGTTGGGAATCTCGATCAACTCGCCGTCCAGCAACGGCATCTCATAGGAGCGAGGAGGGACCACTTCCACGATCTCCCACTGGCAGCTACGCCAGTTGAAGTTGGAGGTCTTGTGGCCATAGAGCGTCACGCCGACGCGGTCATCTTCTTCGGTCTGCGCCGGGATCGGCATGAAGTTCGTGGGGCCCGTACCCATGCGGCCCCACCGCGCCTTAAACCAGTGGGAAGGCCGTGATGGATCCGTCGGGATGAGGGCGAAGGCCGCGGCTTGCTCCTCAAGACTAAGGCCCAGCACGCTCAGCGTAAACGCTGGCTGATGCTGGGCCTGAAGCCGCGAAGGCGGGTCAAAGTAGTCGTAACAGAATTCAAGCTGCGTAGCGCCCGGGGGAATGGGCGTAATCGTTCCGGCACAGGCCATAGGCCCAGTGTAGGACTATTGGACGGGCCCAGCCGCGCCGCCTCCGCCGCCACCGCCCCGCATACCTCCGCCGCCGCCAC